>CAYLXA010000005.1:0-54246 GCA_964387845.1 uncultured bacterium
CCAACACCCTCAACCAATATTCAAGCGTCAATGGCCAGAGCTACTCATACGACGCCAAAGGCAATCTCACCAATGACGGAACGAATACTTATACTTACGATTACGAAAACCGGCTTGTTTCGATTAACAGTATTACCGAATACAAATACGACCCATTTGGAAGACGAATCCTTAAACTTAACGCTTATCCCTTAACGCCTAACGCTGAACTCTTCATTCACGACCAAGACCATATTCTCGAAAGCTATAATTGCGATTTAATACTTCAAACTTGTACACTGACACACTCATTCTTGTATTCGAATCGCATCGACGAACCATTACTTCTCACGCACTATGCAATCCCCGGCCTCGGCAAAGATTATTTCTATCATACCGATGCGCTTGGAAATATCGTGGCCATCACCGACTCAACCAACCAAGTCACCGAATACGTTCAGTATGATCCGTACGGGAAGCCGTACTTTTTTGATGCTGACGGAAATCCGATTCCGCAATCCGCAATCAACAATCCGCACTTATTCACAGGCAGACAATTCGATTCTGAGGCAGGGCTTTATTACTACCGCGCCCGTTATTATTCTCCCAAGCTAGGGAGGTTCTTGCAGAGGGATCCGATTGGGTATCGTGTTGATATGAATTTATTCCGCTATGTTTATAACAGTCCATCCAATCTCGTCGACCCTTTAGGATTAGATGCTGTCGTACTCAACGATACTGAGGGGGCGCCTTATCCAGGAGGATCATTTGGGCATAACGCGATTTTAATTGGCAATGACATTGTTGGTTGGATGTATTACAGTCAAGAAGGGTGGGGCATTGCGTCACCACCTGTAAAATTTAGAACGTTTGAAGAGGTTATTTCTAACATTGGTTGGCGATATGATAGATCGCACCGCATATTAGCTAATTCACATCAAGATCAGATTATGAGAAATGTGGCTTTTAATAACTTAAGTGCGGTTTATGATCCATATCCTTTCAGTTCTCAAAGGTATCACTGCGGAGATTTAGTAAACGATACGCTTCAGGCTGGCGGTTACCGCGTTGGGCAAGAGGCTTTCGGAAATCCTCCAAATGACGCTTTTGAGAAAATTAGAAGGATTAATCCTTTTTAACAAAAAATAACCATAAAAAGGAATTAAGGAATTTTTGAAATGAGAAAAAATAGCATTTTTCTAAATATCGTCTTGCCATTGGCGTTTCAATTTTTAATATTCGTTATTGGCATTATTTTGCCAGACATCAAATACACCGTCGCAATGATTGTCCCACTATTAATTACCCCTTCCGCACTAACTATTGTGAATTTATATTTATTGATAAGAAAAATCGAAATATCGGCAGAGAAATGTTTTATTTTTATGCTTATTGGCTTACTACTAGGTAATTTTATATCATATTTTATCTGGGGCGTTCTTACCCAAAGACTTTTGTCGCCAGACTCTAAAACAATTTCTCTTACACTATGGTATTTTGTTTATTGTTTTAAATGGGTTGGGATAACTTATCTAGTTGTAAAAAGTGTTATGATATTCATCCGCTTTAGATCACAAAAGCAGTAAAAAAAGGTGACAATCGCTAAAAATGACTAAAAATGGAGTGCAAGTTCTTGTGCAAATAGGAATTGGTAGCGCATTTATATTTTTAGCGGTCATGTCTTTTTTAAAAGAAAATGTAAATATAAATTAAATATAAATATTAAAGATACGATTACGAAAGGAACGTTACCTGTTAAAAAGTTGTAAAGGTGGCTAAATTAGTACTTGCTCTAGAGCTGTTAGTCAGTAAATGCATATAATTGAACTTACTGAGAACATGCAAAATTTCGGAGGAAAAGTGAAAAATAAGTTTTTAAATCTAAAATATTCGATTCTTTTCTTAGTTATATTGTTTTCTGTTACTGAAGCAGGTCAAGCAAGTTCCAACCAGACCGAAGTTGACACCCCATTATTTGTAGCCGCTCTAAGGGTTAAGAAATTCTCAGAGCTAGAGAATTTATTTAATGAATTGAGAATAAAAAACCAGGAAAGTAAAGGAGGCGTTCCTTTATTTAGCAGGTCGTTTGACTCGCTTTCTCAAGAAATTTCAAAGGACGCAGTTTTATTAGAGGCGTTGAATGAATGGTGTAAAACCAATCAAGCTTCTTATTTAGCTTATTTAAATCGTGGCATTTATTATCGAAATTTGGCTTGGCAAGGACGTGGCGAGCAATATTTTCACAAACTTAGCACTGAACAAAAAGGAGTTTTTCAGGAGCGTTTACCGATGGCTGAAGCTGATTTAAAAAAAGCTTCTGAAATTAACCCTAAATCTGCAGAAGCATGGTCCCGTCTTATTGAAATCGCGGCAATAAAGGGTGATCGAAAAACTGCTCAGATGTATTTTGATAAAGCAATGGAGTTAGATAATAGTTATTTTCCTGCTTATTTTAACTATTGGTACTTTGTTACTACACCTAAGTGGGGTGGCTCATCAGAAGAAATGCTCTCTTTTGCCAGACAAAGTGTTGCGTCTCATTTGACGGAACCACGATTTAATTTACTAATAAGCAGATCTTATATGGAAATAAAGCAAACAGTATTAAAAGCCAGCTTTAGTGATATTGCCCAGTATTTTCATCAAGAAAAAGTTTGGAATGAAATTAAGGATGCGCACGAAAGTTATTTGTTCAAATATCCAAAAGCAATTATTGCCAGAAATTACTATGCTTACTTCGCTTACTTAGCAGGACAAAATAAGATAGCCTTTGACCAATTTCAAATTATTGGTGGGAATTGGGAAAAATCAGTATGGGTTATGAGCAACTATTTTGAAGACGCGTTGGCTTGGGTAAGCGGCCAATTGGCGCAGGGCAATTTATCTGATCCCTTAACGTGAAAAAAAGTTAAAAATAAACAGTACCGGTTCTCCCAGGGACAGGTATGCATAAAAAAACAGTACCGGTTCTCCCAGGGACAGGTATGCATGATACCCGTCCCTCCAAGAACCGGTACCGATTTATTTACACTTTACTTACACGTACAACGAACGGTATGAACTGACAGATGTTAATGACCAAATTCCAAATCCCAAGTTCCAATATCAATACGATTTAACGGGAAACAGGGAACAGAGCACCGAGAACGGAAACCTGACGACTTAGCTAAACAGTACCGGTTCTCCCAGGGACAGGTTTGCATGATACCCGTCCCTCCAAGAACCGGTACCGATTTACGGCACCGAAGATGCGGCCGCTACCACGCTTGGCTACGATCATTTTGGTAATGTGACGAGCATCAAAGATCCGCGCAATCAAATGACCACTTTCGGCCAAAACGCGCTTCATCAATTAAGAAAAGTCACATCACCTCTAGGTTTCGAAACGTTCTATGCTTACGATGAATCAGGCAACCTGAAGCACGTGAAGCGCCAAATGGATGAATCAGGCGGGAGTTATCAATTTACAGAGTACTCTTACACGCCCCATAACGAGCTTGAAACCATTACGGATCACGAAAGTAACGTGACTGTTTTTCAATACGACAACAACATGAACCGCACAAAAATCATCGATGCCGAACTTCATGAAACAAATTACGTTTACGATGAGCGCAACCTGCTCTTTACCGTCACGGACGCGCGAAACGCTATCACACAATATGACTACGATCCGAACGGCAATTTGTCGAAAATTAAAGATGCCAATAACAACACAACCCAATACTTTTACGATGACTTTGACCGTTTAAGGGAAACGAGATACCCGAACGCAGTTTCCGAGTTTTACACGTATGACGCGACGAGCAATCTCAAAACCAAAACAAACGGAGCCGGGGAAGTGACGATGTTTGATTACGACGAGCTCAACAGGCTTAAGCTTAAACAATTCATAAACTGCTCTGTGAATGTTTGCGGTGGGGATGTGGTTTACACCTACGATGCTGCAAGCCGCATGCTTCAAGCTTCAAGCTCCGTCTCTTCGGTCAATTATCAATATGACAACCTTAACCGAATTACCAAAGAAACCACAACACTTTCAAACAATTCCGCCTATTCCGTCCTGTCCAAATATGACAAAGCAAGCAACCGGACCAATCTCACCTATCCCAACGGCGCTAAGTTCTCGTACGGATATGACAGCATGAATCGTCTGGCGCAGATTAACAGAGGCTTTAAATTGACACTTGCCTCCTCCGTCATTGCGAGCCTCAATCCAGACAGTGGCGAAGCAATCTCCGGACTCCGTCATCCTGAGCGCAGCGAAGGATCTGCGGTCTTAGATTCTTCGGCTTCGCCTCAGAATGACGCCGTCTCCGGCTTTGAACCTCTCTCCGGCCGCCAACTCTTCAAATTCACTTACGACCCCTTATCCAGGAGAACCAATCTCGAACGCGTCCCCACAGACCTTCACACCATATACACCTACGACACCCTAAACCGCCTCACATCCATCACCTCGAGCCTCTCTGAGAGCTTGGGAGACATTCTGTATCCCCTTTACGATAAATTGGGAAATCGGAAGGAAGAAATCAACTCCCTTATCCCCGATCACAACTTCCACTTTACTTATAATTACAACGAACGTTATGAACTTGAGAACGTTCAAGACGAAGCTCTTCAAACACCGTTCAATTACCAATACGACGCTACAGGCAACAGGCTGCAAGCCACAGAAAATGGAAATTTGACAACCTACACTCCCAACACCCTCAACCAATATTCAAGCGTCAATGGCCAGAGCTACTCATACGACGCTAAAGGGAATTTAACCAGCGATGGAAATTGCACGTATTCATATGATTACGAAAATAGGCTCATTTCTGCAGCTTGCGGCGTGCAGCCTGCAGCCACCTATCAATACGACCCCTTCGGTCGCCGAATCACGAAAACCATTGCTTCAACCACATCACTTTTCATTCATAATCAGGATCATACCCTAGAGAGCTACAGCTGCGATTTAAGTTTGCAAACTTGTACACTGACACATTCATTTTTGTATTCAAATCGCATCGACGAACCCTTGCTCTTAACGCATTACGCAATCCCCGGCCTCGGCAAAGACTATTACTATCACGCCGATTCACTTGGCAATGTTGTGGCCATCACAGACCCCACTAATCAAGTCACCGAATATGTGCAGTATGATCCGTACGGTCAACCACACTTCTTCAACACCGATTCAGAACCGATTGAGGAATCGACCGTTAAGAATCCGTTTCTTTTTACCGGAAGATTCTATGATTATGAGAATAAATTGCAGCAAAATAGAGACCGTGTTCTTGCCCAAAAGCTTGGCAGGTTTATGCAAAGAGACCCGCTAGGATATGTCGCAAATATAAATTTGTACTCTTATGTGGGAAATAATCCGATTAATTTTATCGATCCTTACGGGTTATACGAAATATATCTTTCGGGCATTGCAATTCCAGGCGGAATTGATGGATTTGATGATATTTTTGATGATGACGATGACAACTTTGAAATAATATTACCACCAGGTTTGGGGGGCGATAAAGACCCGAAAGATCCAAGACAACCAAAGAAAACTCAAACAGACGACAAATGCGGAAATGATGTGCGTAAGTTAAGTAATCGAGAAATCAGAGAACTGAAGAAGAAAAACCCAAATATCGAAAAATTTATTGAGAAGTTAAAAACACCGGGTGGACGAGGTGCAAAAAAATATGATTTGTACAAAAATAAAAAAACGGGTCAGATTGAAATTCGCCCTAAAGGCGGACAAGGACCTGGTGAACCCATTTAATTTCGAGGAGATTTATGGCGGATTCAACGAGGGCAAAGTTAATTATCAGCAGTAAGGAGTACGCTCCAGAAGAGATCACGGAACGAGTTGGAAGAAAATGCGATGAATTTTGGAAAATAGGCGATATTGAAGAAGTGGGTCGTGAGTATGGAAAAGTACTTAAAAAAAGAGAAATGCTTGACAATGGTTGGGTTGTGCATTCTGGTTTAGGAGAAGAACGCTCTATTGAAGAACATATAGAATCGCTTCTTACGCGTCTGGCGCCATATGCGAGTCATATCAAAGAACTTTCCGAAAGTTGCGATGTTGAGATATTGTGCGTTTCTTGGATTGAATCAGGTTGTACGTTTCCTATTTCGGTAGATAAAGCCCAGATTAAAGCAATATCTGACCTTGGAGCGGAACTTGGCTTTGATTTATATGCGCTCGGAGGAGATGGAGAATAACCAGAGCAAAAACAGTAACACTAACAGTAACGGTTCTCCCAGGGACAGGTATGATCTAATGACAGACCTTCACACGAAATACACCTACGATACCCTAAACCGCCTCACATCCATCACCTCAAGTTCCCCGGAGGCCTTGGGAGCGATTTTGTATCCTGATTACGATAAATTAGGCAACAGAAAAGAAGAGAACAATCAATTGGTGCCCGATCACAATTTCCACTTTACTTATAATTACAATGAACGTTATGAGCTTACCGAAGTCCTTGACCCTGGACCCTTGACCCTGTTTTCCTACCAATACGATTTAACAGGGAACAGGGAACAGAGCACAGAGAACGGAAATCTGATAACTTATATTCCCAACAACCTCAACCAATATTCAAGCGTCAATGGCCAGAGCTACTCATACGACGCCAAAGGGAATTTAACGAACGATGGAAATTGCACGTATTCATATGATTACGAAAATAGGCTCATTTCTGCAGCTTGCGGCGTGCAGCCTGCAGCCACCTATCAATACGACCCATTTGGAAGACGAATCACGAAAACCATTGCTTCAAGCGAGACAGGTGCCAGGCACCAAAAAAGGGGACAGGGAAAGGTAATTATCATTAAAAAATTAAAATATGGGCAGACTTACACGTTCTCAAATCATTTTTGATGGTTGCTATGCTCATATCATTTCCCGTTTTTCTGACAAAAGATACGCGTTCAAAGATGACGATGACTTTGAAATGTTCAAGAAACTTCTTTTATCAGCAAAGCGAAGAGCGCCATTCCAAATCTATCACTATTGCTTGATGAATACCCACTTTCACATGGCGGTTTCAATGCCGTCTCTTGAAAATTTTCAAAAAGCCCTCCAGCAGATCAAATGGAATTACACGCAATTTTTCAATACCTGTCCCTCAGAGAACCGGTAGCGGGTTTGAAAGAAATTTTATAGCATTGACGGTATTTCAAAGCTTTGATATAAAGAAGCCCTCCCGCAATTAAAAAATCTCTCCGCCATTTTATTTTATGCGCCATCAGACTGCCCAGCTGCGATTTACCCAATTCGATGAATTTAAAAAACGCCTCTTGGCGCCGCCTCTTTTTCTACCGGCTGCGGCGTTTGCGGGCGGAATCTGCCTGGCGAGTGCGTTTGAAGTGAATCTTGCGCTCATTTGGATTTCTGTTTTTCTCGCCGGCACCGGAATTGCCGTATCGATTGGCGCGCAAAGGCACAGCGCATTTTGGATCCTGATTGCATCCTGCCTGGCCGGTGTTTTACATATGAGTAGTTTCGAGTCGTTTTCGAAACATCATGTGAAATTTTTGACGGACGGGAAAGGGTCGCTCCAGGGAACGGTTGCTTCATTTCCAGAAACCGTTACGAAAGGCAAGAAACGCATGACCCGTTTTTTGCTGCGTGCAGAAAATTGGAGAATTCAAAAGAAGACGCATCCGGTGGAAGGCGGCGTCCAGGTTTTTATATTTTATGCGCCGGAAACCATCCGCTATGGTGACCAGGTGCGTTTATGGGGAGAATTGCGCACACCCAAGCGTGCGACAAATCCCGAAGAATTTGATTACGCAACTTATCTCGAAAAGCAGGGCATTTTTAAAGTATTTCAGGCATTTGGCGCGAAATCAGTCCGGGTTATGAATGCGTCGAAGCCGAATTGGCGTTCGCAGATTGAAAACCTCAGGTTTCAGGTCCAGAGCCGGATTCTGAAGCTCTTTCCATATCCGGAGCGTGAAATCATTCAGGCATTGTGGCTCGGTTTCAGGCGTAACATTCCGGATGAAATCAACAATGTTTTTATCCGGACCGGCACGATTCATATCCTGCCAACGGCGGATAGGAAAAGAAATTACTATACGCTTACAGGTGGAATTGCCCTCTCGTAAGCCCCTGCAAAAGGCTGATTATGGAAAGAGGCAGACAACAACCTGTTACGTCGGATTGTCGCCCAAACAGGCTGAAAAGCTCAGGAAATTGGCTGCTAAGAGGGGAAGCTCGGAATCCGCTGCCTTGCGGGAAGTCATTGCTAAGTATCTCGTGCATGTCAGGAAAAGAGGGCTGCCCTATCAGCCGTGCCAAAAGACCTCTCCTGATGCCCGGAAGGTGAAGCCGCGTACTATAAGTAGAGAGCAGGATAAGGCATTGCGGGAACTGGCGGATAAGACCGGCCGGAGTATTTCGGAGCTGGTAAGGGAGGCTGTTGAATCTTTTTAAAGGAGGTGATCGATAATGTTCAATGTCCAACAACTGAAAGCAATTCGGAAAGAAAAACGCATCACAATTATTGAGTTGGCAGAACGGATGGGGGTATCTCAGGCGTACATCGTAAAAATAGAGCGCGGAGAAATCTATCCTACCAAGGAGCAGTTGGAAGTGATTAAGTCCTTCATCCAACAGTAGTTTTTGATTTGGTGGGATGGAAGTATACTAGCCAGTAAAAGTTATCGAGGAAGTGAGGGGTGCGTCATTAGAAAAGTAAGCATTATCATTATTCTGCTACATATTCCGGTTTTTCTGCTTTCATGCCGCACTGAACCGCAGGTTGAGCCTCCCGTACAGCCGATGCCCTCAGCCATTGAGAACGAACACATCCTTTTCGGCTACCCGAGCGAAGACTGTACGATCCTTGAGAGAACTGCTTATGTGCTATGCTATGATGATTATACGAAAGTGGCAGATTGGGCTAGCTATCACCTTACGGACGAGTACCTCGTTTCCCTCGTAAGCAGGACGGATGATTTTCGGCCAGATCCCGATCTTCCAATAGGGAAGAGATCAGAACTGTCAGATTATCGCGGAAGCAGCTTTGACCGAGGCCATTTAGTTCCAGCGGGGGATATGAAGAGAAGCAGGGAAGTGATGAGCGAAAGATTTTTGCTTTCAAATATGGCTCCGCAGAAACCCGGCTTTAATCGCGGCATCTGGAAAGTTCTTGAAGACAAAGTCAGGCAATTGACAAGAAAGGAGAAAAATCTTTATGTGATTAGTGGCGCACTCTACTTCACAGAAAATTCAGACGTGATCGGAAACGTTGCCGTTCCCAGTCATTTCTACAAAATCATAGTTACAGGAAATAAAAACGAGCCTTCCAAACTTGAGACTGTCGCATTTATCATCCCAAATGATTCTTTTCCATCTGATGAGCTTCCCACCTTTATCGTCACCATTGATGCGGTTGAAGAAGCAAGCGGCCTTGATTTTCTGCACGAGTTGGATGACGGCCTTGAGAGCATGCTCGAGGCACAGAACCGGCTTGCAGGGTGGTTTAAGAACTGAATGCCTGAAGAGAAAAGAGGCGGGTGACAAAATGATCGGTCATTCTTGCCTTGGAGTTTTTTTGTTCTCAGTGGAGGGTAACAAATGGGGTCCCTTTTCTTACCCTCTGCGATCCGCTCAGCGCTCGCACCTTCCAATATTCGCAGCCATTTTATAACATCACTCAGCACAGACGACTGCAATTCGTGTTCGGTGAGCGGCCATCCGAGCTTTCCGCGACGGAGACCGTCGACCAAAAGGTCTGGAAGAAACACCAGGCTCATCTTAAGCGCCTGGAAAACCATCCGCTAAAAAAGGCCGAATATTACCTCCAATTGAAAGAGACAACGGGTGTGAGTAGTGTCCGGGGTCTTGCTGAAATCACAGGAGAGGACTGGTCTTATATTGCTAAGGTTTTCAGGATTTTAGAGCTCCCGAAAGGAATACGTGATTTTTTGATATCTAACTCTTCTCCTGATATCGTGAAGAATTTCAATCTCCGTTGCCTGCTTGAGCTTGTACATTTAAACGATAAGAATCTCCAATACTCCCGCTTTCGGGGGATACTGAATAGCGTCTGGTAAGCTGAGATGTTTTCGAAGCTTTGGACAATGGTCTTCCGAAAAGGTTCACAGATTAGCTGGCCTGGCCACAAGTTATTCGAAATTTGAGAGTTTGCTGAGGCGGCTTATTGCTTAAAATCCAATTGCGCATAGGCTTCAAGTACGTCGCTTCTTGAGATCATTCCCACAACGCAGCTTGGGTCATTTTCTTTAACGACCGGGAGCCGGCCAATGCGTTCCTCCGCCATAAGATTCACGGCAGTCCTGATGGAGTCTTCTTCAGATACGGTGATGGGTTTACGCTTTATCAAAAGGGATATCGGTTTTGAGGCGTCGTGTTGATAATCAAAGACATCACGCCGGGTAATGACACCGATTAGCCGGTTATCTCGATCGATAACCGGGAATCCTTGATGATTACTGCCGCGCTTTCCTGATCTAAGCCAATTCCGGGTTGTTTCTATGGAATCATCAGCTTTGAGTGAGACGGCACCGGACGTCGCATGATTTTTCACTTTTATCAAAGTCAGGAAATCGGCACTGTACTCGCTGGGAACTTCAACACCTCTCCTGGAGATTTTTTCCGTCATAATGCTCTGCTTCATAAAAAAGCTTGAGACAAGATAGGAAGTTGTACAGCCCGCGATCAAGGGAAGAATACTTAGCGGCTCGAGGGTGGTTTCAAAAGCAAAAACGATTGAGGTGAACAATGCCCGTGAGGCCCCGGCAAAGATAGCGGCCATCCCGACAAGTGACGCAATTCGAACATCCAAATTCGCCTCTGGAAACAAAAGAAGAATCAGGCTGCCAAGCATCCCGCCAAGCGCTCCGCCTATCGTAAAAAGCGGGGCCAAGGTGCCGCCTGAAGTTCCGCTGCCAAGGGCGATAGCCCAAGACAAAAACTTAAAAATGCAAAGTACAAGCAACGCTTTGCCGGCAATCGTTCCGGCAACAATATGCTCGATGTTGTCATAACCGACGCCCATCGTGTGAGGGAAAAAATAACCGATAATCCCGACACCCAAACCGCCTAGGGCAGGCCACCACATCCAATGAATGGGCAAACGTTCGAACGCATCTTCGACAAAATAGACGGCCCGTGTTACAAAAATGGATGAGAAGCCGATTAAAACACCGATGGCCGTATAAGAAATAAGGGCAAGCTGGGTCGGAGTCGTTAAGTCTCCCATGAAAAAAACGGGCTCTATCTGGCCGGTAAAAAGGATACGGACGGCTTCTGCAACGACGCATGCCATGGCAATAGGCACAAACGACCGGGGCCGGAATTCAAACAAAAGAAGTTCAATGGCAAGCAAAATGGCTGCAAGAGGACTTCCGAAAGTCGCCGTCATGCCGGCCGCGGCGCCGGCCGCCAAAAGTACTTTCCGTTCTTCGGAAGTGGTTTTTAAAAATTGGCCGACAAGAGAACCCAGGGAACCGCCGGTTGCGATAATCGGCCCTTCCGCTCCAAAAGGTCCTCCCGTGCCGATTGCAATCGCGGCCGACAGGGGTTTAAGAAAAGTCATCCTCGGCGATATGCGGCTTTTATTCAGCAATACCTGCTCCATGGCTTCGGGAATGCCATGTCCCCGGATTCCTTCAGAGCCATAGCGGGCCATCAAACCCACAATGACCCCGCCGATCATGGGCACGCCAATAACAAACAAGCCAAGATGATGGCCTGCGGGAGAGGCGAGTTCAGTTGAAACTCTGCCGTAAAAAGCAAAATTTGTAATTAACCCGATGAGCGCCGTAAGCCCTTGCGCAATGAAAGCTGCGGCCACTGCAATAGCCATTGCAATAAAGGTGATACGGACAGTGTTGAAATCAACAGCGGTGCGGTGCGGGGATAAAAGTGTCTGCTCAATGGCAGGTTCGAGAGAAGGCGCAATAGGGAGGCCTTCTGTCGTCGATGCTTTATGGATACGATGTTTATCTTCCTCGGTCATTATGATTGCATTTTACGGACTCTTCTAAAATTTTAAAAGCATTCTTTAGATTGATTCCCAGAGATTCCTTACCGCCGCCTGAATATTCAAACTGAATATTATTTGGCTCTGCCATGTTCTTGAGCTTTTGATGAAGTGAAAATCGGGTCCTCTTCTTTTTTTAAGGACCAGCCGGTTTTTAGTCCGATGACAAACCATGCCAGAGCCAGAGTGCCCGCCGCGAAGATCGTATCGCCGATGACGCGCATCCATCTCAGATTATCCATCATGCCCGTTTGCGTGAACTCGATGGAGCGCGCGTACCACAGACCTTCCTTGTGGCTCGCGACTGCCTGAGCAAGACCGATCGGCAGGACACTCAGGAGCACCATGAGCGTAAGCCCAATGTTGATGGACCAGAAGGCGAAGCTGATGACGGGGTCCTTCCATATATTGCGCGCGGCCAGCCCTTTCATCACGAAGAGCATGAGCCCGATTCCGAGCATGCCGTAAACGCCGAAGAGTGCCGTGTGTGCGTGGACGGGCGTCGTGTTCAGGCCCTGCATATAATAGAGAGCGATGGGCGGATTGATGAGAAACCCGAAGATGCCCGCGCCTACCAGGTTCCAGAACGCGACCGCGATAAAGCAGTAGATCGGCCACTTGTAGGCGGTGATCCACGGCGTGGAGCGGCTTAGCGTGAGGTTGTGGTAAGCCTCGAAGCCGATGAGGACAAGCGGGACGACTTCGAGCGCGCTAAAGGTGGCGCCGAGGGCAAGCACCGATGTCGGCGTTCCCGAAAAATAGAGGTGATGGAACGTCCCGATGATGCCGCCAAGTAGAAAGACGTTCGTCGAAAAAAGGACGGCCGTTGTGGCAAGATGCGAGGCGAGAAGTTTCATGCGCACGAAAAGAAACGCAATGACAACCGTAGCGAAGACTTCGAAGAAACCTTCCACCCAGAGGTGAACGACCCACCAGCGCCAGTACTCCGCGATAGCCAGATGCGTTTGCCGTCCCCACATGAGTCCGGCGGAGTAGAAGAGAGCGATCGCCGCTGAGGAAATCAGGAAGAGGCCAAGGAGATGTTTGTTGGGCGCGTCTTTTTTGAACGCGGGCCAGATCGCGCGCGTCATAAGAAAGAGCCAGATGAAAAGTCCGGCGAGTAGAAAGATCTGCCAGAAGCGGCCGAGGTCCACGTATTCGTAGCCCTGATGACCGAACCAGAAGCCTTCAACGAAGCCGAGCTTCTGCATGATTGAAAACCACTGTCCGGCAAGAGATCCTACGACGATGACAAGCAGTGCACCAAAAAGTACGTTGACGCCGAAGCGTTGGAATTTTGGTTCATGACCGGAAACGGCCGGAGCGAGAAAAAGTCCGGTGGCGAGCCAGGACGTCGCGATCCAGAAAATTCCAAGCTGTACGTGCCAGGTGCGCGTGAGCGAGTAGGGAAGCCATTCGGAAAGCGGGATACCGTAAAGTCCCGAACCTTCTACGCCGTAGTGGGCTGTCACCGCACCCATGAGGACCTGCACGACGATGAGCGCTGTCACGACCCAGAAATATTTCAGCGTCGCCATCATCGAAGGCGTCGGCTTCAGACCAAGCAGCGGATCTTTTTCAGGATAACCGCCCTCGGGAAGTTCCTCCTTGTTCCGGTTAGCCGCGTAATAAAAAGCCAGCAGGCCGATGCCTGCGATCAGAAGAATGACGCTGACGCCCGTCCAAAGAAGCAGTTCGGCGGCGGGCCGGTTGCCGACGAGTTCTTCGGGCGGCCAGTTGTTGGTGTAAGTGATGTCCTGCCCCGGACGCTCCGTGATGCAGGCCCACGTCGCCCAGAAAAAAAACGCGTTCAACTGCCGCATGCGTTCGGAATCTTTGATTGTGTTTACTTTCATGGCGTAGGCGTCGCGCTCGAAAGCCATCGCGGGATCATCCATGAAAAGAGAGGCGTAATAACGGCTGTTAGCTTCGATAGCCGCGGCGCGCTGAGGGCTGACGGTGACCGTGTCCGATTCAGCGTCGTAAGAATTCGTGCGCAGCTCTTTTTGAAGGCGCGCCTTGAGCGCGGCCTGCTTTTCTTCATCGAGCGTTTTATAATCGGAAGCGCCTTCTTTGCTTGCCCAATTGTTGAGGATGAATTCAGCTTCCCGGTGCAGCCAGTCCGCCGTCCAGTCCGGGGCAACGTAGGCCCCGTGCCCCCAAATCGTTCCGAGCTGATGACCTCCGGTGGACTGCCAGGCGTTCTGACCGTCCTTGACGTCCTGGCCCGTGAAGAGCGTCCGTCCGTCGGTTGTCACGAAACGTTCCGGGATGGGCGGCGCCTGGCGGTAAATTTCTGAACCGTAGTATCCCAGAACAGAAAAAGAAAGAATGACGATTGCGGCAAAACAAAACCATAGCTTTTTGTGACTCATAATCCCTCCTTGATGCACTCTTTACTTGAGTGGTTTTCCTGCTTTTAAATCGGCAACCCGCTGCTTGGCTTCTTCATGGCAGCGTTCAAATTCTTCTTTTGAAGAAACTTTTAAAATAGGCTTCAACACAAAGGCAAACCAAAGACCTGCTGCCAAGAGCCAACACACGGAAGCCGATCCCAGTAAAACAAAAAACGAAGCAGGGAAAAAGACGGCAGCGACTCTCAAGCAGAGCGCCAAGGCAAGGAGGACTCCGAGCGCGGTAAGCTGCCAAGCGGTTTTTTTCAATCGGCCCGGTTGTCCGCCATGGCTGAAGATGACCATGGTGGCTACGGCAAAAGTCATTAAGGCATATCCTCCCAGAAAAACGGTGTGCAGTAAAACGGAACGAAAAGCCGGAAAGAAAACAAGGCCGGCATGCCCGATAAACACCATCCAGAAAGAAATGCAAAGCAATTTCACAAATTGATCGTTTACAAGCGGACGGAAAACCAGCGTGCGCGACCGGACATAAATCAAACCAATAATGAAAGCCCTCCCGGAGAAGGCGAGGCGAGTATTTCCTGTGCTTTCCAGAAAAAATGTAAGCGAAAGAAAGACAGCCGCGGCGGCATGAAAATAAAGGGCATTTCTTCTCTGGCGCTTTTGAATGTTTTTATCTGTAATGACTTGAAAGGAAGGGCGGAAGGTTCCCATTAGCCGCGGCCCTAAAAAACTTCCCACTCCGAGAACGATGCTGAGAAGAAATCCTTGCTCTGAGAGAAGTTTCCCTGCCTGGCTCCATTTGCTTGAAATCATCTGAGCGTCGGCGCCAAGCATCAATAATATGCCCAGCAATCCATTGAGAATTGCGGCAGGAATCCAAATAAATTCGACGGGGGGATGGATCTCTGAACTTTTCTTGGATAAAAACCGGCGGGCGGCAAAAAAAATAAGCGCGAGAAGCCAGGCGGCAAAACATAGACGCGCTAAGGTCCACTCGTGACGGAGGTAAAAAACAGGGGCGGCATTCACGAGAACTAAAAAAACCAGGAATTCTTTTACACTCGCGGAAGGCGCTGAGGCAAAGCGCGGCATGGCCGTCAAAAGAAATCCCACAATGAAGCATCCCATGTAGCCATCTATTTGGATCGCGGAATGGAGATGCATCGAATAGGAGGGAATCCACCCAAGCGCATAGAAAAGCCAATGGCTTATACCGACGCCGCCCCAGAGGATGCCGAGCGGAAAGAAAATCCGGTAGGGTTCATCGACGTCCGCTTTAAACCCGCGGAAAAGATTAGTGCTTGGCATCATGAAGTCCACAACAACCGTTGTTATCGGTCGGTTTGTCCTGTTTGTTGGTGTTTTCTTTTGGAAGAGAAAAGCGCGCATGATCCATTCTCTCCAAGCTTTCTATTTTGTGCATCCGTTCATCGACGCCAATGCGCCGGAAAAGATCGGCAAGGTTTGCGTAGAATCCATAATCTTCTCTAAAAGTGCTTTCGAAGGGCTCGCTTTCAAATGGGGGATTTTCCTGGACGAAAAGCATATATTCGTGCTCCGCATGATCTTCAAAATCGGCATTGAGCCCGTAGCTCCACGCCGGCTTCATGACGTAGAGAATCCAGCTGATATGATAATAGAAAAAGGCCATGATTTGTGGAAGGATTCTGAAGTGAAAGAAGTTTTCCGAAGCGTTCTGTTTCTGAGTCAACTCTTCGAGAATCAGTAAGTGCCACTGTTCATTATCCTGCTGGTCGCGGGATTCCTTGATGAAATCAAAAATTCTTCTCGCGAAATTCGGCGCGGCATAAGTATGCGTCATGGCAATATAGGCGACGTGCTCCCACGATTGATAGGGAACACGGGCGATCACTTCCAGAACTTTGAATTTTGAGAGAGTTCGCTTCTTTCCATAAAAGATATCCATAAAGAAAAATAGGACACGAGCTAAAAAACCATAGTTTCTTCGGGGAGTTTCCAGCGTGGTTTTTTGTTCGCGTTTAAGCTCTTCACTCGATTTGACTTTGCTCAATTCAATGAGATTCATAAAAGCACCTTTCTTCATTCAAATAAACCGTTATTGGGAAATCATCTGTTCCTTTTGAAACATGTCAGACCAACCGTAGCTAGGCCGAAGGCAGCATGTACCTGGAAAGCACCTTCTTGTTCTGTGTAATGTCGGCAAGAGAGTATTTCTTCAGGACCGCAAGAAAGGCATCTTTGGCTTCCTGAAAGACGCCTTTAAGGTGACATGCCGGCGTAATGGTACAAGTATCTTTCTGCCTGTTGAAACACTCGACGATATCCATATGCGGTTCCAGCTTTTGAATGATTTCGCCGAGGTTGATTTTTTCAGGTTCCCGGGCAAGGATAACCCCGCCCATCTTACCGCGGATGGATTTGAGGCAGCCCAGTTTTATCAAATGATGGACGGCTTTACCCAGGTGATTTTTTGAAATCCCGAAGGCCTGGCTCATTTCCGCGATAGAGGCTTTATCGTCTTTTACGGCGAGATAAACAAGCACCCGCAGGGAATAATCTGAAAAGTAAGTAATCTGCATAAAACCCCTTTTTTCTGACTGGCGGTTATGGTACTCTATACATGTATTTTAAATACATGTTTAAGGGAATGCAAGTCCAATAATGGATTTGCCGGATTCAAAAATCAGTAACAGATAACATGAGGAGGCAGTTATGGCGGAGACAGGAAAGCGTGAACAGAGAATCATGGATGCACCGCTTTTGACTTATGAAATCCCTGAATTGATTGCAAGGATCAAAAGCGAAGAGGCATGGAAAAGTACAGACCGTAATTCAATTACCTTAAATATGGGCCCCGGCCTGCGCATGGTTGTTATCGCGCTTCACGAAGGGACCACAATTGAGCCGCATAAAGCGGATCATCCGATAAGCGTACAGGTTCTTGAAGGGGAGCTGGAGTTTATTACAGGCGCAGGAACCGCCGCCTTGAAGTCAGGGCAGCTATTGACTCTTCACAAGGGCATTTCGCACAGTGTGAAAGCGCAAACGGAGTGCGCGTTTTTGCTGACGTTCGGTGCCTGACAAAACAGGAAGTTAACTTTCGGAGGAACGATGACTAAAACCAATGCAATTACCCAGTATTTCGAAGCGGACCACAATCGCCTTGATGCGATATTCCATCAGTTTCAGCAAAAAAAATATGAGTCAGCGGCCGCCGCGAAGTCTTACTTCAAAGCCTTTAACAACGGCCTCAAGCGGCACATTATCTGGGAAGAAGATGTTCTTTTCCCTTTGTTTGAGGAAAAGAGCGGCATGAAGGGGGGCGGGCCTACTTTTGTGATGAAAGAAGAGCACCGGCGCATTGGTGCAATTCTGGAAAGAATTCACGATAAAGTCCGTCAGGGAGACTCTTCCAGCGAGGACGATGAAGAGATGCTTCTTGAAATTCTGGAGGGACATAATCAAAAGGAAGAACAGGTGCTTTATCCCGCCATGGATCAGCTGTTGACGGAAGAAGAGGCTGCCGGCCTTTTTGTTGCCATGGAAAACATTCCGGCCGAGCGTTATCAGACCTGCTGCGGCGGACATCACTGAAGTCTGTTGGTTTTTTAAGCGGAAGCGGAGAGGAGGCGGTTTTTCATGATTCTTCTTAAACGTGTTTATGAGGCCCCTGAAAAGAAAGACGGTATCCGCATTCTTGTTGACCGGGTTTGGCCCCGCGGCGTCTCGCGCGAGCAGGCGTGTATCGAGGAGTGGGCGAAAGACGTGACCCCAAGCACGCCGCTGAGAAAATGGTTCGGGCATGATCCCGCCAAGTGGGGTCTCTTCCGGAAACGTTATCTGGAAGAGCTTAAGGAGCACAAGGATGCGCTCCGGAAGCTGAAGGAAAAGGCCTCGGGTCGAAGAACCATGACCCTCGTCTACGGGGCACGCGACAAAAACCATACGCATGCGCTGATTCTCAAAGAGGCGCTGGAGAAACTCAAACCCGGAGCGGTCTGATGAAAAGTGAAAAGCAGGATTCGTTCATGATTTTCGGGGAGGCTGCGTCTCCCGGCGTGGCCCGAGGAAAGGCGTTCGTTTGCACCTGCATCCAGCACCGGAAAGTTTCCAGGCGGCGAATCCTCGAACATGAAATTCCCGCGGAAATGGAAAAGCTGGAAGCGGCACTCGTGCAGGCCGGGCGCGACCTGATGGACCTTCGGGAAAGTGTCCGGGAGACAATCGGCGAAAAGGAGGCGATGATCTTCGAAGCGCATATCGCGCTTCTGCACGACCCTCTGATGAAAGAAGAAACCGAGGCCGTTTGCCGCGGGAAGAAAATCAACGTTGAAGCGGCGTTCGAGGAAGCGGTTGAGAAAATAGCATCTCTCTTTGTCCGGATGGAAGACGCCTTCTTCCGTGAAAGGGCGGCTGATCTGCGCGATGTCGGAAAGCGGGTGGGCGATATTCTTTTGGCGGGTATGTCCGGGACGGCAGTTTTTCCTGAAGGTAGCATCATCGTTACGCATGAACTCATGCCCTCGATTTTCGCGCAGCTGGACCGGAAGCTGATCCGCGGATTGATTATAGAAAAAGGAGGCCAGACAGCGCACGCGACGATTCTCGCAAGGGCGGCAGGCGTGCCGCTTCTCATTCAGGTGCCGGGCGCAGCTGAGAGAATCCGGCAAGGTCAGGACGTCATCGTGGACGGCTATTCCGGGAGGATCTTTGTGAATCCCGGCGCTGACATAAAGGCCGAGTACGACCGCTTCGAGGCGGCTTTGCGGGCACGTCAGACTGCGCTGGAAGGGCTGGTTGAAGAACCGGCGCAAACGCAGGACGGTGAGCCGGTCAGCCTCTGTGCGAACATCGGTAAACTGGCTGACGCGGAATTGGCCGCTCGCTTCAATGCTGACGGTGCGGGGCTCTATCGCACCGAATTTGTTTTCATTACCCGTGACCGGTTCCCTTCGGAAGAGGAGCAATACCGGATTTATGCTTCCGCGGTCGAACGGCTGAAATCCCGTCCGGCCGCCATCCGGTTGCTCGATATCGGTAGCGACAAGATCCTTCCTTATCTTCCGCTGCCTCCGGAAGCGAATCCGTCTCTGGGACAGCGCGGCATGCGACTTCTCCTCGCCCATCCTGAAATTCTTCACGTACAGCTGCGCGCCATTCTGCGGGTAAGCGCGGAACATCCGGTTTCCATTCTGCTGCCAATGGTCAATGGAGTGGAAGACGTTATTGCCGCAAAGGAAGCTATCGACAGGGCCCAGTCCGGCTTGCGGGGAACGGGCCACGCTTTTAATCCTGACATCCGTATCGGGGCGATGATCGAGACACCTTCTGCCGCGATTCTGGCCGGGCAGCTCGCTCAGGAAGTCGATTACTTCAGCATAGGTACGAACGACCTGGTTCAGTACCTGTTGACTACGGACCGTGGGAGCAGCGCGATGGCCTCGTATTATGAGCCGTTGCATCCTGCCGTCATTCATACCCTGGCCTCAATCGCCGAAGTGGCGGATGCCAACGAAAAAAGCGTTTCGATCTGCGGAGAAATGGCTGGTAATCCCGCTTATACAGAACTTCTGCTCGGACTCGGGTTCCGGAGTTTCAGCATCAGCCCTTCAGAGATTCTGGAAATCAAAAACGTTATTCGGTCGACGGATCGGAAGAAGGCGGAAGCCCTTGCCCGGCAGGCACTGCAATTGGCAGCCGTGAAAGACATCAAGGCCCTGCTCCGCGGCAGGGAGACTGAAGACATTTATCCCGAAGTTACCCGCCCGGCCGTTTAAAAGTCTAATGAAAGCATCGTTGCTGAGAAGTCCTGCCTCACGGCGGATTGTGATAGCATGTACTTACCGCCTGGAAAATGCCGGCGCAGAAAGGTTTCTGATGAAATCTGATATTCTGATTATTGGCGGCGGTTTTGCGGGATTTAGTTGCTTCCGTACGATTGACCGCAAGAAAAGACGCGTAACCCTGCTTACCGACCGCAACCACTTTCTATTCACGCCCTTACTTCCGCTTGCCGCAGTCGGAACCATTGAAGTGCGCAGTATTGTTGAATCGGTTCATTTGTATGAAAAGGCGCCGGGAGAAGTTGTGATCGGCAAGGCATCTGATATTGACCCGGCAAAAAAAGAAGTGACTGTTACTTTCGGAGATAAACGCACCGACAGATTGGAATATGAAACCCTGGTCATTGCCACCGGCGTGGAGGTGAATACGTATGGAATTCCCGGCGTCACTGAAAATGCGTATTTTTTAAAAGAGATGAAACATGCGCGTGTGCTGCGTGAAAAGGTTCTTGGTCAGTTTGATACGGCTCATTCTTTAAAAAGCGAAGAGAGAAAAGCCGCTTTGCGTTTTGCTATTGTCGGCGCAGGGGCGACCGGGGTAGAAACAGCCTGTGAAATACACGACTTAATTAAGCATGACCTTTCAAAATATTATGGGGAACTGGCGAGAGAAGCAGAAATTATCATCATTGAAGCCGCCAAGGATATTCTTGCCGTTTTTGACCGAACGCTTGCCAAATATGCCCAGCTTAAACTGAATCAAAAGGGAATTCAGATCATGACCGAATCTGTTGTGCAGGAAGTAAAACCCGGTAACGTGGTCTTGCGCTCGGGGCAAATTATCCCTGCGGGAACGATTATTTGGGCAGGTGGGAATGGGACCGTTGATTTTGTAAAAAAGGCGAGCGAGGGCTTCGGTGCCGAGCTTCACCGTTCCGGAAGGATTTTAACCGGACCCGACTTAATTATTCAGGGGATGCAAAAAGATCATTATGCGATAGGCGATTGCGCGGCGTGCCCGGATCCTAAAGGAGGGTTTCTTCCGCAAACCGCACAGGTTGCGATGAAACAGGGGCGTTACATGAGCAAGGTTCTTTCGAAGAAAACCACAAAGCCTTTTACTTTTAAGTCTATGGGAATGCTGGCATCGCTTGGAAGCGGCGCCGCGATTGCTGATTTAGGTACGTTTCGTTTAAAAGGAATGTTTGCCTGGTGGTTTTGGAAGGCCGCCTACCTTACCCGCCTTGTCAGTTTCCGCAACAAAGTTTCTGTGGCGTTTGACTGGATGAAAGTCAGGCTGTTCGGAAGAAACACCGCCCGCATTGATTATTAGATGCGTTTTCCCGTAACTTATTAAAAAAATTTTAACTTAATCTATATAAGTAAAATTTCTTCGCTGAAAGAAATGGTATGGCGTGTTTATGGAAGGATTAATACCCTGAATCCAAACAGACCAAGGCCCCACATGTTTATCAATGAACTGAGGCTTTATATTGATTATTTCAGGAATCTGAAATCTAAAATAGCCGTCCAAATGACAACTAAAGAAGCAGAGCACTTTACCGGGTTCCGGAAAAATTTGGAGGAAGGCATCGAGTGTTATAGAAATCTTGAGAGTCATTTTTTTGCAGAAGCGGATCAGGCCAAGGAAGAGTTTTTGCTGGGTCTGAGGCACTCTTAGGTTGAAGTTGGAAGCAGTCGTCGAGTGGCAGAGTGACACCTTTGCCCTTCAGGAAGGAAACAGCTATTAATGATTTATTCAAAAGAATAGTATAATGACATTCATCAACTAAAAAATGAGACATATAAAGTGAAAAGTAGGTGCCTGTGAAGAAGAGAAAAAAAGAAAAACCGGTTTGTACACTTTGAAGTTCGCGCTGTCCTGCCTGAAGAAGATCCAGATCTCGAAGAAAATCCCGCCAATCTCTACAACCAAATGAGCGATGATGAAAGAATGGAAGAGTTTATTGATGCTGTCGGTGAGTTATTAGCCGAAACCTGGCGAGATCAGCAGAGGAAATCAAAGGGGCGGGAAGGCTAGCTGGTTCAAGTCCCTTTGAACAGGTGGTCATGTTACCCTCCCGCGAACCACTTTTGAGCAGGCATTGTGAATCAATACTGCTCAAAAAAGGCCTAAATTCAGCCAGTGGTTCGCGGGAACATATGGGGTCCCTTTTCTTACCCTCCGCGATCCGCTCAGCGCTCGCACCTTCCAATATTCGCAGCCATTTTATAACATCATTCAGCACAGACGACTGCAATTCGTGTTCGGTGAGCAACCGCCCGAACTTTCCGATACGGAGACCATTGATCAAAAGGTCTGGAAGAAACATCAGGTTCATCTCAAGCGCCTGGAAAACCATCCTCTCAAGAAGGCCGAGTACTACCGGCAACTAAAAGAGTCAACGGGTGTCAGTAGTGTCCGGGGTCTTGCTGAAATCACAGGAGAGGACTGGTCTTATATTGCTAAGGTTTTCAGGATTTTAGAGCTCCCGAAAGGAATACGTGATTTTTTGATATCTAACTCTTCTCCTGATATCGTGAAGAATTTCAATCTCCGTTGCCTGCTTGAGCTTGTACATTTAAACGATGAGAATCTCCAATACTCCCGCTTCCGTGAGATACTAAATAACTTCTGGTAAGCAGTTTTAAAACGCTCCTATTATTCATAATGGGTTTCTGCTAAACTCATATCGAACTCTAAACGAAGAATTATTTTATGATGTGATCCTATGATCAAACCCTTATACAGTCTATTTTTTATCCTAGCGCTCTCGCTTTCGCCCTGGGGTGAGCGTGTTCAGACCTCTGGTTTTGAACCCAATAATTACCTTTCTTCGCAAAGCTGGTCTTTTTTGCCATCCTTCCCGCAGATTGAGGGCAGTTACCAGGCATCTCGCTTCGGGTCTTTTTCTTCCAATCCGCTGGCTCATCGAGCTCCTTCACTAAAGAAGGATGAGAAGAAAACCTCTCCTGAAAAATATTTATCGAAAAGCGGTCTATCGATAAGACAATTTCAACAATATGAGGAAATCCGTCGTTTTTTAACGGCGCAGGCAACTCTATTTCATTTCGATTCTTTCTCCAATAAATCCCCGCCTGCCCAAAGCATCCACACGCATTAACGGCAAATTTATTTGGCAGTTTGTTCTTGCTTTGCCGTTTTCGTATTGATTCCCTGATTTCCATACAAACTTCATCGCATAAGGGGTGTCCAATGGGCAAGTACTATAAATGGAAAGTTCTTTTAATTATTGGCGTAGTGGCTTTTTCTTTCTGGAAGGCCTATCCACTGCAAGAGAAAGTTAATTTAGGTCTTGATCTTCAAGGCGGTATGCAGCTTGTCCTGCAGGTGGATATGGAAAAAGTACCTGCGGAAGCAAGAGAGGATGTTACGGACCGGGTTGCCGAGATCGTCAGAAACCGTATCGACGAATTCGGTGTGCTGGAGCCGGTCATTTCAAAACAGGGAAAAGATCAGGTCGTCGTTCAGCTTCCGGGAGTAACAGACCGGGAACGGGCCAAAGAAATCGTGGCAAAAACCGCACATCTTGAATTTAAGATAGTGTCCGATGACGCAAGGCTGATTGAGAGAGCCGAAACGGGGGAGATCCCCAAAGGATATGAGTATAAAGAATCAAAAGAAGGCATGGGAGGGGAGCTGCTTCTTTCAAAAGAAGCGTCTTTGACTGGAGAGTATTTGACAAATGCGTCTGTCGATTTTGATCAGTATGGTCAGGCTGTTGTGTCTCTGCAATTTGACAAACAAGGTGCCGGCATTTTCGACGAAATAACTTTCCAGAATATTGGTCGACAGCTTGCTATCGTGCTGGACGGAAAAGTTCATTCAGCGCCTGTGATTCGGGACCGGATACCAAACGGACAAGCCCAGATTTCAGGCAATTTTACAACGGAAGAGGCCAGTGATTTAGCGCTCGTTCTGCGGGCCGGTTCATTGCCGGCGCCTGTCCGGATTATCGAGGAGAGAACGGTAGGGGCGAGCCTTGGTCAGGATTCCATTGAAAGCGGAATCAAAGCCGCACTCGTAGGAATTCTTTTTGTCTTTCTTTTTATGCCTCTTTATTACCTCCTTGCGGGCTTGGTTGTTGATGTCGGCTTGATCATTTATGCCGTTGTGATGCTAGGGGCGCTTTGTGCTTTCAATGCAACACTAACGCTGCCGGGAATAGCAGGTTTCATTCTTTCAATCGGAATGGCTGTGGATGCCAATGTTTTAATTTTTGAAAGAATCCGTGAAGAAATGCAATCAGGGAAAACACCGCGGGCCGCTGTATCAGCGGGTTATCATCGCGCTTTTTCGGCCATCCTTGATTCGAATGTCACGACGCTGGTCACATCAGCCATTCTCTTTATTTTTGGAACAGGGCCCGTGCAGGGGTTTGCCGTCACGCTCTCAATAGGGATTATTGCCAGCATGTTTTCGGCTCTTCTCGTCACCCGCGCTATTTTCGACTGGTTGTTAAGCCGGAATCCCCATTTAAACCTTAGAATGCGGCAGTTCATCGGGGTTACAAACATTCCTTTCCTTAAAGGGAGATACTTTGCCTATGGATTTTCCGTTTTAACTTTAGTGCTTGGAATCGCCGCTTTTATGATGCGCTCGGGAGAAAATTACGGGGTAGAATTTACGGGCGGTACAGCGGTTCGTATTGCTTTTGAAAACGAAGTCGAAATTACAAAGCTGCGTACCGTGGCTGATCAGGAAGGATTGCGCGGCGCAGTGATTCAGACTTACGGCGATCCGTCGCAGAATCAGTTCATTATTAAAAGCATAAAACAGAAGACGGAGGACATTGAGAATGTAGCTCGTAATGTCTCGGGAGGTGATTCCTTCCAGATCCTGCAGGTTGAAGAGATAGGTCCGACTGTAAGCGCAGATTTGGGGCGGAAAGCTCTGTGGGCCGTCTTTTGGTCTCTGGCCGGAATCCTTGCTTACTTAGGATGGCGTTTTGAGTGGAAGTTCGCACTTGCGGCCGTCATTGCCGTCATCCACGATACAGTTTTTACTTTTGGAGTCTATGCCTTCAGCGGCCGGGAAATCAGTCTGCCGACGGTAGCGGCTATCCTTACCATCATGGGATATTCGGTGAACGATACGATTGTCACATTTGACCGCGTCCGTGATAACCTGAAGACTGTAAAAAGGGCCACATTTCAACAGATTGTCGAGCTTAGTATCAATCAAACGTTTGCCCGGACCATTTTAACAAGTCTGACGACAGTCCTTGCAACCCTTGCATTGTTTTTGTTTGGGGGCAGCGCCATTAATGATTTTGCATTTACTCTGCTTGTCGGATTTGCCGTGGGGATATATTCCACTATATTTGTTGCAACTTCTCTGGTAGTCGACTGGAGCCGGAAGCCTAAAGCTGTGACGAGCAACTGATGAAAGTCATTGGGATTAAGTGGAAGATCTTTTATAATTTTAATGTGTGTAAAGATGAAAGTGGCGTCGGATGTTATTTCACGATAGAAGTCATCCGGCGCCGGTGAGGGTTAGTAAATGCCTGAAAATATAAATGTTGATTTTATTTTTTTAGCCGGGTCCGCGCTCTTCTTGTTCTGCATTATTTTGAGCAAGCTTTCCAGCCGTTTTGGTCTGCCGTCTCTGCTTCTCTTTTTGAGCATTGGGATGCTTGCCGGATCGGAGGGGCTTGGCGGAATTCATTTTGACAATGTCTTGTTCGCTAAATCCTTAGGGGTTTTAGCTCTTGTTTATATCCTTTATTCCGGCGGGCTGGATACGGACTGGGAGAATGTGAGGCCTGTCGTTTGGTCCGGGTTAACATTGTCACTGCTGGGGACTTTTGTGACAGCCGGTTGTGCCGGTATTTTTTCCGTTTACGTGCTGGGTTTTTCACTGCTTGAAGGATTTTTGCTCGGTGCTGTTGTTTCTTCGACAGATGCGGCTGCGGTCTTTTCGATTTTGAGTTCACGGAATATAAGCCTGAAAAAAAGACTTAAACCGCTTCTGGAGTTTGAGTCTGGAAGTAATGATCCCATGGCGGTATTTATGACTGTGGGGATTATTTCGATCATTGAGAGCGCTCAATTTGATCTCGTCTCGCTCGGTTGGTTTTTTGCCAAACAAATGCTTCTTGGGGTATTGGTCGGATTTGTGATGAGCCGTGTGATCGCTGCCATCGTGAATCGATTGAATTTAGAGTATGAGGGACTCTATCCCGTTCTTTCGACATCTTTAGTTTTGTTCACTTACGCTCTTGCTTCATTCTTTGACGGGAATGGATTTTTGGCTGTTTACCTCACCGGTCTTTTGATGGCGAAGCAGAACTTCTTCTATAAAAAGAACCTACGCCGCTTTCATGACGGCCTGGCATGGCTGATGCAGATCGCCATGTTTTTGACGCTTGGGCTTCTGGTATTTCCCAGCCATTTGATCCCTGTTATTATCCCGGGCATTTTAATTTCAATTTTTCTAATGTTTGTCGCGCGTCCTTTGAGTGTGCATTTATGTCTCTTGCCTTTTAAATTCACAATGAATGAAAAGAATATGATCTCATGGGTGGGCCTTCGCGGTGCGGCGCCTATTATTTTGGCAACTTTTGTGCTGATGGCGAAGACGCCTCAATCCGCGGCCATATTCAATATTATTTTCTTCGTCGTTATTACTTCGGTGCTTCTTCAGGGAACCACACTTCCACTCATAGCCAGGTTATTAAAAGTCGATGCCCCTTTGCTGCAAAAAAGGCGCTCGCCGATCGAGTTTGAACAAAGAGAAGGTATCGACGCCGAACTGGTGGAGCTTTTGGTTCCTTATAACGCGGAAGTCGCAGGCAAGCCTATTTATGAGCTAAATCTGCCTCCCGACTGCCTGGTCACACTTGTTTGTCGGAATGATAAATTCGTCATGGCAAGCGGAAAGACTGTCTTGGAAGCGGGTGATGTCGTACTCGCTCTTGTGAGCAAGGAGAGCCTTAAGAAGCTACAGTCCGTTTTAAATAAGGTGAAACAAGACGACGGCAATAAACCGCCCGCTATAGAATTATGATGCTTAATGGATAAGCCTTAACAGGAGATTGAAAAAATGACATTTGGTTTTGAGCTTATCATTATCGCAATGATGCTTACGTTGAATGCAGTTTTTGCGGCTTACGAGCTGGGGCTCGCCTCCGTTTCACGGGCAAGGCTTACGGTGCTTTGCCAGCAGAAAAAGAAGGGCGCGGAACAAGCGGCTTACATGAAAGATCGCATGGAGGCAAGCCTTGCGGTTGTTCAGCTTGGAATTACGTTTGCGGGTGCTGTCGCTGCGGCTACAGGCGGCGCGGGGATGCAGGAATCCTTCACGCCCTATCTAATTAATGTCTTAAAAATCCCAGCTTCTTATGCGGAAATTCTGGCAATTATTTGTCTTGTGATTCCTTTAAGCGCATTTACGATTGTTTTTGCTGAACTCGTTCCAAAAATGTTTGCTTTGGAAAACAAAGAGGGAGTCTGCCTTGCTCTCTCGCCCGCGATGAAGGGGATTGCCACGATAGCTGGTCCGGTTGTTTCGTGCTTTGAAACGATTGTCAAAAAAATTATGAGCATGACCGCAAAAAAAGTTAAGGCCGATGCGGGAGTCGGTGATAAACAAGGCCTCCATGAACTGCGGGCCGCAGTCTCGATTGCGAGGGCATCAAGGGTCATGGGGGCTCGTGAAGAGAAGATCGTGCTTTCCGCAGCCCAGCTTTCGACGCGCAAAGTTTCAGAAATTATCCTGAATGTCCCGGATATTTCTACTATTTCCATGTCAAGCACTCTCGCAGATGCGCTGATCAAAGCTCATCTTGATATGCACACTCGCTTTCCGGTTTGTGAAAAAGATAATGATCCGCAATCCATTGTGGGCTACCTGAACTTCAAAGATATCGTTAATGCCCTTAAGGTGAATCTTGAAAATCCAAGTATTCAAGGCATTATGCGGCCCATTAAAAGAGTAAGTGTTGATGCCACGCTTTCGCAAGCCCTGGCGGAAATGATTCATGAGAAGATCCACATTGCGGTCGTGATTTCCAATGATCAAAAGGTGGCAGGCATGATTACGCTAGAGGATATTATGGAAGAATTAGTGGGTGAAATTGAAGATGAATTTGACCGCCTTCCCGCGCACGTTCATCCCTATGGCGCAAATTGGATCATGGGAGGCGGTGTGCCGGTCAGTATTGTTTCTTCTACCATTGAAAAACCGATTCCTACCGCAAGCGAAAAGCTGCAAGTCCGGACGCTTGCGGATTGGGTCAATGAGAAACTCGGCCGGCCACCGGAGCCGGGCGAAACGGTACGGTTTGACGGGTTTACGGTGACTGCAAGAAAGTTAAGGCGTAAAAAGCTTTATGAGGCTCTTGTCACAGCGTCGAAGGAGACTATATGAAACTAAGCCAACGGATTTTTATTGCGGCAGCGATTATTGCTATTGAAGCGGTGACCGTATTTATTCCTGTCCTTGCAATCTATGCGGCCTATCTTCTCGTCGCCCGGCCGCCATGGTTTAAAGTCTGGATTGAAGGCGTGTATCGTACTGCTGGGAAGTAAGGGTGCGATTAAAGTTTGAAAAGGAGACTTTAAATGAGCTGGTTATTTTTGCTCGCGGGATTCGGTTTATTGGTGATAGGGGCCGAAATGCTGGTTCGAGGCGGTTCTGCGCTCGCTGCTCGCCTCGGTGTTTCAGCACTTGTCATAGGGCTAACAATAGTTGCCTTTGGGACGAGCGCACCTGAACTGGCGGTGAGTGCCAAAGCAGCGCTTGTAGGACAGCCGGATATTGCGCTTGGGAATGTCATTGGAAGTAATATCTTTAATGTTTTATTCATCCTTGGAATTTCAGCATTGATTTCGCCGCTCGTTGTTTCGCAACAAGTTCTGCCGACAGCTATCAGGAAATGGGATCACAATTCGCTTGCAAGCTACTTTACCGCTCAAGCAATCTCGTATCTCCTATAAAAGCAAGGAGGTTAAGAGGAATCCGCGGACTTGTAGGGTTGTTGTAAATGCCTACTTTGGATTGCCCCAAGAGATATGCAAAAGGCTCGAAAACAGGGTCAAACAGAGCCAGAAAACACGGTCTCACATTGTAAAAGAGGCCTTGGATGCATATTTTTTAAAGGTCAATAGAGGGCCTCTTGAAGTCCACCAAAGATGCGAAAAAGACCCCATAATTGGTCTTAAAACGATTTCTGTGACTATTCGCCAGGACCAGGGTGATTGGCTGAGAATGATGGCGGAAAAGACTGGCAAAAAATTAAGCCAGCTAGGCAGGGAGGCGATGGAATATTACCTGATCAATACGCCAGCCTGATAGTAATCCCTTAAGGCGTAAAATTAAAAGTTGACTCACAGATAGATTTTAGATACTATCTTCGGCGTTGGTGTTTCGCCAATGTTCTTTGACATGGTTCATCTGAGGGAATATGTTTCAAGAAACTCCTTGCAGGTGGTTTTCCACCTTTCCCAGAAGTATGGGCAGGTACTCGGAGAAATAATTCCAGTATCTGACTCGCAGAAATGCGGGTTAGTTTTGTTGGGGGTAGGGAGTCTGGTTCGGACCATTGGTAGGATGATGGTTTCTAATCACTGACTTCAGGACTTTACCGTTGATAGGTCGTGAGCGAAGTGCACGCAGAAAGCCCAAAAGGACAGATGCGTAAAACAGGCACAGCATAGCGGCTTAAGCTTTAGGAGGTAAATCTTCCACCACATAAACTTGAAAGAGTTAATGCGACTCTTTTTTTAATGCTGAGGGGGATGGTAACGTGTAATCGAGGTAATAAAAAAGAAAGGAGGTTAGAGCAATTTCTTTCTAAATTAAGGACTCGAAAAATAAAAAAGAAAGGAGATTCTATGAAACATGAAAGTGAAGTTCCCTCAGCAAGCACGGCAGTGCAGCTTGTTGATGAAGTCATCGAAAAACAGATGACCTATTTAACAAGAACTAAAGAACCAGAACACGTTACCGCCTTGGAAACAATGGTTGCTGATTTAAGGCAAGTAAAATTGGTTCTCCGCGCTTTTGAAAAAAAGGAAGCGGTTGAACAAGCTACAAGCCTAGAATTATGTAATCATCTGTTTGTTAGGATGCTGAAGAGACTGAAGAAAGCTCATAAGCAATCCCCCTTTAGTATTTACAAAATACAGCTAAATTTAAGGTCTAATTTTTATGACTATAGGTCAAACTTTAAAGATGTTTCGAGTTGGTATGGATATCAAGCAACGTGATTTTGCTAAACGGCTGAATATCTCCGCCAACTATTTATATCTTCTTGAAAAGGGAAAGAAAGAACCTAGTTTGGCAGTGCTTAAAAAAGCGGCCGAGGAGCTGGGTGTTCCATTGAGTTTTTTATTTTTAGATGAGAATATTTCTGGGCTGGGGGAAGAAGCTAAGGCGATATACGATAAAATCAAAGCATTGATTTTTCAGGTTCAGACACTCAAGCAACACAATAAAAATGACTCAGAATAATGATCGCCCTAGAACTTATAAATTCGACCATCTAAATATTAGAAACATAGGTCATCTTGCGCAAAGAATAAATTTTCCAGAAGAGTTGCTTTATCAAATTTCTTCTAACCCCGCCCAGTATTATAAGCCAGAAATAAAAGAACCGAAAAAATCTGGCGGTTTCAGAGTCATTAACCCTCCATTTGAAGTACTTAAAAAAATTCAGAAAAAAATAAATAGGCTATTACAGGAAGTGAAAATACCCCCGTCATTTTATGGGGGTGTGTTAGACAAATCGAACATATTGAATGCAGCGCAACACCTGAATAAAAAACATGTTGCTTGTTTCGACATTAAAGATTTTTTTCCATCAATTTCTTCTGGTAGAACAAAAAGTCTTTTCATTTCCCTGGGATGTACTGTCCCTGTAGCCTCCTTATTAACTAAAATGACAACGCTTAGAGGGCGAGTTCCGCAAGGCGCCCCCACCAGTACGACTTTGGCGAATTTAGTTTTAGCAAGACATGAGAAGCGTTTTCGAGCTTTAGCGCAGCAAAATGGGCTAACAATAACTTTTTTTGTTGATGATGTAACTTTTTCAGGAGATATTGACGTCGCTCGATTTAAGAATCTGATAATGTCAATTTTTAATGACATAGGTTTTCAGGTTAAACCAGAAAAGCTGGAATTCCACTCCCGGTCGGAAAGACAGATGGTTACGGGATTAGTTGTTAATAAAAAACCTAATCTGATTAAAAAGGATATTAAAAAACTTAGGGCAAGGGTGCACCAGTTTGGTTTGGGGAGAATCCCTAAGAGTGAGGCTTCTTCGATCGAAGGGAAATTGCATTATCTTAACAGAGTTAATCCGAGGCTTGGCGGCCCACTTTTAGCAAAATTCAAATTAGCCGAGAAGAGTATTGCGAAATAAAACAAAGTAAACTTTTTCCTTCTAGGGAGTAGTTTTTCAAACTCAGTAAAAAAATGTCAAAATACTACAACGGCAAACGATCACGAAATATTTTTGACCCGAATTCGAAAGCCTCATTCAAGCTTAGCCGCACACGTCTTGATCTTTTCTTCAGTTGTCCGCGATGTTTTTATCTCGACAGGCGGTTGGGAGTCGATCGTCCCCCTGGGTTTCCTTTCAGTCTAAACTCTGCTGTGGATGCGCTTCTCAAAAAGGAATTTGATTCGCATCGGGCCAATGGCACACCCCATCCACTGATGAAAACTTATGGAATCGATGCCGTGCCTTTTCAACATCCCAAAATGAATGAGTGGCGCGATGCTTTGCGGGGAGGTGTTACTTACCTACACGCGCCGACTCGTTTAATGATTACGGGCGGCATTGATGATCTTTGGGTCAATCCTGCCGGTGAACTTTTGATTGTCGATTATAAGGCGACGGCCAAGGATACCGAGGTGACACTTGATGCGGAATGGCAAGATGGCTACAAGCGGCAAGCGGAAATCTATCAATGGTTGTTTCGTCGTAATGATTTTAAGGTCGCAAAGACCGCTTATTTTGTCTATTGCAATGGTAAAGCGGATCGAAAGGCGTTTGATGGAAAGTTGGAGTTTGATGTAACAGTTATCCCTTATGAGGGAAACGATAACTGGGTCGAGCCCATTATCTTTAAGGCGCATCAATGTTTAATCGGTGAGTCGATTCCTGCGGCAGATCCGAATTGCGACTATTGTCGTTATATTGCTTCCGTCAACGATATCGTAAAGTCGAAAGTATGAAAAAATGTCAAATTGCAAATTATTCGTGAGATATGATTACACAAGAAGAAGCTGTCAAGATTGCTGAAAAACATCACGGTCCGGGGTTCAAGTTTTTTGCAATCAGCCATGGCGCTTCTCGGATTAGCGCATCAATGGAATATGTTGCAAACGCCCGCAAATTGCATCCTGATGATGTGTGGTGTGTGCTGTGCTCGGCCTGTCCAGGCCAATCGGGACTTTTTTCTAGTCGTGCTATTTTAGTTTCCAAAGAAACCGGTGAGATTCTTTATGATGGTTCGGCGGATGATGAAGGTTAAGGATATGATGCGTGGGATAAGAAGAGTAGTGACGAAAATGATTGGTCTGTTTGTTCTCCTTCTGTTAATAGGCGCTCCTCATAATGTTTCTTTTGCCGAATCCAACCTACCAACAGAACACCAAGAGCCATCTCAGATTATTAAAGTTCAACGGATAATCGATGGGGATACTTTCGTACTTTCTAACGGTGAAAAAATCCGCCTAATTGGCATCGATACCCCGGAGTCAAGACCGAATCCAAAATTATATAGGGACGTTAAAAGAACAGGGCAGGATATCAATGCTATTATCGCGATGGGCAAAGAAGCCACGAAATTTACTCGACAGCTACTCGAAGGGAAAAGAGTGAATCTTAAGTTTGATATTAGTCCTAGGGACAGATACGGGCGGCTTCTCGCATACGCATACTTAGAAGATGGAACGTTTGTTAACGCAGAAATCATTAAGGCAGGATATGCTCAAGTAATGACAGTGCCGCCCAATGTCAAATATCAGGAGTTATTTTTAAAATTACAAAAGGAAGCGAGAGAAAAGCAAAAAGGGTTATGGAAATAGAACAGCTTAGGCAGATACGGAAGCAGAAGCGAATCACAATTATTGAATTGGCTGCGAAAATGGGTGTTTCGCAAGCCTATATCTCACGACTCGAGCTTGGACAGGTCCGGCCAATCCCAGAACAGCTGGAAGTGATTAAGGAATTCATTGCAGGAAGAATGTAAAGAATCAAGCGCATGAAAAAAATATTAGTGGTCGATGATCAACCGGAAATACGTGAAATGATAACCGATCATTTTTCCTTCCGGGGGTATTGTGTTTTATCAGCGGCTAGCGTTGAAGAGGGGATTCGGTTGGCGACAGCGGAAGATCCGGATGCGATCTTGCTTGATTTTGGGTTTCCTCAAGGCGTTCAAGGTGATGAACTTTTAATTCAGGTAAAAAGAAATTCGCCTCATATCAAAATTGTAATGATTACCGGGGAAAGCAGGGAGCATGTGAGGAGTCGGATGCTGAGTCTCGGCGCCGATGCTTTTTTTGATAAAGGTTCTTCGCTTAAAGAAATTCAAGAAGAAGTGGAAAAGCTGATTGCTTCAGGTGCCTAAATAGCAAAATCGCGATCTCCACTACTCATTTTCCGGAACCTTCTTCAACAACTCCCATCGTGCGAGACCAAGCGCTTTTGAAATGAGACCAATCTTATGGAGGGTAACAGAAGTTTCGCCGCGTTCAATACGTCCTTGGTAACTCCGGTCAATCCCGAGATGATCCGCAAAGGCCTCCTGGGTAAACCCCTTAGCAAGGCGCAATTTTCTTACGATCATTCCAAACTTTTTCTCTTCTTCACCTACCTGTGCGCGACCCATGGCCGTATGCTCGGCCAATAAGGATTATCCGTCCACGGACTATAATCCGTTGATTATTAATCATATAAAAATATAATTTAACTTCAATAATCTACAGCAAGGGGGTGAATTAAGTTTTACGCCTCAAATGAGCGAGTTAAGGAAAGCAGCCGAAAGATTCCAGTCGAAAGCTGGACTTCGAAATGGTTACGGGGTTGTTAGGTGTCCCAATCCCGGATGCGATCACATCCTTTTCGAAGCATCAAAGAGGTTTTGGTTCACGAACCGCATTGAGCAGATGGTGTGCGTCCAGTGCGATCGGCCGGCATCACTCATTGCATGCGTGCAAGCTGAGACGGAGGCTGGTGAACTTATAGCCCGTTATTGGTGCCACAGATGTGGTGACGGGTTTGAAAGGGCGATGATCGGTATCCGCGAGTATTGTAAAGGCTGCAAGTCGTATCAAAATATCTACTTCACTTTGTCTCTAGCGCTTCCTTCTGCACTTCCAACCAACGCCGAAATCCATCCGGCAAGTTAAAACCCCAGTCCCGCATCCAGGCATGCCTTCTGAATCCGCCCCAACACTATTTTGCGGGGCTACCTTCGGCTCGACCACGCTCTCTCGTCATAAATTTTGACCTCGAGACCGTGGTCGAGCCGCAGAGTCCGGCATGCCTGGATGCGGGTTTCCCCTTTGGAAAGGATACAATTCAAAGGCATTAAAAAATATTTTCAGTATAGAAACGTTCAAATGTGGTGAACACCCATGTCTTAAACCCATCTCCCATGAGAGAACATATAAAAAAATCAAAAGCCCAGTCCAAAACCTGGGACTATCACAGCGCTAAAGCTGAAGGAAGGGGAGATTAAGATGAAGGCACTGGAAATAAGAAATGGACGAAGGTTTGCTCCAAACGTCAGGATGGTTTCCAGCGGAATTTTGAGTCAATTCGCTTTGTGGTTTAGAGCAGGAATGGGATTCGGTGTAATGCTTTTTGTGGCATTCACTACCCTTTCAGCACTGGGTCATGGCGCGGATTGGATTCAGGAGGCTGCGAAACAAAGCCGGTATGTGAAGCATGGACAAGGACGCGACCTTGTTATTCCGAAAGCTTCTCATGTTCTGCCGGCCTATGTTTCCCGGCCTGCAGTTGTTGTGCAGAAGGACCGTGACGACTACAGGGTTATCCGGGAACAGAATCGTTTTGTAACGGACCTTGCAGGGGAAGTGTCACGGACCGTTAGCAGAATAGTCAGGTAAGGGTGCAAACCAGGGGAGAGACAGGTTCCGTCTCTCCCCTGGGGGCAGGGCAAGACGCCCTTCGTTGAAAAGGATCTTGCGGAAAATATCGGGGGAGAATTGTCTTGCCGGAAGAAAATTTGAAAGACGGAAAAAGTCAGACGAATGGAGAAGTGAATACAGAAAACGAACCTCTTGTTCTGACAGACCGGGACATCGCAGTTTTTCAGTTAGCGCATGAACAGAGGTTTGTCTGCTACAACCAGATTGCGTCAGGTTTCTGGAAGGAAAGATCCGAATACGCCAAAGCCTGTTGGCACAGGGTGGAAAGACTCCTGAATGCGGGATATTTGCAGAAAGAGTATTCCACGAGAAAAAAGCTCCAGGTGTACTTTGCTACAGAAAAGGCGGTGGCGGAACTTAAGGCGAAATCACTCGATTCGGGCATTCCAGCTTTTAAAATGAGACCCTATTATGACCGGAATATCGGCCATGATTTGAATGTGACCAATATCCGGCTGCTTTTCCGGGAGTTTGGACTCCATCAATGGACGAGCGAAAGGATTTTATGGGAAAGGGAGCATCTTTTCCACAAGCCGGACGGGGTCTTAACTCTTCGCGGCCGGAAAATAGCGATTGAGTTTGAAAACGGCCTCACTAAAAGCCACGCGAGATACCAGACAACGCTTGATTATTACAATGATCATGAAGGGTATCGGCTGCTGTTTATGATCGTCAAGGGAGATACGCGGGACTGGCTCATTGATTTGAAGTATGACGCAAGGAAGATTTGGTTTGCAGGGTTCAATGAACTCATGAACGAAAAGGAAAAGACATTATTCGAAAACAAAAGAGCACGGTTTGAATTAAGCCGCCTGCTTTAGAGAGTTGAAAATGCGCTATGCCAAAGATCCAACCCAAACCCGAACCGCTTGTGGTCCGGCTCCTCGCAAGTGTCTTTACGGCGATTCCGCTTGCGCTAGCGGGAGCGCTTTTGACCCTGCTGGCAAAGATAAAGAGGCCGTGGGTTCAAAAGCTGTTTTTGGGAGTATCGGTTATTTTGTCCGCGGCGAGTGCACTTTTCCTGAAACGTTTTCTTGATTTCCTGCACCTTCAATTTCTGAATGAGGCACGCAGTCCGGCGGGTGAAGCGGCCATCAAGTTCGGCCTGTTTTATCTGCTGTTTCTTGTGATCACAATGCCTCTTTTCCTTCTCATTTCCTATTTGGGGACTCAGTCAAAGTTTTTCAAGGGGGAGGGTAAAAGCAGAGATCCTGATCTGCTGCGGATGCGTAGACAGCGTCTAAAATCAACCTACTACCGCGCTTATCTTGGAGAAAGTTTCACAAGGACGAAGTCCCTTTTTCTCACCAACGATCAACGTGAAATGCATATGCAGGTTGTTGGGTCCACGGGAACAGGAAAGACCGAGTCGGTCTTGCTACCTCTTCTTGCCCATGACATTGCTCATGGCAAGGGAGCGCTTGTGATTGACGGGAAAGGAGATCTCGAGCTCCTTGACCGGATTCACCACCTCGTTAAAAGTGAAGGACGGCGTAAGGATTTCTACTTCTTCTCGCTTGCTCATCCGGATAAATCCAATACCTATAACCCCCTTCTTCGCGGGAATGCTACGGAGCTCAAAGACAAGATTGTGGGGAGCATGGTCTGGAGCGAGGAATTTTACCGCCGGATGGCCGAGCAGGCTGCTCTGGCGATACTCAATGCTCTATTGATTACGAAAAAGAAGGTGAGATTCCGAACCCTTCATGCCTGCCTTACGGACATCGAATCCTTAAAAACACTTTCGGACAAGACGAAGGAGAAAAGTCTGGTGCTGCATGAGGATCTTGTGAAGATGGTGAATAATTTTAAGGATAATCAGAAATTCCTCTCGGGGCTTATGGCGGACCTTTACCTTTCATCCCGGAGTGAATTCTCGGAACTTCTGGATGTTGAAAGACCTGAGATTGATCTCCTGAAGCTTTATGAGGAAAACAAAATTGCTTACTTCGCGCTGGATCTTCAGGGTTATGGGGATACGGCAAAACGGATGGGCCGGATGATCCTTCAGGATCTGAAGACCGTCTCAAGCCATATTCAATCCCAAACGCAGGCTTCAAAACGGCATTTCTTTCCGGTGTTTGTGGATGATGCCTCCAGCTTTCTCGATCTTAATTTCGTGGATTTTCTCAATAAATCCCGGGCTGCGAGAATCGCAATAGCAGTTTTTCACCAGTCGCTTGCTGACCTTTCCTTTCGTTTAGCTCCAAACTTCCAGCAGCAGGTGATTGAGAATACGAACATTAAAATTGTCTTAAGACAGGATGATCCCTGGGCTGTTGAAAAATTCACCAAGATTGCGGGGACCCGGAGAACCATGATCCCGACCTATCAGACAGAGGACCGCATTACGGGAAAGGGTTTTACCGGGACTGGATCCATCCGTGAAGGGCAGACCTTTCGGATCGAGCCGGATCTGATAAGGGCGCTCAAAAGGGGGGAAGCCGTGGTTATCTGGAAAAGCCCTGGGCTGCTTACCGAGCATATCAAACTTGATTTCTTCGGCCATCCACCGTATCCGGGCATCTTCAAGGTTTTACGTGGAAAAGAACTCGAAAAGGAGGAAGCCTCAGCACAGAAAGAGAAAGAATCCGAACCGGAGGTGAAAGAAGGGGCGATGCCGCCAGATGTCGCCCAGCCGCTTGCCTTCGTTGACGACCTTGCAAACAAAACACATCTAAAGAAATAAGCTTCATACTTATCTTAATCATGTCCAAGGGGAAGGCTCCGGGTATACGCCCGTCGCCTTCCCCTTTTTTATTTTCAAATGCTTAAAGGGGGTGATTGGGCCAAAAGAAAAAAGTCAGTGAGTTTTTAATTAAATCAAAAACAAAAAGGAGAAATGAAAATGAAAGACACACAGGTAAAGGAAAGTCAGGATTTCAAAACTGAGGTGGTTTGCGACGTCCCGAGATCGGAGAACGAGGTCTACCGGATTGCCAGGAAAGAATACAAAGACCGGCAGTTTGTGGATCTCAGGATTTTCTTCAAATCGAAGGATGACGGAGATCGCATGATTCCCTCTCATAAAGGGATCTGGATCGAGGAAGCGTATCGCCAGGAACTGGTTACGGGTCTGGTGAAAGCAAGAAACGCCTCTCCGGTCGAGAAGCCTGAGGGTGAGGGATTCAACAGTGTTGCGGTCTGCGACATTTCCGTTTCTGAGAACGAGATTTTGAGGATCTCAAAAGGAAGCGGGAGCAAGAACTCGTTTGTGGACATCCGTCGCTTTTTCGAAAAGGGCGGGAAGCTTGTTCCCTACAAACGCAAAGGGGTTTCGATCACAGAGCCTGCGCTTGATGAGGTGATTGCAGGACTCATGGGGATGGAACCCGGCCGCAGTTCATAAAAACTCCGGCCATCGGAGCGTCAACGGGGGGAAGTGGATTGCAGTTAATCCGCTTCCCCCTTTTTTAATTTATGGAGGAAATCGCCATGGCGCAGAAGTATCTGAAACGGATTATCGCAAACTACGTTCGCGATAAGGATGTGCCCTATTTTGAAAGCCTCAAGAGTCCTGAGGAAGTTGCGCGGAGTTTTGAATATCTCAGGACCCGGGATAGGGAGGAATTTGTGAGCCTGCATCTGGATAAGGGCAATCATCCGCTTTGCTGGGACCGTGTATCGGTCGGGACTTTAAGTGAGGCGGTGATCCACCCGAGGGAAGTTTTCAAGACGGCGCTTCTCTCGAATGCCTCAGCCGTGATCTTTATCCACAACCACCCCTCCGGCAGAACCGAGCCATCACCTGAGGACCGGAACATTACGAAAAAACTTCAGGATGCGGCAAAGCTTCTTGAGATCCAGGTTTTGGATCACTTGATTATTTGCGGAGATGAGGGGCGTGTCTTTTCTTTCCGAGAGCACGGGCTGTTGTAAGAGCAGATTCAAAACAAACAATAAAAAAGCGAGGGAGATGCGGACCAAACCGCCTCTCCCTTTTTGCATTTAAGGAGGTGATTCCAGTGCGGTTAATCGTGAACAAAAAGGATATTCAACGGCATGAACAAACCATCCGCAACTTTCAAAAGTACGGTTGGGAAATTGTAATCCGGTAAGTCAACGCAAGAGAGGCGGGAAGAGAGAAAGACTCTTCCTGCCTCTTTTAATCACCAACATCTTGGGCGAAATCGATGAGAGGGGAGGCGATCAAAATGCTATCACGAAACCAACTGCTGGAAGCTGTGAATGCCCTGAATCATGCCTATGCCGGCCGGCAGGTCGGATATGTGAACGGCTACAGGGATCAGTGGTTTATCGGGTGTTCCGTCCACCTTGATGAGCCATCCAGAAAAGTCCTTGAACTTCACTTTTGCCAGGGCAGAAACACCGGAAGAATTAATTCTAACGGTGGATATCCCGTGGAACTCGAGGTGGGGCATTGTGAAAACGTTCAGGATATTTTTAAGGAGTTTGAACTTCTGGATCATCACAAACGGCGCGAGAAAGAGAAGGCCGATGCCTTGCAGTCGCGTCTTGAGGCTCGCTGCCCGAACTGCATGAATTATATCGGACGTATCACCGGCAATTGCAGTCCTTCACTTTCCTGCGGCTATAAAAAGATGCGCAGGAAAAAGCTAATAGTCAGCGCACGGCCCGTATGAAAAACAAACCAAACAATTTATTCCAGGGAGGGAATCAGATATGAACGCAATAGAAGCCAAGAACAAAGATATGGAAATAGCGGAGGGTGTCTATACAAAGATCAACGGTGCTTATGTAATGCCCGATCCAGGTGATCTTGCAGGGCTTCAGCTTGACGGGTGCCTCGTGGCCAAAGGGAAAGGAACCCTTTATGCCCAGCCGATTGAAACTCTTGAAGGAAAGCGGGTAGAGGCCCAGCGGGGTGAATGGGATCCCGTGTTTGGGTTTGATAACGGAGAGGCGGATCGCTTTTTCATCCTTAACGGGGTGAGAAAAGAATGCCGGTTCTGTGATTTGTGTAAAGACCGCTTGAACGGCCTTACGGGTAACTGTTTTGACTACAAGGTGAAGCCCAAGGGCTGTTCCTTTCAGTCCGCGGTCTCTGGCGGGATGTTCCGGATCTCGCTGGAGGGCAGGAAAAAAGTAAAGCCGACCGCCGTTTCAAAAGATTCCGCTTTTCACAAACCTTATTACCCGAGCGGAGTCTCGTTTGACAAGAAGTTGATTCGAAAGAACCGCAAACTTCACTATGCGCGGTATCACCTCTGGGAGCTTTCGAAAAAGAAACAAGAGAAGTACTGTTCCCGCTGCATCTTTGAAGGATTGTGCCGGATCAATACGCGCAGAGTCATTGAACACTGCATGGTGACAAATGAAAAAACCGAGTCCCGCGGCCTTGACAGAATCAGTAAAAGATTCGGAAGCGTGGAAGAGTTCCTCCATCTTTTGTCATATGCCGGTTCTGTGATCCGTCACAAACCCAAAGGCGCAAAGCGCAAAACGAAATGGAGGGTGTCCTATCCTCTTAATGCGAAAAGGTTCATGGTCCGAAAAATCTCGCGTCCTTTTGCGACGGCAGAGGTTACGAGGGTTCGCATTGCAAAACAGGTAAATCCCAAGCCCTTGCCGCTTGAAAATCAGGGGCATATTGCGGCTCTTGCCTGGTTTTTTATGGAAGAACACATGGCCGGAAAGACTTATGTCTGGGCACCGGGAGGCCGCCGCAAGCGTCCTTTATGGATTCTTCTGAAAGATGATGGCATTGAAGTCGCGCATTATCCTTATGGGTATCATCTCCGGCTGGATATAGCGACTTTCAAAACATTCAACGACATTCTCCACTACGACCGCTAAATCCTTAGCGGTTCTCTCTCCAACATTAATCAAACAAAAAAACATAAGGAGGACTCTGTCCATGAATACCGTGCATTTAAGAAAGGTTTTAAAACAATGTTTTCGCGCGAACGTCACGCCCTTGGTTTGGGGCCATCACGGAATCGGTAAGAGCCAGATTGTGCAGTCCCTTGCCAATGAAATGGAACTCGGATTTGTGGATCTTAGGCTCGGGCAGATGGAGGTGGGAGATCTGATTGGGCTACCTTCCAAAGAGGACGGGAAGACAGTCTGGCTCAAGCCTTCCTGGTTTCCGCGTGAGAAAACATCAGGGATTCTTTTCCTGGATGAATTGAACCGGGCAAGGCTGGATGTGCTTCAGGCGATTTTCCAGCTTGTGCTTGAGCACAGGCTGCATACGCACGTGCTTCCGGATGGGTGGAAAATTGTGTGCGCGGCCAATCCCTCCGGCAGTGAGTATTTCGTCAATGAGCTTGACCCCGCGCTTCTGGACCGGTTCCTGCACGTTCAATTCCGTCCCGAGACCAGTGAATGGCTGGGGTGGGGAAAGGACACAGGAAAAATCCGTGAGGAGATATCCAATCTGATTGCCCGGTACCCGCATCTGCTGGGGCATCAAGCTAGCGAAGTCCCGCTTGAGATCCTGCCTTCGCCACGGTCTTGGGAGATGCTTTCAAGAGTCCTTCAGGGGCTTGAAGAAGAACTGTGGTTTGAATGTTCCATGGGCCTGGTCGGGCGCGAAGCCGCAGTGGCATTCCTTGAGAGCCTGAAACGCAATATTGAGAACCCTGTGAAGGCTGAAGACATTCTCTCGGATTACAGCAAGGTCAGGGAGCGTGTTAAGAAACATTCACGCGGCAAGAAGGCGCGGCTTGATCTGCTCAGGATCACAGGGGATGAGCTTTTGCGGATTCTCGCCAGAGAGGGCAGAGCCGCTTCTCTAAAAGATCTCGGGAAATCAAATCTTGCTGACTTTCTCGATGATTTGCCGGTGGATCTTGCCTTTGCGCTCGTTAAGGAACTGGCAAAGATTCCGGAGATCAACGAATTTCTCCTGAAACTTGAAAAATTCACGGAGAAGATTTCGCAAGTCGCATAAGCAATTTCAAAAAAAAGGATTGAAAGGGGCAGGGGATTTTCCCTGCCCCTTTCTTTTTGACGCCACCAAGGAGGATAACCATGAGTCCAACAGAGATTTTGGAAGTCTCGGACAAAAGCTATTACGCGGACAAACTCGTCCAGCTGACAGGAAAGCCCAGAAGGTATTGGGCAAGTCTGCCGCTCCCGGCGCTCCGGCATGTTTTGCGAAAAGAGAGTGAGACAAAACGAGGAGGCGGTTATGGACATAGATCAAGTTTTGCTGTTCCTGTTCTGCGCCCTTATCAGCTCAGTGATTTGTGCGGTCGTGGAAACAAGGCGTGAAACAAAGGCATTCCAAAAGTGGTTAAAAGATGGCCGGTGGAAATATGAGAAATTTAACCGGCACCTATAAATATGAGGAGGAAAAGAAATGATTGAGAAGATGATCGTCTCGCTTATCAAAACGAAACCTTTCTACGCGCATTTTATTCAGCAGATGAACAGGATTGAAACGGAGAAGATCCCGACGCTTGGAGTCAATATCACGGACCGGATCAACCTTTTTTTTAATCCTAAATTTCTTGAGGGATTGAAGCTGAAGGAAAGGGTCGCATGTCTCGAGCATGAAGTGCTTCACCTGCTGAATCTGCACCTTTTTAGAGGGAAGGAAAAAGATGGGCGGATTTTCAACGTTGCTTGTGATCTTGCGATCAATTACTTCATCGCTGATTTGCCGAAGATGGCGCTTCATGCAGAGCAGTTTGGTCTTGAAGAAGGCAAAACCGCGGAATGGTATTACGCGCAGCTTGTTAAGGAAAAGGAGGGTTTTGAAAAAATGCTCTCCAGGTCTGGCGCCGTCATCCTGGATGACCATGACCTCTGGAAGGATTCAAAAGAAAGTGCGGAATTTCAGGAAGAGTTTTTGAGGCGGGCCATAAAACTTTCACTAAACGAAACGCAGGATTATGGGTCGCTTCCCGGAAATCTTAGGGAGGAGTTGGAGAACTTCCTTGAAAGATCCGGGCTCAACTGGCGGCGTCTGCTTGAGAGATTCCTGATCCGTGCGACTATCATCAAATCCGTGTTTTCTCGGAAACGTCCGAACCGGAGATTTGAAGATCAGCCCGGAGAAAAAGTTGAGGAGAAACTTAAGCTGCTGATTGGCCTTGATACAAGCGGCAGTGTCGGGGACCGTGAGCTATCGCTTTTCTTTTCAGAAATTGAAAAGATCAAAGCGCTTGGCATGGATATCACCGTTGCCGAGTGCGACGCGAAGATCGGAAATGTGTACAAATACCGCAGCCGGCCGAAGGCGGTATCCGGCAGAGGAGGCACAAGCTTTCAGCCTGTTTTTGAACTCGCGCGGAAGATAAAGCCGGATGCTCTGATTTATCTCACGGACGGCTACGGCGATTATCCGGATCGGTCGAATACTCCGACGCTTTGGTGCCTGACCCCTTCGGGAAATTTCTCGGGGAGTTTCGGGAAATCCGTCAAGCTGCCAAATCCAAAACAAGATTAGAAAACTCAATTCAAAAAGAAAGCAGGGCGGGATGAAAAGTCCCGCCTTGCTTTTTTTACGAAAAGTCAAACAAAGGGAGGGTCCATGAACAATCCATTCGAAGATGCAGACATTATTTTCAAGTACACGCGAAAACAAGCGCTCGAAGACGGCGTTTTAGCGGATATTTCAGAAATAGCAAAGGAGGCAGGGTTCAAATATCCGGTAGCCGTGACCGAAGGCGTTTTTCAAGTTTTAAACGATACGCAGGCTCCGGGCCAGGATTTTAAGGGTCGGACATGGGACATGCTGATGATATTCAGGATGTTCATACGATCTGCCGGTCATGATGAAATTCATTTTGCCCCGCTTTTCATTACAGAAGGAAAAAGCAAACCTGAGCCGGTTCGCATGTGGGCCAAGTGCGGGCCGGGTGATGACATGGAACCTGTAATCACGATCATGCTGGAAGGGGAGGATTAAAAATGAAAAACTTTATCGTCAACGAAGCAAAGCAGATGCTGCGGTTTCAGAAAACGGTTATCCTTCTGATTCTGAAAGCAATTGCTTATACGCTGAGGTATGGCTTGTGGTTTCTGCCCTGGATTGTTTTCCTTGTGTTTGTCGCACGGCCGATGATTTCTGGCTGGCGGAAAGCCGTGACGGCGGATGAGCCGCCGAAACCGGTCATGTATTCGCCGCAGACGCTTCAGGCAAAGCCGAAACAAGAGCCGATTTGGGATGACCTTCAAAGGAAAATCGATTCCGGGATCCGAACAGCAGAGCGGGTGTCGCGAAAAATCAGAAAACCGTAGGGGGCAAAAGGGGTGGTGTGTGATCGGCACACCACCCCTTTAAAATTGTTCTTTTTTTGTGTCCAAAGAAGTTAGGAATTGATAGAGAATGTGAAAAGATAATAAATTAATTTGTTTTAAACCATATTATTCGTTGACAACAGAATGGATCCTGATAAAGTTTAGCTGTGAACCGGTCTATTCAGACCGGATATTTTGTTGCACGGCAGCCATTGGATTTTTTCAAGTGGTTGCGTGCATGATACCTCACAATTAATCCAACACGTCGATTGTGAGAGGTAATGCCGGGGGAAAGCGCCCATTAGAGGCGCTTCGAGCCGGGGTTACCCCCAAGTGCCGTCCAGGGGCTGGAACGGGCGGCAGCGCGGAGGATCTTCGCGGCACAATTGACGTGTGTTTGTCTCCAGTCCCTTCTTTCGAGTTTTTTCAATCCTAGCAAGGTTCACCCTCAAAAAATTCCTTTTTTGTTTTCCGCACAAGTGCAGTGTGTCTTTTTTTAAGATTTAAGCGTTTTTTTTGTGAAGCGGGCGGTCCTTCGGGCTGTCCGCTTTTTTTGTCTTCGTTCCGGTCCTCGCTCGGCAGAAAGCGAGGAGAGCAATGCAGAAGGAACATGAAGACAGAAACTTTGAGGAATCGGGTGGAAAGAAACCAAGAATCAGAGCAAGGCAGAAACCGGCGGATTTCATGCGTGTCGAGGATATCGGCACGATGCCGGGCCTGACGCCGTTTGAACTCGAAACAAAAAAGGAGATGGCAAAGCTTTCACAGACTCCCTTGGATGATCTTGTCTCAAGGGAAGACCAAGATGGAAAGCTTAAAGCTAAAAAAATAGGTAAGCGCCGGATCAACACCTTGATTCGACACGGTGCTCTTACGCGCCGCCAGCGACTTGTCTATGAGCTGTGCTATGTGAGCAAGCTTCCAGATACCCAGGTAGCCGACCTTCTGGGTGTTTCGCGCGTTACGGTCCGCAGAATTCGGCAAAACATCCGGGATGCCTTTCTGCAGCAATTGGAAAAGCAGAAAAAGAGAGAACTTCTGATCAAACGCGCGTTTTCCCTCAGGCTCAATCAGAAGCAAAAAGAGGTGTTCATGCTTTATTGCCGGCACGGCCTTACGGTTAAGGAGATTGCTGCGAGATGTGGAATCACGATATGGAGTGCTTACCACGTCCTTCACAGAATCCAGAAAAAAATATTTTCAGCATAAAAACGTTCAAATGTTGTGAACACCCATGTCTTAAACCCATCTCCCATGAGGAGGGGTGCACGGCCCCGCTCAAGCGGCGAAAGGCGATGTGCCTCCAAGTGCCGTTTTAAAGCGCCCCTCCTCACCCCGGGAAGGAGGAGATTTATGATGAATGAAAACGCAAAAGCCAGGATTCAAAGAATTCTTTTTCTGGCATTTATTTTTACCTTTCAAATGCGCCTTGCGTTCGCAGAAGCGAACGCCGAGTCGGACCTCAATGCGTTTCTGGAAGGCGTGGGTGATTTTTTAATACACACCATAGGACCCGGGGTGCTTGTGATCGGCGTTGCCGTGGCCGGTGTTTCCATGGCGCTTGGTGATGAGGATGGGATGCGCCGCGGGGCTCTTGCCGCAGGAGGCGGAGCGCTCATCATGCTTTCAAGGGCAGTTCTGGATTTTATTCAAAATGTCGCACGTTTTTAAAGGGGAGAAAATGAAGAACGCGGTGAAATGGTTCAGAAAAATGAGGACAAGAAACAGAATTCTCGGCCTTGAGATTTTTGATCTTCTCCTCCTTCTTTTGGTCTTTCTTTTTGTATTCATGTTTTCCGCCAATCTCATCGTGAACATCGCGCTGGTTCTTGGCGCCTACTTTTTCCTTCGTCTTTATAAAAAAGGAAAGCCTGCGCACTGGACCGGATCGGTTGCGGGTTATCTTTTGCGGCCCAAAAGTCATCCTATGGGCAGAGAGACGGAGAAGGAGATTTTTGAATGAAGGAATCATTTTTAACACGAACTAGGGATCTGATTCAAAAAGAGTCGAGGATGCCTTTTTTCAAGCGCATGGACCTTTACCGGATTGAGACCGGGATTTTGATCGGGGTTACGGGAAGTCTTGCGATGGGTTTCAAGCTGGAACCGAGGGATCTTTTACTTCAGGGAGATGAAGTAATCTCGGATTATGAAGCGCGGATGAGGAAATTTATTAATTCGCTCCCCGAAGGAGCGGTGATTCATTTTGTAGTCCGGACGAGGGAAGGGGATGAAAAGCTGCTCCAAGATTATGCCCGGTCCATAGGCGTTCAGGATGAACTGAGCCGGGTTTTTGTCGAAGCGAAAATTCGAACTTGGAGAAAACGCCCGTTCGTACAAAAAGAGATTTTTTTATTCGTCTGCCTTTATCCGGCGGGGAAGAAACCGAGATCCTCTTTTCTGCCGGACCTTTCGCTCGCCTTTGGGAAAAAAGCCCGCCGCCTGTCCGAATTTGAATTTGAAAAAATAAAAGAGGCGCTTAACGCAGTTGCAAGGGAAGTTTCAGAAGGTTTGCGCGGGTTGGGATTCGGCATCCGGTCCTTGGATGACCCGGAAACCGCAACTTATCTTTATGAACTCCTAAATCCCGCTCAGGGCGCTGACGGATCCTGTAACCCCAACCGTTTCGGAGATGAGCAGGCAAGTCTGCGTTCGCGCTTGCTTCTCAATCCGCCTCTTTCCGATTACGACTCATTTTACCTTAACGGATTTTTTCATCAGGCGGTTAATTTTTCCGGCCTTCCGGAATCAACTACGATTAAATCTATCCGTGATTTTGAAAGAGAACTTGGCAAGGATCATCTTTTGACGCTCACTTTGGAAATTCCGGATCAGGAAAAAGAGAAATCGTCAATCCGCAGGGAGGGCAATCTCGCAAAGGCGAAGGATTATTTCTCGCGCAGCCGGGATCATGAAGCTCTTGCTAAAGCCGGAGAAGCCAATGAGTTCCTGAGCGAAATAGCAAATACCTGGGACAAGATTGTCTACGCTTCTTTGGCCGTTCTCGTAAAAGCCAAATCGAAAGACGCTGTTCGCGAAAGGGCGGGCAATGTTCTGCGAGCTTACCGCCGGCTTGGAGGCGCGGAAGGCATTGTGGACCATATGAATCACGACCGGATCTTTCTTACGTTCCTTCCGCTTCAAGGCGATGAAAACCCGCTCGCCTATCCGGTCCCCGCAAGTGCTGTTGTGCATCTGCTGCCGGTCCAGGGGAGCTGGAGGGGAACAGGAAATAAAGGGCTCCTTCTTAAAACGTGGCGGGATGAACCGGTCATGATTGATCTCTTTGATTCGAGACTTTCCGCGAAGCATGCGGTCATGCTCGGGGCCACGGGAGCAGGAAAGTCGTTTTTTACATCCCATCTTCTGCTTCATTTTTTAATTGAGTCCGGAGATCACGAGGTCATTGTGATCGATCTTGGCGGGAGCTATAAAAAGCTTTCCCAGGCGCTTGGCGGATCCTACCTTGAGGTTGAATGTTCGGAGGATTACGCCCTCAATCCCTTTCCTACGAAAGAAATTCTTTTTCCGGAAGCTAAGGATGCAGATTCGACATTCCTTCAGTTCTTGAAGGAGTTGTTACAAAAAATGATCAATCCCTCCCGCGTTTGGTCATCCAGTGAAAAAATGATTCTCGAGCGGTCCGTGAGAGAAGTTTACAGAGGGCTTGAGGGCGCCAGCGCTCCGCTCCTTGGGGATATTGAAAACTGTCTCAGACATTATGATCTGAGCGACGACGAAGATAAAAAGAAAGCTTATCAGTTCGCCAAAGAGCTTTCGCTTTTCACCCAGGGCGAATATGGGAAGATCCTGAACCGAAAAGGCAGATTCGATTTCAATGCCCGCTTCACGGTCTTTGATCTCAGGAAAATAGCACGCTATCCGGAGCTTCAGGAAATCCTTCTTTTCATCATTCCCTTTGCGCTGAAGAGAAAATTCGAAAACATTAACATCAAAAAAATTCTCGTCCTTGATGAATGCTGGCAGCTTCTCAAGGAAGCGCAGGGAACGGAACTTGTCGAAGTGTTCTATAGAACAGCCCGCAAGCTCAATGCCGGCGTACTTTCCATCAGCCAGAACCCCGAAGACTTTCTTGACGCAAAGATCGCCGGCGTCATGGTCAACAATTCGTCCATTAAATACATTCTCCGGCTCAAGAAAGGCCATGAAAAACTTGCCTGCTTTGGTCTTAATGAAAACGAAATTCAAGCTGCCCGAGAGATTGAAGTGAAGCCAGGTTTCTATTCCGAGGTCTTTATCAAATTTGACGACCGGAGCGTCATTGCCAAAGTGGAGCCGAGCCCGCTTGAGTACTGGATCGCCACAACGGATCCGGTGGATCTGGCTGTGGAAACGAAACAGCGGGCCCGGAATCCCGAAAAGTCCGACCTTGAACTTTTTGAAGCATTGGCGCGAGAGTTTCCAAACGGGATTGCGAAATCAAGGGAGATTCCCAATGCGTAAATGGATTACTGTCATCGTTCTCTCGCTGGCGCTAGTGGCATCGAAGGCTCCGGCGTCCTACGCTAACCTTCCTACATTTGATGCTGTAAATGCCGCTTTGCAGGAACTTCAGAATACGATTCTGAACAGCAATTTCGCCCAGGATATTGCGCTTGCGGTTGAAAGGCTCAACGAAATGAAGACGCAGACCCTTGAGCTTTTACGGTTTCATTCGGGGCTTGATGAAATCCTGAATCTCGTAAAGGGCGATCCGGTCAGGAATTTTATTGATTCTGTTAGGAGTCAAATCCGCAGTGTGTTTTCAGATGGAGGATTTACCGAGCCGCACCTTGAAATTCTTCAAACCGGTGGGACCCCCGAAGCCCTTAGGAATTCTCTCGAAGCAATCACCGGAAAAATCCCTGAAGGAAATGAAAGGCACTATATCCCTTTTGAGGAAATGCAGGTTGTGGAGGCATTTCAGCTTGCAGGGGACATCCGCGAAGCGGGCAAAGATATGCGGGATGCCGCCCAAGAGATCCAAAATCAAGCAACGATTGCAAGCCCCAAGGGTGCGGCAAGACTTCAGGCCCAGGGAGTCTCTCAACTTATGATTCTCGGTCAGCAGAATCAGGAGGCGGTTGCAAAACTGCTTGAGCTTCAGGCTACCCAGATTGAGCAAACCTCACGGCGAGAGAAGAAAGCTGAACGTGAACGGCTGCGTTTCATACGCGATTCCAACGAGTACCTGGAAAGCATTCTAAGCCCGTCAGAAAGGATTTCCTCATGAACGATCAGGGCTTCCTTTTCACAAATGTGCTGCAGATCCCAAATCTTTTCGAATCCGCCTATGCGACTACCGCCGCTGCGGGAGCCATCATTTTCCCGCTTATGTTTATTGTGGCAGTTTTGCATGAGAATCTATTGGCCATGAAAGACCGGTCGGATTACACGGGTCTTTTCGTGCGTGTCGTACTGGTTGTCGGACTCATGATTCTTTACGAGCGGTTCTTTGTGTGGGTGGTTTACGGAACAGATCTGCTGGCAAAGGGAATTCTTCCACACGAAGAATTCCAGGAAGTCATCAAAGCGGTCTTTCGTGAAATCACCCAGAAAAAGGATTTGGGCGGATTTGATACCCGAATCATTCTGACAGTCCTCAATTATCTCACCTACATCGTCGCCCTTGTGACATTAGGAATTCTCAACTGGCTCCGGTTCGTCTTTTTGGCGCTTCTTTATGTTTTTGGCCCGGTACTGATTGCCTTTGGTGTCTATAAAGCAACTTCGCAGGGACTTGTTTTCTGGATAAGGAGCCTGGTTTCAGTTTCGCTCTGGACCGTTGTGCTTTCCATCCTCATGAAAGTGATCTCCGTCATGAACGTCATCGCAGTTTACCTACCGGAGGAGACAAACAGCGCAGCCGTCATTGCAGCAAATGTACTTTTCATTCTGCTCTTTATTTCAGTGCCGCTTATTTCCAATCAGGTGACTTCAGGCGGAAGCATCAGCGGTCTGGGATCGGCTGTTGTCGGGCTCGGAACGGCATTTGTCGCCAGATACGTGACAACATCCGCAAAAGGATCTGCGCCAAATCCGGCTCAGGCAGGAGGAGGGACTTATAAATGAAAACCCGTTTTCAGACAAGGCTTGAGAATATGGGGCGGCGATATTACGAAATCTTTGGTGATCTCGAGGCGCAGGTTGAATTCCTGAAACTTTCGAGTCTCCTCTTACTTGCCCTGCTTTTTCTTTCTCTCTTCGGTGCGTTTATGCTTGCGAAACGCACACCCGTGGTAATTCGAGTAACCGATGTCGGCAAAGCAGAAGCGATCCGCGATCTTGATATCCACAACGCCCCCACAGAACCCGAAGTCCTCTTTTTTGCGAAAACCTTTGTCAAAAGATACGGGGAATACAACGCCTACACCATAAGCCGTGATATGGCTGAGGCCTGGAATTTGATGACTTCACGCTATCAGGCGTCCGCAAAGCGCGGGCTGATCGAGTCCGGAATACTTGCAAAAATCGAGGAATCGAAACTTCATTCGAGAATCGAATTCAAGGAAGAAAAAGTCGAACGTGAAACAGCAGAGCACGTGCGTGTATCGCTTGTTTGGGTCCGCACGCTTATGAGCTATAGGGATACTGCTTACCGTGAGTCGGCGCTTCTCAAGTCCGAGCTTGTGCTAAGGAAATTTCCGCGAACCTCGGAAATTCCGTCCGGCCTTCTTGTAGAGGACTATCACGAAATTCTTTTAAACAAACTGGAGGACGGCAAATGAGGAGGATTATTTATTTGGCGGTTATTTTGGGGCTATGGATCGTACCCGTAGCAGCGTTTTCGGCCGGTGAAGAGAAATCTGCCGAACAAAAGGAGCCGCTGCAAGAAAGGCAGCAATTTAACAAGCTGCGAAGATCCACAAAGAATATTTACAAAGTCACCATGCGGTCTTCAGTTGCGTACAGGCTTCAAACGGCTCTCGGGTATGTTTCAACCATCGACCTTCCGGAACCAGCTCTCAAAGTCTTTGCGGGCGATCAGGAGCTTTTCAAAGTGGAGGTTTATGAAAAGCAGGTCCTTGTGAAGCCCATAACAGATGAGGCTGAAGCCAGAACCAATCTCATCATTGTGACGAGCTCGGGCCGGCTTGCATTCGATGTTTCGGTGGGACCTCCGGAAACGGCTGATTTCGTGCTTGATTTCCGGTTACCCCAGGATGATGAGGCGCTTGTTAAAAACGCATTTGAAATGAAGGTGGAAGAAAAAGTGTCCACCCTAAGAAAGACCTTTGAGGAGAAGGAAAAGAAACTGGATGAGACAGCCCAGAAACTTTCTGAGGAGAAGCTAAGGGAGAAAGTTGCCGAAGGAGTCGGGACCATCGATCTTAAGGCGTCCGAATCCCAGGGCGAAGTGCAAGTCAATCTCCTTTCTCTTTCCCGCGTTGCGGATAAGGCATATCTCAGATTTTCGGTGTTGAACTATTCAAAAACTCCTTACCGGGTCCTTAAAGTTGCAACCGGAGCGATTGAGTATGATCGCAGGCTCTTGAAGAAGAAGGAATCCGGCAGTATCGAATTCCCGGCCGAACTGGAACTCTCACGCGTGATCCAGCCCGACAGTTACGTCTATGGCGTGATCGTTTTTGATTACCGGGCGCTTGGGAAAAATCAGAAGCCCATACTCCGTGTTCTTGAAGATGTACCGGAGCATGGGGCCGCGAGAAATATCGAGATCAAAGGTTTCCGGTGGTTTGAATGATAAACCTTTTTGGTGGATTCAGGAAACAGAGTAAAGATCCGGGGCCGCCGGAACCGGGTTTTCTCGAAAAGCCGAGAGGTTTTCAAAAGGTTCATTTCTCGATCCGGGATTTTTTTGAAAAGCCCTGGGTGAAATGGAGCCTTCTTTTAGCCGTGGCACTCACAGCTATCTTTCTATTTTCTCTTCCTAACAAAAAAAGCAAAACATCAAGGGAACCCGTTGTCCTTGATGAAAAGCGAGTCATTATGACGACCGCTTCCATGGAACGCGTGATTGATGCCTCAGCGAAAACGAAGACCCTCGTCGAAGTCGAGAGGTCCCCAAGAGTTTCAGAGCGCAAGAAAAGAAAATTCGATAGCGCCATCGCGGTCTTTGTCGCCAAAAACGAATCTGAAAAGAAGTTGAGTCCGAGGAGAGACCGGCTGGAGGAGCCAAAACTCGGACTGCCGTCCGGAACAAAAATTCCGGCGCTTCTTCAGGATCGCGTCTTCAGTTTTAACGTTGAAGCGCCCGTTCTGGCCGTGCTTGCCAAGGATTTCCTGTATCAGGAAAAAGTTATTATCCCTAAAGATTCAAAATTTCTGGGTGAGGCAAACATCGTGAAGTCCCTTGACCGGATCAATGTGCAATTTCATCTGCTCGTTTTACCCGATGGCCGCGAAATCCGGGTGCAGGCGATGGCGCTTTCAGAAGATGGGGCGGCGGGGATCAAGGGGAAGGTAGAGAAGCACACGGATATGAAAATCCTCAAGACAATTGGGGAATCAGCGCTTTCTGTCGGAACGCTTTTTCTCGGCGGAAGATCGCGGGATCCCTTCAGCCTTGAGGACCAATTGCGTTTGAATGTGGCGCAGAACCTGTCCGATGAGGCAAAACGCAATCTGCGGGACGTGAAGATCGAGAAGTCCGTGACGGCTGAGGCGTATAAGCCGGTGTATGTGCTGTTGCTTGATGCAGTTTAAATCGTAAAAACAAAAAGGAGAACAAAGACCATGACACAAGAAAAAAATGACCGTGGATTCGAAGAAAAGGAAAAGGTGAAGGTTGTTCCGACCCGCAAAGGAGAAGAGCTTCACTTTGCGATTGTGGAAGTAGATGGGAAGGTTCGAGGAGACATCCGTTTTTTTGTAAAAAACAAGGATGGCAAGGGCATGTTCGCAGCCCGCCGAGGAGTCAGCATCCTTCCAAGAAACTTCAAGGATTTTCAGGAAGGTGTGAATGAACTGGCGAAAAAACTCTCGGAGTATAACGCCAGCTAAAACTCGAAGTTCGTGCCAAAGTTTTTAACGAATCAGGAGAAAACCGTTCTATGCACAAGAGTCTCATAAAAGAAAAAGATTCATGGGGTAAAGGTCTTTGCTTGTCAGTGCTGTTCTTCGTTTCTGTGGCTTGGGTTAGCCCAATCGCAGCCACAGCAGCCGAAACGTTACCGCCCGGCCAGTTCGGATCCCTTTTGAGCATTGAAGAAGCCGTGACGCGGGCTCTCAAGGACCAGGGAGAGATTAAGCGAGCCTTTGCGAGACTCCGGAAAGAGCAGGCCCTTTATAAAGGAAAGCTTGCAGAATTTTTCCCCATGATCAAAGCAGATGCTCTTGAGGGGATGACTACGGAGCGCAAGTTTTTAACTTATCTTGATGCAGGGGTTGAACAGCCGATTTTTCAGGGAGGGAAAGCAGTTGCTGAAAAGAAAGCGCAAAAAGCGGCGGTGGAAATTGAAAAACTAAAACTGGATGACGTGCGTTTTGAAGTTGAGCTTATGGTGCGTGTTCTCTACGCGCAGGTTCTTCAGGAAAAGGAACTTACCCGCATTGCCCAAGGCCAGGTGCGTGAACTTGCAAGCGCCTATGAGCGTATCAAGCAGCTTACGGACAAGGAGATCCTTCCAAGATATGAGTTTTTTAGGATGGAAACACTCTATGAGAGCACGAAACATGCGCTTGTAAAGCATAAGGAAATGTATGACTACCTCCTGACGGTGCTTCAAGAGACCGTTGGCATCCATTAAGGCGAATAAATTTATATAGGGCAGCTAGTGCATTTAGCTGACATTGATCACTAGTTCTATTCTATAATTGTGGAGTCAGTAAAAAATGATGAG
>CAYLXA010000005.1:54256-65476 GCA_964387845.1 uncultured bacterium
TTGGCATCCAGGAAGGCGAGTCAATTGATCTTGAGCCCCTGGGGGATATTCCTGAAATTGAAAACGATGTCGCTTCGTATCTTGATGCCGCCAGACACCATGATCCGGTTTATAAATCCCGTGACCTCAAAGTGCAGGAAAAAAGGTTTGAAAAAAGGGCGCTTCAAGCAGACAGATTTCCTCACCTCAGCCTGACTGCAAAATGGAACCGGTTTGAAGATGTGTTTGTGGATGCAGATCGGTTCATCGTGGGAGTTCAAGGGAAATGGAACATTTGGGATTTTGGAAGATTAGGTTCAAAGATCAGCGCAAAGGAACACGAGATTGAAGAAATGCAGTGGGAAGGTGAAATTCAGGTCCGAGAACATGAAAAAGAGATCCGCAGACTTTTTCATGAAGCGCGGGCGCTGCGCCAGAAAATCAGAATGCAGGAGGCACTTCTTAAGGAAAGGGAGGAAATTTATAAAAATGATAAAACCCGGCTCATTGCCGGTGAAAAAGGGAGCGGGGAACTTGTTGATTCTTTTCTGGCGTTTGAGGATGCACGCATAGCAAGAATTCAGGCGGTTACGGAATACAGGATTCAGGTTGCGAAGCTCGAAAGAAAAACTGCTTTTGCCGCTGGGATGGATACATCATTCAGCGGAGAGCCAGCGCCAGAAATCGGGGATGCTGAATTATGAAATGGCATCCCTTGCAGGCAATTTTATTAGATCCGGCAGCAAGAACGAGGCTCTTTCTTGGCGCCCTTCTTGTTATGACGCTATCTGCTGTCTGTCTTGTTTCATCCGTTGTGGTGATAACGGCGGATAGTTTTTGGATCAGTGTGGCGTGGATCGCAGGATTCGGGTTTCTTTTTTTCAATGTGACCTTCCTTTTTTTGCTAAGCATCATACGGCCGTTTCTTAATAGTCCGGTTCTTAAAGAAGCTTATGTCAAAAGTTTCCCAAGAATCGCAGTGGTTTACCCGATTCGCAATGAAACCCACGGCATTTTTGAGAGGATCCATTATTCGCTTTCGGGCAATACGCTACCAAATCTGGATCTTTGGATCCTGTCAGATTCCTCCCCTGAATATGAACCCTTTGAAAAAGAGATTCTCGAAAGACTGAGCTCGCTTCATCCGGGGAGAGTTCATTATAGAAGGCGCCCGAATCCCATAGAGCGAAAACAAGGAAATCTTGCGGAGTTTCTGCATGCGCATCCGGAATATGCTTATCTTTACGTTTGTGATGCAGACGGGATGGTTCCGCGGGACACTGTTCTAAAACTCGTCCGTAAGGCGATGCATCCCGAAAACCGGGACGTGGCGATCTTTCAAGCTTTTGTGAAAATCGCTCATGCCAGTACGTGGTATGCCCGCTTTGAAAGAATCGGAACCAGCTTTGCGCAAAGATTCAATTTCATTGCCTTCCAGTCAATCTTTGGCCGCAGTATTTCATTTGGGCATCATCATCTTGTCCGGACTTCAAATTTAGCGGCAATAAAGTTGCCAAAAGGGCTGCTTTCTCATGACAACTGGGATACGGTGCTGCTTGACCGAATGGGCTACCGGGTGGTGTTTTGCGCGGATGTCCATGCCTTCGACGAAGCGCCCTCTAATTATTTGGAAGCACGTGCGCGATCCAGACGCTGGGCTCAAGGCACGCTTCAGGGGATGCCGCTTATTTTTATGCGGGGGATTACGCCGGCATCAAGATTTTTGGCGTTTTATGGAGTTTATCTCTACCTCGCTGATTTCATATTTTTTCTCTGGGTCATTCTCGGCGTGCTTACGCATTCCTATGTTATCGGCGAGCTAATCCATTTCCAGGTTGATTCTATCTGGTTCGGATTTTTTGCGAGCCGTATTTTGAAGTGGCTTCTTCTTTTCAGTTTGTGCGTTGTTTATCTGCATAAGCTTTCGATCCTCAGAACAATCAAGGATCTTAGAGAGTATGTGTATGAGCTTTTAGTTTCAACACTGCTTACACTCAATAACTTCATTTACGCGCCGCTGGATATTCTGAGCATGCCGGTCCGCAAGCTGATCTGGAAGCCCATGGCCAAGAATCCCTTTGCCGTGATGACATTAAAGAACGTGGTGCGGAGTCTTTGGGGCGGAACGGTCTTTGGGTTGTTCGGCCTATATTTCTGCTTATTTCAGACCCCCTATTTCATTTGGCAGGCCACCCCCATTCTCATGAGTTTAATTCTTTCAATCCCTTTCGCTTATTGGACGGCCAAGTCAGTACCGGGATTCTTGAGATCTTGGGTTTAAATCAAAAAAGGAGAGATGGTAAAGATGACAGAACAAAAACCAAAAGAACCTAATGCGCACGATGAGGAGCCCTCGCTCTTTGAAGAAAAGAAAGAACTCGGGAAGAAGGGGAAAGGAAAGTTTTTTATTTGCTTTCTAATTGTTGCGGGGGCTGTGTTGTTTTGGCCAAAACCGTCAATTAAAGGAGAGGCGGTTTTGCAGGCCGGAAAGTTTACCCGGATCGGCCTAACCAGTTCGGGAACACTCAAAGAAGTGCTGTATGAAAACGGTGCCATGGTGAAGAAAGGTGAAGTTCTGGCTCGATTTGACAATCCCGAGGTGGAGAGACGATTTGAAGAGAAAAAGACTGTGCTTGAAATTGCGAGGTTGGACAAAGAGCGGCTGGGCAGAAAGGTCGAATTTTTGTCACAAGATAAGACGCGGAAGCAAATCCTTTTCGAAAATGGGGTGATCGGGCGGGCGTTGCTTGAGAAATCAACCCATGATCTGGAGGAGGCGCAAGAGGAAAGTACTATTAAAAGTAAGGAAATCGAGTCAGTCGAAGGGGAGGTTAATTTTCTCAAAAAGCGAATGGATTCGCTTGAAATCAAGGCGCCATTTGATGGCATGATCCTGACAGGTTCTGAAGCGCCTGTCGGCAGCATCTTTCGTGAAGGGGAATTCATAATCGAATTTGCGGACCCTGAAAGCTTCTATTTGGAAATGCTGATTCCAGAAAAGAGGATTCGTGAAGTCACCCTCGGAAATTCTGCAATAGCCAGGTTCCAATCTATTCCCGGCAAAACCTTTGAAGGAAGTATTGTCCGGGTTGCCCCGCGTGCAACTGATGAAGTAGAAAAAGTTTTCAAGATTAAACATGTCGTGGCCTGTGAAATTAGACTTAAAAGCCAGCCTCCAGATGTGAAGTACGGAATGCGGGCGCTGGTCGAATTAAAAACATCGAAAGAAAGGAGTGACAAAAAAGATGATCGAACAGCAAGAATTTGAAAAGTCGGCCATTTCAGAAAGATGCAGATCCCTTGATTGCACGGAGTTCGCAAACTTGGTGCAGGGGATATGCGGAGGAAGAAGAATCCGAGATCTTGATTTCTTCGTCAGCGCCATTCATCGACGCATGTATTGGTGCTTCCCAATTTTATCTGAATTACAGGAGGAACAATTCTGTCTATGAAAGCCATTATTCTAGCAGCAGGTTTTGGAACGAGACTTTATCCGCTCACCCAGAATCAACCAAAAGCGCTCTTGATGCTTGGGGATAAAACCATTCTCGATTATCTCATCGAAAAACTGGACTACTTTCCATTTATTGATGAAATCATTCTGGTCACAAGCGGAAGATTTTATTTAGATTTTGAGACGTGGAAGGCCAAGTCCTCTTATAGGAAATCGATCCGGATAATTCACAATGACATTTACAAACCAGAGGATCGTTTTGGGGCGGTCCGTGACATGGATTTGGCCCTTAAATCGTTTTGCGGCACGCCAGAGAACTTCTTGATCTTCTGCGGAGACAATTATTTTGATTTCCCGCTTGGATATTTTCTTCTACCTTGTTTGGGACATCCAAAATCATCCTTCATTGGGCTCTATGACGTGGCGAATAAATCGGTTGCCTCGCTATATGGTGTTGCCGACATGGATTTTCATGGGAGGATCATCCGCTTTGAGGAAAAGCCAGCAAATCCATTAACAACGAAGGTGAGTGTCGGCGTTTACTACCTCACAGCGCCAGTCCGATTTAAACTTTATGAATATCTCGAGGTCGAGAAACGGAATCCGGACAAAATAGGAGATTTTATAAGCTGGTTGACCACCAAAGAACCAGTTTACGGCGTTGATTTCGATGGCGCATGGTTTGATATTGGATCCATGGAGTCATATGAGGCGGCTAGGAGGCATATTGAATATGCTAAGGCCCAGTAGTTTTCTTTTATCCATGGTTGTGCTTCTGAAAAGCTGCGATTTTACACCGGCTCCCGCCGTAACGAAGATTTCCGAAATTCCCCGTGAAGTTGCACGCCCATCTAATGCAATATCCAGTGATATTGAAACTTTGACGGGGTATCTGACATCTATCCTTCAAGAAAAAGCAGGATTGAAAATAGCAGGGGTTATTACGACTCCTTCAGAATTTTCGCAGGTATTTGCAAGACCCAAAAAGACTGAAGCCTTATTGGTATTACGTGTGAAGGAATTGGCAATCACCGTTTATACGGGAGCAAGATCCGCCGAGGCAAAATTGGTCTTGGGTTTAATTGTGTTTGATGAACAGGGTAGAGCCATTCATGAGCAGACAGTGACCAGTGTCCGCACGGGATCAATTACAATTAACGAGGTCGTACCAGGGACAAGTGAGTTATTAGAACTTGTGGCCAAGGATGCACTTAAACAATGCATCAAAGATCCGGCTCTAAGAGCCATAATAATGAAGTATAAATATCCCACCTTAGCTACTTTTCTCTGAATTAACCCACCCGCGGTACTAGCTCATAATTTATGCAGATTACGACTTTCAAGAGAAGCGGCAATGCCGGGAATTTAAGGACAGAAGGGCGATATTAAACACAGGCTGAAAAACTATTGCGATCCCTCATTCTCTTTTCCAAAAAGGGTCACCAATATTATCGATAGAATCAAAATGTGGACAGTTTTGATTTTTAATTAATTCAAACCGAAGGCTTGGGACAAGCGAATGCTTGTTGCCGTCATATTCGAGGTAGGGGAAGCACTGGCTTGTTTGCCATGGCGTGATTAAATGAATAAATAAACCGACGGCGGTAGATGCTAACACCCCATTCGGCCAAATGACCTGAGGTTTACCACCCGCGGCACCATATTTTCGTGCCTCTTCCTTTAAAACGCGATCATTAAGAAATCCAAAACAGCGCATACAAAGATTTCCTGGCGTTGAGAGTATGACTTGCCCGCTAATGGAGAATTGAGAATCAATTTCATATACATCCATCCCTATATCGATATATGGAATCAAATATCGGCGTGCCAAAATTTCCAATTGTTCGCGCTCCGAAAACGAATCGACGCACCCAAACAAGACCGAACATTTTCTCAGTAAATGGGCCCGGGGCTGCCATTTTTCTGCATATTTTTCTATTTTGGCGTTTGGATTGACCGAGCGGATCATGCGGTCTGCAATATCGATTTTCAGTGTTTTATCGCGGATGTCCTTGGACGTGGCGCCAACCATTCGATTAAGATTGCTCGCTTCGATTTGTTGTGGATCGATTAAAGTAAAGCGCCCGACACCAACATAAGCGAGCTGTTGTGCGATGTGAGAGCCGCCTCCGCCTAGCCCGATAATTCCAACTTCAGAGGATTCCAGTAGGGCTTCACTATCGGCACCAAGAAAACTCTGTCGATCAAATTGTTTTTTCATTTTAACTCTTTTGTAATAGTAGGTTCGCCAACAATGACGAGTTTGTTCAGATTAATGATTTGCCCTTCCCGATACCAGCAACGACCGGCTATGGATGTTTGACTGAAAACAACAGCGCCATGAGGCATTTCAGGCCGGACATTCAAAAAGGGAGGAATGAACTTATTGGTTTCTTCACGGTCGGTCATACTAAATCCGGTTGCCCCCGCGTGATTATGTAAATGCACATGGAATATCGAAATCTTTTGATTGAGAGCAAGTTGAAGGGCTTTTCTGATTGCTGTTGAATTCATCATCGCGGCCGCTTTTAATGTTTTGATATAGTCCAAATCATCCACCGGATAATAATCATGAGCTAAGATAAGAAGGCAATTTTTAGAAAAATTTGCTACCCGACAGCGAATCCACCCCATGCGTTCATGCGCGAACGCATGGGGGCGCAACAAATCACTTTTGATCGATTCAAACAATTTACGAGTTATTTTAAAGGTTGTTTTCATCGTAACGCATTGAGATGTTGAATCAGAATTTGCGCGGGGCGCTGGTTACTTAGGACATCCTTCCAGGACCATGAATACCAAAGCCGGTCCAGAATTCTAAACTCTGTCCAAGTGCCGCCTCGATCCGTTAATTTTATTGCTAAAAAGAGCTTGGTAGGGTATCCGCTGTGCTCACTCACACAGAGGAGAGCGTCCGTCTGCTCAGCCTGCCGTCCCGGAGGAAGCTTTAAATTCGGCAAAAGAAAAAAACTTTTTCCTGCCTCACTTATTGGTTCCGCCGTTGGACATAGCAATCGAAGCTCTTCAATGTCATCAGTGCATGCCATTATCAAGACGAGCCTCCCGACTTAGGATGACTAATGAAGACTTCGCCGCCCTTTATGACCAAATGGTCGGTGTCTTGCAGCGGCTTAATTTGGCCGTCCACAATTTCGTCTAAGTCTCTGGATGGATCGACATCAACCTCTTTCTTGAATTCCGACACGATATAATTACCGCGGTGCACGGATATCTGTCTTTTATCAACGGTCACGGTGACCTTCGGACCCCTTTCAGGGGAAGCGTGTTCCGGTTTTGTTGTCATTGCTTGGTTCCTCTCATGTTATTACTGTTTTGGAGTGTACGGGCCACAGATGTAGCCTCCCACTTAATTAGGCCGCAATTCGGGCCTTCTTTTGCCGGATTTTAAAAAAATTTCTTTTTTTTCTCTAAAATGGCAAAATGAACGAGACTTTCCGGCATATATACTGAGGACCTATACGCGAGAGGAGAATATGGATCAAAAGCTGGTCGAGATAAGAAAATTGATGCGTGAAGCAGACTGGAAGGGTTTGCGCCCGCGATTGGTTCTCTATGCGGATAACCAAATCAAAAAGCATTGGTGGAAGGGTACAAAGGGTGGGAGCTGTCCTGAGGGGAAAACGGGGGATGATTACGTAACCCTCGCTATGGGAAAACTTTACAAGGGGAAGCGTAATTGGGACCCTCAGAAGGTCACATTGTTCCGGATTCTAAAAGGCATCATTTCGAGTGATATCTCTCACGATACGGACTGTGTTGAAAATCATAGGGAAAGATGTGAGGCCTCGTTAGATGCGCCGGATGACGATGAGTCATTTGTAAGCCAGCTTCCGGGTAGAAACCTTACCCCAGCCGAAGAGTGCGAGCGAAATGAACGAAGCCAGCAAGTAATGATGATTTTAATCGATCTCGTGAGTCAAGATGACCCCGACCTTATTGGACTCATCGAGTGTTTTTGGGATGAAAAGTTTACGCCCCTTGAAATGGCTGAAAAACTTAAAGTCAGCGTAAAAGAAGTAAATAACAGGCAGAAAAGACTAAGAAGGATTCTCATCCGTTACGGAAAGGAAGAACTCCTTGAGAAATTCAATTTCGGAAGGAGCCGCCAATGAAAAATTCAAATAATAATCCCTATAAGCTGCTTACCAAGCTTCTCGATTTTCTATTTCAGAGTGATGATCTTGAATCTATGAACTTGAAAGAGGTCGAGGAAGAGTTAAGGTCACGGGGTATTGTCGTAAAAGCAAACGATGAAATTGCTTTATTCAATTCCATCGAGCAAAAAGAAAAGTTAGAAATTGCCAAAGAGAAAAGGCGTATCTTGCTTTCAATTATAAATGAGGCAAGCAATTTGGCTCAAAGGAAAATAAAAGTAACAAAAGAGGTAATTGAAAACTTGATATCGTCTTCAAACATTGCTCTTAATTTCAGGAATCTGGAATCTCTCAATGAAGAGGATCTTCAAAGTATTATGGAGGATTCAGAGATTATAAAAATATTGGAATCAGCCAATGTTGACAAATGAGGCGAATTGGACAGCTGCGAGGGCGGCTGCCTACCGAGTCACTAAAGATTATTCAATCTCAGATCCTGCTGATATTGTTCTGGAGGATATCGCCATGGCTCGCGGAGTTTTAGTCATGGAAACTAATCTAAAAGGAGCTGATGCTAGGTTATTTCAGAAAGGGTCTCAAGGAGTCATTCGCGTGAAGGTGAATCTTTCTAAAGGGCAAAAAAGGTTTGCGATTGCACATGAAATTGGACATTGGGAAATTCATAAAGGCATTTCTCAGATCGCGTATTGTTCTGATTCTCAGATTGCGGGGTATAAGGCAAGCGCCGAGGAATTAGAAGCGTCGTGTTTTGCGTCGGAGCTTCTTATGCCGACTGGATTATTCCGACCATTGAGCCAAGAGGCGGCTCCTAGTTTGGAATTGATTAAGCAACTCGCGGATAAATTTAATACGGGTTTAACAGCAACAGCACTCCGTTTTGTGGAGTTGAATGAAAATTCATGCATGATTGTTTTGTCGGATGGAAAGAATATGCGCTGGTGGAGGAAAAATAATGGGAGTGGACCATATTGGCTTGAAAGCAGGCAAAAAATAGATTCCACTTTAGCTAATAAATGCATGGTGCAAATTTCTGATGTAGCGTTGACAGGGCAGGTTCCAATTAGCGCATGGTTTCCTCACATTGAACAAGAAGATCGAGATACGGTTTTTGAGCAATCAATGCGATTGGGAAGTTTTAATACCGTCCTTACCCTTCTTTGGTTCGATTAACTTCTTTTGGATTTTAATGAATGCAAGAAACATAATATGAAATTTGCTCTGGTAAATGGAGATAAGACGGAAGCTCGAACAGGTCTACAAGGCTCTTGCGTATACTGTCAAAGCGATACGATTGCTAAATGCGGGCAAGTAAGAATTTGGCATTGGGCACACAAAAGCAAAGTTTCATGTGATCCGTGGTGGGAGAACGAAACAGAATGGCATAGAGAATGGAAAAATCACTTTCCTAAGGAGTGGCAGGAATACATCCATACCGATTCCGCAACTGGAGAAAAGCATATTGCGGACATTAAAACGGCTAATGGACTCGTAATAGAATTTCAGCATTCTGCAATCAAATCTAATGATATAAAAAGCCGTGAAGCTTTCTATAAAAATATGGTTTGGGTTGTGGACGGTACACGCCTGAAGAAAGATTACCCCCGCTTTTGTAAAGGCATGAATGGCCGCAAACCGTTTTTTAAAGGATTTTTTCTCTCAGCTTTTCCCGGAGAATGTTTTCCAGCAAGTTGGCTCGCGAGTTCAGCGCCTGTTTATTTTGATTTTCAGGGAGATTCGCCAGATATGCAGCGTTCCGCTTTATGGTGCTTATTTCCAGTTGTGGAGGGGCATGCTGTGATTGCCGGAGTTCCACGTGAGCAATTTATAGAGTTTTCTTCCACAGCTCCTCATTTGCTTTTTGCTCACGAATTGCTTAGCTTTATCCCGGAGTATCTTCAAAGCCAGCGCAAGAGAGCTGCCTCCGCTCAGGCAAGAAGAGGATATCCGAATGCTACTCCCCGGCAATATGCGAGAAGACATTTTAGGCTCTAAGAGACCTTCATTTTAAGTTCTATTTGAACTTTCAGAGTAAGGGTTCCTGTTCTAGACCAATTCGGGAAGCCGGTTGAGGCTCGAACAGAAAGTATCCCGAATATCACATAATCGTCGGAAAACGTCATTCGGGTCTTCTTGCGACATGACGCTGCCGCTCCTACCCTTTGAAATTTCCCCAAAAAATATCAGGAAAGTCGGTGTTTTGGCGGTCTTTCCTTGGTATAATTTAGCCGATTTTATCAGGGGATTTTTGCTCAAACAAAGAATGCTCCATGACAGACAAATGGCAAACGATCGAACAGATAGCTGATTATCTCCAGGTCTCCCGGGAGAAGATCTACCGGCTTTGCCAAAAGGGAAAGATGCCTGCTTCCAAAGTGGGCGGCCAGTGGAGGTTTGATGTTGAAGAGATAGACGCCTGGGTTAGGAAACAACGCCCGAAGCCTAAAAAATGAAAGATCGGTGAGGAACGAATGTCTTCCAAAATGACAGAAGCGCAGAGACAAGAAATCGTTCGCATTTTACAGCAAGGCGAAGATTTGTCACCTGAATGGGCCCGCATTCTTTTTTCTCCGGAAAAACGTGAATGTGAGCTTATTTATCATGGCAAAGAGCGTGAAGAAGATATTGTGGCAAATACGCTTGCAGTGCCTCTCCAAAAAGTTAGGACCTTTGGTAAAGGGAGCGGTGATTGGAACAATATGCTTATATTTGGTGACAATCTTCAAGTGATGAAGACTTTGTTGGAAATGAAGAAGGCTGGAAAGCTTCGCAACGCAGATGGGAGTATGGGGATTCGGCTTGTCTATATAGACCCGCCATTTGCGACCAAACAAGAGTTTAGAGGCAGTCAAGATCAGAAGGCATATCAAGATAAGATTGTGGGGGCATATTTTTTGGAGTTTCTTCGTAAACGATTAGTATTGATACGCGAGCTTTTGTGTGAAAATGGGTCTGTGGTTATACATTTGGATTGGCGAAAAGTTCACGGAATCAAGCTGCTGATGGATGAAATATTTGGAGAGAATCGATTACAAAATCAAATCATTTGGCAAAGACACGACCCTCATAATGACGCGGTTAATCGTTTTGGTCGTGTGCATGACACGCTCTTGTGGTATTCGCGAACAGAGAAGCCTATATATAACTTTCGCGATATTGTAGAAACGCTTTCTGAGGCTGCAACAAAGGAATACAGCTTAATCAAATTAAATTCCGGTGAAATATGTAACTGGGAACCATCATTAGATCACTTAGGCAGAAGATTTAAGCTGAACGATTGTACCGTGAAAGGGACTAATTCGCGTCGCCAATTTTTATGGCGAGGAGCTCGCCCTTCAAGCAAACGCGTTTGGCCCGCCGATTCTCCTCAAGAAATGGATAAGTTGGTAAAAGAGGGGGTTTTATATCTGCGAGATCCTAAAAAGGGAGCTGCGCGATGCCGCGTTAGTTTTTATGACACCCGCATGAAGGAAGGGCAATTAGCTCAGGATATTTGGTTGAATTTGGGAAGGATGAAGGGAGGGAGTTCATATCCTACTGAGAAACCCGAATTATTATTAGATCGTATTGTGCGAGCATTATCAAATGAAAAGGATTGGGTTTTAGATGCTTTTGCGGGTTCCGGTACTACGCTTGCGGTAGCGGAAAAATTGA
>CAYLXA010000005.1:65576-204954 GCA_964387845.1 uncultured bacterium
ATATTTATGGTAACGAAGCTCGAGAAGTTATGGCAACTAATCGATTCGGTCTTAAAGAAAAGAAGATTAAAAATGTTAATCGGAGAAACGTTTCAAAATGAAAGCACAAGGGGATCGCCGCACATTCAAGAATGAGGATCTTGTTTTAAAAGTAACAAACGACATTGATCCTGCAATCTGGAATGAAGCAAAGTACGAAGCATTTTTGGATGAGCTTTGCGGTTATCGAGAGTACCAAAAAGAGGCTATTAGAACTACACTGAGGTATTTGTGTGGCGGGAAATACAACAGCTTGAGGGACCTTGCTAAAGAAAATTTTAATATAAATACAGAAATTGCGGAGCGGTACGGCACTTGGAACGTTATGGAGAGCTATTTGCAATTACCCAATCAGCTTTCCTGTTCTATAGATCAGGCTACAGGTACCGGGAAAAGCTATATTTTATATGGATTGGCTGCGATTTTGTTAGCAGAAGGAAAAGTCACTCGCGTTTTGGTCCTTTGTCCTTCTAATACTATCGAAGATGGATTGCTAAGAAAATTTAAAGAACTTGCTAGTAAATCAGACCTCCGAGATTCACTACCCTCAGATGCGGTTATTAAAACACCCAAAATTATAAATGCTTCGGAAACAATCGTTGAAGGGGCAATTTGCGTCGAAAATTATCACGCCATTTTAAAAAATGTTAAATCGTCTATACACGAAAGTTTAAAAGACAAGGGACAGCAGGTGGCTGTTCTTAATGATGAAATGCACCATGTGGTTAATGAATCTGGAGCAACTTCGAAAAAATGGAAAGATTTTCTCTGTGACCCCGTTTATCAATTCCGGTATGTGGTCGGAGTTTCGGGAACTTGTTATGTCGGTGACGATTATTTTGCAGATGTGATAAACAGATATTCATTACGCCAAGCTATAGAAGAAAAATTTGTCAAAAAAGTTGAATATGTTGATGAATTGCCCGTAGTTGTAAATCATCCCGATGAAAATTGGCAAATCATATATAACCGCCAGAAAGACCTGGTTAAAAGACTTAAGCCCAGGAAAATTCGTCCAATAACTATTGTTGTAACGAAGAGTATTAGAGATGCAGAGCAGGTCACGGAAGAATTGCAGGATTTTTTAAAGGAGTGGGAAGAAATTACCAGTGATCAGGCTAAGGAAAAAGTGATCTGTGTTACCTCAGCAGACAAGCACCAAGCAAATTTGTCTAAATTGAAGATCGTCGATAATTTTGCGGGCGAAGTTGAATGGATAGTGTCTGTTTCGATGCTGAGTGAAGGGTGGGATGTTAAAAATGTTTTTCAAATAGTGCCTCACGAAGAACGTGCGTTTAACAGCAAGTTATTAATCGCGCAAGTCTTGGGAAGAGGGCTTCGGCGTCCTGATGATTGGAAGGGGGAAGAGCCAATTGTAACGGTTTTTAATCATGACGCGTGGTCAGGCAGAATCAAACAGCTTGTTAATGAAATATTGGAAATAGAAAGGCGGCTTACTTCCAAAGTTAATATCTCTTCGCTCTTTAATTTTCAATTACATCATTTAGATTACTCGCGCTCTGAAGACACCACAGAATTTACTAAGAAAGGCGAATATAAATTATTTGAAGACGGTTATGTTGAGCTACCTACCCAAGCAGAGTCGGAAAATGTAACTGTTGAATTTGAGCGCGCCGTTACAGGGGAACGTATAAGCTATAAAACTACGATTCAGCACAAAACCTGGCTTATGGAAGAAGTTGCGGAACAAATGTACCAAAGATTGAGATCGATAGATGAAGAATCGAAGCTATCTCAAGATGCAAAAGATCGTACAAACTACGCTGAAAAGTTTCCTCTCTCAAAATGTGAAGAAATTGTTAGGAAATCACTTGAAAAAGCTAAGATAACGAGCGGTAAAATTACGGACGATAATCGCCAAAAGTTTCTTCAAGCGCTTGGCACATTAAGGAGAAAAGCTGCAAAGAGAGTCGTTTATAAACTAGCCCCACAAGCTTTGATAAATATTAATAGTAAAGACAGACAGAATGAGAGCTGTAGCGCAGCTGAATTAAGACGCGGATCAAAGACTGTTGTGTATACCACTGGATGTGAAGCGACTTTGGTGGACGAACAGAAAGAATTCTTTAGAGAGATTGATGATGAGGATGGAGAGTTTTTGAAGGGGCGTGTTTTTGTACAAAATGCTAGTGATTTTAAAACGCCTTGCAATATAGTCATTGCAGATGCTAATCCGGAGCGAAAATTTGTTAGAGAATTAGTAAAACGCGAGAATTCTTTACAGGTTGATGCCTGGCTCAAAAATACACCAATCGGATTTTATTCAATCGAATATGGTTGGAAGAAAGGCAACAAGCTTAAGAGGGGAGAGTTTAGTCCAGACTTTTTTATTAAAAAAAATTCGACTATATTTGTGGTGGAAATAAAAGGTGATGAGGAGATATCTGAACCATCAGTCGAAAATATAAAAAAATATGAATTTGCGATGGCGCATTTCAATAGACTGAATGAATGGCTTAAGAAAAACAATATATCTGTGGGGTATCAATTCAATATGCTTTCTCCTCAAAGCTACAACATATTCTTTCAAAAGCTTTTGGATGGTGATTTGAATGGTTTTCGTTCAGAATTGGACGTTGCGATAAGTAAAGCCGCCAGAGCGGAAGTTGGAAGTTCTTAAATGCCAATCGCTGATTCTTACATCGGTAAATTGTACAAGCAATTCATTGAGGAATTCGATCAGGATGGTTCCTGTGCGACATGGGAACGGCAAAGTCTTCGATTTAGAAATTTTTGGGATAAACAACTATCTCAAAAGTCGGTTATATCCCAGCAAGATATAAATACTTGCATATGTTTTTTGGATTCTCATGCAAAAGGAATTGGTGATACCGAAATTGAAGCCGCTTGTCTGCCAGTCATTCCGCAGGGTTCGTGGTACCGAATTTTTTCTGAATTTCAAAACAATGCAAAACTTTATCATTTGGTTTCCCAAATACTTAGATGTGGCGGCGACGAAGAGCAAATCGAATTGTTGAATCGACTTTATTCTTTAAATACAGAAAAAAATAGGCTTACGGGTAAACAGGCAACAATGATTAACGATTTGATGTTTGTTTATAATCCTTGGCGCAATTTGAGTGTGGTATCGTTAACGCATCGCTTTAAAATTATGGATACTTTTGGTTTAGGAAAGAGCTCGCACCTAAAGAATAAAAGTTGGGGGGAGCAAATAATATTTAGTAAGCAAGCCTTATTGGGCTTCCAACAAAAATATCCATTCAAAAACACTCGGGCGTTATCTAGATTTTTTTATGATTCTGAAGTCAAGAAAAGCTGGGATGAAACGACCGATGATGCAGCGGGGGATGATTCAGATTTTGATGAAAGGCTTGAAGAGGAAGGTTTTTTTGAAGTGCCTGTTGGTGAGCGTCAAATTTTGACTGCCCCTTCAGATTCTCCTATTGAAAGCTTATGTAAAAAGATAGATAAAAACACCTTGGTTGTTCGCCCTGAATTTCAGAGATATTACATCTGGGAGAAAAAGCCGAAATTAAAAAGCAGGCTGATTGAATCAGTTTTGTTGCGGGTTCCTATTCCGACTATATATACCGCCGAACAAGAAGATGGTAAAGAGCTTGTAGTCGATGGCCAGCAGAGGTTGCTGACATTTTATAATTTCACTAAGAAGGATGGGTTTCGTTTAACGGGCTTAAGAATATTGAAAGAATTAAACGGTAAATCCTATGGCGATTTAGATTCTGAAATACAAGACCAAATAAATGAATACCCAATTCGTGTTATCAAAATTCTTAAAAAATCACATCGGGATATTAAATTCGATGTATTTGAGCGACTTAACCGTGGTTCCGTTAAACTCAATGAGCAAGAGCTGCGGAATTCTATATATCATGGAAGCTTTAATACCTATCTTAAGGATTTGGTTAAAAATAAAGATTTTCAACGCCTCCAAGGATTAGATGATGTAGATATTCGCATGCGCGATGTAGAGCGAGTGCTCAGATTTTTTGCTTTTTCTGACTTAACGGAGCGAAATTACAAGGGCCCTTTAACAACTTTCCTTAATGAATATATGGAGTCTCGAAGAGAAATTTCCGACAAGCAAAAAGATGAGAAGACGACGTTATTTAAAAAAAGTGTTGAGCTTTGTCAAAGTGTTTTTGGTGATATGGCCTTTAGACGGTGGTATGCCGGCGATGAAGAGGATGCTAATGGATATCGAGAAGATAAAATCAATGAAGGTATTTTAGATATTCAGATGTATGCGTTTACGCAGTATGAAAAGCGCGACATTATTTCGAGAGCTCAAGCTATTCGAGAGGGCTTTATTGACGTTATGACTGGTGATAGACAGTTTATTGAAAGTATAGAAAAAGGGACTTACGATAAAAATAGGGTAGTTGCAAGAACCGAGAAATGGCTTTCTAGACTTCGAGAAATTGTTGGTTATCCGGAAAAGGATAGACGACTTTTTACGTTTGACGAAAAAAAATCCTTATTTGCAGTTAATCAAGTTTGTCATATTTGCGGCAACGAAATTGCATTTATTGAAGATGCGCATGTTGACCACTTGGAACGGTATTCTGAAGGTGGAAAAACACAAATAAAAAATGGTAAATTGAGCCATCGTTATTGCAACCTCAAAAAAGGGTAGTGATTTTAATAATTAGTTTTTGCTATTAGATGCCAGATTAGGCAGGGAGAACTATAAAAAGTTCTATGGTCTAATCATGTAGATATTACGTTGCGTCGCAAGGCCATCTCCGCTGAGCATGCATGACAATCAATCAGAAGTTGGGGGCGGGAATCCTTAGCGGTTCTCCGAGCTGATTTCTCCACAAAGTGCCGTGTGTGGTCCTGATTTGGACACGGCAACCCGGAGAATCCCGGCTTTTCCTCACGCCCCCCCAAATAGTTCCCTTTAACCAATCCTGTCATGGGTCGGTCAAAACCAGCCATTTTGAAGGAGTGCTATTTACCTATGTCATGACATAAGAGCATTGAAAAGCGGATCTTAATACAAAAAATTCTTAATTTATACCGGGTTCTTACCGGACTATAAATATAGTTAGACTTCAGAAGCTTCTCGCTTTTATCGCTTATCTTTAAAGCAGGCCTTAGTCTCTCGCGGGGGCTTTTACCCGCTAGCCTTCATTTCAGTACCAGTCTCCCCTCGAAAACTATCCAGAAAAAAATATTTTCAGCATAGAAACGTTCAAATATTGTGAACACCCATGTCGTAACCCCTCCTCCCATGAGGGTATCTGTATGAAAATCTGAAAAGGGAATGGGTGTTTCTTAATGAAAAAGCTTCGTATTCGCATGGAATGGGGAGGGAAGGATAACCGGCAGTGGATGATGAACCTGCTTGAATCGCGCTTTTTTTTAATGAATTTTCCTGATTGTAAAAACGTGAACCGGCATTTTGAGAACATGGATAAGTCATCGTCAAATAAGTTCGAGATTATTATCCGTCCCCTCGGGAAGGAACCTGTAGGCGGCAATGACGACTAGAAAAGCTTTCGGAAAACGCGCTTTGCAACTGCCGCCAGGAGATTACGAAGGGCTCATTAGAGATTTGTCCTCTCTTATTGAGACGGGCCAGAAAGCGGCAGCAAGATCTGTGAATGTAGTTCTCACTGCCACCTATTGGCTCATGGGACGGCGGATTGTTGAATATGAGCAAAAGGGGAAAGAAAGAGCGCAATATGGCCTAAAGCTCCTTGCCGATATTTCAAAGCGCCTGGTTCCTAAATTCGGAAGGGGATTTAACGAGAGAAATCTGGAATACATGCGGCAGTTTTATCTTGCCTACCCGGAGATTTCGAACACGCTGTGTTCGGAATCTCCTTCTGCACCTCAAAAAGTCGAAGGGATCATTCAATCGTTGGCTGGACGATTTACCCTTACCTGGTCCCATTACCGCCTTCTGATGCGTGTCGATAATGCTGCAAAACGGGATTTTTATGAAGCTGAATGTATTTGTGGAGGGTGGCCCGTAAGGCAGCTTGATCGACAAATCCAATCCCTTCTCTACGAACGATCCGGACTTTCAAAGCGGAAAAGAGCGGTGATTGCGAAAGCCCATGAAAACAAGATCATTGTTCGGCCCGAAGATGAAATTAAGGATCCCTACGTCCTGGAATTCCTTGGCCTCAAAGACGAATATTCAGAGTCCCAGCTTGAAGACGCACTAATCTCACATCTTGAGAACTTTCTTCTTGAGTTAGGCAGGGGATTCACTTTTATCTCCCGGCAAAAGCGATTTGAAATCAATGGCATTAATTACCGCATCGATCTTTTACTTTTCAACCGGCTGCTTAAAGCTCTTGTGCTGATCGATCTAAAAATTGGCGACTTCAGCCACGCCGATGCAGGTCAGATGAATTTCTATCTCAACTGGGCCAAGCATGAAGCCATACTCCCGGATGAGAACGAACCGATTGGAATCATCCTGTGTTCCGGTAAGGATAAAACCTATGTTCAGTATGCGCTTGGTGGTCTAAACAACAAAATATTCGTCTCGAATTACAAACTTAAACTTCCCAAACGGCATGAGCTTCAAAGAGAGCTCAAGCGGGGAAGAGACTTGTTTCTAAACAAACGAACATAGCGTCTCTTTTGTGAGCGTTAATCTTTGCAAAAAAAGCATGAATATAAGACAAAGTTAAAAATAGAACAAAAGGATGATTCTGTTCTTTACGAACAGATCTTGGACATGATTATCATGGCGTTAGAGATAGCTGATATGGACGAGAAGAAAGCCCAGGAGTACCAAAAAAATAGATTGGAAAACATTGGTAATGAATGGTAGAATTCAACCATTATGGACAAAAGGCGGTATAGCAGAAGAGAGACGGCAAAGATATTGGGTGTAAGCGATAAGACATTAATTAATTGGGAAAAGGCAGGAAAAATTCCGAAGCCTAAAAGAGACCCCATGAGTAATTATCGTTTTTATACGAAAAAGGACATTGAGGAACTTAAAAAAATAACAGGAAGGCCACTGTGAATACGAACAGTTTAACAGTAGCGCTATATGCAAGAGTTTCAACTGAAGAGCAGACGGAAAACTTTTCGCTCGGTGCTCAAATTGAACTTCTCAGGAAACATGCCAAAGAGAACCAATACATTGTTTATGATGAGTATGTGGACGGCGGCTATTCGGGCACATCTTTTGATCGGCCAGCTTTTCAGAAAATGCTTGCTGATGCGCGGAGCAAAAAATTCGATCTTGTTCTCATCTATCGGATTGACCGCTTTTTCCGGAACAATCGAGCCCTTCTCACTGTAACAGAAGAGCTCGAACGGATGAATGTCGGCATCAAATCTCTTACAGAACCTTTCGATACGTCCAACCATCTAGGTAAGTTTATTTTTTCATTGTTTGGTTCTCTTGCGCAATTAGAACGAGATACTTTTATGGAACGTTCTAAAATGGGAAGGCTTAGGAGAGCAAGAGAAGGTTATTATTCGGGCACGCGGCCTACAAAATTTGGTTTCTTGTGCTCCAAAGATAGAAGGAAACTAGAGCTTCATCCTGAAGAATCAGAAGTCGCAAAGCTGGCTTTTAAATGGTATTGCGAACCCGATTCATCGCTGGTGCAAGTCGCAAAGAAACTGAATGAAAATGGCTACAAGACGAAAGAGGGAGGCGAGTGGAGAAGCGACGCCGTTCATGACATTATTCGGGATCCTGTTTATACCGGGAAGTGGTATGCGAACAGATACACCGGTGGCGGAAAACTCAAGCCCAAGAAGGAATGGATTGAAGTCAGTGTTCCCCCCATTGTTTCGGAGGCGATCTTTCAGAAGGCTAAGGAGCTGTTGGTGGCGCGGAGGAATTATACTGTCAGAAACGTGAAGTATAAATACTTACTCCAGGGACGCATCAAGTGCGGCGACTGTAGCAACTCGGTTTCGGGTACGGCCGACCGGCAGATTCAGAAGAGGAATGGGAAAACCTATGGTCCTTATTTCAAGCTTTATTATCGATGCACGTATTTTGTGAAAAACGTCTATAAGAAACTAACAAGATGCAATCTTCGCTACATACAGGCAGAACTTCTTGAATCGCTTGTTTGGAATGAAATTGAAACCATCCTAGAAAATCCCAGGCTAATCGAAAAAGCAATGCTTGATAAAGAAGCCCACGATCCTGAGAGCAGGAAGAATATTCAAGACGAATTAAACCGGCTGGAGTCGCGGTTGGGCACAATGGATAGGGAAGAGCAGCGGATGCTTGAAGCCTATCGGCAAAATATTATTAGCTTGGATCAATTGAAAAGCCAGATGGCGCAAATTAAAGATGAGTTGGAAAAGCTTTCTAACCGGAAAAATGAGCTCACGAGTTTCCTTGTCGATAGGAAAAGCATTAACGTACAGGATGCCGTTGATTATTTAGAGCAAGTGAAAAAAGGAATAGAGAAATTCACTTACGAATCAAAGAAAAAAGTAGTTCATCTTCTGAACACCCATGTCATTGCCAACATTAATGGGGTAATCGACATTTTTTGTACCTTCCCATCGAAAGAACCGCGTTTTTCGACCGATAGTTCTCATGTTTTTTCCCTGCAGCCGTCGGCAGGACCCATCTTTTTTCAATCAGCGGGCTCCATGTGACGCTCGTGGGCGGATTTTTCTACTTTTTATTCCGAATGATCGGCATTGCGCGGAAACCGAATGCGATTTTCACCATATTGATCATCCTGTTTTATTCGGTGATGGCGGGCGGGATGCCGCCGGTGGTGCGCGCGACGCTCATGGGTATTTTTATTCTCGGAAGCATCCTGCTTGAGCAGGATTCCGAAAGCTGGCATGTTTTGATCGCCGCATTTTTGCTGATTCTGGCCGCGAGTCCCGGCGCGCTTTTTTCGTTATCTTTCCAGCTCTCATTTTTATCAATGGGGGTTTTGATTTTATTTTCACAGCCAGGCGGCCGCGACCCCGTGGAATCAGGCCACAAGTTTTTCGAGATGACGTGGAAAGATAAAATCCGGAATTGGATTCACGGCACCGTCCGCACCTCATATTTGATTATCGTTTTGCTACTTCCCGTTTTCGCGTCGTACTTTCATTTATCTTCGCTTTCGGGCGCGATTGCCAACACAATGGCCATCCCGGCGTCGCTCTGGGTTATGATTTTGAGTTTGATCGCGATTTTCACCAGTTTCGTTTCTTGGCCGCTTGCAGTTTGGGCGGCAAACATAGCGTCTCATTTGTTTTCTCTGCTTTTTTGGATTTTATCCAAAATCTCCGGCATTTCTTTTTTCAATTGGCATTTGGCAACACCGCCTTTATTTGCTGTTTTCATTTACTATGCTGTGCTCGGAATTTTTTATTGGCATCCATATTTAAAACGCGCAAAATCTGTTTTAATTACAGCCGCTGTTTTTATATTTTTGACCACATTCTCTTACGGAACGCCCCAGGGAATTACGTTTTTCGATACCGGGCATTCAGATGCGGTTTTGGTTAAACTTTCCGGGAAGCGCCATCTTTTGATTAATGCAGGCCGCCGCTTAAGCGAAAGCCGGCTAAACTGGGTGATCGAGCCCTCGCTTTTATCGTCAGGCACGCGGAAGATTTGGGTTTTGCCGGACGACAGAAGAGGACGGGTTGATCAGGAAACCATGCGATATTTAGCACAAAATTTTTCGCCTGCTATTTTTGATGCCGGTAAATTTTCTGAAATTGAACCTTCTTGGCAAAGGAACGGAAAATTGGCCGCATGCCGCATGACATCAAGCGCCATGCGCGCACTCGTTATTTTTAGAACCAGCGAAAATCTAATCCAGGATTTGCGGCGAGAAGCAGCCGGCGGTTTTGATATTATTTACATTTCTGGAGAGGGAGAAAAGGGATTGGATGGCCGTTTAATCTCGTTTTTGGCTATTTCAGAAGCAAAACACATTATTTTTAACGACCGAAAGCTTTTGTCCGGCTTTCTGAATCATCTTACGGGGCTTGGACGTTCGCGGCTTCATTTTTTATCTGATAGCGGAGCCGTCTCGCTTTCAAGAATCGTCCGTTGACAGCGGATTTTAAGAGTGTTATATTCTTTTCCTTAAACGATTCTTTAAGTGATTTATACACAAAGAGTTATGGCTCACCGAAAACAAATCTTTTTTTCCGTTATTTTGCTTGCCGTATTTTGCCTAAATGCATCCGGCGCATCAGCCTATTGGATTTGGTCTCCCGAAAGCGGTAAGTTTGTCAGTTCCGATACACTCAACCAGGAAGATTCCGAGCAGCTTTTGAAGCATGCGATGAGTTTTCGCCAGGAGAAAAACGGCGAACGGGCGATTGCGGAGCTTGAAAACCTGCTGCGCAAATTCCCAAGTTCGCATGTGGCGCCTGATGCGCAATATCAAATCGGCTTGATTCACGAAGAAAACGGTGATTATGTACGTGCTTTCGAAGCTTATAAAAAGCTTAACGAAAACTATCCGCAGAGTGAAAAGAATGACGAAGTGGTTGAACGGGTATTTAAAATCGGCGAAATGTTCCTCGCAGGTTACAAAGACAAGGTTGCAGGCGTTATTAATTTATCGCGCCGCGGCAAGTCGGTCGAAGTATTTGAGCACATTGTGCAAATTGCGCCTTTCGGAAAATTCGGCGACCAAGCGCAATTTCAAATCGGTATTGCCCACAAAACCATGGGCCGTTACCGGGAAGCTGTAGAAGCATTTCAAAAATTTGTCGACCGCTATCCATCAAGCGTTTTGCTCGATGACGCTTATTTTCAATTAGCCGAATCGTCCTATCAATTTTCAAGCCGCGCAACGCGCGATCAATACGCATTGGAAGATGCGATTACCAATATTTCAACCTATCTTGAAAAATATCCCGAGAGCAACGCGAGTGACAAAGTTATCCAGCTCCGCAAGGAAATCGAAGAGCGCGACGCCGAGAAAAATTACCGCATTGGCCTTTATTACGAAGAACAAAACGAATTCGAGAGTGCACGGCTTTATTTTGAAGATGCCGCCCAGAAATATCCGAATACCGTTGCAGGCAAACAAGCCGCCGAAAAGGCAAAATCGGTTACCGTTTCTGTCGAAACCATCCGCCGTGAACAGAAAATGCTCGGCGAAAAGGTTGAGGAGGTCGAAGCCAAATTAAAAAGCCTGGATTATGAACGTGACGCGCTCAAGCAAAAAGTGAAGCAAGGCGATTTAACGGCAGAATCGGAAGAGCTCAAGAAGCTTGAAACCGAGCGCGCGCAGTTGGAAGCTAAAAGGTCCGATATGCAGACAAATTTGGGGCGCCGTCTGGAGGCGCTCAAAGCCCGGGAGGCCTCTTGGCGTGTGAAAAGGAAAAATTTTGACGAGAAGCGGAAAGAATTGAAGAGTAACCTGGCACCCGAGTTGGCGAGCGCTTTTGCGAGTTGGGAAGAATCGCTCAAACGGGAACGCGCCGAGCTTGATCAGGAGCGCCGATCGTTGGTCGGCTTCCAAAGTGAGCTTGGAGAAGAATCGCGCGGCTTTGCGCTCAGAATCCCGTTTATTTCGAAACGAAAACTGCCGCTCCAGGACGTGCTGAATTACCGTCAAAAAGATTTGGAAAAGATCCGTTCGGAGCGGGAAGCGGTAGCGGCGAAACGCGCGACGCTGGAGCGGGGCTTAAACCAGCTCGGCACGCAAACTGCGGCAACCGATCAAAAAGACGCGTCGACTGGTATGCAAAGCACGGCGTTCCAGGATCTTTTATCATCCGAGCGCGCTGATTTGAAGGCCAAGCAAACCGAGATTAATGTGCAACGGGAAAAACTGAAGGCTCTGTCGGAAGAATTCCGACGCAAGAAATCGGAACATCAGCAGGCCTTCGGCAGTGATTTCGCTTCCAATATTACGCCTGATGTATCGTTGGTCGGCGGAAGGGCCGGGCTCGAACTATCGATGTCACAATCATCCAAAGCGGCACTCACGCAAGAGCTGCAACAGGATAAAGCGCAGTTGGTCGACGCTCTCATCGCGCAGAAACGGCTCGTAACAACGCTTACCTCTGCGTTTGACGCGGAAGTCGAAAAGGGTAGATTGAAAATAAGCGGAATCGAAAATTCTCAGGACGGCGCCGCCCAAGAGAAAGCGTCCGCGAAATCAGGATCTTATTTTAGTGAGCCGGAATTTCAACTGACGCCTGAAGAAGCAGCGCTCGATCAACGCGACATTCGTAAAAGGATTAAAACGCTGGAACGGGAAATGCGCAAACTGTTTGATGAAATCGAAGATTGGAATGCGAAAAAGCAGGCGATGGTTGCCGAGCTCGATCAGATCATGAACGGCGAGCTTCGCGATTCGGTTGTGACAAAGTCAGTGAAAACGGTGACGTGGCCGTTCCGCTCATTTTTCTGGCTGACCCGCTCGCTGGCGTTTGGCTTGCCCAGCCAGGATAAACAAATTGTCCGACAGGCGAAGCGGAGGAGCGCGGGCGGTGATTTGGGGCCCGAAGATGAGAAAGTGCGCGCACTACATCAGGAAATCGAGCTTCAAACCGTTTTAATCCAAAGCCGCCATGAAGAAATTATCCGCATGAGCAATAATGTCAAAGCGCTTGAGTTCAGGCTCGAGGCCGTCCGGCGCGACGACCAGGCGCTCCGGCACGTGTTTCTCGATCGCGAATCGGCGGTCGTAGATGAAAGCTTGCGCAGCGCCGACCAGATTGTGGCCCCGGAGGACCGGCTTCCGATTTTGATCGGGCGGATTGACCAGGAAACGCAAAAATTGCAGGAATTGGAACGCAAGCTCAATGAAATTGATGAAAAATTATTAACCACCTCACAAATGTCCGAAGCACCCGCGCCATCGGCAGTTTCGGAAGAAACCGCTGCATCCGCGGAAGGCCAAGAACCGGATCAGGCCAAGCAGTCCGCGGAAGCCGAGCTGGCGGCGCTCAAGCAGAAAATTGAGTCGGAAGCCGCGGCCTTTCAACAAAATCAAAAAACGCTGAATGCCGAGTTGGAAGTGTTTTATAATCTCAAAAAGGAATCCGGTTCCATGCCGGCTCAAGCCGGGTCCGGCGATGCTAAGCGACAGCAGAAAAATATGTCGAAAGAACTTGAGGATTTGTATGACTTAGAACACCGCTTGTTGCGGTCTGAAGCCGGTGTTTTAGACGATAAGGATAGGTTTTTGGAAAAAGAGCTGAAGCGGAGCCGGGGCAAAGATGATTTGATTCGCCATCAAGCGATTTTAGCCGAGCAAGAACGTGTTAAAACCGAGTTGGCGGATATTCGCGCGGCGCTTAAAGCATTTAAATCTTAACCTTCAGGTGCATTCATGATCAAATTATTTTCAAAATTTCGGCAAGTCGGCAAGTTTTTCGGCGCGGCTTTATTGCTTGTGTGGGCCGCAGGCTGCGGTTACACGCAAAAAGTTGTTCTGCCGGGCGGTATTCAAACTGTGTATGTCCAAACTTTCAAGAATGCGATTCCGGCTTCCGAAATTTATGCGTACCGGCCCGGTCTTGAAATGGATGTGACAAACGCCGTCATCAAGCGTTTTAATTTTGACGGAAATTTAAAAGTGACCAGAAAAGAAAGTGCCGATGCCATTTTGGAGGGCGCGATTATTGCTTACGAACAAGAAGCGCTTCGTTTTACAACCGCTGACCGGCCGCTTGAACAGCGCCTGCATTTGGTGGTTGATATTAAGCTGATCAATCAAAAGACAGGAGAAATCATCCTTCACGAGCCCAATTTTTCGGGCACGACACTTTTCGAACTAAACGACGAACAGGGTGCGCGCCGGATTTCGGCCGCTGAGGACGCTGTCTCAGCCCTTGCGAAAAACATCGTCGACCGCGTTGTCGAAGATTGGTAATTGGATACGCCGGATATGCCTTCTGCAAATCCGCTTTTAACACTTTTGGTCGGCGATTCGTATATTCGCCGCAAGAAGATCGATGTTTTAATTGCTAAGCTTATTTCTGCTGAAACCCGCGAATTTAATTTATTCCGCTTTAATCTCAAAGAAACTGCCGCAACAGAAATTGTCCGCCAGGCGCGTTCTATGCCGATGATGGGCGAAAGCCAGGTTTTCATGATTCAAAATCTGCAGGAATGGAAGAAAGAATCCGCCGAACTTTTCGAGGATTATTTCAAGAAACCCGCCGCCTGGTCTTTTTTTATTTTAGAAGCGGATGAATTGAAGCCTGATCACGCGGCCGCAAAACTTGCCGCTCGATACGGAAAGCGCATCGACTGCGCCGAAAAAGACCACCGCGATGTTTTGAGCCTCATTCACCAAAAGTTAAAAAAAGAAAACTGTAATTTAACACGCGATGCTTGGCAAATGCTGGAAGAAAAAACCGGCGGCAACTTGACTTTACTGGATGCGTGTGTTGATAAACTAATTTTGTATGCAGGCGGCAAGTCCACGATTGATGCCGAAACGGTTCAAAGTTTGGCGGACAAAATGATCGAGTATGATGTTTATGATTTAACGAACGCGCTCAGCGATAAAAACGCGAAACGAGCAATTGAAGTATTTCGGTATCTGTATGATTTAGAGGGAAGCGCGATTGCCGTGATCGGGCTTCTTAATTGGCAGCTGAAGCGCATTTGGCAGGCGAAAAAGATTTTGGACGAAGAAGGCGAGGGCGCACTCACGCGCAAGATGAAGGTATCGCCTTATCAGCTGCCGCATCTCAAACGGCAGGCGATGCGGTTTGGTGACGCTCAGCTTCAGAAAGCATTTGACCAGCTGTTTGATTTGGATTGGAAAGCTAAAACCGGTGCTTTGCACGATCAAGTCGCGCTGGAAGCATTTTTGATTGAGCTCTGCAGTCCGAAACCGCAGTTTACTTCTTAATTTTGCTGATCAAAACAGCCAAGCGGGATTTTTTGCGGTCGGCTCTTTGCTTGGGGATGATGTTGCGTTCAGCGGCTTTGTCGAGCTTTGAAACGAGCAATTGGGCTTCTGCTTTGGCTTGCTCGGGATTTTCGCTCACAAGCGTCACAATTTTCTTATAAAGTGTTTTAAGCTCGGAACGGACCGTTTGATTTCTTTCGGCCTTACGTTCATCGCTGCGCATTCTCTTAATAGCGGACTTGATAACTGGCATATTTAATCTCCTTAGAAGTCGCTCATTATACTGATGAGCCCCAAAATGTCAACGACGATACCAAAATCCCTGCAAAATAACCTGAACGGGCTGCCTATCACGTCAGGCGTTTATCTGATGAAGGGCCCAAAAGGCGAGATTCTCTATATAGGAAAGGCACTCTCTCTCAAAAAGCGGGTTTTATCTTATTTCCGGAAGGAAATTCAGGGCCGCTCCCCCAAAATTCATGTTTTGGTCACGAAAATTGCCAAAGTTGATGTGATCGAAACGCCGACCGAAGCGGACGCGCTTCTCCTGGAAGCATCCCTCATTAAGAAATATAAACCAAAATATAATACCGAACTCCGCGACGATAAAAGCTTTCCGCTCATTAAAATCACAAACGAAAAATTTCCCCGCATCCATTACACACGCAACAAAACCGACAAACGTGCGATTTATTATGGGCCTTATACGGACGGAAAACTTCTGCACGAAGTGATCCGTATCATTAACAATTTGTTCCCGATCCGCAAATGCACAACATTGCCCAAAACGGCGTGCCTTTATTATCACATCGGCCAATGCATTGCGCCGTGCATCAAGCCGGAAGTGAAGCCGGAGCACGACCGCTACCTGAAAGAAATCAAAACATTTTTGGGCGGCGGCAAAAAAAGTTTAATTGATTATTTAACCGAACGCATGCATGAAGCGCGCAGGTCATTTCAATTTGAAGATGCACAGTTCTTCAAGGATCAAATTGAAGCGCTGGGCTGGATCCGGAAAAAGCGTTTTGATACCAAACGGCCGGAAGGCTCAATCGGGCTTTCGGGGACGATAGAACTGAAAAAAATTTTTCACCTCCAGAAATTGCCGGAGCGTATCGTTTGTTTCGACGTGTCGAATATTCAAGGCGATAAAGCGGTTGCATCCCGCGTGAGTTTCAACCGCGAGCTTGAAAATAAAATGGAGTACCGGCGTTACAAAATCAAGGCCGTAAAAGGCATTAATGATTACGCAATGATTCAGGAAGCCTTAAGGCGCATGCTGATCGGAATCCGGGAAGGCCGCGAGGAATCCATTCCGGATTTGATTTTAATCGACGGCGGGAAAGGGCATTTAAACGCCGCGAAAGAAATCTTACGGGAAGAAAAGTTTGATGATATTGCTCTGGTTTCGATCGCGAAACAATTTGAATTTTTATTCACACCCGACAATCCCGATCCCGTGGTTTTGCCGCCCGAATCGCCCGCAAGGCGCCTTTTGCAGCGCATCCGTGATGAAGCGCACCGTTTTGCCATCACGTATCACCGGACGCTGAAGGGAAAAGATTTAACCAAATCGGTCCTGGATGAAATTCCGGGAATCGGCGAGAAGCGTAAACGTGTGCTTCTCAAGCATTTTGATTCCATCGATGCGATTCAAAATGCTTCGATTGATCAGCTGGCCGAAATCATCGAAAGCGCGGCGCTTGCCGGAGAAATCAGCAAGTTTTTAAAGGGCCGCAGTGTTTGACAATCCGAACCCAAGTTGTTACACTAGCGCCACTTAAGGAGATTTATGGACGAACGTACGGCGAAGTTTAAAGAGGATTTGGACTACATTCAAACCAAGCTCGAAGAAATTCGGAGGTATCTTTGACCTCGAGTCTAAAGAATCCGAAGTAAAATCCCTCAATGATCGAATGGCCCAAGCAGGATTTTGGGATAAGCCTACCGAAGCGCAAGCTGTTGTCGACAAGCTCAAATATCTGAAGAAGATCGTCGACCCATGGAAAAAAGCGGACCAGGATGCCAAAGATTTAAAAGAGCTCTTGCCGCTTGTGCAGGAAAGTGATGCGAATTCCGTTCAAGATTTCGACAATCATCTCGCGCTTCTTAAAAAGGAAGTCGATCAGCTCGAGTTTCAGCGCCTGCTTTCGGATCCTTTGGATCCCAACAGTGCGATTGTGAGCGTCAATGCCGGTGCGGGCGGAACCGAATCGTGTGATTGGGCGAGCATGCTGATGCGGATGTATTTACGCTGGGCCGAGAAGCATCAATATGGAGTGACGATGGTTGATGTTCTGGCGGGGGAAGAAGCCGGAATCAAAAACGCGACCTTTATGGTGCAAGGCTCTTACGCGTACGGTTATATGAAAGCTGAACGCGGCGTTCACCGGCTTGTGCGCATCTCGCCGTTTGATGCTAATAAGAGACGGCATACGTCTTTTGCGTCGATTGATGTAATTGCCGAAGTCGAGACGCTCGACAAAGACTTTGAAATTCCGGAATCTGAGCTTAAAATAGACGCTTTTCGGGCAGGCGGCGCCGGCGGCCAGCATGTGAATAAAACGTCGAGCGCGATCCGGATCACGCATCTACCGACGGGGATTGTTGTCCAGTGCCAAAACGAGCGTTCACAGATGCAGAATAAGCAAGTTGCGATGAAGGTGTTGCGTGCACGGCTTTATCAAAGGAAACTGCAGGAAGAAGAAGAAAAAATGAAGTCGACGTACGGTGAGAAGAAGGACATTGCCTGGGGTTCCCAAATCCGTTCGTATGTGTTTCATCCGTATTCGATGGTCAAAGACCACCGCACGACGCATGAAACGTCAAATGTACAAGCCGTGATGGACGGCGAGCTCGATGATTTTATCGAAGCTTATTTGAAAAAATTTGTGAAGGCGTAAAATGATCGGTACCTTAATTAAGAAAGTATTCGGGTCACACAATGAACGTTTGGTGAAAACATTTTTACCGATCGTTCAGCAAATTGCCGGCCTCGAGCCCGCGCTGCAAAACCTGTCCGACGATGAATTGCGCGCCAAAACCTCGGAGTTCAAAAAACGCATTGCAGAAGGCATTAAGCCGGATGACTTGATGCCGGAAGCATTTGCCGTCGTGCGTGAAGCCGCGCGGCGCACGATCAAAATGCGCCATTACGATTCGCAAATCATCGGCGGAATCGTGCTTCACCGCGGCAAAATTGCGGAAATGGCCACAGGCGAAGGCAAAACGCTGGTTGCCACTTTACCGCTTTATTTAAATGCTTTAACGGAGAGAGGCGCTCATCTCGTCACCGTGAACGATTATCTCGCCAAACGCGACCGCGAGTGGATGGGCCCGGTGTTTGAATTTTTAGGGCTGACGGTCGGCGTGATTCAGCACGACATGCCGCATCCGGAACGCCAAAAAGCTTATGCGTGTGACATCACCTACGGCACGAACAATGAATTTGGCTTTGATTACCTGCGAGACAACATGGTGGCCAGTCTCGAAGAGCGCGTTCAGCGCAAACTTCATTATGCCATTGTCGACGAAGTCGATTCAATTTTGGTCGACGAAGCCAGAACGCCGCTCATCATCTCGGGCCCCGCGGAAGAATCAACCGACAAATATTACAAAATCAACCGCATCATTCCTTATCTTGAAAAAACCACGCACTACACGATGGACGAAAAATCAAACACGGTTCAGCTGACGGAAACCGGTATTGTCAAATGCGAAGAGCTTTTGGGCGTCGACAACATTTATGAAAATACCCAAATCGATATCATTCATCACATCAATCAGGCTTTGAAAGCGCACGTGCTTTTCAAGCTGGATGTCGATTACATGATCCAGGATGGCAAGGTCGTGATCGTCGATGAGTTTACGGGCCGCTTGATGCCGGGACGGCGTTTCTCCGACGGCCTTCACCAAGCGCTGGAAGCAAAAGAAAATGTGAAGATTGAACGCGAAAACCAAACGCTGGCGACCGTTACATTCCAGAATTATTTCCGCATGTACGAAAAACTGGCCGGCATGACGGGTACTGCGTCCACGGAAGCCGCGGAATTCGAGAAAATTTATAAATTAGAAGTCGTTGTGATTCCGACCAACAAACCCTGCATCCGGATCGACAATCCGGATTCGGTGTATAAGACCGAACGCGAAAAATTTAACGCTGTCGTGGAAGAAATCGCAAAACTCCACGAAGCCGGAAGGCCTGTTTTGGTCGGTACGATCTCTATTGAGAAATCAGAACAACTCAGCAAGCTTCTCAATCGCCGCGGTCTGCCGCATACCGTTTTGAATGCCAAATATCACGCGCAAGAGGCCGAAATCATTTCGCGCGCAGGGCAATCTGCGGCGGTGACGATTGCGACGAATATGGCAGGCCGCGGAACGGATATCGTGCTCGGCGAAGGTATTGCCGGAAAAGGCGGTTTGCACGTTCTTGGCACCGAACGTCACGAAGCGCGGCGCATTGATAATCAGCTGCGCGGACGCTGCGCAAGGCAAGGTGATCCGGGCTCCTCCAAATTTTATTTATCGCTTGAAGATGATTTGATGCGGATTTTCGGTTCCGATCGTATTAAAGGTCTGATGGAGCGGCTCGGAATGGAAGAGGGGCAGGAAATCGAATCGGGCCTTGTCTCGCGCGCAATCGAAACGGCGCAAAAGCGCGTGGAGTCGCACAATTTTGAAATCCGGAAACATTTGCTTGAGTTTGACGATGTGATGAACCGCCAGCGCGAAATCATTTATGAAGAACGCGACCGGGTTCTGATGAGCGCGGATTTGACCGAGCATATTCTTGAAATGGCATCGGATGTTGCGGATGAGTTGATCGAGCGGAGTTTGGGCGAACAAATCCGCGAAGAAGACCGCGATGAAGCCGCGTTCTTCAAAGCACTCGAAAATACTTTCCGCATTTCCACAAAAGACCTCGAAGTTTCAGCCGGAAAAGGAATCGCGAATGATTTGGAAATCCTTCTGAAAGATATCGAGGAACGAATTAAGACAGTGTACGAAGAAAAGAAGAAAACGTTCGGCGAAGACCGGCTCCGGTTTTTAGAGCGTTACATCATGCTTCAGACGATTGACAGTAAATGGAAAGAGCACTTGCATTCGATTGATGACTTGCGCGAAGGCATTCATCTTCGCGCTTACGCCCAAAACGACCCGCTTATCGAATATAAGCGCGAAGCTTTTGCTTTGTTTGATGAAATGATCATGAACATCAAGCGGGAAGCGATCCGGTTTCTGTTCTTGGTTCAGGCGGTTAAAGAAGAAAAAATCACGAGCGTTCTCGAAACCGACAAACAGCAATTTATTCATCAGTCGCAAGGCATGTTTGAAAATATGCCCAAACAACCGGCTGCACAGGTTCCCGCATCTTTGCGGAATCCGAGGGCCGGAGGAGCCGCCCCTCAGCCGAGTGGCGAAAAACTTCAGCCGGTCGAGCGCCACGACCCAAAAGTCGGCCGCAACGATCCGTGTCCTTGCGGTTCCGGGAAGAAGTATAAAAAATGTCATGGAACGTAACGCTAAGCCCGAAAGCGTTTCCATTCCTCTTCAAATCCTGCTTTCCGCGTTTCTATTAATTCTTTGTTTTCCGAAATATAACTTCGGCTGGCTGGCATGGATTGCGCTGGTTCCCGCTCTGTCGGCCGTTCAAAAGTCGAAGAGCTACAAAGAAGCATTCCTCATTTTTTACGTTTCCGGTTTTCTGTTTTACTCGGTATCGATGGAATGGATCCGCCACGTCACTTATTTTGGCTGGTTCGTGGTCGTGGCATTTCTTGCGGTTTATTTTGGAATTTTTGGCATTGCAGCCCGTTTTTTTATCGCGGCACACCGGTTCGGCAGAAGTTTGATCGCGCTTCCGGCGTTGTGGACTGTCCTGGAGTGGATTCGCACCGAAATTCCCGATTGGTCGCTTGGTTGGAATTTGCTCGCGTATTCACAAAGCGATTATCTTGCCGTGGCGCGGCTCGCAAGCTTCATCGGCGCTTTTGGTGTTTCGTTTTTAATTGTGTTTGCGAATCTTGCCGTCTTTTTAAATCTTTCGTTTTTAAAAGAGCGCTTAACATACAAAGAAATGAGTCGCGCGATTTTAACCGTCGGCATTTTGGTTTTATGCCTGCTCGGGCTTCGCTATTTGCCGGCCGCATCCGGCGAAAATTTTCAGAAATCCATCACGCCGAGCGTCATTCAGGGCAATATTCCGCACAACCAAACCTGGGATGAAGCATTTCGGAAAAATATTATCGAGCAATACACAGAGCTCACGAAGCTTGCGGCTGTCGAGAAACCGGATTTGATTATTTGGCCGGAAGCCGCGTGGCCTGGCATTTTGAACGAAGATCCCGAGCGGGATCAGGTTTTTAATCTTGCCCGGTCTCTCAAGACACCGATTTTGGCCGGCAGCCCGTTTTTGGAAGCTGCCGAGGCAAACGGTATTCCCGGGCGCATCTTCAACAGCGCCTATTTTATTAATCAAAAAGGCGAAGTCGAGATGCGTTACGATAAAATCCGGCTCGTCCCGTTCGGCGAATTTATTCCGTGGGCTCCGGTGTTTAGGTTTTTGGGGCTCGAAAATTATGCATATTCTTTTGGTGTCGGTGATTTTTCGCACGGCAGTGAATACACCATTTTTGAAACGAACGGCGTAAAATATGCACCGCTCATTTGCTATGAAGATATTTTTCCGTCGTTGGCACGCGAATTTGTGAAACGCGGTGCGGAATTTTTGGTTGTTATGACGAATGACTCCTGGTACTCCAAAAGTGCCGCAACTTATCAGCATCTGCAAGGCTCGATTTTCCGCGCCATCGAAAACGGTGTGCCGGTCGTGCGTGCTGCCAACATCGGTGTTTCGGGATTTATCTCGAAAGACGGGGAAGTGCTCGCCAAAGTGACGGACAAGGCCGGTAACGATAGTTGGATCGCGGGCGGACTTGCGATGCAGCTTCGGCTTGGCTATCAACCTACTTTCTACACGCAAACCGGTTACTTGTTTCCGTTGCTGTGTGGTTTTGCCGTGGTTTTTGCTTTTTTTGCATCGCGCCGCCGAATAATCTAGCCATTACTCAATTTAACAAAATTTTAGCCGTATTTTTCTATAGAATGATGAACATCCATTTCGCAAAAGAGGCCTTAACCTAATACACAAACGCTACGCGCGTTAAAAAATAAACTAGGTGCTGAGTGTGGATTTTAATCGGCGTTTTGGTTGTTGTCGTGTTCGGCAACATCATTTTTGCGATTATGTTTTGCGTCGTTCTTTCAAAAATCGTGACCGTGGATGCTCAATCTACCACATCCTGGCAGGAGTTCTGCACCACTTGCTCAAACCGGCTGGCGCTGGTATCCGGGCTTTTGGCTTATTTTGAGCATTACACCATCACGGATGAGGACAAGCCGTTTATTAGCCAGCTTAAAATCATGATCGACAAAGTAACCAATTTGCAAGCGAATGCAGAAAGTTACCTCGATCCGGATAAGTCAGAGAAATTTGAGGACGGACAGGCGCAGTTTGGTGATATGATTTTGAAGCTGATACAAACCATGGACTCGTATGCATTCTTATCAAAAAAGCCGGAATATATTACCGCACGTTCAACATTAAACACGTGCGAAAGCAGATTGGACGATAAAGTTGCGCACCACAACGCGTTGGCGCAAAAATGCAACAAACTTATCTCGTCTTTTCCCGGGCCGGTGGTTGCAACGATGATGCGTTTTTCCGCTAAAGCAGTCATTACTAAAAAATTAACCAAAGTGAATGAAAGGATTTCGGCAGCGCCTCCCCCTCAAAAGGGAGGTACGGAGCAGCAGAAAGTACAAACTTAAACGCAATCAACGCGGACGATCAATCATGCCAAACACCGAAGAGCTCAAAAGAGAACAGGCAACAACGCTCAATGCCGAGCGGCGAAAATATTCACTTCTCGGAAAGACGCTATTTTTCTTTCTGGATTTGTTCTATGGAAAAAAACGTAGCTTTTCGAAATTCAAAGTCTTGGAAATTATCGCGCGCGTTTCCTATCAATCCTGGGAACGGGTTGCGTATATTGCGATGACGCACACTTATTTTATTCCAAGATTTTCGCGCCGCATTTTTGACTTTGTGGTCGAGTCGCGTTATCAGCAAGATAACGAGCAGTGGCATCTTTTGATTCTGGAGGAATTGACGCAGAAGAAAAAAATCAAAGAGAACTTCGTTCTTTACAGAATTCTCCCTCAAATTGTAGCGTTCTTTTATTATCATGCCAGCTGGCTTTTGTATGTGATTCGTCCGTCCAAAAGCTATAGGCTAAACGCGGATTTTGAAGACCACGCGGAACACGAATATATGGAATTTGTAAAGGAAAACCCCGCATTTGAAACGGAGCCTTTCGAAAGCGAATTCGAAAAAGATTACGGTTCTTTTGCCTCGCTCGCCGATCTTTTCCGCAATATCGGCCTCGACGAACGCCGCCACAAAGAAGAGAGCCTGAACCGCATCCATGAAGCGCGTTTTACTAATCGCACGGCATCGCGATAATTTGCTGATAGCATAGTACTCAAACTATCCCGCTAAAAATATCCTAAAATAGTGACTTTTAATAGCTCTTAGAGGAAGTGCTTCCTCATCCGTGCCAACTCAAAGAATCTCGTTTTTAGGTGTTATACTTTTAAAAGGACAGATGGAGATTAGTAGTAGAGGAGTTGGGGCTTTGAAATACTTGTTTGGCGGTTGCCTCGTGGAACAGGATTTCAACCAATTCCGGGGGGAGATGCGAATGAAAAAGATGCTAATCGTAGGGATTGTGATCTTGGCCATGGTGGTTTTGCCCGCGATATCCTTTGCCGGAAGTCCGTGGGCAAGCCAGTCGACTTATGGAGAGAAAACAATGGGCAAGCTGACTTACGGCATGAAAAACATGCTGTTGGGTTGGACCGAAATCGTGCGGAAGCCGTACGAAGCAGTACGGGACAAAAAGTGTGTGATTAAAGGAATGGGTTACGGGTTGCTCAACACCGTGACGTACACGATCGGAGGCGCTTTGCATACCGTGACGTTCCCGATTCCGCAAATTGATGTTCCGATTCCGAACGACGGCGTAAAGTTTTAAGATTTCGGAAAAGGCAAGAATGAAAAGGCGTGGTTAATCACAACCACGCCTTTTTTATGTCTAGAGCTTATTAGAAATCAGAGTATAATGATCATGGTTCAGGTTTCTAAAATGTATCTTACAAAATCCTACGCTGTAAAAAACAGAAAAGCAAAATTGGCGCCGCTCACGATCAACCGGCGCGAAGTTGGCCCGCACGATGTTTTGATTGAAATCCTCTTTTGCGGAATTTGTCACTCCGATATTCATCAAGCCCGGAATGAATGGGGAATGTCGCGTTATCCGATGGTGCCCGGTCATGAAATTGCGGGTGTTGTCACAAAGGTCGGATCTCAAGTGCGCAAATTCAAAACAGGAGATCGCGTGGGCGTTGGTTGTCTCGTGAATTCATGCCGCAAATGCCCGGAATGTAAGCAAGGCCTCGAACAATTTTGTCCGGCCCCGGTCTGGACGTACGGTGCGCTTGAAAAAGGTTCTAAAACGCCGACTTACGGCGGTTATTCGCAAAGAGTCGTTGTTGGTGAAGATTTTGTCCTGAAAATTCCGAGGAATTTGCCGCTTGATCGCGCAGCGCCGCTTTTATGCGCCGGCATTACAACCTATTCACCGCTCCGGCATTGGAAAGCAGGGAAAGGTAAGAAAGTTGCCGTGCTTGGTTTGGGTGGCCTAGGCCACATGGCCGTCAAGCTTGCACGCGCGCTCGGCGCAGACGTGAGTGTTTTAAGCCGTTCCAATCAAAAAAAGCGGGATGCCAAGCGGCTTGGCGCCCATCATTATTATGCAATGGCAGGTTCAAAAAGTTTCGACAAACTTGCAAAACGTTTTGACTTGATTCTCAACACCGTCTCTGTCGATTTGGATTGGGGCAAATATTTGGGCCTGCTCAAGCGCGACGGATCGATGGTGCTTTTGGGTGTTCCCGAGAAATCGCCCGCGATTCACGCGTTTAATTTAATCGGCGGCCGGCGGCATTTGACGGGTTCCTTGATTGGCGGTATCCGCGAAACGCAGGAAATGCTCAATTTCTGCGGTCGTCACAACATTGCTTGCGATATTGAGAAAATTCCCATCCAGAAAGTCAACGAAGCCTACGAGCGCATTATCAAGGGTGACGTCCGTTACCGGTTTGTAATCGATCTGGCTTCTCTCAGCTAAACTCCCCTCGATTGACACCCGGAAACACCTGTACTATAATCTAAAGCTTTCGATTTTCCTAACTTCCTTAAAAATAAGAGCTTGCAACGATTTATGCTTGAAAAAACATCCGAAATTTTAAAAGAACGCTTCGAGAAGATAAAACTCCTAAAAGAAAAAGGCGAGAAACTCACCGGCGGGCGCTTTGAAGCAAGCCACACGGTCGCCGATATGCTTGCTCATTTTGAAGCTGAAAAAGAAGTCCGTCTTGCGGGCCGCATGATGGCGCGCCGCGAGCATGGCAAATCAACTTTCGCGGACCTGAAAGACAACACCGCGCGCGTTCAGATTTATCTCAAATTTGATACGGTGGGTGAAAAGGCCTATGAACTTTTCAAGCTCCTGGATATCGGTGACATTATCGGAATTCGCGGTAAATGTTTTGTCTCGAAGATGGGTGAGAAGACCGTACGCGTGGAGGAATTTCAACTCCTTTCCAAAATTATTCAGCCTCTGCCCGAAAAATGGCATGGGTTAAAAGATGTAGAGCTTCGCTACCGGCACCGTTATGTGGATTTAATCGTGAATGATGAAGTGCGCGATACTTTTAAAAAGCGAAGCGCAATTATCAAAACGATCCGGCAATTTTTGGATGAGCGCGGTTTTATGGAAGTCGAAACACCGATGATGCAGCCGATTCCGGGCGGTGCGCGTGCACGGCCTTTCGTGACGCATCACAACACGCTCAACACCGATTTGTATCTGCGTGTGGCGCCCGAGCTTTATTTGAAACGGCTTTTGGTCGGCGGTTTGAACAAGGTGTATGAAATTAACCGAAATTTCCGGAACGAAGGCATCTCGATCCGCCACAATCCGGAATTTACGATGCTCGAACTTTACGAAGCGTATTCAGATTACGAAGGCATGATGAATTTGACGGAAGAATTAATCACGAAACTCGCCACGGAAGTCGCGGGCGGCGATGAGCTTCCGTTCGGCGATTTGAAGCTCAATTTCAAGCGGCCATGGAAGCGGATTTCTTTTTATGACGTGCTCAAGGAAAAAACGAAACTCGATTGGCGCAGCGGAAAATTGAAAGAAATTGCGAAAAAAGCAGGGCTTTCGGTAGATCCAAAAGCTGAAGACGTCGACATCCTTGATGAAGCGTTTGATCAATTTGTGCAGCCGGGCTTGATTGATCCTACGTTTGTGATTGATTACCCGGCTTTGACGACGCCATTGGCGAAAAAGAAAGAAGATGATCCGACGCTTTGTTACCGGTTTGAGCTTTTTATCGCAAAAATGGAAATTGCAAATGCCTTCTCCGAACTCAACGACGCGATTGAACAACGCGAGCGTTTATCGAGCCAGAAAGAAACGATTGGGGATCACAAAGAAATCGACGAAGATTTTTTGCTCGCGATGGAATACGCGATGCCGCCCGCAGGCGGCCTTGGAATCGGGATTGACCGGCTTGTCATGCTGTTAACAAATTCGCAATCGATTCGCGATGTGATTTTGTTCCCGCAACTTCGACCTGAGAAAAAAGGTGAAAGCAAAGAGGGCTCTGATGAAGCTTGAACTGTTTGTTGCCAAGCGCCATTTGACGAAACGCAGCTTCGGCGGTTTTATCTCGATGAATTTTTTTATCTCGATCGCCGGCGTTGCTTTGGGCGTCATGGCTTTAATCGTTGTGTTGTCTGTTATGAGCGGATTTGACCGCGAGCTTAAATCAAAAATTGTGGGCGTTCAGCCGCACATCATTGTGGAAAAAGTAGGCGGCTTGGACGATGTAGCACAAACGGTTGTTGAAATTCAAAGTCTGGGTGTTAAAGAAATCGTATCCGCATCGCCCTATGTGCAAAGCCAGGCGATCATCCGTTCGGATTCTTTTGCGACGGGTGTTATCGTGCGGGGTGTTGACGGAAACAGCGATGATTTGGATTTGGTGCGCAAGAACATGCGCGCAGGGGCGGTCGATTTTTCGAACGTGCCGATGACCATCAAGCGCTGGTTTGGCCGCGAAGAGACGCATCCGATCGGCCAAGTCCTGATCGGCGATAGCCTGGCTGCGGCGCTTTCAGTTAAGGTCGGCGATATTATTTCGCTCGTGACGCCGGAAGGTGCAAAACCATCGGAATTGACGGAAGTACGCAAAACAAAGAGCGATTTTTTCAAAGTGAGCGGTATTTTCCGGCTCGGCATGAATGATTTTGATTCCTCGCTCGCGCTGATCAGCCTCTCGCAAGCACAATCCGTGTATCACTTAGAGGATCGCGTGAGCGGTATCGGAATCCGCGTTAAAGATGTGGAGACGGCCGACAAAGTCAAAGACCAAATTCTCGAACACTTTGATTCGCCTTATGTATTTCAGAGCTGGATTGATTTGAACCGGCATTTTTTCTCGGCATTGAAAGTGGAAAAAACCGTTATGACGATATTGCTCAGTCTCATCGTGCTGGTTGCGGCGTTTAACATTGTTTCCAGTCTCACGATGGTCGCAATGGAAAAAACAAAAGACATCGGCATTCTGCGTGCGTTGGGTTCAACCGCGGGCAGCGTCCGCCAAATTTTCTTGATTGAAGGATTGATGATCGGTGTGACCGGTGTGGTGACGGGCGCTATTTTAGGATTGTGGTTTACGCTTCATTTAAACGAAATAGCGGATTTTCTGGAAAAAGCGTTCGGGATTACGGTTTTCCCGAGTGATATTTATTATTTTGACAAGATTCCGACCCAGATCAATATGGGCGATATTGTGACGATTGTGCTGGCGGCGCTTGTGATGGCACTTGCGGCGGGCATTTATCCGGCTCATCAAGCGGCGAACTTGCATCCGGTGGAGGCGCTTCGGCATGAGTAATATTTTAGAAGCCGTGAAGAAGCGCATGACAAAGCCGGCACCGGAAGGTGACGCGATTCTCAAAATCGAGAAGCTTTGCAAAAACTTCGAAGGCCCGCGCGGTACGCTTAAAATTCTGCGCGGTGTGAATTTAGAAGCCCAACCGGGCGAAATGGTGTTTATTTTGGGCCGTTCAGGATCCGGAAAATCAACTTTGCTTCATATGTTGGGCGGCCTCGATGCGGCCACGAGCGGCAATATTTATTTCCGCGGAAAGAATATTGCGCAGTTAAGCGAATCCGAGCTTTGTGCGTATCGGAATAAGCAGATCGGCTTTGTCTTTCAATTTTTTCATTTATTGCCGGAGCTGACACTCATGGAAAACATCATGCTGCCCGGCCTGATCAGCGGCAAAGTGAATCAAAAACGCGTGAAATATCTGATCGACCGAGTAGGTTTGAGCCACCGCAAAGACCATTATCCGTCACAGCTTTCGGGCGGCGAAGGGCAGCGGACGGCGATTGCGCGCGCACTCGCCAACGACGCGGATTTGATTTTGTGCGATGAACCGACGGGCAATCTCGATGAAGAAACAGCGCTTGAAGTTTTTGAATTGTTGGTTGAATTGAATAAGGAAGAGAAGAAAACATTTTTGATTGTGACACATGAAGCCAGTTTGATTAAGCGGAACAAGTCCGTTTATCAGCTTCACGACGGTGTTTTGAAAAAAGAATAAAGGCAAGAAAGGGAAGCCATGAAAAAGAAAACAGCAGCTAAGCAAAGCACGAAAGAACTTCAAATTTATTTGGACGGACAATTTCTCCCAAAATCCGAAGCCAAAATCTCGGTTTTCGATCACGGGCTTCTCTATGGCGACGGTGTTTTTGAAGGTATCCGCGCCTACAATTGTCTCGTGTTTAAATTAAAAGAGCATTTGGCGCGGCTTTATGAGTCAGCGCACACGATCATGCTTAAAATTCCTCTCACGAAGGACCAAATGACGGATGCGGTTATCGAAACGCTCAAAATTAATCAAGTGCGCGACGGTTATATCCGCGTTGTCGTAACGCGCGGCACAGGCGACCTTGGCCTCGATCCGCAAAAATGCAAAAAGGCGACGGTTTTTATCATCACGGATAAAATCACGCTGTATCCGGAGAAGCTTTACCGCGACGGTATGGATATTATCACGGTGCCGACCGTCCGGAATTTGCCGGAGGCCGTGAATCCGAGCATTAAGTCGCTTAATTATTTGAACAACATCATGGCCAAAATCGAAGCGACAAACTCCGGATACTCTGAAGCGCTCATGCTCAACCACCAAGGCTATGTGGCGGAGTGTACGGGCGACAATGTATTCATCGTGAAAGAGCGGATTTTGATGACGCCGCCCACCTATTTGGGTGCTTTGCGCGGCATTACGCGCCAGGCGATTATCGATCTTGCGCGCCGCAATGATATTCCGTTCCAGGAAAAAATTCTGACGCGCCACGATTTATTTAATGCGGATGAAGCGTTTCTTACGGGAACCGCGGCGGAAGTGATCCCGGTCGTTAAGATTGACGGTCGCACGGTGGGTACCGGAAAACCGGGCAAAGTGACGCTGAAACTGAAAAGTTCCTTCGGTGATTTAACGCGTCGCGACGGCGTCAGATATACTTTATAAGGGTGACCTCATGCTGTGTGGTGTTTGTCATCAAAATGAAGCAACCATTCATTTGACCGAAATCGTCAATAACCAGATGATGGAAGTTCATTTGTGCGAGTCCTGTGCGCAGGAAAAGGGCACCGACTTCAAGACGCATTTCAGCTTCAACGATCTTCTCTCCGGCTTGGCCGATATGGGCTCCATGTTTCAATCTCAGCCGGTCGCTACGGTCGAATGCAAAGTTTGCGGCTTGAGTTACGAAGAATTCGGTAAAACCGGCCGCCTGGGCTGCGCCGATTGTTATCAGGAATTGAACAAAATTCTGCTTCCGTTGATTAAACGTGTCCAGCGTTCAACCGAACATCTCGGAAAGCGGCCTTCGAAAGCATCAACGGAAACCAAGCGGGTGATTGATCTCCGGGAGCTCCGCGACCGGCTGCGCCGCGCAATTGAAATGGAAGAATTCGAAAAAGCGGCTGAAATTCGCGATCAGATCAAAAAACTCGAAGAGAAAATCGGAAAAGGCAAAAAGGAAAAGTAATGGCGGTTCCCAATCACGCAATAAAAGACTTGCTCAACTCGACTTCCGAATGGCTTCGCGGCACCGGGCCTGAGCACGACGTGGTGATCAGTTCTAGGATCCGCCTTGCGCGCAATATTTCCGGATTTTTGTTTCACAACAAATTGGATGCCGATCACGAATCGATGATCATCGAAGAAGTGCATAAAGCTGTTAAAACATCGGCGATGCTCAAAGACTCGCTTTTTTTTCATTACAAAGACTTGAAAGAAAACGACAAACAGTTTTTATTCGAGCGCCACTTGATCAGCCCCGAACATGCACGCGGCAAAGGCAAAAAAGCACTTGTTGTTTCGAAAAATGAAGTCATCAGCATCATGGTCTTGGAAGAAGACCATCTACGGATTCAATCTTTCCAATCAGGGTTCAATTTAATGGAAGCCTGGCGCGTGATCGATAAAATCGATTCCGAGCTTGAAGCCCAGCTTGGTTTCGCGTTTGATGCTTCGCTCGGTTATTTGACGGCATGCCCGACAAACGTTGGAACGGGCCTCCGAGCCTCTTGTATGCTGCATCTGCCGTGCCTGGTGACGACAAAACAAATCACGAAAGTCCTGCAGGCAGTCGCAAAATTGGGAATGGCCGTGCGCGGGCTTTACGGGGAAGGCACCCAGGCGGTCGGAAACTTTTTTCAATTTTCAAATCAAATCACGCTCGGGCAAAACGAGGAAGATATCATCGATAATTTGGAGCGCGTGATCAAACAAGTTATCGGGCATGAAAAGGAATCGCGAGAATATTTGGTTTCGAAAAAGCGCGACAAATTGGAAGACCAAATTTGGCGCTCGCTCGGCACCTTGAAATCCGCACGGCTTCTTTCAAGCAATGAAGCGATCTCGCTTTTGTCGCTTTTACGGCTTGGCCTTGATATTAAGTTTCTCGCAGGGCTTACGGAAGCCGAGCTAAATTCGCTTTTCCTGATTACACAGCCGGCGCATTTGCAGAAAATGTTTGGGTCGGAGCTGAGTAGTGCCGAAAGAGATTATAAGCGGGCCGAGCTGTTCCGGAACAGATTAAAAGACGTCCGCTTGATCTAGTTGGTATAATATATACACGGTTTAATTGTTTTTATCCTAAGTTGCTTAAAATAAGGAGTGCACATGTTTGATCGGTTTACAGAAAGAGCGCGTAAAGTCATTATCTTGGCAAAGGAAGAGGCCAAGCGTTTTAATCACGACTACATCGGCACCGAACACATCCTGCTTGGCCTTATTAAAGAAGGTGAGAGCGTCGCTGCGGCCGTGCTGCAAAATCTCGGCCTTTCATTAGATACCATCCGCCTTGAAGTCGAAAAACTGGTGCAATTCGGGCCCAGCACGATCGTTTCCGGCGATATCCCATTTACACCCAAAGCCAAAAAAGTAATTGAGCTGGCGATGGATGAAGCCCGCCGCTTGGGACACAATTATATCGGTACGGAGCACTTACTGCTTGGCCTCATCAAGGAAGGCGAGGGTGTTGCGAGCCACGTATTAATGAATATCGGGCTCGACCTCAATAAAGTCCGTTCAGAAGTGATCAAATTACTCGGGTCATCCGCGCCTTCACAAGGCGCGGGAGGCGGTGCGCCGCCGGCAGGCGGACAAGGCGGAGGTTCCGGCTCCGGTGCAAAATCAGCAAAAACCAAAACACCTGCACTCGATGCTTTCGGCCGCGATTTATCGCAGCTTGCGCGCGATGGCAAGTTAGATCCGGTCGTCAATCGTGTGGATGAGATTGAGCGCGTGATCCAAATTTTGGCACGCCGTACGAAAAATAATCCTGTTCTGCTCGGTGAAGCCGGCGTCGGCAAAACCGCCATTGTGGAAGGCCTCGCGCAGCGAATCATTTCCAGCGATGTGCCCGAAGTTCTAATCGATAAACGGATCGTGGTGCTTGATCTTGCTTTGATGGTGGCCGGTACCAAATACCGCGGACAATTTGAAGAGCGTATCAAGGCGGTCATGGATGAAATCCGCCGCTCTGAGAATGTCATTATCTTTATTGATGAGCTGCACACGCTTGTCGGTGCAGGCGGCGCGGAAGGCGCTATCGATGCGTCGAACATTCTGAAGCCTGCGCTTTCACGCGGTGAAATTCAGTGTATTGGCGCCACAACGCTCGATGAATACCGCAAATATATCGAAAAGGATGCAGCTCTCGCACGCCGTTTCCAAACAATCAACGTGGATCCGCCGACGGTCGAGGAAACCATCGCGATTTTGAAGGGGTTGCGCGATAAATATGAAGCGCACCACCGCGTGAAAATTACGGATGAAGCCATCGAATTTGCCGCAAAGCTGTCGGATCGCTACATCACCGGCCGTTTTCTGCCGGATAAAGCCATTGATTTGATCGATGAGGCCGGCTCGCGCGCGCGGCTGTCGGTAACGACCTTGCCGAAAGACCTGAAGAAACTGGAAGCCGATATTGAACAGTTTAAAAACGAAAAAGAAGCCTCGATCAAGGGACAGGATTTCGAGCGTGCCGCGAAATTGCGTGACAAAGAACGCCAGGCGCGCGAAGAATTAAACCGGATCAAGCGCAGCTGGAAAGAATCAAAATCAGAAGTCGAAATTCAAGTCACCGGCGAAGACATCGCCGTGATCGTATCCAAGTGGACCGGCGTTCCGCTTCAGCGTCTTGAAGAAAAAGAAACCACGCGGCTCCTGCGCACGGAAGATGAATTGCACAAGCGTGTGATCGGCCAGGAAGAGGCGATTAAGGCAACGGCAAACGCAATTCGCCGTTCCCGGAGCGGCCTCCGGAATCCGCGCCGCCCGATTGCGAATTTTATTTTCTTAGGGCCGACTGGTGTCGGTAAAACGCTTTTGGCGCGCGCGCTCGCAGAATTTATGTTCGGCGACCAGGAAGCGGTCATTCAAATTGATATGTCTGAGTACGGTGAAAAATTCAACGTATCTCGGCTTGTCGGAGCGCCTCCCGGATATGTGGGCTACGAAGAAGGCGGGCAGCTGACGGAGAAAATCCGCCGCCGTCCGTATTCTGTTGTGCTGTTGGATGAAATCGAGAAAGCGCATCCGGATGTGTTCAATATTCTATTGCAAGTCATGGAAGACGGCCGCCTAACCGATTCTTACGGGCGCCGGGTTGACTTCAGAAATACTATTATCATCATGACCTCGAACGTCGGCGCAGACCTTATCAAGCGCCAGGGCGACATCGGATTTCGTCCGCAGAATGAAGCGGAGACGCATGATGCGATGAAAATGAAGCTCTTGGATGAAGCCAAAAAAGTGTTCCGTCCGGAATTCCTGAACCGTGTGGACGACATCATTGTTTTCCATCAATTGACGCGTTCCGATCTCGAAAAAGTTATCGAAATCGAACTCAAAGAAGTAAAAGACCGTTTGAAAGAACAGCGGATGGAGCTTGTCTTATCGCCCGAAGTCGTGAAGTTTTTGATTGATAAAGGCTATGACCCGACTTACGGGGCACGTCCTTTAAAGCGGACGATTCAGCGCTATATCGAAAACGTGCTTGCCGAAGATATTTTGACCGGCAAGTTTCACGAAGGGGATACTGTGAAAGCCGAAGTCCGCGGCGAGTTTATCGTTTTCGAGAAAGTGTCGTCGCCGACATCCGTTAGTTAATCCGGAACCCGTTCTGTATTTTTGAGAATCGCACCAGGCCAGGCTGTTATGCGAAAATGGACTTTCATTGCAATTATTTCCGGCATTTTACTGGCTTCGGCTTTTTTGTATGCATATGGCGCTCTCAGTAAGCAGGTCACTTCCGCCGAATTTAAATCTTTTACCGAAGAAAAGGTGGGCGAATTCCTGCGCTCGAGAGTAAAAATCGGCAAAATTCAGTTCCGCTTTCTCAAAAAAATCTCACTCTCAGGGCTTGAAATCAAACAGACCGGTTCGCGAGAACCTATCCTGGTCGGTGTTAAAAATATCGTGATCCGCTACAATCTGTGGAATTTTATAAGCCGCCAGCTGAAAGCGCCCGTTTCGATTTTGCTCGAATCCCCGAAATTTCAATTAAAATCCAGTCAGCCGTTTTGGACATCTCTGATGCCGTCTATGGTAAAGCCCGAAAGCGGCCTGTTTCGCCGCGTAGAATTGGATGGGGGAGAGGTTGAAATACCGATTCCGCTCGCCGATCAAAAGTTGAGACTCACCGATATTAAGGGAAAAACATCGTGGGCAGGCGACCGGCTTTCAGTTGATTTTATTGCCGAAGCGGACGGTTTCTTGGAAGGTAGTTTTGATGCCGAGGGCTCTCTTCAATCAGGTTTTGAATCCGGCGATCTAAAGGTACGGCTCCGGAATATCCGGTGGAGTGAGTCGACCGGGATTCCGATCAAGAATTTAAATGGCGAGATCGAGTTAAAAGGCTCGACTCTTGTTATCCGCCAAGTCAGCTTTGATTTTAAGGGAATCCCGTGCAGTTTGAGCGGCACGGTTGAGAATATTTTTTCTGCTTCTCCGGTTTACCGCCTTTCTTGGCAATTGATCGATAACGGTAAAGAATTTGTTTTTGAAACTGTGTTGGATTTGCGCGATCAATCAGTATCGGGAAATTTCTCCGCTTTTCAGAAGCAGCATTCTTTTAAAGGAAAATTGGTATATAACGAAAATGCGATTTTGCTCAGCGACTTGGTTTTTAAAAGCGGTTATAAGGCAAACGGAGAGCTTAACTTCAAAGAAAGCCGTTTTCGCCTTTCTGCGGAACGCGATGAGCAGCGGTATTCGGTTGATATGAGCTTCAAAGATTTTAGGATTAACTTGGATTTAAACGTAACACATTTAAAAATTGCAGGACATGATATTGCAACGCTTGCAAAATTAAAATTACAGCCGGTTGAAGAAGCCTGGTCGGGCGGCAAGCATCATTTTGACGGAACGGTAGAAACCGCATACTTGATTTTTAACTATCATCCGCTGCTTGATTTTAATGCCTCATTTCGGCTGTCGTCTTCCGGTCTGGAATCGCTTGCCGCACGCTGGGCCGGAATTTGCCAATTGACGGGTTCGGTTTCATTTGCGCAGCCCGCGATTTCGGATCTCGTCCTTCAAATTAGCCGGGTGGATTTAAGCCATTTCAGGCGATTGGGCGTTCATGAATTTCCGGCATCGCTTGCAGGCGACTTAGAAGGGAAAATCAAAATATCGGGTTTGCTTGGGGCGCCTATGATGGATGGACAAATGCGGGTTCAAAACGGAAAGGTTGCCGAATTTGATTATGAACTGGCAACGATCCAATTAAGCGGGCAATATCCCCGTTTAAACTTGACGGATTCCAAAATTACCAAAAAAGGCAAGACCTATTTAATTAAAGGCGATGTTGATTTTAAGTTGGACAATATCGTTCAAAATGTGAAAATAATGTCTTCCGACCAGATGATTATATGGAAGGGCTGGAATTTGAAGCGGGAAGTGGATAATCAGGATGCGCTCGGATCGCCCGGAAGCGGCGCTGCTAAGGCAACGAAGCCGTTTCAACAGGCTAGTCATTCCGAGTTGCAGCTGGAATATTCAATTAAAGACGGAAAAAGTTTAACACTGGTTGCCGAAGATGACGAAGACGGCAAACGTTTTGTCGGCGTCGGGCCGAAGTTAAAATTTTAAAGATTATGGAAAACGAAAAAGCAAAAGGCGCCATTTCAACGTTCTCGGCACTCCGAAAATGGGTAAGCGTCAAGAATTGGCTTGAGACAATCGGAGAGACGTGTATTCAATTTCTGACAGAGTCCGGCGCAATCGCTACCCTTTATTGGCGGGCGAACGTAGCGCTTTTTTCGAAATCGCTCAGAATCCGGGAAGTGTTTAATCAGATGTTCAAAATCGGCGTCGCCTCGCTGCCCCTTGTTTCGCTCACATCGCTTTTCACGGGCATGGTGCTCGCGCTTCAATCGGCCTATCAGCTGCAAAATTTCGGCGCGACTCAATTCACTGCCGATCTCGTTTCGCTTTCCACCGTTCGAGAACTGGGGCCGGTTCTCACGGCGCTCGTCGTTTCGGGCCGCGTCGGCGCATCCATCGCGGCTGAGATCGGTACCATGAAAGTAACAGAGCAAGTCGACGCCTTACAGTCTCTCGCTGCGGATCCGATTGATTATTTGGTGGTGCCGCGCTACCTCGCTGCGGTTTTAATGCTCGTGGTTTTGACAATTTATGCGGACGTGGTCGGTGTTTTGGGGGGTTATGCGATTGCAATTTTTAAGCTCAAAATCAGCTCCTATCAATATTTGCATCGAGCCATTGATATTTTGCAATTGAAAGACGTGTTTTCGGGGCTTGCGAAAGCATTTTTCTTCGGAATGATTATCTCAACCGTCGGATGTTATTACGGATTTGTCGCCAAAGGCGGCGCGGAAGGTGTTGGCCAGGCAACCACAAAAGCGGTTGTGACGGCGCTTATTTCCGTTATCGCATTCGACTGTTTTTTCACCGCATTGGTTCAATTCGCGTTTTAAGGGAGCAGAAATGAAATTTCTGCGACACTTATCCCGAGAGTAATCGAGGGATTACCTTAAGGAGTTTATGGCACTCATTGAAATTTCGGATTTACATAAGTCTTTCGGCGGAAAGCAAGTGTTGAAAGGCGTGAATTTAAAAGTAAATTCCGGAGAAACGCTGGTCATTATCGGAACTTCGGGATGCGGCAAGAGTGTTTTATTGAAACACATCATGCGCCTTTTGGCGCCGGATCAGGGAAAAGTGCTCATTGAAGGGGTCGATATTTTTTCGATCGGGCCGCAGCAGCTTAATCAGGTGCGGATGCAAATCGGCATGCTGTTCCAGAATTCGGCCCTGTTTGATTCGATGACGGTCGGCGAAAATGTCGGTTTCTCTTTGATTGAACACTACAAACTACCCAAGCACGAAATCGAAAAGCGCGTCAAAGAAAAGCTGCGCTTAGTCGGTTTGAGTGATATCGAAGACCTTTCGCCTTCGGACCTTTCGGGCGGCATGCGGAAACGGGTTGCCTTGGCGCGTGCGATTTGCACGGATCCGAAGATCGTGCTTTATGACGAACCGACGACCGGTTTGGACCCGATCATGTCGGATGCAATCAACGACTTGATTATCCGGCTTCAGAAGAAATTAGGAATTACGTCGATTGTGGTAACCCATGATATGAAAAGCGCTTATAAGGTAGGCGATCGGATGGCGATGTTGTATAATGGCGCCATCGTTGCCGAGGGAACACCGGATGAAATTAAAAATTCCGACAATCCGCTTGTGAAACAATTTATCACAGGCTCTTTTAAGGGCCCAATTGTGGTGGAGCCGACACATTATTTGGCACAGGCAGAGAACGGCAACGGGGATCAGGGAGACAGGCGACATGCTTAAATTAAAATCAGAACTCGCAGTCGGTATTTTTGTTGTAGTCGGTTTCATTTTGCTGACGGTTGTTGTGTTTGGCGTAAGCGGTATTTATTTATTCCGGCCGGGCTATCAGCTGAAAGCCGATTTCGATTATGTCAGCATCATCGATCGCGGCGCACCGGTGCGCTATGCGGGCGTCAAAATCGGCGAAATCAAGAAAGTCGACATTAACGAATCCATCGACGGAAGCGAAAAAGGGTCTGTGCGGCTCACGCTTTTTATTGTGAAGGGCGTTAAAATTTACGAGAACGACCTATTCAGCGTGCAGGGTACGCACATTATGGCGGAACCGCATGTTGAGGTTGAGCCTGCCAAGTCCGAGCGCGGCCGGCTTCTGAAGCACGGCGATCAGATTCGAGGCGCATCACCGGTTTCGATGGATGAATTGATTGTGCAGGGTAAGGAAATTGCCGGGAAGATCAATTCGTTTTTGACAACTGTTCAAAACAGCGTCAAAGATCCGAACAGCAAGGAGGCGCTGAGTAATGCGCTTGTCAATTTAAGTGAACTAACGGCTTCATTAAATACCATTATAAAAGGGCAGGAGCAGGAAGTTAGGGTAGGTCTTGCGAATCTCAATAAATCCGCAAATCAGCTCAATATATTATTGGAAAAAATGAATAAAGGTGAGGGCATGATGGGGCGCTTGATAGCCGATGACCAGCTCTACGATGAGCTTTTGGAGCTTGTCCGCGACATCAAGAAACACCCGTGGCGCCTTCTGAAGAAGGGGTAGTTGAATTATTATTGATTATTTTTATGATCCATTTCATTCAACCTTATAATTTTATTATTCAGAAAGGCAGGAACAATTCATATGGTTATCGCGTTAAGGCTTTTTATTCTCGTCATAGCAGGTTTGCTGGGCCATTACATGGGCAGTCATGCCAAAACAGGTTATCTGGCGGCGTATCCGTGGATGGGCTTGGCGCTCGGAATCGCGTCGGGGTTTTTGGTGATTTTGATCGATCTTTTTTTCAAGAAAGTCACCGTCCGCAACATTTTGTCGCTTTTGCTCGGAATCGCGCTCGGGCTTTTGATTCACAAGCTGTTGATGGAGCTGATCGGCTACGCTGATTTCGACGAAAACTTCAAAAATCAATTTGCCATTATTTCGGCCGTCGTTTTTGCTTACTTAGGCGGCGTTACCATTCTCCGCGGCCAGGATGAATTTTCCCTGGTCCTTCCGTTTATTCAGCTCGAATCGAAAGACAGCGGCGAAGATATTATTCTGCTTGATACGAGTGTCATTATCGACGGCCGCATCGCCGATATCTGCGAAACCGCATTTCTAGGCGGCAAGCTCTACGTTCCGCGTTTTGTTTTAAAGGAGCTTCAGCTGATTGCGGATTCTTCGGATCCTTTGAAGCGTAACCGCGGCCGCCGCGGGCTTGAAATTTTAAATCGCATGAAACAAAATCCGATGGTGCAGATCCGGATTCACGAAACCGATTTTCCGGAAGTCCCGACGGTAGATGCGAAGCTCGTCAAACTCGGCCAAATGCTAAGCGGCAAAGTGTTTACGAATGATTACAATTTAAACAAAGTTGCGGAACTGCAAGGCGTGCGCGTACTCAATATCAATGAGCTTGCCAACGCTTTGAAGCCCATCGTGATGCCGGGTGAAGGCATGCAGGTGAAAGTCCTCAAGGAAGGCAAAGAATCCGATCAGGGTGTTGCTTATTTGGATGACGGCACGATGGTGGTTGTCGATGGCGGCAGAAAACGCATCGGCCAAACGATTCACGTGACAATTACGAGCGTTCTCCAAACACAGGCAGGACGCATGATTTTTGCAAAGCCTTCGGATGAAGCGGCGCACAATCACCATTAATTTTGATGAAGATCAGCGTTCTCATTCCGGCAGCCGGCTCCGGTTCCCGGTTTAAACAAAAGACATCCAAGCTTGAAGCGCTGTTGGGCGGCAAGTCCGTCATCAGCCATTCGCTTGAGGCTTTCCGCAGCGTGCGCGGTGTCCGGGAAATTGTGATTGCGACACGGCCGAGCTTTAAACCATTTTTGATGGCGCAGGCGAAGCTCTTGAAGCTCCCGTTTCCGGTCAGAGTCGTCAAAGGCGGAAAAACCAGAGCCGAATCGGTTCACAGAGCGCTTCAAGCCGCATCCAAGCAGTCGGATCATGTTTTGGTTCACGACGGGGCGCGTCCGCTGGTGAGGCCCGAATGGATTCAAAAGCTCATTCGAAGCATGAACGGTTCTGATGGCGCTGTTTTGGGCCGCGCGGCGGTTCCCACGATCAAACGGTTTGATCCCAAAAGCGGAGAAATTTTGGAAACGGTGAATCGTGCGACACTTTTTGAAGCCGAAACACCGCAATTTTTTAGAAAATCAGCCCTCGAGCAAGCTTATAAAGCCTTGGGTGTTCGGGCCTATCACGCAACCGACGATGCGTCTCTCGTGGAGTTTGCAGGCGGCAGCGTAAAAGCCTTTTGCCATGAAGGTTCTAATTTAAAAATTACAACAACCGATGATTTGAAACTAGCGCACCACATGATGCCTCAGTCACAAGATTTATTCCGGTTCGGGCTCGGGTTTGATCGTCACCGCTTGGCGGCGGGGCGCCCGTTTTATTTAGGCGGCATAAGGCTCAAAGCCGATTTTGGCCCTGTCGGTCATTCGGACGGCGATCCGCTTCTGCATGCCATTATTGACGGTATGCTGGGCGCGCTTGGCCTGGGTGATATCGGCGACTTTTTTCCGGATTCAAGCGCGCGCTTCAAAAATATCAAAAGCGTTGTCCTGGCGAAAAAGGCTCTCAAATTGATCCGATCGAAAGGCTTCGACGTTTATCAAATCGACGGAACCGTGATTTTGGACCGTCCCAAATTAGGCGCGCATAAGAAAAAAATCTGTATGAATTTATCGAAGATTTTCAATCTTCCGGTCTCGAAAGTAAGCTGCAAGGCCAAAACTTCGGAAGGCGTGGGCCCCGAGAAAATGAACCAGGCCGTTTCTGCCGAAGCGCTGGTGGTGCTTTGCGCGCGAGGCGAGTCATGAGCGGCGCACGTGTCCGGTTTGCGCCGTCTCCGACGGGCATGCTCCACATAGGCAATATCCGCACGGCGCTTTTCAATTTTCTTTATGCGCGCCATACGAGCGGCAAATTTATTTTAAGAATCGAAGACACTGACCCCGAGCGTTCGAAACAGGAATTTGCCGACGCGATCATGAAAGACCTCGAAAAGTTGGGGCTTCAGTGGGACGAAGGCCCGGTTTATCAGTCGAAGCGCTTCGATATTTATTCGGAGCATTTGAAAAAACTCCGCGAGCAGGGAAAAGTGTACGAATGTTACTGCTCGGAGCAGGAACTCGCCGCGCGGCGAAAAGAAGCGATGATCGCCAAGCGCGCCCCGCGCTACGACAGCCGGTGCCGGACGATTTCAAAAGCAGAAATTGATAAAAAGAAAGCGGAAGGCATTAAACCCACGATCCGGTTTAAAGTTGAGGAAACAAAACCGATTTTGGTTCAGGATTTAATCCGCGGTGATGTGCATTTTCCGCCGGAGGAAATCGGCGACTTTGTTATTATGCGCACGAATCCGGACAAGCCGGGCGAATTTATCCCGACTTTCCATATGTCGGTCTGTGTTGATGACGGTTTGATGAAGGTGTCGCACATCATCCGCGGGGAAGATCATCTGTCCAATTCGCCGCGCCATATCCTTCTTTTTCAGGCGTTTGGCTTTGAGGTGCCGAAATTTGCGCATTTGTCGCTTATTCACGGCCCGGGCGGCGAGCCTTTGTCGAAACGGCTGACGTCTGTGAGCGTCCGGGATTTTGTTGATGTTCAAGGATATCTCAAGGACGCGCTCTTGAATTATTTGGCGCTTCTCGGCTGGTCGCCGAAGGATAACCGAGAAATTTTGAACCTTCCGGAGCTGATTCGCGAGTTTGAAGTCGCCAATTGCATCAAGCATCCGGCGATTTTTAATCCCGAAAAGCTGGATTGGGTGAACGCCGAACATCTTCGGAAAATTCCTGAAAATGATTACATTGAACACGCCGCCGCATTTTTAAAGGCCGGCGGTGATCGTGCAAAACCGTTTTTCACAAACGCGGTGTTTCTCGACAAAAGCCTTCTGCTGGTCCGTAACGACATTCACAAGTTTGAAGATTTGTGGGAACGGCTCAGTTTCCTGAAAGAACCCGACCTGAAAGGGATGCCCGATGACGCCAAAGCAATTTGGAGCCAGCCGGAAACCAAAACGGTTCTTCAGTGCGCGGTTTCCGGGTTTTCGGACGTGAAATCACAGGGCGAAATTTTCTTTGATGATTTGACGAAATTTGTAAAAGACAAAACACAGGTCAAAGGAAAGTCGCTTTTTATGCCGATCCGGATTGCGATGACCGGCCAGATTCACGGCCCCGAGATGAAAAAAGTGTTCGGTATTTTTGACCGCGCGACCATTCAAAAACGTTTCGAAACCGCACTCAAATCCTAAAATGGCGCTTCAATTATTCAACACCTTGAGCGGCAAGAAGGAAGAGTTCAGGCCGCTCAATCCGCCCGAAGTCCGGATGTATACCTGCGGGCCCACCGTTTACGACTTTGCGCACATCGGGAATTTCAGGACATACGTTTTTCAGGATGTGCTCAAGCGCTACCTTGATTTCAGCGGTTTTAAAGTCCGGCATGTGATGAATATTACGGATGTGGATGACAAAACCATCGCGGGCGCTAATCAGAAGAAGGTTCCGCTTGAGGAATTTACCAAAGTATTTACGCAAGCGTTTCACGATGACCTCAAAACGCTCGAAATCCTGCCGCCTGATGAAGAGCTGTTTGCCACAAAAACCATTCCGCAAATGCTTCAAATGATTGCGGAACTTGTGAAGAAAAACCATGCTTATGAAAAAGACGGTTCGGTATATTTCCGCGTGGCCAGTTTCGCGAATTACGGAAAATTATCGAAGAAAAATCTGGAGAAAAATATTGCCGGTGCCCGCGTCGATGTGGATGAATACGAAAAAGAAGAAGCGACCGATTTTGTGCTGTGGAAAAAAGCAAAAGAAAATGAACCTTCCTGGGATTCGCCTTGGGGAAAGGGGCGGCCCGGCTGGCACATTGAATGTTCGGCGATGAGTTTGTCAGCTTTTCAGAATGAAACACTCGACATCCACACGGGCGGTGAAGATCTCGTATTTCCGCATCATGAAAATGAAATCGCGCAGTCGGAATCGACGACCGGAAAAAAGTTCGTTCATTACTGGCTTCATGCCAAACATTTATTGGTAGACGGCGAAAAAATGTCGAAATCAAAAGGTAATTTTTTTACCTTGCGTGATCTTCTGAAAAAAAATCTCGATGCGGCTGCTATTCGCTACGCACTTTTATCAACCCATTACCGCAAGCAGCTCAATTTCACAGTTGACGGCGTCCAAGCGGCGCGGCAAGCCTTAAACCGCGTGCGCGATTTTCACACCAATATCGATGTCCTGGAGGTCGACAACGCAAAATCGGGCGGTGCGGTGTCTGATTTGGTGCGCGGTGCCCAAAAGGCCGTCCAGGCGGCCATGGACGATGATTTAAACGTGTCTGAAGCGCTTGGTGCAATTTTTGAGATGGTCAAGCGCTTGAATGCGCTTTCCTTGAAGAAAATCGGCCGGCAGGAAAAAACCGAGCTGGATGTTTTCTTTCAAAACATGAACCAGATTTTCGGCGTGTTTCATTTTGAAGAAGAAATCCCGGCCGACATTCATGAGCTGGTCGAAAAACGCCAGGAAGCCAGGACAAAAAAGGATTTTAAAGAATCCGATAAAATCCGCGATTTGCTCAAGCAAAAAGGTTTCGTCGTTGAAGACACGGCCGGTTCTGCCGTCAAGATTAAAAGAATCAAATGAAAAAGCACCAAACGCTTCTTTTAACCTCCCGCGACATTCAAAAGATTCTCAACATGCGGAAAGCCGTTCCGATCGTCGAGCGCGCTTTTCGTTCCTATGGCCTGGGCCGCGCGCAAATGCCGGCCAAATCCTATCTTTTCCTGCGCAAGTTCAACGGCGACTTCCGCTCCATGCCGGCTTACCTGGAAGATTTAAACGCAGTCGGTATTAAATGGGTGAATGCACATCCCGGCAACCACAAATTCGGCCTGCCGCCCGTGATGGCGCTTATGATTTTGGGCGATGTCAAGACCGGATACCCTTTAGCGGTGATGGATGCGACTTACTTGACCAATTTACGGACCGGCGCGGGTGGAGCGGTGGCGGCGAAACATTTGGCGCGTAAAAATTCGAAAGTAGCGGCATTTGTCGGAACGGGCAATCAGGCGCGCACGCAGCTTTTGGGTTTGCTTGAGGTTTTCCGGATCAAAACCGTGAAAGCTTTCAGCAATGATTCTGAAAGCCGGAAATCGTTTCTCGAATTTTGCAGGAAATTGAAGTTAAAAATCGAAGCTTCCCGCAATATCCGGGAATGTGTTCAGCATTCCGACATCGTGGTGACGACAACGCCTTCGAGAAAGCCGATCGTGAAAAGGGAATGGGTATCAAAAGGAACGCACATCAACGCAATCGGCGCCGATGCGCCGGGAAAGGAAGAGTTGGATCCGGCAGTTTTAAACGCCGCCAAAGTCGTGATTGATGATTGGGAGCAGGCGATTCACAGCGGGGAAGTCAATGTTCCGATCGCAAAGGGGAGTTTTAAGAAGAGCAAAATCTACGCCTCACTCGGTGAAATTGTGGCCCGAAAACGAAAAGGGCGCACCAACTTTTCTGAAATCACCGTTTTTGATTCGACAGGGCTTTCCATCCAGGACATTGCGACGGCGGATTATGTTCTAAAAATGGCCAAATCAAAGCGGCTCGGCAGGACAATTTCGTTTTTTTAGAGGATTACTTGCGGTTGACGGCTTCGGCGAACTGTGCGTCTATGCGCTTTGCGATTTTTGAAATGGCTTCTTCAAAAACGGAAGGTTCCGGCAGTAAGCTCACGACGGCGTAAGGCTCGCTCTGGAAATCATAAAAGTAGCCCGGATGTATGAGTACATGGTCTTTCTCGAGAAGTTCAAGCGCCCATTCTTCTTCGGTTTTGCTTTTCGGCAGTCTGAACACCGCGTACCATCCGCCTTCACCATTTAAAAGTTCAAACTGCCCGTTTTTCTCCAGCATTGCGCGATTGGCCGTCACGCGTTTTAAGATTTGTTTCTGCATTTTATCCTTTAATTTCATCCAATGATGAAGCGCGTTTTGAACCGGCGTGTTGACCGACAAGTAAGTGTCCGAAATGATTTCAAGCCGCTCCATGGCTTGTTTCACCAGGTCTTTGGGGCCGTTCACTGCGATCCACGACAGCTTCATTTGCGGAAGCCCGAGGATTTTCGAAATGCCGCTCAAGGTGAATGTCAGCGATTTTTGGTTTCCGGCAAGCGACGGAATGCCTTCGATTTTTTTCTCCCACTGAAAATCCGAAAATACCTCATCGGAAATAATGCAAAGCTGATTGCCTTCTGCGAATTGATTGAGTTTCGTGAGTTCGTCTTTCCGGATGTAAGACCCCGTCGGGTTGTTGGGATTGACCAAAACAATCCCCCGTGTCTTTTTTGGTTTAAATGATTTCCGGATATCTTCAAAATCGATTCGCCAAGACTCATTTTCATTAATAGAATCAGTCGTTTTATAGGAAATGAGTCTAGCCCCAACACCCTCATTGGTATTCTTTTTCTGTTGTTTTATGGAAGTGCTGGGGCAACCTTTTTGATACATCAACGCATAAGGCGCCAGCTCCACGTCGTTTAATTCAGCCAGGAAATGAAACAGCGGGTAGCTCGGCCGCGGCATTAGAATGTGGTCGCCGATGTTTGCGATCAGCCGGAACACCATCGAATAAGCTTCGCTCGTGCTGGCAGTCACGAGGATTTGGTTTGAATTGACATAAATGCCTTTCGAGTCATAATATTCGGCAATGGTTTCCCGGGCTTCCTGAAGGCCTAAAGGCGAGGGTTGATAGTCCAGGTTTTTGGAGTCCGTGAGGCTGGATAAAACGATGTCGGATGAATATTGCAGGCCGACTTGTGTGGGGTTCGATTCGGTCAAATCCAAAATTTCAGCGCCGCTTGCTTCAAGTTCCGACAAACGTGCCGTTAATTGATTGGGTGTTAAGGTCCAGTCTGTACGAGATGAAAATTGCATGATGTACCCTATATCGGCGTGATTGGCCGGAATATAAAGGGTTAATCGCTAGACAAGGGAGATAAAAATGATCACGGTTGTTGCCAAAATTGAAGCCAAAGCCGGAAGAGAAAAGGAAGTGAAAGAAGTTTTGATGGCACTTGTGCCAATTACGCGCAAAGAAGACGGTTGCATGAATTATGACCTCCATCAGTATAACCAGCATCCCGGCCAATTCCTATTTTACGAAAACTGGCGCGATCAAGCCTCGCTCGATAAACATCTGGCATCGGCGCATGTGCAGGACTTGGTGAAGCGGTCAGGCGTGCTGCTCTCAAAACCCGCCGAAATCAAACTCTACCAACAAATCTCTTAACCTCATTTCAAATTCCCAACATTTTTAACTGCGCTTCCCTCGGCTCTTTTTGTCCCCCGAGACCGGCAAGAATGGCTTGCCTTCAAGCACCGGCGGTCTTGACGCTCCAGCGGCGTCAAGCCGCCTGCCACTCACCACTCGGACCCGCTGCTTCACTTCGCGAAGCAAAGCGGCGGGACCAAGCTCCTCGTGGTTCCGTGAGCTGCCTTTCGGCAACCATTCTTGCCGGTCTTGATCAAAGCCTGACAGTAAGGGATGTCTGGAGGCAGCTCGCGGAGCTCGTTGAAGCTTGGTTCTCCACCTTTTTGATGGGTGGAGATTCAACGAGTGAGCGCGCAGGCAGGCGCAAGCCGCAGGAGCTTGCGAACTGCCGGTGCCGGAAGACATTCCTTACTGTCAGGCTAATATCATGGTGATGTCCCCGCTTGTGTTTCGGCTTTTAAAATTTCAAAACTTCCTATACAATAACGACTTATGGCGAAGGGCATTTTCATCACATTTGAAGGCGGAGAGGGGACCGGGAAAAGTACGCACATTCGTGCCGCTGCTCACTATTTCCGAAAAAAAGGGCGGACGGTTTTACTCGTCCGCGAACCGGGCAGTACGGCGGTTTCCGAAGATATCCGCAGAGTCCTTCTGGATTCGAAGCACAAAGGCATGAGCAAGCAGGCCGAGCTCTTGCTGTATCTTGCGGCGCGTGCCGAGCTGGTCCGCAAAAGAATCATGCCGGCCTTGCAGGCAGGCAAAGTCGTGATTTCGGACCGTTATGAAGACTCCACATTTGCTTATCAAGGATTTGGGGACGGAATTCCGCTGAAGACCATCGAAGCGATTTCACAATTTGTCCGCGGCAAATTAAGGCCGGACCTCACTTTTATCCTGGATGTCCATCCGAAAGTTGGATTGAAGCGCGCAGGGCGCCGCGACCGGGTCGAAAAAAAATCGGATGCGTTTCACATGCGTGTGCGCGAAGGATTTAAAACTCTCGCGAAAAGAAATTTCAACCGGGTTGTGTTTGTCCGCTCCGGCCTTGCGATTCCGGAAGTGCGTGATGTGATCTTGAGGAACCTGCGTGAAGTCTACCATTGATTCGGCCGAAATTTTTGACCGCTACCTGACCCAGTATCAAACCAGCCGCGTTTTTTCAAGTTTCCTGCTCACCGGCGATGAAAACGAAAAGAAAAAGCAGCTCGCTTGTTTTATTGCCAAGAAATTAAATTGCGAAGAAAAAAAATTCAAAGAAGATTGCGATTGCGGAAGCTGCCGCCGCATTGACTCGGATTCGCATCCGGACGTGAAATGGTTTGGTCTCGATGAGGACCGTGCCTCGATCAAAATCGAAGAAGTCCGGGAGCTCCAAAATTGGCTCAATTTGAAGTCTTACGAAGGGAAGGTCAAGGTTTTCATCCTGATCGATGCCGGCCGCCTGACAACAGAAGCGCAGAATGCGCTCTTGAAGAGCCTCGAAGAGCCGCCGCCTCAGAGTTTGATCATTTTGATGACGGAACGGCGCGGCGATTTGCTCGATACGATCGTCTCACGGTGCCGTGAAATCAAGGTTCCGCCGTTTTCGGAGAAGGAAACCGCCGCAATTCTTAAAAAAGAAGGCGCCGGGTCGGAAGAGGCGCTCTATTTGACGCGTCATTCATACGGAAATCTGGCAGAGGCGAAGGTGAAGCTTGCGAAAAAATGGTTTCAGGAAAAAAATAAAATCTTAAACCAGGTTTTACGCGATCCGGTGGTCGGATTTGATGCTTTCGCGACCGGAAAACGCGATGAATCACTCGAAACACTCAAACTTCTTTCCGAATGGCTGCGCGATGCAAGTGTTTTGGCGGCATCCGGCGATCCGTCACTCTTAATTCATGAAGACCGCGAAAATGATTTGTCGGATTTTGTGAAAAATAAGCCGCTCGATTCCGTTTTGCGCCTTTTTGATGAAGTTTCGGAAACCGAAAAAGCGGTTTCCGAGAACGCAAATCAGAAATTAGCTTTTCAAAGACTCCAGGTTGCGTGGAATACGTTTATCAAACAATGAGCTTCAAGCTGCAGGCTGCAAGCCACAAGCTTAAAGCTTTTAGCCTGGAGCCTGAGGCTTGTAGCTTGTAGCAACTTTAATTATGAATAAACCTTACTACATTACGACCCCGCTTTATTACGTGAATGCCAAGCCGCACATCGGCCACGCGTACACGGAAATTCTCTGCGACACGTTCGCGCGCTTTCACCGCCTAAACGGCGAAAAAGTATTTTTTCTAACCGGCACGGATGAACACGGCACGAAAATTGACAAAGCCGCGAAAGAAGCCAAAAAAGAACCGAAAGCGTTTGTCGATTCTATCGTTCCTGAATTTGAGTCGCTCTGGAAAACGCTCGGAATCGAATATGACCATTTTATCCGCACAACGGACGCCGAACACAAAGCGTTTGTCCAAAAAACCCTGCAGGATTTGGAAAAGAAAGGCGAGATTTACAAAAGCAAATACAAAGGCTGGTATTGCACGCCGTGCGAATCGTTCTGGACCAAGCTTCAATTAAAAGAAGGAAAGTGCCCTGATTGCGGCCGCGAGGTTCAGGAGCTCGAAGAAGAAAATTACTTTTTTAAGCTCGCGGATAAAAAAGATTGGCTCATTCAATATATTGAAAAAAACCCTGATTGGATTCAGCCGGATTACCGCCGGAATGAAGTATTGGGATTTTTAAAAAATACCGAACTGGAAGACCTTTCCATTACGCGGCCCAAAAACAGGCTTTCATGGGGCATTCCGTATCCCGGTTCCGATACTCACGTGGTGTACGTATGGTTTGACGCTTTGATCAATTATGCTTCCATCGAGGCCTATCCAAAAGTCGGCAAAATTTGGCCGGCAGATGTGCATGTAATCGGAAAAGATATTCTGCGCCAGCATGCGATTTACTGGCCGATCATGCTCAAAGCGATGGGTTACGAACAGCCGAAAAAGATCCTGGCGCACGGCTGGTGGACGGTTGGCGGCGACAAAATGTCCAAATCGAAGGGCAATGCGCTCGATCCCGTGGAGCTGGTCAAAAAATACACGGTTGACGGATTCCGCTATTATTTGCTCAAAGAAGTGACGCTCGGCCAGGACGGCACGTATTCCGAAGAACTTATGACCGAACGCTACAACACCGATTTGGCGAATGATTTGGGTAATTTAGTGTCACGCTCCATCGCGATGTTAGAGAAGTATTTTGCAAGCAATTTGCCGGATGTTAAAAAGGAACTCTCGGATTCTGATTTGTATCAGGGGGTTTTGAATTCCATGCTGGATTACGATCCGCGCGCGGCGCTTGGCAAGATTTGGAATTTGGTGAAATCGCTCAACCAATATATCGATGAGAAAAAACCGTGGGTACTTGCCAAAGAAAACAAAACAAAGGAATTGGAAAAAGCAATCGGTTCATTAATGGAGCACATTGTTTTGGTTGCTATCATGCTTCAACCTTTTTTTCCACAGACCGCTAAAAAGATTTTGCATTGCTTCGGAATTGTTAAGGAATTACCTTTGTTGGAAGCAAAGGCATTCAAAGTGTTAAAACCCGGACAAAAAATCACAAAGCCGGAAATTTTGTTTCCGAAATCCGATCCCAAAGCTGAGGCGAAATGAAACTCATCGATTCACACGCCCATTTGCAGTTTCCGGAATTCAAAGACGACCGCGAAGAGGTTTTGAAACGTGCGCAGGAAGCGGGTATTGAGTATTTTTTAATTCCCGGAACGAATAATGATACGTCGTGGCAGGCGATTGAGTTCGCGAAAAAGTATGATTTTTGCTATGCGGCGGTCGGAATTCATCCTCATGAAGCGCGCCGGATTCCCGATAAAGAAATGATGGAGTTCGAGGGCTGGCTCAAGGACCCAAAAGTAGTCGCAGTCGGTGAGATCGGGCTCGATTATTACCGGAATTTGGCATCGCCGGTCGAACAGCGCCAGACGCTCATCAATTTTTTTAAAATCGCGATGCGGACTCAAAAACCCGTCATTCTGCATGTGCGCGAAGCATATCCCGATATGATTCAAATTTTAAAGGACTACATGCGCCAACCCGTAAAAGGCCTGATTCATTGCTTTTCCGGAACCTCGCAGGATTTAGAGCAGCTCGTCGTGCTCGGGCTTTCGATTTCGTTTTCGGCAACCGTCACTTATCCGAAAACAGCCGAGCTCCGGGAGGCCGTTAAGATTTGCCCGCTGGACCGGATTTTAATTGAAACCGATTCGCCTTATTTGCCGCCGCAGTCAAAACGCGGCAAGCGCAACGAGCCGGCGTATGTGGCGGAGACAGCCAGTGCGATTGCCGAAATTAAAGGAATGAGCGTAGAAGAGTTGGGAAGCCGGACCGTTCAGAATTTTCGTTCACTGTTTGGGATTTGATATGTACATCATTGCCAACATTTTAGAATTTCTGACCCGCGAGAAACTTTATACCGCACTTCTTTTCATTGCGATCGGCTTTTTCTCGTTTGTTCATTTTTATCACGACGGCGAACTGGCGCATCCGGATGAATTTTCCGAGCAGCAGCTCAAAGAAGTCGAAGCCACCATCCAAAAAAACAGCCGCGACCCGGAATTCCTCAAAAAGCGTTTTTCCGAAGAACCGCGGCTCAAATGGTACCTGCAAGTCTTCACGATGGGCGCTTTCGCATCGCTTTTGATCGGAATTTTGATTAACGCGCAGCTTTTCCAGAAATGGCTCCGGAAAGAGCCGTGGCTTCCGCCGCGTGTCTTTGGTTCTCACGCGAAATGGGGATTTACCGAGGTTGCGAAGGCATCGATTCTGGTAGTTTTTATCGGAATTGTTTTAAACGGCGCCGGATTTGTGCTTCACCGCATTCTGCAGGTCAAAATCAACGCCAATTTCTTCATGGTTTTTCATACAACCGTTTTAGACCTGGCTGCACTGTACTTTATGATTCATTTCGTCAGGCAAAAAGAGGGCATGGGCCGCTTGGTTTTCGGCGTCCGCGCGCCCGAGGGTTGGTTCCGCGAAATTTTCATGGGCATTAAGTCTTATTTTGCCGTCATTCCGTATTTTTTACTGGCACTCGTCTTGCTTTTATTATTCATCAGCCGATGGGCTTATGAGCCGCCGCCGCATCCGCTCGTGGGTGTGTTTGTGCAGGAAGCAGAGCGCGCGCCGTGGATTGTGATCTATTCACTGGCGCTGGCATGTTTTGTGGGGCCTGTTGTGGAAGAAGTATTTTTTCGCGGATTTTTGTACCCCGTTGTGCGCAAGCAAATCGGTATTCAATGGGCCATGGTCGTCACGGCTGTTTTATTCGCGCTGATTCACGAAAATTTATTCTCATTCCTGCCGATTTTTATTCTGGGGCTTGCGCTTGCCTATCTTTATGAAAAGCGCGGCAATCTTCTGGCCTGCATTGCGCTCCATATTTTCCACAACACGATTTTCATTACTTATTTCTTCCTGATCAAAGAAGCCTTCCTCAATTAATGGCATTTTGGATTTCGGAATGCGGAGTGCGGATTGGTCAATCCGAGATCCGAAATCCGAATTCCGCAATGTCAGTTTATCTGTTAAAATACGCTTCATGATTTCGACGCTATTGATTATTTTCATCCTCCTCATGACCGTGACGATTCACGAAGTTTCGCACGGCGTGGTGGCGTATTATCTGGGCGACAAAACCGCGTATTATCAAAAACGCCTGACGCTCAATCCTTTGCGCCACATTGATTTCTTTTGGACCATACTTTTTCCGGCCATGCTTTTGTTCGCCACCGGCGGGCGGTTTGCACTCGGAATGGCAAAGCCCGTTCCGGTCAATGCCTTGAATTTTAAAAACCCAAGGCGCGGCATGATGATCGTAGGCGCCGCCGGTCCGCTGTCGAATTTAATCATGGCGATGGCGTTTGCGAAACTCTTTCATTGGCAGCCGTATGATTTTTTTCTGTTCGGTGTTTACATCAATTTAGGCCTCGGGCTATTCAACTTAATTCCGATTCCGCCCTTGGACGGCTCGCGGGTTGTCTCGGGGCTTTTGCCGGCTGAACAGGCCAAAATTTACGACAGCATCGAATCCATCGGCTTTTGGATCATCCTGATTCTCTACATGACCGGCGTCTTGTTTGCATTTTTGCGCCCGTTCTTACGTTTTTTCACTGACTGGCTTCTTGTGCCGAGCGTATTTTGATATGCCGAAACTTAAATTCGAACCCGTCACATTCAAAAACGGCGCACTCGTTTTAATCGACCAACGCAAGCTTCCCGGTCAAATGAAGCTGTTGCGCTATCACACGACGCGTGCGGCTTGGCATGCGATCCGCGACATGGTGGTGCGCGGCGCTCCGGCCATCGGCGTTGCGGCCGGATATGGTGTTTGTCTCGATATTTCGCGCGTACGATTAAAATCCCGCGAAGCGTTCTTGAAAGCGCTCCGAAAATCAGCCGATTACTTGAAAACCGCGCGCCCGACCGCCGTCAATTTGGCGTGGGCAGTGGATCGTATCTACGCGAAGGCGAAAAAATCTACGCTCAAATCTGTTCCGGATTTGAAGAAGCTGATCTTGAGCGAAGCGCGCGCGATTCATTATGAGGATATCGACCTCTGTTTCCGGATTGGTGCGCACGGAAAGTCGCTGATCAAAAAAGGCAGCGTTGTGCTCACGTACTGCAACGCAGGCGGCCTGGCGACGACCGGCTACGGCACGGCACTTGCTCCGATCTTTGAAGCCAAAAAGCAGGGGAAACGTTTTTCCGTATTTTCCTGCGAAACACGCCCGCAGCTGCAAGGCGCGCGGCTCACGATGTGGGAGCTTCAAAAATACAAAGTCCCGTCGACTTTGATCTGCGACGGCATGGTTGGGACGCTTATGCAGAAAGGAAAAATTCAGCTTGTCATCACCGGTGCGGACCGGATTGTGGCAAACGGCGACACTGCGAATAAGATTGGCACTTACCAAGTCGCGACGCTTGCGAAAGCCCACGGCGTTCCGTTTTATATTGCAGCGCCCAGTTCCACATTTGATTTCAAACGCCAAAAGGGAAGCCAGATTCCGATTGAGGAAAGGTCTGGCACGGAAATTACGCAAATCCGGGGCGCTCAACTGGCGCCCAAAGGCATCAAAGTTTTTAATCCTGCATTTGACGTGACGCCGCATGAACTCATTGCCGGATTTATCACGGAGAAGGGAATTTTAAAGCCGCCTTACCGAAAGAGCCTTCAATGCCTGCGCGCACGCTGAAATCCGTCGGTGAATTCGGCCTCATTGAGCGAATCCGGAAATCCGCGCCGCTTTCCAAAAATATCGCGCTCGGAATAGGTGATGACGCTGCTATTTTGAAATCAGGCCCAGGTTTCCAGCTCATTAGCACGGACATGCTCGTCGAGAATGTTGATTTTTCGTTTAAATCGGCAAAGCCGAGACAAGTCGGCAGAAAAGCGCTCGCCGTCAATCTAAGCGATATCGCGGCGATGGGCGGAGAGCCGGAGGCGGCGCTCGTGGCGCTTGCGTGCCCTAAGCACACGAAACTCAAGGCAATCGATGATTTTTATGCCGGAATCAAGGACCTAGCTCGGAAATACAGGGTTTCATTGATCGGCGGTGATCTCTCAAGTGCCCCGACTTGGATGATCACTGTCACGATTATCGGACGCTCGGATGAGAAGCCGGTTTTGCGCACCGGAGCAAGGCCGGGCGACCTCATTTGCGTGACAGGAACCCTTGGCGGCTCTATTTTGGGCAAACATCTTGCATTTACGCCCCGAATCGATGAGGGGAGATGGCTTCTAGATGCCGGAGCCAGTGCCATGATTGACGTTTCGGACGGTTTGGCGCAGGATTTGTCGCATATTCTCACGGAATCAAAGGTTTCGGCTGATTTGGACCTGGGCGCAATCCCGATTTCACAGGATGCGAGCCGGCTTTCAAGGCAGTCAGGCCGCAAAGCGCTCCATCACGCGCTCTCGGACGGGGAAGATTTCGAGCTTTTGTTCACCATTTCGCCAGCGAAGTTCAAGAAAGTGCTTAATTCTTGGTCTAAGCGGTTCAAAACTTCGCTGTCTGTGATCGGAAAAATAAAATCCGGCCGTTCAGGTGTTGATTTTTGGCACAAAAACCGGAAAATTAATTTTAAAACAGCCAAACTTGGCTTCAAACATTTTTAAAGTCTTAAATGAGTCAGCTGATTTTGAAATCAAACTCAAAAAACGAAACAATCCGCTTCGGAAAGCGGCTTGCGAAGTCTTTGAAGCCCGGATCGGTCGTTGCGTTTGTCGGAAATTTGGGTTCAGGCAAGACAACGTGGATTCAAGGACTCGCTTCCGGGCTTGGCGCGGAACAATCTGATGTAAAAAGTCCGACGTTTGTGCTTTTTCATATTTACAAAGCAGAATTTCCGGTTTATCATTTCGATTTATATCGCCTTGAACATCCGGGCGAACTTGACGCGATTGGTTTTGATGAGTTTGTGGGTGATAAAAATTCGGTTTCATTTGTAGAATGGGCTGATCGCGCAAAAAAAGAATTACCGAAGGATTGCTTGACGATCAAACTTGCGGACAAGGGCGGTGATAGACGCGAGTTTCATTTGAGTGCAGGCGGTCCCGAGTCAAAGAAAATTTTAGAACAATTTAAAAAATCTTGACGTCATTCTGAGCGAAGCGAAGAATCTAAGTACAGAGATCCTTCACTTTGTTCAGGATGACAGAGCACTTATTCAGCCAGCCTTCATGCGCAATATTCTTGCCGTTGATACGTCTTCCGGCATCCTCAGTGTCTCTGCGCAAAATTCCTCGGGCTCCAAGATTGAAATTAACCTCGACGCCGGCTTCCGCCATGGCGAGCGCCTCGTTCTCCTGATTAAGCAAGCTCTCGCGGATCTTCATATTAATAAGAAGGATTTGGATATCCTGGCCTGCGGCATCGGCCCGGGTTCTTTTACCGGCCTCAGGATCGGGCTTTCGGCGATGAAGGCCCTTGCGCTGGGGCTCAAGAAGAAAGTCTGCACATTTTCAAGCCTCGATTTGATAGCCGGCGGGATTTCTCTGGTATCAGGCAAGCTGGCCGTTGCGGTCAATGCCAAGCGTGAGCGCGTGTATGCGGCGATTTATGAATTCAAAAACGGCGTGTCGAAAAAAATCTTAAAAGATTCGTCTTTAGGGCTTAATGAACTTCTCGACTATGCCGAAGAAGATACTGTCTTTACCGGAGATGCAATTTCAGCCTATGGCGAAATTATCAAAAAAAGATTGGGCCGGAAGATTGTTTTTTTGGAAAAGCAATTTTGGTTTCCAAAAGCATCGGCTGCGTTATCTATGGTCGAAGCAGCGGATGGCAAGATTCAGGCCTCTTCCTTGGTACGTTTAAAGCCGGCGTACTTGCGCCTCTCAGAAGCTGAAGAGCGCAGAAAAGGACTTTCTCTATGAACGTTGCAACCGTGAGCCGCACCAAAACAGCCGCCGAGCTTCTCTCGTGGGTTGAAATCAGCCAAGCCGCACTCGACCACAATCTCGCACAAATTAAAAAAGCGCTTCTGCCGGCCGCCGAAATCCTTGCTGTCGTGAAAGCCAACGCTTACGGCCACGGGCTCATCGAAATCACAAAGCTCCTCGATAAAAAAGTCGCTTACTACGGCGTTGCGTCTGTGGATGAGGCCGTCAAGCTCCGTGAATTCAGCGCGCATGCGCCGATTCTTTTGTTCGGAATCCATTTTGAAGACCAAATCAAGCGCGCGATCGAAGCCAATATCATTATTTCGGTTTCGAGTCTCGAGCAAGCAGGTTTGATCGACGAAGCGGCGACTGAAATGAGCCGCCCGGTTCCGGTTCATATTAAGGTCGATACCGGCATGGGCCGTCTCGGGATTCCGCTGAAAGAAGCGGCGCAGACGATCCAGAAAATCCACGCCTCTTACCAGCATCTAAAGCTCGAAGGCATTTACACACATTTTCCGATTTCGGAGAAAAAGAACGATTCTTTTACGAGCCAGCAAATCCGGAAGTTTCACTCCTTGGTCAATTCGCTCGATAAAAAAGGGATTCACTTCGCGATCCGCCATGCGGCGAATTCCGGCGCCATCGTCAATTACCGCGATTCTCATCTGAACCTCGTGCGCCCCGGGCTTTCGCTCTATGGGATTTATACGGACGAAATACTGAGTGAAAAAATCGATTTAAGGCCTGTCCTCAGCTGGCGTACACGCGTGGTGATGGTGAAAGAAATCGCCGAAGGCGAAACGGTCGGATATGCGCAGGCTTACAAAGCCAAAGAAAAAACCAATATCGCCATATTGCCGATCGGCTACGGCCAAGGTTATCCGTTTTCTTTGAGCGGCAAAGGTTCGGTGTTGATTCATGGCAAGTCTTATTTCCTCGCCGGGCGTGTTTCGATGGATTATGCTGCGGTGGAAATCGGCAATGATCCTGTCCATGTCGGCGATGCCGTCACACTGCTCGGGCAAGACGGCGAGCGCGCGATTTCAGCCGAGCTTCTCGCGAACTTGGCGAATACCATTCCTTACGAAATCGTGACGCAGATCGGCCCGCAAGTCCCGCGCATAGTCGTTTCCTGAAACACTTCTTTTTGTTATACTTTTCCGCAATAAACCAATCACATGACCTACAAAATTCTCCATTACAAAAAAGTGACTTCGACCAACGATCTGCTCAAGGAACTTGCCCGGGAAGGCGCCAGGGAAGGCCTCGTGGTGTGGGCGGATTATCAATCGAAGGGACGGGGAAGATTTAAACGCAAATGGCGATCACCGAAGGGCAAAGACCTCCTTTTCTCGGTCCTGCTCAAACCCAATGTCCGGAACTCGCAAGCTTCTTTGGTCACAATCCTCGCCGGACAAGCAGTCCGCGATGTTGTGAAGAAGAGAAGTGCATTACCGGTGACCTTGAAGCGTCCCAACGACGTCCTGGTGAACGGCAAGAAAATCTGTGGTATATTGACCGAGGCCGAAGGCTCACCCAGCAAGTTAGATTTCATAGTCGTGGGAATAGGGCTCAATGTGAACAGCAAAAAGAAGGAGCTCTTGGCCCGGGCAACCTCGATCAGGGAATTGACCGGCAAAGAAACGCCGAGGGAAGCGCTTCTCGAGGAAGTTCTGGGCGAATTTAAGAAGCAGTACCGAACCTTTCAAAAATAAAGATGAAATCAAAACACACACTCGCAATTGACATCGGAAACAGTTCTATCAGCTTCGGACTTTTCAAAAGTGCCCGACTTTTGCGCTGTTGGCATGGCAGTTTTGACAATATCCCAAAAATAAAGCATTTTTGTGTATCAAGTGGGATAGATATAAAAGAACTACAGATAATAATAGATAGCGTCAGCCCACAAAAGATGTCAAAATTGAGGGTTTCACTTAAGCGAAGTTTTGGTCAAAAGAATCTCCTAATAACAGGTAAAAATGTTCAGATCAAAATCAATCATAAGTACCGTAATTTCAATAAGTTAGGACAGGATCGGGTGGTCAATCTAGTTGGGGCCCTCGAATTTTACAAGTTCCCAGTTTTGGTCATTGATTTCGGTACCGCGATCACGTTTGACGTCATTTCGAAGAAGGGAATCTTCGAAGGCGGCCTGATTGTTCCCGGTGTCGAGACGGCTTGGACTGGCTTGCAAGATAGGGCGGCCTTGCTTCCCAAGTTTGACCTAAAAGCCGAGATTATAAAGAGGAAAAGGCTGGTTGGGAATGACACCAAGAGCTGCATGACGAGCGGAATCGGGCACAGCTACGGGGCCATGACGGATGGCCTCATCGACCGGTTTAAGGCGATTTATGGTAAAAACCTCACTGTTCTTGTGACCGGCGGCTTTTCAAGGTTTGTCCAGTCCCATATTACTCACCGGGTTAAAGTAGACCCCCATCACACCTTAAAATCACTGGCCTTAATTGCCAATAGAGTCGGATAAAGCTTGACAAATTTTTAAATTTAAATATTATACCTTCACGTTAGCACTCAACCCAAATGAGTGCTAAGTTGATTTTCAACTCCGGATTAAACTCCAGTTTGAATTATCGAGTAGGGAACGTTTCACTATTTTTAATTTGAGGAGGAAGTAAACATGGCAAAGCAAATCGCATTTGACGAAGAGGCACGCCGTTCCATTCAGCGCGGTGTTGACCAACTCGCCAACGCAGTAAAAGTTACTCTCGGCCCGAAAGGCCGCAATGTGGTCATTGAAAAGAAATTCGGTTCTCCGACAATCACCAAAGACGGCGTGAGCGTCGCGAAAGAAATTGAACTCGAAGATCCATACGAGAATATGGGCGCGCAGATGGTGAAAGAAGTCGCGTCAAAGACTTCTGACATCGCAGGGGATGGAACAACAACCGCCACAGTTCTTGCGCAGGCGATTTACCGCGAAGGTTTGAAAAACGTCACGGCAGGAGCCAATCCGATGGCCCTCAAGCGCGGCATCGAAAAAGCGGTTGAAGCGTGCGTCGCGGAACTCAGCAAGTTTGCCAAAATCATCAAGGACAAAAAAGAAATCGCACAGGTCGCCACGATCGCGGCAAATTCCGATCATGAAATCGGCAACCTGATTGCCGAAGCAATGGAAAAAGTCGGCAAAGACGGTGTGATCACAGTGGAAGAAGCCAAGTCCACCAACACCACACTCGACGTCGTCGAAGGTATGCAGTTTGATCAAGGCTATTTGTCGCCTTACTTCGTCACAGACACCGAGCGAATGGAAGCTGTCCTCGAAGATCCCTACATATTAATCAACGAAAAGAAAATCTCCTCCATGAAAGACCTTCTGCCCCTTCTTGAATCGATTGCCAAGAGCGGAAAACCGCTTTTGATCATCGCCGAAGAAGTCGATGGCGAAGCGCTCGCGACCTTGGTCGTGAATAAAATCCGCGGCACGCTCCATGTGGCAGCGGTGAAGGCCCCCGGATACGGTGATCGCCGCAAAGCGATGCTGGAAGACATTGCCATTTTGACCGGCGGACGCGCAATCACAGAAGATCTTGGCATTAAGCTCGAGAATGTGACCTTGAAAGATCTCGGCCGCGCCAAGCACGTCACGATCGATAAAGAAAACACCACGATCGTTGAAGGTGCCGGCAAGAACGCCGACATCAACGGCCGCATCTCGCAGATCAAGCGCCAGATCGAGGAAACGGATTCCGATTATGACCGTGAAAAGCTGCAAGAACGCCTCGCGAAATTAGCGGGCGGTGTTGCGGTGATTAACGTCGGTGCCGCAACCGAAACCGAAATGAAAGAAAAGAAAGCACGCGTCGAAGACGCGCTGCACGCAACCCGCGCAGCCGTCGAAGAAGGCATCGTTCCCGGAGGCGGCGTTGCGCTGCTCCGCTGCATTCCGGCTTTAGAGTCTCTTAAGGCCAAGGGCGATGAGAAAGTCGGCGTTTCTATTATCCGCCGCGCTCTCGAAGAGCCGCTCCGGCAGCTTGCAACCAATTCCGGCAACGAAGGTTCCGTAATTGTTCAGCGCGTTCAGTCCGAAAAAACAAACATTGGTTTCAATGCTGAGACCGGTGAGTTCATCGATATGATCGATGCCGGTATCATTGATCCTAAGAAAGTAACGCGCAGTGCGCTTGAAAACGCAGCGAGCGTTTCTGGATTATTGCTCACGACCGAAGCCATCGTTTCGGATATTCCTCAAGAAGAAGCAGCTCCGGCAATGCCGGGAGGAATGCCGGGCGGCATGGGCGGTATGGGCGGAATGATGTAATCATTAATGTAGTAAGGGCGAGGCATGCCTCGCCCTTACAAACGAAATCATAATCAATCAATTACAGAGGAGCGTTACCATGAAGATAAAACCATTAGGCGATAAAATTCTCGTTGAATTATTGGAAGCCGAAGAGAAAACAAAGGGCGGAATCATTCTTCCCGATTCGGCAAAAGAAGAAAAGAGCGAAGGCAAAGTCATTTCGGTCGGTCCCGGAAAAGTCCTCGAAAGCGGAAAAGTTCAGCCGCTCGAGATCAAGAAGGGCGACAAAGTGATTTTCGGCAAATACACCGGCGATGAGTTTGTGATCGACGGCCGCAAGCACAAAATTTTGCGCGAAAGCGAAGTTTTAGCGGTTTTTGAAGATTAACCTTCATAAATTCAAAATATAAATATCAAAATTCAAAACATCGAACTTTTGATATTTGAAATTTGATATTTGAATTTAAACTTTGAGGTGTGATATGCCCGCAAAAGAATTAACTTATTCAGAGGAAGTACGCGCCAAGATTAAAAAAGGCGTCGATATCCTCGCCAAGACCGTCAGTGTCACCTTGGGGCCGCGCGGCCGCAATGTGGTGCTTGACCGCAAGTTCGGTTCTCCCTTAATCACCAAAGACGGCGTCACCGTCGCGAAAGAAATTGACCTTGAGGATCCGTATGAAAATATGGGTGCTCAGATGGTCCGCGAAGTGGCTGAGAAAACATCAGATGAAGCCGGTGACGGAACCACCACCGCGACGGTTCTCGCGCAAGCGATCGTCTCGGAAGGTGTCAAGAATGTCACAGCCGGCGCCAATCCGATGGCCCTTAAGCGCGGAATCGATAAAGCCGCGGCGGCCGTCATTGAATCCATCAAGAAATTAGCGTCTCCGATTAAAGGCAAAGAAGAAATCAAGGCCATCGCTACGATCAGTGCCAACAACGACAGCGTGATCGGCCAGCTTTTGTCGGATGCGATGGAAAAAGTCGGCAAAGACGGCGTCATCACGGTCGAAGAATCCAGCACCACCAAGACGGAGCTCGAAGTCGTCGAAGGTATGCAGTTTGACCGCGGTTACATTTCGCCTTATTTCATCACCGACGCGGACCGGATGGAAGTCGTCCTCAAGGATCCCTTGATTCTCATTTACGAAAAGAAGATTTCTTCCGTAAAAGAAGTCGCCCCGCTCCTCGAGCAGGTAGTCGGCATTGGAGCGCCGCTTCTATTAATCTGCGAAGAAGTCGAAGGCGAAGCGCTTGCCGTTCTCGTCGTGAATAAAATCCGCGGAACGTTCCAGGCAGCAGCCATCAAGGCGCCCGGATTCGGCGACCGCAGGAAAGCCATGCTCGAAGACATCGCGATTTTAACGGGCGGCAAATTCATTTCCGAAGACATCGGTGTGAAGCTCGAAAATGTGGATCTTTCGATGCTCGGAAAAGCCAAGCGTGTTGTGATCGATAAAGACAACACCACGATCATTGACGGCGCCGGTAAAAAAGCGGCCGTGAAAGAGCGTTGTGAACTTATTAAGAAACAAATCGATAAATCAGATTCCAGCTACGACAAAGAAAAACTCCAGGAACGCCTCGCGAAGCTTTCAGGCGGTGTGGCGTTGATTAAAGTCGGTGCTACGACTGAAACCGAAATGAAAGAGAAAAAAGCGCGCGTGGAAGATGCGTTTCATGCCACAAAAGCATCCGTCGAAGAAGGTGTGGTCGCGGGAGGCGGTGTGGCGCTCGTTCGTTCATTGAAAGCGCTTGATTCTCTGAAGCTGGAAGGCGACGAGAAGGTGGGTGCCGAAATCATCCGCCGCGCGATCCAAGAACCGCTCCGTAAGATCGCGTCCAACGCGGGTTTCGATGCGTCTGTCGTGATCGGCAAGGTTCTGGAAGAGAAGGGCAACTTCGGCTTTAACGCTTATTCAGGCGAATACGGCGACTTAGTGGAGCAGGGAATTATTGATCCTGCAAAAGTGGTCCGCAAAGCGCTCGAGAATGCGTCAAGCATCGCGGGTTTGATTCTCACCACCGAAACCGGCATCGTCGAAAAGCCGAAAGACAAGGACGAAGAAAAGTCGAAGAAGAAAAATTCTTCACACGCTGGGCATTCTCATTAAGTTTGATCAAGGGACAGTCCCATTTGGGACTGTCCCTTTTTACTAATGTAATAAATTACATTAAATAATGTAATTTATTACATTGATATAATCAGCCTTATTTTCAGCTCAAGCCCGCTTCGAACGACAACGTTTCTCGCTTCAATTCCTTTCGCAATTCTTTTTCCGTAGGCAGGTATAACTTATACTTTGACGCAAAGATTTGCTTACTTCCTTTCGGAAGCGTGTAGCGTACGACCGCTTCCTTCTTATCCTCGCACAAAATAAGGCCCACTGTCGGCTGGTCGGTTTTTTGTTTCAACTCGCGGTCATAGTAATTCACATACATTTGCATTTGACCGATGTCTTGATGAGTTAGTTTTCCGATTTTCAAATCAATCAGCACAAAGCACCTGAGCAGCGTGTTATAGAAAACCAGATCGATATAGAAATGATCCCCATCAAGTGTGATCCTTTTCTGCCGGGCGACAAACGTAAATCCTTTTCCCAGCTCGAGCAAGAACTTGGAAAGATTATCAATCAGCGCTTGCTCCAGTTTGCTTTCATACAGCTTCGGGTTGGATTCAAGGCCGGTAAATTCCAGAACGTACGGATCTTTAATCATGTCCGTGTAAGTTCGAAGGTCCTGGCCTTTCTTGGCTAATTTGAAGAGCCCTTTCTTATCTTTGCTTAAAGAAAGCCGTTCAAAAAGCAGGGAACCCTTTTGACGCTCCAATTCCCGGACTGACCAATTGTTTTTGACACATTCAATTTCATAAAAGGAGCGTGCCTCCGGTCGTTCGACGCGCATTAAAATCCGGTAATGTGTCCAGCTCAATTCGTGACGCAGTGCGTCACGAATTGGGAAGGTAAGATAAAACTGACGAATATATCGCAAATTCGAATCATCAAAGCCTCTCCCAAAATCTCTTGTTAGTTTTTCCGAAAGCGACTTCAATAACGTCTCACCGTAAGTGGCACGTTTTTGGCCTTTTTGTTCTTCTTCCACAATTTCACGGCCGATTAACCAATAGGCCTGCACCATTTCGGTGTTGACGGTACGCGCAATGTTGGAACGTGCCGATTCTATGATCTGACGGATTTTGGAATAGACTTGGTCTTGCTTTGAGTTTTTCTTTTGAACTTCTTGCGGCATGAGTAATTTGCCCTCCCTTTTTTGGTAGCCCTTCCGCCTTTTGGCTTCAGGACGATGCTTCTAACTGCGTGAAGCATCGGGCAAATCACTTAATGTGGTGTCTTTATGCGATGATCGCAACCCTGTCCCAGCGCCACTTTGAAACAAAAACTTGTTTCTAATCAAAGCGCTGGACTGGACTCATTTCCTATAGACCGAACGGTTCCATTAATGAAAATGAGTCCTGGTACTGCTTGATGCGAGAGTGAAGGATATCATATGTCCGGTCCGTATCAAAATGATTTTTTTCAGTTAAATTAATCCCGAAAGGGTATATTTTATTAATTCGAGTTAAATATTATACCTTATAAGGTATAATATTTTTAAATTATACCAAAAAAGGTATAATATTTTACTAAAGTAGTTGATATTATACCCTTAATGGTATACTATTCTGCCATGGATTACATTGGAGAAGAAATTCAAAATTTGCGTAAAAGAGCAGGGCTCACTCAACGAGAATTCGCGAAGCGAGTGGGTGTGGGGCTTAGATTTATTCGTGATCTTGAACAAGGAAAATCTACCGTACGGCTTGATAAGGTAAATCAGGTGCTTGAATTTTTAGGGCATCATTTGGAGATTGTTGCCAACCGTGAACGAAAAAATATTCAGAAAAGCTAGAGTTAACTACAAAGATGAACTTGCCGGTTATTTACAAGAAACCGAGAATGGTTTTCAATTTCTGTATGATGAAAATTATTTGCGTTCCGGCGGACAGCCAATTTCTGTGTCACTTCCTTTAACGAATGAGCCTTACGAATCAAAAGAGCTTTTTAGTTTCTTCCGCGGACTTTTGCCGGAAGGTTGGTACCTCGATATCGTGAGTGCGGCTAAGAAAATCGATACCAATGATTCTTTCGGCCTGCTTCTGGCTACCACAGGCGACACGATCGGCGCAGTGACCGTATATCCAATCCGGGAAAGCGATGAGTCCTAATCTGTTTGAAGAAATGTTTGGCACGAGCGAAGCTCCTACAATCCCACTTTCGTTGAAGGATGTTCCTCTTCAAGCGCAAGTGATGGCGGGGTATATGTCCATTTCAGGGGTGCAGCCAAAATTGGTGCTGAAATTGGATAAGCGTAAAAATGAGCTGACGGTGGCTCAGACGGATGGTGAATATATTTTAAAACCGCAAATCCCGCATTTCCCCCAGACGCCCGAAAATGAAAACTGCTGTATGGATATCGCTCAGGCGTTTGAGATTGAGGTGCCGCCCCATTGCCTTCTTCCACTGAAAGACGGAAGCCTGGCTTATGCGGTGAAGCGTTTCGATCGTGTGAGCGGCGAAAAAATCAATCAAGAAAGCTTTTATCAAATTCTTGAAAAAAGAGACAAATATATGGGCTCTCTGGAACAAATCGGTAACAGCCTGAAACAAATTTCCGTAGTGCCGGGCCTGGATGTTCAGCTTTTCTTTGAATTAGTCGTTTTCAATTTTCTGATCGGCAATGGTGACGCGCATTTTAAAAATTACTCCATTTCTTATTTAAAGGATGGCATCCGGCTTTCTCCGGCCTATGATCTGGTTTGTTCCAAGCTGGTGATTCCGGGCGATTCGGATTCCGCACTCACGATCAATGGCAAGAAGAATAATCTTAGGCGGGGCGATTTTGATGTGTTGGCTGCTTATTTAAAAATTCCGGAAAAGGTTCGTTACGATAAGTTTGCAGGTCAGCTTGGAAAAATGGAGCAATTGATTCGAGCCAGCCAACTCTCGGCAGATTTTAAAAAGACGTTTATTCAAATAGTTTCTTCACGTTTTGATCGGCTTAAATTGGTGAATTAAGCGCGCTGAGCCCGGCACGATTAGAACAGGTACCAAAACATTACAAAGTAGTTAATCTAATTTCCTTATATTCACAGTTAAAATATGTATATTTATATACATATATATGTATTGAATAGTACATTTATATGTATATAATAATACATATTATATTTGACATTAACACTTTTTGAGGGTAGATTTTCTCGTACCGGAGGAAGCTGAATATACTAGATTAGTCAAATTTATGACCGCGGCCGGCTATAAACAAGTGACAGGCTATGGTTGGCAGAAAAAAGGAGAGGCAATCATTTTTGATCTTTATGTCGGTAATTCGGTTTATTCAACGGAATTATTGTCATCGCCGCTTGAAAAAGGCGGCCATCAGAAATTGAAGGAATGGAATAAAATTTATTTAGGTGCTTTAAATCCGGTAGATCTGATTATTTCAAAAATGTTTCGCGGCAGCGAAGTGGATGTCCAGGACAGTTTAGCGTTACTCAAGCATGAGAAAATTAGTATTGAGGAATTAAAGAAACGATACATCAAAACAGCCAAATATGATGTAAGCGAAGACAGGGTATTGAAAAATTTAGATACATTACTCAGGAGGCTTTAATCATGGATAAAAGTGATTTGTTGGACCAATTGGCTCAGCATGGCTATTCATTGATGAAGCCAAAATCAGCCGAGCCGGCCGAAAAACTGCTGGAGGCATTGCTGAAGCAGGATGATGCGCGTCTTTTGGAGGGCTTTCCGGTGGTGTTGGCCAACGCGTTTGACCAAAAAGACGGCTTGACGTGGGAAAATCCTAAATGGAATGCTGAGGAATGGCAGGGAAAAAACAGAAGAAAATTGGTGGCCATGCTGTCTTTTAGTTATTATTTGTTTCGTTTATTTGGATTGGCGGAGTCTGAAAAGAAAGTTTTAGATTTGGTCAAGAAATTAAAAGGGGATAAAACGCTTCTTCATTTAACCGAATCTTTTGCGGAGTCCAAAGAAGTAGACTTGGACGGTGTCTCGCTATCAACGGAAAGATTAAAAAGCGCTTTCCGCCAATATGTATTAACGTCGGATCAAGGCGACGAAGTCGAAAAAAAGAAACGCGCGTTGGAATTAGAGCTGCTGCTTTCCGAACTGTTCAGCACGCGGCAAAAAGAACTGCTTGAGAAGCGGCTTGGTGGGGAGGAATTCACCAAAACAGAGCGTGAATACTATTACCGCGTCGTCAAAAAACGCTTGAAAGCGCTCGCGAGTGACGAACTTCACCAGATGGCCCGTTCGTTGGTTTAGGGCGGGGGGTGTGGCTTGAAGCTTGAAGCTTGTAGCCTGCAGCCCACAATCCTATCCGCCGAGCCTTACCCCTTACCCCTAAGTTTCAATCTGGACACAAAGCTTTTTGAGGCATAAATCCTACTTAAATTGTGCCTGTACCTGTCCACCAAAATGATGCCTGGCACCTTTCTGTTAAGGATTCATATGCAACTCCTTTTTCCTGTAACATCAGGATATCAGGTGTTGCACTAGTAACTTGAACTCAAGCAGGTACCGAAGTAGAAATCCACTTCCTATCCGCTATACGTTGTTCGCGAACCAATAAAATAGTTGTTGAAATATAATATAAAGATTGTAAAATAATTACCTCACGCAAACAGTAAACCCCTCTCACGCCTTCACGCGCAAAATCAAACTAATTTCGTAATGCGTTCACAAGAAAGGCGGATTTGCCAATGAAAAAAGAAAAACTCATTTCTCAGAGGGATGGTTTACCAATTCGTTCAAGCGGTCCTTGGATCCGCAAAAAACATCACTATTTAATCAGATATGCTGACATATTTACCCGAGGGATGAAGAACAAATGGGAATTGACGTACCTTGATCTTTTTGCCGGGCCCGGATGCTGCTTAATTGAGAAAGAGATGATCGAATTAGCCGGATCTCCGTTACTTGCATTAGGTTTTGATTTTAGGAAATACATTTTTATTGAACAGGATCATGATGACCTTGAAGCATTGAAACAGCGGTGCTCAAAATCACCAAAACTAAGCCAGATTCAATTCATAGAAGGGGATTGTAATAAGAATATTGATCAAATTCGATTGACGGGATTAACGCTGGCTTTTATCGATCCAACTGGTATTGACGTTCATTTTGAAACGATTAAACGACTCACCTCTTTAGGGCCGGTGGACCTGCTAATAAACATACCATTTCACATTGATATCAAGCGCAACTTCACGAAGTATATAAAAACCCAACATAAAAAATTGGATCTCTTTCTTGGCGGTAAGGTACCGTGGGATAAATTGCATCAAGAAAGGGATGTTTTAGAGTTATACAAAAAGCGAATAAAGGATTTGGGGTATCAAACCGTAGAATACAGCGACATAGTTGTCAGTAATACAAACAAAGTTCCTATGTACTTTCTTTTCTTTGCGTCCAAGCATTCGCGTGGTGTAGAATTCTGGAAGAAAATTACCAAGAAAGACGAAACCGGACAACTGGAGTTAGAACTCTAAGAATGAGCGATAAATCAAATATCGAATGGACCGACGCGACATGGAATCCGGTAACGGGATGCAATAAAATCAGCCCCGGATGTAAAAACTGCTACGCCGAAACTTTCGCTGAGCGCTGGCGGGGAATTCCGGGCCATCCCTACGAACAGGGTTTTGACCTCAGATTATGGCCTGAGCGTGTCGGCTTGCCATTATCGTGGAAAGAGCCGCGGATGATTTTTGTCAATTCCATGTCTGATCTTTTTCATAAAGATGTTCCGGATGACTTTATAGGGAAAGTATTTGAAACGATGCTCAAAGCTAATCAGCATACTTTCCAGGTTCTGACCAAGCGGCCTGAGCGCATGGTTGAATGGACCAAGAAAACATTCGGCAATCAAAAATTACCGCGTCATATCTGGCTTGGTGTTTCGGTTGAAAACCAGGATTACGTATGGCGAATCATGTATCTTCAGCAAACACCGGCTCAAATCCGTTTTCTTTCGGTTGAGCCTCTTTTGGGGCCTGTTGTTTTAAAATCTTCAAATTTAAAAGGCATTCATTGGGTGATCGTGGGTGGCGAGAGCGGACACAGAGCCCGTCCTATGAATCCCGACTGGGCGCGTGATATCCGCAATCAATGCGAAAAATATGGCGTCGCTTTTTTCTTCAAACAATGGGGCGCTTTTAACGCGAAAGGCGAACGCGTTGGTAAAAAAGCCGCCGGCCGGGTTCTCGACCGCAGAACCTGGAACGAAATGCCAATTACAATCCCCGCCTAGAATCCATCTCTCGTGGTTTAAACGAGAAGCTTGTAGCCTGTAGCTTGCAGCTTATCATCATGATATAATTCCTATCGCGACGGCGCCCACATTGACCGCCGCGTGATGGCACTTGCGCCAGCGTTACCGCAGGTGCCTGCGAACGAAGTGACGCAGAATAAAGCGCAAGTGTCTATGTCCGACATCAAGAAACTCACCGAAAAGATCAAGCAATTCCGCGACGAACGGGATTGGAAGCAATTCCACAACCACAAAGATATGGCACTTTCACTTGTTCTTGAAGCCGCTGAACTTTTAGAACATTTCCAGTGGAAAACATTGGATGAAGTTGAAAAGCACGTGAAAACCTCAAAAGAGGATGTTTCAGATGAGCTTGGCGATGTCGCGATCTATCTTTTCGAGCTCGCCGATAACTTAGGGATAGACCTATCAGAAGCGGTAGAAAGCAAGCTTCTTAAGAATGCCAGAAAATATCCTATACAAAAATCTAAAGGCACCATAACCAAGTACAATCAATTGTAAAGATTAAATGCCCGGCAATGAATCTGCAGTAATAAAGTATTTGTTCAGAAATAAGAATCGTCTCGAGTTACCTCATTTAGGTTTAATAAAATCAATTGGGTTTCCAAATGGACTCACAAATAACTACAAAGAAATAAAAAATGAAAATGAAATTTTAGAATGTTGCTCAGACAATGCTCGAAAAAAAGCAGATGTCTATATTAATGGGCAAGGCGTATCAATAAAACAATCAGGAGGAAGTTTTTCTTTTAATCGTTTGCAGCGTGCCGAGTTAATAGAAGTTTTTGCTAGTTTAATTTTTGATGCCCCTCATAATGTTTTAACTCAATTAGATAAAGAAGTTGAAAAATTTCATTTTGGAAAATTATCAGGACGTGGTAGGCCGTGGAAAGATTTTTTCTCAAATAAAGAATTTTATGCTTTAACAAATGCTCTTATGATGTTGCAATCTCCAAATTATGGACTTTCTCTTCATCCCGCTAAATTTATTCTGGAGGCTTCAAAAAATTTAACAACCAATCCGAGTTTAAAAGTTTATACTTTTGATGAATATTTTGAACGTTATAACGAGTTTTTCAGGATTGCTATAAGACGTGTTTGGTTGGGGCAGAATAGTAAATCTGAGCATGGCCGTGCAAAAAGTCTAATAGCAAAACCTGAGAATGCAACCTGGGTCTTTAATACAATTTCCGGAACGCCAAGAAGTGGTTGGAAAGTTGATTTTCCAAAGTCGGAAAGAAGAACTGTGTATTATTTGATGATAGAAAAAGTAAATTCAAAATGACATTTGTATTTCAAACGACAAGTCAACGCTCCGAGTTAATGAAAAAGATTAAAGGAGTTAACACTAAGCCAGAAATTGCTTTTGCAAAGAAACTTGAATTATACAAAGTCAAGTTTAGAAAACATTTTAAAAAACTCCCTGGAGTACCGGATTTTGCTATTTTGAGAGGTAGAGTAGCGGTGTTTATCGATGGGGAGTTTTGGCATGGATACAATTGGGTTAATAAAAAGAAAAGGATAAGATCCAACCGACAATACTGGATTAAAAAAATAGAAAGAAATATACTAAGAGATTCGATAAATATGAGAGAATTAAAGAAAATAGGTTGGTATCCTTTAAGATTTTGGCAGCATGAAGTTGTTGCTGAGGGTGATAAATGTATAAAGAAAATCGAAAAAATAATGCAGCGACGAAGTTCAAAATAGCATCTTTTTTTGCTGGCTGTGGCGGCCTAGATTTAGGTTTCCAGCAAGCGGGCTTTGATGTTGTTTGGGCAAATGAATACGATAAAACAATTTGGGCTACCTACGAACACAACCATCCTCATACGTTTTTATGCAAGAAATCTATTATCGATGTCAAATCAGATGAAATTCCAACTGTTGTTGGCATGATAGGTGGCCCGCCATGCCAAAGCTGGAGTTTAGCCGGAGCCATGAGGGGAGTAAAAGACCCGCGAGGTAAACTTTTTTATGAATACATAAGAATCTTGGCCGATAAACAACCATCATTTTTCTTAGCCGAAAATGTTGCGGGCATTGTTTCTAGCACTCATGTGAATTCATTTGAAAATATCCTTAAAAAATTCGAAGAAATTGGTTACGTTACTTCATATAAATTGCTTGATGCAAAATCCTACGGCGTTCCTCAGGATCGGAAAAGAGTTATCATTGTAGGGTATTCTAAAGGTTTACATAAGAAATTTGAATTCCCGCAAGAAACTCATGGTGTAAATTCAGCGAATGGCGACTTATTCAAGCCACATTTAAAACCCTATGAAACTTTACGCTCTGCAATTGACGATTTGCCTAATCCGGTGCCTGCTAGTTTGAAAAATAAGTCGAACAGCAGAATTCGTATTCCAAATCACGAATATATGACAGGAGGTTTTTCTACCATTTACATGTCACGAAATAGGAGAAGAAATTGGAATGAGCCTTCATTTACAATTCAGGCGGGAGGCCGGCATGCACCGCTACATCCATCAAGCACTGAAATGATTAAAAAAGAGCCAGATTGGTGGGTATTTAAAAAGAAAGACAAAAAGGCTTATCGGCGAATGTCGGTAAGAGAATGCGCACGAGTTCAAACCTTCCCTGATAAATTCATATTCAAATATGATTCAATTGCGGATGGTTATAAAATGGTTGGTAATGCAGTTCCCGTCGAGTTGGCGCGTGTTATAGCATTAAGAATAAAGTCAGATTTGATACCAGAGAAAAATAATCTTAAAAGATCATCCCTTCGCAAAACACCCTATTCCGAATTGGTGTTAGCTTCCTCATAAACCGTAAACTGGACACCGTCCGGCAGAAAAAAGGTTGTTGAATGAGGCAAATATTCATAGTAGTGGCAGGAGGCAATGCTGCTGCTGATCGTCACTTCGAAGATACAATCCAACGTAAACGTACCTTAGATGAAGTGCGGCAATTTCTATCTTCCCAAGAAATTCATGAGATCGAATCAGTTTATCATACAGCACCTTTTATTGTCTGGGGCGCTATTCCCGGCCCAATGAATATTCCGCGTTGGCAAAGTATGCGTGTTGGCGATATTGTTTTGATTTACACAAGAGGACATATCCGATTAATTGGCGAAGTGGCATCAAAAGTAAGAAGTAATTCGTTGGCTCGCTATTTTTGGAAAGAAACACCCGAAAACAAAACCTGGGAATTGATTTATTTTATTGTAAATGAACAAAGGGTAAATATACCGATGCCTTTATTAAATGAAGCGCTTGGTTATAGCGCAAGTTACTCTCCGAGGGGATTTAGTTCTGTCGATTCTGATAAGGTCAAATCATTCGTTAATCGTTATGGCGATATATTCGAAGGGCTTAAAACACTCAGTAAAGGCGAGAAACTAATCGAAATTTCGCCAGCGAAAAAGTTAGAAGTCCAACAGGTTGAAGAAAAGATTGAACAATCATCGAATGAGCATGACGAAATGCAATGGCGGTTAATTAGATTGGGCAAATTGTCAAGGTACGATGTTTGGGTTCCCAGAAATGATCAAGGGCACAGCTTTGGAGGTCAACGATTTCGGGATTTTGTGTTGCCGGAATTCCACGAGAGTTTAGATGTTCCACCCAGTATTAAAAATATCGATGTCGTGTGGAAATTTGGTCCTTATTCGATCACATCTGCATTTGAAGTCGAACATTCAACATCCGTTTATTCAGGAATTTTAAGGCTTTCGGATCTGAGAACCGAAACACCGAATTCACAATACCCACTTTTTATTGTTGCTGACGAAGCAAGAAAGCGGAAGGTATTTTCGGAACTTGCGCGCCCCACTTTCTCAAATCCCTTTTTGCGACTTCACGAAGTAATACGATTTTTGAGTTACGAAAGAATCAGGGACATTGATGAAAAGTATAAGCAAGAACCTGAATTTGAACCGCAAATACTCTTTACTGCCGGAGAAACTTTCGAGAAAAATTAACAAATCGAGGATCTTATCATGATTAAATCAAGAAAATTGAAGGCTGATCTAACCCAGTTATTAAATTATCTTTGGCATGACGAGAGAAAACATTATTTGGAGCGGCGAAACAAGAATCATATTTATTTAACAATTCGCAGATTGGCAAAAGAAATTAGTTATAAGCCGTAAATCGAACGCGTCTCGACGATGTGCGGAAGATATTCATTAACCCTCGATAAAAAGAAACTCCTCGCGGAATTCGCGCCCGAGCCCCGCGCCCACAAATTTCTTGATTTCCATTATAGGGGTAAGGATTAAGGGGTAAGTCGTAAGTTTTAAGTAGAATTATGCTGATAGTCATACCCCATCCCTCCTAAACATTCCCCTTGAACATGTTGTAGTTATGTACTACAATTGTTGTACATCATGACAACAAGTTTAATCTTTCAGCTCCAGCAAACCAAGTCGCCGCTCAGGAAGAAGCTTTTATCGTACTTCTTCACGAATCCCGGGGCGAAGCTCTATCTCAGAGATATCGCGCTCAAACTCCATGTCGATCCCGCGAATCTTTCGCGCGAGCTCAAGCGGCTCACCGATGAAAGTGTTTTTGTTGCCCAGAAGCAGGGTAATCTCAAATATTTCTCTTTGAATCCAAAGCACGCCTTATATGAAGAATTTAAGTCCATGATTTTTAAGACCATCGGCGCTCAAGGCGCGATTGAAAACCTGTTAAGTAAAATCCCGGGAATTAAACGCGCTTTTATTTATGGTTCGTTTGCCAAAAATACGGAGCGTGCGGATTCCGATATCGACCTTTGTATGATCATCCAAAAAAAAGAATTCAAAGAAAATCCTTTCCTTGAGGGAATTCATAAACTCGAAGGTGAACTTGGCAGGGAAATCAATTATACTTTCTTTACCGACGAAGAATGGCAGTCCAAGCAGCGATCTAAAGATAGCTTTGTCACCGGAATTCTTAAGAATAAAAAAATCGATCTCATGCATATATGAAAAAAATTGATCTTCAAGATTTAATTCAAGAAGGGCAGCTTCAAGAAGAGCCAGGTATCGGCTGGGACCAGGTGGAGCGTTTAATTAAACGGGCATTTGAAGATTTGAAATCAGCCGACCGGAACATGTCCTTTGATGAGCCGGGCGCGATGGATTTTATCTATAAGGCGATGTTTCATGCTGGGAACGCTTTGATTCGTTCATATGGGTTTAGGCCGGGCGCTACCAGACAGCATCAAGGTGTGATTACGGCAGTTGGGCGGATCTTGGGCGTTGAATCAAAGGCGCTGATTCTGAAATTTGATAAACTCAGGAAACGCCGCAATGAGTTTGAATATCAGGGCATTTTTGCGATGGGAAGAGAAGAGTTGAAAGATTCCATCGAACAAGCCAAACAATTGGTTGGCGTGATACGAAAAGCACTCGAAGATTCTCATCCACAAAAGCAGTTTAAATGGTAAGCGAAGACCATAAAGACGGCGCCGGGCACCTGCTACTCATTAACACTCGATAAAAAGAAGCTCCTCGCGGAATTCGCGACGAACCCCGCGCCCACAAATTTCTTGATCTCCATCAAAGTTATATATACTATTCACCATAGTAAATAAGCATTAACCCCCTCCTCGCTCAAAGTATTAAATTCTCCAAGCTTCCTCCACATAAAGTCTCTTTTTTCACTTGCGCTTTATGCGCAAGTACCATCTCTCGAGGCTCAAAGTTAGCCTCGTATTGCTAGGCCGCGTAAACTATGGTTGACACTGTGTAGCATATAGGGTACACTTATGATGACTTGGAAAATTTTGCATTACCGGAGGCGCGACGGAAGGATTCCTTTCCAAGAATGGTTTTCCGAATTTTACGATGCTCGGGTTTGCGCTAGAATTCAATCACGGATTCACAGGTTAGAGCGTGGTAACTTTGGAGATTCAAAGAGCGTAGGTGATGGGCTCTTCGAGTTACGATTTCACTTTGGGCCCGGCTATCGCATTTATTATGGAATTCGTCACGGCCGGATTGTTATTTTGCTTTGCGGGGGCGACAAAAGTAGTCAGCAAAAAGATATTCAAATAGCAAACGTATATTGGCAGGATTATTTGGAGAGTCAACTATGAGACGATATAAACCGTATGTAGATCATCAGGAATGGTTGTTGAAATCATTAAAGGATCCTGAGATGGCTTCTGAATATCTAAATGCCGTGCTAGAAGAGGGTGATAAGCAATTATTTTTGATGGCACTCAAAAATGTGGTGGACGCGCAAGGTGGGATGACAAAGATGTCGGATAAATCTAAAATCAATCGTGTGAGCCTTTACAAAATGCTCTCAAAGAACGGAAACCCCGGCTTTGAAAATATTTTGAGATTACTTCAAATTGCCGGCATTCGTTTTCGGGTGACACCGCAATCTCGTAGGAAATAATTGCTGCACACTCACGCTTGATGCGTGAGTGCTAAATCCGTAGAGAAACCACAAGTTTCTCACGGATAATACTTGCACATAGGTGCAAGTGCATCCGCGCGGCGTGGTTGACAATCCACACCTAATTCTGTATGATACTTCATCGGTGCACGAAGTATTGAATTACAGATGTAAAACCCACCGATTAGTTCAATTAATCCAAGTAAAAATTCAAAATCTAAATATCAAAATTCAAAACAATTATTAAATTCCAAATTCAAAACGTTTTGAAATTTAATATTTGTAATTTGAATTTGTTTTATGTTTTGATATTTGAATTTTGAAATTATATTTGAGGAGCAAAAATGAGCGAGTGGATCGGACGAGATAGAAAAGCAAGGCGTGCATACGGTTTTGATGAAATTGCGTTGTCCCCCGGAAATCTGACCATTAATCCCGACGAAGTTGACATCAGTTTTTATATCGATAAAAAGAAATTCGAAATTCCGTTTATTGCCTCCGCGATGGACGGTGTGGTGGATCCTAAGTTCGCGGTCGCGATGGGCAAAATGGGCGGCCTCGCGGTGCTTAATCTCGAAGGCATCTACACCCGCTACGACAATTATCAAGAAATCTTAGACGATATTGCCAAAGCCACGCCTGAAAAAGCCACTGAGCTGGTTCAGAAACTCTACGTGGAACCGGTCAAAGAAAAACTAATCTCAAAACGCATTCAGGAAATCAAGAAAGCCAAAGTACCTGCCGCTGTGAGTTCCATTCCGCAAAAAGCGGAGAAGTACGGCAAAATCGCCGAAGAAGCCGGCTGTGATGTGTTTGTGGTTCAATCGACCGTCACCACGGTTCGCCACATCGCGAAAGCGTACAAAACCCTCGAATTCGAAAAGTTCTGCAAAGCGATGAAGATTCCCGTCATTCTCGGAAATTCCGTGACGTATCAAGTGGCGGTTGAACTCATGACGGCCGGCGCGGACGGACTCTTAGTCGGCATCGGTCCGGGATCGGCTTGCACGACCCGCGGCGTGTTGGGCCTCGGTGTTCCGCAGGTGACCGCGATTTGTGATTCCGCAGCCGCGCGCGAATTTTATTACAAAAAGTCAGGACGCTACGTTCCGATCATCGCAGACGGCGGTATGTCCACGGGCGGCGATATTTGCAAAGCATTCGCTTGCGGATCTGATGCCGTGATGGTGGGTTCCGCTTTTGCCCGCGCCAAGGAAGCGCCGGGGAAGGGATTCCATTGGGGCATGGCCACACCGCACGCCAATTTGCCGCGCGGCACACGCATTCGCGTCGGCACGACGGGAACTTTGCAGGAAATTATGTTCGGCCCCGCGAAATTGGATGACGGCACGCAAAATTTAGTCGGCGCACTTAAAACCTGCATGGGCAACATCGGCGCCCGCACGGTCAAGGAAATGCAAATGGCCGAAATCGTGATTGCGCCTGCGATTAAAACGGAAGGAAAGCTCTTTCAAGCGGCTCAAAAAGTTGGAATGATGAAATAACTTAATATTCGGGCTTCATGCTGCATGCTACAAGTTACAAGCTGCAGGTTTGAAGCTTGGAGCCTGAAGCCTGTAGCTTTGAAACTATGAACCAAGACGTCTGTTTAATTCTCGATTTTGGCTCGCAATACACCCAATTGATTGCACGCCGCGTCCGCGAGAAAAAAGTTTTTTCGGCCATTCATCCTTACCACATTCCGTTCAGTAAAATCCTGGAAATCAATCCCAAAGCCATTATCCTCTCCGGTTCGCCGTCCAATGTCTACGCCAAACACGCACCGATTTCGGATAAACGGATTTTCTCACTCGGTGTTCCGATCCTGGGGATTTGTTACGGCCTGCAGCTCACCGCGCACGTCCTTAAAGGGCGCGTCAAGAAAGTTAAGCACCGCGAATATGGTTACGCCGATCTCGTGATCAACAAGCCGGGTGAATTGTTTGCGGGGCTTCCCAAAAAGTTTCACTGCTGGATGAGCCACGGCGATCAAGTCACCAAACTTCCGCAAGGATTTGAACGGCTCGCGCACACACGAACTTCAAGTGTCGCGAGTTTTGGAAACACAAAAGCCAAAATTTACGGCGTTCAGTTTCACCCGGAAGTCGTTCACACGCCGCTCGGCCACAAAATCATCGCGAACTTCCTATTCAAAGTCGCAAAATTCCGCGGCAATTGGTCGCCCAAGTCATTTATTAATGAAACCATCAAAGATATCCGCCGCAAAGTCGGAAAGGACAAAGTCGTTCTCGGGCTTTCGGGCGGCGTGGATTCATCCGTGGCCGGTGTGTTGATTCACAAAGCGATCAAGCATCAGCTGACCTGTATTTTCGTGGACAACGGTTTGCTCAGAAGAGGCGAGCGACGGCAAGTCGAAGAAGAATTCCGGAAACATTTTCATATGAACCTGCGTGTGATCGATGCGACGAATGAATTTCTGAATGCGCTGCGCGGCGTGACGGACCCCGAGAAAAAACGCAAAATCATCGGCGGACTCTTCATCAAGGTTTTCGAAAGGGAAGCCAAAAAACTCGGTAAAGTGAAGTTTCTGGCGCAAGGCACGCTTTATCCCGATGTGGTGGAATCGGTTTCGGCTCATGGCGGCCCGACGGCCGTGATCAAATCACATCACAACGTGGGTGGTCTTCCGAAGCGGATGAAATTTCAATTGCTCGAGCCCTTGCGTGATTTATTCAAAGACGAAGTCCGCGCGGTCGGCAGAACGCTTGGCATTAAATCGCAGTTTGTGGATCGCCACCCGTTTCCGGGCCCGGGTCTTGCGGTCAGGATTCTAGGCGAAATCACGCGCGAGCGGCTTTATTTGGTGCGCGAAGCCAATTGGATCATGCTCGAAGAATTGATGAAGAATAAAGACAAAAACGGCAGATATTACGACCAGGTTTGGCAGGCCTTTGCAGTTTTGCTGCCGGTTAAAAGTGTCGGCGTTATGGGCGATGAGAGAACGTATCAATACGTGACTTCTTTACGCGCGGTGGTCTCGGAAGACGGCATGACGGCCGACTGGGCGCGGCTTCCGGATTGGCTCCTCGCCAAGATTTCAAGCCGCATCATAAATGAGGTGAACGGCATCAACCGCGTGTGCTACGATATCAGCTCGAAGCCGCCCGCTACCATCGAATGGGAATAAAGTTTAGCGGTTAGCGAATAGCGTTTAGCGCATAGAAAAACAAACGAGACCATTTTTGTGAGAACTCATTTTTATTCTTTTCATTTTGTTTTTTCAGTTATACGCTATCCGCTAGACGCTATACGCTAATAGTTATGGATCATCATTCTGATTTTGTCCATCTGCATTGCCACACGCAGTATTCGCTTTTAGACGCTGCTTCCAAAGTCGAAGAGCTCGTGAAGCGCGCGGCCGACCTCAAATTTCCCGCGCTTGCGATGACCGATCACGGCAATTTGTTTGGCGCGATCGAATTTTACGAAAAAGCCATGAAGGCGGGCGTCAAACCCATCATCGGCATGGAAGCCTACATCGCGCCGCGCTCACGCTTCGATAAATCCGCGCACGGCGTCAAAGAAGCATCGTTTCACATCACTCTGCTCGTTAAAAACGAAGTCGGCTACCGCAATCTTCTCAAATTATCTTCCGCGGCGTACCTCGAAGGTTTTTACTATCGCCCCCGGATCGATAAAGAAATTCTCAAGAAACACTCAGAAGGCCTGATCGCGCTTTCCGGATGCCTCAAAGGCGAAGTGCCGTACTATTTATGGAATGACCAGCCGCAGGAATCCAAACGCGCCATCAAGGAATTTATCGATATTTTCGGCCGTGACGATTTTTACTTGGAATGCATGAATCAGGGCATTGAGCAGCAGCGCCGCGTGGTGAATGAATACCTGAAACTCTCCAAAGAATTCAAGCTCAAGATGGTGGCGACGAATGATTGCCATTACATTTATCAGAAAGATGCGCAATCGCACGACGCCTTGATTTGTATCGGTACGGGGTCGCTTATTTCCGATGAGGACCGTATGCGTTATCACGGCGATAACTTTTATTTGAAATCCGCGGATGAAATGAAGGAGCTCTTCAAAGAGTTGCCGGAAGCTGTTTTGGAAACGCGCGCCATTGCGGATAAATGTAACTTGGAACTCGATTTCTCAAAAACGCACTTGCCGGCTTTTAAACCACCGGCAGGGCAATCGCAAAAGGAATATTTGCGTTCACTTTGCTTTAAATTGCTCGCTAACCGGTTTTCCGGCGAAATTCCGAAGCAATACGACGAGCGGCTCCGTTTTGAGCTGGCGCTTATCGAAAAAATGGGGTTCGTCAGTTACTTTCTCGTCGTGTGGGATTTTATCCGCTTCGCGAAGGAAAAAAAGATTCCGGTCGGGCCGGGACGCGGTTCGGCGGCCGGCAGTTTGGTGGCTTACGCACTCGGCATCACGAATTTGGATCCCATCGAACACGGCCTCATTTTTGAACGTTTCCTCAATCCAGAACGTATTTCGATGCCGGATATCGATATCGACTTTTGTTATGAACGCCGCGACGAAGTGATTGCCTACGTGCGCGAAAAATACGGCGAAGAGAGCGTTGCGCAAATCATCACGTTCGGAACGATGGCGGCACGCGCCGCACTGCGCGATGTGGGACGTGTGATGGGCCTCAGTTATCAAGATGTCGATAAAATCGCGAAAATGGTGCCGATACAGCTTGATATGACACTCGAAACCGCGCTTGAAGTCGAGCCGCGCATGAAGCAGCTTGCCAAATCCGACCCGCAAGTCGGTCAACTTATCGAAACCTCGAAAGCCTTGGAAGGCCTTGCACGCCATGCTTCTACGCACGCGGCCGGTGTTGTGATCTCGGAAGGGCCTCTGTCGGATCATTGCCCGCTTTTTAAAGCGGATGATGTGATCACAACGCAATACGACATGAAAGCCGTCGAGAAAATCGGCCTTCTCAAAATGGACTTTTTGGGATTGCGCACGCTGACCGTGATTGACGAAGCAGTGCGGCTGATTGAAAAAACACGCGGCGTGAAAATCGAAATCGATTCACTCAAGCTCGAAGATAAAGCGACTTATGAATTGCTCGGCCACGGCGAATCCATCGGCGTGTTCCAGCTTGAAAGTTCGGGCATGCGCGACCTGCTGAAAAAAATGAAACCGAAAGTATTTGGCGACATTGTGGCTTTGCTTGCGCTTTATCGTCCGGGGCCTTTGGGCAGCGGCATGGTCGATGATTTTATTCAGCGCATGCACAACCCCAAGCTCATCAAGTATGACCACCCGGCCTTGGAGCCCATTTTGCGTGAAACGTACGGCATTATTTTGTATCAAGAGCAGGTCATGCAGATTGTGAGCACGCTCGCGGGATTCTCGATGGCAAAAGCCGATTCCTTAAGGCGCGCGATGGGTAAGAAAATCCCGGAAATCATGGAAAAGGAAAAAGAATCATTCCTGAAAGGCGCCGGCGACAACGGTATTCAGCCGCGCATTGCGGAAAAAATTTGGAACCTGATCGAATATTTCTCAGGGTACGGCTTCAATAAATCACATTCGACCGCCTACGCCTACATTTCCTATCAGACAGCTTATTTGAAAGCAAACTATACTGTCGAATTCATGACCGCGCTGCTCACGTCGGAAAAAGACAACACGGACAAAATCGTCCGCTACATTGACGAATCCAAGCGGCTCGGCCTTCAGGTGACGCCGCCTTCTATTAATGAAAGCTTCTCTGTCTTTACCTGTGTCGGAAATGTGATTTGCTTCGGGCTTTCGGCGGTGAAAAATGTGGGCACGACGGCGGTGGAGTCTATCATCGAAACCCGCAGCGAGAAGGGGAAGTTCAAGTCGCTTGTCGATTTTGTGGAACGCGTGGATCTGCGCGTCTGCAACCGGAAAGTGCTTGAAAGCTTGATTAAATGCGGCGCTTTTGACGGTTTCAAATTAAAACGCTCACAAATGATGGCGATGGTGGACCGTCTTTTGGAAATCGGTGCTAAAACGCAGAAGGACCGGTCAAAAGGTCAACTCTCACTTCTTGATCAGTTGGATTCAAGCGACGGTTTCAAAGAACATATGCATGACGCGCCCGACATTGAAGAATGGCCGGAAAATGAATTGCTCGCGCACGAACGTGAAATGCTCGGGTTTTTCGTGAGCACACATCCTTTGGCACGTTTCGAGAATGTGTTGAAAACTTATGCGTCAACGACCACGGCGAACTTAAATGACTTGAGCGACCAAGCCGGTGTTTCAATGGGCGGCATTGTGAATTCTGCGAAAGAAATCATTACCAAGCGCGGCGATAAAATGGCGTTTGTGAATTTTGAAGACCTGAACGGAAGCTGTGAAATCGTCGTGTTTCCCGATCTTTATAAGACCGCATATCAACTGCTCGGCAAGGATTCTATTATTTTTGTGCGGGGCCGGGCAAACGCCAGGGAAGATACCGTCAAAATTATTGCGGAAGAAATTATTCCGCTGGAAGATGTTAAAAAGAAAATGACCAAAGTTGTGTCGATCGATTTGATGACCGCGGGCCTTGATCCGGCGCTTTTGTCGCAGCTGAAATCGGTTTTTGCCGAGCACAAAGGCATGACGCCCGTTCATCTCAATTTTCGCGACTCAACCGGAAAGGCCACCACGCTGGATTCCGGTGACAATTGCCGTGTTGAGGTGACCGACGAATTTTTCGAGAAAATCGAGAAGATTGTCGGTTCCAACATGATTAAAATCCGCTGCTAAAATCTCTCTGGTTTTACCTGTAAAAACCGGCTTTTCTCTCGTTAAGTGTAGCTCATTCAATGAGTTAGAATAAAAAGATGCTTGACAATAGAAGCCAAAGTTTGTATTTTCTTATCCTGTAATCACTTACAGAGTTTTAGTCCCCTGACAGAGGAGGCAGCCCGAATGACAAAAAAAGACATTGTCATGAAAATTTCAAACGAGACAAATCTGACGCAGATCGACGTCAAAAAAATCGTTCAACGTACGCTGGATGCCGTTGCGGAAAGCCTGGAGCGCGGCGAAACCGTCGAGCTTCGCAATTTCGGCGTTTTCAAAGTGAAAAGCCGCCGCGGCAGGCTGGGACGCAATCCCAGAACCGGCCAAGAAGTCCAAGTTCCGGAAAAGAAAGTAGTCGTTTTCAAGCCGGGACTTATTTTGAAACATAAAGTTAAGTAGTCGTTTTCGTTTGAAGGAGAAATAGAAATGGCAGAGAAGGGCAAAGTGAAGTGGTTTTCGAATGTAAAGGGTTATGGCTTTCTTGAAAAAGACGGCGGTGACAAAGATATCTTCGTTCATTATTCCGCGATCCAAAAGCAAGGCTACAAGCGTTTAAAAGGCGGCGATGCAGTTTCGTTCGATGTTGTGGATGGCGCCAAGGGCCCTCAGGCATCTAACGTTGTAATCGAAAAGAAAGAAGAAAAGAAGTAACCGTTTTTTTGATTCAAATCCCGTATTTCTTCCGAAACGGATTATTCCGTGCCAGCTGAGCGATCCAAAAAACGCTTTTTTTCATCCGAAATTTTAAGCTCCCGCCCGAAAACTATCCTTCTAGATCCGGATGAGTCGCATCATCTGCGGCACGTCCTCAGGCTCGAAACGCGCGACCATTGCCTGGTCTTCGACCGGGAAGGAAATGAATGGTCCGGCAAAGTTTCGGGTTTTTCAAAAAGCGGCCAAGCCGAAATCGAATTGCTCAATCCAATGAAACGCGCATCGGCGAGCCCGATTGAGCTTGTGATCGCGCAGGCAATCCCGCAGCGTTCAAAAATGGATGAGATTGTTGAAAAGGCGGCCGAGCTTGGGGTTCATCAGGTGGTTCCGCTTGTAACGGAACGGACGATTGTCCGCATTAAAAAGGAAGACGAAGCGAAAGTAATGGCGCGATGGTCTAAAATTGTGCAGATTGCGCAAAAACAATGCCATTCGCACGTGCCGACCGAAGTCGTGAAACCCGTTTCTTTCGAAAAATTTTTAGATTCAATCGAAGACCGCTCGCTTGCGTTTATTTTTGACCCCATCGCCGAAAATGGCCTCCGCGAAACGCTTGAAAATTTACGGCAAAAAATAAAAAACAAAACTTCCGTCACAATCACGGCTTTAATCGGGCCTGAAGGCGGATTTTCGGAGAAAGAATTTAAATCAGCTGTCTCGAAAGGCATTCAGCCTGTGTTATTGGGAGAAACCTTGCTTAAAACCGATACGGCGTTTGTAACGATTGCAAGCGCTTTTCAGTATGGTGTTTTATGAGTGAAAATTTAAAAAAAGAAACCGTCAAATACGTGACGCTCGGCTGCCGGCTCAATCAATATGAAACGCAGGCGATGCGCGAAAGCCTCGAGTCGCGCGGATTTTGCGAAGCAGCCGGCGATCAAAGGGCGGATGTTTATGTTTTAAATACCTGCACGGTGACGAATGACAGTGACCGCACGAGCCGCTACTTGATCCGCAAATTTCACCGGGAAAATCCGAACGCCAAAATCATCGTGACGGGCTGTTACGTGGAGCGCAACCGGAATGAAGTGGCGAGTCTGCCCGGCGTGACGCATGTGCTTCTCAACCGTCAGAAATCCGACATCGCCGATCTGCTTGATAGCTGCACGGGCCTTGCGCTTCGGGCTTCGGAATTGCCGCTCCGGTCAAAATCAGAATTTACACCGCTTTCTATTTCGGAATTTGCCGGCAAAACGCGCGCCCACATCAAAGTTCAGGACGGCTGCAATCACGCCTGCTCATTTTGCAAAGTCGTGCTTGTGCGCGGAAAATCCCGGAGCAGGCCGCTTCAAGACATTATCGAAGAAGCGAAGCGTCTTTCTGAAAACGGATATTCGGAAGTTGTGCTGACCGGCATTCAGCTCGGCGCTTACGGCCTTGACCTTGCTTCAAAAATTTCTTTGGTTGAAGTGATTCGCGAATTGGAATCAATTGAGAAAATCAAACGGATTCGTTTGAGTTCGATTGAACCGATTGACGTTACGGACGAGTTGATTCAGGCGATGAAAGAGTCAAAGAAAGCGTGCCCGCATCTCCATATTCCGCTTCAAAGCGGTTCCGATGAAGTTCTAAAGGCAATGAACCGTCGGTATGGGCGCGAATTTTATATCGACCTCATTCAAAAATTAAAATCCAAAATCCCGGACTTTGTTTTAACGGCGGATGTGATGGTGGGTTTTCCGGCAGAGACCGACTTTGAATTCGAAGAAACCGTGCAGCTGCTTGAGCAAGTGAAGCCTTTTAAGTTGCACGTGTTTCCGTATAGTGCCCGCGAAGGGACGCGCGCGTTTGCATTGGGCGTTTTGGATCCGAAGGTGATCCGGAGGCGTCAAACTGTTTTGAATCAGCTGGATGCCAAATTGCGCGCGGAAGTGTTAAAATCCTACGTTAGCCGCACCCTTGAAATTTTGATTGAAAACGAAACCGAAGGCGCAGATTATATAGAAGGCAGGGCGGTTAACTATTTGCCGGCCCGTTTCGATTTATCAGAAGGTTTAAAAGCCGGCGATATAGTCAGCGCTGTCATGCAATCGTCAAGCATTGATGCTCTATCCGGAAAATTAGAAAAGGAACTCATTCGTGACTGATCCGACCCATACACCGTGGTTTCATGCGCTTGCCCGGCTGCCGTCCCAATTCAGCTCGCTGACGTGGCTGGACTATACATTTTTGATTGTTATCCTGGTCGGGCTTTTGATCGGTAACCGGAAGGGCTTTGCGGCATTCCTGGGGCATTTGATTGTGCTTGTGTTTTCAGTCACCATCACGCATCAATTTGCGGCACCCATCGCGCAGTCATTTCCGTTTGAGTCGCCGATCGCTAGAATGCTGATGAGCGCGCTGACGTTTGCTTCGATGGCGATTGTGAGCATGTTTTGCGTCGGAATCGTGTTTAAAGTGATCGGGAAGGTGCTCCAATTTAAATTCTCGGAATTTGTCGACCGTTTAACCGGCGCCATTTTGGGAAGCCTGTATTTTGTGCTGCTGCTTTCTTTTATTTCGAATTTTGCACTTATTTTTCCGGGCGAGTGGCTTCAGAAAACTTACCGAGAGCAGGCATTGGTCGGCAAGTTTTTAATTACGCTTTCGCCGAAAATTCATAATGGCATTATTCAGTTCGTTCCGCCGGAATGGCGCGGGCTTAAAGCCGAGTTAAAATGAAGTTGGTTGAAGCAGCTCAAAATTCCGGAGCCGGTTTAATATCGCGGAAGCTGGCGCGCGAATTTTACGCCCGCCCGGCTCGTGTTGTTGCGATTGAATTAATCGGAAAAGTTTTGGTGTATCGCAGCTCTCAAGATGAATTTCGCGGCCGCATTGTAGAAACTGAGGCTTATCAAGGCGCCGATGATCCCGCAAGCCACGCTTACCGCGGCCCGACGCCGCGCAATCAGGTGATGTTTGGAAAACCGGGCGTCAGTTATGTGTATTTCACTTACGGGAATCACCATTGCATGAATGTTGTCACGGATTCTGACGGTGTTGCGGGCGCTGTTTTGATCCGGGCGCTCGAACCTCTGACCGGCACCCAATCCATGAAGGAAAACCGCGGTGTTTCAAGTCTCGAACAGCTTGCAAGCGGCCCGGGGAAACTGACCCAAGCATTTGGCATTACGCGCGCGCAGAACGGCATCGATTTGACGGAAGATGTCTTATATATAGAAGGCGAAACCCATGATTTTTGCAGGATCGGCGCCTCGGCCAGGATCGGCATTTCGGCTGCCGCGGACCGACTGCTCCGGTTTTACGAAGAAAATAATCCGCATGTGTCTACCTATCGAAAGAAAGCGTTAAATGGCTTACGATCAGCGAATCATTGAACAGGTCCAGTCTCTGAACGATATTGTGGAGGTGCTTTCCAATTATATCGTTCTGAAACGCGCAGGACGCGGCTTCAAGGCGGTTTGCCCGTTTCACGGCGAAAAGACGCCCTCTTTTCACGTGAATCCCGAAAGGCAGATCTTTCATTGTTTCGGCTGCGGCGAAGGCGGCGATGTGTTTGCGTTTTTGATGAAGCACGAGCAGATGAGCTTTCCGGAAGCGCTCAAGATGCTTGCCGAGCGCGTTCATGTGACGCTGCCCGAAACTAGTTTTCAGAAGCAGGAAAAAAGCCAAAGCGATGTTCTGTATCAGATTTATGAACAGGCGCAAAATTTCTACCGCGCTCAATTTTTGGAGACACAGGCGGCCGCAAAAGCACGCGACTACTGGAAAGCGCGCGGATTTGGTTCTGAAGAAGCAAAAACTTACGGCATCGGCTACGCGCCGGACGATTGGCGGCAGCTTTTTGAATTCTTGAGCAAAAAGGGTTTTAAACAGGACCTGCTTTTAAAAAGCGGCCTCTTCGGCCGTTCCGGACAGGGAAATCCGTATGACCTTTTCCGCTCGCGGCTCATGTTTCCGATTCATAATCTGCAGAACAAAGTGATGGCCTTTGGCGGCCGTATTCTCGAATCCGGAGCAAAAACAGACTCAAAATCCACGGAAAAGCAAGGCCCCAAATATTTGAATTCGCCCGAAACAGACATATTTAAGAAGCGGCGCGAATTTTACGGGCTTCCGGCCGCGCGCAAATCGCTTCTTTCGCAGGGCGATATCCGCCGGTTTTTGATTGTCGAAGGTTATATGGATTGCATCCAGCTGCAGGTCCACGGATTTCAAAATACGGTCGCGACACTCGGAACGGCGCTCACGCCCGAGCATGTCCGGATCCTGAAACGCTACATCGATGAAGCGATTATGGTTTATGACGGCGACAAAGCAGGCGAAGAGGCCGCGCTGCGCGGTTTGGATGTATTTTTGGAAGAAGGTTTGAGTGTCCGCGCACTCAGTCTGCCGAAAGGAATGGACCCAGATGACTTTATCCGCTCAAAAGGCGAAGCGGCTTTGCGCGAAATGGTTGAGAACGCGCAGGATTTCTTCGATTTTAAATTGCGGGCACTGCTTTCAAAATACAACAAGACGGATTCGATCGGGCTTCTTAAAATTACAAACGAATTTTTTGATACTTTTCTCAAAATTCAAAGCTCCGTGCTGCTGGACCGCTACCTGAAACGGCTTGCGTCTTCGCTCGGCGTCGACGAACGGTCTATCCGCCAGGAATTTTCGAAACTCCAGTCAAAAGGCAAAATGATGCGCCAAGGAGAGCCCGCTCAACCCGCTCAGCCCGCGCAACCAAAAGTCACGACCAGCGAGCTTGCATATGAAAAAGTGATGCTGGCGATTTTATTGCAGTATCCGCAGCTTTTGGAGTCATTCCGGTATGAGCTTCCGGATTATGAATTTCAGGGAAGGCAGTCGCGCGAACTTTTTCAGCTGCTTGGCCATCAAATTTCGAAAAATCCGGAGCAGTTTTCGTCCGTCAAATTTTTGGGGCAGGTGACCGATGCCGTACTCAGGCGTTTTGTGAGCGAACTAGCCGTATCGGAATGGAGCGAGAGCGAAGCCGAGCGCGCTTTTCGCGATTGCCTGCAGAAAATGAAGCATGTCACCAAAGAAACCCAGCTCAAAGAACTCCGCAACAAAATCAGCCGAGCCGAAGAAATCCGGGATCACAAGGCGGTCGATCAACTGATGCAGGAATATAAGCAGCTTCTCGGTTCGTCCGGTTCTAAGGCTTCTTTCGATTAAAAATCACTTCCTTGGAATCACCTTAAATTTTCTGTAAGTTATTTTAAATAAACAACTTACGTCAATTTAACGCCTCACTTCTATTTCCAGTCGGTTTAATAATTTGCAAAACAGGTGTGCAAAAGATACAATATGCGCTTTTCACGAGAATCGCTGGCAAACCCGCTAACCCCATTGGCAGAAATGAATAAGCGCAAAAAGAAAACTTTGGCTCAAAAGAAAAAGAACAACAAGAAGTCAAAGCACGCTTTTAGCCATACACCTAAACGTCCAGCCAAGGCGAAATCGCGCCCTGCGGAAAAATCTAAAACAAAAGTTAAGGCACAGAAAACCCAAATTGCCGCCAAATCCCTTACCCGTGAAGCCGTTCACAAATTAGCCAAACTGGCACAGCAGGCAACCGCTGCCATCGGCAAGCTCAAGAACAATAAAGATGAGAAGGGTAAAACGTCTGCCGGAAAACCGAAGAGTTATCAGGACGCGCTCAATAAACTAATTGCGCTTGGCAAAAAGCAGGGCTATTTAACCTACGAACAGATCAACAACGCCATTCCGTCCGAAATCATGGAATCGGATAAGATCGAAGAAGTTATTACGGCGCTTTCCGAGAAAAATATCGAAATTACCACCAGCGCGGTCCAGCGCGAAAAAGGCGCGCCCGCTGCGGATGATAAAGATTCCGACAAAGATTCCAGCGATGAAAAGGAAGGCGAGGAGTTTGAGCGCGTCCGCATGGACGATCCTGTCCGGATGTATTTGCGGCAGATGGGCCAAATTCCGCTTTTAAAACGCGAAGAGGAAATCGCGCTCGCCAAACGCATCGAAGCAGCAGAAGCCGATTTGAAACGCGCCGTCTATGAAATCCGTGCGGCCCGCGGCGAAGTTCTTAACCTGGTCAATCAAATCCTTCGCGGTGAAGTCAGCCTCGAAGCGATTATAGAAGAAGACGAGCAGGACAAAATTATGGTTACGAAGCGTGCGCTGCAGAAGCTCACGCGCAAGCTCCGGTCTTCGCGGAAGGGTTCGGACAATGTGCAGCTTTTGATGCAATTTAATCTGCATCCTGCCATCGTCGAGAAAATTTTGGCGAATTTGCGTTCCAAATTGCGGGAACTCGACCGTAACCGCCGCGATATCAAGCGTTACAAAAAATCACATGTTCGCGGAAAAGTAACAAACCTGATTTTACGAAACCGTGAAATCAATCGTGAATTCGGCGAAACGGAAGCTAAAATTTATGACCATATGAAAGTGGTGGTCGAAAAAGAGCGGGAATTGGCGCGCGCCAAAAAAGCGCTGACTGCCGCCAATTTGAGGCTTGTGGTCAGTATTGCAAAAAAATATACAAACCGCGGGCTTTCATTTCTGGATTTAATTCAGGAAGGCAATATCGGCCTCATGAAAGCGGTCGACAAATTCGAATACAAACGCGGTTATAAATTTTCGACCTACGCAACTTGGTGGATCCGGCAGGCCATCACGCGTTCGATTGCCGATCAAGCGCGCACGATCAGGATTCCCGTCCACATGATCGAAACCATTAATAAGTTTTTCCGCGCTTCGCGGCATTTGGTCCAGGAAACCGGCCGCGAGCCGACGCCGGAAGAAGTTGCGCGCGTGATGAAAATGCCGCTCGATAAAGTAAAAGGCATTTTGAAAATCGCACAGGAACCGATTTCACTTCAAACACCGATCGGAGATGAAGGGGATACGCAATTCGGCGATTTTATCGAAGACAAATCTGCCGTGTCGCCCGCAAACGCAACGGCGTATTCAATGCTCAAAGAGCAGATGAATGATGTTCTAGATACTTTGACGGAGCGCGAAGAAAAAGTGTTGCGCCTGCGCTTCGGGATCGGCGACGGCTATCCGCGCACGCTCGAAGAAGTCGGCCAGATTTTTAACGTGACGCGCGAACGTGTCCGTCAGATTGAAGCCAAAGCGCTGCGGAAACTCCGCCATCCAACCCGTTCGCGCAAACTCAAGAATTTCCTCGATATCAAGTTAAGCGATTAAATCAGTTTTTCGCGAATTTCCTCTTTGCAGGGCTTTTATTTGTCCGCATAAAGGCTCTGTACATCCGAAGTTTTAAGCGTATAATTGCCCACATCGCCTTTCAACACAGGAGTTTGTCATGAAAAGTGCTGCTTTTAAGTCATTTCTCCTTTTATCCCTATCTTTCTTTGCCGTTCAACCCGCTTTTGCCGCTCAATATAAAATTGATCCCGATCACACGACGGTACAATTCGAAATCAAACATCTGCTCACCAACGTGCGCGGCCGGTTCAATCATTTCAGCGGAAGTTTCACTTATGAAGCCGGTAAGCCTGAAACCTGGAATGCCAATGTTAACATTCAGGCCGAAAGCATCGATACGAACGTTTCGGCGCGCGACAAGCATTTGCGGTCCGAAGACTTCGTCGATGTTGAAAAATTTCCGATATTGAAATTTGAAAGCACAGGTGTTTCGGATGCGGGTGAATCGAGTTTTAAGCTGCAGGGCAATTTAACGATTCATGGCGTGACGAAACCCGTGACATTTGATGCCGAAATTTTAGGGACCGCAAAAGATCCTTGGGGTAATACATTTGCAAGTTTTACGGCTACGGCCAAGATTAACCGCAAAGATTTCGGGTTGACTTGGAATCAGGCCGTGGAAACAGGCGGATTCCTGGTTGGGGACGAAGTGACCATCATGCTGGAAGTGGCGGGATTACTTCAAGCGTAATGGGAACTATTTCCGGCCGGAATGTGTTAAGTCAATAACATCAACAACAGGAGGAGTACAAGTGGAAAAGAAGAATAGCAAAAAGAAAGCATTGTTGGCGGCGTCCATCGCAGGCTTAATTGCGGTTGCAGGCGCGGTGTTGCCGGCATCAGTTGCTTATGCGGAAGATGTAAAATGTTCAGGCGTCAATGCTTGCAAGGGCAATGGCGATTGCGGCGGCGCGGGAAGTTCTTGTGCTGGTTCTAATGCCTGCAAAGGCCAGGGCTGGATTTCGGTTTCTGAGAAGGCCTGCAAGCAGCTCGGCGGAACAGTGGCTTAATAGCTGTGCCTTGAGTTGGTTTGTTGAAATACCGTGAAGCGTGACTGGAAAATGCAATGAGCAAGATCACAAGCCGCGGCGTCGGAGTCGGTTTAAGAAAAGAGCACTACCCATCGATTCTTGAAAAATGGCCGCCCATGGATTGGTTTGAGGCCATTTCCGAGAATTACATGGATACGGGCGGCCGGCCGCTTGCTGCTTTGGAAAAAGTTCGTGCGCATTATCCCGTCGCGCTTCACGGTACTTCGATGTCGCTTGGCTCTACCGATCCTTTCCATCCCGATTATTTGCCCCGTCTGAAAAAATTAATCGATCGCATCGATCCTTTTATTGTTTCGGACCACCTTTGCTGGTCCGGCGTCGACAAAAACCACCTTTACGACTTACTGCCGCTTCCGTTTACCGAAGAGGCCATCCGGCACTTGGTTTCGCGCATTCAGCAGGTCCAGGAATATTTGGGGCGCTCCATCCTGATTGAAAATGTTTCGACTTACATCACTTTCAAGAACTCCGAAATCAGCGAATGGGAATTTATTTCCGAAATTTCAAAGCGTTCAGGATGCGGCATTCTGCTTGATCTCAACAACATTTATGTCAATTCCGTTAATCACCATTTTGACCCTTTCGACTATATTCAAAACATTCCAACCGAAGCCGTCGGTCAGTTTCATTTGGCGGGGCACACGGATATGGGAAAATATTTATTTGATACACACAGCGGTGCCGTGATTGACCGGGTTTGGGATCTGTACCGGAAAGCACTTGAGCGATTCGGACAAGTTTCAACCTTAATCGAGTGGGACGCCGAAATCCCGAGTTTCGAGAAGTTATCCGAAGAAGCCGCGAAAGCGCGGAATGTTTACAAAGAGTTTCCAGCCGTTGTTGCGAGGCATGAACCAAGCGGCGCCGAAGCAATCTCTGAATCGCAGATTGCTTCGACATCAACTTTGGAAACATCTCGCAATGACCGCAAAATTTTACTTTCCGAAATTCAAAAAAAATTCAGGCCCCGAATCCAGCCAAAGCGCCAGGCATTTGATCCTGCCGGCGAAGTTTTGAATCCCCAGGGCGGCGATCCGGGCGAAGTGCGCCTTGATGTTTACTCAAACGGTTATGTTGCGAGGTTCCAGGAGTCGCTCTCAGAAGTGTTCGAAGCTGTACACGCAGTCTTGGGCGATAGCGCATTCTATGATTTGGCGAGCGAATACACATTTCATTATCCGTCGATGCATTACAATTTAAATTTAGTCGGCTGTCATTTTCCGGATTTTTTAAAAACGCACCCGCTTTCAAAAAAAGTTCCTTTTTTGGCTGATTTGGCGCAGCTCGAGTGGCAAATTTCAGCGGCTTTTCATGCCTACGATATCGAGCCGATCAATCCGGCGCAGCTTGCGTCGATTCCGGCGGAGGAGTGGGAAGATCTGAGGGTGACTTTTCAGCCGTCGGTTTCGCTGCTTTCGTCGACATGGCCCGTGCTCGATATTTGGCTGAAACGGCATGAGCGCGCAGAGCGAGTCAATATCGACTTAGAAAACAGGCCTCAACATGTATTAATCGGGCGCCGCGAACTTCAAGTCCGGTGCGAATTTTTGGATTCACTCCAGTTTCACTTAATCAAAGGACTTTTAAACGGCCAAACGCTGGGCGAGGTATGCGGTGAGTTGGCGGATTTGGTTGAGGATGAAACCGAAATTCCCATAACCGATTGGTTTCAGCGCTGGGTCCGGGATCAAATGATTGTTCGCTGCGAATCTGCACGTCAAGCATCTTTGTAAGTTATTTTACCATAATAGTTTATATAAATTCCATTGGTCGCCCATTGACGGCACTGTTTTTACTGGTTATTATTATCAGGTCAGTTTCGGAATCAATCTTTGATTCAATTCGAGCGAGTTTATCAGGAGGAAAAAGATGAAAAAGTTTTTTGCAGTGTTTGCAGTTTTGTTTTTGGCGGTTTTTGTGTTTTCAAGCCCGGCACTTCTTATTGCCGAGGAAGCAGCTCAACCGGCAGCTCCGGAAGAGCCTGTTGTTGAGCCTGCTGTAGCCGAACCCGCGGATGCATTGGTGGATGAAATGGATTCGGAAGAGTATTTTGATGAAGCCAAGGTTCTTCGTGATGCAGCGGCAAAGCTGAAAGGAATGGCGGGCGATGCGGAAGCTCAAAAGTTAGCCGGCCAGCTCGAAGAATTAGCGTCTGATTACGAATATTAATCGATTGTAGTTTGTTCACCAAAAAGGCCAGCAGCTGAACACTGCTGGCCTTTTTTTCTCAGGGAAGTTCATGCCGTCTCACTCACAAAAGTCTCCCAATCATCTGATCCGGGAAAAAAGTCCCTATCTTTTGCAGCACGCCTATAATCCGGTCCATTGGTATCCGTGGGGCGGGGAAGCTTTTCAAAAATCCAAACTCGAAGACAAGCCCATCTTTCTTTCGATCGGATACTCAACCTGCCACTGGTGCCACGTAATGGAAGAAGAATCTTTCGAGAATCAAGCGGTCGCGGATATCCTGAACGAATATTTTGTATCGATCAAAGTGGACCGGGAAGAGCGGCCGGACGTGGACGGTATTTATATGAAAGCTGTCATGGCCATGACCGGCTCAGGCGGTTGGCCGATGAGTGTTTTTCTGACACCGGATTTAGAACCTTTTTACGGCGGCACATATTTTCCGCCGGAAAGCCGCTACGGGCGTCCGGGATTCCTTACCATCTTGAATGCGATTGCGGATAAATGGAAAACCGAGAAAGGTTCTATGACAAGCGCCGGCAAAGAATTAGCCGGAGCGCTTCGGGCCGATTCGGAAAACGAGCCCGGTCAAAAAGCCGCATTGGATCAAAAGCTGCTTTCGGTTGCTTTTCATCAATTGGAATCCCAATATGACGGAGCCTTGGGCGGATTCGGCGGAGCACCGAAATTTCCGCGAAGCCACGTTATGTCTTACTTGTTCCGGTTTTGGAAACGCTCAGGGGAATCCGTGGCACTTGATATGTCGCTTCAAACGCTGCGTGAAATGGCGAAGGGCGGCATGTATGACCATGTGGGCGGCGGATTTCACCGATACTCCACCGATGCCAAATGGCACATCCCGCATTTCGAAAAAATGCTTTACGACCAGGCGCTGATCGCCAAAACCTATCTCGAAGCATATCAGGCCACGCATGAGGAAAACTTTGCAAATGTAGCAGGGGAAATATTTAATTATGTGCTCCATGATATGAAAGCCCCCGAGGGGGCATTCTATTCTGCCGAAGATGCCGATAGCTTGCCGGAGAAAGACTCAGCCAAAAAAACAGAAGGCGCATTTTATATTTGGAGCGAGAAAGAAATTTTGGCGCTCTTGGGTGAAAAAAACGGAAAGTTTTTTAATTTCATCTTTGGTGTTGAACCGGACGGCAATGCCGAAACCGATCCTCATGGTGAGTTTACCGGAAAGAATATTTTGTACTTAGCGCATTCGATTGATGAAGCGGCAAAAAATTTTAATAAAACCGAAGAAGAAATCAAAAAAATCGTCCGAGAATCAAAAACCATCTTACTAAAAGCGCGCGCAGAACGCCCAAAACCGCATCTGGATGACAAAATTTTGGCCGACTGGAACGGCTTGATGATTTCAGCGCTCGCATCGGGTTCGCTCATTCTTCGAAATCCGTGCTATGCGGAGGTTGCTTGCAAAGCCGCCGATTTCATTATGGAGAAAATGACGATTCACGGGAAACTCATGCACCGTTACCGCGACGGAGAAGTGGCAATCGAAGGATTTCTGGATGATTATGCGTTTTTCTCGAACGCGCTTTTGGATCTTTATGAGGCGACTTTTCAGGTGCGGTATTTGAGTGAAGCGGCTCGGTTGGTTGAAAGAATGAATGCGCTTTTTTGGGATGGAAAAAGCGGAGGCTACTTTTTCTCAAGCTCTGGCGGCGAAAAATTGATTGCTCGAAGTAAGGAAATTTATGATGGCGCGATTCCTTCGGGGAATTCCGTAGCGGCAATGGTATTGGTTCGGCTTAACCGGATGACGGCAAAATCCGAATACGAAAAGCGTGCCGGTGAATTATTCGACGCGTTTTCTGTTCAGCTTGCGCAGTTTCCGGCCGGATATCCGCAGATGATGATGGCGTTTGATTTTTCGCAAGGCCCCTCGCGCGAAATCGTGATCGCGGGCAATCAAAAAGCCGAAGAGGTCCGGAAAATAGCCGATATAATATTCAGCACATTTTCGCCGAACCAAGTAGTTCTGTTTCATCCTCAGGACGGAAGTGAGGCAGAAGCGGTTGAGCAGTTGGCACCGTTCGTGAAGAGCCAAGGACTTGTGAGCGGCAAACCGGCGGTTTATATTTGTGAGAATTACACATGTTCGCTTCCTGTGACGGATGTGTCAGATTTAAAAAAGAAATTGGGAGTTAGTGGAAATGCCTGAAAGTTTTCTTGAAATCCTAAGTATTTATCTGCTTGGGCTTGGACTCAATCTGACGCCCTGCGTGTATCCCATGCTATCGATTACTGTTTCTCTATTTGGACGGCAAACGGGCGGGCACCATCATCACTCAGCTTTGAAGGCAATTGTCTATGTGCTTGGGATGGCAGCCATGTACAGTGCGCTTGGCGTGACAGCAGCACTGACGGGCGGATTTTTCGGTTCATTTCTGCAAAATACTTATATCTTGCTAGCGATCGGTGCCGTTTTGGTGGCGCTTGCGCTCAGCATGTTCGGCTTTTATCAAATTAATGCACCCTCCTGGATTCTGCAGAGAATCGGCGCTCCCAAACACGTGGGGCTCATCGGCATTTTTTTCTCTGGGCTGATGGTGGGTATTATCGCCGCGCCTTGCGTGGGGCCGCCCGTCATCGCACTCTTGGCGATTGTGGGTTCGCGTGGCGAACCGCTTTATGGATTCCTCGTATTCTTTGTTCTATCCATCGGGCTCGGAACACCCTATTTAATATTGGGAACATTCTCCGAGCTGCTCCGAAAAATCCCAAAATCAGGGGTTTGGCTTATTTGGATGGAACGTTTTTTTGGTGTCGTACTTCTTGCGATGGCGGCGTATTATTTCTTAATTGCACTAAATCCTACGCTTCTCAAATGGCTTCCGACCGCGGCACTTGTGCTGGGCGGTATTTATCTCGGATTTCTAGAAACATCGGGAAATCAAAAAATAAAATTCAATCGCTTTAAGAAAACAGTAGGTGTTATTGCAGTCGTTGTTGGTTTGGCACTTCCTTTTACAGGGCCGAAGCAAAATGTGGTTTGGGAAGCGTATTCAGCTGAAAAGATAGAAACCGCGAAAGCCGCGGGGCAGCCTGTTATCTTTGATTTCTATGCCGATTGGTGCATTCCTTGTCATGAGCTGGACCGGTTTACTTATTCAGACCCCGAAGTTATCAAAGCGCTCGATCATTTTCTCCGCATCAAAGTTGATTTGACTGACACGGATACACCTGAAGCCGAAGAGCTGACGGATAAGTACGAGATTGTCGGCGTCCCCACCATCGTTTTCCTGGATAAGCAGGGAAATGAAGTCGAGGAGGCCCGCACAAACGGCTTCATTGATGCCCAGGAAATGCTCGAAATCCTGAATTCGCCTTCTTTTGTAGAACCAACTTCCTAATCCAAATTTTTATTGACTTTCATAATCATCATATACAATATACATTTCTTAATAACTCACCACGCTCATCTCCGCGCAAGACGGTTTGACTTCCGCTTCTTCTAGTATATACTTTAGGTATATACCAGGAGGCCTCCATGAAAGTATTGTCGCTTAAATTAAGAGATGATGTGTTTGACGAAGTCGAGCAAGTAATCAAAAAAAACAATATGCCGCGTAACGCGTATATTAATGAGGCGCTCATTTTTTTCAATCAGTTAAACAAGCGGAAATGGATGAGAAAAAAACTGCAGAAGGAGTCTCTCTTGACGCGGGGGGTTTCCATGGAAGTACTGCGTGAAATGGAAAAGTTAGAAGACAGCTTGGATTCATGAAATCATGAAAATCGAAAAGTTTCATATCTACTTAACCGATCTTAATCCGCAAATCGGGACCGAGCCCGGAAAAATCAGGCCGGTCACCGTGATTCAAACCAACCTGTTAAACAATACCCATCCCAGCACGATTATTTGCCCGATGACGACCAAAGTGGTCAGGCAGGCAAGGATTTTAAGGGTTCATGTTTCTTCTGCTGAATCGGGACTGAACACAGCTTCTGATATCCTGGTAGATCAAATTCGGGCTATTGATAATCGGCGGCTTAGGAAACATATTGGAAAGCTGACCTCCCCGCAGGCGAAAGAGCTTCTGGCCAATCTTAAACTTTTAATCTTAGAATAATCATTCCGTTTTGGTATAATATGGTTGTTTTTAACTGTTAAAGACCGCTTATGTCCATTACGCAATCAACCACGGCCAAACTCCGAATTATTAGTTTCGAAAGCCGTCTGTCCTCAACCATGACAGAGCTGATCCACAAAGCCGGCCATGCGCCTATCGCGGCGCCGGCACTGCAGGAAATCCCGCTCGAGAAAAATCCCGAAGCGTTTCAATTAGGGGAGCGGCTCCTCAATCACGAAATTGATTTCATGATCTTTCTAACGGGTGTCGGCACAAAAGCGCTCTTTGAAACCTTGAGAACCCGTTACAACATGAAACAAATCATTGCGGCCTTGAATCAAACCATCATTGTTGCGCGAGGCCCGAAGCCGGTTCAGGTTTTGCAAGATTACGGAATCATGGTTTCGGTCCTGGTGCCGGAGCCCAATACCTGGCGCGACATTTTGGAAGTTTTAGACTCAGACGAGCATAGCATTTCTCTGATGAAAAGGACTGTCGCGGTCCAAGAATACGGAGAGGAAAATCCGCAGCTCATCGCCGGATTGGTGGAGCGCGGCGCGCGCGTAATCCGGGTTCCCGTCTACCGGTGGGCGCTGCCGGATGATACCAAGCCGCTAAAAAATGCGATTCGGACCATCATCGAACACAACGCGGACGCGGTGCTCTTCACAAACTCGGTGCAGGTCAATCATTTATTTCGGCTGGCCTCGGAAATAGGCCTTGAAAGGCATTTAAAACAGGCCTTTGCCAAAATGGTGATCGCTTCCGTCGGCCCTCATTGTTCTCAAGCGATTGTTGAGCATGGGCTTTCCGTTGATATCCAGCCCGAGACGCCGAACATGGAGTCGCTCGTCTTGGAAGTGTCAAAACGCGCGAAGGCCATTTGGGATGAGAAGCAATTACATGAAAGCAAACTCATGGATTCCGGCATCCGAATGGAATCAGAAAGAGTCCAAAAAAAGGAATTGGTGGAAAGCGTATTTTTAAAAGCGTGCCGGCTTGAAAAAACATCTCACACACCGGTTTGGCTGATGCGCCAAGCAGGGCGCTACATGAAAGAATACCGGCAGCTGCGTGAAAAAATGCCCTTTCTGGAACTTTGCAAAAACCCATCACTGTGTGCAGAGGTTACAATTCATGCCCAGGAAACCATCGGAGCGGACGCTGCTATTATTTTTTCGGATATCCTGCTTTTGGTACAGCCGTTTGGCCTGGGCCTTGAGTATTCGCGGGAAGACGGGCCCGTGATTGACAATGTTATTCACCGCGGATCGCGCATCGATGAACTTCCCGAGATCGAACCGGCCGATTCGCTCGGATTTGTATATGAAGCGATCCGAAAAACGCGCGAGAATCTGCAGTCCAACATTCCGCTGATCGGGTTTGCCGGAGCACCGTTTACGCTGGCGTCTTACATGATTGAAGGCGGCTCATCAAAAGATTTTAGGCGCACAAAGCTATTCATGTATTCCGATGAAGGCCAGTGGCGCGCACTGATGGAAAAATTGGCACGCGCCGTATCGAAACATCTCAAGGCGCAAATTGAGGCCGGTGCTCAGGCGGTTCAGCTTTTTGACAGCTGGGTCGGTTGTTTAGGCCCCGGCGATTATAAAAAATATGTACAGCCGTACTCCAAACAGGTATTTGATTCGCTAGAAGGGCTCGCGCCGACCATTCACTTTGGAACCAACACCGGAAATTTGTTGGAGCTCATGAAAGAGGCGGGCGGTGATGTAATCGGCGTCGATTTTCGGATCACGTTGGACCAGGCTTGGCGAAGAGTGGGATATTCAAAAGCAGTGCAAGGAAATTTGGATCCGCTGGTGCTGCAGTCATCGATTCCTTATATTAATCAGCGTGCACAGGAAATTATCAAGCAGGCCTCCGGACGCCCAGGGCACATTTTCAATTTGGGCCACGGTGTTTTGCCGGATACGCCTGTTGAAAATGTGATCGCGTTGGTGGATATGGTCCACGAACTCAGTGGTAAGTGATAAGTGGTAAGTGGTAAGTTTGGATGAACCAGTCAAACTTGATTAAAATTTTATTTTTACTTATCACTTACAACTTACAACTTACAACTTAAAACTGGAAAATATGCCTAAAATCGCGATTATCGGCGGCGGAATATCAGGGCTTTCCTGCGCGTACCGTTTGCTCGAACTTGCAAAAGAATTCGGAAAAGAGCTTGAAGTCCGGATTTTTGAACGTGGTGACCGGTTGGGCGGTACGATCGAGACTGAAATCCGCGATGGTTTTGTTCTGGAGAAAGGCCCTGATTCTTTTATCTCCGAAAAACCAGCCGCGGTCGAGCTTGCAAAAAAACTTCGCATTGAAAACTTCCTGATCAATACCCGGAGCGAAAACCGGAAAAGTTTTATCCTGAAAAACGGAAAACTTTTTCCCGTTCCGCCCGGTTTTTATTTAATCGCACCCACGCAGGCATTGGAGTTTATGAAGTCTCCGCTCTTGTCATTTCCCGCCCGGTGCCGCGCCATGGCGGAGATTTTTATTCCAAAGCGCGTCAGCGAAAATGACGAAAGCATCGGTTCGTTTGTCCGCAGGCGGTTCGGCGATGAAATGCTTGAACGGATCGGACAGCCGATGATCGGCGGAATTTACACCGGCGATCCGGACCGCTTAAGTCTTCTGTCCACCATGCCGAGATTTCGTGATTTGGAAAAAAAATCCGGAAGCGTGATTAAAGGAATGTTGGCCGCAATGTCGCGAACAGAAACCGGTGTTTCAGAAGCGAGCGGCCCGCGTTACAGTTTGTTTTTGTCGTTTAAAAACGGAATGGAAACTCTGGTCAGCTCGCTCATGAGCCAGATTCCGTACAATTTTGTGCAGTTTGAATCCAAGCTGACCGAGATTGATTACAGTTTTGAAAAACAGGCGTGGTTTGTTGAAATGCAAAACGGGGAGGTGTATGAAGCAGATGCAGTTTGTGTGGCGGCATCGGCTCGGACGGCTGCGCAGCTTTTTGCGAATTCTTTTCCCGATTTGTCGCGCAAGCTCAACCGGATCCGGTTTGAATCCGTGGCGACCATCAATTTTGCATTCAAACGGGACCAAATCCGTCATCTGCTCGATGGATTCGGTTTTGTCGTACCCAAAATCGAGAAAAGGCCTCTTGTGGCCTGTTCCTTCAGTTCTCAGAAGTTTGAAGGCCGCGCACCCAATGACTGCGTTTTGCTTCGGGCGTTTACGGGCGGCGCGTTCGGGCGCGAATATTATCAAATGGAAGATAAAGATCTGATTAGCGCGGTTGCCCGTGATTTGGCAGAACTGCTCGGTATTCAAGGGGATGCGCTCTTTTATGATTTGGCCCGGTATCCAAATGCGATGGTTCAGTATGAAGTAGGGCATCTTGAGTTGGTCGGATCGATTCAATCAGATATCAACGAGATGAAGGGACTTTTTCTAACCGGTTCTTCATTCAAAGGGGTCGGAATTCCGGACTGTATTGCGGATGCTTTTAAGCAGGCGGAAGCCATGTTTGCGCTTTTGAGCCAGAAATGCGAAAGCATCAAGTCTTGATTCGGGTGATATAATAATTGCCTCAAAATTTGGAGTTACCATGAACCACAAACATCTGATTTTGACAGGCCTCGTAGCGAGCTTGCTGTTTTCTCCCGCCGTTTTTGCGGCAGAATCGGCTTCAGCGCCGTCAATCCAAGCGAATCCAAGTTCGGAAGCTAAAATTCCCCAAGCGCTCGGAATCGGTTTCGAAGCATACCGGAAAGCGTTGGACGATCTTTTCTTTTTGTCGCTAAAAACCAATCAAAATGCCGATTTCGGTATCAACGAAATCATCGTCGGGCTCAACGAAAAAATCAAAACTAATCCCAAGGACCAGGAATCGCTGGCTTATCTGGGCCACATTTACCGGATTTTAAACCAACCGCGCGAAGCCAACCGGTTTTACCAAAAAGCGCTTGCGCTTGGGGCAGACAAATTCCAGCTCAACTCATTTTCGGGCGTCATGCTGCTCCAGCTTCAGGATTTTGAAAAATCCATGGAAGCGCTCAGTCATTCGTTGGAGCTAAACCCGAACGACAGCGACATCTGGGTTCTCTACGGCCGTGCGCTTTTGTATTTGCAGGATTTTGACAATGCAATCTTGAGTTATGAAAAAGCGTTTAGCCTGGCTCCGCAGAGCGAAGAAGCCGCGCTTGCGCTTGTCACCATTTATGAACGCCAGAAAAAATACGATGAAGCAGTACGCGTGCTTGAGAATTTCCTGAAAGCGGTTCCGGACCATAAGATGGCGCAATTTCATCTCGGCGTTGTTCATTTGTCTCAGAAGCAGCCCGAGCGCGCCGTTCAGGATTGGGAAACGCTTTATTATGCCGGCGTCCGCGAGCCGCAATTTTTGCTTAATTTGTCGGTTGCCTATCTGGAAGCGGGTGAGTCGGCAAAATCTCAGAAAATTTTGGAACATCTCCAGTTTTTCTTTCCGAGAAACACCGATCTTTTATTTCTAACGGCGGAAGCAAACCGTCAAATGAACCGCCTGGACGACTCGGCACGAAATTATCGAAAAGCAATTGCAGAAGACCCGTCTTTCATGAGCGCCCATATCGGTTTGGCGCAGGTTTTGAAGGAAATGGGGAAGGACAAGGAAAGCCAGAAAATCCTACAGAAAACAGCGGAGCGTTTTCGCGACGAGTCATAAAGTCAGGAGAGTTTTCTCATGGCCATGATCGGTTACAAAGAAGAACCCGAGAAGCGTAAATTTCCCAGAACCAAAAAACAGTTCATCATCCGCTATCGCGCGTTTAAAGGTGCCGAATATGAAGGCGGATGGAGCCCGGCAACCACCCAGGATATTAGCGAGGAGGGCTGTTATTTCACTGCAACCGCGCCTTTTGAAAAAGAAGCCCACATCGAAATATTGATGAAAATTCCGGCATCACGCGACGATCTTAGGTTTGTTGCCGAAGTTCGGCATTGCACCCAGCTATCGGCTAGAGCGATGGAGGTTTACGGGATCGGCGTCCAGTTTCAGCGCGTGGGTTCTTCGAATTTATCGATGGCGGTTTTGAAGTCTTACCTGGACAAAGTTATTCCTGCCAAAAACTCAGCGTGACGATTCGTTCGGCACGATTTTTTGCAATTCCTGCGGCAATTTTGCTTCAAATACTTTTTTTTCCTTCGTGACCGGGTGTTCCATGGTCAGCCGAAAAGCATGAAGCGCCAGGCGTCCGGCCGGATTGGTTTTAGCGCCGTATTTTTCATCACCGACAATCGGGTGCCCCAAGTCAGCCAAGTGAACGCGGATCTGGTTTTTCCGGCCTGTTTCGAGCGTGACTTCCAAAAGCGCCCGTTCGCGGTTTGACTTCACCGTTTGATATTTTGTGACTGAAAATTTGGAAGCCGGATTCGGCCGTCCGGAAAAAACACGTTGAAATTTGTCTTCGCTTAGAAAGCTTTTGATCGTTCCGAATTTCCTTTTCGGACATCCTTCCACAATCGCGTAATATTTTTTATCAATCGATTTCCAATTTTCCTGAAGCCATTCTCGGATTTTTTCGGATTTTGCGAACAATAAAATTCCGGATGCGTTCCGGTCCAGCCGGTGCGCAATCACGGCGCGCGTTTTTCCGGAAGAATCGCGGCGTTTCAGAAATTCGTTCAACTGATGATCGGCCGTCTGTGTTTTGATTTTGTCTGTCGCGACGCTCAGGAGCCCGGAAGGCTTGTTGATGACGAGGATCGAATCGTCTTCGTAAATAATTTCTAATTTTGAGGCGATTTTTTTGGCATGATGAAATTCCGGTTTCGACGACGATTCGGTGACGCTGATTTTATCGCCGGGTGAAACTTCCCAGTTGTAGCGTGTATTGACCTGACCGTTGACGGAAATCTGCCCGCGTTCCAAGAGTTTCTTTAGCTTGCTCCGGGAATAACCTGCTGCATGGGTAGTTAAATATTCTAAAAGCTTTCCGGATGAGCGGACGGCAACGGTAAACATGACGTGCATCATAGTGGATTTAAAGGGAACGGTCAATTTGCCTTATGGCTTGGTTTTGATTCATGTGTTAAAATACTTCTGTTCGCATCTTGAGGGATTTATGAAGAAAAGTTTTGTTTTAGTCATCCTATTATCTGCATGTTTGATTTCACCTGTCCTCTTTGCCGATGATGAAAACCCCGTCCGAGCCGAGTTGATCTCCGAAGTTAAATCAGTTCAGCCCGGGCATCCGTTTTGGGTTGCGATCCATTTTAAAATGGATGAAGGCTGGCATACTTATTGGAAAAACCCGGGCGAAGTCGGGCTTCCCAACAAAGTGAAGTGGGATTTACCCGAAGGATTCGAAGCCGGGAAACTCAAATGGCCTTATCCGGAAAAGATCATGGAAGGCGACATTGCCGCATTTGCTTACGAGGGCGAGGTGCTTTTGCTTAGCGAAATCAAAACACCGGCTTCGATTGAGGGCCCGGAAGTGACGCTTAAAGCAGAAGTCGGTTGGTTGGCTTGCAAAGAAATTTGCTTGCCGGGAGAGGCAAGCGTGACGCTTTCACTTCCGGTTACCGCTGAAACACCCGAAGCAGACGAGCGCAATAAAGACCTATTCTCTGTAACCCGCTCGCATTTGCCTGTAACGGAGCCTGCTTGGGGTGTGAAAGTCGAAAGCAGTTGGGGTAAATTCAAGCTGCAATTTGCCGCGCTTGCGCAGCTGGAGAGTGCCGAATTTTTCCCGATCGAGAAACGAGTCGTTGAGCTTAGCGCTAATCAGGATTTCAAAAAAACAAAAGAAGGTTATGAGTTAATGTTGGTGCGCGCAAAAGATTTTGATAAATCAATCAAACAATTTCAGGGCGTTTTGGTGGTCCGGGGCATTGGAGCGGATGCGAAGGCGATCTGGGTTGACGTTAACCTTTAACTCCGGGGCCCATGTCTCGGAGCAATAACCGGATTGAAACTCGAGGTTTCGATTCATTGGAGGAATTATGAAAAAGTTATTTTGGGTTCTTTTGCTGGCATTGTGCGCGGGATTTTCAGCCCATTTGTTTGCGGCTGCGGAAGTCGGCCAGCCGGCTCCGGATTTTTCACTGACGGATTCATCGGGCACAACGCATACGCTGTCGGAACATAAAGGAAAGTTTGTCGTGCTGGAATGGGTCAATTACGACTGCCCGTTTGTCAAAAAACATTACAGTGTCGGCAATATGCAAAATTTACAGAAAGAATTCACCGGAAAAGGCGCTGTGTGGTTCTCGATCAATTCTTCTGCGCCCGGCAAGCAGGGCAATTTCTCAGCCGAAGAAATTAATCAAAAAATCGCAGAGAGCGGCGCTGCCCCTTCGGCTTATTTAATGGATCAAACAGGCGATACGGGAAGAGCTTATGGCGCTAAAACAACGCCGCATATGTTTGTTGTGGATCCGCAAGGTGTTTTGATTTACAAAGGCGGCATTGATGATAAGCCGTCAACCGATTCGGCGGATATCGCGGGCTCCAAAAATTATGTTTCCGCGGCGCTGAATGAAGCCATGGCAGGGAATGCCGTGACCAATGCGAGCACCGATTCGTACGGCTGTTCCGTGAAGTATTAAAGCAAAACCATCATTGCGAGCCGCATTGTTTGTTGGCGAAGCAATCTCAGCTCGATTTATTTCTCTCCGCTTTCTTGCGCGCGATGATTTTTAGCCGATCGGGCTAAACAAAAATCATCGTGCTCAGCCCATTCAGAAAGATTGAGCCATTCAATCTTTCCTCATGATGGCGCTCCGAGAAACAATTTGAGCTTCGATGTTTATAAAAGCTTCCTGAAGGGCGAAATGTTTTGTTAATACAAATTTAACATGGTACTTTTAAAGGGTGCTTGAGCAAAAATACAAAAACGTGATTACAGCTTATTTGGATACTAGTGTTTACAATAAAATCTTAAATTCGGACGCAAATGAAATCGAACGGTTAATCGAGAGTTGTGTTCGAGAAAAGAAAGTAATTATCAGGGCCTCGCTTTTGAATGCTCAAGAAATATTGTTGGCAGATGCAGAAAGTAAAAGAAAACTTTTCTCGCTTGCAAGAAAAATAACCCATAATCTTGTTTATGAAGAAACCCGTAATATTTTGAAGTTGGATTTTGATAGTTTTTTAAGAATTAAGACACAACATCAAAATATATATTCCACAGCTAATTGGTACTCATTTTTAGAGAAAGGAACCGCTGGTAATTTTGATCAAATGTATGGCGATATTAAGAAAGATAGCTCATATCATCAATACAAACCTGTATTCTTAAGCGAAATCAAAGAAGCTTGTGAGAAGGCAGATAAATTTTCTGATCGAAATTTAAGATTCTCGAAAGTAAAATTGCTATCACAAAAATCAGATATACAATTTTTGTCTGGTCTTTTACGGTTATTTTACCCAGCAGAATATATTTCGGATTTGGTCAAATTGATTGATCTAAGAAAAATGCCACGATTGCGCTACGTGGTAAAATTTTTGTTACATACCATGGAACTGCATCTAACTGGCGGATTAAAACCAAAGTGGGGAGATAATACCGATATGCAGCATGTTATATACGCTTCTGATAATAAATATTTTGTTACCGCCGACAAAAATTTTTTATCTCTCTTGCAGGGAATTAGTAACGAAGATACTAAATTTTTAATGTATGATGATTTCGCCAAAGAAATCAGTAGTCAATCTAAGTGGTTCTAAGAATATAAAAATAGGGTAGAAAGCTACAGTCGCTTTTTTTTGTAGACCGCTATAATGTTAAATAATCTACAGCTCAAACTCATTTTCTCTAAAACCAAAGGCCATTGTCATTTTTGTGGCGACAAACTACGGTTTGATCGATACGGAAACCGAAGCGCAAAATCCTTAGATGGTATGTGGGAATTGGATCATATAATTCAGAGGGGCAAAGGCGGAAAGGATGAAATTAATAATTTTCTTCCGGCTTGCGCACGTTGTAATCAGCTCAGATGGCATCGCAAGGGAAAGCAGCTTCGAGAATTGATTTTCTTAGGTTTAATAGCAAAAGTAGAAATTAAAAAACATTCGCCTACAGGTAAACAAATTCTCTTGCTTAGGAAGAAGCGAATAGCTTCCAACCAAAAGCGCAGACGACTTTTTTTATAGAGAAGGAAGAATCTCCTGTTGCGGGAGCGGCGTCGAGAGAACGAGCGTCAGACCGACGCGAGTGAACGAGCCGCAGTGAGTAAGGATGATTCTGCTTTGGCAGGCCGCCAAGAATCATCCGACGGAGCGTAGCGAAGCAATAGGAGATTCTGACCTTGAGCGTAGATTGCTTCAGCACCAAATAATGCGCTTTCCTCCATAAAGCATGGCGGACAAGCGCAATGACGAAATTTTTTATGTTTACTATTAAAGCACCGGATTTTAATTTAGAGGCGACTCTGGAATCCGGACAGGTGTTCGGGTTCCAGAAATCACCGGATGGATTTTACGAGGGCACGATTGACGGCAGAGAGGTCCGGTTGCGTCAAGATTTAAACTTTCTTCAGGTTCAAAATCATTCGCAAAAAAGCACGGAGCCAAAAGTCCGGCACTTTTTTGATTTAGATCGCGATTTAAATCCTGTTTACGAAATTTTGAACAAAGAAGAACCCCTCGCCAAAATCCTCCAAAAATTTCGAGGGCTTCGCCTGATCCGGCAAAATTCATGGGAAGCGCTTGCATGCTTTATCATTTCTTCCAACAACAATGTGAAGCGCATTCAGGGAATTTGGAAAAACCTGACATCACGTTTGAGTGCAGACGGTTTTTCGTTTCCGAAGCCGTTTGAAATTGCTAAGAGCCATGAGCGGATGCTGAGAGAACTTGGGCTTGGCTACCGTGCACCGTTTTTATTTCGTTCCGCACAATTTTTGGCGCACAATCCCGTAAGTCTTGATCTCATTCGTGAAGCGGAATATTCGGAAGCACGCCACAGGCTGCTTCAATTTCCCGGCATCGGCCCCAAAGTCGCGGATTGCGCGCTCCTGTACGGATTTCAAAAATATGAAGCGTTTCCTGTTGATGTTTGGATTTTGCGTGTGATGCGGAAATTATACTTCCGAAATCGGAAGGTTTCGGAAGAAAAAATTCACGGTTTTGGCCAAAAGCGCTGGGGAAATCTTGCGGGCTATGTGCAGCAATATTTATTTCACGGTGCCCGCAGCGGTCTTTTTGATCTTTAACCGGTAATGGCGCCCTTCGATGAAGAGGAAACAAGCTTCGCGTATTTTGCCATGACGCCCATTTTGTAACGGGGTTTCGGTTCTTTCCATTTGCGAAGCCGCGCGTCGATTTCTTTCTTAGACAGTTTCACATCCAACCGGCGTTTTTTGGTATCGATCACGATCGTATCGCCGTTTTTCAAAGCGGCGATGGGCCCGCAAACCGCCGCTTCCGGCGCGACGTGGCCGATCATGAGGCCGTGCGTGGCACCCGAAAACCTTCCGTCTGTGAGAAGCGCGACAGATTCACCGAGTCCTTCACCGACAATGGCAGCAGTGACGCTGAGCATTTCACGCATGCCGGGGCCGCCTTTGGGGCCTTCGTAACGGATCACAATCACGTCGCCGGATTTGATTTTTCGGTCTTTTACCGCTTGAAAGGCATCTTCTTCACATTCAAACACTTTCGCCGGGCCTTCATGAAAAGCCCGAGTCTTTTCGGACATTTTCACAACGCAGCCTTCGGGCGCGAGATTGCCTTTTAAAATCACAAGGCCGCCCGTGGGTTTCAGGGGATTTGAAAGCGGACGGACGACTTCTTGATTTTTGATTTCAACGGCTTTGGATGCTTCATCACCGATAGTTTTTCCGGTCACCGTTAAACAATCTTTGTGGAGTATCTTTGCTTCAAGCAGGCGCTTGGCAATCAACGGAATGCCGCCGACATTGTAAAGATCATTGGCCACGAACTTTCCGCTCGGTTTCAAATCGGCGAGCAGGGGAGTTTTGGCGCTGATTTTATCGAAATCTTCAATTTTTAACGGAATTCCGGCTTCATAGGCCACGGCTAACAAATGTAAAACACCGTTTGTAGAGCCGCCGGTTGTTGCAACTGCCGCAATAGCGTTCTCGATCGATTGGCGAGTGATAATTTTGTTTGGCCGAATATCTTTTTTCAAAAGTTCCATGACCATATGGCCGCACTGGCGCGCGATTTCAAACTTCTTAGGATCCAAAGCCGGAATGCTGTTGGCGCCCATCGGCGAAATGCCCATGACTTCGAACGCGGTCGACATCGTGTTGGCCGTGAATTGTCCGCCGCAAGCGCCGGCGCCGGGGCAGGCCTCGTCTTCTAAGTCATGCACTTCCTCCGGTGTCATTTTTCCGGCCGCGCATTTTCCGACGGCTTCGAAAACGTCTTGAATGGTGACGTCCTTACCTTTGAATTTTCCGGGTGCGATCGAGCCGCCATAGAGCATTAATGAAGGCACATTTAAACGGATGAGTGCCATCACAGTTCCCGGAATGGTTTTGTCGCATCCCGAAAGCGCAATCACGGCGTCTAATAAATGCGAGCGCGCGGCAAGTTCAATGGAGTCGGCGACCACTTCGCGGCTCACGAGAGAGCCTTTCATGCCCTCGGTGCCCATAGTGATGCCGTCTGAAACGGAGATGGTATTGAATTCGATCGGTGTTCCGCCGGCTTCGCGAATCCCTTGGCGTACTTTCTCGGCTAGATCGCGCAGATGGAAATTGCACGGCATGACTTCGATCCAGGTATTGGCGATACCGATTAACGGCTTATCGAGATCCTCGTCTTTGAGGCCGATGGCCTTGAGCATGGCGCGCGCCGGAGCACGGTCAGTGCCGTCGGTTAAGAATTTGCTGCGGTGTTTCAAGGGTGATGACATGAATTCCTCCGGTCGATAATCTTTAAAAGCGTCAATATAATCCCAGTTTCAGAAAAAGAAAACAGTTTTTTTATGCGTCCCAATTATGATAAATTGAGCGGGTTTTGACTCGGGCCCTTAGCTCAACCTGGTTAGAGCAGGGCGCTCATAACGCCTTGGTTGGAGGTTCAAATCCTCCAGGGCCCATTCTGCGTCGCTGCGTCCTTTGCGGCGCAGCTATGCAGAATTGAAAAGTCGGAGGATTTGAAGGGAGCCCCGCATGACGCGAGGAAAGCCGAGCGTCAAGCTTGCGGGGCTTCGAAGAACAAGTTCTACTACAAAAAATATGAAACTAAATTTTTGGACTTTGCTCATGCTTTTGACAATCACCGGCTGCTCGCATCCGCCGGTTCAGACTGCTGTGTGGCACCGAAGCATCTCGGGTGTTATCAGCGAAGTGAACCGGGATGATTATCGTTTTGTCTTGTTAAGTGAAGATGCTGTGAGCGGAGTCACAAGCGTTTTTCAATTGAAGCCGGATACCGGTACGCGATTTCAAAACGCCGTGGGTTTCCGTGATTTAGGAAAAGGCGATTCAGTTTCGGTCGATTTTACGCAAAATGCAAAGGGCGAGTTTGTTCCTAGCCGGGTTATTTTAACCAAGAAAGCAGTGGAAGACGAATCAAGCCAGGCGGAAAGCAAAGGATACGCGCTTCTCGAATGATGAAACAAATGGGTGCAGCTTGAAAATTTTACGGACTTATTGCCTCAAAGAATTGGTGACACCTTTTTTGCTCTCACTTTCTCTTTTCGGCTTTGTGTTTATTGTCGGTAATTTGGTGAAGCTTGCGGATTTGCTCGTCAACCGCGGCGTCAGCATTGTTGATATTATCAAAATCCTGCTTCTCTTGATTCCGGAACTCATCGGATTTATTTTGCCGACCGCAGCGCTGGCGTCGGTGCTTTTGGTTTTCGGCGGATTTGCGCAGAATAATGAAATTACGGCAATGAAGGCAAGCGGGGTCAATATTTTCCGCGTGATGATCCCAATCATGACCATCGCACTGATCATGAGCATCGGCGCTTTGTTTTTGATCGATCAGCTCCAGCCCCGCGCTAAATTTACTTCGCGCATGATCATCAATGAGATGTTGACCAAAAAACCGACGGCTTATATCGAATCTGGGCGCTTCATCAAGGATTTCAAAGGTTACATTCTGCGTGTCCGTAATGTGAAAGGAAATCAGTTGGAGGGCGTTACGATTTTCCAGATGCGTGAAGGCGGGCCGACGCGGACCATCATGGCCGAGCGGGGCGAGCTGGTGACGTCGGATGACGGCGAGCACAACACAGTCGGGCTTCAGCTTTATAACGGAACCAGCGATGAACCAAATCCGGATGATCCGACGGTGGTTTATAAATTAAATTTTGATACTTTCTTTCTGCCCGCGATTAACGTGACGGACAATGCGTCTCAGAAGTCAAAGCGCAAAATCAAAGAAATGACGCTCGATGAACTCATTTTGATTTTACGCAATATGCGGGATTATAAAGAAGAGATGCGGGAGCAGGGAAAAGCAGAAGATGAAATTGCAACCGAAACCCAGGAGTTGACATTAAGAGCAAAGGCCGAAATTCACAAGAAAATCGCATTTTCCCTTGCCACTTTTTGTTTTGTCATGGTCGGACTTCCGCTTGCAATCGTCACGCGGCGCGGCGAAGCCGTCGTCAGCTTTGGTTTGTCGATGGCTGTCGTGGCGATCTACTATATTTTGTTTATTTGGGGAGGCACGCTCGCGGTAAACGGTTATCTGCCTGCTTATATCGCGCTTTGGATTCCCAACGTGGTTGCGATTCTGGCATCAACCTTCTTCATGGCGAAGATTGTGCGGTTATAGCTCTTTTGTGTTATACTCTTTCGGTTCTTTGAGAAAGGCTTTTCTCGGTAGATGATCGCCTGCTGCATTTTGCAGTGGGAGGAAAGTCCGAACTTCACAGGGCAAGGCGCCCCGTAATACGGGGTGGGGCGGGAGCAAATCCCGCTTTAAGGAAAGTGCCACAGAGATTATACATCCGAAGTGGTAAGTGATAAGTGGTAGGTGGTAAATAGTAAATAAAGGAGTTATTGGCTTCTCATCAACTTAGCACTTACAACTTATCACTTACTACTGGATAAAGGTGAAACGGTGGCGTAAGAGACCACCGTGTATCGGCGTAAGCTGGTATGCAAGGTAAACCCCGCCTGAAGAAAGATGAAGATCGCGCAAGTTGACTTGTTCAGCTCAGGGCGGCCCGTTCTGCGCGCGTCTAACAAGATCGAATGACCCGAGGTTGCAAAATCCGGGCTAGACAGATGATCATCGCTTCTTCAGTTGTAAGTGATAAGTGATAAGTGGTAAGTTGTAAGTTTTAAGAATTCATAAACTTATCACTTAAAACTTACCACTTACAACTGGGGAAGAAACAGAATTCGGCTTATGCCGAGAAAAGCCTCTCTTTTTTAGTTTTAAGTGATAAGCGTTAAGGGATAAGTTAAAAACTGCATATTTTTGTTTTTCTTACCTCTTACAACTTATCACTTACCACCGAATCCACTTAATTTCCTCTGCATAGTTATCAGATTATCCTCCTTGACAAATCGTATATGTAATGTATTATTTAATATATAGAATGTATTACATTAAGGAGACCCTATGAAACGAAAAGAAAAGCGAGAGGGCTTGACCTCCGTTCAAATCCGACCTCAAATTGCCCGCATGATGGAGAAGTTTGCGCGCCGGGGCCTCAGTAAGAGCGAGTTAATCAATGAAGCCCTCAGGCAATATTTGATCGAGAAAGAATTTCAGGAACTGCGCAATGAACTGCTTCCTTACGCCCAGGCGAAGGGTATTTATACCGATGAAGATGTCGAGCGGCTTTTGAAATGAAAGTTGTTTTTGACACCAATGTCTTAATCTCAGGTTTTCTGACAACCACCGGCCTTTGCGAGCGCGCACTGAACATCGGGCTCAAACGCCATGCGGTCATTTTATCTGAGTTTATTCTGAAGGAATTTGGTGAGAAATTGCACCATAAATTAGAAGTGCCGTTAGAGAAGGTTTTGCGTACAGTTACTTTTTTAAAGAAAAGAACGCTGGTTTTGGACATTCCGAACAACCCAAAAATTGAGTTTTCAGATAAGAAAGATATCCCCATCTTGAGTCTGATAGAAGCCGCGAAGCCAAATTATTTGGTCACAGGAGATAAGCGTTTGCTTGGCTTAAAGAAGTTTGGCCCAACCCTCATCATCTCCGCCAGGGAAGGAGTAGAGGTTCTTTAAAGCAAGCGTCAAGCCACCGGCTACAGGCCTCAAGCTTAAAAGGCTGAAGCTTAGGGCTTATAGCTTGAAGCCTGCAGCCTGCGGCTAGTAGCTTGACTACAGATAATCCCCAAAAAACCTGATTTTCACGAAAAACCACGGTTTTAAGAAGATTTTCCCTATAGAAATTCACTTTTCAAAAGCCCGCAAGTAAGTCATCCTGGACTTTTGCTAGCCCTTGAATTCCCCCCCCATGTGTTAATTTTCCTTTGAAGTAAGTCAAATCAAAAGGAGAAATAAAAAAATGAAACAATTTGCCATTGCTCTAGTTTTAATCGCTTTAATCCTGATGCCAAACATGGTTTTCGCTGCACAAAAAGCAGTATCACCGGCCAATATCAGTGAAACAGCCACCTTGACACCTTCTACGCCAGTGGAATTTCCTACCAAAGTGTATAAATTTGATAACGGGGAAACAGCGAAGATTGGCGCAAAATATGAGGTGGGATTAAATGACAGTGCGGAACCTCAAGTTGTTTTGAAAGCAAAAATGGAATTTCCGGGCGGCAATACGATTGAAAAAACACTACCCATGGGAGAATATGCAGGTCCCACAGAAATCAACATAACACCCGCAGAATTTCCGGAAGATGGTGGAGATAGCGGAATTACTCCTCCCAACGAACCAAATTCAGCCAATTCTCTTTCGTGTGGTTACGTTCCTCATCCGAATGGTGCAAATTTTTCGTGTGTAAACTGCAGCAGTGGGCTTCAGAGCTGTTCATTGTGCTGGGGTACAACTGACGGTTTTTGGGGGCCTCTTCCGTATGTCAGGAGCAATTGTCACACAAGGCCCGCTGTTGTCCCACAGTCATTTACAAATTAAATAATCCGGGGACAGTCCCAATTGGGACTGTCCCCAATCAACTAGTTTTTCTTGACATTCGGATCCGTCTCGTGTAATATTCCATAACTTTAGCGCAATTGAAACCCTTTTAATCTGGTTCTGCGAAACCAGGAAAGGCACGAAAATGAAAACCGACTCTTACTGTACCCGTCTAGAATCCACAGGCGGGTTTTTTTATGCCTCTTCCCGAATAACGAGCCACAAGCTTCAGGCTGCAAGCTCCAAGCTTAAGGCTTTAAGCATGAAGCCTGGGGCCTGCAGCTTGAAGCCGCTATCGAGGTTCACATGAGCAAAATCATCATGAATAACGATGAAATGAATCGTGCGATTACGCGTATTGCACATGAAATCCTCGAAAAAAATCGAAACGACAAAAGTCTCGCGATTGTGGGGATCCGCACCGGAGGCGCATTTTTGGCCGAGCGGCTCCTTAAGAAAATAAAAGAAATCTCCAAAGAAGACATCCCCTCAGGCGTTCTCGATATCACACTTTACCGCGATGATTTGTCTGAGGTCGGCCCGCAGCCCGATGTGAAAGAAACCAAAATCGATTTTGATGTCACGGAGAAGATAATCGTAGTTGTGGATGACGTTCTCTTCACGGGCCGGACGGTGAAATGTGCTTTGGACGGCATCATTGATTACGGCAGGCCGAAAGCGATTCAGCTCGCGGTTTTGATCGACCGCGGCCACCGGGAGCTTCCTATTAAGCCGGATTTTGTCGGCAAAAACATTCCAACTTCCAATAACGAAGAAGTCAGAGTCTATTTCACCGAAGAGCACGGCAAAGACGAAGTGCTGGTCGAGGAGGTCAAACCATGACGGCGTCCGTAGCAACCATGAAGTGGACCAAAAAGGATCTTGTAGGGCTTCAGGATTTAACGCGCGAAGAAATCGAAATGATTCTTGATACCGCAAAGTCGTTACAGGAAATTTCCTCACGGCCGGTCAAAAAAGTTCCGACTCTACGCGGCAAAACAGTGGCCAACATTTTCTTCGAGCCAAGCACGAGGACCCGTATTTCGTTTGAGCTTGCCGAAAAAAGGTTAAGCGCAGATACCATTAATATTCAGGCGCAAACCTCAAGCACCGTAAAAGGCGAAACACTCAAAGACACAATCCGCAACATTGAAGCGCTAAAAGTGGAAATGATCGTAATGCGCCATCCGGCTTCCGGCGCGCCGCACCGGCTTGCAAAAGCGTTGGATGTCAGCGTGGTCAACGCAGGCGACGGCACGAACGAACATCCGACACAAGCGCTCTTAGATATGTTCACAATCCGTGAGAAGAAGGGAAAGCTTTCCGGGCTGCGCATAGCGTTTATCGGTGATATTTTACACAGCCGGGTTGCGCGTTCCAATATTTGGGGCCTGACCAAATTAGGCGCTCAGGTCGTTGTTTGCGGGCCAAAGACACTGCTGCCGCCGCAGGTGGAAAAGTTGGGCGTTGAAGTGACGACCGACCTCAGAAAAGCGATTAAAGGCGCGGATGTGATCAATTTGCTGCGCATCCAAACCGAACGGCAGAAAGAATGTTTTTTCCCGAGCATCCGCGAATATGCAAATCTTTACCAAATCAACCGCTCGGTTTTGGAAAATGCAAAGTCAGACGTTCTCATCATGCATCCCGGACCCGTGAACCGCGGCGTCGAAATTTCAAGCGAAGTCATGGACGGGCCTTATTCGGTCATCTTAGACCAGGTCACAAACGGACTTGCCGTGAGAATGGCGGTTTTGTACTTGCTGAGCGGTGTCAGAGGCTCGGCGGAGGGCGAAAAATAACATGCACCTACTTATTCGAAACGCACGCATCCTGGATCCAAAAAATAAAATTGACGATACGCTCGACATTTTGACGCACAACCGAAAAATTCTCGAAATCAAAAAGAAAATCGACGCGCAGGAAGGCGCCATTGAAGTCGATGCCAAAGGCCTCGTGGCTGTGCCGGGATTTATTGATATGCACGTTCACTTCCGCGAACCGGGTTTTGAGCAAAAGGAAACCATTTCAACCGGCGGCATGGCTGCTTTAAAAGGCGGAATTGTCGCAACGGTGACGATGCCAAATACTAATCCGCCGTGTGACCACCAAAGCGTTATTGATAACATTATCCGGAAAGCGAAAGAACTTCCGTTGAATGTGTTTCCCTCAGGAACTTTGAGTAAGAATCGCGAAGGCAAGGAACTTTCCGAAATGACCGACTTGAAACGCGCAGGCGCCATTGCCGTCACGGATGACGGAAGCTGGCTGTATGATTCGCTCCTCATGCGCCGCGCGATGGAATATGCGGGCATGCTGGGACTTCTCGTGATCACACACGCCGAAGATCACCGGCTGAGCACGGGCGGCGTCATGAATGAAAGTTTATCATCGACCAAACTCGGCCTTCAGGGAACACCGAACGCGGCAGAAGACATCGCGGTTTTGCGGGATGTGGAACTTTGCCGGCTGACGCGCTCACCGCTTCACATTGCACATTTATCGACGAAAGGTGCCGTCGAAATCGTCCGCCGTGCAAAAGCAGAGGGGCTTCCGGTGACGGCTGAAGTGACGCCGCACCATTTGGCACTCACCGATGAATCAATCAAGGATTACAACACGGATTTCAAAATGAATCCGCCGCTTCGGACCGAAGAAGACCGGCAGGCAATTTTAAAGGGACTCAAAGATGGAACCATCGATACGATCGCAACGGATCACGCGCCGCATACGGAAGAAGAAAAAATGGCAGAGTTTCAGGATGCGCCGGTTGGTGTGATCGGCCTCGAGACTTCCGCATCGGTTGTGCTGACCGAGCTTTATCACAAGAAAGTGCTAACGCTTGAGGAAATCATCCGGAAAATGTCCGTTCGCCCTGCGGAAATCTTAAAATTACCTTCGGGATTCGGCGAAATCAAAGTCGGAACATCGCCCAACATCGCGTTCCTTAATCTGGACCAAGAATGGGATGTTAAAAAAGAAGGTTTTGTTTCAAAATCAAAGAATTCATGTTTTATCGGCCGCAAACTGAAAGGCCGTGTGGTGATGACAATTTGTGAAGGAAGGCTGTGGAAATGGTAATTTTAGCGTATAGCGTTCAGCGGATAGCGTATAGGAAAGACTATTCAATTTGTTCCTACCCGCTATACGCTAAACGCTATCCGCCGACCGGAGATTGTTCATGAAAGCAATTCTTGCATTAGAAGACGGTCTGACGTTCGAAGGTGAAAGTTTTGGCGCGCGCGGCGAAACATTCGGCGAAGTGGTGTTTAATACCTCGCTTTCAGGATATCAAGAAATCCTGACGGATCCTTCCTATGCAGGGCAGCTCGTGACCATGACTTATCCGCACATCGGTAATTACGGTATCAATAAAGCCGACGTCGAGTCTGCAAAACCTCACGCTGATGGCTTCATCGTCAAGGAAGTCAGCCCGCTTGTCAGCAATTGGCGATCTGAAATGACGCTGGATGAATATTTAAAAGATTCAAAGATTGTCGGGATCCAGGGAATTGACACGCGAAAACTCGTCAAACATTTACGCGATAATGGCGCGAAAAAAGGGATTATTTCAACGGAAGATTTGGACGTGAAGCGGCTTGTGAAGCGCGCCAAAGATTCCGAAAGTATTGTCGGTGTGGATTTGGTGAAGAAAGTGACTTGCGCGAAGAAATATCAATTTACAGAGAGAATCCCCGAGGAATTTGAATGGCCGCAATTTGAAAAGCGAAAAATCAAAAAGCAATACTCGCTTGTTTGCGTGGATAGCGGTATTAAACACAACATTTTACGCAAACTCAATCAGCATGGTTTTAAATTAACGGTGGTGCCGGCGTCGACACCTTCGTCAGAAATTCTGGCGCTCAAGCCGGACGGCATCTTTCTCTCAAACGGGCCCGGCGATCCGGAGCCGGTGACGTATTTGGTGGAAACCGTTCGGAATCTCATCGGCAAAAAACCAATTTTCGGGATTTGTCTCGGGCATCAAATCTTGGGGCTCGCACTCGGCGGAAAAACATACAAACTCAAATTCGGCCACCGGGGCGGAAATCATCCGGTGATGGATTTGAAAACCAACAAAGTTGAAATTACCTCACAGAATCACGGATTTTGCGTGGATTTGGAATCGCTTCCCAGAGACACAGTAGCAACCCATACCAATCTGAATGACAAAACCAACGAAGGCTTCCGGCACAAAAAATATCCGGTGTTTTCGGTGCAATATCACCCGGAAAATTCACCCGGGCCGCACGACAGCGATTATTTGTTCCGAAGGTTTTACGAACTTGTTGAAAAAGGAAAGTGGTAAATTTGGTATCTAGTATCTGGTATCTAGTATCTCGCTAAAGAATTTTCGCTTGCCAGATATTAGATACGAGATACCAGATACGCGAAAGATTAGAAGTATGCCCAAACGTAAAGACATCAAAAAAATATTACTAATCGGTCCCGGCCCTATCATCATCGGACAGGCCTGTGAATTTGATTATTCAGGCACTCAGGCATGCAAAGCGCTTAAGGAAGAAGGTTACAAAGTTGTTCTCGTCAATTCCAATCCGGCGACCATCATGACGGATCCCAAAACAGCGGACCGGATTTACATCGAGCCGGTGACGGTGGATGTGCTCGAGAAAATCATCAAACGTGAGAAACCGGATGCTTGCCTGCCGACAATGGGCGGGCAGACGGGGCTCAATACGGCGATTGAAGCTTACGAAAAAGGAATTTTCAAAAAGTACGGCGTCGAGCTGATCGGTGCCAAATACGAAGCCATCAAGCGCGCTGAAAACCGAAAAGAATTCAAACAAATCATTCAAAAACTCGGCCTCGGCCTTCCCAAAAGCCAAATGGCATATTCGGTTGAAGAATGTTTGAAGGCCGCGCAGGAAATCGGGTATCCCGTCATCGTTCGCCCGAGTTTCACGCTGGGCGGATCGGGCGGCGGCGTGTGTTTTAATGAAGATGAGCTTGAGAAAATCTCGCGCCTCGGGCTTGAGTACAGTCTTAATCACGAAGTTTTGGTCGAAGAATCCGTGACCGGCTGGAAAGAATATGAGCTCGAAGTGATGCGCGATAAAAACGATAACTTTGTCGTGATCTGCTCGATTGAAAATTTCGATCCGATGGGTGTTCACACAGGCGACTCCATCACTGTAGCGCCTGCGCAAACACTGACAGACAAGGAATATCAAAGAATGCGCGACGCCGCGCGGGCGATTATCTCCGCTATCGGCGTTGAAACGGGCGGTTCGAACATTCAATTTGCGGTCAATCCCGCAGACGGGCGGCTTGTGGTGGTCGAAATGAATCCGCGCGTCTCCAGATCTTCGGCGCTTGCATCGAAAGCCACCGGATTTCCGATTGCGAAGTTTGCGGCCAAACTTTCGGTCGGCATGACGCTTGATGAAATTCCGAATGACATTACGAAATATACGCCGGCCTGTTTTGAGCCGTCGATTGATTACTGTGTCGTAAAAATTCCAAGATTCGCGTTTGAAAAATTTGAAGGTGTTCAGGATGTTTTAACATCGCAAATGAAATCAGTCGGCGAAACAATGGCGATCGGCCGCACATTTAAAGAAGCGCTGCAAAAAGGTTTGCGTGGCCTAGAAATCAAGCGTTCCGGCTGGGGCGCTGACGGCGAAGACCGGTTTCAGGAGAAAAAATACAATACGCGCCAGAGCCTTCTGGAATTAATTGATCAGCTTCAGAAAAGCGAACAGGACCGCGAGCGGATTTTACACCGGATCAACACGCCGCGTTCAGACCGGATTTTCTTTCTGAAGTATGCATTTTATGCCGGGTTTTCAATTAATGAAATTCATGACGCTAGCAAGGTGGATCCGTGGTTTTTGGCGCAGATGCAGCAGATTGTTGACGTTGAACTTGAGCTTTTGAAAGCCGGCGGGAAGTTATCGCAAAGCCAAACGGATTTAATCCGCCGCGCCAAAGAAATGGGGTTTTCGGACAAGCAAATCGCGTTTTGCTTGGGCAAAACCGACCAAGAAATCCGCAATTTCAGGAAAGAACAAGGAATTATTGCCAAGTTCAAGCTTGTTGATACCTGTGCGGCCGAATTTAAGGCCTACACGCCTTATTTTTACTCAACTTATGAAGATGAAGACGAGGCCGTGCCTTCCGCTCGCGATAAAGTCATGATCCTGGGCGGCGGGCCGAACCGGATCGGGCAAGGCATCGAGTTTGATTACTGCTGTGTGCAGGCTTCTTTTGCGCTGAAAGACCTTGGTTATGAAACCATCATGGTGAACTCCAACCCGGAAACGGTCAGCACCGATTACGATACTTCAGACAAACTGTATTTCGAGCCGCTCACAGTGGAAGACGTGATGAACATTTGGGAGCGCGAGAAACCCATCGGCGCCGTGGTGCAGCTCGGCGGACAAACACCGCTTAATTTATCGAAACGGCTCTCGGAACTCGGCGTTAAAATCCTCGGCACCTCAAGCGATTCGATTGATATCGCGGAAAACAGGGAGCGCTGCAAAAAACTTTTGGACAAACTGGATGTCAGGCAGCCTGAAAGCGGTATTGCGTATTCGGTCGATGAAGCGTTTGAGATCGCGAGGAAAATCGGCTACCCGGTCCTGATCCGGCCGTCTTATGTTTTGGGCGGACGCGCGATGCAGATTGTTTACGATGAAGCGCGCCTCAGGCGGTTTATCGAAGAAGCAATGGAAGTCAGTGACGGCCAGCCGGTTTTAATCGACCGATTTCTCGAGGAAGCAATCGAGGTCGATGTAGATTTAATCGGCGACGGTGAAACGTTTGTGATCGGCGGTATTTTGGAACATATCGAGGAAGCCGGCATTCACTCGGGCGACGCGGCGATGGCGATCCCGCCGTTTACGCTGACAAAAAAAATGATCGAAGAAATTTCCGAAAAAACCAAGGCGATTGCCAAAGAGCTCAACGTGATCGGCCTCATGAATGTTCAATACGCGATTAAAGACGGAGAGCTGTATTGCCTTGAAATTAATCCGCGCGCTTCTCGGACGGTTCCCTTTATCAGCAAAGCCATTAACGTGCCGCTTGCGAAACTAGCGGCGCAGGTGATGGTCGGAAAAAAATTGAAAGAACTCGGATTTACGGATGAAATTGTGCCGCCCTATCACGCGATTAAAGAATCCGTTTTTCCGTTCGTCAAATTTCCGGGCGTTGACATCATTTTATCGCCCGAGATGAAATCAACAGGCGAAGTCATGGGCATCGACGAAGATTTCGGCATCGCGTTTTTTAAATCGCAGCAAGCGGCTTATTCCACGATCCCCATGAAAGGCAAGGTTTTCATCAGCGTCAAAGACAGTGACAAGAAAAAAGTGATTCCGATCGCCAAAAGATTTCAGCAAATGGGCTACCAAATTATTTCTACGCGCGGCACGGCCGAAATGCTTGCCAAAAACGGAATCGAAGCTGAGCCGATTAAAAAAATCATTGAAGGAAGGCCTAACGTGACGGACAAAATCCGGAACAAAGAAATCCAACTCATCATCAACACGCCGACCGGAAGCGGCCCGATGCTCGATGAGGCTCAGATTCGTTCGCTTGCGGTCTCATTCGGAATTTCCTGTATCACCACGATTAATTCGGCGAAAGCAACCATTCAAGGCATCGAAGCCTATAAAAAACACGGGCTTTCTGTCAAAACCATCCAGGAATACCACGAAATTTTGAGGCCCAAGAAAAAGAAGCCGGTCCATGTTTGACGAAATTGTAGAAATTGCCTCTAACCAGAAGATCAATTCCGAATACTGGAAATTGACTTTTGCGTCAAAAAATCTTTCCAAGCAAGTTTTGCCGGGCCAATTCATGAACGTCCAGATCGAAGATCAGTCGGATCCATTTCTACGCCGTCCGTTCAGTTATTACCGGGTCTCGGGACAAAAAATCGAGATTTTGTACGAAATTTTGGGGCGCTGTACGGAAATCCTCACAAAAAAGAAAAAAGGCGAAACATTGAAAATCCTTGGACCGCTCGGGAAGCCGTTTTCACAGAAAATCAAAGGGAAGAAGCGCGTGCTCGTGGCAGGCGGAATCGGTGTGCCGCCGCTTGTGTATCTCGCAGAAGAAGAAAAAACAGATTTTCTGCTCGTCGGCTGCCACACAAAAGCCGAAGCGCTCCCGAAGTCGGAACTCCGAAAAGTGAAAGCAAAAGTCATGTACGCAACCGAAGACGGCTCACTCGGCGTGAAAGGTTTTGTAACGGTGGCGCTCGAGAAATTAGTCAAAGAAGAGGATCCAAAAAATTTATTCATTCAAACCTGCGGCCCGTTTCCGATGATGAGCGCCGTGATGAAGATCGCGCGCGCTTACGGAGTTGAGGGCGAGGCCTCAATGGAAGAAATGATGGCGTGCGGCGTCGGCGCGTGTTTGGGCTGTATGACGCTTACGACGGATGGTTACAAAACTTCGTGTGTGGATGGGCCGGTTTTTAGTTTTAACCAGTTAAAGTAATCTGCTACAAGCTGCAAGCCGCAGGCTTCATGCCTGGAGCTTGAAGCCTGTAGCCTGAAGCAAAGAATATGAAAAACAAAATTGACCTAACAACTACAATCGCCGGGCTGACGTTCAAGAATCCCGTCACCGTTGCGTCCGGCACTTTCGGAACGAAAGACGAGTTTGCGAAATTTTTTTCCTACGCTGAACTCGGTGCTGTAATCACCAAAACAGTGACGCGCAAACCGCGTGCCGGAAATCCGATGCCCAGGATTTGCGAAACACCAAGCGGGATGCTGAATTCCATTGGGCTTCAGAACAAAGGGATCGACGAATTTATTGACGACACGATCCCGCATTTCCGGAGAATCAAAACACATTTGATCGTTAATATCGCGGGCGAGAATATCGATGACTTTGCGCATCTTGCCAAGCGGCTCGATGCCGAAAAAGGAGTTTCGGCTTTGGAGCTTAATTTATCATGCCCAAATGTGGCGCATGGCACCGAATTCTGTGATGAGCCTGAGATGGCATACGACCTCATTAAAGCCGTCAAAGAGTCAACCAAACTGCCGATTTTTGCCAAAATATCGCCTGAGGCGCGTGATTTTGTGAAATTGGCCGAGCAACTCGTGAAAGCCGGCACGGACGGGATCAGCGCGATCAATACGATCCGCGGCATGGCGGTTGATATCAGGACAGCGAAGCCGAAGCTAGCGCGTGTTATGGGCGGCTTGAGCGGCCCTGCCATCAAACCTATTGCGCTCCGGTACTGTCATGAAATAAAATCACGCTTTAAAATTCCCGTGATTGCGATGGGCGGAATTTGTAACGCCAAAGATGCGCTCGAATTTATCATCACCGGTGCTGACTTGGTTGCGATCGGCTCTGCGAACTTCGTCAATCCAACGGCGAGTGTGAATGTTGTAAAAGGGCTTGAAGCTTATTTAAAAGAAAACAAATTGAAATCAATCGATGAAATACGCGGAACGCTGAAACTATCATGAAAAAAGAAAATCCGGCTGAAAAAATTATTGTCGCGCTTGATACGCAAGATTTAAACAAAGCAAAAAAGATCGTCAAGAAGCTCCACAAGATCATTCCGCATTTCAAAATCGGAAGCGAGCTTTTCACGGCGCATGGACCCGAAGCCGTCAAAGCTTTGCGGTGGGTGGGTGGCCATATTTTTCTCGATCTCAAATTTCACGATATCCCCAACACGGTGGCGGGCGCCGTTCGTTCGGCAACCGCGCTGAATGTCTTCATGATGACGATTCATACGATCGGTGGATCTGAAATGATGCAAGCCGCGCGCAAAGCTGCTGAAGAAGTCGCGCGCAGCAAGAAGCTGAAGCGCAGGCCGAAACTTTTGGGCGTTACTGTTTTAACCAGCATTAATCAGGAAGTTTTGAAAAAGGAAATCGGGATTGATGATTCGGTTGATAAAACGGTTTTACGCTACGCGGAAATGGCCGAACATGCCGGCATGGATGGCGTGGTTTGTTCCGGCAGGGAACTTGCTAAAATTCGTTCAAAATTAGATCAAGATATGCTTGTGGTGGTTCCCGGAATCCGTCCCGCATGGTCGGTACCGGGCGATCAAGAACGCATCATGACTCCGCAAAAAGCGCTCGCCCTGGGCGCTGATTATTTGGTGATCGGGCGGCCCATTACGGCAGCTCGCGATCAAAAGGAGGCGGCTGAGCGGGTGATTGACGAAATCAAGGCGGCTATCTCTTCCTAAGTGGTTGTTACTTCTCGCCTTAGTAACTAGAACTTTTTAGTTCTATTTACTACTTATTATACTAGTTTTAAATCCGTTTATCTTGTAATCTGATTATTTTTAGGATATACTTTTAGCTCGGGAATACCCGAAAAATTTCCGGCGAAAGGATTTCCTTTAAATAGTGAGGCCCTACTCTTTTTTTCTGCGCGCCATCTCCGCGCTCCTGATTTTTACTTTCTCTTTCACTGAAACCATCGCACGCGCTGACGCAGCTCAGACATCGTCGCAGTTAGCGGCGATGCTAGAGCAGTCATCAAACCGGATGGGTTTGATGGCCGAAACTATTTCTAGTTTTACGCGCAATAGTTATCTCGCCATCGAAAAATTCGCCAACTCCGTCGATGTCCGTTCCGAACTGCGTTCTCGAGGACTTGAATTATCTGGCGGTCATAAACCCATACCCCAAAGTGATACTAAAGAGGTAAATAATAATGACAAATCAGAGGCAGGGCATGAGCAGTCAGAAAAAGAAATTCAGAGTTACGCTAAAAAATTAAAGGAATCAAAAGGTGATTTAAAGATTATTCGAGAGGCGATTGTTAATTTTCACCGCTTGGGCTATAGCGAAGTGAAAGTCGCAGAAATGATTAACCAAGTCAATCAAAATCAACCTTATGCACAAATTCAATATTGGTCGGATGAAGTCACCCAATCTACGTTAATCAAACGCTTTTCACAGCATCGAAAATTAATTAAATCTCTCCTTTGGCTTTTACTCCCGGTTGTTTGTTATTTTTTACCTTATCCAGGCGCGACTGCTTTACTTCTCTTGATTTATCACGACGCAATGCACCGGTATCAAGCCGGCTTTTACTTTCTGACTTATTTTCTGGGTGATTTTTGGAATAATCGAATGGAAGATATTCAAAATTTTCTGGTCAAGAAGTATCACGAGCCCGATTTTAATTTTGAGGGTGATTTGTGGCTAAATCCGGTAGACCGGGCGCATGACCAATTATTCGAAGCCAAAAGGCAATTTTGGAAAAGCGTCCTTGAAAGCATGAGCGGAGTTTATATGGTCAGCTCGATCCTGGTTTTCCCATGGCTATTTTCAGCCCTGAGAATGCTGATATCAGCCCCCATGGTTCTTGTTCAAACAGGCGTTTTTTCGTTCTTGGGCGCAATATCGATTGGTTTCTTCGGGCTAGTTCCTTTACGCGGGCCCCACTTTCAAGTTACGGCGGCAGATTTGGGCTTGGAGCATGCCGTCGATGTTGAAAGAACGTCCGTGACAGGTCTCCGGTGGCCTCAATTTTCAAACAAGCAGAATGCAATGATTGAAGCTGCCCGTTTTTACTGGAATAGAAATCCGATGGTCCTGTATGTTGAGAAGAACCGCGAATCGAAGTTTGAATGGAATAGGCAAATCCGCCGCGACACTGCAAGCCGTCTTTTAGCCCGCCATTTTTTAACGGTCGTTTTGTTTGTTACGACTGCCTTAAGCACCATTTTATTGATTGCTATCAGCATTATTCTTGGCTCAGGCGTTATAGGCGCGGTTGAGTTTGTTATTCAAAAATTCGGCCAGAGTTTTATAACGAATGTGTTGCTGATCGTGGGTTCTTGCTGCTTTTTTCCGCTTGTGGCCGTTATCATCATCAGCGCGATAGTTGTCGGAAGCGAACAAAGCATTGCTGGAGCATGGCAAAAAGCCCGGGCAGATATTAAAAGCTTGAAGAAAAACGTTTTCCTTAATCCGAATCAGTCTGATGAAAAATTTTGGAAAAATTTAATTAAGCAACTAAAGCGGATCAGTAAAGAAGAGGCGCCCTTTAGCGATATTAGTTTCCCTGAGTCGATTGAGCGGTTGATCCGTGATTTGTCATCTCTCAAAGAGGATCATTCGGAATTAATTCCGCTGCATGAGGCTCTCGCTACAGGCAAGGAGGGCACCGAATATCAAATCAAAGGGCAGGCGGCTCTGACTTCTGATCGACATTCGGATGATCCTTCAACGAAAGTCAGGGCAGAACTCAGGACGACGAATGAACGGCTGATTTGGAAGGCAATTGCTCAATTTGGAATTCCGGAGTTTTATCAAGAGCAAGCCTATTTGTTTCTAAGCGGCTTGCTGGAAATTAATCAGAGTCAGTGGGGAACACCTTTCGAAGACGCAATCAGTAGACTTTCTCAAGTACAAGTTGAACAAATTAAATCTTCCATTTCTTTCGAACCCATTGTCATGTCCACTACTTCTTTGGTTAGACGCACGGTTCGTTTTTCGGTTTATATGGCCGGTGTTATCGTTTTGGCGTATGCCGCCGGGGCTGCTTTGGCACGAGACATCAATTTGTTTAAACTTTTCAGCCAGATCGGAAAACAAAAACTTCCGGGGCCGGAGCAGATCGACATAGGGTTCGCGGCCATATTTTTATTCACAATGTTTATCGGATTACCGTTTGTGATTACGCGTTTTCAAAGGTGGCTTGACGCCAAAATAAAACCTTATCCCATTTCTTACGATCTCAGGCGCACAATCTTAAATGAATTGTTCGTCAAGCAAGGCCTCATGTCAACGGATGATGCGGAAGAATTGACCCGAAGAAAATATCGATCGGAATTGCGGACGGAGTGGGCAGATCAAATTAAGAGTTTGCTTTTAAAAGATTTTCCGTTCTTGGAACTCGATTTTTCTGAAAATGGTTACCTGTTTCGCGCTATCAGAAGTGGTTTGCGTGATGGATTGTCAAGAGGATCGTTCTCTTACCTAAATGACGGAGGCGTTGCGGCCGGTTGGCAAGAAAAGCATCTTGTCTATTTTGTTTCCGAAGATCCAAATGATGCCCTTGATGTTGCTGAATTTCAAAACGGATTTCCGGATAACGCAGTCGTTATTTTCCCGAGCAAATTATTTCACGATGAAATGAATGCAGGCCGTGCTGCCATCATGACCACCCATGGGCTTTCCGGGACGTTGACGGGTATCAAATGGCCTCTCATGACGAACCCGGTTACGATTCAAGATTCTGCTTTTATTATTGTTACTCCTGAAACCAAACAATATTTGGACAATCTGCTGGTCAATGGTCAGGCAAGCGGCGAAGAAGAAAAATTAAGACTCCGGCTTTTGGAATATCAGAAGCAGGGGATTTATCAAAAAATTGTTGCCTTGAATTTTGAACCAAAAGGCATGGCAGCGGATGCGATTCAAGAGAAGTTTAAGGCATTTTTATTGAGCAAAAGCATTCAGCCGGCGCAAGCGATTGATTCTGAAATATATCCAAACTTGGCCGAAATTCAAAGTGATGGCGTAAACAAAAGGCGCTCCGAGCTGCGGTCCAGGGAATTTGTTAAATTTAGCGAGCTTGGATCTGCAATCGCTGACTATATTGATCTTTTTCGCAAGAGAAACGGAAGGTTTAGTCCATCGGTTTTAAGAGCGGTTGCTGATCTTGATTTCGGAACCGAGCGGCAATTTGTTAATGTAGCGTCTGTGCCGTTGAGAAACGGTTTCGTACCCGATCCTCAAGCTTTTGGCAGGGCCGTTGTTGAGGGGATCGTAAGAGAACTTCCGTTTGAAGTACGGCCCATCGAAAAGTTCAGTTTTGCGTATAAAAAGCATGCGTTCAGAATTCGCATGGAAACGGGGAATCAGCAGACGCAGAATAAAGAAGCACATTCGGAGTTGAGGGCAAGGAAAGTTAGAAATGATACGAGCGAGACCAAGTTACACCCTAGAGCCGATCGTTTCCATTCATTACGTTCTCTCAAGCGATTTTTCTTAGGCCTACTGATAATTGGCTTAGCTGCGAGCATGTTTATTTGGACACACGATCATGACCGATTATCTCTGGATCCCTCATTCATAAAGGTGGCCGTTCATTCTGGCATTCTGGCAATTGTTTCAACTTATATTTTTTGGTGGATGAAGCGGTATTTGACGACCGGTTTTTTGTTAAGAGAAAAAATCTACAAATTATCAAGGTCATCACCCACATACGAATTCGAATTTGGGAATGTCCGCAATAAGCTTCTCATTTTAGAAACGCCCGACGGAGGCAAGCATCAACTCTATCTTGATGCGAACCGAAATATTCGCATCATGTCTTTTCGTGAGTCCGGTCAGGGGCTCGTTAAATTTCTTCTGCCGTACGCGCTAAGCATCAGGCCTGACAAACAACTTTTGATCTATAAAAATAATATCGCATTGCAGGTAATCGGCCCGCAGAAAATAAGAATTAAACTGCTCAGCAGATCATCAACGGTTCCGATTATTCGCGAAAGCCGCTTAAACAAAATACAGAGAATTATGATCATGCATCCGATTATCATCGGAGTGGCTCTCGGTTATGTGATGATGTTGCATAGATTCATGTATTTATTTGCTCATGCGTTTGCTTCGCAAATAATCGGCGGTCACGTCAATTGCATCCAGTGTATCGAGGAGTTTGAATTTGTTGTAAACACATGGACCGACTATCTCCTGTATGGGATTCCGATTGGCTATCCAGTTGCCAGCGTAATACTAAAGCTTATTTTTTTCGGTTATAAGAAATATATGCGAGCAAGCAGGGCATTCATTGCCCCCACGCAAGAATTGCCGGACAAACCGGTGCTGTTTGACGAAACATTCGCAAAAAATTCGGGGCAGCAGTTTGTGTTGAGCGTTCGTCCATTTAAAGAAAGGCAGGTTGGACGTGTGATCCGAAAATTAAAAACCATACGCGAATCCGGTTTGCAAGTAAGCGATCAGACGATTCAAAATTTATACCGGCTTGTCCGGACAGTCCAGTCCGACCCGTTTGAGGGGCCGGACATTGAATTTGAATTAATGCATTGGCTAGAAACCAGCGCAGACTTAAAAGCAATTGCAGCCATCGTCACCGGCTGGTTTCAAATTCGCGGTGACCATACGACCAAGATCAATAGAATTTTAGAACAGCGATTTAAGTTGAACAAAAAACAAATTGAAAAGCTGAAATATTTGTCTGAATCCTACAGTATCCCGCTAGAGGAAACCGCTATTGATCCGCCAAGTTCCATGGAACCTATTCCGTACACAGATCAATTAAAAGACCGAACCATTTACCAAATATTCGGGCAAGAGTTTATGGATGAGGCCCTTGAGCGGATTGACTCTATCGATGCCAATAAGTTAAAAGATTGGGTGCAAACAGTTTTTAATAAAAACTTCTCGTCAGATTCCAAAGTGCCCATACGCTCTATTTTTCTGTATGGAAGTTATATTTACGGATCCATCGACGAACCGCGGGATCTTGATTTGATTGCCGTTGTGGAAGGCGATTCGCTTGAGAAGCCCATTCCGGATGAGCGGACAATACCTAAGAATGTTTTTCGGTCGATGCGCGGGCGTTCGGTCAATTCTGCAAATATTTATTTTTTGACACGTAAACAATTGCAAACAAGCAAGCGCGCGATTCACGCAGCCAGCGTGGGTATTTTGCTTAAGGCAAAAAATTTATATGACGAACCCCTGAATAGTATTAGAAATTCTGATCAGAAGCAGCTGTTTTATGCCGCCAGCGAATTAAGTGATGCGTTTGATTTCATCAAGAAAGCTGGCAAAGTAAACAAAATGATCGATTCTGCGAGAATTTTCAACTGGAAAGGATTCAGGCGATTGATGGAAGTCGTTCTTTATATTAATGCAATTGACCTGTCTTTATCAATTCCCATTTCTGAAATCGTGACGATGAACAACCGCATGGAAGATTACATCGTAAATAAGACAAAAGGCCGCAAAATAACCGAAGGGTTAAAGCGCCTTTACAGGATGGTCCGCACAGCGGTTTTATTAACCCGCGTTTCGCTCGTTTGGCGGCAAATGGAGGAATGGGGCGGCGGTGAGCATGCGAAGCAAGCGCAGCGTTCGGAATTGCGCAGAAAAATTGAGACAGGAACAGACAAACTTCTGGCAGAAGTGGACCGCGGCGTGGCGACCGTGATTTTCAATGATCTGCCGAATCGCAATGCCATGAACGGGGAAATGTTCGAAGCGGTCCCGCGTGTTTTGTTTAAATTAGACAACGATCCCGATGTGAAGCTTTTGGTTTTACGCGGCGCAGAAGACCCCAAAACCCATGAACATCATTTGGCCGGCGGCAACATTGAAGAACGTTACCAAATTATGGACCGGGGCGATCACAAGGAATTAGAAAAGCAAATTCTTGAGAAATACGAAATGCTTGCCGCGATTCACTATTTTTCGAAACCAAAAATTGCATTGATCGACGGATTTGCAGTAGGCGGCGGGCTTGCAGCTGCGTTCGGCAGTCATTATGTTTTGGCGACGGAGAAGGCAAAATTCGGAACACCCGAAACCAAAACCGTGGGTTCCTATATGGATGGCGCCAACGCGGCATTCATGGCAGACCGGTTTGGATTAGATTATGTAGCGAATGAATTATTTATCACAGGTCGGCATGAGGAAGCCAGTGCCCTCATTGATCAATTCGATCATCAGGTTCCGCAGTTAGGCGACATGTATGCGGCTTATTATGGTTATACCGGTTCGCCCATTCCTTTGGACGAAGCAATATATTACGGGCTCGTCCATTCAACCATACAAGATGCTAAAGCTACAGAAGAAACGCTCAAAGAGTTGGTGAGCTCTCAACCAAATCTTTCTCCCGGCGAACTCTTAAACAAAGTTAATGACACATTTCCGCGTTCTCAATTGACGGAAACAGAACGCCAAGCCGTCAAAAAGCGCCGTGATTTGATGGCGAAATACTTTCAAGTGGAAGAAGCGCGTTTCAGTGGCGTGATTAATTTTATGATCGACCGGCTTTCGAACGAAACCTTGAGGAGCAAAATGGATCCGGACGAGCTTCAGTTCGTGATCGATACACTTACCAAAATCTCAAAAAATTCGCCATTTGGTGTTCTTGCGACCTCGCATATGATTCGCGATCACGCGTTTCTCCATGGCCATTTCATACCGGTCAGTCTCAGCCAAATTTACGAACAAGCGTTTGCCCGTACTTTAGAAAGAATGAAAACGTCCGAATTGGTGAATGGAAAGTTTCCGTTCGTGCGAATGGGTATGTTGTTGCGATCCACGCACGACTCGGTCTTGCTGCGAGGCGTTTTTATTCGCGAAATCGACACCACGCTCAAAGTATTCGGAATTGATGAGGAATTTAGAAATTCGCTTGCCCGGGCTGATGTGTTAGAAGGGCTCCGTTCGTTTTTGGAACGCCGAAAACCTGACTGGCCTTCAAAGCAGCATGATGGTGATTTATCAAAATTATGGGGCCGGATCGAAGAAACTTTGAAAAAAGTCGAGGGCCATCGTTCCGAACTTAGGCGTGAAGCAATTATTGATGACGCTCTTGGCGGCGCTTTTGGCGGTAGAGAAGGTATTGGTAAACTAATCCAGCGATGGCAAATAGAGAAAGCGTTATTAGTATTTCCATTTTATTTGGCCTCCTTGGCCCGCTCTTGGTTAGGAAATAAAGCAATTGCAGTTACAATGAGCAGCCCCATCGTCGCAACCAAGCCTATTTTCCAGGTGAACGAAAAATCACTAAATAACCGAGTTGCCAATCCTGCTGTTCCGATATATTGGGCAAACGTCATGCTGGATCTTGCCATGAATTCTGTTTTTTCCAGGCTTGCTTTCTTCATTACAGTAACATACTCCTCTCCTCATGTAAATCTTGGCTTTTTGAGCCGGCAGCACCCTATCATAAATATTATATTAAGTCAATATTTATTTTATTTATATAAAATATTTGAAAGGAGCCAGCAGGACCAAAAAAAGGCCGAATACGAAGCCGCCGGACAAGTCAACCGTTCCGGACTGCGTGTGCCCGATTGGCTGCTTTATTTTGGTTTTGGGATTTTGGCCGTACTGGTTGTGGGAATCGCTTCTTTATTTTATTACACCATCCGGCATCCGGATGGTGACTCAAACGAATCCAGCTCCCCGGAAACATCGGGCTCTGCCCAGGATCAAAATGATCATTTGGGCCCACCGAGGTCTGAGTTAAGAAAGTTTGATGAATCAAACAATGCGCCAAGGTCGCGCATCCGGTGGATTTTGAATTCGATTTGGAATGCGCAAGGCGGAAATTTAGACCGTGAAGTATGGCAGCCCAGCCTGGCGCATGCCCGCCGTTTGATCAAACGTTTCCGCCGCGTTCCCGGCATGGGCGAGATCATTTTAGAACTGGGCAAAAATTTCAGGAACCACAAAGCTTTTGATGCAGTCCTCGCCGAATTATTTGCGGCCGAGTATTTGGAGAAACACGTGCCGGGTTCTAAAGTGATTGGCTTAAGGATGAAAGCCCGGCATGGTGAAATCGATATTGTGCTGCGCATCGGCCCAGTTACTTCCCAAGGAAAGCCAAAGGCCGGCGCCGTCAAGCTTGCGCCGGGCATTTACCTGGCCGAAGTCAAATACGGCTATGGCAATGATCCTCAATTGGTCCAGTGGAAACAGGCGAAACTGAAAACTCAGTTGAAAAGTTATTCGAGCGTCGCTTCGATCCTTACGCAGGCAGGCCTTGACGTTCAGGGCCTAATCCTGGTGAGCGCGGAAAGCCCGGCTTATGTTGCGAGCAATCTCCGCCGCCGTGCGTATTGGCGCGCTTCCAATGTTTCAAAGGGTTTCAGTCTTAAAAATCTTTTGATCGCCTTTGACCCTTTGAGTTATCCGGACAAGCGGCAAATTGTTCCTCCTCAAAATATTGACGTCAGGCGCTGGGCATCGGTCACTTCAACACCTGCTGCTGTTTTTAAAAAGCCGATTCCCGAATCCGCAAATCTTGCTTTGAGCCGGCCGTTGAGGCCAAGAAAAAAGACAGCGCCTGATGCCGGCGATCCAAACCGCTCGGCGCGATTACCCAGAAATTTTCTGGAAACCGTTGCGCAATTAAAAGAAGCTTTGAACGATCATGGATTGAAAAAAGAGGCAATCGAAGCCGTGTTGTCTTCACTTGCCAGCCAGGCACATGGTTTTAAAATCGAAGGCTTAGCGCTGAAAGAAAATGACGGCCTTCATTATGTACGCGGCCTCAGAGAGGAAATTCGAAGCGGTAATCCGTTCTGGATGGTCCGGCTTCACCGTGCAAACAGAGAAAAATTTGAATCCACACTTATCGCGCGCTGGAAAATTCCGGACGAAGCGGTGCAGGATTGGAAAGCCGCCAACCGTTCGGAGCTTAGAACCGATTTGAGAATTGTGCGCTTGCTTGATGAGAGAAACGACAAGCTGGTGCCGGCGGCGATCTTATACATGGATTTATTTTTAACTTTCAGGGAACATGGCGCCGAACTTCAGAATTTAACGAGCCATGATTTGTTTGGAATTACGCCCCATCGGCATCCCGAAGAGGGAATGGCTTATAAAATTATGTTTACGTTACCCAATCAACTTCCGAAGGCCGTCCTTGAAATCGTATCGGATGACAAAGGAGAAAAATATAACGCGCAAGACTCCGATTATCCCGTCTTCTTTAAATTTGATTCCAACATGAACTTGATTGCGGTCTATATTACGCTAGATTCGGAAAAGCCCGAGTATCTTGAGCTCGAAATCCTGCAGCGCGCCGAAAAGGGGACCTTGAAGCCGTACTTTATTAATGAAGAAATCGGTATCCAATACCGTTCCGGCAATTTGATTCTTCTTCCTCAACCCAAAAGCTTCCGGCTTTCCGCACCGAACCTGGTTTTGCGCGCAAGTCGAACAACCGAGATAAGGTCAGAACTGCGATTGGTGCGGCAAGCCGCAAGCTCCAAGCCGCAGGCTCAAGAGTTCGAAATGCTTGATATGCAGGATTCAAAAGCACCGGAAGTCAAGAGTGAACTGCGGAAAATTGCGGAGCAAATGAATTTGATCGTGCCGAAGCCGACGGCCGAAATGGACGCCGCGTTTCAAAAATTTGCCGGAATTGAATCTTCGGATCAAGCCGCACAAACGCAGATTCTTGGAATCTTGCCGAATTTGGGACGTTCGGAGCTTCGCAGCGCCATTATCCAAAGCCAAAGCCGGCAGCGCAAAATCATTGTCTTTGTGGGTACAAAAAGCGAAAAGCAAATGGTCGAAGACTTTGTTTCCAGTCAAAAGATTCCGGCCGGACGGGTTGTGGTTACGCAAGTTGTTGATCCGAACATCATCTTCGGAGATCAAAAGCGGGCGGAGCTGCGTTTAGTCGGGTTCGCCGGTGATGAGCCGTATGCATTTCAGGTAACGCGGCTCTTGCGTGGTTATGATGTTAAAACGCGGATCGGCACCGAGCAAATGTTCGCGAGTATTTTCCAGATTACAGATACTCTGCGTTCCGAACTTCGTCAGCGCATGGCGGCTTTGATTGCAGCGTAACCAGTTGTAAGTTGTAAGTGATAAGTGTTAAGTGATTGAAAAAATTAATGCATACCACTTACAACTTACCACTTATCACTTAATACTTTTCCTGCTATAATTCCCACTTCTTATTTCAAGGAGAAAGCATGATTAAAAGCATGACGGGTTTCGGCAGGGCGCTAGTAAACAAAGGTTCATTTCGGGTTTCGGCTGAGATCCGCTCGGTCAATCATCGTTTCTTCGATTATTCCGCTTATATTCCGTCCGCTTTCTCTCATCTTGATTCCGATATCCGCAATTTCGCGCAGGAAAACCTGAAGCGGGGAAAAGTGACGCTCAATTTGTCGATTTCAAACGGCACAGCACCCAGCGAAAAGCTGGTGCTCAATGAAGAAAAGCTGAAATTCTATGTTCAAACACTCCGCAAGGTGAGTAAACGCTACAAATTAGCCGAAAGCCTGTCGGCAGATTCTTTACTGTCGCTTCCCGGTATTTTAACCGTCGAGAAAAAAGAAATCGGAAACCAATTTGACACGCAAGTGAAATCGGTTGTCACAAAAGCCGTGCAAGCGCTCCTCAAAATGCGCCAAAAGGAAGGCATGGCGCTCGCCAAAGATTTAATCAAACGCGCGAAGTCACTTGAAGCGGCCGTTCTTAAAATTGAAAACACGGTGAAAAAAACACCCGTGGAATACCGCGCGCAGCTCCAAAAACGTCTTGAAGCGATGAGTGATGATATCAAGATTGATCCGGACCGGCTCGCCCGGGAAGTGGCGTTTTATGTGGATCGTTTGGACATTACGGAAGAAATTGTCCGCGAACGCCACCACATCGATTTTTTCATCAAGACGGTGCAGGGCAATAAAGAAGCCGGCAAAGAGCTGGATTTTATTATGCAGGAAATGCAGCGCGAAATTAATACGATCGGTTCCAAGTCGCAGAACACCTTGATTTCCGAGCAGGTGGTTTACATGAAAAGCGAACTCGAGAAAATGCGCGAGCAGGTTCAGAATATCGCATGAAGAAGAAACTCGGCCGGCTGATTATCCTCTCATCGCCTTCGGGCGGCGGCAAAACCACCGCAGTCGGCAAGCTGCTAAAGCAGCATGCCAGACTCAGGCGTTCGATTTCGTGGACGACGCGCGATCCGCGCGCGGGCGAGCGAAACGGTGTCGATTATGTATTCATCAAGCGTGCGGATTTTTTAAAAAAGCGTGCAGCCGGGTTTTTCCTCGAATGGGCAAATGTGCATGGACAATTGTACGGAACGCCCTTATCATCGTGCATGGGTTTGATGGCCGCCGGGCGCGACGTGATCTTGGCGATCGACGTTCAGGGCATGCGCAAGATCAAACGCAAGGTCGGTAAGAAGCTGCCGCTTGTGACGATTTTCATGATGCCGCCTTCAATGAATGTTTTAAGAAGCCGCCTCAAAAAGCGTGAAACCGATACAATCAAGCAAATCGAAGAGCGCTTGAGAGCCGCCAAAAAAGAAATGCAGCAAAGTAAATTATACGATCATGTGGTCGTTAATCGTCAGATCGATAAAACAGTCCGCCAAATTAACAAAATTTTATACGCATAATTTTACGGAGGAAAATCATGGAGCATGTTTCACTCGAAGGCATTATGAAGAAAACCAACTGCCGTTACGGGCTTGTTTTGGCTGCTGCGGCGCGTGCCAACGAACTGCTGACGGGCGACCAGCCGCTGATCGATGCCGGCATTAAAAAGGCGACCAGTGTTGCGATTGAAGAAATCGCGCAAGGCAAGGTCGAGTTCAAGCTAGGCCCGGCGTAATATTCTATGAAAAAGAGCGGCCAATCCCTGAAAGGGAAAACCATTTTGCTGGGCTTGAGCGGAAGCATCGCGCTTTACCGTTCCTGTGATCTGGTTCGCGAGCTCAAGTCACAGGGCGCCGATGTGATCTGTATCATGACAAAATCGGCTCAGCAATTTGTGACGCCTCTTACTTTCCAGGCTTTAAGCGGCCGCAAAGTTTACACCGACCCTTTTTCCGGTGAAGAAGATTACGCGGTTCTGCACACAACACTCGCCGACAAAGCCGATTTGATTTTGATTTGTCCGGCCTCTGCGAACATTATCGCGCGCCTCGCGGCCGGCATGGCGGATGACATGGTGACTTCGGTCGTGCTGGCGAGCAAGGCAAAAATTCTTGTGGCGCCTGCCATGAACGACAACATGTTCGCCAACAAAATCACGCAGGATAATATCCAAAAATTGAAGAAAATCGGTTATCAATTTGTCGAACCCACCGAAGGCGACCTGGTCTGCGGCCGCGTTGGTATGGGCCATATCGCGGAACAGGGTACGATCCTCGAATACGTTCAAAAAGTAGTAAGTGGTAAGTTTTAAGTGGTAAGTCAAAAATAATGAATAATGCAAATTCCTTCCTTTTCTTAATTCTTTTGCTTATCACTTACCACTTACCACTTACCACTTATCACTTACAACTGTACTCATGAAACCCCACCTTCTCGTCACGGCCGGCCCGACGCGCGAAATGCTGGATCCCGTTCGCTTTTTGTCGAACGTATCAACCGGCGTGATGGGCTATGAAATTGCAAAAGCCGCAAAAAGAAAAGGTTTCCGCGTGACATTGATCAGCGGGCCCGTCAGTTTAAAAGCACCACATGGTGTCCGGCTCGTTTCCGTGATTTCTGCTCAGGATATGGAAAGGGAAGTGAAAAAATATTTCCGATCTGCGCAAGCGCTCATCATGACTGCCGCCGTTTGCGATTATACGCCGGCAAAACACCAGAAGCACAAAATCAAGCGGATTCATACACATCGGATGGTGTTCAAGCAGACGAAAGACATTCTGCAAGCCGTTTCTAAAATGAAAAGGAGGCAGTATGTTGTCGGCTTCTGCCTCGAAACCGAGGATTTGCGTAAGAACGCAATCCGCAAACTCCGGTCTAAAAAACTGGATTTGATTGTTGCGAATTCCTATACACGGTCGCAGAACCCGTTTGGCAGAAATAAAACCTCTGTTCTTTTAATTGATAAAGATTTAAGCGAGAAGAGAGTTTCCAATATCAGCAAACCGCGCTTTGCGGCGAGGCTCGTTGCTTGTGTCCGGAATCAGCTTAAAAAGAGTTGAATTTTTGCCGAAAAAAGCTATCATAGTCCGTCTGTTTTAATCCTTTAACGAAGATTTTCGTCATAAGCACTTAAGGAGGATTCCCTCATGAAAAATTTATCAGCAGTAGCATTGGTTGTGATGATTGCGTTGACAGGATGCGCATCCGCCAGTAATCCGGGCGGGTTGTCCGAGCGCGAAGCCGGCCTCTTGGCAGGCGGCGGATTGGGCGCCGGGCTTGGTGCGATTATCGGTCATCAAACAGGCCATGCAGGTGCCGGAACCGCAATCGGTGCAGGCGCGGGCGCTTTGGCCGGTGCATTGATCGGCGAAGGCCAGCGCAGGCAGAAAGAAAATATTAAACAAGAAATGCGCCAGGAAATGATGGCACAGCAGTATCAGCAGGGCTACGCGCCGCAGTACGGCACGGTTCCTCAGCCGCAGGTGCAGCGTCAACCGCAGCAGCAGCAAGAAATGCATACGAAGTATAATCCGCGGACGGGCGAAACCTTTCCGGAGAGTTATACGTATGATCCCGCAACCGGTGAACAATTGAAGTATCTCCGGTAATGCGTTTTCTTTTGTTTTGTTGTTGACTCTAAAAAGTTGTGAAAAAAGGATGGGCTTTCGCCCGTCCTTTTTTCTTTTTGTACGTTGTGCACGGCCCTCTAACGAGGGCTGTGCCAAGCTTCAATTAATAAATGTTTGGAGCCTTTGAGGTTGCTTGGCACGGTAGCAAAGTGGTAATGCACGGGTCTGCAAAACCTGTATACGGCGGTTCGATTCCGCCCCGTGCCTCCATGAACTTTCAATAAACACTAGGTCGATTATGGTTCTAGTGTTTATTGAAAGCTAACCCAAGAGTTTATCCCTTCTCCCTCAAAAGAGGGAGAAGGTAAGGATGAGGGTGATCGATCTGAAAATCCCTCACCCCAGCCCTCTCCCAAGGGGAGAGGGGCGTAATAAAAATATGCCCAAACTTCTTTCCGCCGTCTTAATCACATTCTTCGCCCTCTCATCCGTTTCTGCCGTTCCTTTTCCTGTATCCAAAAATCCCAAAACCTGCTGCGGCCGTTCGATTTGTATGTGCACGCATGTCAAAGGTGAGCAGTGCCCTTTTAAACACGGCGAAGAAAAAGCGGCGAAGCAAGATAAGCCCTCTTGTCATTTAAATTCCAAAATGAAAACCGATCATCATGCAAATCAGACGGTAAAAATACCGGAATCAACCAGCCGTTTCCGCGCAGCGCCGTGCCACTCGAGCAACCCTGAATCCACCGCGCCGAATGCGGCAAAGGATTTTTTTGCGGATGCCCGCACGCCTCTTTTTGAAATTTTAACTAGCGAACCTTTCAAACCATCTTCGAATTTATTTCCTTCCTCCATCTTTTCAGAAAAGATCAAGCATCCCCCGCGCACGCTTCTCTTCTAATTAATTTTGTCACTTTCCGAAAGGGAAGGTCATTTTCATTAAAGGAGAAGAGAAATGCGTTCATTCATTTCTGGTTTACTTATTTTTTGTTTAAGTCTTGCGCTTCCGCTTCAGGCGGCTCAGGAAAAAACCAAGACGCTTCCGGAAGTGCTTGTGAAATCAAAGAAAATGGAGAAGTCGCTCATGGTTCCGGACGCCGAATCCGCGAAAGCTGCCGCCAAACGCGTGCCGGGCGGCACCGATGTGGTTGAAGCGGAGGATTATAAGAAAGGCCGCGCGTCCACCTTGCAGGATATGCTCGGGTATTCGCCGGGTGTATTCGTCCAGCCGAGGTTTGGCTCGGATGAAGCGCGTGTCTCCATCCGCGGCTCGGGGATTCAGCGGACATTCCATTTGCGCGGCATCAAGCTTCTGCAGGACGGTGTTCCGATTAATGAAGCCGATGGAGGCGGAGATTTTCAGGCGATTGATCCGCTCGCGCTTCAGTATGTCGAAGTTTACCGCGGTGCCAACGCGCTTCAATACGGCGCGACGACTTTGGGCGGTGCGGTGAATTTTGTATCGCCAACGGGTTACGATGCGCCGCTCATTCAGGGCCGCATTGAAGGCGGCAGCTACGGTTATCTGCGCAGCCAGGTGAGTTCCGGCGAAGTGCTGGGGCCGTTTGATTATTACGTATCGCTCTCACAAGCGCGCCAGCACGGATTTCGCGGCCACGCCAATCAGGATGCGGAGCGCTTTTTCGGAAATTTCGGCCTCCGGATCGGCGACAGCGTTGAGAATCGTTTTTACGTGACGCTCATCGATACGGATTCCAAGCTACCGGGCAATTTAACTAAATCTCAGATGTGGAATAATCCTCACCAAGGCGCAACGTCGAATGTGACCGGAAATCAAAAGCGCGATTTTGATTACATCCGCCTCGCGAACAAAACCGCTTTCCGCTGGGACGATCAAGTTTTGGAAATCGGCGCGTTCTGGTTTCAGAAGGACCTTTTTCACCCGATTTTCCAGCTGTTTGAAATTTTCTACAACAACGTAGGCGGCAGCCTGCGGTACCAGAATTTCAAGGAGCTCTTCGGGCATAAAAATATCCTGACGCTCGGTTTTAATCCCGTCTTCGGCAGTGCGAAGGATTTGCGCTACCTGAATGTCGGCGGCGCGCGAGGGCGCGAGACGGCCGGGAGCCGGCAGGATTCCTACAATCTGGACCTTTACGGCGAAAATTTGTTTTATATTTCGCCGCAACTTGCTATCGTCACAGGCGGCCAGCTGAGTTTTGCTTCACGCAAGACGAAAGACCAGTTTCTCTCGGACGGCAATCATGACGGCCATCCGACTTATCAGGCATTCAGCCCGAAAATCGGCGTTCTTTATGACCTGACGGAGCAAAGCCAGGTTTTCGCCAATTACAGCCGCAGTTTCGAACCGCCGAGTTTTGGTGAGCTTGCCAACCGCACGGGTGGCGGCATCACGGATTTGACGGAACAAAGGGGCGATACGTTTGAAATTGGGACGCGCGGCCGAGAAGGGCGCGCGAGTTGGGATTTCGCGTATTATTTCTCAACGGTTCAAAACGAACTGCTGAGCTTGAATGACGCGCTGGGAAATGCGCTCGGCACCATCAACGCGTATGAAACGCGCCATCAAGGTGTTGAACTTGGCGCGGGGGTTGATGTTGCGCGCGGGCTTGTCGCGAAAAACGAAGACGCAGCCAAACAGGATAAAGTCGCGCTGCGCGGCGTTTATAATTGGAGCCGCTTCGCGTTTCACCGCGACCCGCTTTACGCTCATATGGCGCTTCCCGGGATTCCGGAGCACTTTACGCGCGCAGAACTCGTTTATGAACATCCGAGCGGGATTTATTTTGGCCCCAATCTCGAATGGTCCATGAAAGAGTATCCGGTCGATATGGCGAATTCACTTTTTGCGGGTCCCTACGTCATTTTCGGCGCGAAAGCAGGCTAC
>CAYLXA010000006.1:0-199039 GCA_964387845.1 uncultured bacterium
AGAACGCCTGCTGAAGTATTTAATGAATTGTTGCATTAGTAACTTGTATCCACACAGTTTCAAAAGTGCCAGGTTCAGAAATGGACTAGTTAATGACAGAAATAGATAAAAGAAAATTTCAACATAAAGAATTGGCTGAAGGACGTTGGAATACTTTTTCTTTTGAAGAACAAATGGCTAACATTGGTAGCGAAGTCGAGCGTGCGCTCAATTGGCGTGCCAAGAAAAATGAGGATTATGCCAACCGGGCATTTGAGCGTGCACTCGAGCTTTTTGACCTGACACTCGATGATACGAAACACAAGCACCGCCTTCGCGAAATCACGCGCGCCCGCGAAGCGTGGGTTGATTTTTACGCAAACGGAAACGAATACGGCACGTCAGAAAAATCCTGGCGGAAATATTTTCTTGAGTTTACTTTCGCCACGCGCCGGAATCGGTAATAAAAAATCAGCTATACGATATGGCTACATTCCACGCATCATACAAATTGGAGATCAATCATGAAAGATGCAATATCCAAAATAGTGGTTAGCGCCATTTTCACATGCATACTTCTTTTAAATGTGGCGCAAGCAGATAGCGCCTCCATTCCTGAAGCCATTCAAGATTCCGCTAAATCAATTGTCTGGGTGTCGACAGGCGGAAAAGGCAGCCTCGCCAAAATAGGAGGCCTTATCTCTTACAATCCCAAACTGAAAATGGAAGATTATGACACCACCGCATTCCATACGGGATTTGTCATTGATCCTTCCGGAATTATCGTGGTTTATCCCGGTGCACTCATACAATCTGAAGAGGGAAAGCCGATTGAAGTTGTGACTGCTTCCGGCAAAACATATCAAGCTCGTCTTCTGAATCGTACGCAGGAATTAGCTAGTATTAAAATTGAGCCAGAAGAACCTTTGGTAGCACTATCTTCGGACAGGCCGGGCGCTTTTACGTCTATGGAATCTCTTTATATGGTCAGCCGCCGGAAAAACGGAGAGTTGGCAATATGGCCCGTGAAGATGGGCGGACTTATGAATCAAGAGCCTGCAATGGGAGGCAGCTACACAGACAATATTGTTATGGCAACAGAGGGCAAAATTGATACCGATAGCGGTATTCTTTTTAATGAGAAAGGTGAATGGGCCGGTTATGCAGTCAAATTTTACAGTATAAAAATGCAAGGCTATTTACCCCAGCAGTCGGTAAATGCAATCACGTCAAGCCGTATCAGAAACGCAATACAACAGCTTTGATATAGGTAGGGGACAGTTCCCAAAAAAGGGGACAGGTAAATACTGTGCAGAAAACGAAAATATTCAATATTCCAATCTCACGTGACGCGAAGCGCGTGTATCAATTTACGTCCAACCCTGAAAACCTGCCGAAGTGGGCGAAGGCGTTCTGCCTGTCCATTAAAAGAGCAGGCAATGAATGGGTGATGACGACGCCGATGGGCGAGGCAAAGGCCCGTTTTGCGCCTCAAAACAAGTGGGGCGTTCTCGATCATTATGTAAGCCCGAAGCCCGGTGTTGAAATTTATGTACCGATGCGCGTGATCGCAACCGCAAAAGACGCGAGCGAAGTGGTTTTTACGCTGATTCAAATGCCCGGCATGACGGACGATGCTTTTGCGGAAGATATTAAAATGGTTGAGAAGGATTTGAACAGTTTGAAGCAAGTTTTGGAATCCTAACGTTGTCCGGTCAATATATATCGATAGGGAGGGGCGCATGAAAAAAATAATGACGGGTTTTAGTTTGGTGTTGTTTGTATTTTCTTTGATTTGTTTAACGCCTGTAAGTTTTGCCAATGACGAAGTCAGGACTGAGCCTCAGCAGGACATGAATCCGGCGGGGAATGTGCCGCCGCAAGGCAAAACTTGGGACAAAGCTTGGAGCGGTTACTTCGGCCGCGATCTTCCTGATCCGCTCGCCGATCCCAACATGACGCCTGAAGAATGGAGCCGCAAGCGTGAAGAAGCCGCAAAGCGCGGGCAGGCCGCCGCCGATTTTACGGCTGCCGCAACCACGGTTGTCAGCGCTGGTACGGCCAGCCCGACACTGGGCGTTACGGCTGCGCAAATGGCAGTTTCAGAAGGTGCCGGCGCAGTTGTGGAAGCAGAAACTACGCCGCCGCCCGCCAAGCCGGGCCTCTTGAGGCGTGCTTGGAATTGGATCAAGAGCTGGTTTAAGTAAAGAAAACAACCGAAACGAGAAATCCGAAAGGCCCCATGACAAAATATATTTCCCGGTTTTTTGCGATTGTGTGCATTTTGTTGTTTGCCTGTACACTTACACTTCACGCCGATGACAAAACGGCGCGGCAGGACAAAATCAATAAGGAAATGGACAAATTCGGCATCAAGCCGAAAGAAGATGGTTCGGGCGCCAAGGAACCCGCCAAAGATTCCGGAGCCAAGAAAGACGATGGCGCAAAACCGGCCGAGAAGCCCGAGATGACAAACGGTTCTGCGACCAACAACGGTAAGGATGCGGTGAACGTTCAACCTCACAATATCGACGGCAAAACCGGCCCGGCCACACCGCTCAAGCCGGGCGAGTCGATGTCGTTTCCGCCGGGAACGGTCGGGGTGATTGTCCGGAATCCGGGCGGCAAAGACGGTATTCATGTGACGGTGACTCATCCCAACGGCGATAAAACCGGCATCAATACAAAAGAAAATTCATTCCTGGGCGATGTGCACAAACCGAATGTGGTGGACAACAAAGGCCAGGGTTCCGTGATTATCAAAGGCAAAACGGAGTCCGGCGGAATCTCTGTGACACAATTAGGCCCCGGAAAGCATATGGAATTACCCGCCGGAACAAAAGAAGTCCGGGTTGAAAAAGACCCGGCCGGCATAGGCAATGACAAAGACCCTGATGTCGATGTCACGGGCCCTGACGGCAGCAAGCAGCATCATGGTGAATGGAGAAAGTGGAAAAAAGTAGAAGGAAAAAACGAAAAGAACGATTCAACTTCACAAAACCCGGATGAGCGCTTTGATGTGCCGGGATCGGAATTGGCATCCAATCCGGTGCGGGGCGCGGAGATAGAGGAAGGCCGCGCGCTTGAGGAAGCCCATCATCCGGATGCGCAGCATCACGGTCATTATCAATAATTCCGGAGGTGTTACGGCATGCCACTTTCCAGAAGCCTTGCAGGCAAATGTTCAAATGTTGGGCCAGACACCGCCAGCAATACTTTTTGAATTAACTTGAGTTAATAACGTAAATAAAAATCGAGATCAAACGAAGGAGGTATTTATGAAACATTTTAGTTTATCCTTTTTGCTCTCAAGATTAATCATCGCAGCGATGACGTTTGTGTTTGCATTGTCATCCCAAACGGCTTATGCCGGAAGCGCCCGGGAGATTAATGCTTCTTATGAAACCGCGCTGGATATCCTCAAGCGCGAATCTCTCGGTGCGGAAGATGCTTTAAAGAAAGCGAAAGGCATTCTGGTGATTCCCGGCATGTGGAAGTTCGGCCTTGGGCTTGGCGGGGAATATGGAGAGGGCGCATTAAAAGTCGGCGGGTCATTTGTGGATTATTACAGCATGATCGGGCTTTCGCTCGGATGGCAGGTTGGTATTCAAAAGCATACCGTTATTCTGGCTTTTATGGATGACGATATTCTCAAAAAATTTCAGTCAAGCAGCGGCTGGGAATTTGGCCTGGACGGCTCGGCAACTCTTATTGCGGTTGGTATCGACGGCGATATCACAACACTTACCCACAACGAACCAATCCTGGCGTTTGTGATTGATCAAAAGGGTCTGATGGTCAACCTGACCCTTGAAGGCTACAAATTAACCAAGATTAAAAAGTAAAAGCAGATGAATAAATTTGAAGAACACAGGACTTGCAATCCCCTCATTTCTTTCATAAAATGGAGCCCTTCAAAGTCGTGACACAGAGGCCAACAGGAGGAATTGCGTATGGACATTAAAAAACTAATCCCACTTCTCTTAATCGCCGTTGTTTTTATTGCCGCTAAATCCGATGAGAGATCAAAAGGATGGTTTGGGAGCGGGACTACCGAATCTGCATCAACTTCTAGCTCGTCTTATGGTAATTATGGCACGTCATCAACAGCTTCTACGGCTTCGGCAAGCAAAACAACCGCTAAAAATGCGGCTGCCGACGAAGAACCGGCAGATGCCCAGGCAAACGCGCTCAGCGTTCTAGCGAAAAATCCGGAAGCGATTAAATCATTATTAAGCCTTGCCAAAGCTATGGAGCAAGGAAACACGCAGCCGGCCTCTGAAACAACACCCAAGGCCAGCACAACGACAGCCCAAAAGAGCAGCTGGCGTTAAGGCCGACTTTTTGGCGCACCGACTTTGAGAGCCCCTCGGCGGGTAAAACCGCGCGAGGGGTTTTTGTTTCTGCCAACCGCTCGCTCTTAGTTGGCTGAATTACTGGAAGAACAGGGTATTTTCCTGTAAAATCTCACACCAACGGCAAAAGGATCTCGGATGATTCGATTCATGATTCAATTAGAGAAAATAACATGGTGGTATTGGCTTGCGAGCGTTTTGCTGCTTACAATCGGCCTCTTGGGCAACCCGGGCGCTTTTTATTTTTTGATTGTGCTGTGTTTCATTCAAGTCGTTCATTTTGGGATTTTAGACCAATCCATCCGGTCTTTTACGGTTCAGCTGCGCCTGGCAATGCTCGGGATCGTGCTGTTGTGTTATTGGGAGCCGCTCAGGTGGCTGTATTGGATTCCGTTTTTTGGTTTATGGGCAAATGTGCTGTTTGGTTATTGCTTTTTAGCGCGTGTGATGTCGCTTGCAAGTTGGAACCGGAAAGAAAAGCTGTCTTTCAATCTTATTAAACAAACCATTTTTTCTCCGCCTGTCCGAGGGTGTATTTTGGATACGCCTTTGAAACATCAGTAGCCTCATGAGCGGAATTCTCGAATCAATCGAAGCGGCACTTAAAAATTCGGCCAGCTATTTACCGCTTGAGTGGTCTGCATTTTTGGGCGGCATGATCGAAGAAATCATTGCGCCGATTCCGTCTCCTTTTGTGATGGCTGCTGTCGGTTCCGCAGCTTACGCGCAAAGCAAAATGTTTCCTGCGCTCGTGTGGTATGCCTTCATGGGCTCGGTCGGAAAAACCATCGGTGCATGGGTCATTTATGCGATTGCAGACAAATTGGAAGATGCCATTGTGCCGAAATTCGGCCGATTTTTCGGAATTTCGCACCAGGAAGTTGAGGGGCTTGGGAAAAAATTTAACGGCGGATGGCGCGACGATTTAATTCTGTTCACGCTCCGTGCGCTTCCCATCGTGCCGAGCTCACCGGTTTCGGCGGTGTGCGGTATCATCAAAATTAATCTTCGAACTTACATGATTGCGACGCTTCTCGGAAATTTTGTCCGGAACTTCATTTATATTTATTTGGGTTACGTGGGGCTTTCGGCCTATCATTCCGTTTTGAGCGGGCTCGATAATCTGGAATCCGTTGTTCAAATCGTCATTTTCACCGCTCTCGCGGCATTTGTGGGCTGGATTTATTATCAAAGGCATCAAAGAAGCAAAAAATAGAAACGGGGAATTTTCATGAAACTATTGAAAGCCGGCCTGTCGGCCGTTGTGAGTTTATTTACCGGTCTTTTAATTCTTGTCGCAGCAGAAACGCCGCCGAGCAATTTTTCGGCTGAAATGGTTATGCGAGCCCAAAACCAAGTAATGCAGGGCAAGATCTACGCTTCCAATCAGAAAACCCGCATGGAAAACCCGGTCAATGTAATTATCGCCCGGCCGGATTTAAATGTATCGTGGGTTTTAATGCCGCAGCAGAAAATGTATATGGAACAGCCGCTTGATCCGGCAAATTTGCCAAAAACATCCGTTCAGATGCCCGGTGAAATTGAAAGAATCGAAGTCGGGACGGAATCCATTGACGGCAGGCAGGCTCGGAAATTCAAAGTCACTTATTCCGACAACGGCCGGCAGGATTCACTTTATCAATGGATGGCCGAGGGCATTCCGATTCCCGTTAAAATGGAATCGATGGATGGCAGCTGGTCGATGGAATATCGCAATATCCATGTCGGTCCGCAGCCGGACGTTATTTTTGAAGTGCCGCCCGGGTATCAAAAAATGGCGATGCCGAATTTAAATGACATGATGGCACAGGCGATGCAGGAAAATTATTAGCCCAAATGAAAAAAATTTTATTCTGCTTCACAGTTCTTTTAATCGGTTCAGTCGTTTCGTTCTCGCTTCACGCCGAAGAGCCCAAGCAGGCCAAAAAAAACAGGCAATCCATTACCGGGATTCTGACAGAAGTCACAAAAACATCTCTCACGATTCGTACGCAGGACGGCAAAGAACTGAGCTACATGCGCGGCTTTAAACTCAAGATGCCCGAGAAAGTTGGAAAGGGAAGCCTTGTGACGATCCACATCAATCCGATCCTGGGCGTCGTCAAATCGATTGAGCCCGGGACGGGGAAGAAGCAGTGATTCAAAAAGTCCGCGTCTTCCTGGAGATGATTAAGTTTGAGCATTCGGTTTTTGCGCTGCCGTTTGCGTACCTCGGACTTTTTTTGGCTTCAAACGGGCTTCCGACGTTTCACAGCTTTTTCTGGGTGACGCTAGCAATGGTGTCGCTCCGGACTTCCGCGATGTGTTTTAACCGCTTGCTTGATCAGCAAATCGATTCGGAAAATCCCAGAACGCAGAATCGCGCGCTGCCGCGCCGGCTGATCACGCGCCGTTTTACGTGGATGGCCGCTGTGATCGGTGTTTTTATTTTTGTGAAGTCGGCTGAGAATTTAAACGAACTTTGCTTGGCATTGACGCCGGTTCCGATCGCACTTTCCTTGATTTATCCGCTCGTGAAACGTTTTTCGTGGATCTCGCACTGGGTGTTGGGACTGACGCTCGGCATTGCGCCTTACGGCGGCTGGCTGGCGGCGCGTCCCGAATGGAGCTGGATTCCGGGGCTTCTCGCGATTGCCGTTTTAAGCTGGGTGAGCGGTTTCGATATCTTTTATGCGCTTCAGGACGCCGATTTTGACCGCAAAAAAGGGCTTTTTTCACTGCCGGCAAGTTTCGGCGAGCCGAGGGCTATTTTTGTTGCAAAATGCCTCCAGGGACTTACAATATTAGCTCTTATTTTGGCCGGAATTTTATCGTCCCGCCATCTGTTCTATTGGGCCGGTATTGGGCTGGTTTCGGCGTTTATTTACCGCGAACACCGGCTGATTGATCAATTCGGGCTCAAAAAAATTAACGAAGCTTTTTTTAACATGAACGCATGGGTCAGCGTTGTCATTTTTCTGGCCGCGTGGCTTGATTTGATGGTTTTTCCATGAAACAAAAACCTTACGTGGTTGCGATTACAGGCGCGAGCGGCTCCATTTACGGCGTCCGCTTGGTCCGCGTTTTGGCGGAACTGGGACGTGAAATCGCGCTCGTCATCTCCGAATCCGCGAAGACCGTGATTCGCGAAGAGCTCGAAATCGATCTCGGCGATTTGCGTTCACCCCGGCTTGAGAAATTATTCGATCCGCAAACACTTTCCAAAATTTCTTATTATTTCCACGGCGATTTCACATCTCCCATCGCGAGCGGTTCTTATCCCACAGAAGGCATGATCATCGTTCCGACGTCGACGACCACGCTTGCGCGGGTCGCGGCCGGCATTTCGCAAAGTTTAATCGAACGTGCCGCCGAATGCATGATCAAAGAAGGACGCAAGCTCGTTTTGGTTCCGCGAGAAACACCGCTGTCTGCGATTCATCTGGAAAATATGCTGAAACTTTCCCGGATCGGCGTCTCAATCGTTCCGGCGATGCCCGGGTTTTATTCGGGGCAAAAATCGGTTGATGAAATGATCGATTTTGTGGTCGGCAAAGCGCTCGATCAAATCGGCGTCGAGCATGCGCTTTTTCAGCGCTGGACGGGCTCGCGGGAGAAAGTATCGTGAACGTGAAGATCTCGACCGGAATCCGGCTCGGTAGAATCAGCTACATCAACACACTTCCTTTTTATCACGGCTTTGAATCCGAACAGCTGGAGGCGCGGGCCGCCTTTGGCGAGCCTCGCTTCGGGCGGGAAGGCGTTCCGTCGCAGATCAACGCCTGGATTTCTGCGAAAGAAATCGATATCGCGCCCATTTCGGCTTTGGAATATGCACGGAATCCGAAAGATTATTATTTACTGCCGGGGCTTTGCATCGGCGCGCACGAATTTTCGGGAAGCGTGTTGTTGATTAGTAAGGAAAAAATAGAAAACCTGGACGGCAAAAAAATCGCCATCACGCAGGATAGCCTGAGCGCACAGGCGCTTGCCAAGATTCTGCTAAAGAAGCGTTTTGGATTCCGGAATGAATTTACAATTTCCGCCCAATCCGCGGATGACATGCTGAAAGAAGCGAGCGCATGCCTCGTGATCGGCGATGCGGCGCTTTTCTACGAACCGAAAGAATTTGTTTATAAATATGATTTGAGCGAGCTTTGGTGGGAATGGGCATTGAAGCCCTTTTGTTTTTCGGTGTGGGCCGTGCGGCGCGAATTTTTTGACGCAAATTCCGAAGAAGTCATCGCTTTTTCAAAGCGCCTGAAAGCCAATACGGTCAAAAATCTGGGCCAGCTCCAGATGTTGATTCAGGAAGGTCTGGGTCTCCAGATTCATGACGCTAAATTTCCGGTTGTGTTCAGTTATTTATCGAGTCTGAAATTTAATTTCAACGAAACCATGCAGCAAGGTTTGGCCCGCTTTTTTGATGACGCCGCCGAACTTGGATTTGTGCCGCATTCTCCGGCACTGCAAATGATTGAGGGGGAATGATGTCTCAGCTGGCCGAAACTTCTGTCCATCATGAAATTTTGCAGAAAGCTGTCGACGGAAAAAGAATCAGCGTCGAAGAAGGCATCAAACTTTTCTCCTGCGATTTGCTCTCGCTCGGCGCTGCAGCCACGAAAGTCAGAAACCGGCTGCATCCCGAACCGGTCGTTACATTTGTGATCGACCGGAACGTCAGTTACACGAATATTTGCATCGTCGACTGCGATTTCTGCGCATTTTACCGCCGCCCGGACCACAAAGAAGGCTACACGCTCACGAATGACCAGATTTTCGAAAAGATCCAGGAGCTCGTTGATATGGGCGGCACGCAAGTCCTGATTCAGGGCGGCGTCAATCCCAATTTGCCGCTCGATTATTACATCAATTTGATCCGTTCAGTCCGGGAGAGATTTCCGCAGGTTCACATTCATTCGTTTTCGGTTGTGGAGCTCGATTTTATCGCGAAAAAATCAAAACTTCCGATCAAAGAAGTGCTGCTCAAGTTTAAAGAAGCCGGCCTCAACTCACTTCCGGGCGCCGGATCCGAGATGTTAGTGGAGCGTGTGCGCGATATCATCAGCCCCAAGAAAAATTCAACCGAGCGCTGGATTGAAGTCATGCGGACGGCGCACGAAGTCGGTTTGCGTTCGACGGCCACGATGGTGATCGGCCACATCGAAACATTCGCCGAAAGAATCGAACATCTGGAAGTTTTGCGCAAGCTTCAGGATGAAACGCACGGTTTCCGCGCGTTTATTTCGTGGACCTTATCACCCAAGGGAACACCGCGCATGAGCCATCTGGAGCAGGCAAGCGGCGCTGATTTCCTCAAAACCGTCGCGATTTCACGGCTCTTTCTGGATAATTTTGAAAATATTCAAAGCGGTTGGCTCACCGAAGGCTTGAAGCTTGGGCAAACCGCGCTTTCCTTCGGCGCCAACGATATGGGCGGCACGCTTTTGGAAGACAAGGTGCTGGAGCCGACGGGCGTTCAGGTCAATACGCGCCGCGATGATTTGGTGACGCTCATCAAAAAAGCCGGCTACATTCCCGCGCAGCGCAATACAAACTACGAAATTCTGCGCGTTTTCAAATAATTCCTTTATGGTTTATACGCAGCCTGACTCCAAATCCATTCAATCCATTTTTGATTCGATTCCAAAGCGCTATGATCTTCTGAATACAGTTTTCAGTTTATCGTTAGACCGCAATTGGCGCAAAAAAGCCGCGAAATCGGTTATCGAAGGAAACGAAAAATCGGTTTTGGATATCGGTGTCGGAACAGGGAAGTCCATTAGCGCATTTTTAAAAACGAAACATTTCGATCTGTCCGTCGGATGCGATTTTTCAAAAGGGATGCTCGAAGTCGCCAAAGGCAATGTGAACGGAACGAAGCTCGCATGTGCGGATATGCATGCGCTGCCGTTTTCGGATGAATCATTCGACATTATCACCTCGAGTTTTGTGCTCCGCAGCGTCCAAAATATGGTGCTTTTTCTTTCCGAAGTCCGGCGGGCGCTCACCAAAAACGGAAAAATTGCATTTTTGGATTTAACGCGTCCCACAAATCCCTGGGTTTGGAATTTGATGTACAAACCTTACCTTAAATTTTACATTCCGCTGATCGGAAAAACGGTTTCTCGTCACGACAGGGCGTATCAGTTCTTGTCGCAATCCATCCAGCATTTTATCGATCCTCATATTTTAAAGAGCCAGCTTGAGCAAGCCGGATTCAAAGACGTTTCCTTTAAGCCGCTCACGTTTGGAATCGCGACACTGTTTATGGGTAGAAAAGCATGAAAAAGGCAGCCCGGATTTTGCTGTCGCTTTTGGCCGGCGTTTTGATTTCGGCTTTTTTAGCGCCTATTCTGCATCAATTTCTGCCATTTAAATTCGAGAAAATCTTAAACCGGCTGCTCATTATCTCAATTGTTATCGTCTGCTTTGTTTTTGTCCGGTTCGACAAAAATTTCTTCCGTGAAATCGGTTTTCAAAAGGGGTATTTCAATTTCCGAAATTGGCTTTCCGGATTTGTGCTGAGCTGCGCGGTTTTGTTCGCGCTGGTTTTCCTGGAACTAAACCTCGGCGCTATGGGCTGGTCCGAAAACTTTTCACTGACGGTGTCGCTTATTTTCTCATCATTATTGACCGCGGTTGTGGTCGGTATCACGGAAGAATTTTTCTTCCGCGGCTATCTTTACTTGAAGTTCAAAAAAATACTAAGCGTTACGCAGTCTTTATTGTGGACGAATGTCATTTATTCCGCCGTTCATTTTATGAAGAGCGGACGGCCTTTGATCGAAGGCGATCCGACGATGTGGGACAGTTTGCGGGTGATCGGCGCGAGTTTCCGTGGATTCATCCAATTCGGAAATTTCTGGGCGGCATTTGTAGGTCTTTTTATCTTCGGTTTAGTTCTCAGTTTTGCGTTTTCGCGGACCAAGTCGCTTTATCTTTCCATCGGAATTCATTCCGGCGCGGTTTTCTTCATCAAGCTGACGAGTAAATGGTTTGAGTATGACTCCTCATTTTCGTCGCTGATTTACGGCGGGAAGGGCTTTTATTCGGGCTTTTTGGGCTGGCTTTTTATCGGCCTCATTGGCTTCGGTGTTTTCTTGTTTACTAAAAAGCATCACTAATTTCCCGCCTCAACCCTCATATTATCCATTTTTAACTACGCTCAGGCCCTCGGCTCAGCCGACGTTCGGATTTCCCAGCGAGAAATCCTCTCTCGACTTCCGGCTGCCCTCGGCAAGAATGGTTTGCCCAAAAGGCAGCTCACGGAACCGCGAGGAGCTTGGTCCTGCCTGATATTCGTTGGCAGGTCCGAGCGGTGAGTGGGCAGGCGGCTTGACGCCGCAGGAGCGTCAAGACCGCCGGTGCCTGACGGGCAAACCATTCTTGCCACCATGCTCGGGCAGCCTCCCAGACGCGTCTTCGCCGAGGCCTTCGCAGTTAAAAATGGATACAGACCTGCTTCAATCCAATGAGTTTGACTTTCTCCTTAATCTGCAGTATCCTAAGACTCTTTTTTACCAATTGCGAAAGACATAAATATAGTAACATCAATCACTTACATGAATTCAAAACGCCAAATCTATTATTTCGACTATAACGCGACAACACCGATGGCGGAAGAAGTGTTGGCCGAAATGATGCCGTTTTTTGGCCCCGCCTACGGAAATCCGTCCAGCACTTACCGGTTGGGAAGCGAATCGTTGCGCGCCCTGACTCAAGCGAGGCGCCAAGTTGCTAAGCTGATCGGTGCGGATGAGCGTGAAATTATTTTCACGGGCGGCGGAACGGAAAGCAACAACATGGCGATCTGGAGCGCGCTCCAAGCCGATCCTTTCAAAAGAAAAATCGTGACCAGCGCGGTCGAACATTCTTCGGTCCGAAACGTCCTTTCCGATTTGGAAAAAAGCGGTGTTGAGGTTGTTAAAATCCCGGTTTCGCCGGCGGGTGAATTGGATTTAGACAGACTGGAAAAAGAGCTGACCGAAAATGTTGCGGTTGTTTCGATTATGTGGGCCAACAATGAAACAGGTGTTGTATTTCCGGTCGATAAAATCACCCAGATTGTGAAATCAAAGAATATTTTGCTCCACGTGGACGCGGTGCAGGCGATCGGGAAAATTAAAATCGATTTATCGAAAACCGCCGTTGATTATTTGTCGCTCGCAGCACACAAATTTTACGGGCCGAAAGGCATCGGCGCGCTTTTTGTCCGGAAAAATGCCCCGGTTCATCCTTTGATTTTGGGCGGCCATCAGGAGCGCGGCCTGCGCGGCGGAACGGAGAATGTGCCGGGTATCGTTGGTATGGGAAAAGCCGCAGAGCTTCTTTTGAAAACCAGCGAAGATTCAATCATTCAAATGGGAAGATGGCGCGAACAGCTGGAGAAAGCCCTGATTCGCGATATTCCGGAAATTATTGTGAACGGAAAGTTATCGGCGCGGGCTTGCAATACGCTAAACGTTACGATTCCGGGCGTTTTATCCGAAGTTTTGATCCCAAAGCTGGATGAGGCCGGTATTTGTGTCTCAAGCGGTTCGGCGTGCCTGACGGGCGCTCAAGAACCTTCGGTGGTTTTGCAGGCGATGGGTGTTTCGAAAGAAGACGCGATGTGTTCCGTTCGTATCAGCTTGGGATCCAAAACAACGCAGGAAGAAGTGGATTATTTAATTCAGATGATGCCGAAAGCGGTCCGGGAAATTCGGCAAACCAAAATTGGAGCGAAAAAGCAATGATTCAGGAATCGGATGTTTTGAGCGCGCTGAAGCAGGTGCAAGATCCCGACCTTAAGATTGATATCGTGACGCTCAAGTTCGTGAAGAACGTCACAATCAAAGGTGGCGATGTGAGTTTCGATATCGAGCTGACGACTCCGGCGTGCCCCGTGAAAGACCAATTAAAAGAAGAGGCAGGCCGGGTTGTCCGGAAAATCCAGGGCGTGGTGAATGTGAATGTGAATATGACTTCTAACGTAAAAGCGCGGGCGAGCGCGGGAAGCGCTGTGCTGCCGAAAGTAAAAAATGTGATTGCCGTTGCGAGCGGCAAGGGAGGTGTCGGAAAATCAACCGTGGCGGCTAATTTGGCGCTTGCACTTGCGAAAACCGGTGCAAAAACGGGTTTGCTGGATGCCGATGTGTACGGCCCGAGCATTCCGGTGATGTTTGGCGTAAACGATCAGCCGGAAGTGACCGGTGATCAGAAAATTATTCCGATTGAAAGTCAGGGCTTGAAACTCATGTCGATGGGTTTTATCTCGAATGATGATTCGCCCGTGATTTGGCGGGGCCCGATGGTGCACGGTATTTTGCAGCAATTCCTGACGCGCGTTGAATGGGGCGCTCTCGATTATTTGGTGATGGATTTGCCGCCCGGCACAGGCGATGCGCAGCTGACACTCACGCAATCGGCGCCGATTTCGGGCGCTGTGATTGTCACGACGCCGCAAGAAGTGAGTCTTGTGGATGCGCGCAAAGGCCTCAAAATGTTTCAGAAAGTGAATGTGCCGGTCCTTGGTATTGTCGAAAACATGAGTTATTTTGTCTGCCCCGATTGCAACAAACGTCACAACATTTTCCGCTCGGGCGGCGGCCGTAAAACTGCCGATGAATTGGGCGTTTTGCTCTTGGGTGAAGTGCCGATTGATCCGGAAGTTTCGGAATCGGGTGACGCCGGCGTGCCGATTGTGGCGCGTAACGAAAAATCACCGGCCGCGAAGGCGTATCAAAATATTGCCGGAGCCGTTGCCGCGCAGCTCAGCATCGTCAATATGAAAAACGCTAATGTCCAATCTGATTTTAAAATGACCTGGAAAACGGTGCCGCAAAACCCGTCATGAGCGAAATCGCGATTCCGACCGAAATCAAGCAAGCTGGCCCGCAGGAACTTGGGATCAAGTGGTCAGATGGGCACGACAGTGTTTATGGCTGTTATAATCTTCGGCTCCACTGCCGCTGTGCCAATTGTGTGGATGAATGGAACGGAGCAGCGAGATTAAATCGCGAGATGGTGCCGACGGATGTTCATCCGCTCACGATTGAAAGTGTCGGGCGTTACGGGCTTAAAATCAATTGGAGCGACGGGCACAGCACGGGCATTTATGCGTATCAGTCGTTGAGAGATTATTGTGAATGCAGTTTATGCGTGAAAGCGGGGAAGTCATGAGAAAAGAAAAAAACGGATTGGGCATTGCTGATGATCCAAAAATCGAATCACTCATCAAGGATTTAATCGAAAAGCTCGGCGAGGATCCGTCGCGCGAAGGTTTGCTCGAAACCCCAAAGCGCGTCGAAGCGTCGCTTCGTTATTTAACGAGAGGCTACAAGCAGGATATCGAAAAAGTCCTCAACAACGCGATTTTTGAAGAAAATTACGACGAGATGGTCGTGTTAAAAGACATCGACCTTTTTAGTCTGTGCGAACATCATTTGCTTCCGTTTTACGGAAAAGCACATGTTGCGTATCTGCCCAACAAAAAAATCATCGGCCTATCCAAAATTCCGCGTGTGGTGGACGTATTTGCGCGCCGTTTACAGGTTCAGGAGCGCCTCACGGGACAAATCGCTGACTGTCTCATGCAATATTTGAAGCCGAAAGGTGTTGCGGTCGTGATTGAAGCGTTTCACTTGTGTATGGCGATGCGCGGTGTCGAAAAGAAAGATTCTTACTGCGTGACGAGCTCCATGCTCGGCGGATTCAGGTCCGATGAAAGGTCGCGTGCGGAATTCCTGAGTTTGATCGGAAAGCGGAACGGCTAGTTTTTCGTTCCGGAACGGAGCGATTCGATTTCGGCTTCGAGATTGGCAATTCTTTTCTTCAGGTCGCTGACATCCCCAAAACTTTCGGCAGCGCGAAGCTGTGCGGCGATTTGCCTGCGCATTTCCTGATAAGGCCGCGCCGGCTGGCCAAACCAAATTTGCTTAGCCGGAATTTTTTTGCCGGAAGGAACGCCGGAATTTCCGCCGAGCATCGTACCGTCGCCGATTTCCACGTGATCCGCGAGCCCTGCGCCGCCGCCCATAGTTACAAAATTCCCGATTTTGCAGCTTCCGGAAATTCCGCATTTTGCTGAAATTGCGCAATGCTCGCCGATTTCCACATTGTGCGCGATTTGGACCTGATTATCGATTTTGGTTCCTTTGCCGATGACGGTTTCGCCGACCGTGGCGCGGTCTATCGTGGTTCCGGCGCCGATTTCGACATCGTCATGCACGACAACGATACCGACTTGCGGCACTTTTTGCTGCTGCTTGCCGTCAAATACAAACCCGAATCCATCTGCACCCAAAACGGCACCGGCATGAATCGTGACGCGGTTTCCAATTTTGGTTTGATCGTAAATTGTCACATTCGGGTGAATAACGGAATTTTCGCCGATCACGGCTGACTCACCGATGTGAACATTGGCCCGGATGACCGAATTTTTTCCGATCTGTACTTTCTCGCCGATCACGGCGAATGCCTCTACTGTCACATTGTCTCCGATTTTGGCCGTCGGCGCGATGAAAGCTTGTTTTGAAATTTGTCCGTCGAATTTTTTTGGCGGATGAAACAGGGAAAGCAGCATGGCGAACGCGAGTTTGGGATTATCGGTTTGAATCAGCGGCTTGGATGATTTCGTGATGTTTTTGGGGACGATGATGCAGGCGATTTCGCTTTTCTCAAGCGCCGGCAAGTCTTTCGGGTTCAGTAAAAACGTAATACCACCCCGAATCGGCTTTTCGAATCCGGAAACATCGCCGATTTCGATTTTGGAATCACCGATAACCGTTCCGTGAATGATTTCTGATAACTTTTGAATCGTGTAAGGCATGGCGAGCATTTTAACTGGTAGGAGTCGAAAGTCAAGAAGGTCTGCCAAAGCTAAACAACTCTTGTTTTCCTAACTTCTGATGGTATAATGCGTTATCAAACCAAGGAGTTTTCTAATGAAAAAGTTTTTTATCTTAATTCCATTGCTCCTGCTTTTGACCGGCTGCTTTGACGCTACTTTTAATTTTAAAACAAATGTTGCTTCCGATGGTTCGATTACCCGCGAAACTAAGATAGAAGGCCGGGGCGCCGACCGCTTTTTACCGCCCGCCGGCAAGGGCTGGGAAGTCAAAACCTACCAAACTCGCGGCGGCCAGTCGGTTTTAGATGATAAATATCACCATATTTATGCGATCGGCCGTTTTAAAAATTCTTCTCAGATGGGCAGCGATTATCAATACGATTCCGAAAGCGCTTTTACCGAAGTCAGCGATGAAGAACGGCAGAATTTTATCCAGCTCGGAGTTGTAGAGCCTTTCAACGAAACCATTTATTCCAAAAATAATGTTCAGGTCGTTAAGAAGAGCGGTCTTTTCAAATCGCAATTTGAATATGCAGAGACTTTTAAAAATCAGCACATCATCGAATTGCTTTTGAATGATTTGAAAAAGGAAGTTGTGCGCCAGCAGGAAGTCGCGGTTGAAGAAGCCGGCGCAGCTTCCGCTCCGGCCGCTCAAAACGCACAACCGGGAGAAGGCGCTGAAAAAGCCGGGGCAATCGATCCCGAAGTGCTGCCGGTTACCATTGAAGGGCAGCTTTTATCAGCTCAGAAAGTTGAGACCATTGCGCGTGAGCGATTGGACAGAGAAATCCTTTCACAATTTAAATTTCATTCCGAAGTGACTTTGCCCGGAAAGATCATTTCATCGAATGCCGACCGCGTGCTTGGCAATACCGCAATCTGGGACTTTACCGCGAAAGATTTTAAGGGAGGCATTGCCCAGAAGACACTTTCCATTCAATCGGAAATGATCGAATGGAAAACCATCGTTTTGCTTTCTGTTTTGGCGCTTGTGATCATTTTTGGAATCGGGTCAGCACTTACCAAGAAACCAAAAACCGGCCGTTCACGTTCAAGTAAACGGCATTGATTATGAAAAAAGCGCTGATCACAGGAATTACGGGGCAGGATGGCTCCTACCTAGCCGAATTTTTGCTGAAAAAAGGCTATCAGGTTCATGGCATCATCCGCCGGACGAGCACCTTCAATAGCCGCTCGCGCCTGGAGCCCATTTATCAGGATCCGCAAATCAAACATGCGTCACTCATTTTGCATTACGGTGATTTGAATGACGCAAGTTCGCTAAACAAATTGCTTCGCACGATCCGCCCGAATGAAATTTATAATTTAGGCGCGCAATCGCACGTTAAAACCAGCTTTGATATTCCGGAATATACTTCAGAAGTTACCGCGATCGGCGCGCTCCGGCTTCTGGAGGCAATCCGCGAGTCCGGCCTTCATCCCAAATACTATCAAGCTTCTTCCAGCGAAATGTTCGGCCGCGCACTGAAAGGGAAGAAGCAGAATGAAAAAACCGTGTTCAATCCCGTAAGCCCTTACGCGGCTGCGAAGGAATTTGCGAACCGCATCACAACCATTTACCGGGAAAGTTACGGCATGTTTGCCTGCAACGGTATTTTGTTCAATCACGAATCGCCGCGGCGCGGTGAAACATTCGTCACGCGTAAGATCACGATTGCGGTCGCGCGTATCAAGCATGGCCTTCAGGACAAACTTTATCTCGGAAATTTGAATGCCAAACGCGACTGGGGTTTTGCGGGCGACTATGTGGAAGCAATGTGGCTCATGCTCCAGCACAAAAAACCGGATGATTACGTGATCGCAACCGGCGAAACGCACACCGTGCGCGAATTTTTAGAAGAAGCGTTTGATTATGCAGGCCTCAATTGGAAAAAACATGTTCGCATTGATCCGCGCTATTTTCGTCCGTTAGAAGTTGAGTACTTGCAGGGTGACGCGTCCAAAGCGCGCAGGGTTTTGGGATGGAAGCCGCGCGTTTCCTTCAAACAATTGGTGCAGATGATGGTTGACGCGGATATAGCCGCTTTTCATTCTGAAAGAGTTAGAGTTTAAAATTAATTCCCTACTTTTTCTGGCTTACCAATATGTTTTCGCTGATTATTCCCACTTACAATGAACGTGAAAATATCCTTTCGCTTCTGGAGCAGGTTGCTAAAGCTCTAAAAGGCAGAGAATACGAGGTTATTGTCGTCGATGATAATTCTCCCGATCAAACATGGAAAGCGGTAGAAGAATATCAAACCACCCATCCTTGGATTCGCTTAAAGCGGCGGCTCAATAAGCGGGGGCTCAGTTCAGCTGTTTTGGAAGCGTTTGAAATAGCCAATGGGGATATTTTCGGCGTTATGGATGCGGACCATTCTCATGATCCCGAGCTTTTACCGAAGATGATTCATTTGATTGAAAATAAACAAGCTGATTGCGTTATCGGTTCGCGCCGAATCGCAGGCGGCGGCATTCAGGATTGGTCGTGGCATCGAAAATTTTCAAGTTTTTGCGCCACTTTTCTAGCCCATCAATTGACAGGGCTTCGCACGCAGGACCCTATGAGCGGTTTCTTTTGTATTACACGAGATACCTTTTTGAGTGTATCCGAAAAAGTGAAGGCAAAAGGCTATAAAATACTGTTAGAAATTTTGGCCAAAGCGAGAGGGATACGTGTTGTAGAAGTTCCGTATATTTTTAAAGATCGTAAGCAGGGTAGAAGCAAATTATCACCGGTAGTTATCATGCAGTATCTTCAACAGGTCGCAGATCTGTTCTTCTATCGCGCCCGAAATAGCGCTTAATTCATAGGAATTTTTACATATGTGCGGTTTTAGCGGTATTGTTGATTTTAAAAGCAGCCAAAATTCAGAGCTCGAGCAATGTTTGCGGGCAATGAATAAAACATTGTCACATCGCGGCCCTGATGATCATGGGTATTTTTTGGCAAGTTTTGAGGATTCCTCAAGCTTTGCTCGATTTAGCGACAACCATCCGCGTCCCGCGTCTAGCAAATCGAGTGAGTTCAATCTGGGTTTTGGCCATCAGCGGCTATCGATTATTGACCTAAGCTCAGCCGGAGCTCAGCCGATGTCATCAGCGAATCACAGGCTTTGGATCGTCTACAACGGAGAAATTTTCAATTTTGTCGAGATTCGAGAGGAATTGAAGGCGCAAGGCGTTGTTTTTCAAAGCCAATCCGATACGGAAGTGATTTTGCACGCTTACGAACGTTGGGGCAAGGATTGTTTAGAGCGTTTTAATGGTATGTGGGCTTTTGCGATTTTTGACCGTCAGAAAAAAGAAATTTTCTGCGCCAGGGACCGGTTCGGTATAAAGCCGTTTTATTACTATTTGGATTCCCGTTATTTTATTTTTGCCTCCGAACTGAAAGCAATTTTGCAGCATCCGCATGTACGGAAAGCGCCGAACGACCGTATGGTGTTTGATTTTTTAATTTATGGGTACCAGGACCATACCGAAGAAACTCTTTTTCATAATTTGAAACAATTAATGCCGGCGCACCACATGACCATTGATCGCCAGGGGAAACCGGTCATAAAGCGCTGGTGGGATATCCGGGTAGCACAAGATAAACAATCCGATTCTCATACGCTTAATTTTGATGAGTCGGCAGACACTTTCCGTGATTTGTTCGAAGACTCGGTCCGCATCCGGCTGCGCAGTGATGTGCCGGTCGGTATATCGCTCAGCGGGGGTTTGGATTCCTCCGCCATTGCACAAGTCGTAACCAATCTCGGGAGGAAAAAAAGCGATGCAAGGAACATTTACCGTTCTTTGACTTTCAGTGCTTGTTATGAAGAGGCCGGCTTTGATGATCGCGCGTTTGTGGAAGAAGCTCTCAAAACGTTGGATGCGGAATCGTTTTACATCTTTCCGAAAGCTCAGGATCTTTGGGATGAAATCGAGAAGATGACCTGGATAATGGATGAGCCGTTTCATTCAAGCAATCAATTTGCACAGTGGAGCGTTATGAAATTGGCGGCACAGCATAAAATCAAGGTGCTGCTCAGCGGGCAAGGTTCTGATGAGTATTTGGCAGGCTACCGAGGATACAATAGTGTGTGGTTGGCGGAGTTGCTGAAAAGAGGAAGCTGGAATCAGGCGTTCGAAGAAATGAATCAAATATGCGCTCACCAAGACGGCATCAAGAAAACATCCCTTTTTTTACGCGTTTTGTTTGGAATCATGCCTCGAATGTTCTTAAATTTGGTGCAACCGGTTGAACGTTTGATTGGTAAAACTCCGAAAGGGCACGATGTTAGTTTGTTCAATCCGGATTTTGTGAACCGCTTTGCAGGCCAACACCAGGCTTACTGGCAGAATCGGCACAAGGAACTAGCTCATTTAAATCAAAAGCTATACCGAGATGTATTCCAATACAGTTTGCCGCTTTTGCTGCATTACGAGGACAGAAACGGTATGGCATTTTCCATTGAAGCCAGATATCCTTTTCTGGATCATCGGTTGCTTGAATTTGCGTTTTCATTGCCGCCCGAGCTTAAAATTCACGAAGGGCGTAACAAGTGGATGCTTCGAAAATCAATGCAAGGAATCTTGCCTGAAAGAATCCGTGATCGAAAGGATAAAAAGGGGTTTGTGACCCCGGAAACCGCATGGCTGCAGAACGGTCTAGATAAGATAAAGCCGTTGTTTAAAGATTCAAAATTAAAATCAAATGCTTACACCAATGTTAAGAAGGTTTTTAATCATTTAGATAAAATGGGCGCTAATGCCCGGTATAGCCATCAGACAGATTTGTGGCGTGTCATTAACCTCGAAATTTGGCTCCAAAAGTTCTTTTAACTCCTAATCTCTCCCCAGAACGTTAAATTGATTGTTCGAAACCTGCTTTCACGGTATAATTCGCTTTAACTTATTGCTATCGCTTATGATAAACAATGTCCACCTTCTTCATTTGAGGGTCGAATAATCATCTTTCTCTCACTTTATTAACAGAGCCAAAATTCTGAAAAAATGACCAAAAAAGGAATTCTCATATGTAACGACGCGGTCCTTATCGCCTTTGCCTATTATCTGTCCTATTTTCTTAGGCTTGACTGCAGTTATCCGGCCCAGTACATCGATTTCATTTATAAAACACTTCCCATTATCGTTTCTATCAAAATTATCACCTTTTTCTTTGTCGGAATGTATAAACCGGTTTGGCGCTATGCCAGTATCAGTGCGGTTTTGCTGACGATATCGGCCGTTCTTCTGTCTTCACTTGTGGCTGTCTTTGCTCTTTATATTGCCGATTTAAGAGCGCCCCGGTCTATTCTAATTCTGGACCTCATCCTAACGTTTATGCTCGTTGGCTTGTCGCGGCTTATGGTCAGGCTATTCAAAGACTACGCGGTCAAGCTGTCAAAAACCAGAAATGAGGCCAAAGATCAAGCGCAGAAAAGAATTTTGATATATGGTGCGGGGGATGCGGGGGAGCTTGTGCTGCGAGAACTGAAGTCGAATCAACGCACTTGGCATGTCGAAGTTGTTGGCTTTATTGATGACAATAAGAGCAAAGGATCTCGCATTCACAATGTTCCTATTTTAGGCAATATCGATGACTGTGACCATATTGTTGATCGTTATCATGTAGAAGAGCTGATTGTTGCGATATCATCGCTTCCCGGCGAGAAAATGCGTCATTTGGTTGAACGATGCGGACGGCTCGGCGTCCGGTTCAAGGCGATCCCTAGAATCGGAGATATTGTTGATGGAAAAATTAAAATGAGCCAATTGCGCGACATTGAAATCGGCGATCTTCTAAAGCGTGATCCTAAAAATTTAGATTGGGATTTGATTAAAAAATTCATTAAAAACAAGCGGGTTTTTGTTTCGGGCGCGGGCGGGTCTATCGGAAGTGAGTTGTGTCTTCAAATTGCGGAATGCAGTCCTGCAAAATTAATCCTGGTAGAGAATTCCGAATTTAATCTTTATTCAATCCAAACCAAGTTATCGGATCGTTGGCCAAAACTTCAAATCTCGAGTTATCTTACCAGCGTTACGGATCAAGCCAAAATCGACAACGTTATTTCCGAGTCCCGGCCTGAAATCATTTTTCACGCCGCTGCGTACAAACATGTCCCGATTTGTGAAGAGAATATTTGTGTTTCTGTGTTAAACAATGTGGGCGGCACTATTAATCTTGCCCGCTCTGCGGATCGGCATGGTGTCGGCCAGTTTGTTTTCATATCGACGGATAAGGCGGTTAATCCCAAAAGCATTATGGGGCAAACTAAAAAGCTCGGTGAATTATTTGCCTACAATCTGGACCGCAGAAGCAAAACCAGCTTTATGATTGTCAGGTTTGGAAATGTGCTCAAAAGTTCCGGCAGTGTTTTAACCCGCTTCCGGGAGCAGGTTCTAAAAGGCGGGCCCGTAACAGTAACGCACCCCGATGCAACGCGGTACTTTATGCTGATTGACGAAGCCGTCAAATTGATTTTACAAGCCGCATCTATTGGTAAGGGCGGTGAAACTTTCGTGCTGGATATGGGCTCTCCGGTTAAAGTGGTCGATATGGCGCGGGAACTGATTACAACCATGGGATTTCGGCCCGACAAGGATATTAAAATAGAATTTACGGCGCTCCGGCCCGGCGAAAAAATTCATGAAGAATTGTTCGAAGATATTCATCTCATGGACTCAATTCATGAAAGTATTTTTATGAGTAAGAACGATGTCCTGGATTGGGAAGAATTAAATGCTTCGCTAGAACAATTACTGCTTCATGCGAGCCGTCATCAGCCTGAATTAGCACAAAAAAGCCTTGAGCGTATTTGTCAATTGCCCGCATTGACTGCGCGCCAAAATAATACATCTTCTGTTCTAGCTAGAAACATTAATGCGCGTCTCTAAGTTATCGCAATGAATTTGAAGAAAGCCGGATTGCTTGTTTATTGCATTTTCTTTGCTTGCCTACCGCTTTCAATTTCTCTATCGGAAGCTTGTGTAGTATCCATCTTAATTCTTTTAGTGCTTGATCAAGCTTTTCAATTCCAAAAGGAAAAAACACAAACAGCCGGCTGCCCGGGAGAAAGCAGTTTGCTGCATAAAACACCGGTTGATTTATACGTTGTTTTGTTTTTATTCTTCTTCTCGCTATCCTTTCTTGTTACTTGGCTTCAAACCCCGGAAAATTTCGATCTTAGTTTTCGCGGCTTTTTGAAAGTATTGAAATGGTTCATTATTTTTTACGGTGTTGTCCGGTTTATTAATGATCCCCCTAAAATCAAACTCGTCAGCTATGTGATTTTATTGGTGGTTTCCGTTATTGTCTTGAACGGTATTGTTCAATTGATTTATGGCCGCGATTTATTGATGGGGTATTCGGCAACAGCGCCTTTTAAACTGCCCAGAGTCAGGTCTTCATTTTCAAGCGATAACGGATTTGCTACTTATTTAATGATGACGGTGCCTTTTGCGGTATTGAGCGGTTACATGTTCATGAAAACGGTAAAGAATGCCTGGGGCCGGCGGGCAATCCGTTTATTGATGTGGATATTTATCGCACTTGCTTTAATTTGTTTTTCGCAGACGCGGACGAGAGGCGCATGGATTGCCTCTATTTTTGGATTGCTTAGCTTGTTCTTCGTTTATCGGCCTAAGAAGAGCACTTCTTTTTTGATCGTGCTTACCATTTCGAGTATTTGCCTGATGCCTATTTTATTAAATGGAATCGTTAATAACCTCCATATTGATCATTCAACCGGTGTGATGAGATTTTATTTTGATGAGGATATTTTCACATACGCAAAAAAGGATTTTGGGCGTTTAAAATTGTGGATGGAAGCTCTTGCGATCGCGTCGGATCATTATTGGTTCGGCACAGGACCAAACACATATGCAAAGATTGCGGTTAATTTTAAATCCTTCGAATATGGCGGTATTTATCCGCATAATTCGTACTTAAAGCTGTTTGTTGAAATTGGCTTTTTGGCGTTCTTAGCTTTCGCAGCGCTTTTAGCCAGTATTTTGTACGTTGTGATCCGGTCCATTAAGCATTTTCGTAATCATCAAAGCGACCTGGTTATTCTTCAGGCCGGTGTATTGATTGCCATTACTTCCTTTATGGCAAAATCATTTGTGGATACCGAAATAGAATCGCTAAAGAGAGTTTATCTGTTTTGGCTTTTTTCGGGATTGGGTTTCTCAATTTCCCGGCAGCTGTTGATGGACCGGTTTCGAATGCGGTTTTTAGCATCTAAAGATATCGTTTCGGTATTGCATATCGGCAATCAGCAATCCATTCGCCGCTTAATCGGCATGAATATGGAGCATCAAGCAAAGTCCGGTTATCAGGTTATGGCGCTTACATCGTCAAAGGCGCCGTATTCTGAAGTCAGGGGGGTTCCGGTTAAGACAATTTTGTTTGAAGAGCAGTCGATCCGCCCAGTCCGGGATTTCTTTGAATTGATACGGCTTGTGAAAGCTATAGTTTCATTTTCGCCCGACATTGTTCATACGCATAGTGTTAAATTCGGGATTTTCGGCCGCCTGGCCGCACGGATAGCTTGCGTTTCTTATGTGATTCATACGGCACACGGAATTTATAGGCCTCACGATGTTAATCCAACCAAACGGTTCCTGATTGACGGTTTGGAAAAAATCGCGGGGTATTTATGCGATGCAGTTTTGTTTGTGAGCCGTTTTGATTTATCGGCATACGTTAATCAAAAAATTGTCAGCCGGTCGAAAGCGTCATGGATTGGCAACGGGATTGATCTCAACCGTTTTAACCCCGCAGCCTATGATCGTGACGAAATTGCGCAAAAGCGGAAAGAGATTGGCGTGCAAGACAATCAATTTTTAATCGGGCTCGTGGCGCGTCTTGTCAAGGACAAGGGTTGTGAGGAATTTTTTGAAGCTGCCCGCATCATTTCAGCACAGCATCCAAACGTGAAGTTTTTGGTGGTAACTTTGAGTTACTCGAGAAATGACAGTATTTCAGAAAAAATTGTTGAACAGCATGGATTAAGCGAGAAGGTGATTTTCCTACGCGACAGAGACGACATGCCGATCTTGTATCTGGCCATGGATTTGCTGGTGCATCCTTCGTGGCGCGAAGGTTTTCCGCGCTCTCTCATGGAAGCTTCCGCAATGGGCACGCCGTGTGTGGTAAGCGATATCAGCGGCAATCAGAATGTCATAGAAAATGATGTTACGGGTTTGATGTTTGAAGTAAAAAATGCTCAAGAAATGTCGCAGAAAATCAATTGGGCAATGGCTCATCCGCAGGCGATGAAATCTATGGCATTTAGAGCGCAGGAAAGGGCCAAGCAAGATTTTGATCAGCAGAAAATGTTCCAGCGAATTGATATCGCCTACGAGAAGAATCTTTCTGGCGCGGAATTTAATGAATCGTTGTGTCCGGAAGTTTATGAGTTGGCAAGCCGTTAAAACAATTTTTGATTTTACGTTGTCTCTTTTGGCTTTAGTCGTACTATCGCCGCTTTTGCTGATTGTGTCAGCGGCTATTAAATTTGACTCAGAAGGGCCTGTCTTGTTTGTTCAAGATAGGGTCGGCCTGAACGGAAAGATTTTTAAAATTTATAAATTTAGATCCATGCTCAATAACGCACAAGATGGTTTCGGCCCCTCTGGCCGCGTGTTGACCCAAGCTGATAACCGTATTACTAAGCTCGGAAAGTTTTTAAGGGGTTCCAGTATTGATGAAATACCGCAGTTGTGGAATGTGGTCAGGGGAGAAATGGCATTAATTGGACCGCGGCCCGTACTTCCGGTCCAAGCAGAGCAATTCTCGGATTTTCAAAGAGAGCGCCTTCGGGTGAAGCCCGGCTTAACGGGTCTTGTGGCTGTGCGCGGCGGTTATGAGCTTTCGTGGCCGCAGCGAATCCGTTTGGATGTTTGGTATGTACGGCATCAATCTTTTGCGCTGGATTGTTACATATTTTTTAAAACAATCGAACTGTTGATTGCCGGCCGTTCGATTTATAATTCGCAGGGAGTAAGTGAAGATTTCAAGCCCGCGAAATAAATTGTGAGTTGCTATGAAAAAAATTCCGTTGTCTTCGCCCGACATTACAGACCAAGAGATTGACGCCGTCGTTCGTGTTTTACGCACGTCAAGATTAAGTTTGGGGCCAGAGCTTCCTGCTTTTGAAAAGGAATTTGCAGAGTATATCGGCACTCGGTTTGCGGTTACGGTCTCAAGCGGAACCGCAGGCCTGCATTGTGTCATGAAGGCGCTCAATATCGGAGATGGTGACGAGGTAATCACAACACCGTTTAGTTTTATTGCTTCTGCGAATTGCATTTGGTTCGAACGGGCCAAGCCTGTATTTGTTGATATTGACAAGAGCACGATGTGTATTGATGCGTCCAAAATCGAATCCGCCATTACACCGAAAACAAAAGCGATTTTGCCGGTGCATTTAATCGGCGAGTGTTGCGCTATGGATCAAATTCAAGACATTGCGCGAAGGCACAAATTATCGATCATTGAAGATGCCTGCGAAGCTCTTGGAACCACATGGAACGGTAAAAGAGTCGGAAGTTTTGGAGATGCTTCTGTTTTTGCTTTTTATCCGAACAAACAAATGACAACCGGAGAAGGAGGTATGATTGTAACCAACAACAGTCAAATTGCCGAAGTTTGCCGCAGCTTGCGTAATCAAGGGCGCTCGCCGGGCGACGGTTTTGTTTTTGACAGGCTTGGTTACAATTATCGGCTAAGTGATATTCAGTGCGCTTTAGGACGAATCCAGCTGCAGCGCCTTGGAAGCATGATTGAAATGAGGAGACAGGTAGCTGATTGGTATGCCGAGGAGTTGGGCGGTACACCGGATATTATTCTCCCGGAAAGTATTCACCGCTCTGAAATCTCTTGGTTTATTTTTTTGATTCGGTTGAATGCAGATTATGCTGCCGATGACCGAAATGAGATCCGAAGGCTATTGTCCGAGCAAGGCGTTGAAACAGCGGCTTATTTTCCCAATATTCATCTCCAAAGTTTTTATAAAAAAGAATTTAGTTATAAGGCCGGCGATTTTCCTGTTTGCGAAAGCACATCACAGCGGACCATTGCGCTGCCATTTTATAATCGATTAAGCAGGGAAGAAGTGCGCTATGTTGCAGATAATCTGAAGGCCGCACTTCAAAAAGTATCAATTTAATATTTAACCGAGAAAAGCGCACCATGCTAAATAGCCAGAGCAATTTTGATTCTATCAATTTCCGCGATTTTCTTTCCTTAATTAAAAAGCGAAAGCATATTTTTATTGTAACGTTTGTTCTTTTATTCTCGTCCTTATATTGGTGGAAAACCGCATATTTTCCGACTTTTCGGCTTCAACAGGGAATTTTAATGCGGGACGGCTCCGGCCAAATCGTTGAACCTGATTATTTATTCAATTTGAGAAAGCATTTTTTTCAAAGCGATTGGATAGTAGCTAAAATTAATTCTAGAATTCCCGATTCAACCTTAGACCATAAAACTTTACAAAAACGGTTATTGACCAAGGTGATCCCTTTCGCCGGGCCGTCTCCCAAGCATCATCAATTGGAGCGTGGGTATATTCTAGCTCTTATTGTCGATTCGGATTCTGCCGACCTTGGAAAACTTGTTTTAAGCCACTGGATTGCTGTTCTTAAAGAAGAGTTATTGAGAATTGATGATGAAGTCGGTTTAGATTTTAAGTTCAGTGTTGCAACCGAGCCTGTATTGATTAGAAGTCGATTTACAGAGAAGCTGGAAGCAACCGGTGTTTCGTTTGCATTAGCTTTTTTGCTTTCGATATTCACAGTCGTGAGTTTCGAAATTTTTGCCAAACATAGCGGACGATCTCAAAATTTGAATTCCTAGCGCCCCTGCGGTTATGGATATGATTTTTGGAATTATTATAATTATTTGTATTTATGCAGCGTGGATTTTCTTGACAGTAAAGTCATTCAATCACCCCCGCATTTTATTTTTAACCTCAGTTATTCTTGTTTCATTTGTAAACTTTTCTTTTTCTGATAATGAACTTTTCAGTCGTTTTGCTATCCCCGACGTTCTTTTTGTAACGCTCTTTGGGATTTATTTATTACGCGTTGCTCTGCTCCAAAGAGAAGAAATAGTTTTGCCTAAGAGCGCCTGCTTTGTCTTATTAATTTTTATTACCGCTATTTTCCTTTCTTTTCTAAGCGCAATTCCAGATTCTGATATGATTTTTGGCGGAGGAGAATTTCTGATCATTTTGCAAGGCATTCTTGTTTTTGTTATGGGAGTTCATTATGTTAAAACTGAACAAGAATTTATATCGTTTCTTAAAATGTGGATGATTTCCGTGATTTTGACATCAATTGTCTGTTTTATCGATATGGGTGATATGATTTTTGCTCCTCCCGTTATCGAGAAGCTTCCATTTGCACATAGCGGATTTTTCGGGATTTTTGACCTTCTGTCCAAACAGACTTTCATTCATGATTTCTTGTCTCCGTGGCCTTCTAGAATTATGGGCCCGTTTCGTTCGAATGGCCAGTTGGGCAGTTATTCATTAACATCATTCTTTGTAATGCTGGCCTATCTGTATGCGCCGGGTCAAACAGCCAAAACAAAAAAAGTAATTATCTTCCTTGCTTGGTGTCTCGGAATTTTTACTTTTCTGTCTATGGCGCTGAGGTTTTTGCCTAGTTTTGCTTTAGGGCTTGGGTTGTACGCTGTTTTCACTTTCAGGAAGTCTAAAAGACAAGGTTTTATTTTGTTGTGCTTGATAGCCGCGGCCGTGCTGCTGATTGTATCGATCGCTGCTTTTAATCCGCAGCTAGTTCCAAAATGGGCTCGCGATCTTAACATCACCAACACGCAGGTGGGAACAATGGGGAGCAAGCCGCTTCGTGCATGGGCTTTGTCATCCGTGCAAGAAGCATTTCTAAATCATCCATTGTTTGGCGTTGGGTTTGGCCGTTTTATCCAATCAGATTATATTAATTTGACGCGCGGCTTTGAAATTCATAGCACACCGCTTCAATTTCTTGCCGAAACTGGAGCGGTAGGATTTCTTGCGTACTTATTTATGATGGCGTATTTTGGTTATCTTGCTTTTCGTAACATTGTCTTGTCTCGTTTGAATGAATGGAAGGATTTTTTTATGGTACTCGCGTTTGGAATTTTATCGCTTCCAATCAGTTACTTATATAACCGACATCTCAAAGAACGAACCTTTTGGTTTTTGTTAATCTTAATTTATGCCGGATATCGATTTTTAAATGAAAGGCGCCTGCTTCAAGGCAAAAAAATCCAGACGTGAAACTGTTTTCTCAAGCGTCAATGTTGGCTGATCGCTGTATCATGTTTGTGGCGGTGAAAGGATTTGCTCTTAGCAACTCAAGACTCCCTTTGATGAAGTTCTTTATTAAGCAGGGGTGGAGAGTAGTTGCGGCAACTTCCGAAGACGATCATATCAACCATTTAAAGAACGAAGGCGTCATTGTTGAACCGATTTCATTTCGAAGAGGCGGTTTTCATCCATTTTCAGATTTCCGTGCACTAATTCAATTAATCAAAGTTTATCATCGCTATCGACCGGCTCTGATCCAGCATTTCAATGGTAAGCCGATTGTTTTAGGAAATTTTGCCGCGCTTTGTCTGAAAAAAGTACTGATTGTGAATACGGTCACAGGCCTTGGGCATGCGTTTCTGGAGATGAATTTTTCATTCCGGCTGTTTGCATGGATTTATCAATTATTTTGCAGCCGCGCGGCTGCAACTATTTTCCAGAACGAAAGCGACTATGAAGTTTTTGTTAAAAACGGTTGGGTCAATTCAAAAAGAGCGCATGTGATTGTCAGTTCGGGAATTGATTTTGAAAGATTTATAGGTGATCCTAAAAAAAGAACCGAAACGCCCACTATTTTACTGGCAGCTCGGCTTGTCTGGATGAAAGGCATCTCTGAATTTGTGGATGCTGCCCGGGAAATTAAATCCCGATTTCCGGCTGCACGCTTTTTTTTAGCTGGCGCGCCGGATTTAATTCATCCCGATTCGATTCCCATGGACTGGGTGCGTGAACGGACCCGGGAAGGCGTGATTGAGTATTTGGGCTATGTTGAACATCCCGAGAAACTATTGCAAACCGTTTGGGTTTGCGTATTGCCGTCTTACCGGGAAGGTGTTTCAAGAATTTTACTTGAAGCAGCGGCTTGCGAAGTGCCGATCGTGGCAACCGATGTCCCGGGCTGCAGGGAAACCGTCCAAGATGGAAAAACGGGAATATTGGTACCTCCGCGCGATCGGCAGGCTTTGGTGCAAGCAATTACAAAATTACTGCAAAACCCCAAAGAAGCTCAGAAAATGGGCGAGCAAGGAAGGCGATTTGTTCGTGACAAATTTGATGTTCACCAGATCATGCAAAAATATATTCAAATTTATCAATTGATCGGTTTGAACTGATGTCCGTACTTGATAAGCCCGTTTTTATTGTCGGAGCACCCAGATGCGGCAAAAAAATGACAGCAGAAGTTCTTGCCAGGGACTCGTCTGTGTATGCTTTTCAGTATGAAATGAATTTTTTGTGGCGTTATGGTCACGCAGCGTTTCCGCACGATCGGCTGACTCCCCAAATGTTGTCCAATGATATCAAGACCTACATCCAAGATCAATTTACAGGGGTGCTAGGCAAGCATGGTAAACTGCGCATTGTGGACCGGACAGATCATAATGTGGTTCGCCTTGATTATGTCAACGCTGTTTTCCCGGACAGTTTTTTCATTTTTGTCGTGCGGGACCCGCGAGCTGCAGTTGCTTCCGCTATCCGGCGCCGGCAAGAGAAAGTTGGCTTCGTTCCTTATCTCAAGAAGTCGTTAACGGTTCCGACGCGGGATTTGATATATTATGGCTTTCGGTATTTGAGTGACATTGCGCAAGCGCGGCTCAGAAAAAACGGCTATAAGAATTTGTGGGGCATTCGAACGCCGCAAACTCTATCTTTAAGTCCCGAAAGCTCATTGGCCGAGAAATGCGCAGTACAGTGGAAGGAATGTGTACTGGCAGGCCTGCAATTTTCAAAAACATTTCCGCCGGAACGGTTTCTGATCGCTCGGTATGAGAAGTTAACCAGAGATCCGGTTGGTGAATTTAAGCGGATATTTGATTTTGCCGCTCTGTCTTGGAATTCTGAAATTGCAAAGTGGGTGACCGAGAATGTTCATACTAATAGTATGGATAAATGGAAACAGCAGTTAAGCGATGACGATTTGCTGCAAGTACAATTACACACAAAAGATCTGGCGCAACGATTAAGTTACTCATTTTAACTTCAATTTTATGAATAAAGATTGGACCCACGAATTTCATGCAAGGTTTCATCCAAAAGGATTGAGTCTTGGTGAGCGGTTTTTTAAGAGAGCATTTGACATTACGGTGGCAATACTTGGTTTATGTTTAACGTGGTGGGTTATTGTGATTGCATTTATTTTGGCTTGGCTTGATACCAGGCAATCGGGTTTTTTTGTTCAAAATCGCGTGGGATATCGTGGAAAATTATTCAAACTTCTAAAAATAAGGTCAATGCGGGATAATCCTGCCATTAAAACAACCGTAACAACCGCTAATGATCCACGTATTACAAAGTTAGGCAAGTTCTTCAGAAAGACCAAAATTGACGAACTGCCGCAACTTTTTAATGTTCTGTGGGGAGATATGACCTTGGTGGGCCCGAGGCCTGATGTTATGGGGTTTGCAGATCGTTTAGAAGGAGATGATCGAATCATTCTCTCCATTCGTCCCGGGATTATTGGTCCGGGCACGCTCAAATATTTGTATGAAGAAGAAGAGTTGGCCCGACAGTCGAATCCGGAACAGTATAATCGCGAAGTTATTTTTCCGGATAAAGTCAGGCTGAATCGCGCATATATTGAAAACTATTCTTTCTGGAACGATCTCAAATATATTTATAAAACCTTGCAACGCATTAAATACCATCAACAATAATTCTCAAAAAGGATCCGTATGGGTATTTCAGGTTTAAAGAAGGTTGATATTATTGCGACAGTGGGCCCAAGGTCGTTGTCTAAGCAAGTTATTTGTGACATGATTGATGCGGGCGCCTCTATCTTGCGGATCAACGGATCGCATGAGAATTTGGAAAGCATTCGAGTTTGTGCTAGCCAGCTACGCAAATGGATGGGCAAGCGCGCTAAAATCTTAGTAGATATTCCGGGCAATAAGATCAGGACCATGCATTTGGGCGACCCTATTATTTTGAAACCCGGAAAAGAAATTCAGCTTTTCAAGCATCAGGTTAATTTCCCCGGTTTTTTTAAATTGCTCAGAAAGGGTGACACCATTCTGGCGAATGACGGCTTGGTCAGGTTCAAGGTGCAAAAACCATCCGGCGAGGCAATTGTATTTAAATCAGAAACGGAAGGAAAGCTTGAGAATAATAAAGGATTCCACGTATCACGAAAACTTTCCTTACCGTTTTTGTTTGAAAAGGATATCCAGATTTTTAAATTAGCCAAACAAATTGGAATCGATTTTGTCGGTCTTTCATTTGTACGCTCGGCGGACGATGTTCGAGAGGCAAGGCAATATTTCAAGAATAGTAAAACCAAGCTTTTGGTCAAGGTCGAAACCCGGGGTGCGGTTGACCGGCTTGAAGAAATATTGGCGGAATCCGATCAAATTTTGATTGACCGGGGCGATCTTGCGGCTGAAATTGGTTTTGAAAATGTTTCATGTGTTCAAACTAAAGTAATCAGCGCTGCCAAGAAGAGAAAAGTCCGCGTTGCATTGGCAACGCAGTTTCTGCACAGTATGGTTGATCGCGATGTTCCTTTGATTGCTGAGGTGGATTCGCTTTATTACGCAATCCGATCAGGGATTGATGCCGTTCAAGTATCGGAAGAAACTTCGATTGGCCGGTTTCCCGAAAAAGTAATTCGAGTTTTAACTACCATGATTCAGCAAAGCAAGAGAAAAGTTTAGGCATGATTGCTCGCTATTTCAAGAAGGCGCTGGAATATAGCCGGCTAATTCCTATTTGGGAAGAATTTTTATGGCAGAAATCCTACATGGAAGCCTCTGCGTCGTCGCGGCTATCGGATTTGCGTTCTTTGTGTTTTATGGTTGGACCCAACCGCAATTTGGCCTCTCTCGTAGCGTTGCTTATTTACTTACATAAGAACGGGGAAGCCGTGAACCATGCGGGTAGCCGTATTTTTCCTAAAAAAGAAATTGATATTTGGCATCAATGTTCCGAGAACCGTTTTGATTTATTTTGCCGCTATCTTGAATTTCTTTCGAGCCGCGGAATGCGAGGGCAGACAGGGGGATCTATTCGCTACTCAAATGCTGTGGCAGATCACCCTGAAGCCAAGCAGCTTGTGCTCAATCGATTTCCGGATTTAAACCGCCGGTCGCCTGTCCATGCGTTGGTGTGGAAAGAGCCTTTAATGATTTACAAGTTTCTGGCTAGCGATGGAATGAAGACTGTAGAGTTGTTAAAGTGCTATCAAAAAATTAAGTTGCTTTTGCCGGTTAGAAATCCTCTGGATTGCGCCATTTCAAATAAGAATTTAGGAGAACGTTGGCTTAAGCGGGCCTATGGCCTTACCGATTTTAGTCTCGAGTCGGTTCTAGAAGCTTTATTTAAGATATATCATTCATTTTTTACATGGAGTAAAACGTACCCGGGTCGGTGCATGGCGCTGTTTGAGAACGAATGCTCTGAAAATACGCTGAGCCAACTGGCGCAATTTCTCTCCCTAGAGCATGATCCTGCATGGATTGTGGATTGTTTGCAGGTTTGGAAAGTCAATCAGCACTATCGGTGGGAAAAGTCATGGCTGGAATACTATAAAATTTTGTGCGATCGTTATTTCTCAGATGTTCCCGAGATTAAAAATCGGTTTTTATTAATGGTAGGATCTTGAAAATCAGGAGTATGGGCTTATGCTAGAATTAAAATCTACCGCTTCATATGTTGAGACGATCCGGAGCAGACGCGCGGGCCTTAAGTTCAATTTTATCCGATCGGCGCTTTCGAAATTCTATAACCAACTATGCCTAAGATTCGAAAATCAGTTTTTCATTTCGTTTCCAAAATGCGGGCGGACATGGTTGCGCTTCTTTCTTGCGAAATACATCGCAGATAAGTACCAAGTTCCTTTCATGCTGGATCATTCGGTTGTCATGCGCGCCCTGAGCTTTGGAACCGGATTTAACTTTGCGCCTCATTTTCATTTTACACATTCAGGTTTTGATGTTCCCGATAAGAATCAATTTAATAAAATAGCAAAAGCGTTTCGAGGTAAAAAAATCCATTTTCTCATCCGGGATCCAAGAGATGTGGTTATTTCGTACTATTGGCACTATCAAAAAAGACAGAAGCGATTGAATAAGGATGTTCCACGCGATACGCCGCTTTCGGTTTTTCTGCGTCATCCGGAGGTCGGAATTTCTCAAATCATTGAATTCATGAACCGTTGGTATGATCAGAGAGGAGACTTTAGTCAATTTTCAATTTGGTGTTACCAGGATTTTAAAAAAGATTCCGGTTTGTTATTTAAAAAGCTTTTGGAAGGCGTTGGAGAAGGGAAGATTGATCAAGAAGTTTTTGAAAATGCGCTGCAATATTCTAACTTCGATAACATGCGGGCAATGGAATTGAATCAAAAAATTAAAGATCCTATGTTGCGCACGCTTGATACGGGCGATCCTGAGGCATTCAAAGTGAGGCGGGGTGTTATCGGGGGATATCGTGACTACTTTTCAAAAGAAGATCTTGTATTTGCCAATTCGGAAATGGCCAAACTGAATACTAATTTTGGTTACTCGGTTGATCGATAGCGAATCGAACTTATGGCTTTTCATTGTTTCTCGGTCGACGTAGAGGGGTTTTGCGAGTCAAACTCCGAGTCGTTCACCGTCCCATCTGGATTAATCGCCAATCGATCGGAGTTAGACGAAATTCAGGCAAATATTGAAACGACACTTCAGCTGCTCTCACAATTTCATGTGAAAGCAACTTTTTTTTGTTTGGGTCATTTGGCTTCTCAACGGCCGGAAATTATTAGGGCCATAGCAAATGAGAAACATGAAATCGGTTCGCACGGTTATTGGCACAAACGGTTGTTCAATTTAAAGTCGGCGGATCTTGCGGAGTCAATTATCCGATCCAAAGAAGAACTCGAACAAGTATCCGGCCAAAAAGTTCTCGGTTTCAGGGCGCCCGATTTTTCAATTCAAGCAAGTAATATAAAAGTGTTAGATCTTATTCAAAAAGCTGGTTACTTGTATGATTCCTCAATTTATCCAATTTCCATGCACGATGTTTACGGTATTCCGGGGGCCAGAAGAGACCTTCATCAATTGGCCAATGGAATGATCGAGTTTCCGCCGTCCTCTATCCGTTTCTTAGGTGTGTCCTTTCCGGTTCTTGGAGGCGGATATTTTCGTTTGGCGCCCTTGTGGGTTTCGCGCTTGGCACTGAAACATTTTACGAGGGCCGGAATGCCTGCGATGATGTATCTCCATCCATACGAAATAGGAGACCGATTTCCCCAAGTTTCCAACCTGTCTCCTTACCGGAAGTTTCGTCATTATATCAATCTATCAAAAGGAAAGCGCAGACTTCAGTCCATTTTTAAAGAACACAAATTTTATCCGGCAGCAGAATTCGTTAGTTCCTTCCAAACAGCAAATTCAACACTAAAAGGCAATGTCGATACTTCAAATTAAGTGGGGCGGTTTACGGGATAAAGAGCGCGCCACTGATAAACCCGGCAATGCATTGCGGTGAAAACCATGAAATACGGTTTACGTTCAGCTATTGCACATCTTCAAATCGAGGGGCTTGGGGCTTTCTTGCTTCGTGCTTTTCAGATTTTTCTTCGATTATTTTATTATGATATGAAAGCCGAGCTTTTATCGCTTGATTTTAAGCAGCCCTTTTCATTCTCGCATGGTAAAACCTCGCTCCAAATAGACAAATTGGCTGACGGCGATATCAAGGCTTTGTCTAAAATTACGATGTATGATGAATCGGAAATTCAGAGGAGGCTTCACCGGGGTCAATTTTGCATGATCGCAAAAGTTGACGGCAATATTGTGCATTACTCATGGGTAACCCGTGAAGTTCAGCAGGCTGACGAAATAGAATCGACACTTCAATTCCAACCCGGTTGTTTCTATATCTACAACTGCAGAACCCTAAAAAAATTTCGCGGGCTTGGAATTTTTCCGAGCGTGCTTGGTCAAATCATTCATGAAACAAAAGCGAGGGGAGCATCCAAGGCTTATGCGTTAGTCACGTCTATGAATCATGCCTCAAAGCGCTCATTTTCTAAACTTCATTTTCTGCCTGAGCGAGAATTTAGAGTAACGCGGATTTTATTCTGGTATTTTGGAAAGCATCAAAACTTATACAGGATTTAAATTTTTGATTACGATCAAAATTTATCAAAAAAATCTACCGGACAGCTGGGATCAATTGGTTGATGATTGCGCCGGCAGTTGGTATTTTAAATCGAGATGGAAGCGCGTCCTGGACGCTGTTTACAATCACCCAAGTTATTATTTAGCAGCGGAAGAAACCGGCAAGCTGGTCGGTATCTTGCCCTTGATGTTGGGCGGGAATCTTTTATTCGGGCGTTTTTTGGTTTCTCTTCCTTATTCCTGTTACGGCGATATTTGCACAAAAGATGCCAATGCGCGAAGTGCTCTTTTGCAAAAAGCGAAGGAAATCGCTCGGTCGCACGGTGTGGAATATTTACAAATTCGGTCTCAGCATCCGGTTGGCGACCGAGATTTCGTGACCATTTCTGATAAAGCTACTTTTCAATCCGCACTTAATTCCAGTCCTGATTTGTGGTGGGAACGCCTTTCTGATGATGCTAAACGAGATGTCCGGAAAGCTTTATCGGCCGGCTGTGAAGTCAGAATAGGCGGAAAAGAGTATCTCGATGATTTTTATCACGTTTTTTGCCGCAGAATGCAGGAATTGGGCTCGCCGGTATATGGGAAAAATCTTTTTCATAAAGTAATCGATATTTTTCAGGATGATGCCAAGATTGTTTTGGTTTCAAAAGGGGAAAAACCTATTGGCGCCGGTTTTTTGATGATTGATCGGCAAAATATAGAAATACCTTGGTCTGCGTCTTTGGCTTCGGAATTTAAACATAAGCCAAACCATTTGATATATTGGAAAGCGGTTCAGTATGGCTTTGAGCGCCGTTGCCGCATGATTGACTTCGGAACTTCTAATCAGGATTCGCCAAATGCCGCATTCAAATTGCAGTGGTGCGCACAAAAAATCCCATTGGCATGGTCTTATTACCCTGTCAGGCAGAAAAGGCTTAGTCTCTTAAGTCCCAAAAATCCTAAATTCAAACTTGCGATTGAGCTTTGGAAAAAACTACCTCCGCCGGTTGCTGATTTCATAGGGCCAAAACTAATTCGCGGCATTCCATAATGATATCCAAATGCTGGACTAGTTTGTTAGTGTTCCTGTTTATTCTTGTGTTGTGGGTTATTTACCACATCTGGGGAACGGCCATTTTTCTGCATGCTTGTGAAGGGCAGTTTGGGTCTTTTTTGAATCAACTATTCTCAGCGCGAATCTCTGAGGTGACGCCTGAATACTGTTCGGATCGAGCCGGCCAATTTGTGTCGTACTTCTTAACAGCTATTTTATTTACTTCGGGCTTTATCGCTGTTTATATCCATGTCATTGAATATTTAAATTCTGTCAAACGGTCATGGTTTGGAAATTGCGTGATAATTTTATTGACGATTTTTTTAATTTTCTCGGGAAGTGAGTTGGGTGTACGTTTGTATCAACTTCTCAAAGACGAGGTGCCTTTTTCAAAAAATTTGAATGATTTTTACGACCCCATATTGGGATGGAGGGGAGAGGGGCGATTTGGTAATTTGCGCACCGATCGTCCGAAAGTGTTTTTTATAGGTGATTCGTTCACAGAAGCCAAGAAGGTTTCTGAAAGTGCAAAGTTCTTTAATGTAATCCGCGATGAATTAAAAATCGAACCCTTTGTTTACGGTAGAACCAGTTACGGCACTTTGCAGGAATATCTGATTTTAGATCGCTACATGGATTTAATTGAGCCGGATTTAATTGTTTTGCAGATATGCTCAAACGATTTTATTAATAATTCATACGAGCTTGAAAAGCTGAGTTTTTTTAACAACAAAAGAATTCAAAGGCCTTATTGGATTAACGGACAAATCGAACTCCGTTTTCCGAGAGATCATGAATGGCTGCATGCAGTTAAGTTTAAATTGTCCAGCTACTCGCGCCTATTCCACTTTATTTTAATCGGCTTTGATTATCTTTCAATCCGCCTCTGGCAGTTGAGTGGTGCTGAGAGCGTAGAGATGCGTATTAAGCGCGAAGGTGTTCATTTTGACTTATTTCGCGAATCGGTCGAAATAACGGATCATATCGTGGGGCTCATGCAGGAACGGGTATCCGGCGTACCCATAGTCGTAATTCCAACCGACCGCAGCGAGCCATATTTGGGAGAGTTCCGGAAAATCTTTCAGAAATACAAAATTCGATTTCTTGAAGAAGCTTCGATTGAACTAGAGCATAAAAAAGCGAGCGGGGTTTTGGTTACGTTTAAAGACGGCGTGCATTGGAATGATCAAGGGCATCGCATTGCCGGACAAGTTATCTCGGCAGCGTTGCAGAATATTGTTCGGCGCAGGAGTTAGTTTCCACGAAATGCGCGTTGAAACCATTTATTGAGTTTTCTCTCGATGGCGGGAATTTTGGGATCCCAAAAATGTTTTACGTTATCGGATCGATATACTTGGTAGAAATCAAGCAAGCGGATTAGTTCCAATAATTCCTCTTTTGATACCTCATCAAATACGACCGGCTGGCTCTGAGATGTGCGCTGCAGCAAGGCACTAGCTTTCTTGGCCTCAATATTGATTTTAGATTGAGCCAACTCTCCGATCGCTTTGAGGATTAACTGCCACTCATCTTGATTGATATCAGCCAGTGTGATTCTAGGCATCGTTTTTTACCAGTAAATTAAATTGATCGGCCAAGCAACCGGCCAACCGATATGCATTGAACCGGTCAATATAATCAGCGGGATTATGCACTTTTACTTTATTTTGCTTCCAATCGTCATAAAGTTTGATAATCGATTGTTTGATTTCGGGCAATGATGAAGGCGAAGCAATGTAAACAGAGGGGAGAGGGCGTAAATATTCTGAACAAACACCGGTTTTTGGGATAATGGCAAGAATCGGTTTTTGAAGGGCCATATAATCAAATATTTTTGCATTAACGATGTGATCCTTCATTTCTTCTTCAACCATAACCAGCAAAGTGCTTGCATCTGAAATAATTTTAAGCGCCTCCTTTTGCGAACAAAGAGGCTTTAGATCGGTTATTGCCCGAATGTGGCGAAATTTGTCTGGCAGTAATTTTAGGTTACTGACAAACTTAATACGTATTTGCGTGGCCTCTATTCTTCTTTCATCAATTAGTTGTTCAATGCTTGTAAAAAAAGCATCAGGGCAGCGGTCTCCATAAAAAGCACCCATATAACCAATGGTAAAGGTTTGGTTACTGCTCTGACCGGATTCTTTCCGAACTTCATCAATCATCTCTGGATCGAAGCCATTTGTTACGGTTACAAATTTATCGGAATTGGGCGCGTGGTGCCTTAAATCTTGGTTGATGTGTTCGCCGACGCTGGTAATGAGATCTGCAGACCGGATCATTTGCTTTTCTAAGTACTGTTGAAGCTTTCGATGAAGAGGAGTGGGAAAGAACATATTTTTATTGGTTGTCCAAACATCGCGGAAATCGGCAATCCATGGCTTTTTGCATATTTTTTTTAGAGTCCAAGCAACCAGATGATTAGAAGCCGGTCCGAATGTCGAAAAAATGAGGTCGCATTGATGTTGTTTCATTATTCTCAAGCCTCCCATTACGGCAAAAGGAAACCAAAGTATTTGGCGGTCCGGGACTAGAAAGAAAGCGGTAATCCATCGTATGAATTTGCCGCCTATTGAACTTTTTATTTGAGAAAAGGAGCCTCGAACAGACGAAAACGGGTCTAGGCTAAAGGTTCTATTGATGGTAACTTGAGAGGGGATTCCGTTTATCTGCCGAATATCCCCATCGGACTCTCGACTTGAATTGTGCAATGTTAAAACGTGGACATTCCACCCATGCTGGGTTAAATATTTGGAAAAATTCTTGCTTCGGATGCTGCCGCCTGCCGGAAGTGGGGGGTATGCGTAGCTGATAAAACACACACTCTTGGGATTAGATAAAGACATGGCTAAAATCATATCAAAGAAAACTGGTTTATGCATCCCTGGTTTTTTGTTAAAATACGCTTCTTCGGGAGTTTAAATCAATGACCATAAAAGGTCTGTTTGAAGTTTAAAGGGAGCGTATGAACAGAGGATATGATCGGCAAATTGAAGAGCATTATAAGGGCGTCGCAAAAGAACAGGGTCTTTTGTCGACGAGCACCATGGCGGATGAAATTATCCGGAATTTGGAAACAGATGCGATTGTTCAATTTTTGAGAGCAGCCCTCAAAGACTGTCCGACTCAGGCAATCGTGATGGATGTTGGGTGCGGCAATGGGTATACCTTAGAAAAATTGTCGAAACAATTTCCCAACTGTCAGTTTATCGGCGTTGAAAAATCAAACGATCTTAGAGCGCTGGCATCATCAAGATTCTCAAAGAGTGAACGCGTCAAGATTGTAGAGGGCGACATACGACAAGAAAATTTCTCGAAGGGCATTCAGGCGGATGTCCTGATTTGCCAGAGAGTGATCATTAATATTTTGAGCTTGGAAGATCAGAAGCAGGCGCTTCAGAATATTTTAAATGTGTTAAAGCCCAAAGCTCATTTGATATTTATAGAATGTTTTGAAGAGGCTCTCGAAAAACTGAATGTTGCCAGGAGTGAATTTGGTTTAGAGCCTTTGCCTCCGGCTCATCACAACATGTACTTGCCTTCGGATTTTTTCAGTGTGGCCGGATTGAGAGCTCTCGATTCGCATCATGAGCTGCCCCCCGCAAATTTTCTATCTACTCACTATTACATCACGCGCGTTCTTCATCCCTATTTCAACCAGGGGAAACCGTTTAAGCATAATTCCGAATTCGTTAAGTTTCTTTCCGGCGCGTTGAAGCCCGGTGTCGGTGATTATGCTCCGCTCAAGGCATGCATATTTAGAAAAGGTTGACACGATTAAGTCAATTGGCCGCTTTTTACGACCTTTTGATCGGCCATTTTTTCTTCCAGTAAGCCAAGACCTCTTTCTCCATAGACAGGGAAAATAGATATGGCCACTCAATATATTCCTTGGAATTAATAAAATAGAGTTGAAAGGTCGTGATTACCATTGTGCTGAGAATGTTTGCGCAAGCAGCGCCGTGGGCTTGAAATTTCGGAATGAGAAATAAATTCAGAACAAGTGATACAGCGAGTCCTAAAAAATTTGAGATAGCCATTAGCCCGCTTTTCTTTTCCAGCAAAAGGATGATGTTGCAGGTTTGGCTCGGAATGCCGACCAATGAAGAAATTCCCACAAGAGCGAATAAACCCACTTGGGAACTATAGTCCTTTGGCACTAACTGCGGAATGAGCTGGATTGCCCCCACAATACCCATAATCACAATTGCTTGAAAAATAATGCGTGTTTTAACAATAGACATCAGTAATCGATTGCGCTTCTTGATTGCTTGTTGGTCGTGGGCTTCAAAGATATATGGAACAATCGTAATTTGATTAAATCTTTCGGAAGCATCAAAGAGCGTGCTAAAAAAATGGTAAGGTGCTAATACGCTTAATGAGGTAATGGCCCCCAGAAGGTATCGATCGTAGTATTGCCACACCTTTTTTCCCACATCTCCAAAACAAATCGGAAATCCATAGCGGAGACCGCTTTTTATGAATTGTAAATTGGGAACGGAGAAGGGTTGGATTTTGTACTTACTTAAAAACCAGATAAAAATTGCTAGAAAACTAAAACTCCAGGTCCAGGTAACCGTGTAAATAGTAACCGGCCCAATCAAAAGAGCTGCGATCATAAAAACCAACCAGAACGCGACTTGCAATATAGTGATATTGTTAAATTCCTTTATCTGTTTTGAATAATTGAAGTAAATCTGGAGCAGAGGAAAAAGACCGGATAAAAATAGAAGAAAAGACAAATTAAAAAAGAGCTGACCGGACAAGTTGAAATCAATCATGGCGGATATTGTGTCAATTGGTATGAAAATCAAGATGAGTACCAGGAGGCAAAGCATTGAAGCTAATTGAAGAAAATTTGAGTATTGAAAATACAGGACCCGGCTTTCCTGGTTCAAAGCCGGAATTTCTCTGCGTAAATAATCGCCCCATCCCAAATCCGAAACCGCCATCCACATTCCCATAGTAGCAACAAAAAGGCTGTAGAAGCCGTATTCAGTACTTGTCAGCTGCCGGACAAGAAAAATGGCCAAGCAGCCTTTTAAGCCGATTGTAATTACTCGAGACACGGTCGAGTGGATGTACTGGCCGATAATGGTGGTTTTAATTGAGCTCATGAGCAAGCACGCTTGATTGATGGTGTTGTGTGATGTTAGGAAGAAATCTGGCGCTCTCTATTAAATGTCTTCAGGCGGGAAGCCAAATAAATAACTGCGATGAACAGCCAAAAAGTCCGTTCCCTTAAATGACGATTGTACAGATAGCTGGGAATTAGGCAGATGAATCCAAACAAAATAACGGCGTGAAATTCTTCCCATGCTGTTCGACGCGAGAACCAGAAATTCTGGAATGCCAGGAATAGAAAATATCCCATGAATATCAAATAGGCCAATGTCCCGACGATTCCGGTTTCGGCAAGAAATTGCAAGAGAGTACTGTGCATTTCATATCCACGAATGGATACTTGATAATCGGATTGGATAAAGCGGCCGTACCCAATTCCAAGAGTTGGATGATTTTCAAAGCTGTGTTTGGCGGCATCGATTTGGTTTCCTATAAAACCCTTTCCGGAGGCGAGGGATGACATTTTCTTGACGTTGCGCAAAATCGAGTTTTGAAAAATCTGAGGATTTAAATAGCTCATGAGTGAAAAAACAAGAGCGCACACAATTGCAATGGAAGCAAAAAGCGCAGACGCTTTCGGAGATTTCTTGCACAGATACACGGTAATAACGAGAATCCCGGTCGCCAGACTGGGGAAAACGCTGAAGCGTGCGGTAAAAAATGCGCAGAGTATCAGCAGCGGGGCAATGATCCAGATTCTTAGGCGACTCTTAATGCTTTGACCGGGCGCGAAAGAGAAGGCAAATAGCGCGAAGAAAGTGGTGGTAGCAAATGCGGAAAGCTGGCCGGGGGTTCGGAATGGCCCCTGGATACGAAAACTGTGCGGAGACAAAAAGGAATTTGCAAATACGCCCGGATGAATGATGTCACCGATAGAGAAAAAGCCGGTTCCTTTTCCGATTTTCGGTGCTTGGTTAGATAAGTCACTCATATCGATCAAAGAAACCGTGATTGCAATGATGGCGGCAACAGTCCAAGCGCGCATGATCTTGAAAAAATCATCCTCTGACTGTGTGTGTTCGGCGATTAACAGGAAAAATAACATGCCGACTACAATGGCAAATGGTTGGCCTTCGCCATAGATCACTGCTTTAATGGTTGATTCGCTCAGAAGAGATAAAGAGATGGCTGATAGAAGGATCAGAAAAATCAATGACGGATAAAGCGGAAAAGAAAATGAATCACGCAAAATGACTTTTCGAATTACAAAAACCAATAATAAGGTAAAGAGCAGAATATCGGGCAGGGCAATGCGGCCTAGAATTTCCCCTTTAAAAAAAGAAAGATTGATTAGGCAGATGGTTGAAATCCATAGATAAAGCAGCCAATTTGGATTTGAAATGCCTTTTGCGAAAACCCAAAGCCATGCCGCGCAGAGTATCGCCAGGATAGCAAGGGTTAGCATAAATTAATGGCGTCTGTTTTGTTGAGTGATGATAGAAATCAATAGAACGCTCAGGCAAGACAGTAAAAAAGAGTTCGACAGTGATAATGCAATCGAAGAAATTAAAAAATCCCTTCGTGAGAAAACCACTTTTGGCTCGTCCATATTTTCAAATCTAAAAATTTTTGGCTTGGTAGATTCGATTTCTTTGAAGAGAGAGTTTTGGCTTTCGGTGACGGCATTTTTATCCGCTTGAAGCGTGTCAAGCCGTGCTATCGTATTTTGCAACTCTGCTTTGGTATGCTGCAAAAACGATTTAAAAGACGAAGTGTGTGTGGCGAAGTTTATAGAAAGAGCCTCCGATATACTGATAAGCCCCTGGACCACAAGATTTAAATTTGATTCCAAATCGTTAAGTTCTCGCCCTATCTTGGTTTTTGTAGCCTGTTCAAAATTTCGAAGCAATGTGCTTTCGGACTGATGATTTAACAAATGGCGGGACAATTGAATAGCGTTTTGAGCACTTTCCAAAACCTGCTTGGGATAATCGGTGCTCAAAGCTTTTAACTGAAGTTCAGCTTTAAGCAATTGATTGATCAGTTTGTCGCTTTGTTCGGTCGTGACGAGCGAACGTTCTTTGAGATTGGCTAAAGTAGGTGCATTGAAACGGTTGAGAATTTCATTCATTTGCGCATCGATTTCTTTCTCTTTTTGAAAAAATCTGGACTGTTCTGCCTTCAGTTCTTCAACGTAAAGTTTAAGATTTTCCAGCTCTTCCTCATGCTCCTGATAACAAACCTCAGTCCACGCCTGTAAAACTTTTGACGCTATTTCTTGATTCGGATGCTGAACATAAAAGATGATCATATAAGCATTTACGTATTTGCCGTTTGAGGCCGGCATATTTCCAATGTCTTGGAGCTTAATCGAGATCGCATTGGATATTTGGCTGTTGCTGAGTTTGATATTTTGTTCTTCGAGTTTAAATCTTGTTTCCGTGATGATTTGGGGCTCGTGCAAGAAAAGGAGCCTGAGATTTAAAAGATGGGAGTAATTAATGTAAGCCATCTCGCTTTTTGCGAAATATTTTTTTTCTAATTTCGGGCCTTTGAATTGATAAAACTGATACCCAAAAGAAAGAGCAAACGCGACGAAGGAGAGAGAAATGAAAAGGACTTTCTTTTGCCAAAAAAAAGCAATGAGTGTCCGTAAATCAATAGGATCTTGCAATTTCTTTGTCTCAAGTCTGTTCATGGATTAGATAAAAGTGGTGTGCTAATAGAGGAGTATGATAACATATCATCTTTAAATAACAACAAATAACAACATGATTTATAGTCCAATTTGAACACTTTTTAAGAGAAAAATGAGCCCTCATTCAACTGGTTTTAGAGATTGGTTGAGGATATTTTTGTCAACTTGCGCGGCTTCAATATTATTTTTTTTGCTGGGAAGCGAACTTTTAATACGGGCAAAAGTGGCTCCGCAGGATTTGTTCGAAAAGCACCGGCACTTATTTTTTAATTCGGACAAAACAAACGCGGTTTTTGGAGATTCGCACGGCGCTCAAGGCTTTACGGGAGAGCCTGATTTTGTGAATCTGTCGTTTCCTTCCGAGTCAATTGACATCATATACAAGAAAATAAAATTATATTTTAAAAGCCGAACGCCTCACAAAGTGGTTCTTCAAGCCGACCCTCATCTATTTTCTGATTACCGCATGAAGGAGCGCGCCGATGATTATGTTGAGCTTTTTAAGAACCCGAGACTGCCTTATTTTCAGATTTTGACGCCTCGGCATCAGAAGTTCCTGCTTTATTATTGGAAAAATTTTTTAGCTGGAAGCGATTTTAAAAATCATTTTCAAATGAACCCAGACGGTTCTCAAATGATGGATAAAAAAGAGAAAAGATCCCACGTTTATGATCTTCAGGGCAGGATTTTCTTGCAGAGACCTCGGGGAGATTTTGAGAAATCTCACAGTATGAAAAAATATTTTGAAGTTTTAGATTATTTAAAAAGCCGGAACGCGGATGTTTGTCTCGTCACATTTCCGGTTTCTCCTGCCTATGTTGAAGCGGCTCGGAAATTTCCTGAATTTGAAAAGGCTAGACAATTTCTGGAGAAAATTGCCGCGCAACACGGCTTCCGTTATGCCAGTTATTGGGATGCTTTTTCCGATGCGGGCATGTTTGTTAACGAAGATCATCTTGGCATCGAAGGCGCGCGACAGTTGACTGGCAAAATCATGACGGATTGTTTTCATGGAAAAAATTAAATATTTTGTATTTAATTTTTGGAATTATTTCTGGAGAATACCGCCGTTCTCTATTTTCTACCGGGCGTATTATTTATTTAGAGCCAGCTGGCCGGTGTGGTTTTATGTTTTAAACAAAGCGCCACGCGAGTATCATCGGAAGCATCGTTCAAATCTTAATCAAATCCAAAAGCGAACAGTGGAAGATTTAACGAGGTTTGGCATCGGTTCCGCTCACTTCAGCGACATGTTTCCCGAGCTGGATTTTTCACTATTTCAAAAGAGCCTGGCCGAAGCTATGTTGATAGGTGAGAACCAAAAACAAATCGAAGAACAGTCGAAAGGGCAAAGTGCCCAGAGCAAAAAATATTACCTGGTTGAATTATGGAAAAAGCCGTTTCATTTTGACTTTGCCAATCCGTTCATGTCCTTAGCTGCCAGCGAAAGAATTTTAACAATTGTGAATCATTACCTGGAAATGGCTGCGCACTTAAGTTATTTGAATTTATGGTATACGGTCCCCATGGAAAAAGCGGCGAACTACAGTCAGCGCTGGCATCGTGATCCGGATGATCGAAGGTTGGTCAAATTATTTCTTTATTTAAATGATGTGGATGAAAACAGCGGGCCGTTTCATTATGTTTCAGGATCGCACGATCAGGGCCCCCACAGAAATGTACTGCCTTCAAGGCCGCCTTATAGCACTTATCCGAAAGAAGGAGAGGTTGAGAAGCTGATTTCCAAAGATGATATACGCCAATGCACGGGCCGGGCCGGGACGCTTATTTTTTGCGATACCAGAGGGCTGCACAAGGGCGGGCATGCCACTAAAAATCCAAGGATTTTGTTTAATGCAGTTTATTTGACAGAAGGAGCCATTCCTTCCGAGAAAAGAAAAATTAATTACATTCTAAATCAGCCAAATCGCACGCATAATCCTCTAGCTGATTACGCATTAAGTTGGGCAGAATCTAGTTAGACTTTTTACGTAAATATAGTTCCGCCAAAGCCAAATCAATTTTTGAATCAATATTAACAGAGCGTTCCACGGGCATGACGTAAGCCAGGCTTTTTTTGCCCCAAAGCGAGTGTTTTTTCATTAAAGTATCCCGCCGGACTGCATATACGGCCCCGTTTAAAGCAAATACGCGCGGCAAATCCTGACGCCTAATGCCTTCATGCCAGAATTTTGGCAGGAAAGGTTTCAAAGTCCCCTTATGAATTTGCATGGTTTTGCCCGGATGCGGATCCGAGATTTCGGAAACACTGATAACCGAATCAGCCTTTGAGTCTCTTAAAAGCATGATGGATCGATCGATGTCTTGCGAAGTTCTTAATGGCGCTGTGGGCTGAAGCAAAACAATGAAGTCATATCGACCTTGCTTTTTTTCCATAAAATTAACGGCATGTTTGAGCACGGAAAGAGAGCTGGCACGGTCTGTGGCGAGACGCGAGGGGCGAGTAAATGGAGTCACCGCGCCATATTTTCTTGAAACAGAAATAATTTTGGTGTTATCGCTCGAGACAATGCAATCGGTCAAGTAACGGCTTTTTTTCGCGGCTCTAATACTGTATGCGATAAGGGGAAGCCCAGCCAATGGCTTGATATTTTTCTTCGGAATACCTTTTGATCCGCCTCGAGCCGGAATAACGCCCAAAACCCTCAGCATATTGAAGGTACCTCGCGCTCTTCCCAATTGTAAATCACGTCTTTTCCGCAATGGCTTGCAAAACGGCCTCTGTAATAATTTCGGTTCAACAATTCCTCTTCACTTAGGCCGGGATTCTCAATTCCTATCATGCTTTCGTATTCAGCGGATGAAATCTCGGCATGGATTTTTTTATTCAGATTTTCACGAGAAAGTTTACAGGCGGCAGTAAGTTCTGAAAGCTGTTTCGGATTGATTGAAACCGGGCCGTCCCTCGTTTCTTCCGGCTTGAGTAAAGTAAAATGGCGTTCAATGACGGAAGCGCCGAGCGATATAGCGATAAAAGAAGCTTTTAGGCCATCTTTGGCGGGTGCGGAATGGTCGCTAAATCCAACGGATGGCGTAAATTGCAGAAGAAAATTCATTCTCCTTAAATTTAATTTATCCAGCGGTGTCGGGTATCGTGTTACACAATGCAAAAAACTAAATTTTTTATTTTTTAGAATAGATGCTGTTTTACGGATTTCGTCGTCATAAGTACCGCCCGTGGAAATGATCAACGAATCAAATTGTTCCGCAAGCTCGCGAATCATGGGGAAGCTTGCGCAATCGATGCTTGCAACTTTGATAGTCGAAAATCCCAACGATTTTACAAGCGGGATTCGATGGCGCGAAAAAACCGTTGTGAGCGGAAGGATTTTGGCCTTTTGGCAGGTTTCGAGGAATATGTGGTGATCTTTTTCGGAAAGCTCTAGAGGCTTTAAACGGTTCTTTTCAGCCGCGCAGGGGCGTTTGATGATTTTCTGAATGCCATTTTCGATTTTTCCTTCTTCAAATTCAGGGCGATAAGTTACGTCATCTGCGAAAATGGTTTGAATTTTGGCGTAGGCGGCACCGTTTTCTTTGGCTGCCCACACCATCTCTTTTAGAAGGGAAATGCTTCCGTTATGATTTTGACAAAATTCGACAATAATTTCTGTCATTGGATTTAGTAGGCGAGTTTCTTTTCGCTTTCAAGCTTGATGTCTGCCAAAATATCCGCGATTTTTTTGCCTGCGTTTCCGCGGCCGTAAAGGTAATCACGGGAATAAACGCCGTGTTTTAATTGCTTCTGAATAGCGCTTTTGATTTTTGGAGTATCGTTCTGGACTTGAATGACGTTTCGGCCCATTTCGCGTCCTCCTTGGCGGTCTCCGATTGTGACAGCCGGAATTCCTAAAAACGAACCTTCGCGGATGGCCATGCTGGAATTGCCGACGATGCAAGCTGAATTAATTGCAAGCGAAAGAAAATCTTCCGCAGGCAAGTTGCGGATAAAGTGCACATTGGGGATCTTGTTTTGTTCGCGGTAAAGCCTGATACCTTTAGAGATTTGATCAGAGCCGGCGTCGACATTAGGCCAAAACCAGAAGGTAGGCATTCTAATCTCAGAAACAGCGTCCAATGTCTTTCTAACTTGGCTTAATCCCGATTGTTCTTGTGTGGTGACGGGGTGCTGCAGGACAATCAAATAGCTATTTTTCTTTGGTGTAAACATGGCGCCAACGCCCTTACGCATGACTGAATCCAAAGGCCGCGTTTTCCCCCTTGAAACATCCAACGCTAAATCAATGGACGGACAGCCGGTAAAAAAAACATTTCTTGGGTTTTCGCCCAATCGGATAATTCTCTTTTTTGCAAGCGCGGTCGAAGCAAAATGATAATTAGAAAGCTTGGTCACGGCATGACGTACTTTTTCATCGATGGAGCCCGTGATTTCACCGCCCTGGACGTGAGCAACGGGAATATTCATATAAGAACCTGCGATAGCAGTTGCAATGGTTTCGTACCGATCAGCCACGGTCAAAACAATATCAGGTTTCAGATTGGAAAAAGCAGTAGAGAGTTCTAGGATGCTCAAGCCCGTTGTCTTGGACATTGTCACCAGGTTTTCCCCTTCCAAGACAGAATAAATTCGTTCGGCCACCCGGAAACCGTCTTTGACGATGACATCAACGACCGATCCGAATTTTTCAAGCAATGCAGAAGCGCCCACGATGAGTTGGAGTTCAAGAGCAGGGTGCGCCTGAACCGCGCGTAAGACAGTCTTGATTCTGGCGTAGCTAGCCCGGTTGGTGACGACAATCGCAATTTTTCTTTTTTGCTTCCTTTTTTTCATGATCGTGTTTCTGAAACCGGCGCAGGCTCTCGAGTTTGATTTAAGTGAAAAGTATTTTTAATCTCAGCAAGTAAAGCTCTGGTAACATCCTTAACATTTTCCCAAGTGACCACATAAGGAACCGCGTAGGGCTGGCGCCGTGTTCCGGGGTGGCTGCCTTTGAAAAGAGCTGTGATGTATTTTAATAAATTTTCGCGGTTGGGGCGAAAATTTTTTAGAAGCTTTTGAATAACGGAGGGCAGGTCTTTGATGTTTTCTAGATAAAAGGCGTTGTCATAATTTTTGTAAAAAGTGTCGCCAAGCACAACCAATGGCTTTTCAAGCAAGATAGCTTCCATCCCGATTGTATTGGATATGGAAACAATTAAAGAAGCGTTCTTCACTATATCAAAGCTTGGCAGCTGAGTATCTAAAAGTCTCACATTGTAAATGGAGCGCAGCCGGCGATATTCGGAAAGCGGTCTTCGGCCCAGAAAAATCGGATGGTCCTTAACGTAAAGTCTGTAGCCGGCCGGCAAACTTTTGCTGATATTTTCGATCACGGCGAGCTGATCGCAATAAAAGGGAGCCAAAATGAGCGTTGAGCGTTCGGGCTGTACTTGGAGCGGGTAAAAAATGTATTTTTCACCGGCAACCGGTTTTTCGAAAAGATTGAGCGCTTTTCCCAGGTGGTGGCGGAACACGCGCGAAATTCTTGAGCGCACCAAATCCAAAAATTTCATCCGGCTGATATCCAGTGGATCCGTAAAGTTATCCCAGCTGAAAGTAAATAAATTAATCAGTGCTTTAAAGCTGAAGTTGGGAACCTTGCTCCGTGTTTTTAAATAAAGCAGAGGTTCGTAATGATTGGTGTATTCGTGCAAGAAGGATTCGGCATGCTTTCTTTCATCGGTTGTTAATTCACGCGTCTTCAATTCCCGATAGGCAAGCTCGACCGGTTCGCGTGAATCAAGGCAATCGTCATAAATCGAAAGGCGATGATTCAATTTTAAACTTCCCAGGGACCAAACGGGCACGCCTCGCTTTTTACCGATTTTATAAATTAAATAGCTTAGCATGCAGCAAACGTCGTCCATGATAATCAAATCCGGCTGCTGCCGCTCAAGCGCCTCCTCCACAAAATGGATGCAAAGCTCCAGTGCACGCATGGCTTTATCATATGGCAGCTTTGAAATGTAACGGTCTGAAGAAATGTAAAAGGGTAGATTGGGGATGCCCAGTTCTTTTTCTTTTTGTTCTAAGAAGGAGAGGTCGTAGGGCGCCGACCAGTTTTTGGAGCGCAAATAATCCGTAAAAATACAGATTTCGTTCCAGGTCTTGTCTTGCTCGAGAAGTCTCTTGGCACTGATTTGTCCGTAAGAAATTCCTGAAAATTTTACAGATGGGATATCTTGACGCAGAAGTACGCTGATCCGCTGAAAGAAAATCTCATAAATTGATAAAAAGAAAGTAATTTTCATTAAATTGTCTAAAAGACCGCCCTTTAACTGGAAGGAAAGGAGTATAAACACAAAGATAAAACGCGTCAACTTCTATGATGGCAAACGCTTGCCTTGAAAAGATGCATTGATAATCAAAGGGGGATCGGGTAAAATTCTCTCTTTGAAAGGCAGAAGAAATGTCTCAATTAGAAGAAAAGCTTAGCTCTACAGACGAACAGAAAAAATCCGGATTACGCCGCGGTTTTAAAGCAGTTATTGAGAGACTTAGCCCCGCGCTTCTTTGGCAATTACGGCGCTGGACCTATCTCAAGAATCCCAGAGAATTTTGGGCGCGTGTCGGTCAGGACAAAGGTTATGAGAACCCAGGCCCTGAAGTTACCCGGATTCAGGGTAAATTTATTGCTGATAAGATCAAGCCTTTAGCTCCGCGGTCTGTGCTCGAGATTGGCTGTGGCTGGGGCCGTATTTTGGGAGTTGTTCGTGAAGAGTTGGGCGCGGATGTAAAAGTGGTAGGTCTTGATTTTGGGCACCCGCAAATCACAACGGCAAAGAGCCGGCTTGGCAATTCATGCGGATTTGTGGAAGGCAATGCAGCCAAACTGCCTTTCAAGGACAATAGTTTTGACGTGGTTTATACGATGGGCGTTTTTATGCATATCCCGCCGGAATTTATTGAATCTGCTTATAGCGAAGCTGTTCGTGTCAGCCGGAAATACATTGTGCATGGCGAAGACTTAAGCGGAGCCTATCATCGTTTTCGCTATGACCACGAAAAAGAATACCGAAGCCGCGGATTTGGCATTCAAACCTGTGAAGCACCTAAGCTTCTTCACGTAGACCCAAAAAAGATCCCGCAATTTTTAATCGTACAAAAAAAATCTGTTTAGAATTAAACAGATTTTTTCTTGGCCGCAATTCTTAAAACTTTTTCCAGCCATTCGGATAGAAATTTCTGATCCAAAGAACTCTCAAGATTCAGTTTAGTCGTGGCAATGTCTTTGCTTGCGGAGGGGTCGACTTTAATGCGCTCGTGCAGCCTTCTGACCAAGGCTTGCGCAAAACAAAACTGTAGAAGCAGCAAAAGATGTTTTTTTGTTTCTTGATTCCATGTGCATTTAAAATATGAAATGTAAGCACCAAACCAATCGGTGACCCAATCGGCTTCGAATATTTTCTGAACCGGGTTTTTGCATGCTATATGGACTAAGTCATATAGAAAAAATTCGTGCTTTCGGACACCCTCGAAGTCCAGTATGAAAATTTCTGAATCCTGAACTCCGCCAAATGATAAATTTCCGCCAGAGATAATATCGCCGTGCACTGCAGTTCTTAGATTGGCGGCGTTTATGAATTTTGTTTTAAAGTATGTGCCCGCGATCTTGAGAACGGCTTTGAATGAAATTGTCTTTTCCAGGCATAGCAACAGCAGGCGCTTTGCGAAATCCAAACCAAAGAAAAATCGATCAAAGCGCTCAATCCATGTGACTGGCTCTTGATTAACTCGAGCTTGAAATTCAAACAATGCATCCAAAATTAATTTTTGAGATCCGGCTGAAAGGTTGGAAATATTTTCACGGTTGCCGATCGGATGCAGCTTCTCGTAGAGGGTGGTGTACTTGAAAAAAGAGTCAGACTGGATTCTGAGAACGCGAAACGTATTTGGTTTTGGATTTTGCAATGCTTTGAGGGTGTTTTTGTCTTTCAAAAATTGAAAAATATTTTTAGGACTTAAATTTCGTATTTTTTTAACCACAACAGTTCCGGCGTCCGATGTTTTTAAGGAGACATTGCCCCGCGATGTCCATGCTTTGTCCCACTGTTTGACGCTGAATGCTACTAAAATTCTTTCGCTAAGCATGTTAAAAGGAGCGATCAGCATGAGTCGTTCCAGGTGTGGTCTTGTTTTGGGAAACCACTTCATTAAGCTTCGGAATCCCGGACACCACGTGCCGCTTACCGCTTGAACTTCCAGAAAAGGGAATTGCAATTTCCATGCGAACGGGACCGTTTTTCTTGAAAGATAATCTTTTTCTGTGAAAGTCTTAAAAATAGTCCTGAAAAAAGTGCGTAAATTCAAAAAATAAGATGCGTTGATAAATTCTATAATGATAATGCCGTCAGCTTTTACAACCCTGGAAAATTCTTTAAGGCAAATTCTTTTTAATCGCAATGGGATCAAATGAAAGAATCGACAGGATAGAACAATATCAAATGCCTGTTTTTGAAAGGGTAAATGCTCGGCGTCACCCTGAATTAAAGGCAATGGCGCTGACAAATTTGCTTTTGCTTGCATGAGCATCTCATAAGCATAATCAAGTCCAATTATTTTCTGTGCACGGCTTTGAAGGAGATTTAGATTTCTGCCCGTACCGGTCGCAATGTCCAAAATCTTCTGTTTTGACAAGTCTGTGTAACCAAGAGATTCCAGAAGTCGAAGCGTCATCCGATTAGTTTGTTCAAGATCAAACAAACCCTTTTCATCACTGTAGCGTGCTTGGTGGTAAGAAGCCGCAATCATTTCATATTTTTCTTTTAGGTGCTTCTTACGGCTCTGCGGAGTTATTTCGGGTATCATAATTTGCGCGCTTTTAGATTGGTAAATTGAGGGGAGTGGTGTATTAAAAAATTCCGAAGAATGGCCGCGACAGCTCGATGGCCATTGCGTGTCAGGTGTCCGTCTTTTTGGTAGTAAAGAGTCTGCGTGTCAGGAAGTTTCTTCATTTCTGGTGTTAAATCCAGAAAAGGAATCTTTAGTTCGTGAAGCCACGCCGCTACCGTTCGGTTCGGCTGTCCCAAATCATACAAAAGATCAAAGTTTGCAATTTGATTTGCAAGTTCAGCTTGGTCATCAGATTGCACCATGGTTTTATACGGGATCAAAACAACAAGAAGGGGGGTATTGATTTTCTTGGTTTCTTCTACTAATTCTGCCGTCAGAGTTTTAGAATATTCGTAATCTCTTTGAGCTGTTGGCGATAAATTTTTTGCTGTTAGTGCCAAATATTCATCCGGCAGTTTCCATTTTTGATTGACCCGGCGAAAAAATAGACGATGTCTCAGTATTTTTAGCAATGTAACGATTTTAATATCACGGTGGCTTCTTACCGTCGGGCGATCAGACGAGGCGATGTTGCCATTTTTTCTTTCCCAGCGCCAGTTACCAACCAAGTCATTGCCCAGGTAAAGCATGTAAATAATAAGATCCGGCGAGTATTTCTTTCCGTAATGTTTTAGCCATTGCACTTGATGAATTAAATCAAACCCGCCTGATGCCGTGTTTAGAATTTCAGTGCCCAATTGCCGTTCAAGCAAATCTGCGAATATGAACGGGCGATCGACGCCGTAACCAAAGGTGAATGAATCGCCGAGAAGGACGATGCGCGGCCCTTGTTTTATTTGAATCGGATCATCGCGGAACCCGTCTTCGTTTGTCGTAATGGACACATCGTATTCGCTTGATACCATGCGTTGATCGAGTTTAGGCGCGTAATGAAACCCGGTGTGGGGATCTGATTCCCACGGGGACCAGCTCTTTTTTGGATAATTAATGAATTGAAGGCCCGCTTCGGACAATAAAAGCACAATCAAGATAGAAGCGAAGAGTAATAGTATTTTCTTAAGAATATCCATCCGCTTTATGGGAGTTTTTTCATTCGAAATATGGTATGCTAGCGCAATTTAAGGGGTTATTTTATCATGCGCTGTTTCGTTTGTAATCAATTAAGAAAATATGATCTATCCGGAACATAAAACAGCTGCTGTTGTTTTTTCGATTGATGATATTCATCCTGCGTCTTCCATAAATGGTTACGAAGCGGGCGGTGATCTTGCGAAGGGTGTTTTGGGCCGGCTTCGGCAGCTTACTGTCGAGCATTCCGATTTTTGTGCCACCTTGTTTGTTACCGCCGATTGGCGCGCGAAATCACCTTACCCGAATCTGCAAAACCGCATTTTAAACTACATTCCAGGAATGGGCGCGCACTTCGGCGCTCTTCCGCAATGGCCGGAAGGCTTTATGAGTCTTGATCGGCACCCTGATTTTGTTTCTTATCTTGACACTATTCCCCGGATCGAAATTGGCAGCCACGGCCTTACGCATGTGGGGTTGGGAAAAAATTTGATACGGGAATTTTTAGGGCTTTCTGAAAATGAAATTAGAAAACGTGTGAGTAAAATCGCCCAGATTTTTCAAAATGCGGGCTTGAAGAAACCTGCAGGTTTTTGTCCGCCGGGCTGGGGTTATAATGAGTTGTTATTGAAAGTAATTCCAGATTTCGGATATTCTTATATTGCCTGTTCGCGCGATTTAAACACGCCGATTAAAAGAGATGCTGTTTGTAATGAAAGTGGCATCAAAAACGTTTCTCTTGTGAACCCATGTTTTTTACCGGGTTCAAAAATTGTTCACATTCCGTCAAATTGGAGTGTCACGTGCAATTTGGACCGCGCTTATCAAATTATTGAATCGGGCGGCGTTTTATCAATCAAGGCACATGCCGTTAAAAAAATGGGAACTTATGTGAGTGCCGATGGTTTAGATGATGCTTGCCAAAATTATTTGAGCAAACTATTTCATTCCTTAAAATCCCGTTTCGGCAACTCGATTTGGTGGACAACTATGAAAGAATTGGCCGTCCGATACCGCGACTCGCAATTTTCACATGCAAATTCTTCTTAATCCCTCCACGAGCGCTGAAGAGTATATTCAATGCGCGGATGCTTGTTTCGGAAATTGGGGCGGCCGGCCTATGTATGAGTGGGTGTTCAACCGGCAAGTCGGTCCCATCCCGTCCGATCGTTTTGTTTTGGTGCGCGATGGTAAAATCGCCGGCGGAAGCGCGTTAACTTTCAGGCCTCTAAGGACTTCAAAAGGCAAATTAATGCAAGCGGCCGTTATCACCGGTTCATTCACTCTGCCAAATTTTAGAAAGCAGGGATTTTTTTCTACCATCATTGATTTAACTTTTAAGAGGTCTATTGAATTAGGGGCATCTGTTTATCTTGGTTTTGCAGCAGCCAAGAATATGAGCGTGAACCGGTTGTTGGAGGCGGGCTGCGAAATTCTGCCAAGCCATTATTTTCAATTCAATACCCAAAGTGCAAAGCAAACAGACTTTCGGATTCGTGTTTGCAATGTTGATGATTTTGATGCTCAAAAAAGGGCGTTCAATATTCGGTCAAAGCGCATGAAAGGGAAAAGCCATTTTGAATATTCGTTGGACGAATGGAAGGGGCAGATGATTAACAGGCCTCACCCGACTTTTTTATGTGAAGTTTTTGATGATCGTAAAAATTTGGGTTATTTTGTGACGAGCGATATTGAGGAGAAATACCGTTTGATTGAATTTTTCGCAGAAGATGAATCGTTTGATGAAAAAATTGTTTTGGCTGCTATTAATTATGCTCGTCAGTTTACGCAAGTCATAGATGCCTATACGATTGAAGCCAATACGCATAGAATTTTCCAGAATTGCCATGGCTATGAGATATCGGGATTATTATTTTTGAGAGCTTGCTCCCAGGGCGCAGACAGATCGCTCACACGTGCTTATTTGGACCAAGATCCAGCGCGCACGCAAAGCAGTTTATTGCCGTTTGCTTTTACCTCAGGCGATAGAATGTAATTTGAATTTGTTTTGGAAAAATGAGTTTTTTTCCGAATGTATTTTAGGATATTTATCATGAAACTTGAAACTAGTAGAGGCTAAAATGATCCAATCTCAGGCTTTCGATTACTCAAAGGAAAAGCTGGAATATGTGAATTGTAATTTTTGTGGATCTGACAATTATTTAATTTTGAGCAAGAAGGACCGTAATGGTTTAGATGTTAGAATGTGCATATGCAAATCTTGCGGGCTTATGTTTTTGAATCCCAGGATGACCCGAGAAGGTTATGATCTGTATTATCAGCAGGAATACCGTTCTCAAATGGAAAGACTTAAAATCAAAGAAAGTTCCAGAGATGATAATGTTTTATTTGAAAGAGGGAAAAGGGCAGGAAGGGAAATATTCAAACTTCTTGGGAAATATTTAAAAGATGGTATTACCATCGATGTGGGTTCTGGTACGGGAGGAATCTTGAAAAGTTTTCAAGAGCTTAACCCCGCTTTAATTCCTGTAGGTATCGAGCCTTCATCGTCAGCAGCTGAGTATGCCATTGCACATGGCGTAAAAACGTACACTTGTTTGTTTGAAGATTTCTCAGAAAATCTCGGCTCGATTTCTAATATTATGAGCATGAGAAATTTAAATCATTTATTGGATCCAAAGGCTTTTTTAGCTTGGGCTTACCAAAATCTCTCTGACGATGGGCGGCTTGTTTTGTTGGTGCAAAATTTTCGCCACGCATCAAAGGATCGAGGAAAAATGATCTCTCAAGTAGATCATTGTTATTATTTTGTTCCTGAAACTATCATTCCGCTTCTTAAACATTCCGGATTTGAAATTATTTTTTTTGATAATCCAGACGATCAAGGAATTTACAGTGTTTTAAAAAAGAAAAAAGCAGGACTGCCTGCAAGTATGAAAATTGTTGCAAAAAAGGTTGTCAAAAAGTATTTTTCTGTGAACGATCAAAAAATAGCCGGCAGCATTTTAAAATCGTTTTCTCCCATTAAATTAAAAGTAGCAAAAATAAAATATTTATTTAATCATGCTATATTAAAGTACTTGAACTTCTAAATGGGCCAGAGACAGCCACTCTATCACGAGCCCGTTTAAGCTTGACTTCTTGAGGCCCCTTCCCCATAATAAACTTCTAAAATTAGCTAATTTTAGCTGTTGCAGTTCAAAGGAATATAAGGGGAATAACCAAGTTATTTTTAGGTTTTTATTTAATTAATGCTATTACATACGACTGCTAGATACATATCACGAAGATTATACTCTCACGTATTTGCCAAGACTCCTCAGACAAAAGCGTTGTGGTGGTCATTCCGCGAGCATGTCCTGAATCGTTTTATACGGGGCGAGACGATCAAGGTTGAACTTTCCGCTAACTGCAATGCGCGCTGTTCGTTTTGCTGGATGTTTCAATCCGAAGCTAAGCCGGCAGGATTGATGACGCTGGAGAATTTCAAAAAATTTATTGATATCAATAAAAACGATTTCAAAAAGCACCGGACGCACATCCAGCCGTTTTTTAACGGGGAAGCGCTGGTCAATCCGCATTTTTTTGATTTTATCGATTATATTGTCGCCAACAAAATTCCTTTGGCCCGTCTGGATACCAACCTCGGCGTGAAGCGCGATATGGATAAATTGATGAGCTATCCGTGGCCTGTCATTTGCGTCAACATCGGAGGAATCACAAAAGAAGTGCACGAGAAGGTTATGAAGACGAGATGGGAAATTGTAACTGAGAACTTGAAACGAATTTTACAAATCGACAAGAGCCGCGTGTTTATCAAAGCAACTCCGGTGAAGATTAATCTTCATCAAATTAAATCATTTCCACAATTCATGAAGGAGATGGGCGGCGACCCGGATCGTGTTGAATTTGGGACGACGGGTTTTAATATTCCTGCTGAAGCGACTGATCAGGAAATCGTGGATTATTTTAACGAGGTTGTTTCTCCGGAGGTTAACGAGCATTTGCGATTTACGTATGATCTCTCGAAGCCCCGTTATGATATCAAAGCCAAAAGGCCGGGATGTCATTTTTTAAATGACTGCGTCACGTTTGATGGCAAGTTGACCATTTGCTGTCATGATCAATTGGGAAAACTCAACGTAGGAAACAGTTTTGAAACTCCGCTTTATGATCTGAAGAAATCCAAGAAGTATCATGATTTTCGTCTGGCAGGCATTGATCAAAAGTTTAAGATGTGCAAAGAGTGCAATTAGTCGTTCAGTTTTTCCAGTTTCCCGCCCGGTTCGTATCACATTCGAAACCATCAGCAATGCTAAAGAAAGGTTGGTCGGCAGCGTGAGTGCTTTTTGGAAAAAACACAGGGTCATGGTTGCGGGCGGCAGCGGCTTTTTGGGGTCTTATGTTGTAGAGAAGATTCGTCAGCGTGGTTGCCGGAATATTTTTGTTCCGCGATCTTCTGTGTATGACTTGCGTGAAGAAGCTCGGGTCCGCAAAGCCTTCCAAAAGTTTAAGCCAACGCTTGTCATTCATTTGGCTGCGGTTGTGGGAGGGATTGGCGCTAACCGGAAAGAGCCCGGCCGGTTTTTTTACGATAATGCGGTGATCGGCGTGCATTTAATGGAGCAAGCCCGGCTCTCAAAAGTGAAAAAGTTTGTTGCAATCGGTACTATCTGCGCTTATCCCAAATTTTGCCCCGTTCCATTCAAAGAAATTAACCTGTGGAATGGTTATCCGGAAGAAACGAATGCGCCGTATGGGCTGGCGAAGAAAATGCTTTTGGTCCAAGCTCAAGCCTATCGCGCTCAATATGGATTTAATGCCATCTACCTTTTGCCGGTCAATCTCTACGGCCCGCGCGATAATTTTGATTTAGAATCCGGCCATGTTATCCCGGTTTTGATCCGAAAATTTATAGAAGCGAAAAGAAAGAATAAAAAAGAAGTCGTTTTGTGGGGCAACGGCAGCCCGACGCGGGAATTTCTCTATGCGGCAGATGCGGCGGAAGGTATTTTGCTTGCAGCCGAGAAATACAACAAACCCGATCCGGTTAATTTAGGTTCCGGTAATGAAATTAGTATTTTGGACTTAGCTCGTTTAATTCAAAAACTAACAGGCTATAGAGGAAAGTTGATTTGGGACAAAACCAAGCCGAACGGCCAGCCGCGCCGATGTCTTGATGTTTCTCGGGCAAAACGAGAATTTAATTTCAAAGCTGCTGAAAAATTAGAAGATGGATTGCGCAAAACAATTCAATGGTACCAACAAAACCGAGAACCCATCCTTTTTAATCGTAAAAATTCCCGTTAATAATGTTATCCAACCACCAGTCTTCCGAAAGGGATCTTTCCCAGAGATTTGGCAGAAATAAAACCAATGAAATTAGCCGTCTCATTTATGAAATCGGGAGGCGGGAAGGGCTCGCATCGGATGAAGTCCTTAATCAAGCGCTTCAAGCCATCTCGCCGGCTGCGACTCTAGAATCTGTCGCCTTCGCTTCTCTTAAGAAAGCGCTTCTCAAACGCCGCTATCCCAGTTTTTCGGAAGAAGAGTTTTCCAAAATTTATTTTGCGCCGCTGCGTTTTCCGGAAAGTCGGGAAGAGGCCGATCCTCAAACAAACGATTTTCGGCCGGATGAAATTGTCATCGCACGGCATGCCAAAAATTTTCCACTCACGAAACGAATCACGAGTTTTTGGCCCGAAGTTCCCGTCCGCGAAATTGAATCGCTGGATGAGTTGCGAAGGCCCAAGAAAGAGTGGCTGGGCGATTTCGGTAAAAAGCGAATTGCGATTTCCAACGAACACTTTGATTTGGTCAAACCGTGCCCCTGTACGGCGAATGCCTGTTCCTGCAATTATCATGTCCTCAACATTGGCTACGGCTGCCCGTACGATTGCACCTATTGCTATCTGCAGGATTATCAAAATCTGCCGGCCATTGTGCTGCCGGCTGACCTGGAACCATTTTTAAACCAAATGGGCTCAGTTCTGAAGCAAAAACCGGGATTTTTTACACGTATCGGCACCGGCGAGTTTGCGGATTCTTTGGCACTCGATTGGCTGACGGAATATTCCAAAACCCTGGTTCCGTTTTTTAAAAATAAGCCGGTCATTCTGGAGCTGAAAACCAAAAGCGATTGCGTAGAAAATCTGCTAGAACTTGATCACGGCGGCCGTACGGTGATTGCGTGGTCCGTCAATCCCGAGCGCTTTTCTAAGGAAGAAAAAAGAACAGCGCCGGTTCATAAGCGCCTTGAAGCTGCGCAGCTTTGCGAAAAAGCCGGCTATGGAACGGCTTTCCATTTTGACCCGATCTTACAAGCTGCAAATTGGGAAGAAGATTATCAAGATTTGGTCCGCGATTTATTTAATCATGTAGGCATTTCGTTGCGTTGGATTAGTCTGGGAACGCTGCGGTTTCACAAAGACTTGCGCGGCGTCGCCGAATTCAGGCATCCGGACAGCGAAATTTTCTTAGGAGAGCAGCGTTTGGATGTTTCCGATCAGAAAATGCGGTATGCGGATGAAGCCAGAGTCTCTGTTTATCGGAAAATGATTTCTTGGATCAAGCAGTTCAACGAAAAAGTTCCGATTTATTTATGTATGGAACCGCCCGAAATTTGGAAAACCGTCTTTGAGAGCAAGCCCTATCAGGGAAGGATTGACAGCTGGATTGCGCACGGTTCAGCGCGTTAATTTTCCGGATTCTTCGGTTCCGGCTTTCCGAATTTCTGAATATCCGCTTCCTTCATTAAATTCTGCCACCAGCCCGAAAAAGCTTCCGCGGCTTTTGCGCGTTCTTCATCACTCATGGTTGAATCAATATTTTGATGCTGCTCGATGAGCTTCCGGATGCGGAGCGCGTCGCGGATTCTTTCTTCAAACAGGCGCGGAGATTCGCCGGCAACTCTCCCTACCCAAGCTTTGTAAAATTCGGGGTTGAATTGAGAGCCGTCAGCCGTAAAGAAGCGCTCAATTTCGGCGCGAACTTCCGCATCAGAAGCCGAAATTTGTTCTTGCTCGGCCTGATGCAGCAAGACAATATTCTGCCAAGCCGAAGCTTCCAATTGATCGATATCCGGCTTTTCGTCGGGGCTTCTTTGCGAAAAAAGTTCGGCGGATTTCAGGGCATCCTGGAATGTTTTGAACGAAACAGTCTTGCCGAATACTTTACCGACGCCTTTTGATTCTTCCTGAAGACTCAGAAAGACATTTTCAATTCCCCAAAGCGCGAAGGAAATCACAATCAGCCAAATAATAAACGGAACTATCCGGCGCATTAGTTTCATCTGTAAACTCCCCCAAATTTGAAGAGCGTACCATAGCTTCCGGGATCTGTAAAGGAAGCCATCCGTGTTTAAAGTTTATGATTCAATTTCCCGTATAATTCTGTAAAATACGTTCTCGGCGTCTTCATTGGTCAAATACGGAGAAAACATGAAAAAAGCATACGCAGGGTTTACGATGATCGAAATTTTAATGGTAGTGATCATCATCGGTATTTTGGTCTCATTAATCGCGCCGCGTCTTGCGGGCCGTTCCGAAGAAGCGCGCCGCCAGGCTGCAAAAGCCGATATCGAAGGCGGTCTTGCGCTCGCGCTCGACCTCTACGAAGCGGACAATGGAAAATATCCGAATGAATTGCAGGATTTGCTGAAGAAACCCGGCGACGCTATTAATTGGAAAGGCCCTTATCTGAAAAAAGGTATTCCGAAAGATCCGTGGGGAAATCCGTATGTGTATCGCTCGCCCGGCAGCTCTAACACGGATACTTACGATTTATCGTCTGCCGGACGTGACCGGAAAGAAGGCACTGAGGACGACGTTTCTAATTGGGGAGACATTGAGATTTGAAGCTTTCAAAAATTTGCTCATGGATCGTTGTTTTCTCGATTTTCATTTCATTTTCCGGATGTGTGCACAACAGAAAAACGCCCGTCATTTTAGACCACAAGCCGGAGCAGCCGTACGAAGTCATACAAACCGTTGAAACCGAGGTTGATTGGGGGGCGCTTCAATGGGTTTGGTTTTGGTGGCATTACATGCCGTGGTATTCATCTTCCAATAGTATCCATCGCGAAACCCTGATCAAGAAAGCCAAGAAGTTAGGCGCTGATGCCATCATCAATGTCAAATACCTTCCAAGACGAAGTGGTGCTACAGGCGATGCCATCCGCTTTAAGTGATTTTTAGCAGTTCAGTCACGCTCAAATTTTATAATCCTTTTTAAAAAATTTATCGCGTCTGGGTAGATTTTCATCTCGCCACAGTAGATAACCCTCAGTTTTTTCTTCTCCAACATTGATTTCAGCCGCTGCTTCGGGTATCTACGTTCTGTTGTCAAAATTCTATCGATGAGGTGATTGGCGTGAATGATAAAGGAGAATGTCACAGCAAGTTTACGTTTCAGGATGCGCTTTCGGACTATGCGGAGCTTTCTGGATTTCGTTTGTCTGAGAACCTGAAGAAGGATCTGACCACCCTATTTTACAGGCCCGAGCTTGAGATTGAAACGGTCTGTGCGGTGCAGTACGGAAAAAGCATTTGGCTGATTGGATCGAAAGAGGATTTGAGATGGTTTGAAGGCATTTTCTCAGTGGACCCAAAAGTAAACCGGGTTACCCGGCTGGCGTAACTTTTCAAATGAAATGCGGGAGGTGAAATGGAGTGGATTATTCCGACGAAGAACGCGATTGGTGGCTTGTTCAGCCCCGAGCATCCAGTCAAATGTGGTTTGAGGAGGGTGGTTTCAGGGCTTTTAGCCGCCTCTTTATCCAAAAACCGCTTGAGAGCGATCGCGGGGAAGCAGAATCAGGCTCAGACGGCAAGGTTTTCGATCGATAAACTTGGCTTTAAGAATCGCCGGGCTCAGGCCGATAATTTAAGCACCAAAAAAGGGGAGAGCCATGAATTTCAAACACAAAAGCCAAGCTACCATTGCCGTTATTAGCATTGTTTCGCTGCTTATTCCTCATATCGCTTACGCAGTCGGTTCCTCCGGATTCGAAAACGCTTCTTACAGCGCCCGCTCGCTGGGACAGTCTAATGCGGTAGTGGCGCGTCCGCAGGATCCGGATACGGTTGTTTTTAATCCTGCAGGCATTCCCGACTTACCAGGTGTTCAGATTGGCGGCAATTTGGAAGCAATTCATGTTGTAACCTGGCATAAAAGCTCTGTTTCTCATAACACCGCAACAAGCACAAGTCCTTTGGCCCTTGTCCCCACAGGTTACGCAACTTATAACTTAGGCGAGCGTTTTGATAACCGTGTCGGCGTCGGCTTGGGCTTTAATTTTCCATTTGGCGTCAGCAACCGTTATCCGTCGCATTCTGAAATGGCGCGTTATGCTGGATATAAAAACAGTATCAAGTTAGGTGCGCTTACGATGGCAAGCGGCGTCAAATTACATGAGAAATTCAGTATTGGCGGCGGCGCTGTATATTATAAAGTGTTTCAATATGATCAATCGTTTAACTACCCCAATGGGGCAGTGATGACTCCTGCGACACCCGGCGCATTCCATGATGGGAAAGTCCAAACTTATCAACAAGGTGACGCATGGGGGTGGAATGCCGGTGCGCTTCTAAAACCAACGGAACAGCACCAGATCGGCGTGTCTTATCGAAGTCAAGTGACTATACCTACCAACGGGCGGGCTGTTGTCACTGGATTAGAAGGAATCCCCGGAGTTGGTTCGGCGTGTACTTTACAAGGGTTTGACACCTGTCCTTACTGGGAAAGCGGAATTCATTCAGATATCCCGCTTCCGCAAAATATTACAGTCGGGTATGCTTATATTCCCTCAGAAAAATGGTCTGCCGAAATTGATTTGGGTTGGACGGGTTGGAGCGTTTTTGCTGATCAAGATGTTTCTGTGGATCGTCCTAATGCAGTTACGCAATCGCTTGGCAGAGTTCCAAGAAATTACCACAATACTTGGAGCGTCAACGCGGGCGGTCATTATAAAATGAACGAGAAAATAGATCTCCTTGGCGGCATGTGGCTTTATTCGGCGGCTTCGCCAACTGAAAACTTTGATGCAGTTATTCCAGATTCCAATCGGCTTGGGTTATCGAGCGGGTTTACTTATTCACTGACAAAAAGCTTGGACATTACGACCATAGGGTTTGTGTCATTCTTTGAAAGGCGAAGCATATCTAACCGAGAATATTTTGCAAAGAATCGCGTCAGTCTTGATGGTGAGTACACCAGCATTTCTTATGGTTTAATGAGCGGTTTGACTTACCGGTTCGGTGAGGGCGCGGTAAAAGCTACGAATGAGCCGAAAGTGGCGAGTACGCCGAAATTGGCGAGTTCTGCTATTGTGAGCCAGGCGGGGAACCTGGCTTAAAAGTCAATCCGTTAAACCCAGATCCAAACAGCGTTTCGAGACAAGCTCGCAGAATTCTTCAAGATCAAAAGGCTTTGAACCAAAAATCGTTCCCGGCGGGAACGATTTTTTGTCTTCCGGGCTAAGCGGTGTTGCGGACACCACGAAAACTTGTTTTGGATTCCAGCCGTCAAGGCCTGCCAGCTTTTGATAGAGTTCATCGGCGCGCATGTGAGGCATTTTCCAGTCCAGCACCACAAAATCGGGCTCAAAAAATCCGGCCTTTTCGATTCCCTCAAGACCTGTTAAAGCATACTGAGCTTCAAATTTTGCTTTCGAGTAGGATGCCAAAAAATTAGAGACGACTTCGCAATACTCTGCTTCGTGATCGATGATTAGGATTTTGGCTTTTGGCTTCGTGACGGTTTCGGAAAACTCCGGCTCATAGGCGATGGTTTCCGTGATTTCGTCAATCACGCGGATTAATTCATCAGTGTCAGGCGGTTTTGAAAGCATGCGGTCAGCCCGAATGTTCCGCAGCTTCGGCTCAAATTGAGGAAGCTTGCCGGACAAAATGATGACTTTCAAATTTGGCTGCTGCTCGCGAAGGAGTGAAAGCACCTGAATCCCGTCCAATCTGGGCATCTGAAGATCCAAAATAACCAAATCCACAACCAAATGCCGCGCCAAGCGAACGGCTTTCTCAGGGTTCGTTTCCGCAATTACGTCGAAGCAGCTTTCTTTCAGAAAGCTTGAAATGGCTTCGTTGATGCCGGGATCATCGTCAATGAGGAGAATGAGTTTGCGCTTATGGTCCATGCTTTCCATAAAGTTTACCTAAGTCCTTATCCTATAATATCTTAAAGAATATACAAGTATTATTTTCAAGAATTCTGACTTTCAAGATACAATATAGCATCCAAGACGCTCCAAATGGCTCCTTTACTAAGTTTTAGGATAAGTCGATAATTATATGCCATGTGTTTATCACTATTAACCATGCCTCACGATAAGCGAGGGTTGTCGCAAACTGTTATCTAACTTATGAGCCCCACAAAAGATAAATCAATTCAAATTAAGCTTGAGCGTCCCATCCACGCATCCAAACGCCAGGCCTTTGCCAAATTGCTCCGGATGACCGATTTTCAGAATTTCATGCCGAACGTCAAAGAAAGTAAGCTCTTAGAACATTCCGGCAACACAGCGCTCATGAAGTGGCATATTGAAATCGAGGGCTTTCCCATCAAGTGGGCGGAGCGCAATACGATCAACCGGCACAAATTTACGATTCAATTCAAAGCCATTGACGGAGATTTGGCGCTTTTTGAAGGCAAGTGGTCTATCACGGATCACAGCATCGGTTCTCAGATCAGTCTCACCGCAAAAATTCAAACCGGAATTCCGTTTCTGGAAAAATTGGTGGGCGGTATTTTGAGGGAAAAAATCATGCGAAATTTTGAAGCGATGCTGGCATTCTTGGAGTGTGAAATCCGGGAAGATTTTTACCGCGTCAATTTGCCGAAGAAAAATTTAAGCGGCTACGGCCTGATTGGGCATCCCTACAATTATCAACACATGCTTCGCTATTTACAGTCGCTTAATCCGGGCATGAAGCTTCCGTCGCGTGAGTTTTTGGGCAAGCTCTTTGACATGACGCCGCCGCACAAGTCGTGCGATATCCGCCCGATCGAATCAGTGACGGGCCGGAAATCTTACGGTCATTTTATTGTATGCCCGATTATTCCGGAAATGCTCGATGTAAACATTGAAGCGGTTTTTAGTCGTGTTATTGAAGCAATCCGGGTTGCGGAGAACCATCGCTGCGGCATTGTAACGCTCGGCGGATTTACGTCTATTGCGGGCGAGCGTTTTGGGAAAGAAATTCCTAAGCTGGTTTCAGTACCGGTCACGACCGGCAACACATTTACGGCTGCCCTTGCGGTGGAGGGTGTCCTGAAGGGCTGCGAGACGATGGGGATCGATCTTTCGGTCGCCAAATTAGTTGTCATCGGCGGCAGCGGTGATATCGGAAGTGCCTGCGCGCGCGTGTTAGCCGAAAAGGTCAGGCATGTGACGCTTCTTGCACGCAATATCGAACGTCTTCGGGTTGAGCAGGGTTACATTGAACGGCTTGGGAAAGCGACGGTCGATATCGGTTCCGATGTCAATATGTCGATTGCGGATGCGGATATTGTAATTGCAGCAGCCAGCGCAACGCAGTCGTTTATGGATCCGAGCAATTTTAAGTCCGGTTCTGTTATTTGCGACATCGGTTACCCAAAGAACATTGCTTATTTAGCAAAAGACCGGCGCGACCTTCTCATTTTTTCCGGCGGGCTTTGCTCGATTCCGTCTGATTTTCATTTAGAAGCGAAGTTTGACTACGGCTTGCCGACACGGCGCGTTTTGTACGGTTGCTTCGCGGAAGCGATCTTGCTTGATTTGGATAAAAAGTATGAAAGCTTTAGTTATGGAAAGGGAAATATTACAAAAGAAAAAATGACCGAAATCATGCAGATTGCACGCAGACATGGTTTGGGCCTTGCGCCGTTTTTTTGGGGCGACCGGCTGCTGGGCGAGCAAGAATTTGAAATGATTCGCGAAAGAGTCAAAAAATAACATGACCCCGCCGCTCCTGAGTCCGAGCGTTTACACTTTTAGCTGGTATGCTGTACCGACCTTAATAGTTGCCGCTGTTATTCTCGCGATCGGTAGTTTTGTCCTGAAGCAAAGTTTTAAATCCCAAACGAATCAATCATTTTTCTTGCTCTGTGCTGCACTTTTTGTGTGGCTGACCGGTTACAGCTGCATCTATATGCTGGACCAAGAAGACATTGCGCTAACAGCTTACCGCTACTACACATTTCTGGGTGTCGCTTTTATTGGATTTAGTGTTTATTTATTTTCAGTTCTTTGGCTCCAATTATGGGAGAAACAAAAATATTTTGTCATTTTTTCTTTCATGCTTTCAGCGTTCTTCTATATCGCTGCCTGGACAACCGACTGGGTTGTGCCGAGCATTGATCAATATTTTTGGGGTTTCTACTCACATTACGGGCCGCTCGGCATCGTTTTTTTTGCAACGTTTGTGGCTTTTTTCTTTATCGCCTTTTTTAATTTTATTTACCGGCTCCGCAATCCGATTCCGAGTGTTCAAAAAAGCCAGATCAAGGCAGTTCTGCTCTCATTTTGCGTTGCCCTAACCGGCGCCTTTGATTTTGTTCCCAAAATGGTCCATGTCTCGCTATACCCGTTTGGATATCTTTCTGCGCTGCTGTGGATTTTGATCATGGCGTATGCCATTGTGAAGTACAAAGTGATGGATATCCAAACGGTTATTCATAAAACACTGCTGTGGCTTGCAACGTCTGTGATTTTCTTGGCGCCAATCGCACTCGTGTCTTATGCGGCCTGGGGCTGGCTGAGCCAGCTGTCGGCTGCATGGTTTGCATTAATCACATTTTGCTTTGTTGTGGCTTTCGTTCCGTACGTCCGTTTTGTGCAGCCTTACATTGATCAATGGTTCGAGCGCCGAAGCTGGAATTTAAACCAAGTGATCAAGCAGTTTAATGATGAGCTCATTCATCTAAAAACCATAGAGGACCTTTCCAATCACATTCTACAAACCATTAAAAGAACCATTTACCCCGCAGATTTGGATCTTTTGCTTTGGGATGAGGGCGGCAAGGAATCCTTAGTATTTACGGGCGATGCGAAGGCGGTCAAGTATGATGCGAGGAAGTTTCACGATTTTTTCCGCTTCTTAGAATCATACGATGCCGTCATTCTAGAGGATTATATTGAAATTGATCCGCGCCTTGAAGCTGCCAGGGGGCCGGCGCGCCATTATTTTTCCGCAACCCAAGGAATTGTTTGTGTGCCGGTCGTTCTCAATGAAAAGCTGATAGGCGTCATCAATTTACGGCAAAAGGCGAATCTTAAAAATTACTCGCGGGAAGAAATAAGGTTTCTGTCTGATTTGCGCGGCAGCGCTACGATTGCTATTTCAAATTCACTGCGCCTGATCGCGATGCAGGCAAATCTCAGGCGGTGGAACGAGGAGCTTGAAAAGCAGGTTGAGGAACGCACCCGAGAGTTGAAAGATGCGCAGGGAAAATTGATTCAAGCGGAAAAATTAGCCACCATCGGAACTTTGGCGGGCGGTGTGGCGCATGAAATCAACAACCCATTGGCTGCTATTTTGACAAATGCGCAAATGTTACTGTCTGAAAAAATGGACCCTGCGTCTATGGAAAGCCTTCAGTTAATTGAAGAAGCGGCGGAAAGATGCCGAATTATAGTGCAAAAGCTCATGAAATACTCCCGAAAATCGCCTCAGGGAGAGTCGTTTGAATCGGTTGATCTCAATGAAGCTACCGAACAGACAATCGCTTTGCTGCAGTATCAATTAGAGCAAGACAACGTAAAACTGGTCAAAAAGTTAAATGCAAGAGGAGCCGTGCAGGGAAATGCAAACGAATTGTCGCAGGTGCTGACCAATTTAATATTGAATGCGCGTGATGCGCTTCGAAACCGTCCGGATGCCGTTATTGAGGTGCGTACTTTTGAGAAAGACGGCAAAACCATTGTGGAAGTAGAAGATAACGGAGAGGGGATTCCCAAAGAAATCCTCTCGAAAATTTTTGACCCGTTTTTCACGACGAAAGATGTGGGAAAAGGAACAGGTCTCGGGCTTTCAATTGTGCAAGGTATCGTAGAAAAACACAATGCCCAAATCGAAGTGAAGTCGAAAGTTGGATCGGGCACCGTGATGACCGTTATTTTTTCAAAACAAAACGCAAAATCAAAAAATGCTCAAACCGAACATAGCAACCGCTGATTAAGCCATGATCCATCAAGAAGCTTTGGGAATTGCGAATGCGTTCATCTGCCTGATGGCAGCCGGGCTTGTGTTTGCCAAAGACCGTTACGGCCGCCTGAACCAGGCGTTTCTGATTTTTTCTTCCAGCTTAGCGCTTTGGCTGGTGCTGCAGCTTTTTTGGACTTACCACTTAGCAGAAGGTAGTGCGCCGCTCAATTTAGCATGGACGCAAGTCGTTTACATTTTTTCGCTTGTGATTGCAGCGTCCTTCATTGAGTTTTTGCTGTATTTAATCGATGACGAAGAGTCTTTCGCTTTACCCCGGACTTTAAACGTTTTGATCGGAACCGTACCGGCTCTTATTTCGCTGGTTCCGGGTGTTTATGCAACCGTATCCCAACATCCGCTGTTTCAAGTTTTTTATCACCATTGGCCATCCCTATACCCATCGACCAACTGGTTTATTGCCAATTTTATGTTTGCACAAGTTTGGATGTTGTTGGCCATTCTGAGGAAGCGCTATGCCATGACAAAGCGCAGGATCGGATTTGTGCTGATGGCAACTTTTCTGGGATTTATCGGTATGGTAGTGAATCCGGTTGCGCCTGTTTCACAGTTATTGTTGTGCGTTTTTGTGATTACCATGACCTACGCGATTATCAATTATAAGTTGATGGTCATTGAATCGATGGTGCGCAAGCTGACCGTTTTTCTGTTTATGTTTTTGTATGTGTTTATTGTTTTTGGAAGTGTCTCTTTGGTGCTTCAATCCGGCCTCACGATGGACAATTACGAGCGCTGGTTATGGGCGACCGTATCAAGTGTTTTTTTAATTGTTTTGACGTTTGATGCGGTCAAGCATTGGATGGCTTATATTACCGACCGCTTTTTGTTTCAAACCAGTTTTGATTATCAAAAACTTCTGCGCGATGCGTCAAAGGGCATGTCGCGTATCAAGAGCTTTAACCATCTTTGCTCACTCGTGGTTCACTTCATCACAATGCGGATGCTGGTCCGGAATGCCGGCATGCTGACGCGCCATCACGGGACAGACCGTTTTTATTTAAGCCACCGGCGCGGCTATGAGGCGCCGCCGCTTTTGGAAGCAATTGACGCAAACGACCCGTTTATCCGTTTCCTCGAAAATGAGCGCGAGCCGATTGACATTGATCATGTGAATGAATGGCTGCAGGACCGCAACAAAAAGCGCGAGAAAGGCATCCGGCCGAAGCGCGATTATGATTATAAAGTCATTAAAAACCGGATGGCGATTTTGCGCGCCTCCGCATGTATCCCAAGCTTTTTGGGTGACGAACTGAGAAACGTTTTGATTCTCGGGGAGAAAAAATCCGGAGATTATTTCACAGTCAGTGACCTGGACGTGCTTTTTACGCTTGCGCAGGAAGCGGCCATCGCAATTGAAAACGCGCGCCTCTATGATGAAGCGGTTACAAAATCCGCAGAGTTAACCGGTATCAACAAGCAGTTAGAAATTGCACAATCGAAATTGATTCGCGCACTCAACGAAACCGAAATGACAAACAAGCGGCTTCAGGATACGCAAGCACAGCTGATTCACGAGCAAAAAATGGCAACGCTCGGGCGCCTGGCATCGTCGGTCGGCCATGAAGTGAACAATCCGCTGACGATTTTGTCGATGAATGTAAGCCGCGCGATTTTGAAATACCGCAAAGATCCCAATTTACGCGTTTCGGAAATTTTGGATGTGTTCCAGAAAATGGAGCAGAACGTCGGGCGCATCAAAGCGGTTGTGAATACGCTCACGGGCCTTCTCAAGAAATCCGAAAAAGGAAAATTTGAACCGCTTTCGCTTAAGTTGATTTTAGAAGAAACGCTGCCGCTTGTGCAATTCCAGACCTATTTAGATAATTTGACCGGGACGGATGTCGAATTCGATATTCCGGGCAATATCCCGCTGGTTCGAGGGGATTTGGAGCGCCTTCAGGAGGTTTTCCTTAATTTATTTATCAATGCTTATCACGCCATGGCAGGAAAACGTGACCGACGGATCAAAGTAACGGCCAAGCAGCATGAATCGAATCCGAACATGGTTCTAATCGAATTTTCCGATAATGGCTGCGGGATGTCGGAAGATGTGATGAATAAAATATTCAATTATGGTTTTACCACCAAACCGGTCGGCAAAGGTTCCGGGATGGGGCTTTACATGTGCCGCTATATTATTGAATTGCATGGCGGCGAAATTAAGGTTGTCAGTAAGTCCGGCGAAGGCACGACATTTGTCATACTTCTGCCGGTCTATGAGGAAGAGTCCGGCATTGTAGGCGAAGAATCGAAGCGAGAGAAGCGCTGAGCGGCATGGATAAGAGCGATACTCGAAAAATATTGGTTGTGGATGACGAAACTGAAATCGTCGACCAGGTGAAGGAATATTTTGAAAGCGAAGGCTTCGCCGTAATGACTGCCGAAACCGGCGATGCAGGCATCAAACTGATTACCAAAGAGTTTCCTGATATTCTGATTCTTGATATGAAATTACCCGACATGTCCGGCCTGTTGGTATTGAAGTACGCCAAAGCCCAGAGTCCAAAGACAAAAGTGATTGTCATGACCGGTTATATCGACCAAGTCATGTTTGACCAAGCGGAGGAGCTTGGCCGCGACGCATTTTTACAAAAGCCATTTGACCTTGAGCGATTGAAGTTTGAGGTCGATAAATTAGGGACAGTTGAAGAGGAAGAATAAAGATGCCAAAACGCAAAATTCTAGTCGGGGATGACAGGGACCTATCGATCGGGTTCTTATCCGATTTCTTTTCGGAAACCAAATCTATTCCTATTTTTGCCAAATCGAAAGAGGATGTCGAAGAAGGGCTGAGCTTGATGAACCCGGACCTGGTTTTTATGCGCATCGATTGGATGGACGAAGCGCTCGGTTCTAAACTTGCCAAATACCGGAAAGACAAACCGCAGACTAAATTTTTCAGCTTGGGATATTCGAAGAACGAATATTTTAAATGGGAAAATCAATTTGAAGTACCCTTAGAGCTTAAAGCATTCCGCAAGACCTTGCTGGGCGAGCTTCAATTTCCGCCGCTGATTAAACTTCTCGTGATTGACGATGAAAAAGGAATCGGCGAGCTTTTCAAAGATTTCTTCGAACTTCGGAAAGATCCGCCGTTTCAGGTTGATTTTGCGCTTGACGGCCTGGAAGGCTTTAAAAAGATCGAAACTTTTAAGCCCGATTGCCTGATTCTGGATATCAAAATGCCGATCCGGAGCGGGATTGAAGTCTACAGAGATCTTCGAAAATCCCAGCGCGACATTCCTACCATTATTTTTATCGATGCCACTTCGGCTGACGAAATTTCGGAGATGCGGAAAATAGGCAATCCGGTTTTTGTCGAAAAAAGCGGCTCCGAAAGTTCGATGCCCGAAATGCTGGCCCTTATTAAAAAAATGGTCTATTTCGCATAATTTCTTGAGTATTTTCCTTTAAATTAGGATATAATGCCCCCTCAATTAAATTCACCGGGGCGAATTACCTTTCCATGAAGCCAACTAACATTTTGGGCATTTCTGCTTATTACCATGATAGTGCCGCCTGTCTTGTCCAGGACGGTAAGATTGTTGCGGCGGCGCAAGAGGAACGTTTCACACGGAAAAAACACGACCACGAGTTTCCCGCAAATGCTATTGAATATTGTCTCAAGGAAGGCGGTATCGATGCGAATCAAATTGATATCGTTACTTTTTACGATAAACCTTTTGTGAAGTTTGAACGGCTGCTTCAAACGTATCTTGCTTACGCACCTCAGGGCATCGCATCATTTATAAAGGCAATACCGCTTTGGATTAAGCAAAAGCTTTGGATTCGGGAATTAATTCGCGAAAGGCTTAATTTTACAGGCAAGGTATTATTCCCGGAACATCATGAATCTCACGCCGCTTCGGCATTTTATGCCTCACCTTACGAAGAAGCCGCATTTCTGACCATGGATGGAGTCGGCGAGTGGGCGACGACCAGTTATGGAGTTGGGAAAGGAAATCAAATCAAAATCTGGTCTGAAATTCATTTCCCGCATTCTATAGGCCTTTTGTATTCGGCATTTACTTATCATTTGGGTTTTAAGGTCAATTCTGGTGAATACAAAGTCATGGGGCTGGCACCTTACGGTGAGCCAAAATACAAAGATATCATTCTTTCTAAATTGATCGACTTAAAGGAAGATGGTTCTTTTAAAATGGACATGCAGTATTTTAATTATTGCGCGGGCTTGACGATGACGAATGCCAAGTTCGATAGATTATTCGACGAGCCCCGCCGAAAGCCCGAATCAAAATTAACACAAAAGCACATGGATTTAGCGCGTTCTGTCCAGGAAGTGACCGAGGAAGCCATGCTCCGGATCACACGCCATGTTCACCGCGAAACCAAGCAGGAGAATCTTTGTCTGGCCGGCGGTGTTGCGCTCAACTGTGTCGGAAATGGCCGCGTATTGCGAGAGGGGCCGTTTAAGAATATTTGGATTCAGCCCGCAGCCGGTGATGCGGGTGGAGCGCTGGGAGCTGCTTTATTAGTTTGGCATCAATATTTGGAGAATCCGCGCATGATTAGCTCCAATCGAGATGTGCAGAACGGTTCTTATCTGGGTCCCGATTTTGACCGGAATGAAATCAAGGATTATCTGGAGGAAAATCAAATTCCCAATACTGAATTAACCAATGCGGAATTAACGAACCGTGTTTCGGACTTGATTGCGGAAGGGAATGTGATCGGCTGGTTTCAAGGCAGGATGGAATTCGGCCCCCGCGCTCTTGGGAACCGCTCTATTTTGGGAGATGCGCGGTCTCCAGAGATGCAGGAAAAAATGAATTTAAAAATTAAATTTCGCGAAAGTTTTCGTCCTTTTGCACCGGCTGTAACGGAAGAAAGAGTTTCGGACTTTTTTGATATTGACCGTGAAAGCCCTTACATGCTTTTGGTTGCTCCCGTAAAGTCAGAGATTAGAAAAGAAATGACGGATGAGGAGAAGCGGCTTTTCGGAATTCAGAAATTGAATATTGCGCGCTCTGCAATCCCTGCGGTAACGCACGTCGATTATTCCGCACGCATCCAGACGGTCAGCCCTGACGTGAATCCGATATTTTACGATCTTCTCAAGCAGTTTGATAAAAAGCACCGCTGTCCGGTTCTTATTAATACATCATTTAATGTCAGGGGAGAACCCATTGTTTGCACGCCCGCAGATGCTTATCGCTGTTTTATGAGAACAAACATGGATTATCTGGTCCTCGGTAACTTTCTAATCAACAAGCAGGATCAAAAGCCGCTGGAAAAGGACACCAATTGGCTTCGCGAGTTTGAGCTGGATTAATATGGAATTCACAATCCTAAAGGAAATCCGCGAAATTAAAAGCACCCGAAAAGAACTGCGTGATTTCGGCATTGTGATGGGCGTTGCTTTTTTGCTCATTGCCGGGTTTATATATTGGAAGTCTGCCAAGCTTAACTTGGTCATTTTCGCATTATCCGCTATTTTTGCTTTGTTGGGTGTGGCAGCACCCGGTGTTCTAAAACCAATCCAAAAGGTATGGATGAGCATTGCCGTTGTAATGGGATGGATGGTTTCGCGCGTTATATTGTTCGTTCTTTTTTATGCTGTGCTAACGCCGATCAGCGTTTTGGCCAAGTTGTTTGGAGAAAGTTTTTTGGATTTAAAGATGAATGACGGGAAGGCTACTTATTGGGTTGATCGACGAACCAAGGAATTTCAAAAAAAACAGTACGAAAGGCAGTTTTAAAGGAGGCGTCATGAGTAAATTATCTATTTTGTCGGAATTCTGGGATTTTCTGAAAGAAAGAAAAAAGTGGTGGCTGACGCCTATCGTTATTTTTTTGGTTCTGTTTGGCGCATTGTTATTTTTTGCGCAAGGATCCGCGGTTGCTCCGTTTATCTACACATTGTTTTAAGAGGCGCATGATTTTGCAATGAATTCAGCGATTATAAAACAAAGCCAAATTCGAGATGTAAAATTTGGAAAGAGCGTGACCGTCATTCAACCCGTCAATTTATACGAGTGCGAAATCGGCGACGATGCTTTTGTGGGCCCATTTGTGGAAATTCAAAAGGGTGTCAAAATCGGAAAAAGAACCCGGGTTCAATCGCATGCGTTCATTTGCGAGTTGGTGACAATCGGCGATGATTGCTTTGTTTCGCATGGCGCCATGTTTATTAATGATACTTTTGGGGAGGGCGCTCCCGAGCGTGACCCGCAAAAATGGAAAAAAACAACGATTGGCAATCACGTTTCGATCGGAACCAACGCAACGATCATGCCGGTAAAAATCGCTGATAGCGTTGTAATCGGCGCGGGTTCTGTAGTCACTAAGGATATCCTAGAGCCCGGTATCTACGCCGGAAATCCTGCAAAGAAAATCAGGAGCATAAAGTAATTTCGTGAACGACCAAATTCCGGAAGGCCTTAGACCTGCCTGCAAAATTTTAATCATCGATGACGAAGAAGCGGTCGGCGAGTTTCTGTCGGATGCGCTGATTAACTATGCTAAAGGGACGCGCTACGAAGTCCGCTACGCTCAGAACGGGGAAGCGGCGCTTAAAATATCAAATGAATTCGAGCCGGATGTGGCGATCGTCGATATCAAAATGCAGCATATGTGGGGCGATGAGTTGATCCGCCGTTTTCAAGCCGGCGAAGCGCATACGCCGAAGGATTTTGTGATTTTTACGGGCACCAACACCGATGAATTCCGCACGAAAGCAGCCAACGCCGGCTACACGTTTCTTACCAAATCGGCCCACATGGAAGACATTTTCGAAGCAGTTAAGAAGATCTGCATCAAGCACAACCTTCTGGAAAAAATCTAGTTATCCTTTACCGCTCATCCCTTACACCGTTAATGAATTGCAGGCCGGGTGACTAAGAAAAGGCGAGCTTCAATTGAATCGATATTCCGGAATTTGTGCGGAATGCCGCCGTCAAAGTAGGCGGATTCATTGGCGTGCAGAGTCTTGATTTTGTTGCCGAAAGTAACTTCCAAAGTCCCTGACTCCAGGAAAATGCAGATCATCGAATTATCCCGGAACTTCCACTTCTTCAACTCTTTGAAGGGCTTAATATTCATAATGCCCATAAAAAAGTCACGGCCGCTAGTGCCCGGAGGGCTCAGGGACTGAATAGAAAAGCCGTGCTGGCTATATTCAATGAAACCGCGCTGTCCAAATCCGCAGGTGTAGAAGGCGCCTTCCCATTCGCCCATCGCACGTGTGGCAAGTTCCGAAAATGAGATTTGAAAGGCAGATGCAATCTGTACAAGCTTATCGGATGATGGGTCCTGAATGCGTTGTGCAATGATATTGAATAAATGCTTTTCATTGATGCCTGCCTTTTCTGCAAGCCATCCCACTGAAGCATCATCGCCGCGTCCTCGGCGTTCTTCCATTAACACTTTGATTGCCGCGCCCCACAGTGGGATTTTTTTTCGAGGGTAGCTTTTGAACTGTTCGTCTAAGTCGCTTTTGATTTCGTTGTACATATTTGGTCTTTCAGAAATGCTTTGATAGTTTGTTTAAATATCTATTAATTATTTATAACACACTAAGATAATAACTCGTGATTTTTGGTTTTTCAAGCTCTCTGACTCTGAAATTTAAAAAAACAACCACATTGGCTATTGACACAGATAAAAATGTCGGGTAAAGAACAAGCAAGTCATTGAATCGCCAAAAAGCATGTAATAAACACGATTAAAATGAAGTTATTTTAAATAACTTTTTGGTATTGTCAATGATATTTTTCAAGGAGGCAGTGATGTTGAACACTCTAAAAACAAGGTGCCTAATACCAAGGGCCGTTCGGAATCCAAAGGCGTTTACGCGTTGGGTTCGAATGAAATGGATTGTCCGGGTCAGGTTAACGGAGCAAGAGTTGGGAGGTCAATTCGAGTGTTGTTAATGAAGGCACAGAGAAAGCCGGCCCCGGTTATCCTTAATGCACTCATTGCTCAGCATGCTTATTTTGTGATTGGCTTGCTGAGGATAGGACTAGGGCGCATTAAAGTGAACGATGCTGAACTGATTCATCATTGCGAAGTTGCAGTCTATCACTTGGAATCGTTGATCGATCAGCTGGATGATGCCTTTATGATTGCGACATGCCAGTCTTTGATCCAAGCGTTCCGAGAGTGTATTGCCCATCAAAACTTGCTTAGTTTGCAGAATCACTACCGGCTTCCGGCACGGTATTTTATCGAGCGCTTTGGAACCCGGGAATTGGTCCGTGAATTTTTGAATAAACGAGAAAAGGTCATGGTATGAAAAAAATGAAAAATCGTATCGCTTCTCATCCATCCGATATTTACAGCAAATTAAGCTCGCAAGCCGCTCAAGCGTACGATTTTCAGCGAGTGAGCCAAAGCGGTGTCGGCGATACGATCCGAAGCTTCCGACAGACGAAAGGCATCAGAGCGGCGCATCTTGCCAGAAAGGCCGGGCTAGATCCTCGGACTTTGGCGGCTATTGAATCTGGGCATATCCAGAATCCTTCCCTTGAAAAGCTGCGAAACATTTCAGCTTCGCTTGAAGTTTCGATTGCGGATTTATTTTTGCATATGCAGGCTTCACAGCCTGAAAATTTTTATCTGGGCGAGCAGCGCGGCACCCATGCATTTGAATTTCAGCAAGAGGGGTTTAAAGCAGTTTCATACACTCCCATGAACCCGAGTTTTTTTATCGGAAAGGTGACGCTTGCCGGGAAGGCATTTTTGAATGCAGGCGTGCTGCCGTCTGAGGGGCATTTCTTTATTCAAATGATTTTGGGAAAATTGAAATTGTCCATCCAGCAAGAGGAAGTGGTTGTGAAGGAGGGTTCGCATCTTTTGATGAATGGGCGGCTGCCGCACACATTTCAAAATCTGCTGATCAAAGAAACCTCCTTTCTTTTTGTGAGCGTCCCGTCCTTTGTTGCATTTTCATCCCGCCGTTAAGCACTTTTTTTGGTTGCTTTAAAGATTAATAAACATTCAAAAAAGTTGCTGATTTTGCCGATAATTTTAGGTAACCTAAGCCGACAGATTGACTTAGTGCTTTGATTCGATATAATCAATTCACAAAACTTGCAGCGATCAATGACCCAAAAATTATCCAAGTTCATCCGCCGGATTTGTTTTGCGCTGATCGTGGTTTTGACCTCCTCTATCTATTTAGATTCCAACCCCGTTTTATCTGATACTTTTAAGACCACCGTTAAACCGATCGATGCTAACCGGGATGAGCAGGAGATTATGCGCGACCGAGATAATGCCATTAACGCTGCATTCGGCGAAATTAAAAAGGAAACGCCTGCACCGAGTGCCAAAGCAGAAAAGAAAGACAAAGACAATGAAATAAAAAAGCACGACCAGTCTTCTCCAGCTCCGGCCGAGAAAGAAACAAGGCCGAAAAAACGGCGAAGTTGGTTTGCTTTCTGGGGAAAAAATGATTCAGACAGAGCTGCCCCCAATATCATGCAGGAGGTAAGGGAAAAGCGGAAAGAGCGCCTCGAGCAATTTCCGGGAATTGACCCGGAGCACGTCAGGGAATCGATCGACGAAATGAAAATTGTGACGAAGCGCGAATTTCTTGCCAAAGACAAACACAGCTTGGAAGACGTGATCAGCCGTGCGGTGCAAGTGCATTTACCGGCACAAATTGCGCGTGAGCGGATCGAACTTGCCGAGAAGCGAATTATAAAGGCGTTTAGAGATTTTTTCAGCGATTTGGATTTTACGCGAACCCAGAAAGATGGAACTTTATCGACAGACGCTTACAAAAGCCGCAGCTGGCGCTTGGCATTTCGGCAGCCGCTTTTTCGCGGCGGGATTATTTGGAATACATTTCAGCTCGAAATGGAAGGGCGTGAAACCGCGCGGCGCGAATATGAAAAAACCGTTTCGAATTTAGTGGCTGATGTTTCAAAAGCTTATTTTGAGTACGAGCGCGCGTGGAACGTGCTGGAAGACCGCAAACGTCTCTTTGGCAAGGCGCAGGAGGCCAAGCGCGTATCGGATGAAAAAAATCAGGCAAAATTGATTTCTGAGATTGAAAAACTAAACGTCGATTCGCTTTTCAGCCAGGCTCAATATGATTTGGAAACGGCCCAACAGGACTTAGAACTTGCAAAGCTTGATCTTCAGAAATATTTGGCGTTAGAAATTGCAGATCCGGTCTCGATCGAGTCCGTTTATCAGATCGATAACATTAAGCTGGTCGATTTGTCCGGAAAACCCATCCCGCTCTCGTTCGCGGATGAGCCCGAAGGCCAAGCGATTCCGAGGCCCGAGCTGCAGGAGAGTCGAAATGCTTTGGAGCAATATGTGGATATGGCCTATGCTCATCGTTCAGATTTAAGGGTAGAAGCCTCTAAGCTTCATGCGGCACGTCTTTCGCGTAAAATTTCCGGGGGCAAAATGCTCCCAGAATGGGATCTTGTGGTAGAATTTGGCGAGTTGGCGGAAGCGTTTCAAACAATTGCGCATCTTCCACCTTATCGTGACGAATGGAAAATCGGTTCCGAATTATCATGGAACGTTGGCGGCAGCACGTTTCGGCACACGTATGATCATGACCAGCGCGCACCGAGCGTTTCGCAGTTTTTAGGAACGCAAGGCCCGATTTCGGATACGCATACGTTTAGTTTCGGGTTTTTTGACAATTTGAATTCGCTGGCGGAATTAAAAGAAACCAAGATCGCAGCGCTTGAGCAGGTGGTTGAGCTTGAGAAAACGGAGCGCGAAGTGATCCGTGAAGTCAAAGAGGCTTATTTTAATTACAACAAAGCGCTCATTCAGGTTGAATCGAATTACAAACGGATGAATTACCGGGACCGTCTCGCGCAGCTGGCGCAGCACCGGTTGGAAACAAATGAAATTCAGGTTTCGGAATTTTTACAGTCCGAAATTGATTACACGGAAGAGCGAATGCAAGTCCATAAGGCGTTGTCCGATTTTTATACGTCGAAAGCGAATTTGAACCGGGCGATTGGTGTCCGGGACTATTTGCAAATCGAATCACATCAGTTTGAAAGCAGATAAAACGGTTCAGAAAGATTAAGTATGGATGAAAACGAGCTAAATCAAAATCCTTTGCCCGAAGATCCGAAAACACCGGACGAGCCGCCGGTCAATCCGGAGCACAAAACGCCCGTCAATCCCTATTTGAAATCGATCGCCAAGCTGCAGGGCATTCAGAACTCCCCCTATTTCAAGAAAATCGTCATCGGCGTTGTGATCTTGGCTGTGGCCGGTTTCGGTGCTCAGAAAGTTTTTGAAATCTTCGATAAAAAGTCAAAAGAGAAAATTTCGCAGGAAAAGCAAGGCGACCAGGTGATCGGCGTGAAGGCCTTTAAAGTTGGGCGTTACAATTACGAAGACTCGCTGAATGAACTCGGTACGATTAAGGGAGCGGTCGAATTTAAATTGAGTTTTGAAATACCGGGCGTTGTCAGCGCGATCAATTACCGCGAAGGCGAGCGCTACGAAGAAGGTGCATTGTTAATTTCGCTTAAGCAAGATGACATCCTGCTGCGCTTGAAGCGCGCGCAAGCGGAGCGGAGCAAAGCAGAAACCGCGCTTGCCATTGCGCAGGAAAAAATGAAAGAGCATGAGAAATTATTTCAAATCGGTGCGATTCCGCAGACCACCCTGGACAAAGTAAAGCTGGAAGTCGACAGCGCCCGGTTTGATGTGGAAGCCAATGATTTGGAAGTCAAAGCCAACGAAGTCATGCTTGAAAAATCAAATCTCTACGCGCCGACGGCTGGCACCATTGGCGAACTTCACGTCGAGGAAGGCGAGGCCATCACGCAGAATACGCTGGTCGGAACGCATCTTTCAACCGACCGCGTACTTGCCGAATTTGGCGTGACCGAAAAAGACCTCAATAAATTGTCGCTCGGCCAGAAGGCAAAAGTGTTTGTCGACGCTTATCCCGATAAAAATTTTGACGGAACGATTGAGAGTATCGGCAGTGTGGTGGTTGGTCAAAGCCGGACGGCAAACGTGAAAGTCCGTATTGAAAATCCGGAGAATATCCTGGTGCCCGGCATGTTTGCTCGGATTAAAATTCTCCTGTTTCAAAAGAAAAATACACTGGTTTTACCGACTGATTCTCTTCAGGGCAAAGAGAAGGATTATTTTGTCTACATTATTGACCCCGGCCAAAAAACCGTTCACAAACAGCCAATCGTGGTGGGTTATCAAAGGACCGACTACGCTCAAATTGATTCCGGTGTTAAGGAAGGCGATTTGGTCGCCGTAACCGGTTTAGACCGCCTGCAGGAAGACTCCAAAGTCCGCATTATCGAGACCCAAGAAGCAGAATTATAAGCCCGAAATTTGCCTTCCGTTTTCACCCCTCCGAGCCGATAAATTATCTGTAGTGTATACTTATTCAAGTCTTTAAATTTGTAAGTGCGGAGCGCTATGACTTTACCTGAATACGCAATCAAGCGGCGTGTAACAACCGTGATGGTGTTCTGCGGCATCGTTTTTCTGGGCCTCATTGCGCTGACCCGGATGTCGCAAGAGCTTTTCCCGCGGATTAGTTTTCCGCAGGTTACCGTTGTGACGGATTACGCCAATGCCGCGCCGGAAGAAATCGAAACGCTCATCACACGGCCCCTCGAAGAAGCGATCAGCTCAGTGAGCGGCTTGCGCCGCATCGAATCCATCTCACGCGAAGGCAAAAGCACCGTTAGTGTTGCGTTTAATTGGAATCAGGACATCGATTTCGCGGCGCTCGCGGTCCGGGAAAAAATCGATCTTGTCAAAGAACGCCTTCCGAAGGAATCCGAAGATCCTGTCGTGCTCAAATTTGATCCGCTTTCAAAACCTGTTTTAATTTTATCCGTTACGGGAAAGATGTCGCCAGTTGAGCTGAAGGAAGTTGCCGAGCATACACTGCAGGACAACCTCGAAAAAGTGGAAGGCGTGGCGTCCATTACCGTTTCGGGCGGCATGGACCGTGAAATCATTGCCGAAATCGACCAAGGTCAGCTTCAATCGGCCGGCGCATCACTGCTTCAGGTGATTGATTCCATTGATACGGCCAATGTTTCTTATCCGGCCGGCAGTATTAAAAAGGGTTTGTACGAATATCTCATCCGTACGGTCGGAGAATTCCGATCGATTCCCGAGATCGGCTTTACGGTGATTAAAGCCGTGGCGCGCGACCGCTCACATGTGCGGGATACGGGGTTTGTGGAGCGCGGCGCCGAAGGTCCGCGCGCGACGCTGGATACCGAACGGGAACAAAAAGAGCGGGGCATTCAGGAAAAAAGATTAGTTCTTTTAAATGATATCGGAATTGTTCAAGATACTTTTGCCGAGCGGACAACGATTTCGCGGCACAATCAGCAGGAAAATGTGTCGGTGGCGATACAAAAACAGGCAACGACGAATTCGGTGGAACTCGTGGACCGGATCCGGCTCGCGCTCGTATTCTTACAGGAAGATTTAAACGCCCGGGGCATGCAAGTAAAAGTAGTTTACGATCAATCCGAGTTTGTCTCTCAAGCTATTGAGGATACGAAGCAAAGCGCGCTTGAAGGCGGCCTGCTGGCGGCGATCGTTTTATTTTTCTTTTTTTGGGATTTTAGAAGTGCGGGGCTCATCGCATTGTCGGTTCCCATTTCGGTGCTCGGTTCGTTCTTTCTCCTCAATCTGCAGGGAATCACGATCAACACGATGTCGCTAAGCGGCATGGCGCTCGGCATCGGGATGATGGTGGACAACTGTATTGTGGTGCTTGAAAATATTTTCCGGCTGCGGGAGGAAGGCCGTTCGCCCGAAGATGCATCGGTGGATGGCGCCAATGAAGTATTTTGGCCGGTTTTTTCTTCCACGCTTACGACTGATGCTGTTTTTCTTCCGCTGATTTTGTTTGTGCCCGGTGTTGCCGGCCAGTTATTCAAAGATTTGTCGTGGGCGATTATCCACTGCTCGAACATTTCGTTCCTGATTTCTGTTTGGCTGATCCCGATGGCGGCCGTTTATATTCAGCCGCCCGCAAAAAAAGCAGCACAAAATGTCGAGAAACGCCAGCGTTTTCAAAAGCAAGTACAGGATTTCTTTGCCAAGCGTACGCACGCTCAGCAAAATACGGTCTTGCTTTCAATTGTCCTGGTGGCGCTTGTGCTATTTTTCGTCGGCGTTGCAATTTTTCGTTCTCTTGATACGGAAGTTCTGCCGAAGGTGGATCAGGGCAAATTTTTTGTTAAACTGAATCTTCCGGTTGGATCGAGAATTGAAGCTACCGATGAACTGGCCAAGATTGTGGAAAAGCATTTAGACCGGATTCAGGAAGTTGAAACCATTCAAGTGGATATCGGCTCGGCTTCAAGTTCCAAAATCGGTGCTGTAAAAGTCGACACCTTGCGTGCATCGCAGGCATTGATTCTCGTATCGCTCAATAAGGATCGAAAACGATCCTCGTATGAAGTTATTGAAGATTTGAAACAATCTTTGGGTACTGAAAATTTAGCGCAAGCAAATATTGAATACATGCTTGAAGAAAATGAATTTGCGTTTGCGACTGCCGGCGGCAAGCCGATTGTAATCGAAGTGAAGGGGTATGATTTGGAAATTTTACGGTCGCTTGCGGAAGAAGCGGAAAGAAAAATCAAAAATATCCCGGGTGTTATGGAAGTGATTTCGGATGTCGGAGAGCGCTCGCCCGAAACCATGATTGAAATCGATAAGAAAAAAGCTTCACTGTACGCGATTTCGGCGCGTGATATTTCGCTCACAGCCAAAGCCGCAATCGACGGCGCGGTGGCGACAAAATACAAAGAGGCCGGCCGTGAAATTGACGTCCGGGTCCGGCTCCGCGAGAAAGACCGAGAGGACATGACGCGGCTCGGCGACCTTTTGGTCAGGAGTGATAGTCTCGAAATTTCCGTTCCGCTAAAAGCCATTGCAACCATCAAGTCCGGCTATGGGCCCAGTGAAATTAAGCGTAAAGATCAAATACGGACAGTCTCCGTTGCGGCTGCAATTAAGAAAGATTTTAAAGAAAAAAATGTCTTAAAATCGGTTGCAGAAGCTATTGCGCAAATAGACCGGCCTGAAACTTATGAAGTTAAGCTGGTGGGTAAAGCTCGCGAAGTCAGGGAATCATTCCGGATGATCGCATTTGCGATCACGCTCGCGCTCATTTTAAACTACATGATCATGGCCGCGCAGTTTGAATCATTCCTGCAGCCGTTTGTGATCATGCTTGTGGTTCCGCTGGCACTTTTCGGTATTGCGGTTGCGCTATTACTAACCGGGACGGCCGTAAGCGTTATTTCCTTGATGGGCATTTTGTTAATCGGCGGCTCGGGAACCAACTCCGGCATTATTTTGATTGATTTTATTAATCAGCGCCGCATTGAAGGCGCACGGCTCATGCAGGCTGCGATTGAATCCGCGTTTGTGCGCTTTCGTGCGATCATGATGTCGGCACTCACAGCTGCAGTCGGGCTCATTCCGCTCTCTTTTGGCGCCGATCTGCAAGCACCGCTTGCGATTTCAATGATCGGCGGGACGATCAGCTCGACCTTGCTGACGCTTTGCGTGATTCCTGCGGTTTATGTGTTGATGATTCGCTTATCAGACCGAATTTTAAATGGGCCGCTTTTAACGGATGAAGCCGTTTTGGAATAAATTTAAATTTCAAAATTAAAAATTCAAAATATTTGAAATATTAGGATTATTCGCACGGTTTTGAACTTTTAGTTTTGAATTTGTGAATTGAGGTCTATGGGTCTTCCGAACCTTTCAGTCAAAAAACCTGTTCTCGTCACGGTCGTTTTTGTCGGATTTCTTCTGCTTGGCATTCTCGCCGCATTCCGTTTGCCCGTCGAGCTTTATCAAGGCACTTCCAGCGGCATCATCAGCATCATCATCCGTGCGCGCGGCGGATTAGCACCTGTCGAAGTGGAACACATGATCACACGGCCGGTCGAGGAGTCGGTATCGACCGTGAGCCGCCTGAAAACCATGTATTCGAATTCGCGTGAAGCCGAAAGCCGTGTAACGCTTGAATTTGAACCAGGCACCGACATGAACTTTGCCGCGCTCGAAGTGCGCGAAAAATTTTCGCGCGTGAAATCCAAGCTTCCGCCCGAAATCGAAAAACCTGTCATTGCCAATTACTCCGAAAGCGAAAGTGCCGTGATTGTGTTTGCGGTGATTTCCGATACCAAAACGCCGGAAGAACTTCGCGAAATGGTAGAAACGGATTTGAAACCGTGGCTGGAACGCGTCGACGGCGTCGCAAGTGTTGAAATTTACGGCGGCCGGGAGCGAAAGATTTTAGTCGAGTTGGACCGCGACAAAATGGTGGCTTATTCCGTTTCGGTGGAGCAAGTGATGGATGTGCTGGGCGCCAGCAACATTAATCTTCTTGCCGGAGACTATGAGCGCGGCGAGTATGATTTTGCAGTCCGGACTATGGGTGCTTTTACAAGCATTGATGAAATCGGCAACATCGGCGTCAAAGTAACGCGCCAAGGATCGATTATTCCGCTCAAGGAAGTCGCAACCATCAAAGATTCCTACCTCGAGCCTGAGGATTATGCGCGGCTCAACCTCAATCAAAACGTTTCCATTTATATCAAAAAAACAAGCCTCGCGAATACGATCAAAGTCGTCAAGCTCGCCAAACAAGTTGTGAAGGGCTATGCAGATGAAAAAGTGAGCGAGCTCAGAATCATCACGGTTTCTGATCGCGCGCATTCCATCGAACGCGCCATCGGCGATGTCAGAGGGTCGCTTATTTTAGGTGTTTTTTTGGTGACTTTGATGATTTACTTTGCGCTCAGGAGTCCGGTTCTGGCGCTGATTATTTCAACCGCAATCCCAATTTCGGTTATTTCGACTTTTCTGTTCATGGATTTTTTCGGCATCAGTCTGAACGTGATGACCTTAAGCGGCCTGGCTCTATCAATCGGCATCATGGTCGACAGTGCAGTGGTCGTGATGGAAAACGTTTTCAAGAAGCGCGAAGAAGGTCTTAGCCACGAGCAGGCAGTCCGTGAAGGGTCGGAGGAAATGTGGATTCCGCTCTTGGCTGCATCCGTTACCAATTTAGTTGTCTTTTTGCCCATTATTTTCATTGATAAAGAAATCCAGCTCATTTATCAAGGATTTGCATTTACCGTTTGCATTTCGCAAGTCATGTCGCTCCTGGTAGCCATCATGCTGATTCCGATGCTTTTGTCGAAAATCAATTTCGATGTACCATCCAAACCGCAAGAGAGCCCGGCGAAGCCTAATTTTATTTCGAAGTTTTATTTTTGGTATGAGCAGTTAATCCGGGCATCATTCCGCTTGAGGTATTTAATGCTGTCTTTAATCGTTATGCTTTTTGTCGCTTCTGCCTGGGGTCTGGCGCATCGGGACATTGACCTGCCGTCAACACTCGAAGAAAACGAATTCCAGGTGGTTATATTCCCGCTAGCCGGAGCGAAGCTTGAAACAAATGACGAAGTGGTCAAGAAAATTGAAGAGATGCTCGGTCAATACAAAGAAGTCGATTTGATCTCAACCACGGTCCGGAAGGACGATATCCGGATTTTTGTTCGGCTTGTTCCTCGGGCGAAACGTTCAGCATCGAAGGATGTCATCATGTCGCAGATTAAGGAAAAGGGAAATGAAGAGATTAAGCAAGTGCATGAGGAATACTCGCTGATTGTTGATGAGGGAGCTTCGAGTGAAGAATCGAAAAAGATGATTATTAATATTTTCGGGCTCGAAAATGAAACACTCGAAAAGCTGGCGCATGAATTTGCAAAAAAAATAAATTCGGTCAAGGGATTGACCAATCTGGTGATGACCGACCTTCGGAAGCGGCCCGAATACAGCTTGGTGGTTGACCGCGCAAGAGCTGCCTTTTATGGTTTAAACGTAAGGGAAGTTGCAGATTCTATTCACGCTCAGATTCGCGGAATGAGGCCGACGAAGTATCATGAGCTGACGGAAGGCCTGGAAATCGAAACTATTACGCGGCTTCAGCCGATTTTTCGGCAGAAAATTGATGACTTGAGGAATATTTTTGTGGTTTCACCGCAAACCGGCGTTCAGGTAGCGCTGGAACAATTTTCGAGTTTTTATCCGTCAACGGGGCCGCAGACGATTGACCGGCGGAATAAATACCGCTACGTATTTTTAAAGGGTGACGTTAACCGCCCGCTTGAAACGGTGGGCAAGGAAATCAAAGAGGCTGTGAAAGACGTTCCGATGCCGAAGGATTATTTTTGGCGCTTTGGCGGGCAATACGAATCATTGCTGCAAGGAAGGTCGGAGCTTTGGTTGGCGTTTGTGATTACCGTTGTTTTAATTTACATGGTTCTGGCTTGCATGTTTCAATCTTTCAGCGAGCCCGTGCTGGTCATGATCGCAATTCCGCTGGCAAGTATCGGGGTTTGGCTTGCATTGACACTCACGCAAAAACCGCTCAGCCAGCCTGTTTTTATCGGTATGATTTTATTGGCCGGGTATGTTGTTAATAATTCCATTATCTTAATCGACCGGATTAATCATCTGAAAAAGCATATCCGCGACCGCAATCAAATTCTAGTCAAAGCCGGGCTTGACCGCTTACGTCCGATCATGATGACCACAGGATCAACCCTGATAGGATTCCTACCAATGGCCATTGCGGTGAGCGATTCCAGCGAGCTGTGGTCGCCGCTTGCCGTTACCGTGATTGGGGGGTTGTTGACTTCGACTATCTTGACCTTGTTTGTCATTCCGAACATGTTCCTCTATTTTTCCGACCTGACGCGTCTTTTTCGAACTGAAAAAACTTCCAAGCAAATCTAGATTCTTGACTTTCCCCGTTGTTTTCATCCGCTTATTTTTTATTTCAGACCGAAAATAAGCATTTCAATTTCTGCCCTATCCAAGCGCACTTTTTAGATCGGCATATATCACGGTAAACACTAGGGTTACGTTAAATACTTTTCTCAGTTCCGGGTTTGACAGGGGGGTATTCAAACTGTATACTTTTATCAAAGATTTTAAAAGATAAATTAAGTGTTTTTTATCTCACTTTATTTTTAGATGTAAGCACGACTCGAAAAAACCCCGGCAGTGAAAAGAGATTCCTAACAAATGCGCCAGGTTGAAAAGAGTAAAACTTTTAATCTTTATCTAAAAGTTGTCGCGCTGATTGTTTTATTTACTTTTACGCTCAACACAATCGCGTGGGCTGACGGGTCTAGTAACTTAATTCAGTCGCTGCAGAATAATAAAGCCAGCACCTACCGTGACATTTTAGAATCCAACTTAGTGATTGATCAGTCCCTTCTCGACACTTCAATCATTCCTGATAAAGTCGGGCACATCAAAAGCCGGTTTCAAGGTAAAAAGCCTCAGACGATTTACCATATTCAAGATGCGCACATCAACTACGATGCCCAGATCAATATTTCCAAAATTATCGAGCAGGTATCAAAAGCAAACGGCACTGATTTGATCAACGTCGAAGGAGCCATGGGGCGACTGAACAATTACTGGCTCTCTTCATTTCCAAATGCAGAAGCGCGTGAATTGGTCGGTGATTACTTTGTCAGGGAAGGACGATTGAGCGGGCCGGCTTTCGCATCGATTGTCACACTTCCGAGATCAATCATCAATGGCGTCGAAGATGAAGCGCTTTATGAAGAAAACAGGCAGGCATTTTTAACGGCGCTCGCGTTTCGCGACCGGAATGAAGGGCTTTTGCAATCACTCCGGAATGGACTGGATCATGTGGCGCGCTACATTTTTCCGGATGATTTGCGCGAGCTCAGAATTCGCCATGACGCATTCCAGGAAGATTCGCTTTCGATGAAAGCATTTGTCCGGTATTTGGTGGAGTTGGCGCAGGCAAACAGCGTTAGCTTGTACCGTTACCGCCACATCGACGCGTTCATGAAATTAGTCGAGCTTGAAAAGTCGATCAATTTTGAAACAGCCGAAAAGGACCTCGAGGGATTATTGTCTGAGATTAAGAAGCGTATGCCGGCCCAGGATGTATCGGCTTTCGGGTTCAAAGTACTCCAATATCACCGCAAGAAATATTCCCGCAAAGATTTTTTTGAATATATTGATCAACTCATCAACAAATTACAGATTAGTGGCGAAGCGTTCATGCCGGCATTGAACTATGTGGCGTATATGCGCAGCTTCGACACAATCGGCGTGGAGCTTTTTGATGAGATCCGGCTCGCCGAGGATGATTTGAAAAATAAATTGTTCCGCAACGAGACGGAAGTCAAGCTGGACCGGCTTTACCGGCTGCACGAATTGTTGAAGCACATTTTTGATTTCTCACTCACCAAAGAAGACGCCGAGTTTTTTTATTCCTATCGGGATGAATTTAAAATCACAAATTTCAAAGCCTTTATCGGCGAACAGGCGAAGGCGCTCGGTATTGAAGTCGAGCTGGATCCGAAACTCGAGCAGATTGACGATGATTTGCTGAAGGTCGAGAAATTTTACGAAATTGCTCTGAAGCGCGACAAAGTGTTGATCGAACGTTCTTTAAAAGCGATGGAAGCGGAAGGCCGCAAAAGCGCTTTTATAGTCACCGGCGGATTTCATACGCCCGGCATTGAACGCTATCTTCGAGAGCGTGATATTTCTTATGTTGTGATCGCGCCCCGGATTTCTAGCAAAATCGACGAAGTCAAAGAAGCTATGCGCTATGAAAGCGCCATGCGCGATATGCCGTCCAAAATCGAATCGCTGCTCAAAGAAGTTTACCAGCCGCAGAAAGCGATGATGCTGAACGATCCACGGTATCAAGTGTCGGCGCCGCAAGTGATTCGTCCGTTCGGGTCAGAAGGAAAGTTTGAAATTGGCGCCGGCGCAATTTTGCGCGGGTTTGTCGGAAAATCAGAACTTCGCCGGTGGCTGCCGGCTTTATCGGAAAATCTAATCGCATCGGGCATCGATAGCAATTTGGCAGCACGCACACTGGAACGGTTTCAGGATTTCCAGCGAAACTTTGATTCTTACATCAAAGTCGAAATCAACAAGACCCATGTGATTGCGAGCAGGCTTCCGGATGGAAGAGTATTGATGACAGTGATGTATCCATCGAAAGATAAATCCGAAGTTGGCCGGCCGGGCGGTATGCATGATTACGCTAAAATTGCTGAAATCGGAAAGTTTGTCATTGAAGTATTTATAACGGATCGTGCTTTCTTGGAATCAATTTTGAAACGCGATGGTGCGAAGGTTGTTGAATCATCAGATTGGGTCTCTGAAGCATTGCCGCCAAGTTCACAGAGCACAGTTCCCGAAAGAGCCATTTCGGTTGATCTTGCCATGGCCAAGATGCATAACGGCGGCCAGACTTGGGAGTTATTGCAGAAAATCGCGCAAAGCAGCGACCTTAACTGGACTGCGATGAGCGTTAACGAAAAGTTGGCATCAATTGAAAGTATTCTGATTGACCGGAAAATTAACCGGGACAATCTCGCGAGAGCCGCCTCCGAAGAATTAAAAATCATATCGCCATCCGCGGAAATCACGCTGCAATCTCGGTTCAGCGTTCGCGTCTTTATTTTTTTAGCGGAAAACGCCTTCGATTTAAAAAAGATGAGAATTAGGGATGAACTTTTATCCTTGATTCAATCTCGTAACCGTTTTGATGAAGAGGTTGACGTAGCCGTATCCGCCGGTCCGGCCGCCTTGGAATCACTGCGCAGTGAACTTAGGCACTTAAACGCACTTGCGGGCGATACGCGCGTTGTGTCTCAGGCAGTCATTCGGGTCAATTCCGAGCTCCGAAAAATTTCAGCTCCCGTTTCAGAAGAAGTAAAGCCTGTTGCTTTAGAATCCGGCGCTCCTGCTGAAACTGCAAAAGTAGAAAAATCAGCCACAGAAGTTACGGAGCCGAAAGCACAAGAAGTAAAGCCAACGCGCGCTCCTCCTGCTCCAAAATTAAGCAAGGCGGAGATCATTAATAAAATTCTTGCTAAGCAAGCCGCAAAATCTTCAGAGCCGCTTAACTTTATTTCCAACATTTCACTCAAAGCAAAGACGGCCGACATTATCGCCGCAATCAAAGCGATTGGGTTTGATGATGAAGATCTCGAGCTTCTGTCGCAGCTTTCCGGCATTAACGCGGATTCTTCCGTTCAGGAATGGCGTTATGTTTACACGCAGGTCCGCCGGATCTTCGAAAAAATGTACAAAGTCCGAGACCAGCGCCACGGTGAAGCAAAAGCGGAATCCAAAGAACCTTTGGTGGACCGCATTCTGCGCGCGTCCTGGAGTGCTGTGAAATGGTTTTCGAATCCATTCAAAGTGGGTAAGTGGCTGATCACGGTTGGCCCTCACTTGCTCGATAGTTTTTATTTTGGCTACACACGCCGCGCTTGGCAAATGACGCTTTTTGGAAAAGATATTAAACCATTTAACCGAGCGGATCATATACAACAGGTTGTGGATACTTTGTCCGGAGCGATGTTGAATGCCAGAGAAAAGAACTTTGATTCATTTTTAAACCGGAGTCGGTTTGGAAATTCCAATTGGAGCATTGTGTACCGTTTTGTTGATAAATACATCTCAAAATTATTTGTATTGCCGCACTTTGAATTTTTCATGAAACGCTGGAAGATGGCAGTTTTTGGTGTATTTGCACTCGGAACCGTGTCTGTGTTGCTGCCTGCAAGCGTCGCCGGCTACAGCTTGCTCGGTCCGGTGGGCATCTGGATTACAAGCGCTTTTGAAGGCGCAGGGTTCCTTAGCGTTGCTGCCAATGCTTTTGTTCATGCATTTACGGTTTCTTCATTTCTCAACACAGCGATTTTAGCGTTCATGCTTACTATTCCTAATTTTGCAAAGCGTTTCTCCAATCTTCGCATGGACCGTATGATCATTACCCAGCTCGGGCGTTTGAAAAATCTGCAATCTTTGGATTATCCGGTTGTGCGTAAAGTTCTGAGCGATGTTACGCAGGGCGGGTTGCCCGTGGAGCAAAAATTACAAATCATTTTGGAATTGCAATCACTTCTTCCGCATGTCCGTTACGATAATGACTCGCAGAAAACTTTATTTACGACTTTGGTCCATGACGAAGTGAGCCGAATTCAGGATGCGCTCAAAAGCAGCACGCAGGAACGCGCACCGCCAGTAGTTGAATCACCAAACTTGATCCAACGCTACATCATTTCTCCTCTCTTTGGTGTCATTCGCGCTACTTTCACAATCAACTTCGCAAAAGCGTTCGCAAAATCCATGTTTGGCATGCTGACGGTCGGTGCCGAAATCGGTGCTTTGGCGGGCGGCCATGCTCCAGGCGAGTACGGCGCTGCGCATTACATGGATGAATACCTGCTCTCGAAGCCCGTTTCATTCATCATGAAAAATATCACCGGCAATGCGGATTTCGATATCCAGGTTTCTTACTTTGAACCGGCGGTCAATTACGTTGAACGCTTCATGATCAATGTCGGCCACTATGCGGTTGAAGGTGTCGAACACACATTCGGATTTAGTGCAGCAGAAATAGTCGCCAAAACATGGGCGAGCGTCCTCAATACTTTCGGCATTAAAACCGAGGTCGGTCAATTACTCTCAGAAGGCATCAGCCTTCAAGAAATTGAAGTGGCTCGTCAATTAGGCCTGCCGGCACAATTTCTAAAGTTCGGACAAAAAATACCAGAACCGCAAAAACAAATCGCCGCAGCGCCTGCCACAGGCGGCGCAGCGGGTATGGGACTTGCCATGAACCCGATGCTGGCGATCGCTCAGATTGCCGCTATCAGCGCGATGGGTTCTACAAAAGAAGTACGGGATGGTACCGAATACAAAGATGAAAAGCCGAAGGGGGCGGCGATTCCGCCCGTTCTTTTTGAGAAATTTGAATTTGCGGTACCGCTTCATTCAAGCGTAGCAAATTTAGAAAACCTGAGAAAAGACTACGGATCAGTTCCTGCTTCAGAAAGATACCAGGCTGCTCTGGCATTGCCAAAAGCCGAGGAAGAATATGAGGCGGCAAAGAAGAAAGCTTTCCTGAATTTGTTTGCCTCAGAGCGTCTGGCCGCAAAAGAAAAAGTTGATAGGTTGCAGTCGCTTACCGGAGATTCGATCTTAAAAGAAAAACAAAAAGTTTTCTGGAAACTGATCAAAGAAATTGACGAGCGCCAGAAATCCCTCGATAAGACCATCGAACAAATTTATAAAAGCGTTACCCATTACACTTCCGATAAGAAAGCAGCAGAACAATTTATTGAGGAAGCCAGAGATCAGATTTCGGCGATGCGCGCGATGACGGATTATTTTTCCGCAGATGACGCGCGCTACGCCGTTAGAACCGGCGCCTGGCAGGTCATGGATGCCGCAGCTTCGGATAAAGAAGTAGCAAAAATTCGCGCGGATATGGCAAGCCGTGAACAAAAAATGGTGGGCCAACTCGAAAGAGTCAAAGATATTTTAGACCAGTGGCCGACCTATGTAGAAAGTGTTTTGAGCGGCGCTGACGTTGATGTGCCGGCACGTCTCATTGATGAAGAATATCTTCCATGGGGCGAGCGGGCAAAAGTTTGGCTGGCGGGAAAAGGCATTCCGAATGAAGTGATTGTTTCCACCGAAGGATTAATGACTTTGCTCCATGGTGTGCCTATTCCGATGCCGTGGGCTCAAAATGAAAGTTGGAAGGGGTCTTTACGGGTCGCGCAACATGATGTGAATCAGGGGCGGGCGGTTCTTGTTGTAACTGATCAAGGCAATGACTCTATCCGGCATGATGGTGCCGAAGTTTTTAGAGCAGGCTTGAAGGCAGGCATTAAAGAGGCTCTCGTGCTGCGTCATGACCTGATGCCATCGCAACGAAACAACTTCGTCGTAACGGCGACTTTTTATAGCGCTTCTGCTGAGCGGCTCATTCCTGTGCTCCTGGATGTGGTACGTCAGAATCCGGATATCAAATTCAACGCGCGGATGTACGACACGACATTGCAAAAAACCAGTTCCAAACAAGCCGAAACAATCGCCAAACTGGAACAGGATGCTAAAGTTCTGCCCAATCTTTTTGTTCTCAATTTGATCATGGATGACGGCGGTTATTCAAACAAGGGAATTGACGGCACGCCGGATCGGGTGGTCAATTATGAGGTGAGGCGCAACAATGGGAAAGGTCCTTTTATCGGACATTTCCCCGGTATTGGCGGAGCTGACGACCCGGATACATTTGCTGCTGTTATGAAATTTAGAAAACAAGAGATAGGCGCGGCCTCTTCTGCAGCAGCAGAACCAGTTTCTGAGCCCAAAACGAGACATCACGTTGTTGTGGTGTATCAGGGAAAATCGGCCACACCTCCTGTCGATAAGGTTGTTGATCAAGTTGAAGGATTGGGCGGCTGGCAGATCGCGAGAATGAAGGGCAATGAATTCAGCGATACAGTCCGTTCTCAAAAAGCGCTTGTCGCAAAAAAAGTTGAAGAATTCAAGTCTTTAAATCAGCCAGTAAAAGCGGTGACTCGCGTTGATCAATTTGAACGCGCTTTAATTAAAGAAACAGAGTCAGAAATCGTGCCGCAGCAAACCGCTGAGGTAAAAGCAGAGACAGAAAAGATTCAGGTTGCATTGACTAGCGCAATGCCGAAGCTTCAAGAGGTCGAGCCGGTTGCCGAAGAAGCGATTGAGCTTGTGTCGGCGGCACAAAAGAAAAGTGCTGTCGAGCAGCCGGTCTTGCTTTCGGATCTACCGCCCTTGTCCTATAGCCAATACCGCTCAGAACAAACCCCGGGCGAACAGCTTTCCGGAATTGATCAATTCGTTTCAAAAGATATTGCGGAACAAATGAGAAAGGATGCCAGCATTTTCTCACCGCTTGCCGGCGCACCAGTCGGAACGCCGACGTATGGATTTAGGGACCAAAAGGGCGGGGATATTTTTGAAACTGAAAATCTGAGCGCGCTTGAGCTTAAGAATCTTGAGAATGAAAGCGAATTTCAATCTGCGGATTTCGCGACTTCCATTCATGTTTTTCTCAAAGCGCGCGATTTGATTAACCGAGGGGCTGCCGAACGCCGGCTCGAGCTTTTCCTCGAAGCGCTTCGAAAAGTCGAGCTCAGTCCGGACGGCTTGCTGTATGACCGTTACGATATCAAGCGACATTCTAAAATAGGCGAGAAGACCAACCTTCAAACATCTAAAGCTATCTACGAATTGGCGGTTCAAATCCAGAGCGAGTACGAACAAATCGCAAAAGGCCGTAGCAAGATTGATATTCGCCTGATCAAAGAAAAGAATCTGATCCGGCTGGCAGGTTTGGTCAAAGAAAAATTTACGCGCGCACAAAACATCCGCTTACCTGAAATTCCGCAGCCCGAATTGCCGAAGCGGTTGTTTGTCGAAAAAGATGCCGAACCGCTTCAAATCGAAGAATCCGTCGCAGCATCCAAGCCTTTGCTTGCGCCTGAAGTGGTGCGCGTACCTCAAACCGCAGCGGTGAGCGGTGAGCGTGCGGTTGTTTCGAGCGTTGAAGAAATTGAGTTGGTGGCAGTGTCAACCCGGCCGCTTGTCGAAGAAAAAGTTTTGGAGCCGGCCGTTGAAAAGCAAGAGCCGGCGGTTGCGCTTGTTGAATCAATTCCGGCGCCGGAGCAGGAAAAAGTTGAACCAAAACCGGCGGTCATATCAGTCCAATACGAAATGCCGGGAAAAGGCGGTGATGTTAAAGTCGCTTATCCGGAATTTGAGCCCGGCCAAGTTCAAGTCATGTTCCAAACGGAAGTATCCGTTCCGGAAAAACCGGCTCCGGTTCCTGCTTCTGCTCCGCCTAGCACGACTCAAGCCAATCAGCCGGCAAGCCTTCAGGCAATTGAAGAAAAAACAGTTCAAGCCGTTCCGGCCGCAGCGCCGAGTTTGGTTTCGGCGAATAAGCCCGTTTCAATTGATGAAAGAGAGCCGGTTGAAATGGAAATCAAAATTGCCCAACAGCCTGAGAAGGTTGAAGAAGTTGAAAAGGCGGAACCAAAGGTGCCCGCCCAAAAGTTGCGCATTCAGCTTCCGGATTTCAAGCGATGGATAAAATCCGCCAAAATTGCGGCTGCAGGACTCGTGGCACTTTCCGGCGCCTGGGTCAATGAAGTTTCGGCAAAATTTCAAGCAATTCCTCCCGCTACTGTTCAAAAGGCACCAGAAGTAAAAGAAGCCAAAGAAGAAATCGTAAAAGAAGAAATTGCACTCACTCCGCCCGTCAAAATTGAAGCACCAAGCCAGGAAAAATGGACGGATCTTGAGCATCAAAAGACGGCCGATGTAGTCATGGCGGCTTTGCGCAGCGCGCCGCAGGATTTGCGCGAGAAAGTTTTGGAACTTATCCGGTCAAAAGCCGGCGCTCCGGATTACATCCGAGAATTTGATGATTTGGTTCCGGTTCCTGAAGACATTCGCTCGCGCGCCAAAATAGAAACTGTCTCTCCGGGGCAGGAAATTAAATATTTCGGTGAAAAAGAATTTTGGGACGCCATGCAGGCAATTTATCCGCCGGATAAGGATCGTCCGCATTTTACTCCGTCTTATATCCGCGACAATAAAGTTGCGATGACGCATGAAGAATTATTGAACCGAAAAGACCTTGAAATTTACGTGAATGGCCGATCGCTCGGCCAAAAATCAGCCGATCATTTACGCCAATCTAAAGAACTCGAAAAATTACCCATTTTCTTTATCCGTGTCGGCGCCGGTTTTGTCGGCTTTGATTATACGGGTGCGACGATTTCAATCGGTTTGCGCGGCCAATATTCATTGGGCCATGATTTAGCCGAGTGGCGGCAGGTGCTTAATGTGATGTCGGAAGAACATAAAGTAGCGGCAGATATTCTGAAACGTTACGTTGCGTTCAGGGCCGTTGGATATCAATACGCACAAGCGCAAGAAAAAGTGAGTAATGCGGATGCGGAAATCAAACGCATGAACGAACAGCTTGCGAAGGGAATCTATCAAGTCGCAACTCATCAGGACGAATACGCGATCGGAAAAGCCATCAGCATCATTCAGCATGAAATTAAAACTCAGCAACAATGGCGTTACAACCAGTACGACACGAGCCGTGTTTTAGGCGAAATCATGAAGCTTGACTCGCGTCAAGTGCATGTTGAATTAAATTCCGATTATGTGCGCCAAATCCGAAAAGAGTTTGCGGATGCGCCCAATTCTCTGAAATCGTTGGATCCCTATAAGCAGCAGGAAATTTATTTGAAGACAGCGATGGAAATTTTGAGTGACCGGATTGAATTGGCCCAGAGGCACCTGTCCAGCATCAGCTACGAACTTCGTTTCGATATCTTTTTGGCCAATAAGGCTTCGGACCTTTTGGCTCTGATCGGCGGCTTTGGCGTCAGGAAAGGCAACGACCGGACACTTGGGCAAAAATACATTGACATCGCCAAAAAACAGATCGACCGCTACAAACAGTACGGCGATGAGCGTTACAAGGTTGAAAAACTGGTTCGTGATTATCAAAAATTGAAAGAAAGATACGACACGACCTATACGGAATCCGTGAAGGCAGCGCAAAAACATTATGAATTGGCCAAAAAGTTGGATGCGCTCGAAGTCATTCCGATTAACGAACTAGAACAGGCTTGGAAGGCCTATGAAAGTCAACTCAAGGAGAAAGATGCGCTGTATGTACAACTTCAACGCATTGTTGCTGAGATGGAAGGGCTCCGCACTGCCCAGCTTTCAGCAGAATCGATTGAGAATCCGTCGCCAACCATGCGCGAACTTCAAAAGCTTGAGCAGCGCCTCAAAGATACGGATCAAATTGATTCGTTGGTTCAAATCAGGGAAGCCGAAGGTGTCACCGGCAATGAGCTTCAGTTTTATAAACGCATCCAGCAAAATCCGGACAAGGAAAGATCGGATATTCAAGCGGAGCGGGTTGAATTGGTAAGACAGCTGCGCGAAGATGCGAGCCGCATTAGAGCGATTCAGGATAAAAGCGGGCTCAATATTGATTATCTCTATCCTCTGGATTCTCGAAAAGGTGAATGGATGTGGAAAACCGGCCGGGCAATCAAGGGGTTGGACGGTAAATATTACACAATCCCAATGCTAATTCCCATTAAGGCCGAATACCAGAGTTATGCGGAAAGTTTGATGGAACGCGGCCTCGCAAAACAAAATTTCCTGGGTAACTTTCAATCATCATTTTCGGACCGCCATATTGAAGACCAAGCTCACGAGTTAATGAACCGGTATCTCGAAATCAGGCCGAAAGACGGACAAAAGCCTGCTTGGAGCCGCGAGGAACGAACACAGAAGATAAAAGAATTTAATGAAATGGCAGAGAGTTATTTAAAACGCCTCGAGGAACTTGTTCCGGCCTACGCTGCGCTTGATTATGCAGGAAGGCCGAAAAGTTATGGCGAGCGGCTCATGTCCGATGAGGAGTGGCAAAATTTTCACAGCGAATACAAAAAATTCGAGCGCAGTTATTATGCTGCGCAAGAAATGGTTGCGGAATTAAGCCAGGAAATTTTGCCGGCGACAGGCGATGCCGTCAATCCGCAGATTGATGTCTTAAAAGCGCAAAAGTTAGCGGCTGAAACGGCCAAAAAATCAATCGATCTCAACATGTTTGATGAAGCGACAAACATCGCCGATGCTTCTGATTTGACAATCCCTGAGCATATCATCGGGCCCGCGACTGTAAGGGCACAAACCACCGATGTGCCGGTCCGGGCTTGGCAAGAAGGCTTATTGTCGGCGGCAATGCCGATGATCCGAAAGCAGTCCAACGTTCTTTTTGACCTCAATATCCAGGGCTACAACTTCGAATTAGAAAGACTCTTCAAAAAAGATTTTGAAACCAAGGAACTCCAGGCAATTCCCGTAATCGGCTGGTTTGTTCCGGGCAGCGATTCTGAAATTACGGAAATGAGAGCGCAGGTGTTGGTTATCCGCCAGAAAGTCATGAAGCCGGATGACAGCGGTTCGGGCGGCGGCCTTGGCGGTGGCATGGGTGGTGGCGGGCAATTACAGCTTCCGGGCAAATTGGGCAAACTCCAACAAATGATGGGACAGATGCAGCAATTGATGGGTTCGTTTCAGGGCCTTGGAAACGGCGCGCAAACATTTCTCGGTGCGGCTGGTCAACGGTTTCCGATGGTAGCCCGTGCACAGGGCTTGCTGCAAGGAATCAATGCTCAGCAGCAAATCTTTAATCAATTTACAGGCGGCCAGAATTCTTCCCTCCTGCCGTTTGTCACAGGTCAAATGAATCAGCTTAATCAAACCGGCCGGATTCCGTCTGTCGGTCTCGCGTCTTCCGGAGCGACAGGGCCGCACGGAGCACTGCAAACATCGACACCGGGCCGAGTCAGCGGCGAAGCTTATTCGGCGGATGCGTTTAATCAGGGACTTGATTCACTCAGGCAGGGCGGTGATTTAGCGAAGGAAGTGACGGGTAAGCTGCAAGGTCAAGGCGGTGAGCAGGGTGGTATGACAGAAGAGATCGAATATGAAATTGCCGGCGTGTTTACGGTCCAATTCAAATTAACGGGCAGCAATGAAGAAAAACAGAATCAGCTGCGCACTCTTATTGCACTTAATGAACAAAATAAAGTGCTTTACGAAACTGACCAGCAGAAGAAACTCCTCGAAATCGCAATTGATTATGAGGGTAAGGTCCAGTTGCTCAGGGCAAGAAAGCTTCACCGCGAATTTGTCAATACCACACGGCGAGCTATCCTCGATAAATTCACCGAGTGGCGTGTAACGCCGGCGAAACAGGTCGAATTTGAAGCAGATTTAGCCGTCATCGACAAGAACATTGACGACCTAGAAAAAGAAATCGCCGAGACGCCCAATAAAATCAGGGAAGCGCTGAAGGTTACACCGGAAGCTGCCAACGGCCTGCTGCACATGATGAAATCTGAAATCGAAAAGCACGGCATTGTCGATATTCGCGAACTGAACGGCATTGAGAATTTACGCCGCCAAATTGTTGAGAACCCATATGCCGACCGGGCCGCAGGGTACCGTGTGCTTGCTGCTCAGCTGGAAGAATCGCGCGCAAAGTTATTTGAGAAAATCAAGAACGCTTATCAGGTTGAGCTGAGCGTCAGCACAAAGCTGGAATTCAATGTGGTGCTTCAGGAATTGGGTTACGCGATCCGCAATGCAGTCGCGGGTGAACAGCGCGGTACGATTAATGATTTTCTGGGTCAGATTCAAACGGGCCTGAATCCGCAGGAAATGCAAGGCCAAAGAGACCGGTTAGAGGCGTTGACGACCGCGATCCGGAAAAGCGGTCTCAAGCGCGAAGTGATGGATGCTTTATTTGAAGTTGCGATCGTCGAACGTGTCATGCAGGAACGGGTCCGTCAAAATGAGAAAAATCGAATGGAGCAGCTCATTCGTTTAGAGGAAGCGAAGCTGCGTCTTCGGCGCGAAGAAATCCAGCTTGCAAAAATCCATGAACAGAAAAGAATCACGCCCGCGGACAATTGGATCAAGCAAGTCCTTCTGTCCGCGGAGATCTATATTCAGGAGCTTTTGCTTATGGGTGCGCGGGATGATCTGGCGAAAGCGATAATGCAGTCGCTTTCTGCGATCGCGATGAGCGAGGAAGAAATCCGGTCTTTGCAGGTTTTAACCAACGCAGAGCAGAGAATTCATGAATCAAACCGCCGGATCGGTCTCCTACAGGCGCAAGCCGTTGAAAGTGATGTGTCAACCCGGGAAGAATTTTTTGAACTCCAGAGAGAGTTGAAATGGCTTTATGAGCGAAGAGACCAATATTCCTTGCCAAGCACACCGGACGGCTCTTTGAATGAGTTAGACCAAAAAATTGCAGAAAATCATAAAGCCATTCAAGCATTGGTTGCTGATGCGCTTCTGCGCAATCCGAAAATCAAAGAAAAAGTTACGAAAGAAGAAGTCATTCGTGATGAGCTCTTAATTTCTAAAAAGAATATCGAAGAAGAAAAGCAGGCTGTGATCAGCCGCCACGATCAAGAGGTGAAAGTGATTTTGGATCCGATGATCCAGCTCCATCAAGAACGTGCACAATTGGGAATTGATGCGGCCAATCGGCTCGATGTTGAGCGCGCCAAAAAGGGAGAGGACCCGGTTTTGGTCGAGCTCAGCGATGCGCGCCTTGCGCAAAGCGTGAGCGAAGTGGAGGGAATTGACCGAAACGCTGTCTTGGATGTGATGAGTAAGGTCATGAACGTGATCGGTGATATTGAAGTGGCGCAAACCATGCTGCGGGAATGGGACGGAAAAGCGTTACCCCGTTACCTGGATCGCCTGCTCAGGAATCTGTATTTTCTGGCCGGCACCAATCAATTAGACGATGTGCTGCGCGGGACGGCGCAAGGGTCATTCAAAATGGGTATCGGCGGTTCGCTCATTAGCGATGAAGACCTGAGAAATTTAATCCGCGCGGAAGCCTCGCGCTGGGCGATTCGTGTGAAAGAAGTTGTCCGCGATAAGATCATCCGGGACGAGCAGGCAAAAATCTACAGCGAATATCTGCAGTATGTCAGTTTGATTGAAGAACTTTATATCGACCTCAAAAATATCCGAGCCCTCGAGAAAGCAATCAAGGCTTACGAAGCCCGCGCTAAACGCCAATACGATACAGAGCGCTTAAACGATGCAACCGGCCCTTATGAAAAATTAGAACAGGCGAAAGTCCGGCTTTATGTGTCTTTAAAAAGAATCAAGGTCCAGCGCGCACAGCTCGAATTTTTGACTCAGGAATATTTACCGCACAATGTGTCGGTCTTTAAATCCGTCAAGGCGTCAGGGAAGAGTGTTGAGGAAAATCTGGAGATCGAATTCCGAACCTCGGCGGCTCATGAACAAGGCGTCGACTTGGAAGCGCTTGGGGCCATGCTCAGCGGTGAAGTGGCTGCCGAAAATCCGTTTCCGGCCGGTTCCGACAAGGCAGTGTTTTGGAATAAATTTTATAGATCCAATATCCGCGGCGATGAATTTATCCGTGAAGTCCGCAAGCTGCGGATGTCTCCGGAAGATGTGTCAAAACTCAAAAAAGAAAACGGGCTCGAGCAATGGATTTGGGGTTCTTCGGACAATCAGTTTCAAGTCGCAAAGGCCATGAACGAAAATTTAAATGCCGATGCCATTGGCTTTTTCCTATTTCCATTTGGCAGCTTCAAGTTTGACATCAACGCGTTTTTGGGCGGTTCCTGGGACTTCAAAAATAAACCCGAGTTCTTGAATATTATCAACGCTTCAGCCGAAGTGGAGTTTGACTGGGGCGCCAAATGGCAAGCCTTCCAATCGGCCGTTCAGAAATCTTTGAATGAAGCGTTTAAGCTAGATGAAATTTCAAATGACGCCGTCCGCCGACGCCATCAAATGCTCATGGAATATGCGTTTATGCAAATCATGTACGAAGCGTCCCAAGAAATATTGAAAACCGCCATCGAAAATGAATCCACATGGTATAAAGCGCTCATGAGGGGCAAGATTGACTGGGATAAATATTACACATCAAACACGCACGGCCTTGCGCGTATTTGGGACCTCGAGCGTACATTAAAAGAAGAATGGGTTGCATTGCATGCAGCCAGCCGCAACATTCAAAATTCTCTTGAGGAATCAGGAATTCAAAGCACCTCTGTTTTGATCCAGTCTTTCCCGCTTCCATTGCCGCCTGAAATTGAACACAAACTGGTGTCGGAAGCCGAGATTCAATTACAAGAGCATGCCGCCCAACAAGAAAAGGCGGCTCTTGAAAAAGCTGCCCAAGATGCAGCTGCAAGAACGAAATTCTTTTCCGAATTTAAAGACTTATTTTCAAGATTAAAATCACTGACCGAGAACATGTTGGTTAATCTCGAAAACGTCATGAATAAACTCGGCGACCTGCAGGATCAATATAAGCCCACGCAGCATCACGGGGAGCTCTCACCTGAAGCAAAAGCAATTTTGCCTGACACGAATGAATTTCTGAGAGTCTTGAAAGTCAAAACCCAGAGCGGTGTTGATTCTGTTGATTTGGAAACATTTGCCGAACGAATGGCAACGTTTGGAAGAGAGCGGCATATGTCGTCCGAGGATCTGCAAAATCTAATACGGTCTGCGATTGAAATTGCCAAAAAATTAGAAGCTGCACCGGGCGAAGCCCCGAATGAATTACAGACAAAATGGGCTGCCATGTCTGCGCCCGGCACAAAAGCGGACGGCTCTGCGTTCTTGATGAGTGAACGTTGGCCGCCATTCCTGGAAATTCCTTTGCGGCATCTGTTTACTCAGGAAGAAATCATACGCTCGAGAGGTTCTATCGCTGATAAGAATCTCAATTTATATCAAATCGGCGCCATTCTACTTTCCGCTATGCGCGAGCAAGCGGCTAAGGAGCTGGACTATCGGTTTGAGAACAATTTAGACGAACTGGTAAACGGTGTTGAAGCCTACAAACAAATCCGTGCCGGCTCCGGCGATGCGTCAGCTGTGCAGCGCTATCTAAGTTGGTATAGGAAATGGGTGATCCCCGTAGGCAGTGCCGAGTCACTATTTTCAACCGGAGTTCTCCTTTACCGTCCTTGGGTTAAATTCCAAAGAGCCGGGGATCAGGAAATTAACATTGATGACATCAGACAGCATTGGTCGTTTGTGTCAACGTCATTTGTGAAGCATATTCAAAAATCCGAGAAATTTCAGGCAATCGCGCAATATTTAGGTCTGGATCCGGTTGAGTTTTTTGACAGTCAAAAAGATCAAGGCAGGCTCTACGCCATTATTTCAGAACTGCTTAATACCGGCATTATTAAGACGCTGCCGACAACCGAAGCCGAACTGGAAGCTCTGAACGCCGAAATTGATCATTTCTTTGGCGAGCTCATGCCTTTGATTGAAGAACGCAAGTATTTCTACCTGACCGTAGGCGCTCTTCCGAATTACAGTGATTTAACCCAAATGCAGCATTACACCGCATTGGACGGCAGATTAACAGGAACCGGCGGAGCGGAACTGCCATTCGCTAAATTCCAAGAAGATGCAGCGCGGATGGAAGACGGTATCGGCAAGTTACAAAAACTCTTACCTTCCGATATTATTTTTTATCAGCAAGTTAAAGAGGCGAAAAATGTTTTGGATGTTATCAAGAATGCCTCCGATTACTCTCAAATTTCAGACTTAGAAGGTCTCATGGACCATTTGCGAGAAATCGTGGACTACGCCCGCGAAACCTATGCGTCGTTGCTGCTGGGCGATGCCTACTATCATTATGGATTTTTCCGGGAGAATAAAGCAGTGCTGGTCCAGTTAAATTTAATAGATAAAAAGGATCTTAACTCCAAGGGGGCGCTGAAGCCGGATAGCTTGCGGCCAGTTACGCAAAAGTATAACCAGCTACTTCTCCATTCAAAGGATTACATTGAGCATTTTTACTTGGGTAAACCAATTGATTTCTCAAGCATGGATCAAATTGGTGTTTGGAATGCGCTTGCGCAGACCAAAGCCGCCGGTTTGGATGATACGGTTTTCTCTGCGTATTTGAATTGGGCAAGCCGAATTGCAGGTATTCGTGAGAAAAGTGCGCTGTCCGATGCTAACCGCGAGCTTGCAGCGCAATTATGGAAAATCATTCCGGGACTTCAAGATAAAATATCAGAACAAAAATATGCGGAAGCTCTCGCATCAGGCCTTGCGGTCCATATTCTTTTAAATCCCGAGCTGACCGAAGCTGATTTGATCCAGCTCATACAAAATATCAAGGCAATGTTGCAGAATCCGGAGTTGGTAGAGAGCGTTATACGAGAGTCACAGTCGGAGCTGGAAATTATATACGGCGAATTACGCTCCATTGATTTAACACGGCAGAAAGATTTTGGCATTTTCTTCAACGCATTTGCGGAAGCCCATGAATTGGGATTCAGCCAGTTTCTGGTCCGTCATCAGAGAACTATGAATTTGATTCAAGAGCATCAACGCATCCGGGAGCAGGAGAAAGGCACCGGCTCTCGAGCGGAAACCGCTTTGAGCCGCGCTATCCTGATCGGCAGTCAAATTGAAAGAGTTAAGAACGGTGACGGCGCAGTACAGATTGATGAAATCTCATTCTTCCAAAATCAAAAAGCGCGCAATTCGGTCATGTGGGTTTTGAGCGGCATGGCAGACGAAGGTGTTGATCCTTTTGTTTTGAAATCTGAAGCTATTTTGGATTTTCTTAGGGAATTTTATTCAGATCAGCCGGTTCGTTACGATCATCTTGGCCGTGTTAGCGTGGATGCCGAGTCGAAAACAGCTGTGGAATTAGCAGCCGAGCTTGCTCGTGAGCGTGAAGTTGTATTTCAAGGCCAGGACGCACTCACTATTTCGGCAGAAGGCATCAAGCAAAGCCGTGTGATTTGGAACCGGGTGATGGCAGAGTTGGGCGGCATGGCGGACGAAGGCCTCCAAACCTGGATCCAAAAGCATCGCGGCAGCGATAAGCAAATCGGCGTCTTTCCAATGCTCTCAAACCGCGAACAGTTGAACAAATTATTTCCGTCTATTGAAGCATTCTATCAATCTATATTTGGAGCTGCCAATACACCCGAAATCAATCCAGAGACTTTCAAAGCCAATAAAAGGGTACAGATGCTTGTCACAGCCTGGTTGGGTTCGGCTGCTGAAGAGGGATTGGCAGAATGGAACGCCAAAAGCGATGTGATTGCTCGAATATTAAGCAATCCTGAAGAAAGAAAGCAAGTGATCGAAGCAACGCGGGAATATGCACATGCTCTGGAAAAAATATTGAAGATTGATTATCCGGAAATCAGCGAACAATCTTTGGTTGATGATCGCCGCGCGCGCGCTTTGGTTTTGGCTTGGACGGGCGCGCAGCAAGAGGACGGAAAAGTAAAATGGGCACGGAAAAACTCGGATATCATCACTTTCTCAGAGCGAGTCAATGCGCAAGCCGATTTTGCGGAGGGATTGGATAATGTCACGAGGCATTATTATGAGGCCAAGTATGGGGAAGCGGTCGGCAGGTCCTGGACGCCGAGCCAACGAGGCCAGCAAGTCGGTTTGATTTTCATGCTGGCACGCCAGTATGTGGAAAATCCAAATCTAACGGATGGCCGGCTGATCGAGTATGTTAACGCAATGGCTGATCTTGCCCCTGTCTTTATCGGAAGAGATGCATCATCCCGTTCGTTTGATCAATCCAGAATTCATCAAACCTATTTGAGGCTGATTGGTGAGACGAAATCGCGCCATGATCAGCAGCATGAAATGGGATGGGTTGATGCAGAATTGGCGTATATGGCCGAACTGATTGGCTGGGATGGAGTTAATTGGAAGAAGCGAGACCGCTGGCGCTCACTAAGTTCTTCCGAAAAAATCGAGCACCGCTATCGAGTGCTCGAAAAAGCGACGGACCCTGTGATCCAGCAAGAAGCCAGGGATTTGATGGCGCTGGTTTCTTCCAAATCTTCGGATCAATGGGATCTGCGCGCTCATCCTTCAGACTTGGGCTTTTTGGTGACATGGGCAGACATGAAAATGGAGGCCGGGGAAGCAACCGATCTTTTCGGACAATACCGGCATGTGATTGATTCTTCGGCATTCAGCCGTTATTTAAAGGAATTTGATATTGCCCAAGAATTCCGAAAGGAACTTGCGTCGACTTTTTCTGAAGTTGTGAAGAAGGCGAACGGGGAAGACGCGGACCGAAACCAAATCGAGCGTTTTTATGAACTCATGGGCCGCGTGTCATCTTTTGCGAAATTTACATCACTGCAATTTGATCAAAAAATAAAAGTCAATTTGGAAGTCATCGATGCGCTGAAGCGCTATTATGGCCAGTCTGCTTCTGATTCCAGCCAGGCAATGATCGACGGCGTCATTGATTTGTTATCCGTCCTTAAGATTGAGCCGGTTGAGCTGGCCGGAATGCAAGCTGAGAATTATTATCAACTCCGCGAAATGATGTACCTCATGGCAAAGATTTCTGAATACCGCAGAAACCGCGAGATGGCAAATGACGGCCCCGTTCCGCAAGCCTATGTTGAAGATATGAAAAGGGAATATAGGTCTGTTTTTGTTGAAAGTATGCTGCCGGGATTTGCGCAGAAAATAGTGCCGGCCAAACACGGAAAATTGGAAAACTGGATCGGTGATTTTGAAAGCATTATCCGTGAATTGGCTGATTATCCCATAGAGCTTGAGAGCAGCGATGCAATTTCTCAATATAATTTTGCGCGATTCCTGAAAAATCTAGAAGAGGAAGGCATTGTGCTTGATGACGCGTCAGTTAAAATTTACGAGCGGGTGTTCAAGCAGTACCAGCTCATGGGCCTCGCAAGCTGGTGGCTTGATCAGAAGCTTCCTGAGGCCGAGGAGCAATTTACGCTTTCTGAAATTAAAGAAAGGATTCAGAGAAAGAAGCTTGTCTGGGCTCTGAATGAGAAATACTGGAATTCAGAAAGTTTGCACATGCCAGTAACTGCGGACGAGATATCATTCTTGGCCGATTTAGAGCTTTACGAAGACGAGTATGAACACTTTTTTAGAATGAGTGCCCTTTTCCAGAACTGGGCATCAGCTCACTTGGGCCGCCATCTTTTCTTTGATGAAATTATCTACTTCTATTTTGCTCCCGGTAAATATTTCGGTGACCTGGTCATGCCATTCCGCGGCGGCTTGTCTCGGCTTTTAACTTGGGGCCAGGACCCCGATTTGCTCTCCAGGTTTAGAGCGAAACATTTATTTGAAAATGTTTTAACCGGACCCGAACAAGCGCTTTATCAAGTGGCCATGAATCGAGAGAATGAAGAAAGGCGCTTTATTTTGTGGCATGGACAGAAACAGTTGCTAAGAGTGATTGGGCTGGGCCCGGATTATGAAGATTACTGGTATGACATTCTGCATGAAAAGCAAACGCTGGGCGAATATGCAAGCGAGAAATATCTTAAAGAGTTGTTGGTAATGGGGCGTGTTCTGAGCGAGGGTGTTCGATGGCTTGCACTCGGCAATCACTTTTCATATGACGACAACATGCTGACTGATGAATTTAAGCGGAATCAATACATCATTTTAAGGCTGCTGACACGCCGCGAATACCGCATATTGACTTCAGATGAAGAGAAAATGAGCATCAAAAAGTTGATTGAGTATACGCGCGATCAAACCAAAAACAAGAAAGTCGAAATTGAAAATCCTTCGGAATGGGTTGAATCGCTAAAGGAATTAGCCCGAGCCCATAATCGTGTTATTGAAACCGAGCAAGAGCTTAAAGAAATCATTAAAAGTATTTTATGGGATGCGGAAACGATTATCGACGAAGCTGATCGCGAATACGATGTGAAGCTTGATCAGGATTCTGTCCTGAAAGTAATCATGGAGCAGCGCATCAACGGAGAGCTGCATCAAATCACCAAAGCAGAAGAAATGATTACAAAACATTTCGCCAATTCAGTTATTGGCAGGAATTCGATCGAATTGAGCAATGAAGAAAATCAGATGCCTGTCTCTGTATTGATTGAAAAATGGCTCAACGATTATGAACTTCAAAATACGCCGATTGCAGGCCTGAAAGACCGCTGGATATTGGCTGCCAATGACAGATCGTTGGATTATGTTTCGATTAAGACGATCTTTTCAGACCTTAAAACAATGCAGGACGCTTGGCGTAATGCGCCGCTGTTTAGGCCGATGGATTTAATCGAGTCATTAAAACTTGTGAATAAAGTCCGGCGCTTTGGTTTGGATAATATCGGCATTGTGGAGCCTGAAATATTAACGCCCGTTCAAAGAACGGAAAAATATAAGAAGAATAAGAAATTGTTTTTAGGAATGATCGGAAGCGATTTGATCGCGGATTCAACACAGCAAATCGCCATTCTTTTCAACCAGCAAACTAAAAACTGGAGCATTCAAAAAACAATTGACGATCTTGAGAAAGACAAATCAATTGAAACAAAACAAGAAAGCTTCCGCTTGATCCATGGTGCCGCCGTTGTATTGGTCCTGTCTCTTATTTTAGTAACCATTCGGGCGCATTATTTGAAATGGAGACAAATGCAGTCGGCTAAGAAGGCAGGGCTGCCGACACCGCAAACGCCGTATCGCCAGGGTTTGTTCAAGAAAGTGAGCGAATCGGTTAAAGGGTTTTCGCCTTTGACTTGGGTCAATATTATTTATTTTGCCTCGGTGTTGCTGATCGCCGGCTCTATGTCGTGGGCTTACTTTGTTGCGCACGCTTGGGCAATTTCACATTCAACGTTTTCGACTTTGATGGTCATTATGTTTTCTTATTTGAGTTTAACCAACGCTCACATCTTGGTTGATCGTCTGATTACGCTCCCAAAATTCAGGGACCGATTATTTAGAAAGCAGCCTGTGGATGATGTAAAAACACCTAATTTTAAAGATGCTTTCCGTGCAGGAAATTTTCCTCCCGGGCATCAGGCGGTTGTTGCCATTATCACTCAAGCCAAAGGGAACACTTTTGGGAAGCTTGATCAAAGAACCGGCGAGTTGAAAGGGCAAGTGATTGAAAATTTAATGGTCTCATTAAAGAATAATCCCGGCGTGCCCGGTGTCATTATTCAGGCCGGACAGGATTTGGATGATGTAGAAACGAACCGGCAAATCCGCATGATCGAGGCGCTTGAGAAGGCGTTAGGAACGCGCGTTTATTATTTCAGGCGCAATAATTTATTTTCGGCAGGTGATATCAATCTTGAGAAGAAATTCGGTGCTTTCCAGGAATATATGCGATTTGTCGGTGACGGAGCTATGTTTGCCGAGAATGAAACCGATCAATATCCGGGCCGTCACTTTGGCTTGGATGTTACGAAGAATGTGAGTTGGGTTGCGGGTTGGACAGTTTTAGCAGCAACGCTTTTCAATGCATTAATTCCCGGGCTGTTATTGAATCCTCTTGGGCTTGTCGTTGGCATTCTGGGAATTTCTCTTGGCGTTGGGTATCTTTGGACTTTGTGGAAATATGGGCAAGCGAAGCGAATCTCAATTAAGACCATTGTCGGAAAGAATGAGCTCTCGGCGTTGACGCGTTCAACCCTTCCATATTATGACGTCATCTACGGCGACTTAGGAGCGATCGGTTTTGTCGATATGGAAAGCGGACAATCTCTCCAAGGAAGCAGGACTTGGCGTGCGGACGAGGCATATTGGCAAAAAATAAAATTAGACACTGAACACCCGAACAAAATTTGGCTTTCATTTATCTTGGACGACAAAAACAAAGTTGGCATGAACTCTACCAACGAAGACACGGAGGGTCTGACAGAGGCGGATCGATGGCTGCGAGACCGAATGAAAGTTGAGAACCCTCTTGAGCGGCGCGAACAAAATGCCTATTACGAAGCAGTTCGAAAAGCAGCGGAAACGATGTATCGCGAAAGTTGGGCAGCCATGGGGCAGCCCGTTTATGAAATTGGCAACCCGAATGCCAGCATGTTTTCGGAGATGCTTTCAATTGCTGCCCGAGTCGGTGAATTTTATGCGGGCGCGCAGAAAATATTCGGCCGCGGACGGGCGAATTTTACCGGCAAAGGGCCCGTTGTCGTGGACAGGTGGCTGCATGGAACGCGTGAACGCCATCAGAAAATCATGTGGGGTTTCGGCTTGGGCAGTATCGGCGGTGTTTTGGTGGGTGCGCTGATTTCGTCTTTGCTCTTTGGTGTTGGGAATATCGGCTTCGGAATGCTAATTGGATATTTCTTGGGCGGAGCAATCCTCGGGAATTTTGAAATGCGGTACGGAACCGCATACGGCGTTATTTATTACGGAGAACTTTCACATGATTATGCGGAAGGCGGCAGTGTGGGTGCGGCCTATCTCAGCAATGTCGGAATCACGGAAGATGCAACAACGGATTTGGCTAAAGAGAACGAGCGCGGCCCAACGCGCTGGTTCCAAGGCGTTATCCCGTACTGGCGTCATCAATTTGGCCCGGGCTACACACTCATTGATCGTTGGATGATGTTTCTGGCGGAGAAAATGTATTTAAATGATACGTTGTTCCTATTTTGGTTAATAGGCGGATTTGTCGGGATTACGTTTTCCGGTTTGGCTGACACTTTCTATCCAGTGGCGCGTCTTCAAGAATATTCAGAACCTCTTTATGCAATGGGGTTGTATATATTGAACATGTTGGTCATCATAGGTTTTGCTAACTTTGTTGGAGCTTTTTGGAAGAGCGCCGATAACGCAGGCGTCGCTACTTCTAAGGAGAGGTTCCAGGCAATTGCTCGTTCCACGATGATTTATCTCAACAAACCCTTTATCACGACCGCATACGCAATTCCGAACTTGTTCCGCGTATTAGTCGGCGGCGAACATCCGAGAGCGCGCGATTGGGCTCCGGAGCACAAGCTTAGGGCATTGGTTTTTGGATCACTTATTGGGGCAATTAATTTACTCTTACTTGCCAACCTTTTTGTCGGCTGGGTGTCGATTTCGTGGATGGTGCCGGCGGCAGTTTTTGTGGCTTCATTTTATGCGATTCATCGTTTGGCGGGGCGGTATATTCCGGTAGCCCGAATTTTTGCGGAACTTTTATATTTAACTCTCAAATTTTCTCTATTTGCTATTCCAATCGTGGTTTTATCGGCCTATTCGTATATAAATGAACCTTTAGTGGCTTTTCTCGAGAAATTCTCGTTCATCAGCTTTATCAGCGCACCTATCCAGGCGCTCTTGATTCAAATTTTCGGAACTATCATTTTAGAGGCCAAAGCATTGAAATGGATTCGTGAACTTGAAGAAATTTTAAAAGAACCGCTGCCTTGGAGAGGGTTTACGCTGGTCGCCGGGTCGAAGGGGCCTTTGAAAATGTATGAATCGGCTGTGATGGTAAAGTGGTCGTTGATTACTACCGTTGCGGTGATTTTATCCCACGTAGTCATCACCTCTAACTTTTGGGTTATTTCAGGATGGGGAATTCCTCTCTTCGTGTCCTGGTCAATTGGGTGGTTTTATGTTTGGTATACCTCAAAAATGATGCCTGATTTTGTTCGTGAAACAAAAACAGATAAATCCGGAGAAGTCATTAAAGATGCTCAAGGTAAAGCCAAACTATTCCCGCGGCTATGGAAATCTATACCGAAACTGGCCATCGCCGAACTTGTAAAGACTTCGAAGAATAAAGAAGATAAGGAGATAATCAGAATCGGAGATGTGCAGATTAAAATGGAAGACATTCGATGGAGGACGGTCCCGACCATTCTCTTTCTTTATACGAAAGAAGCCCTGTCTCTTAGCAGTATGAAGCAAAATTTGAATCCAAGTGTTCTTTGGAAGAAAATTAAATCTGCGCCTGCGCGGGCAGACCATTGGGCAAATGGTCTTTTTATGCTCGGAGTGGTGTTCGGCACTTTCCTATTTTTGGGTGTTGTGATCGGCACTCCGCTTTATTTATGGTTCGGGACCGGTCACTTATTTTTACCAACCGCATCGTTCTGGTCGAAGGTCGGAATCGTTTGGCAGTATTACATCGGAGCCGTAGTTGCCGCTCTGGTGTTGCCGGGCGTGTTTGGCCATTTATTTGCATTGACCGTATTTCCGCTGGTTTGGATCAATCGCCAACTTGTCTTAATTAAAACGTTCTTCACGAAGGTTGTTGATACCAAGGGGCCTAATTTTAAAAAGGGCCATGACGACAAAGGATCGCCCGAAAGTATTCAAGAAGGCGTGCAAAATGTTCAACTCGAAGTTGCTAACTTTATTTCTCAAATTTCAAACCGCAAGATTTCAGGATTTGCCGATGAAGTGATGAGAGAAAAAGATCCGGTCAAAATATTCGACATGTTCTTCAATCTGGATGCTTTTAAAATATGGAAATTTAGGATCGGCGGCAGTCTTTTCAGGTGGATTCATCAAGTAAAAATGAAGCGAGAAGCTTGGCGGATGAGTCAGCGTCCAGACGATTATATGTCGGTTGCACAACATCAGAACGAGATGTTTATTGCCTTAAAGGCGCTTTTTGAAGGCCGTACAGATTTTCTGAATCAAAAGACTTTTGATAAACAGGCTTTAGATTCCGCGCTCTTGAAGCGGCTACAAGAAAGCGTGGACAGTTTGAGCGAGAGAGAAAAAACATTGCTTGCCTTGACGGTTGTGCTCAAAGATTTTGGTAAAATCGCGACTGCAGGCCCCCTGGACCCTGTTGCAGGTTCGAATATCGTAGAAAAATTGCTGACAAAGCTCCAATTTGATCCGAAAGATGTCCACTTTATCAAGCAGCTTATTCTCAGAAACCGCGAGCTTGGGTCATTGCATTGGGGTGAAAAAGACCCGCTCAAGATTTTATCCGGTTTGGAAGTTGAAAAAACAGAGCTATTTCTAAAACTGCTGACCATTATTTATGTGGTGGATGTTTCGGCGGTAGGCACGGGAAAGCTAACCTCCACACATTTAAGTAATGCATTATTTATGCAGGATCAAAGCAACCTTTATTCCTTTGCTTTGACCTGGCCCGAGTTTCGCGCGGCAAGTTTTTATAGTAAAGCCGCAGGGCAGGTATTGGATTTAAACCAGCCGCAGTTTACCAATCATATAGATCCGGTTTTGTTGCAGGAAATCAAAGAGAGCGGCGGAAATTATGATTTCCGGGAATTTATGTATAACGTTACATTTCAAAGAGCGATCAATATTTTCCGCTATTTTGTCCGGAACGGACACCCCGAAAATGTCACCAAACTTTTATATATCTTTTTCAGGCTGTATCAAATTACCGGTATGAAATACATCGGAATTTTGGATGACAGCGAGCCGGTAGCCGAAGCTTTGGATAAAAAACTGTCCTCGATTTCATGGGAGGAGCTCCGGTTTGCTCGTGTTGAAGCCCCGTCTGTTGAAGTGAAATTGCAGAAAGAAACGGAGTGGGATACGACGCGGGATACTGTCTATGCTATCGAAAAGAGCACGGTGGTGGTAAGAAAGAAAACAAATTTAGATACCGTAGAAACCGTTCTGAGCCTGCCTTTTCAATATACGGATGACCACCAGCAAGTTCTTATTAACGCAGATCCGGACCCGTCCCCCCGCTCAGAGCTTCGCCAAATTAAAATCGGTGATTTGACATGGCTTTCTTCTATCAGTGAGTTTCAGAAACTCAAGGCTACAAACCCAGCTCGCGCAGCTCATATGGCAGAAGTGGTTCGATATTTTAAAGCATTTTCCGAAGGTGATTTTGCCTATTTTGCGGAAAGGCTGCAAGATCGTGCTGCAACTCAGCCGGACAAAATTGCAAGGTTTGAAACAAAGATGAGTGATCTCAAGAAGAAATTCGATAGTTTGAACGATGACCAGCGTTTGGCGCTGTGGCTTGCGGTCAATCTACACGATATCGGCTATTTAACCGGCGGAAGCAAAGACGAGAGCACGCGAGGTTCCGTCTTGGCTGAAGAAATTTTGACACGGGAAGGCGTAAAGGAATCTGTAGTTGACCTTGCAAGCCGGATCGTGCTCGCGCATGAACTGTTGGGCAATGTGGTGGTCGGAGAGCGCGCACCGCAATCGGCCTGGCCCAGCATCGCGCCGTTATTTGATTTTCTGCAAATCCACACGGTGGTTGATGTGGCTGGTTATGGGTTGATGACTACTTATGTGTTGGATTGGTTTTTGGAAGTCAAAGACAAGTTAGAGCAGATTGCACAGACTTTTGATCAATATAGGTTGGAACGTTTGGTCAAGCCGGCTCCTAATGCTGATGCTATTAGTGCAGATGCTCTGGAGCATTTAAACGATGCTATCCGAAAAATTTTTGGAGATGAAGAAGAGATTTTGCGTTCTGTGCTGCGAAGCCGAGTTGAATTTTTAAGCCGCTCCAGCACCATTGCCCGCAAATTGGCTGCAATAGATCCTTCATATGAAGGTTATGCCAAATTTATGCGCATGGCCGGGCATCTCGCTCTCTTGGCGGGTGAGGACGCCAGCATTTCTGTTTTCAGCGATTTAGATCGGTTTGATGGCCGGCCCACTTCTAAAAAGGATATGGATCAGGCGTTGGAAGCTATCGCTCAGCGCATATTAGAATTGCCAAACACGATCAGTATTACGGATGCACGGTATCATTTGGAAGAGTCGGGTTGGAGGAGTTATTTTGAAGTTCCAATTATGCGTAAAGAGAATCAGATTACAATTTCAACGGTCAAATCGCACAAACCTCTTCTTGTATCGGAGAGCGATCTTTCAAATATCAGCGCGAATCAACTTCCGGTTCGCGATGCATGGGGAGTTGAAGCGAGAATTTTTAAAGACGAGTCTGGTGAGCATGGCGAAAAGGGAAAGTGGTATTTAAAAGTTGAAAACCTTTCTGATCGAGAACAATATCCTTGGGTTAAGTTTCCGTTTGAAATTTTTAAAGAGTTATACACGCCATTTTTTATAAAGGATGTTTCAAAAAGCCAAGCGCGATCCGGCTACGATATTTTATTTAATGCTAAAGGCCAGAATGGCAAGCCGGGAAATATCAATCCCGAAACGGGTGAAATAGTCTTTCATTTAAGATCGTATCAACACCACCTGTTTGATCTCAGCACGATCAGCGTCATTGAAGATCGAGAGGTGCAAGATCAGGAAGGTGCGGTGAGTATTCATCGCATTATCCCGTCACAATTTTTTGAGCTTGGGCGTTCAGAGCTTCGGATTGCGGAAAATCGGGCGAGTGCTGCACCGGCCGGATTGGTGGACGCGGTTTCATCCGCTCAACAAATGAAAAATGTCCAACGCTTGACAGCGCTTGAAGCTTCTCTGGGCGGGTATGATGCTGCGAATCGCGCGGTTGGGAATTTCTTAGCGCTTAACCTTGGTGAATTAGTTCCGAGCGTGCAAGGGTCAACGCGTGTTGTGATTGATTTGACCAGTTTCGATAATCTTGCTTCCGTCAGCGACTTGTTTAACAGTCAATCCATCGTGACTGTGCGCGCGGCAAATGAAGCGCAAAAGGCAAAATTAATAGCAGAGCAGGTTGAGCTGGGTATTTCCACTAAAGAATTGCGTATCATAACAGGTGATTTGGAAACAATTGTCCGCGGCGAGTGGGAAAAGCTGGGCACTGACTCACCTGATGCGCTCAGGCAAATCATACCGCTTACCGGAACGGAGCGTTATCATGGGGCGATTGCCAGGGCGACGATTTTACAAGCTGTGCCTGGTGTTAACATCTTATCAACACAAGAGTTACCGATGGTCAAAGACAGTGCTAAACACAGGATTTCGGTGGAAGACCTTGTGTTTGCAATGCAAGTAGCGGAAGAGGCAGAGAGACTGATCGGCCGTTTCGCGTAAAAGTACTCATTTTTTTAAATCGCACGGCCGATAATTAATTTGATATGAACGATACTCCTAATAATAATCCATCACAGCCGAAAGCCTCAGACAGAAGGTCCGTCCGCAACATCATCATTCACAAGCCGATGCAGCAGCAGTTTACGCTCATCACGATTGCGATCATGATGTTCTCGGCGTGCGGTGTGAGTTTCGTTATCCATTCGACACTTCATGAAACGATCGCGGACAGTGTGGGAAGGATCGGCGGAATCGGCGCATATACGATCCTTTCGGATGTCAGTTATGATTTGATCGTCCGCGTTGTTCTTGTTTTCTTTGCAACGATTATTGCAGTCGGGCTTTTCGGCATATTTTTCCTGCACCGGGTTGCGGGGCCGGCGTACCGGTTCCATCAATTGTTTAAAAGCCTGAGCCGCGATCAAATTCCGTCGGATGTCACGCTGCGCGAGAAAGATTTCTTCAAGGAAATCGCGGTTGAATTGAACATGGTTTTTAAGTCGCTCCGGAAGCGCCAGCAGGCGATTGAACAGGTCGAAACCATCATCTCATCCATGTCCTCAGCGCAGCTGCCGCCCGAGACCAAGCAAAAAGTGGAACAGCTTCGTTCTATTCTCCAAGAGTTAAAGAAGTAGAATCGCCGGCTTTACCTCCTAAAATGCCTTATTGCCTTGACAATATATAGAAGCTGAGTATAATTACTTCACTTTTTGTGGTGACAAAAGTGGGCCCAATGCCCACTTTTTTTATTTTGAAGGAGAATTTAGGTGTCAAAATGGCACAAGGCCTATTGAGTATTTTAGAAGCAATCGAGAAAGAAAAGGGAATTCAGCGCGAAGTCCTCTTGGAGGCAATCCGCTCGGCCCTTATTTCCGCATGCCGTAAAACCTTCGCCAATCCGGAAGGTGTGGATGTCCAGATTGATGTGAATACGGGCGCTATCCACGTACTGGAAAACGGGAAGGAAGTTTTTAACGCCGATTTCGGCCGTATTGCCGCACAGACCGCTAAGCAAGTCATCATGCAGAAAATCCGTGAAGCGGAGCGCGAAACTATCTTAGGCGAATTTACCAAAAAGGCCGGTGATATCGTAACCGGGCACGTTCATCGCGTGGAGGCACGTGCGATCCTGGTAGATCTCGGAAAAGCGGAAGGGATTTTGCCGGCTCGCGAGCAATCCGCCAACGACGATTACCGCCAAGGCGATGTAATTCGTGCGTATGTTGTCGAGGTGAAAAAGACAACGCGCGGCCCCGAAATTATTCTGTCGCGCGCACATGAAAATTTGGTCAAGAAAATGTTTGAGATCGAAGTCCCCGAAATTCATGACGGCATTGTTGAAATCAAGGGCGTATCACGCGAAGCCGGTTCGCGTACTAAAATCGCCGTGATTTCGCACGATGAAAAAATCGATTCCGTCGGTTCCTGTGTCGGCATGCGCGGCCAGCGCGTTAAAAATATTGTTCGCGAAATCGGCGGCGAAAAAGTCGATATCATCCGCTGGAATGAAGATCCCGATATTTTTATACGGAATGCTTTAGGCCTTCCTGAAAACTCTGAAGTGAAACTCAACAAGAAAGAACTTGCCGCCGAAATTTTGGTAAGCGATGATCAGCTGTCGATTGTGATCGGCAAGAAAGGCCAGAACGTTCGCTTAGCGTCAAAATTAACCGGTTGGCGGCTTGAAATCCGTCCGATGAGCCAACGTGTTCCGATTGAGTCGCTTGACGGCGTGGGTAAAAAAACGGCGGAACTTTTGAAAGGCGCGGGTATTAACTCTATCAAGGACTTGCTGAAAACGAGCGCCGAAGAACTCGTGAAGATCGAAGGGATCGGCCAAAAGACGGCCGAAAAAGTCATTGCCGCGGCGCATCAAGCGATCTTTCAAGGTAAGCCCCAGGAAGCAGCAGCGCCAAGCGAGGCTGAGGCCAAAGAAACAGGAGCAGAAAGCCGGCAAGAAAACGAGGCTGAAAACCAGGAAAGTAAAGACAAATGAAAGTTAACGAACTCGCCAAAGAGCTTGGCGTCTCAAGCAAAGAACTTCTCGAAGTCTTGAAGGAGAAGGATTCTAAACTTAAGAATCAGTTTACCGAGCTTGATAAAAATCAAATCGCTTACGCCAAGAAACATGTAAAACCTTCCGCAAAAACGAAGAAAGAAACGAAGGTCGCCGTAGCTCAAAAAGAAAAAATCAGTGCGGCGCTCAAAAAATTATCCGAAAAAGCCGCAAAAAAAGAAGCAAAAGAAAAGGAAGTCAAGGCCGCTGCCAAAGCAAAAACAGTGGAGGTTAAGAAGCCCGTTGCGCCAAAGCCCGTTGCGCCGAAAATTGAAAAGCCGGCTGTGCCCGCAAAGCCGGCTCCTGAAATTAAAAGAGCACCTGCGAAATCAGTGCCTTTGACAAGTTCGCCGGTAGCCGCAAAACCGTTTGTTGCACCAAAAGCCCATCCAGAAGTTAAAAAGCAAGAAAGGCCGGTTTTTGTACCTAAATCAGCGCCTGTTGTCCAAACACCTCCTTCTCCGCCACCGGTTCAGGAAAAGAAGCCGATTAAGCTTGATATTCCGATTACGGTTGGTAACTTGGCGAATGCGTTTAGCATGACGCCTGCCGAATTAATCAAAGCGCTCATCAGCATTGGTGTATTTGCGAATATTAACCAGCTTTTAAATGATGAGATTGTCTTTAAAGTTGCAGCGGAACTCGAAATCAAAGTCGAAAAAAATGAAGCCGTTTCCGAAAAAATTTACAGCGCGAAAAAAGAAGATCCTAAGAAATTAAAGTTCCGCGCTCCCGTGGTCACGATGATGGGCCATGTCGATCACGGAAAGACATCGCTCCTGGATGCGATTCGCAAAACACATGTGGCGGCAGGCGAGGCCGGCTACATCACACAACACATCGGTGCTTACATGGTCGAGCTTCCGGGAAAAGGTTATGTCACATTTCTCGATACCCCTGGCCATGAGGCGTTTACTGCCATCCGTGCCCGCGGAGCACACGTGACGGATATGGTTGTTCTTGTGGTGGCGGCCGATGACGGCATCATGCCGCAAACGCGCGAAGCGATTGATCACGCGCGCGCCGCTGAATGCCCAATCATTGTCGCAATTAATAAATCCGATTTGCCGGCTGCCAATCCGCAACGCGTGATGACACAGCTGCAAAAAATCGAACTCGTTCCCGAGGAATGGGGCGGTAAGACAATTTGCGTGAAGGTTTCTGCAAAAACCGGTGATGGAATTGATGAACTGCTCGAGATGCTGCTTTTACAGGCGGAAGTTATGGAACTCAGAGCCAATCCTGATTGCGAAGCGCAGGGGACGGTTCTTGAGGCCAAGCTAACAAAAGGCCAGGGAGCGGTTTCGACCATTCTTGTTCAGCGCGGCACGCTGCATGTGGGTGACGTGGTTGTGGCGGGCCCTTATTTCGGCCGCGTGCGTGCGATGAAAAACGATCGCGGTAAAAATGTGAAAGAAGCTCGGCCCTCCCATGCCGTTGAAGTGCTCGGCCTTTCCGGTGTTCCGGATGCCGGAGAGCTTTTCGCGGTGGTGGGTGATGAAAAAATGGCGCGTACGATTGCAGAAAAGCGCGAGCTTGAACTCCGCGAAAGAAGTATGCAGGGCATTCATTCGAAACACATGTCTCTGCAAGAGCTTTACAGCAAGATTAAAGAAGGCCAGAAGGAGCTCCGGCTCATCATTAAGGCCGATACCCAAGGTTCTATCGAAGCGCTTTCGCAGATGCTTGAAAAATCGTTTTCAGATAAAATCAGTGTTCGCATTATTCATACCGGGGTCGGCGGTCTTAACGAATCAGACGTCATGCTCGCAGTCGCAAGCGATGCCATTCTGATCGGTTTTCATGTGAAATCCGAAACGCGCGCACAGGAGATCATCGAAAAAGAAGGGATTGATGCCCGCTTTTACAGCATTATTTATGAAGTCGTGCAGGATGTCCAAAAAGCGCTCGAAGGGTTGCTGGAGCCGACCCTGAAGGAAGTGGTCGAAGGAAGGTTTGAAATTCGTAAGATTTTTAAATCATCGAAAGTCGGCACAATCGGCGGCGGTACGGTGATTAAAGGCAAAATCAGCCGCAACAATCCCGTTCGCGTGATCCGCGATAATATTGTCGTATTTGAAGGAAAGCTGGCGTCATTAAAACGGTTTCAGGATGATGCGCGCGAAGTTCAGGAAGGCTTTGAATGCGGTGTTGCCGTACAGGGTTTTGACGGGATTCAGGAAAAAGACATTGTGGAGTCCTACCGCGTTGATAAAATCGCGACGAAACTCGTTTAAATCAAATGATTTTGGGAACGCTCCAGCTTGAACTTTATTTCCCGGATCCTCAATCTTTGAAAGAAAAACGCCACATTTTAAAAAGCGTTCTCACACGGCTGAAGCAGCGGTTCAATGTTTCAGTGGCCGAGCTGGATAATATGGGCAAATGGCAGTCATCGATTATCGGTGTTGCCTATATCGGAAGTAACCGGAACGATGTGGACCGCGGTTTGAATTCGGTGCTCGAGTTTTTTGACGCAGAAGATAAGCTCGAAGTGGTCAGGCAAATGAAGGAGTTATTGTAATGCAGGGAAAAAGAGCAGATAAAGTCGCAGAACTTGTGAGAATGGAGCTGAGCTCAACGGTTTTGACACGCCTCAAGGATCCGCGTGTCGGATTTATCACGATTACGCGTGTCGAGATGAGTAATGACCTGCAAATCGCAAAAGTTTTTTACAGTGTTTTAGGAGACCGCGAGAAAAAGCGTGCCACCGGCGAAGCGCTCGAGCATGCGCGCGGATTTTTACAGCGCGACGTGGGTGATGTTTTGAAGCTCCGCTACACGCCGCATTTACAGTTTCATCTCGATGAATCCGCCGACAATTCCGAAGAAGTTGAAAATATCATTAAAAAAATACATACGAATACTGGAAAAAATCCGGGTCAATTATGACAACGATCAAAACAAAGCAAAATAAGGTCGATCACCAGATTGCCGAATTCTGCAAAGGGCTTGAGTCTAAAAGCCACTTTATATTAGCGTCGCATGTGAACCCGGAAGGCGATGCGGTGGCGTGTCTTTTGGCGATGGAATCGCTTTTGAAACGCCTGGGGAAAAAGACCATTATCGTTTGCGAAGACCCGTTTCCTGCGAGACTCCGGTGCCTGGACTCCAAACATTGGAATCAAGTGAAAGACGTGAAGCTTGATCCGAATCAGTACGATGCGCTGGTAGTGGCCGATTGCCCGACGCTGGAGCGCGTCGGAACAACACGTCGATTCGTCAACGAAAAAACAACGATTTTCAATATTGATCACCACGTCACGAATTTACGGTTTGGGACTTATAATTTTGTGCAGCCCAAAGCCTCTGCATGCGGCGAAGTTGTGTATGAGTTCTTTAAATACTTTAAACTTCCGCTGACCAAAGAAGAAGCGGCCGCGCTCTACGTTTCGATTTCGACGGACACCGGTTCATTCAAATACAGCAACACCACCGTCGGTTCTCATTTAATTGCGGCGGAGCTAATTAAAACCGGCATTGATATCGAAGCGATCAACGAAGATCTTTATGCGACCTATTCGCTCAATCAAATGAAGCTTTACAGCCTCTTGATGGGACGTGTCCGCAACGAATTTAACGGTCAAGTGGCTTGGGTGGGAATGCGCCGTCACGATCTTCACAGTTCCGGCGCGACGTATGAAGATGCCGAAGGTTTTATCGATTTTTTGAAGTACATGCAGGAAGTGCAATTTGCGTTTTTTCTTCTTGAAACCGAAACGCCGAATCAAATCCGCGTTTGCCTGCGCGCCAAAGGCCATCATGATGTCAGTAAAATCGCGATCCATTTTGGCGGCGGCGGACACTCCAAAGCGGCTGGCTGTATTATTGAAGGTACGCTCCAGAAAGCGGCGGATTTGCTGCTCGCTGAAATCCGGAAAGAATTGAAATAAGCCATCCATGAACGGAATCCTCATCGTTGATAAAGAAAAAGGCTGGACATCGCACGACGTGTGCGCTTTTATCCGAAGCCGTTTTAAGATCAGTAAAGTCGGGCATGCCGGCACGCTGGATCCTTTGGCAACGGGCTTGCTGGTTGTTTTGCTGGGGCGCGCGACAAAATTATCCCAGTCGTTATCGGCTTGCGACAAAGAATATAACGGTACGATGCGGCTTGGCATAAAAACCGATTCACATGATTTGGAAGGAAAAATATTGGAAGAAAGATCTTGGCAGGATGTGACGCCCGAAAAGCTGGAAACCGTTTTGGCCGGTTTCCGAGGCGATATTGAACAAATGCCGCCGATGGTTTCAGCGCTCAAACACAAAGGCGTTCGTCTTTATAAATTGGCGCGGCAGGGCAAAACGGTTGAACGGGAAAGCCGAAAGATCACAGTGCATCAGCTTGAAGCGACAAAAATTCAATTCCCCGATGTGGATTTTACCGCCCGGGTTTCAAAAGGCACCTATTTACGGACGCTTGTTAATGATATCGGAGAAAAATTAGGATGCTTTGCTTCGCTGGCATCATTGCGCAGGACCCGCTGCGGCGATTTTAGTATTGAAGATGCGATTACAATCGCGCAGTTGAAAGAATTGAAAGCCGATTCGCTGGGGCGCTGGGTGCGCATGGCAACGCTGGCTTATTCCAGCGCATAGTTTTTATGATTCATGTTGTGACCGACTTGAAGCGGTTCCGAAAGAAGGAACACGCGGCGCTGGTCGTGGCGCTGGGTAATTTTGACGGCGTACATACGGGTCATCAGGCAATTCTGAAGCAAATCCGCGACCATGCGCGTCAGATCAATGGCAATGCCGCGGTTTTGACTTTTGAGCAGCATCCGCAGCACGTTTTGCACAAAAAAGGCGACCCGCTGCTTTTGACGTCGTTTCATCAAAAGCTGGCGCTTTTGGAACAAAACGGGATTTCGCTTTGCATCCTTGAGAAGTTTACGATTGATTTCTCGAAACAATCGCCCGAGCAGTTTGTTAAAGAAGTGTTGATCGGGCATTTGGGTGCAAAAGCTGTTTGCATGGGCTTTAATGCCAAATTCGGCCGCGACCGGACGGGCGATGTGCAGAGCATGCACGATCTGGCCGAGAAGTATCACTTTCGTTTTTTGGAAATCAAGCCGGTTGAGTCGGGGCATGTGTCGGTCAGCAGTACCGAAGTCCGCGCCAGCATTACAAAAGGCAATTTGGAATCCGCCGCTCAATTTTTAGGCAGGCCTTTTTCGGTTTATGGAACGGTGGAGCGTGGCTCAGGGCGCGGTGTGGCGTTAGGTTTTCCAACCGCCAACCTAAAATTGTCGAGCGAAGTGCTCCCGCCTTGCGGCGTCTATGCGGTATGTGCCGATTTGATCGAAGAAAAGATCAAAACCACGGACGATGGTTTTTCTTTTGAGAAAACCACGGCTCAAAAAGGCATGCAAGGGGTTCTGAATTATGGCTTGCGGCCCACCTTTGAGGCGGGTCAAAACCCCCGGATGGAAGTGCATTTATTAGGTGAAAATCGGGATTTTTTGAGTAAAACGCTCGAAATCTCGTTTATTCGTAAGCTACGGGATGAAAAGAAGTTCGCAAATCCCGGAGAATTGGCATCTCAAATTAAGGAAGATATTAAAGACGCAAAATCGGCATTTTCTGGTAAAATGTCCGGTCTTGGCATTATTCAAAAAGGTAATTAGGAGGAGTTTAAGAATGAGTATTACGAAAGAAAAGAAAACTGAAATTGTGAAGTCATTTCAGAAAGCGAAGAACGATACCGGCTCTTGTGAAGTCCAGGTCGCTGTTTTGACCGAAAGGATCAATAAGCTGACGGATCATCTGAAAACCAATTCAAAAGACAAGCATTCCAAACTGGGTCTTTTGAGGATGGTTGAACGCAGAAAGAAGCTTCTGGCTTATTTGTCGAAAACCGATGAAAAGACTTACAAGTCGCTGATCGGCAAGCTGGATATCCGGAAGTAAGCGGGTATTGAAGAATTGAAGAGAAGAAAAATAAAATTCAGAGGGAAGTAGAGGGGATAAAAGAGAATGGCTACAAAAGTTAGCGCGAAAGTTGGTAATGAAGAAGTTAGTATCGAAACAGGCAAGTTGGCAAAACAAGCGGACGGTTCGGTTTTAATCCAGGCGGGCGGCACGGTTGTGCTGGTCAGCGCAGTTGCGGAAAAGGAAGTTGATGAAGGGCAGGATTTCTTCCCGCTTACAGTGGATTATCGAGAGAAAACTTACGCGGCCGGCAAAATTCCCGGAGGATTTTTTAAACGCGAAGGCCGTCCGACCGAGAAAGAGATTTTAACGAGCCGCTTGATGGATCGCCCGATCCGTCCTCTTTTCCCCTCAAATTATTTAAACGAAGTTCAAGTGATTGCTATGGTTCTTTCCGTGGACGGTGAAAACAACCCCGATACCCTCGCGATGGTCGGTGCCTCAGCCGCTCTCATGGTTTCCGGAATTCCGTTCGAAACGCCGGTCGGCAGTGTCCGGGTCGGTATGATCGGAGAAGAATTTGTGATTAATCCGACTTACGCGCAAATGGAAGAAAGCCGATTGGATCTGGTTTTGGCTGCAACCGAGAAAAACGTAACGATGATTGAAGCCGGTGCCCATGAGCTTTCGGAAGAAACCATTCTGAAAGCCATTCAATTCGGCCATTCAAAAGCTCAGGAATTAATCCGCATCCAGAAAGAGCTGGCAGCCAAGTGCGGAAAGTCTAAACCCAAAGTTGCCGAGCGAGTAATTCCCGCGAACGTGGCAAAGCAAGTCAAAGACAAAGTCGGCAATGAATTTTCCAAAATTTTTAAACTTCCGACAAAGGAAGAGCGCGCAGATGCCCGCACCGAACTTTATAAGGCAGTGTTGGCAAGTTTTAATGCAGAGGCTCCGGATTTCAAAGAGGGTGATGTGAAGTATGCTTTTGATGTTCTGGAAGAACAATTCGTCCGCATTGCGATAGCCGATAAGCATCAGCGCCCGGACGGCCGCCAGTTAACGGAATTTCGTAAAATTACGTGCGAAACCGGCATATTGCCCAGAACGCACGGCTCTTCGCTTTTTACGCGCGGCGAAACTCAAAGTCTTTCAACCGCTACCTTGGGCAGCGGCCAAGATGAGCAGAGAATCGATGCGTTGGAAGGCGAAATGTTCAAGCAGTTCATGCTCCATTACAATTTCCCGCCGTTTAGCGTGGGCGAAACAGGGCGCAACAGCGGCCCGGGCCGCAGAGAAATCGGCCATGGCGCGTTGGCTGAGCGGGCATTAAGAGCTGTTATTCCTTCACAGGAAGAATTTCCGTATGTGATTCGTGTGGTGTCGGAAATTTTGGAATCAAACGGTTCCAGCTCCATGGCCTCGGTCTGCGCCGGAACTTTGGCGCTGATGGATGCCGGCGTTCCGATTAAAGCGCCCGTGAGCGGTATTGCGATGGGCCTTGTGACGGAAGGCGATAAATGGTGCGTTTTGACCGATATCGCAGGCGTCGAAGACCATTTGGGTGATATGGATTTCAAAGTCGCCGGAACCAAGCAGGGCATCACGGCGCTTCAAATGGATATTAAGATTTCAGGAATTTCGGAAGCGATCTTGAAAAAAGCACTCGAAGACAGCAAGGTCGCACGCCTCAAAATTTTGGATATTATGTTGCAGTCAATTCCGTCTGCGCGTAAAGATTTGTCCGAATTTGCACCGCGGATTACGACGGTACGCGTAAATCCGGAGAAAATCGGCGAATTGATCGGCCCCGGCGGTAAGAATATTAAGAAAATTATCGCAGAATCCGGTGCCAAGGTTGATATCGAAGATGATGGCCGTGTCAATGTGTCCTCAAATGACGCAAAGGCAGTTGAAATGGCCTTGAAAATGATTTCAGCGATTGCTGAAGAGCCCGAGCTTGGGAAAATCTATCAAGCCAAAGTTCGGAAGATCGCTGCGTTCGGTGCATTTTGTGAAATTTTGCCCGGCACGGATGGTCTGCTGCACGTTTCTGAAATTGCCGAAGGATTTGTGAAGAAAGTGGATGATTATTTGAAAATGGGCGATATTGTTCCCGTCAAAGTCATCAACATTGACGAAAACGGCAAAATCAGCCTGAGCCGCGTAAAGGCACTGAAAGAATTGGGCATCACGGATACCAAAACAGCAGCGAGTCCCAAATCTTAAACCAAAAGCGCTGAGGCAAAGCATGGCGCGCCAAAAACTCGAACTTCTCATCAAGCGCCTTCCGCATCATGAAGGCCTTGAGATGCCTGCCTATATGAGCGAGCATGCAAGCGGGATGGACTTAGTGGCTGCCGTGACTGAGCCCGTGACACTTTTGCCAGGCAAGCGCGCCCTCATTCCAACCGGTATTTCGATCGCAATTCCCGAAGGTTTCGAAGTGCAGGTACGCCCGCGGAGCGGACTTGCGCACCGACACGGAATCGGTGTTTTGAATTCCCCCGGAACGATTGATTCGGATTACCGCGGCGAAATTCAGGTAATCCTGATTAATTTAGGCGACCAGCCTCATATCATCGAACGAGGTGCCCGGATCGCCCAAATGGTCCTTTCGCCTACCTATCAAGCGGAAATCAAGGTTGTCCCCGAACTGGACGTTACTATAAGAAACCACGGCGGTTTCGGCCATACCGGCTTTTAAGGGGAAAATTCATGAAGAAGGAAAGAATTAACGAAATAGTAGGGCTTTTTTATCTGTTGGCGAGTCTTTTTACTTTGATCAGCCTGCTATTTTATGATTTTCAGGACCATTCGTTCTACACGTCGGTTCCGAATCATCCGATCCAAAACCCGGCCGGCATCGTCGGCGCTTATTTGGCGCATTATTTGGTCCTGACTTTCGGTTTCGGATCTTTCAGCGTTCCGATTCTTTTACTGTTTTGGTCATCCTGTTATTTTCTCCAGAAAGTCCCTCAAAAAAAATTCCTGGAAATCATCGGCATCCTCATCGCGATTTTCTCGGTTGCGAGCATTTTGTCGCTGATCGCACAGTCTACCTGGCAAGTCCGCTCAGGCGGCCTGTTGGGTTATTATTTTTCGAGCATTCTGGAACGCTATTTTGGTTTTTGGGGCGGGCTTTTAATGGCAACGTCATGTTTGCTTCTGGCTACACTTTTATTCACCGACTTTCTTTTGTACCCCATTTTTCAAAAAATATGGAACTCGGTGGCCAATTGGTTCCTGGCAAAATCCGTCAAGGATGCATTCTTAAAACCCAAGAAGCCGACGGTGCTTGTAAAACCAAAGTCCAAACCCAAGGAAGAGCCGAAAGTGCCCGCCAAGAAGCCCGGTAAATTTTTGGAGCTCATGCCGATTAAAATCAAGCAGTTCAGGCCCGGAGCGCCGGAACCTGCGGAAAAGAAGCCGGTCAAATTTAATTTAATGGCGAAGGAAAAGATTGAAGAAGACGCGCTGAAGAAAGCAAAAGCGGAAATTAAAAAACCGGAGAAGATTGACATTCCCACGGAAGGTACCATTCAAATTTCGAATGCGCCCGCGAAACGGAGCGGCCAGTATGTTTTCCCGTCTATCGACCTGCTTCATGTGCCTAAAAATGCCGGAATGGCGGTTGAGGAAGATTTCAAACGCAATTCCGAGATTCTTGAAGAAACGTTCCGCGATTTCGGAATCGAAGTCAAAGTTGTTGAAGTGGAGCAGGGGCCCGTGATTACGCGCTACGAAATTATGCCGGCGCCGGGCATGAAGGTCGCGCGCATTCTGGCTTACTCGGATGATTTGGCGCTGGCAATGAAGGCGCCCAGTATCCGGTTTATTGCGCCGATTCCGGGCAAATCCGCCATCGGCGTTGAAGTGCCGAATTCTGTTTCTTGTTCTGTGTTTCTGCGCGAGATGATTGAGACCAAAGAATTCAAGCAAGGAAAAGCCAAATTACCGCTCACGCTCGGTAAGGACACGAGCGGAAAACCGATGATCGCCGATTTAACTGAAATGCCGCACATTTTGATTGCGGGCACAACAGGAAGTGGAAAAACGGTTTGCGTCAATTCCATCATTGCCGGGCTTTTGTATTCCAAGTCGCCGGATGATTTGAAATTCGTGATGATCGATCCAAAAATGGTTGAAATGACGGTTTACAAAGATCTTCCGCACATGCTGACGCCGGTCGTGACGGACGTGAAAAAAGCGGCGGTGACGCTCAATTGGGTGGTCAGCGAAATGGAGCGCCGTTATAAATTTTTCGCGCACGCCGGCGCCCGCAACATTCAAGCGTTTAATGCCCGCGAAGATAAACAGCCGGCTGAAACCGAAGCCGGCACGCTGCCCGAGCGGCTCCCTTACATCGTAGTCGTGATTGACGAGCTTGCTGACCTCATGATGGTTGCTCAGGACAAGGTAGAAGGCGCCATCACGCGGCTTGCGCAGCTTTCGCGCGCAGTCGGCATTCATTTGATTTTAGCCACACAACGGCCTTCTGTTGATGTTATTACGGGCGTGATCAAAGCCAATTTTCCGGCGCGTATTTCGTTTAAAGTGGCATCTAAAATTGATTCGCGAACGGTTTTAGATACGAGCGGCGCTGATAAATTGATCGGAAAAGGCGACATGCTTTTCCTTGAGCCCGGACGCGAAAAACCCGTGCGCGGCCAGGCGGCTTATGTTGCCGATGCAGAAATTAATGCAGTCGTTAAAGCCATCAAGCAGAATGGTTCTCCAAGTTATCATCCCGAAATCCAGCAAATTCAGGAAGGCAAAACGTCGCAGGTGTCATCCGAAAAAGATGAAATTTATGACGAAGCGGTTCGTGTGGTATTAGAAACGCGCCAAGCCTCTGTCTCTGTCTTGCAGCGGCGTTTGAGGCTCGGTTACGGCCGCGCGGCGCGCATTGTCGATATGATGGAGCAGGAGGGCATTGTCGGGCCTCCGCAAGGCAGCAAGCCGCGTGAAATTTTAGTCGAGAAATACGAAGACGTCGCCAAATCCTAATTTTCTTCCGATGTCTGCCCAGTTTTTGATCATCCGCCACGTCCCGCACGAAAGCGCCGGCACGATTGAATCTTTCCTTGTGCAGCACAAAATCAGCTTTGAATATTTAAATGCTTACGACGGCGCGAAAGTTCCGCATGATTTGAACCCGTATCAGGCGCTGATCGTGATGGGTGGGCCGATGAATGTGGATGAGACGCGCGAATTTCCGTTCTTAGCGGATGAAGTAACACTTATTCAAAACACAATCAAAAACAAAAAACCGGTAATCGGCGTGTGTTTAGGCGCTCAACTCATGGCGAAGGCGCTCGGCGCCAAAGTCTATAAAGGCCACAAAAAAGAAATCGGCTGGTTTCCGATCGAATGGTCAAAAGACGCTGCGTTAGATCCGGTATTCAATAATATTAGCAAAACTGCCAAAACCGTTTTTCACTGGCACGGCGACACGTTTGATCTGCCGAACGGCGCTGTGCGGCTTGCCTCATCAAAAGAATACCCCAACCAGCTTTTTAAGTATGGAAATTCTGCGTATGCGTTCCAATTTCACGTTGAAGTGACGGCAGATATGGCGCGTGATTGGATGAAAGAGAATCAAAGTGATTTTTGGGGCACGGAGAGTTATCTGGATCCCAAGTCCGTGACGGCCGATGCTGATAGCAAGGCCAAAGTTTTGGCCGATCTAGCGTTTCCGATTTATGAAAAACTCTTCCGTCAGTTTGGTCTGATCCTATGAAGTACAAAGCCGTTTTTTTTGATGCCGGCGGCACGCTTTTCGAGCCCAATCCCTCTGTCGGTGATATTTACGCGCGGATTGCCTCTGATTTTGGCATGAAAACGGACGTTCAAAAAATTGAAGCTGCGTTCCGCGCGGAATTTTCAAAGCGGGACCGGGCAGCGAATATGCATGCGCACGATACGGAAAAGAACGAAAAGCTCTGGTGGAAGGAGCTGGTGAAAGCAGTTTTTGAGAAAACCGTCCAAGTGCAAAACTTTGACTCGTTCTTCGAAGCATTGTATGATTATTTCGCGACGGCTGCGGCCTGGCGCCTTTTTCCGGAATCGGTGAGTGTTGTTGACGAATTAAGGAAGAAAAACCTTATTTTGGGCATCGTTTCCAATTGGGATTCACGGCTTCATTCAATCTGCAAACAAATGGGCTTGGACAAGCGCTTTGATTTTATTCTGGCCTCAGCGGTTGTGGGTTCTGCGAAACCTAATTCCGGAATTTTTCAGGAAGCATTGAAGCAGGCAAATGTTGCCGCCAGCGAAGCGTTGCATGTGGGCGATAGTATCGAGAATGATATTGAAGGCGCGCACCGGTCAAAAATTGATGCGCTTTTGATCGACCGAAGCGGCCGCGAAACGGAAAACATCAAAACAATTCGGTCGCTCAGTGAAATTGTGCCGCATTTAACATAAAGAGGAATCATGATTCAGCCGCAAGAAGTGCACGCCATGCTGCAAGCCGCGTTTCCGGATGCTGAAGTCAATGTCGACGACATGACCGGCAGCTTGGATCATTTTCAAATTTTTATTATTTCAAAACAATTTCAGAATAAATCACGCATCGAACAGCACCGGATGGTTCAGGTGCCATTGCAAGCGGCCTTGAATGACGGCCGGATTCACGCGGTTCAAATCAAAACGGCAGTGATGCCTTAACAAAGGAGCGGGTAATGTCGGACGATTTTCACAAACGGGTTAGCGAACAAGTAAAGAACAGCAAAATTCTCGTTTACATGAAGGGTAACAAGCAGCAGCCTATGTGCGGATTTTCGGCGCGCGTGGTTCAAATTCTCAATGATATTGGAAAGCCGTACGAAACTGTTGATGTGCTGTCAAACCTCGAAATCAGGAGCCGGATGGAAGAATTTTCAAAATGGCCTACGTTTCCGCAGGTTTTTATCGGCGGCGAATTTATCGGCGGCTGCGATATTGTGAGCGAAATGAGCGAAAGCGGGGAATTGGAACCTCTGATTAAGAAAGCGTTTGGAGAAGCATGAATTTAACCGAAGATCTCGAGCAGGCTATTGCGGGAAAGGACAAGCTCAAAGTTGAGAACTTGTTTTCTTCCTTGGCCCCGCTGGATGCGGCACAGGCGGTTGCTCAGCTGTCCAAGAAAAATCAAAGGCAGCTTTTTGCATTGCTGAATGCCAAGCAAGCGGCCGGCGTTGTGGAAGCGATGCCGAGCGTAGAACGCTCCACGATTATTAGAGGCATCTCGCAGGAAAAAGCTTCCGGCATTATGGATGCGATGGAGTCTGATGAGTGTGCCGATCTTCTGCTGGAGCTGCCGAAAGACAAGCGCGAGCAGCTGATTCAGGGCATGACGCCGACCGGCGCCCAAGAAGTCCGCGAACTTATCTCATATCCCGAAAATTCTGCCGGTAGTTTGATGGCGAAGGAATACATTGCCTTCGATAAATCCGCAAAAGTTTCGGAAGTTCTCAAATTTTTGCGGAATCACTCAGCCACATTTGATCAATACAGTGTCTCATACGTTTATGTGCTTAATCAAGACAAGCAACTGATCGGCGTTCTTCGGCTTCGGGATTTGATTTTAAAAAGTTTGGACGCTTCAATCGAAGAGATTATGATCCGCAACCCGATCTCTATTTCGGTTAATGCGCCTGTCGATGAAGTGAAGGAATTGTTTGAGCAGCATCATTTCTTAGCACTACCGGTAGTTTCGGCCAATCAAAGGATGGCTGGCATCATCACAGCCGATGACGTCAGAAAAACCACGGAAAAATCCAACATCGAAACCTTGCTTCGTTTTACTGGTATCGGCGGCGGGGAAGAGCTGCGCACAATGCCGCTTTTTGTCAGGATCCGTAATAGGCTGTCATGGCTCAGTCTGAATATCGGTCTCAATGTGATTTCGGCAAGCGTGATTGCTCTTTTCCAAGACACACTCCAGGAAGTAATTGTGATGGCGGTATTCTTGCCGATTATTTCCGATATGAGCGGATGTTCAGGCAGTCAGGCGATGGCAGTGAGTATTCGCGAGCTGACACTAGGCCGCATTTCATTCAAAGATTACCGCTCGATACTTGGCAAGGAAATTGTTATGGGTTTGATCAGCGGGCTTATTCTTGGGCTTGAGATCGGCCTTATCGCATTTTTGTGGAAAAAAATGGCCATACTAGGTGTTGTGGTAGCGCTGGCGCTTTGGGCCAATACCTTGATAGCGGTTGCGTTTGGCGGTATTCTTCCTGTCTTTCTACGAAAATTTAGATGGGATCCGGCAATCGCTTCCAGCCCAATTTTAACGACTGTCACGGATGCAAGCGGATTTTTTATTGCACTGAGCCTGACCAGTCTATTCCTCCCGTACTTTTCGCAGTAAATTCTATTTTTTTGTTGGAAAGCACGCGCTGAGTTTGTTATACTTCTCACTCAGGCGGCACAAGTTTTTATCACAATACATAATTGATCAGCGCACACCTCGTTGTCCAGCCGTTCTGAATGAACATTTTTATTTCATCCGTTAGCCTTTTTTAATCAATTCTATGGAAGCAGAACCAGTTTTGGGCGGCGCTTTCTTTGGCCGCCGCGACGTGCTTGAGCGTTTAACCAAACGCTTGCGGGCCTTCGAATCCGGTTACCGGCACAACGTCGGCTTGATCGGTCCGGCCTGGGTCGGAAAGTCCTCCATTTTGGCTCAGTTTTTAAAGATTGAGCGTTCCAAAAATACCATTCCCATCTTTATTCGAATTGAAGAAACCGATTCCTTCCAGGCTTTTTCAAGGAAGTGGTTGGGTAGTATTTTGTATGCTTACCAGCGCTATCTGGAACTTGCCCCGCCCAAAGATTATCAAACCCTGATTAAGCAAATGAAGCGCCGCTTGCCCCATGTTTTAAAGAGAATGCGCACGGCGCGCCGGCTGGCAGATTCCGGCCAGTTTGACTCAAGCTACCGGGAGCATTTGGCACTTTTAGCGACATTGGCACAGGAGTCAGGCAAAAAAATCCTGCTGGTGATGGATGAATTTGACAGAATCGCCAATCTGCCGCTTTCGGACCCGTTTTCTCAGCTTGGCAAGGAAGTGATGGTCCAGAAAGATGCCATGTTCATTGTGTCCAGCTCCAAGCCGGATGAAGCGCGTTACATTTTTCAGGAAAAATTGTCGCTTCTTTTTTCAAATTTTGAACCGATTGAACTCGGAAATCTGAATTTCGACGAAGGCGAAAGTTGGATCGCGGAACGTCTTGGCGCCGCGTTTCAAGACCGCTTTCTCCGGCGCGTACTGCTTGGAATTACCAACGCGCATCCGTACTATTTAGACATTCTCATCAAACGGCTGGAAAGCTTGCTTGCTACGCGAGAGCAAAAGCAAGTCACAAAAGTTTTGCTGGCGCAAGCGTTTGAAGAAGAGCTTTTCTCTCACCAGGGCACTTTGTATCAGCATTTTCTAATGCAGGTTTTTCAGTTGACGCGCAACCGCTTTAACGTAGTTTATGCCGACGTGCTTTTATCGATTGCGCTTGGCAAGAAAAAGATATCCCAAGTCGCCAAATTTCTCGAGAAGCCGGCCGATGAAGTTAAAAAGATTTTGCAGCGGCTTTTGCATGACCGTTTTGTGGAGAAGAAAGGTGTCTTTTTTGCGGTGCCCGATTCGCTTTACCGTTTCTGGCTTCAGGAAGTTTATTATTTAAAGCGTGCTTCTTTTGATTTGGATCTAACCGATACCCGTCAGGCATTCCGAAAATCTATCGAACGGACATTTGAATTTTTTGCCAAAGAAGATAGCAAGGATGTATCGCGGCGCATTGAGGAGCTTTTCCGCCAGTTTGGAAACGAAATTGTAGAGCTTGGGCGGAAGAAAATCAAATGCCCGCGCTTTTCTGATGTCCAATTCAAGCCGACCAACGGACGTGTGTTTCCGGTGGTTGCCAAAAATCAGAATACCAAATGGATGTTCCAGATTGTCCGGGAGCGCGCCCGCGAGGAAGACGTGCGGCTATTTCTGGATGACATGAATAAACTAAAAAGTACCGTCCAAAAAAAGGTGATGATTACGCTTCGGGGCGTTGAATTAAATGCAAAGTTATTGGCGCAAGAGTCGAAAATTCAGTTGTGGGATTTGCGCGAATTGAACGCGCTTTTAGATTTATATAATCAGCCCAAGTTAATTTTGTAATATGAGAAAAACATCTCGGAAAACAGTTCGGAAATCAAGCCAGCAGCTTCTATGGGCGCCTTGGCGAGCGCCTTACATTCAGCATATTGCCCAACCCAAAGGCTGTGTTTTTTGCAGGGCGATCAGGAGTTCAAAAGATGCTGAAAATCTCGTAGTGAAGCGCAGCCGTCATTCGTTTGCAATTCTGAATTTGTATCCTTACAACAATGGCCATCTGCTCATCGTGCCGAAACGCCATGTACCGGAATTCAGCCGGCTTACGGATCGTGAAATCCTGGATTTGATGGCCCTTCAAAATAGTATGCTGAAACGCATCAAACAAAAACTGAAACCGGACGGATTTAATGTCGGCGCCAATCTCGGCAGAGTCGCGGGCGCCGGAATTCCGGGTCATTTGCATCTGCACATCGTTCCGCGCTGGCGCGGCGACACCAACTTCATGCCGGTTATCGGAAAGACCAAAGTCATCTCTCAATCGCTTGCGGCATTGCGCGATCTGCTACAATAGGGCATGATTTTAACCCGCAAGGAATATGAAGACCGCGAATCCCAGTTTTTAGCTCCTTACGCCGTCAAAAGCGCCGAAAGCCGCGGCCGCGATTATTCCGAAAAAGAGCATGAATACCGCACTTGTTTTCAGCGTGACCGGGACCGTATCGTGCATTCGACCGCATTCCGGCGTCTTCAGTACAAAACCCAAGTCTTTGTAAATTCCGAAGGCGATCATTATAGAACTCGCCTGACTCATACCATCGAAACTGCGCAAATCGCACGCACCATCGGCCGGACGCTTGGCCTGAACGAAGATTTGATTGAAGCAATTGCGCTCGCGCATGATTTGGGCCATGGGCCTTTCGGTCATGCCGGTGAGTGGGCGCTTGAGTCCCTGATGAAAAATCATGGCGGCTTTGAACACAATCTGCAGGGAATCCGAATTGTCGAAGAGCTTGAAGAAGTATATTCAAACTTTCCTGGCCTTAATTTAACATCCGAAGTACGGGAGGGCATGAAGAAGCATCAGCAGAACATATCGTTATCATTTGAAGCGCGTGTGGTCGATTTGTCGGACGAGATTGCCTATGACAGTCATGATTTGGATGACGGAATCCGTTCAGGCTATCTTTCCGGATCGGATCTTGAGAAGCTCGCGATTTGGAAAAAAATTAGCCAATATTTGGGTACCAAATCTAACCTGAAGCAGGACCCGTCGTGGCGGCGCGCCGCGATCCGGCTTCTCATCAACCATCAGGTGAAGGATTTGCTTGAGACGACTAACCGAAATCTTAAAAAACTTAAGTCTGCTAAAAAATTATCATCCGACATAATTATCCGCCTAGTTCATTTTTCTTTGCCGGTACGGAAATGGAAGAAGGAACTTAAAAGTTTTCTGCATGAAAATCTTTATAATCATTACCGCGTTGTTCGCATGACCGATAAGGGGCAGCGGATTATCCGGAAATTGTTTCGGGCATATCTCGATAAGCCTAAGCAATTATCGCCCGGTATCCAACGGCGGATCGGAAAAGATTCTATCGAGCGGGTGATCTGTGATTACGTTGCCGGAATGACAGATCGGTTTGCACTGGATGAATATAAGCGGTTATTTGACCCGGATGAACGGGTTTAACGATGTAAGTATTTGTTCAGAAACGACTTATATCGGCCGATTGACAAGATACACCTCAGTGCTACAATCAATGCTGTCAAAAGGAATCTTGGGCGAATGAGTCGTTCTAATGAACATAAGAGTGTTATTGAAAGATTTCTCCTAACAAACCCCGGCTGGATAGAGGGGTATCGCGTTTTCAATCGTCTCTTCGGACATCCTCTCGGCTGGCTCTATATTATCCACGAAGGCAAAAGCAGGCTTATCCGGCTTAATCAAAAAGGTAACTGTTCTTTTTTTGCCTCATCAGCAAGCAATCAATCCGGTTGCGTCGGTTTTTTGCTTAAATATTGTGAACAACTCAAGGATGATGCCGACAAAAAAGCTTTCAAGCCTTTCAACTATAAATGCGCCTACGGCCGCAAGGGATTGGTATTCAATCTTGAGTATTTAAATCAACTCAAGGGTTATTTGATCCTGTGCGCAACGTCGAAGAGCGAGAAAGAAACACGCGATTTAATGCCCCTTTTCAATCAATTCCTGAAAAGCCAGATTGAGCTTGCCTACAAGGCATTCGAGCTCCAAAATTTTTACGAAACCGTTCATCCGCGTGCACTCGCGCTTTCGACCATGCATTCGGTTCATCGAGTCATTAGTTCCTCGCTTCACTTGAATGAACTTCTTCCAAAAATTGGCAGGCTGTGTGCGCAAATTTTGAAAGCCCAAGGGTGCACGATTTTCTTATTAGATGAAGAAAGAAAATATTTGGTCCCGCACTTTCATCTGCAAAATAAAAAAGATATCGGAAAGCGTTCGCGTCTCCAAGTTGGTAAGGGCGTCGAAGGGAAGGTGGCAGAAACCGCTGAATTTCATGTTTCGCGAAATTCAATTTCAGTTCCTTTTATCGAAGAAGATGTGATCGGCGTTATCACGCTTCGCGACAAGGTGGGTGGGGAAGCATTTGGAAAAATGGATATGGAAATTTTGAAGACTTTGTCCGAGCAGGCTGTTGTGGCGATTAAGAATGCAAAACTTTTCGAAGAAACCGAGCATTTGACCCACAGCAGTATTCAGGCGATCAATGAACTGCTTGAAATGAGCTATGAAGGAAGTAATATGCAGCTTCCTTTATTCGGGGAACTTGTTTTCGAAATGGGTAAGGATTTGCGCCTTTCCAGCATGGAGTTAACGCATCTTCACCGTGCCACTTTTTTGATCGATGCTGGCCATCTGGGTACGCCGGCTCATATATTAAAAAAGAAAACCCAGCTCACGAAGCGCGAGTTCGACGCGATTAAAGAGCATCCGCATGCCGGTGCCGCGGTTTTGAAGAAAATGGGTGCGTTGAAGCCCGTTATTCCGATTATTTTGCACCACCATGAGCGCTACGACGGCAAAGGCTATCCACAGGGATTGAAAGGCGATGAAATTCCGCTCAGCGCCAGGATTATGGCGGTGGCAGATGCTTTTTTTGCGATCACTGCCGAGCGGCCTTACCGCCCGGCCCGAACTCATGCAGAGGCGATTAGCGAAATTAAAAAGAATTCAGGCACGCAATTTGACCCTGCCGTGGTTGCGAGCTTCGTAAAAGTGGTTGAAAATCCCGAATTTATGAAGAAAATAACAAGGTGGGAGCAGGCGCGCGATAAAACTGAGCGCCATGGACCGAATTCAAAACAAGAAACAGCTTTTGTTAATTAATGTCAGACAACCAGGGAAAATGAAGTGAATGACCTTTCAGCCGTTAATCCAGCCGGTCCGACGCCAAAAATCAGCTTGAAAATCGAAAAACCGCGTGACCAAAGTATTCACGGTTTTTTTAACACGCTTCTAATCATTTCGTTTTTATTGATTGCTGCGACTTTGTGGGTGCTCGCGCTTGAATATTTGGACATGCCGGCACCGATGTGGCTTCTTGATTTGATTGATGAATTGAAGCTCATTTTCGCTTGATAATTAGATATGACACGACGCGTTGCCCTCAAGCCTGCCGCCATCCTTCTGATTCTAGGTATTTTTTTGGCTTTCCCGTGGCTGAGCGGCTACACGTTTCTTCAATATATGAAAATGAAGCACAGTGTTACGATTCACGGTTTTTGGTATCCTTCTTATTTCCCGATCGGAAAGTTTTATGTGCGTCAATTAAATGCGGATTGGAAAGATGATTTTCGAATCCAGTCCGGGACGCTTGAAGTCCAATATAATCCGTTTCTGTTTTCAATTTCGCGCGGTGGTGTTTCGTTGAAAGGGCGCGATCTGGAGGTTTCGGTGAAGAAATTGAACTCAAATCTCAAAGTGAAAGGGCCGTTTGTCGTAAACCGGTTTGATGCCAAGCTGGAATTGCGGCCTCGCGCAGAGCCCTTCATCCACTCGCTTGAAATTGACTCGCCGGTGATTCAATTCAAAATCAACGGGCAATCGGCATGAACCTCTATTCCGGAAAAAATTTCTCAGCACCTTCTGTGCTGATTTCGCTGTGTGTGCACGCCGGTATTTTACTCATCGGCCATGCGGCAGTAGCGTATTCGTGGGTGATTCCGATTCAGACGGAACAGAGCATCCTGCTTGAGTTAAATTCGTCGGCATCCCATCCAAAATCGTCCGCACAGAAAGCGGCGCTGCCCAAGACCGAAGAGAAGCCGCAGAATCCTGCGCCGGAAAAGGAAAAATTAGCGGATGCGGCGCCAAAAAATTCAGGTTGGGACAACCGCGAATTTCAAGACCGGCAAGCCAGGATGGATCAAAAAATTGAACTAATCCGTGAACAAATTAGAAAAATCAAAGAAGGCCAATCCACAGGCGCCGAATTGAAAGGCTTCGAGCTGATTTCGGCAGGCCTTGATAGCGAATCGTGGCGGTCTTATTTGGCAAAGCTTCGGCGGCAAGTTCTTGAAAAATGGTATCCGATGATTCTTTCACGAGAAAGCCAATTAAAAACCAGCGAAGCGCGGCTTGATTTCTATATCGGGACGGATGGGCGAGTGGTGGCTTATGAAATTGCAGATTTAAAAGGCGTGCCTGTTTTTGGTGAAATTTGTTTGGAAGCTTTCCGGCGTGCTATTGGGACCGAAGCAAGCCTTGCGAGACAAGCGGTGAAGCCCGTCGGCAATTTCCTAAAGGTGTCGCTCTTTTTTTATTACCAATAGAACCAGGCTCTGCCCAAGTCAAGTATTGAAGCTTTTTTTCCGAAATATGAAGCACTGCTCTTGGGTTATTTTAAAGAGTAAATTTTTCGGGTCTGGGTGATGATTTATGAAATTGTTGGGTGAGTTTTTGCAGGATATCCGGTATCAATGGAATGGCCGGGGATCTTTATTTGTTCCGGTTCATCGCGTGGTATCGGATTCGCGCATTGTTCAGAAGGGTGATATTTTCGTTGCGTTGAAAGGGCCGCTTGCGGACGGCCATGATTTTATACCGCATGCGGCAAGCCGTGGCGCAGCGGCCATTATTGCGGAAACCAAGCTGAATCCGTCAACCAATCTCCAAGACACCGCTTTTCTCCAAGTCGAAGACAGCCATTTTGCATTCAGCCGTTTACTGACAAGATTGCACGGCCTGGAGGCACGGCCCATTCAATTAATCGGCGTTACAGGCACCAACGGCAAGACAACGATTACTTACTTGATCCGATTTTTGCTGAACCAGCTTTCGGCTTGCGGCCTAATCGGAACCGTGCGCTACGAGTGGGCGAATAAATCCATCGAGTCTAAAAACACAACACCGGGCCTCGGGCAGCTCATTCCGCTTCTTTCCGACATGGTCCAAGACGGCATGAAATATTGTGTGGCTGAAATTTCAAGCCACGGGCTTGATCAAAACCGCCTTGCCGGGCTTGATTTCACGGCTGCTGTTTTTACGAACCTGACGCAAGACCACCTGGATTATCACCGCACGCTTGAAAATTATTATTTGGCAAAACGCAAACTTTTTGTATCTAAGCCGGCGCCGAAATTTTCGGCGGTTAATTTAGACGATGAGTACGGCCGGAGACTGTTGTCGGAGTTGGGCAAACGTGCCGTTAGTTTTGGTTTTGACGCGGGCGCTACTTACCGTGCTCAAAATGAAAAAGTAACGCTCGAAGGTTCCGAGTTTGATCTCATTTACCGGGGGGGAACCCACCGCGTTAAAACCAATTTACCGCTCCGGCATAATATTTATAATGTCTTAGCGGCGCTCAGCATTCTTTCAGAACTTGATTTTGCTCTGGAGCAATTAATCCCGCTGCTTCCCAAGTTTCCGGGCGTGCCTGGGCGCATGGAGCGTGCAGATGCGAAGGGCGGCGCGCTTGTGTTTGTGGATTACGCGCACACGCCGGACGCTGTTTTTAATGTGCTGTCATCGGCGCGGCCGCTTGTAGGCGGAAAAATCATCACCGTCTTGGGCTGCGGCGGCAATCGCGATAAAGGCAAGCGCCCTTTGATGGGCCGTATCGCCGGTGAAGGATCTGACATTGCAATCGTGACGAGTGATAATCCAAGAAATGAAGAGCCGCAATCGATTCTGGACGCCATTCGGCCGGGGATAGCGGAAGGCAGGCAAGCCGAATTTATTTTAGACCGCAAAAAAGCGATTGAGCGCGCCATTGAATTGGCGGGCCCCAAAGATGTGGTGCTCATTCTCGGAAAAGGACATGAAAAGTATCAAATCGTCGGCGATCAAACGCTTCCGTTTGATGACGTTGAGGTTGCGCAAGAATGTTTAAGAAAAAAGGCGGGTAAATCACATGCTGTCCATTCCTGAAATCGCCGGCGCGTGCCGCGGAAAAATCATTGGTCTGCAAACCAGTGTCCTGTCGGGCATTTCTACGGATACAAGGAATATTAAGCCGGGTTCGGTTTTTTATGCGTTGCGCGGAAAGAATTTTAACGGCCATCAATTTTTACAAGACGCTTTCCGGAAGGGTGCCGCTGTCGCCGTCGTTGATGACCAATTTGCCAGAGCGTCATCCGAAGCCTTGTCGCAGCTCGGCGCTTCCAACACGCTTATTGTTGTTCCGGATGTTTATCGAGCGCTTTTAGATTCTGCGTGTGCTTACCGCCAAAAATTCAAGATTCCCGTCGTAGGTATCACCGGAAGCGCCGGAAAAACGACGACAAAGGAATGTGTTCGCGCCATTTTAGGCTTGCGTTACCAAACACTTTCCAACATTGGTAATTTCAATAATCACATTGGCCTCCCGCTCAGTATTTTCGAAATGAATCAAGCAACGCAGGCCGCTGTCTTCGAGCTTGGCGCCAATAAATCCGGCGATATTCGCGAACTTTGTGAAACAGCCCGGCCAACCGTTGGTGTTTTGACCTGTGTTCAGCCCGTTCATTTGGAGGGATTCGGCTCTCTCGACAATATTTACAAAACCAAGCTTGAGCTTGCCGGATGGATCGCATCTCAAAAAGGTGTCATGATTATTTATGGTGACGACCCCGAGCTTTTGAAAAGAGCGAAAAAAATTTCTTCTAAACTAAAAACATTCGGCCGGGGGAAAGGTTGTGATTACCGCGTTTCAAACGAGCGGCAAGACGGTGAGCGGATTCGTTTTACAATCAATGAAAAATTCGACTTTTCCGTGAAAGCCATGGGCCTTTTCAACGTGCTGAATTTTGCAGCCGGCATCGCGGCGGCGGCCGAATTGAAATTAGATTTGAATGATCTTGCCCGGGATTGGCACGACTTTCAGCCGGCAGCCAATCGGTTTGAAATCGAACGTATGGAAAATCCCAAGGTTGTGTTTGTCAAAGATTTTTATAATTCCAACCCGGTTTCATTTCAGATTGCTTTGCAAGCATTTGAAGCGCTTCCATCCGAAGGCAGGAAGATCATTGTGGCGGGTGATATGCTCGAGCTTGGTCCGGATGCAGCGAAATATCATGGGGAGTTGGGAGAGCAAGCCGGCAAAAGCCGCGCGAACGCTTTCATTTATATCGGAAAATACGCAGAGCCCGCCGCAGCCGCAGCGCGGAAGCTCAACCATCAGATTCAGATTGCGACATTTTCCGACAATCAACATGCAGCCGATTATTTATCCGGATTTTTACGTGACCGCGACTGTGTGTTTATGAAAGCTTCGCGCGGCATGAAGTTTGAAGAAATTTTGAATGCACTTAAAAATGTTCCGGATTTATCGTTAACACATCCGTAAGGAAAGGGGAAACGTGTTTTATTATTTTCTTTATCCGCTGAGTGATCATTCAATTTTGTTTAACGTTTTTAAATACATCACATTCCGCTCGGTCGGGGCGAGCGTGACCGCCTTTTTGTTCTGCATTTTTATGGCACCGGCCGTTATTGATTGGCTGAGCCGTTTGTGCGTGGTCAATTCCACAAAGCGCGAACATGCGCAATCGATTCATAAATTCTATGAGCATAAAGGCAAAGTGCCGACAATGGGCGGCGTTCTGATCGTCGGCAGCATTCTTCTTTCGTGCCTTTTGTGGGGCAATTTCGGAAACGCGTTTTTTAATTTATCGCTGATTGTCTTGATTTTGTTTGCCGCTGTCGGTTTTTTGGATGATTACATTAAATTGAAATCTAAAAGCTCAAGAGGCCTAAGCGCGCGCGTCAAATTGGCGGGACAATTGGGCGCTGGTTTACTGCTCGCAGTTTATCTTTTTTGGGATCCTGCAGTGGATACTAAATTATTTATTCCGTTTTTCAAGACTGCCACCGTGATGCTGGGCTGGCTTTATATTCCGTTTGTGGTGCTCGTGCTGGTCGGTACATCCAACGCCCTTAATTTAACCGATGGGCTTGACGGGCTTGCGATCGGCTGCTTCACCATCGCAGCTGGTGTTTTTGGGCTTATTTGCTATATCGTGGGCCGTATCGACTATGCCACTTATTTAGAAGTCCGCTATATTGCCCAAGCAGCGGAACTGTCCATATTTTGCGCGGCCCTTGTCGGCGCGGCCCTTGGTTTTCTTTGGTATAATTCCTATCCTGCGAGTATCATGATGGGCGACACAGGCTCTCTTGCACTTGGCGGCGCGTTGGGCACGATTGCCATTTTAGTCAAAAAGGAAGCTATTTTAATCGTCGTCGGCGGCGTTTTTGTGTGGGAAGCGCTTTCTGTTATTTTGCAGGTGTTTTGCTATAAAAATTTTAAAAAGCGGATATTTTTAATGTCGCCCTTTCATCATCACCTACAACTGAAAGGCTGGCCCGAATCCAAAGTGACGATCCGGCTGTGGATTGTCGCGTTTATTTTGGCGCTTCTCGGACTCAGCATGCTGAAATTGAGATGAGCTCAACTCAAGAAGCGAAAACCGGTTCTGAAACGGCCAACACCGCTGTGAAGTTGGTCGGCGAGTCTGTTTCTGTCCTTGGGCTTGGAAAAAGCGGATTTGAAAGCGCGAAGTTTCTTGCCAAGCGCGGCGTTCAAGTGTTTGCCAGCGAATCCAAATTCTCGCCGGAATTACTCAAGCGCAAAGAAGAGCTCGAACAGCTTGGTGTCCGCGTTGAAATCGGAAAACATTCCATCCGATCGATCGCGCGGGCCGATCGTGTCATTATTTCTCCCGGGATCCCGCCGTCTGCGCCGGTCTATGAATCGCTTCGGAAAAAGAAAATCCCGATTTGGAGCGAAATCGAACTGGCATATCAATTTTGCCCGGCACCCATTATTGCCGTGACCGGGACGAACGGAAAAACGACCGTCACATCATTAATTGCGCGAATTTTATGCGCCAATCAGTTTCATGCGATTTCCTGCGGCAACATTGGCAACCCGCTGATCGGTGAAATCGAAAATTTAACGGATCAATCCATTGCTGTCACTGAGGTTAGTTCGTTTCAACTCCAAAACATTGATCAATTTCGTCCCTATATCGGTATCGTGCTTAATCTCACCGTTAATCACCTAGACTGGCACGCCAATTTTGCAGAATACGCGGCAGCCAAATGGAACTTGTTTAAAAATCAAAGGCCGCACGATTATGCGTTTTTAAATGCCGACGATATTGAAAGCATGCACCGCGCGGATTTGATTCAATCGCAAAAAGTTTATTTCAACGGCGGCGAGCACGAAAACCCGAATTTTGCGGCGTGCCTTGCAGTGGCGAATTTGTACCGGCTGGATGATCACAAAACGCGAAAAATCATCGATGAATTTCCCGGCATTGAGCATAGGCTCGAAAAAGTGCCGTCCCGGGATGGTTTTCGGTACTTTAATGATTCGAAATCAACGACAATCGCATCGCTCGGTTGGGCGCTTGACCGGATGAAAGACAAAGCCGTATTAATCATGGGCGGTAAGCATAAAGGCGGTGATTTTTCGGTCTTACGCGATAAAATAAAATCAAAAGTTCGTTTTTTGGTTTTAATCGGAGAGGCCGCGCCGGTTTTGGAGAAAGCCTTTGGAAGAATTGTTAAAACCATGACGGCGCCCAATTTGGAACAAGCGGTCCGGCAGGCGCGTGCGGCGGCTTGCGCAAGTGACGCCATTTTATTTTCGCCGGCGTGTGCAAGTTTTGATATGTTCGAAAATTACGAAGACCGGGGCCGGAAGTTTAAAGCCATTGTTCAAAGCTTTCAGAAATAAAACCGGCCAACATTAATCTTCATGATTATTTGAGATCCTCATGTCACAAGAATCCAGAAGCATTTTTATTGTGATGCTTCTTTTAATTGCCGTCGGCGTGATCATGATCTACAGCGCTAGCGCGGTGTTTGCGGACCAATTGTTCGGAAGTTCCACTTATTTCCTGCGCCGTCAGCTTTTTTATTTAATTTTGGGCCTTCTGGCGTTCGGTGTTAGTTACTATGCAAACCCCGAATTTTTAAGAAGTCACGCAAAGGGGCTCATGATTTTCGCTTTTTTCATACTGCTCCTCGTTTTTATTCCCGGGCTCGGCCATTCGGCGGGCGGTGCGCGGCGCTGGATCGGTTTCTCGTTTTTTACATTCCAACCTGTTGAATATGCGAAACTGGCGGTTTGTTTGTATCTATCGGACTACCTCACCCGAAAAATGAAATTGATGGTAACGGGGGACCATATGGTTTTAGTTCCGCCTATCGCAATACTGCTTTTTATGCTCTCACTTTTAATCGCGCAGCCTGATCTTGGTTCAACTATTTTTGTTTTAATGATCGCAGGCATTTTGTTCATTTTGGCCGGCATCCGGCTGAGATATATTGCCATGGCAGTGGTTCCGGTCGTTTTTGCCATCGTTATTTTGATCATCAAGGCGCCGTACCGGATGAACCGCATCGCGGCTTTCTTGGATCCCTGGAAGGACCCGCGCGGCACGGGATTTCAAATTATTCAATCGTTTCTTGCGTTTTCATCCGGGGGCGTGAAGGGTGTAGGGCTCGGCCAAAGCACCCAAAAATTATTTTATTTGCCGCAAAGCTACACCGATTTTATCTTTTCAATTATTGCCGAAGAGCTTGGTCTTATCGGCGCGTTGTTTGTGGTTTCGCTCTACGGTTGTTTTTTTGTGATGGGCGTCCGGATTGCCAACAAAACACACGACCCGTTTTACCGCCTCTTTGCTTATTCACTGGTGCTGATTATTACACTGCAGGCTTTGATCAATATTCTGGTGACAACCGGGCTTGTGCCGACCAAAGGGCTTCCGCTTCCGTTCGTCAGTTACGGCGGTACTTCACTTATTTTTAATATGATCGCAGTCGGTCTTCTGCTGGCGATTGACCGTCATATTGTTTATAGATCTCCCGCTTATCGTTAACGCTATGAGAGAGGCGCCAAAACATTCGATAGTGATTACAACCGGAATGACGGGAGGGCATTTTTTCCCGGCTTTGAGTTTTGCGGAAAGTTTTGCAGCCGCACATCCTGATTTTGAAGTTCATTTTCTGCTTCCGCGCGAGAATAAACGATTTGATCTGGCACGCGTGAATCCTAAAATTTCCTTTCACCCGATTCCAGTCGAGCCTTTTCCGCGCGCTTTTAGTTTAAAGCTCATGTCTTTTTTGATACACTATCTGCGTTCTTTGAGAGCTACTTTTCAATTTTTTTCCCGCAGAAAACCGGCGGTAATTGTAAGTTTCGGGAGTTACGGCTCATTTCCAGGTGTTTTATGTGCTTGGGTTCTTGGAATTCCCGTAGTCTTGCATGAACAAAACCGGATTGCGGGCTGGGCAAATCGTTTGGCGTCTTTTTTAGCAACGTATGTGGCGGTATCGTTTTCTGATACGAGCGGGATCGTGTTGAAAGGCAAAATCAAAAAAGTCGGATATCCGCTTAGAAAAGAAATTTTGGAAGCGGCTCATAGAAAACAGAGCGAGGCAGCAAACAGCCGGCCGGCGAATATTCTCGTTTTGGGAGGTTCACAGGGTGCCTCAGCCATCAATGAGGCTGTTTTAGAGCTCTTCGATAAATTATCTGTTGAGGAAAAACAAAAATTAGCCGTAATACATATCACCGGCGAGGCGCAGCATTCCGAGGTTTTGAAGCGCTATCAAGCGAACGGCGTGAAACATCAAGTGTTCGCGTTTTCGGATGAAATGCATCGCTGGTACGAGCAGGCGGATCTTGTGATTGCGCGTGCCGGCGCAGGAACGGTCTTTGAGTTGATCGAATTTAATTTGCCGTCGGTTTTGATTCCGTATCCGTTTGCACATTCGCATCAATTCAAAAATGCGCAATATTTGGAAGAAAAACGGATGGCTATGATTATCGAACAAACGGAATTAACAGCGACGCGGCTTCACAGTGCAATTTTTGAAATGTTGAAGCGTTTTGATCAAAAGGACAAGTCGCCGCGCGTGATGCAAAATCCGAATCAAAATTTTATTCAGTTGGTTGATCAATTGATTTAAGAGCAGTCAACCATGAGGGCGTCCTATGACACAGTTACAGCAGGCGGTTAAGGACATTCAAAGTCTTTTACAGCCCGGAAAACGGGCTCATTTAATCGGTGTGGGCGGCGTCGGCATGAGTGCGCTTGCCAAGGTTTTGAAGCATATGGGCCTTGCCGTCAGCGGATCCGATATGAAAGCAGGCCGCGTCGCTTCCGAGCTCACTTCCGGCGGCATTCAGATTTTCAACGGGCATGATAGCCACAACGTTTCCAATTGCGATTTCATTATTTATTCTTCCGCCATCCGTGTTGACAATCCCGAAAGGCGCCAGGCGCTGATTAGCGGTATTCCGTCTTTTCATCGCGCAGAAGTTTTGTCGAATATCATGAACCGGGGTATTTCAATCGGCGTTACAGGCACGCACGGTAAAACAACCACATCGGCCCTCATTAGCTTTTTGCTTCAAGCTGCAGGTTTACGCCCGACTTGTTTGGTGGGTGGTAATATTTTAAATTTCGGATCCAACACGCTGCTTGGCGATCCCAATCTTTTTGTCGCAGAAGTGGACGAGAGCGATAAAAGCCATTTGAATTTTAAGCCTGATTTTGCGGTTTTGACCAATCTCGAAGAAGACCACATGGATGTCTATCAGGATTTTGCGAATCTGCAGCTCGCATTTTCCCAGTTTGTCGAAAACATTCAGCACTCGGGACATGTGATCTTTTCGGCGCACGATTCAAACCTAAAGGAGATTACGCGCATTACAACCCGCAAAACGGATTACGGATTGTCGCGCAATTACGGTTTTGGAGCAGAAGAAGTTGTGTTGGAGGGCTTTCAGTCGCGCTTCCGGCTTTACGAAAAAGGTGAATTTATTTCAACGGTTTCGCTAACCGTGCCGGGCATGCACAACGTGCTGAATGCGCTTGGCGCAATCGCGACGCTCAGAACCTTTGGAATTCCGTTCAGAAGTTTCGAAGCAGCGCTCCCCAAATTTCGCGGTGCCGGACGTCGGCTCGAGGTGAAGCTTGAGCATCGCGGCTGGACCGTTATTGATGATTACGCGCATCATCCCACGGAAGTGATTGCGTCATTGAAAGCAATTCGGACATTGGGCAAACCGACGACGGTGGTGTTTCAGCCGCACCGGTATTCGCGCATGCAGTATCTCGGAGAGTCGTTTTCTAAAGCATTTCATCATGCAGATTGCCTCATTTTAACGGATATTTACAGTGCAAATGAAGAGAATGCAAAAGGAATTGATGTGAGCGACTTGTATGAAATGGTAAAAAGTGCCGGGCATCCGAATGTTCGCATGGTAGCCCGCGATCAATTAATCGATCATTTGCTCCAGGACTCCGCAGGCGAAGGCGTGGTTGCCTTTCTCGGAGCCGGAGATATCGGAGAGGTGGCCTGTGAATTTGCCGAACGGCTTCGTGGTTCCGATCCAGAATAACGTTCCGCTTTGCCGGTTTTCAACTTTGCAAATCGGCGGCCCGGCTGCCTATTTTGCAGAGCCGGATACGCGCGAAGCACTATTACCGCTTCTGGAATTTCAAAAACAGGAAAATCTCCCGCTTCTTGTAATCGGCCGCGGTTCCAATATTTTATTTTCCGACGAAGGATTCCCAGGGCTTGTTATTTCGCTTCGGAAATTTGAACTCGAACGCATTCAATTCAATCCCAAAGGCCTAGTAAAAGTTTCCGCCGGTATGAGCCTTTTTCGATTGTCCGCATTATGCCAGGAGCAGGGAGTGAGCGGGCTTGAATTCATTTGCCACATTCCCGGCACTGTCGGCGGTGCTTGCGCCATGAATGCCGGTTTCGGCCGCGCCGGGGTTCATTATCAGGAAATCAAAGACGTTCTAAATTCGGTCACGGTTTTGGATGCGGCAACAAGCAAATTGCGTGTGATTCAACGCAGTGAAATTGATTTTCAATACCGCAAAAGCAGTCTCGAGCGGGAAATTGTTTTAGATGCCACGTTCCAATTAAAGCCATCCACACGCGAGGCGGTGCGAGATGAAGTAAAAGCCAACTTTGCTTATCGGAATTCCGTGCAGGATCTGCGCTATCCGAGCGCCGGATCCGTTTTTAAGAATCCGAAAAAACCCACGGAATCAGCCGGGAAGCTGATCGACCGCGCAGGGCTTCGCGGAACGCGGATCGGCGGCGCCATGATTTCGGAAAAACACGGCAATTTTATTTTAAACGTCGGAAATGCAAAGTCAGCCGACGTTTTGCAGCTTATTGATTTGGCAAAATCTCGGGTTCTTGAGCAGTTTGGTATTGAGTTAGAGCCCGAAGTAAAACTGATGGTGCCCGGCTTGTCGTCTGCGTGCGCCGTTTAATGCAAACTCCACAACATTGACAGGGAATTCGTGAAATCGTTTAATCAAATCTGCGTACTTTTGGGAGGTAACTCGCACGAACGTGAAATTTCAATCCGTTCTGGATCTGCAGTGGCCGAAGCGCTTGTCCGCTCCGGGTTCGAAGTCTCGCAGCTTGATGCTAAAAACGGCTGGCGTGAAAAACTCAAAAATAAAAAACCTGACGCAGTATTTGTGGCGCTTCACGGTACCGGCGGAGAAGACGGCGAGGCGCAAAAAGTTTTAGAGGGCCTCGGAATCCCTTATGTCGGTTCCAGCCCTGATGCAAGTTTGGATGCTTTTGATAAACTCCGCTCCAAAAGAATATTCGAGAAAGAATCCATTCCGACCCCGGCCTGGGCCCTCATCACCGGAAAAAATTGGAAAAAGAAAATTGAAGAGCTGAAAATCCCGATTTTTATCAAGCCGATTGCCGATGGTTCCAGCATCGGCGTTGAATTAATCGAATCTGAAATTGAACTAGAGCCGACGATCGAAAAGAGCCTTAAACAGTACGAATCCATCATTGTTGAAACTGCAATCCAGGGAAGGGAGTTTACGGTCGGTATTTTAGGAGACCAGGCGTTGCCCGTATTGGAAGTGAGGCCGAAGCGCCGTTTTTATGATTACACAGCCAAATATACGAAAGGGCAGACGGATTATCTCGTCCCGGCACCGATTGATGAGAATTTTGCCGTCAAGCTTCAAGCGCTTGCGTTAAAAACGCACTTAGCTTTGGGGCTTCGCGATTTTTCAAGAGTTGACATGATTGTTGATCTGGCCGGAAATCCGTATATTTTAGAGGCCAATTCAATTCCGGGTTTTACTGAAACAAGTCTTTTGCCAAAAGCGGCCCAAGCAGTCGGAATTAGTTTTGATAAGTTGTGCGTGAAATTAGTAGAGCTTGCGTATCAGCGAGTTGCGGGGAAGGTTTATGCGTAAGCGTTCAAACCGCGGAAAATCAAAAAATATTTTCGTCCGTCTTTTTGAAAAAATATTTCTTTTGTTTTTCTTGCTATGGAAAAGCATCCCAATCCTAATTATTGCCGCAATTTTTTACTTCTCATTTTTCGGTGTCAAAGATTTGTTAAGTGCGGATTCTCATTTTCAAATCGCCAGTCTTAAAATTTTTCCGCGCGGCATATTGACTGATCAGGAATATCAGGCGCTCGAGCGGCGTTCAACCGGTGTTAATTTACTCAAAGCCGACCTCCGGACGCTCAGGGCAATGATTGAAACAAATCCCAAAGTTAAGCAGGCGGATGTGGTCCGAAAACTTCCAAATGAACTGGAAATTACGCTGACGCCTCGAAAAGTGGCCATGCAGTTTCGGACGTCGCCCCGCGGCCCGTTCTACACGCTCGGCGAAGATGCGGTCGTGATGTCGTCGGCAGATTCCCGGGATTTATCGCTCATTGAATTCTCGAATTTTGACTATGCCGCGAAACGCCTTTCGCCTCTTGACCGTTATTCCGATCCTTCTTGGCACAAGCTCCAGTCGATTTTGGACTCTTTGAAAAAGCATGACGCAACAAAGCGGGAAAAGGTTGACCGCGTATCAGTTGATAAAACCGGAAATTTTACGGTGTCGTTTGTAGGCGGTCTTGAGCTTGTACTGCGTGATACGAGCGATATGACAAACCAAAAAATGATAGCGCTCGGGAACTTGTTGGCGTCACCGGAACGGGACTTGATTGCTTATATTGATTTGCGCCACCTTGACATTATTTTGAAGTACAAATAAAACAACGCACCGTTTAGCATGAACCAAAAGCCGCTTATCCGCTACATTCTGCACATCGGTACCGTCAAAATATCGTTCCTGAAAATACTCTTTAAACCGACCGGCCAGCGCGAAATTTTAAAAACCGTAACCTGCAGTTCGGACGGTTTTGACAAAGGAGTCGTGACAGACCTGTCCAAGGCTGCCGAAAGCATTCACCAGGGGCTTAAAGTGATTACGAGCGGTTCTAACGAGTCGCTGATTCCATGCCGGGTCGTCGTGTCAAACGGCCATCTTAAAAACTATACCTATTCGAGTTCGCTTTATTTTTACGGCAATTCGCATGAGCTCAGCATGAAGGATGTCCGCGATGTGATTGCCCAAACCCGCAGTGTAGCCACAATCCCGCTGAACGAAATGATTATCCAGGCTATTCCGCAGGAATTTTTGGTAGACAATATGGCTGGTATTTCAAATCCGATCGGCCTCGAAGCGACGCGGCTTGGCGTTACGTTACGGCTTTTTACGACCGAATATAGTATTTATCAAAATTTATTAAAAGCAACCGAGCGCGCCGATGTAGACGCGCGGGATATCGTACCGACCTCTCTGACATCCGCTCACGCCGTCCTCACACAGGAAGAAAAGCAGGAGGGTGTAATCTTGATTGATGTGGGCGGTCACGCAACACATGTGGTTGCGTTTCAAAACGGCATTTTGCAGGAATCAAAATCATTTCAGGATGGATCTGAGGTGATTACGGATGCTCTTGCGCGAAAATACAATCTCAAACTGGATGAAGCGCGCCGCGTTAAAGAAACCTATGCTTCTTTGTCAAAGAAGCCTGAATTTGCCGACGAGCTTATCCCGATTTGCGACAAGGAAGGGCATAAAAGCTCACATGTTTCAAAATCGGAATTGCAAACCGAAATTGAAAGTTCTCTTTCAATTTTTACGCACAAACTGCTGGACCCGGCGCGTCACATGATTAAAAAGCACGCACCAATTACGCAAGTTGTCATGACAGGCGGCGGCGCGAAGCTGGACGGTCTTTTAGAGTTTGTTCAGCAGGAGCTTGGCTCGAGCGTGCGGCTCGGTGTTGCGAAGAATATTTTTGGAGATCAAAAAGTCATTAATGATCCCGCTTTCGCGGGCGCCATCGGCGCTTCGGACTATTCTAGTTTTATCATGGATCCCATCACGGTTCTCAACCAATCCGGAAACGCGGTTTATAAAATCCTCAACACGGCCAAACGCTGGGTTTCCGAATACTTCTGAAGTTTGTTTTCCTCTTTATATTTAGCTGACCGACTGCTATAATTCACACCTTATTAACCGCTTATCATGACTGCTACTATTATGACTCAAGACATACGCAAACTTCCGCTGCACAACACGCACGTTCAGCTGGGCGGTAAAATGGGCGCTTTCGGCGAATGGGAAGTGCCGCTTTACTATTCAAGCATTCTCGAAGAGCATGCAGCCGTCCGTGAAAAATGCGGGATTTTTGATATTTCTCACATGGGCGAAGTTTGGTTTAGAGGTTCGAATGCGCGCAAAGCGCTCAATTCTTTGCTTCCGGGGAAAATTGAAAAGCTGGTGCCCGGCAAAGCCGTTTACAGCCCGATGCTGAATGAGCGAGGCGGCATTGTGGATGATTTGATTGTTTCGCAGATTGACGCGGATTCTTATCTCGTGGTTGTCAACGCCGCCAACGTGGAAAAGGATTACAATTGGTTTCTGGCGCACAATCCGTTGAAAGCTGAAATTGTTAACGAAAGCGATGCGTTCGGTTTGTTAGCGGTTCAGGGCCCCGAAAGCGCAAAAGTCGTGTCGCAAGTTTTTTCAGACGATATTCTCAAGCTTCCGTATTACCACATCCAAAAATCGGACATTCCCTGGAAGGGAAGTTATATTTCCCGGACCGGTTACACGGGAGAAATCGGCTTTGAAATTTTTCTGGCCCAAAAAAATTTAAAACCCGCGTATAATACATTTCTTGAAATTGGAAAATCGTTCGGAATCAAACCCATTGGATTTGGCGCGCGCGATACTTTGAGGCTTGAGTCCTGCATGCTGCTGTACGGGCAAGACATGAATGATGACACCTCGCCGCTCGAAGCCGGGCTTGAATGGACTTTGGATCTCGAGAAAGATTTTGTCGGAAAAGATCCGCTCGTCAAATTAAAAACGCAGGGAATCGCGAAGAAGCTTGTCGGATTTGAAATGATTGACCGCGGACTTGCGCGCCATGACTATTCTGTTTTTAAAAACGGAAAAATAATCGGAAAAGTAACGAGCGGAACGTTTGCACCGACTTTGAAGAAAAATATCGGTCTAGCCTATGTCGATACGCCGGAATCTGCGGTCGGCAATGAAATTCAAATTCAGATCCGAGACCAACAGGCGAAAGCCAGAATTGTGAAAACGCCTTTTTACAAAAAAAATACCACGAAGGAGATTGTATGAATTTCCCGAAAGAACTGCACTATACCAAAACACACGAATGGGCTAAGAAAAACGCGGATTCGGTGACGGTCGGCATCAGCGATTACGCGCAGCATGAAATCTCGGACATTGTGTTTGTTGAGCTTCCGAAAGTCGGCCAAAAAGTGGCGCAGGGGAAGGCGATTTCTGTGGTAGAATCCGTGAAAGCCGCGTTCGATATTTATGCCCCGGTGTCGGGCACGGTGAAATCGATTAACACAACGCTGGAATCGGACCCGTCGATTGTTAATCGCGACTGTTATGGTAACGGCTGGTTTTTTGAAATCACGCCGGATAACGCGGGTGAATTAAGTTCGCTTTTATCTGCCGAACAATATGAGAGTTTTTTAAAGGAAGCTGCGCACTAATTTATGCATTATTTTCCGCTCACGAATGAAGAACGCCAGGAAATGCTCGACACGATCGGTGTCGAGAATTTTGGCCAGATTTTAACGCCGATCCCTGCCAAACTTAAAAATCCCGCGCTGGATATTCCGCCGCATTTGAGTGAAATCGAAATTAACCGTTTGCTCGGTGATTTGGCGGCGAAGAACCTGCACTGCAAAAATCGTTCATCATTCTTAGGTGCGGGTGCCTATGATCATTTTTCACCTTCGATTGTTAACGAGATCATTTCCAGAAACGAATTCTACACGGCTTACACGCCGTATCAGGCAGAGGCATCGCAGGGGACTTTGCAGGCGATCTTTGAATACCAGAGTTTAATTTGCGAGCTGACCGGCATGGATGTGTCCAATGGCTCGCATTATGACGGCGCCACAGCGCTTGCGGAAGCCGCGCTCCTCAGTTTAACTAAAACACAGCGCGCCAAAATTTTAATCGCGCGATCGGTTCATCCGGATTATCGGAGAGTCGTGCAAACCTATGTCGAAAGACCGGGACATCAAATCGAGGAAATTCCGTTTCTGGCGGACGGTAATCTCGATAAGGAATTCTTGAAGAAGAAACTAACGAATGAAGTTGCGTCCGTGATTATCGCAAGCCCGAACTTTCTGGGATTGGTCGAAGATTTGGAAGGGCTTTCGGATCAAATTCATCAAAACGGGTCACTTTTTATTTTGGTTTCGAATCCGTTGTCGCACGGTTTTTATAAAACACCGGCGGAACTCGGCGCTGACATCAGCTGCGGTGAAGGGCAGCCGCTTGGGATTCCGATGAGTTACGGAGGTCCCTGGCTCGGGTTTTTTGCTACAAAGCGCGAGTTGGTCCGTCAAATTCCGGGTCGTCTTGTGGGTCTTACAAAAGATTCGGATGGAAAACGCGCATTTTGCCTCACCCTTCAGGCCCGCGAGCAACACATCCGCCGTGAAAAAGCCGCTTCCAATATTTGTACCAACCAAGCGCTTTGCGCGCTTGCGGCTTGCGTTTATATGGCTGCAATGGGCAAAGCCGGTATCCGACAGGTCGCGGAGCTCAATATTGAAAATGCGGTGTATTTACGCCGGGAAATCGCGAAATTAAGGGGGTTTAAAATTCTGACCGCCGGCCCCATTTTCAATGAGTTCAGCGTGATTTGCCCCAAGCCCGTTTCGGATATTAATCGCGAGCTTTTAAATCAAGGCATTATCGGCGGCTACAATGCTTCTAAGAAATACGATGAACTCGAAAACACGATGGTTATTTGTGCGACAGAAACTAAAACCAAAGAAGAGCTGGACCGGTTTGTGAAAGTGCTCGGGCAGGTTGCGTCATGATGAAAACCAATGCTTCGATTGGGCTTCAATCAACGGATGACCGTTTGATTTTCGAAAAAAGCAAATCCGGAAAGCTCGGCGCATCGCTTCCGGCCCGCAAATTCACTTCCATCGATCTTACCAAAGAAGTGCCGGCAAAATATCAACGTGCTCAAGCTGCGAAGATGCCCGAAGTCAGCGAGCCTGAAATCGTGCGCCACTACGTGAATTTATCGAAGAAGAATTTCAGTATCGACACGCATTTTTATCCGCTCGGTAGCTGCACGATGAAATATAACCCCAAAATTAACGAAAAAGTTGCCCGTTGGGACGGTTTCGCGGCCGTGCATCCGTATCAGCCGGAGCACGAAGTCCAAGGATTCTTGCAGATTTTTCACGAGCTTTCAAAATATCTCTGTGAAGTTGTGGGAATGGACGCGTTTACTTTGCAGCCCGCCGCCGGCGCGCAAGGTGAAATGTGCGGCCTGATGCTTGTGCGCGCGTATCATCAATCACTCGGCAATCATAAAAAAACAAAAGTCATTGTGCCGGATTCCAGCCATGGCACGAATCCCGCGACCGCAGCGCTGGCGGGTTTCACAGTGGTTCAAACGCCGTCTAATTCGCGCGGCAGAACCGATTTAAAAGCCTTAAAAGAGCTTGTGAATGAGGAAACAGCGTGTTTGATGCTCACAAACCCTAACACGCTCGGCCTTTTTGAGGATGAAATCCTGGAAATCGGTGAGATTGTCCACAAACACGGTGCGCTTCTTTATTATGACGGTGCTAATCTCAATCCTTTGCTCGGCATCGCCCGGCCCGGCGACATGGGTTTTGATATTGTTCATATCAATTTACATAAAACATTCTCAACACCGCATGGCGGCGGCGGCCCCGGCGCAGGCCCGGTCGGTGTTAAAAAGAAGCTCGCCGAATTTTTACCGAGCCCGGTTTTATCGAAAGGCAGTGAAGGCTTTTTTTGGGATTACAACCGTCCAAAATCGATCGGCAAGCTGAAATCTTTCTATGGAAATGTCGGCATGCTGCTGCGTGCCTATGTCTATATCCGGACGCTCGGATTAGAAGGTTTGAAGCAGGTGAGCAAAGATGCGATTTTAAATGCCAATTATTTACGCAAGAAACTCGAAGGGGTTTTACAAATTCCTTTTCCGGAATTCTGCATGCATGAGTTTGTTGCAACGGTCCGGAATTACAAATCAAAGAACCTCCATGCCAGCGACGTTGGCAAAAGACTGCTCGATTACGGCATTCATGCGCCGACCGTTCATTTTCCGCTTGTGGTGGAAGATGCGCTGATGATTGAACCGACGGAAACTGAATCAAAAGAGGCGCTTGATAAGCTGGTGGAAGCGTTGAAAGCGATTGTCAAAGAAATCGAGCAGGATCCGCAGATTGTGTTGACCGCGCCGCACACGATGCCCGTCAAACGCCCGGATGAAGTGCAGGCGGCGAGAAAGCCGATTTTAAGTTGGCGCGATTTTCAAGGCGAGCAAGCAGCCAATACGCCTAAAGCGGCGTAAGAATCTTTCAATGATGACTCTACGCGTAATTTCAAGCCCAAGCCTTGATTGTTTCTCTCAAATGGCAATCGACGAGGCGCTTTTTTTGATTGCCCAAGATTCCGAGTCAGCCCAACCGATCATTCGTTTCTATCAGTTTTCAAATCCATGCTGCACAATCGGATTCTCGCAAAGACGCCTGCCGCTTTTAGAATCCATCGAAAACCAAAATCTGCCATGGGTGAGGCGCCCGACGGGCGGCGGCGTGGTTTGGCATACGAACGACATCATTTTTTCGATGGTCCTTCCGGAATCGATTCATCCGGATTTTCATTGCGCTCCGGAAACTTACCGGCTCATCCACGAAGCCGTTGTTTCGGCCCTCACAGCATTTTCAATCAATCCAGAGTATTTTTCAGAAAATGAAAAGCAAAAAACGCCCGATGAGTTGATTTGCTTTGATCATCCGGTGAAGAACGATGTTTTGCTGAATGGCGATAAAATTGCGGGCGGTGCCGAGCGCCGGTCAAATCACTACGTGCTGCATCAAGAATCGCTTCAGTTGCACGGAATCGCTGTTCAGGATTTCAAAACGCAATTAATCCGGGAATTTGAGATAAAATTCGGATGGATGAGTGAAGCTTCAGAAATCACGGATTCTGAAATCGCGCTGTCTGAAAAGTTAAAACGTTTCAAATATCAAACATCAGAATGGAATTGGAAAGGGAAAACCGGTTTTCAAAAGGATCATGAGCAAAAGACTTTCGCCGCCGCAGCTGACTAACAAGCTTGATATGATCGAAAATAACGAAATTATCCAGAAGCTTAAAAAATTAAGCGATTTGTATCCCGAATACAAAATCGAAGGCTACAGTTTTCTCTTAACCGCGCTCAATTTCACTGTGTCAAAACTCTCGAAGCCTCGGCATGTCTCGGGGCAGGAATTATTAGAAGGAATCCGCTTGTTTGCGCTGGATCAGTTCGGCCCTCTCGCGAAAACGGTGCTGAATCATTGGGGTATTTATAAAACCATCGATTTCGGCAATATGGTTTTTGCTTTAATCGAAGTTGATTTAATGCGCAAAAATGACGATGACTCTATTGAGGACTTCCGGGACGGATTTGAGTTTGAAACCGCATTTCAAGCGAAGTTAAGCTTTAGCGATGATTCATGATATCAGCCGATGAGCTTCTAAAAGACCTAAACGATGTGCAGCGCGACGCGGTCGCGGCAGACCCTTCACAGCCGCTTTTGATTGTAGCGGGCGCCGGAAGCGGCAAGACACGGATTTTAACCCGCCGAATCGCATATTTCATCGCTAACAACATCCCTTCATTTCATATTCTCGGCATTACATTTACCAACAAGGCCGCCGAAGAAATGCGCAAGCGTGTCGGCCAAATGGTTCATCATCAGGTCTGGATTTCCACGTTTCATTCAACGTGTTTGCAAATTCTTCGAATGGACGGCGAGAAAATCGGACTCAAAAAAAGTTTCGCAATTTATGATGATACGGATCAGATTATTTTGATTAAGGAGTGCATGAAAGATTTGGGAATCAGCGACAAGCATATCAATCCCAAAGGTGCACGCGAAATGATTCAGCGCGCCAAAGACCAGCTCAGAACGCCGGAAGAAGTTGCGGAAGGTGCGCAGGATTATTTTGAAGAAACGGTCGCTAAGATTTATTCGCTTTATCAAGAAAAGCTTTCGGGCCTCAATGGCTGCGACTTTGGCGATTTGATTATGAAAACCGTTCAGCTTTTCAACGCCCATCCGGGCGTTCTTGCGAGCTGGCAGGACCGGTTTCGTTATATTTTAATCGACGAGTATCAAGATACGAATCACGCGCAATATTCATTTGTGAATCAGTTGGCGGATAAATACAAGCAAATCACAGTAGTAGGCGATCCGGACCAATCGATTTACGCCTGGCGCGGCGCCAACATTGAGAACATTCTCCATTTTGAAGAAGATTATCCGAAGTGCTCGATATTGAAACTCGAGCAGAACTACAGGTCTACTCAAAACATTTTGGACGCGGCCAATAACTTGATTCAAAAAAACGCCAGCCGAAAGCCCAAAAATTTGTGGACCGAGAATGATGAAGGCGAAAAGATTTCGCTTTATGAGGCGACGGATGAGTTGGATGAGGCACGTCATATCGTAGACCAAATCCGCGATCACCAAAGGCAGGGCAAGCGGCTTTCCGATATGGTCATTTTCTACCGGGTTCATGCTCAGTCGCGCGTGATTGAAGACGCTTTGAGAAGACAGAAGTTGATGTACAAAATCATCGGCGGTATCCGGTTTTATGACCGCCGCGAAATAAAAGATTTAATCGCGTATTTGCGCGTGATCGCGTTTCCGGACGATGCGGTGGGCCTTAAGCGCATCATGAATGTCCCGAGCCGCGGAATTGGGAAAAAGGCGCTTGCAGAAATTGAGAATTTTCAAATCATCCAGAATATTTCATTATTTCAAACTCTGGAACGAATTCGCGAAATTGAAGCAATCGGCAACAAAACCGGTCTCCAGATTAAAAAGTTTTGCGGCCTTATCAGTGAAATGCGAGGGAAGAAGCATGAGCTCTTAATCAGCGAAGTTTTGCAGCGCGTGTTGGATGAAACGGGCTACCTGAAAGAGCTCGAAGAAGAGCGGACGATCGAGTCTAAGCAGCGCCTCGAAAATATCCAGGAGTTCTTCTCAGCAGTTCGGGAATTTGAAGAAACCTGGGAGCCCAATCTTGATCAGTTGCCAAAGCCGGACAAAGAAGTTTCGCGCGAAGGTTTGCTGGACGCATTTTTAGAAAGTATTGCGCTCCGCTCAGATGCGGACGATGTCGAGACGGAAGTGGAATGGCTGACGCTGATGACGATCCACTGCGCCAAAGGGCTTGAATTTCCAGTGGTATTTATGGTCGGTATGGAAGAGGAGATTTTCCCGCACGTCAATTCTTTCGGCGAAGATGTGCGCGAACTCGAAGAAGAACGCCGGCTTTGTTATGTCGGCATGACACGCGCGAAAGAAAAGCTCTATATGACTTTTGCCAATAGCCGCAGGCTTTACGGTTTTCGCGAGCACAATTTGCCTTCCAGGTTTCTGAATGAAATTCCGTCCGAACTTTGCGATATGCCGGATCGTTTCAGCGAACGTGTTGAGCTCGATCAGGTTACGGAAGATGATTTGGAAGGGGATGTCGATTTCGATATCGATTCCGATGATGATAACACCAAACGCCGGATTTTGTTTGGATGAGCACCACAGATCTTAAGCGCGCGAAGGAATATCAAAAGACGCGCAATTGGCTGACACTGTGGAATTTGGTGCTGACCATCACACTCCTGTCTTTGATGATTGCCTTGCGGATTCACGAAGCATTTTTCAGTCGGACCTCCGGTTTTCAAAACATTTATGCACAATTGGTTTTATTTTTTCTGCTTTTCTCGATATATTTCCTAATTTTCCAACTACCGCTCGGCTTTTATTCCAGCTACGTTTTAGAGCATCAATATCAATTGTCCAACCACACTTTAAAATCCTGGATTTTGGATGAGATTAAAAAGGAAGTCTTGTCGTTTGTGTTTTCAGCAGCTCTGGTTGCCGGGCTTTTTGCGATTATTTGGAATTCTCCGGAATTTTGGTGGCTGTGGGCTTGGGCAGCCTATTTGGTTGTCAGTATTGTAATGGGCAAGCTCTTTCCGGTTTTTATTATCCCGCTTTTTTATAAATACAGCCCGCTTCAGGATACTGCGTTAAAAACCCGACTGATTCAGTTATCCGACCGATTTGGCATTAAAATAGAGAATATTTCGTCGCTTAATTTGAGTAAAAATACCAAAAAAGCGAATGCAGCTTTCACGGGTATGGGTAAGACAAAACGCATTATTTTAGGAGATACGTTATTGAATCATTTCACGCATGATGAGATTGAAACTGTGGTGGCTCACGAAATCGGCCACTACAAACACTTGGACATCTGGAAACAGCTCATTTTTGGGGCTATATTTTCATTGGTGACGTTTTGGATCGGATTTCAGTTAATCAGTTTTTGGATGCCGGAATTCGGCCATCAAGGCGCAAGGGATTTGCTCGGAATGCCGATGTTATTTTTAATCTTTTATTTGTGCGGTCTCGCAATCGGCCCTGCGTCTAATGCGTATTCGCGTCATGCTGAGCGTAGAGCCGATCAATTTGCGCTGGAAAATACAAGGAATAAACAGGCCTTCATTTCGGCCATGGAAAAACTGAGTGAAACCAATTTGGCGGATCCTGATCCGCATCCGATTATCGAATTTTTACTCTATGATCATCCGGCCATTCAAAAACGAATCGATTTTGCAAAACAGTATGCCTAAGCGTTTTGCCGGTATAGCGGGCAAGGCAGTGCCGTACTTAATTGTTCTGAGCACCGTTCTTTTCCCAGCATCAGGTATCGGTGAAGACCCGGCACCCTCCAAAGCGGTAACCGAATTTTCTATTTTCCAGAAAGCGAATGAGCATGTCCAGAACAAAGAATATCAAAAAGCCATCCCTCTGCTTGAAGAATTGCTGAAAGCCCACCCCAAAGACAATACCATTAAATCGTTTCTTGCCCGTGTTTACATTGCAAACGGCAATCAACTTCAAAGCGAAGGAAAATTAGATCAATCGCTCGACATGATCGTGAAATCAAAAAAAATAATTGAAGAAGTGAGCGCCGACAAAGCCGCCAAAGCGATACGCGGCGAAGGCCAGAGCGACGAAGAAAGGGCGTTGTCGAATTTGCGGCAGTATTTTGTTGGGGAAAGCGGTTCGGGCGAAGCAGCTATCACCGATAGCAAGGCGCAGGTTTTGTTGGAGAAAGCAGCGCAAAGCTACAAAGAGAAGCAATACAAATTAGCGAAAGATTTAATCAAGCAGGCCCTTCAACTCCAGCCCAAAAATGCCCTGGCTTACGAATTGCTGGGTGATTGCGAATATTTTTCTCATAACATGACGGCAGCCAAAGGCGCATACGAACAATCTTTTTTAAACGATGCTAACGGTCGCGTTAAAGGCAAGCTTGAAAAAATTGAAAAAGAACTTCAACTTGAGTCGCAATTTGCAGAGTACGCGGATGAGCATTTTCTGATCCGCTACAAACGCTCCGAACGGTTTGAGGGCTCCGAGATCCGTGAATATTTGCGGGATGCTTATCGCGAAGTTTCTCGCGATTTCGGGCATTATTTGGATTATAAAACAGTGGTGATTTTGTACAGCAAAGGTGAGTATGAAACAATCGCGAACATGCCGCACTGGTCCGGCGCACTTTATGACGGCAAAATCCGAATTCCCATCCATGATCCGAAAGTTGATTCGCGAAACCTCAGGAAATATATCCAGCACGAACTGACGCATGTTTTCATCATTGATTTAAGCGACAATCAATGTCCGACATGGCTGCATGAAGGAGTTGCGCAGTATGAAGAAAATAAAATTATTCCGATTGATATGTCTCTGCTGAAAAAAGCGGCCAAAAATGACAGTTTGCTGCCCTGGGAAGATCTGAATCAGGGCATTACGCAGGCAAAAGATCAGGCTAGCGCCATTTTGTTTTATCATCAGTCATTCAGCATGGCTAAGTACATGATCGAAAAGTACAGGTTTGTGAAAGTCAAAGCGCTATTGAAGGAAATGGCTCAAGAAACGCCGATTGATGAAGCATTTAAGAAATCCTTAGGAGTAGACCGGGACGGTTTTTATGCCCGCTGGAAGAAGGCCGCCATGGCCGAACTCGTTTAATCGGGCGCCGCGCCAGATAAAATAGCTTATCCGCGAATTGACTTCGCACGTTCCTTTCTGTAAAATTAGCTACTCTCGTTTCGGCAATTCAAATCTTTGTAAGTTAAGGTATTTGGAGTACTTGTGAAAAAATTCAGCGTCGTCGCGCTAATCGCTTTCTTTGTTCTCTTGGCGGGAATCAATCCGGCACTTTTAAATGCTGATCAGGTTACGGTGGCAGCCACTGTCGATAAGAAGACGGTTTCTCAAGATGAAGAGGTTAGTCTCAATATCAAAATCTCCGGTGTTAGCGGCAATATTCCGGCACCACGTTTACCGAGTTTTCAAGCGTTTGATTCGTTTTATTCAGGCCGGGCTTCTCATTTTACGTTCATCAATGGCAAAAGCGAATCATTGGTGTCTTTTAATTATGTCTTAGTCCCTAAATCAACCGGCGCTTTTCAAATTCAGCCAATTGAAGTTGTTGTGGACGGGAAGATATACAAAACAGAGCCGATTCAAATCGAAGTTCTAACTCATTCAGCCGCGCCGCCAATGCAGGCTCCGCCGGTAGCGCCAATTGCTAATCCTTCGCCCGCTCAGCATCAGCAGCCCGTTTCTTACTCTGCATCGCCTGCAACGCCTGCTTATCCGTCTGCCCCCGCCGTTTCTTCGGGCGGTGATGAAAATATATTTTTGCGTGTTGTACCGAGCAAATATGAGGTTTATACCAATGAGCAATTGCTTTTAGTTTATTCGCTGTTGACCCGGTACGATACTCGGTATGAGGGTTTTGAAGAGGAGCCGGAGACGAGCGGTTTCTGGATCGAAGATTTTCCGATGGACAAAGACATTGGTAAACAGACCGAAACGGTAAACGGACGTAAATATGTCCGGGCCGACATCAAGAAGTCAGCGCTTTTTCCGACAGCACCCGGCGAATATGTGATTAAACCCGGCACGATCAAAGCCAGTGTTCAAATTCAGCAGCGGTCAAACAGTTTTCTGGACGAATTTTTCAACGACAGTTTCTTCAGCGGTTCCGGCGTGTTTGCCCGCCGGGTGGATAAATTATTGACCGTACCGCCGATCAAAATCACAGTAAAACCGATCCCGGAGGCCGGCAAGCCCAAAAGTTTTAACGGTGCGGTTGGTGATTTTCGAATCGCTTCATCAGTCGATAAGCGGGTCATCAATCAAAACGAGCCCGTAACACTCCGGCTCGTGATCGAAGGGCAGGGTAACATTGAAACGCTTGCACGTCCGCCGATTCCGGAAATGCAGGATGTTAAAATCTATGATTCCGACACCAAGAGCGAGTTTTTTAAAGCGCAGGATTTAATTGCCGGCAAAAAAACGTTCGAAATTATTTTCATCCCGCGCTTGGCCGGTTCTTTGGCAATTCCGGCGGTCGAGTTTAGTTTTTTCAATCCGCGCACGGGCGGCTATCAAACTTTAACGACCGAGCGTTATGAAATCACGGTCAATCAATCGTTTGCTCCGGTTCCCGAAACGCCCAGAGAATTGCTGGATGTCACTGAAAAAAATAAACAAGAGATCAAAACCGAGGGCCGCGAGATTCGCTATATCCACGAGCGGCTCGCACCATCCCGGACTTGGCTGAACTCGTATTTAACCGCAGTCGGCGGCTTAGGCGGTCTTTTCACATTAGCGGGCCTGATTTTAATCGGGATGCGGCGCAATGAAGCATTTTTGGATTCCAACACCGGGCTTAAGCGCAGCCGGTATGCGCTTCGGAATGCGGCGCAGCAATTAAAAAAGCTCAAAAATTTGATGTCGAAACAAGGCGGTAAAAGCCAGCAGCGTTTTTTTGACGATGCCGAGCGGTTGATGAATCAGTATTTAGCTGACAAACTGAATTTGTCGCCGCAGGCACTTACGCAAAACCTGATAGCCGAAAAATTAAGCGAGCGTGGCATTTCGGAAGAAATTATTCAAAAGATCCGCCGCTTCTATGATGATTGCGGCATGATCCGCTTTGCGCCGCCAGGCAGTTTTTCGGCAAGGTCGCATGAAATTCTAGGGGCAATCGAATCCATTTTGAGAGAAAAGATATGAAAAAAATCTTCATATGCCTTGTATTTTTTATGTTACTGGCAGCGGAACGGTCTGCGGCTGAGGTCCACAATTTTGAGCAGTCGTTTGCTCAGGCCAACACAGCTTATCGCGATGGAAATTACAAAGAAGCTTTATCGGTTTATCAAAATTTAGCGAAGCAGATGCAAGAAGCGGATATTTTTTACAATTTGGGGAACGCGGCGTTCAAAACCAAAGAGCTCGGCCTCGCAATCACGAGTTACGAGCGTGCCCGCCGTCTGGATCCGCGAAATCCCGATATTTTAGAAAACCTGAAGCTTGCCAAAAGCCTTGTGGAATACCGCGTGGAAGACAAGCGCAGCTGGTATCATCAGAAAACCGTCGAGCTTCTGGAATCTGTCCGGTTTGAGGAACTGTTGGCAGTTTCGCTTTCGGTTTATTTGATTCTAGCCGTTTTGGTTTTGGTCAGAATTGCATGGAGACAGCAGCCGGTTTTAACGGATTTTTCAGTTTTGATACTTTGGGTATTTTTGATTGTTTCGATTCCGACTGCTGCCAAATTTTACAAAATGAAATTTCAACAAAAAGCAATTGTGACCAGCGCGCAAGTCAACGCGCGTTTCGCGCCGTCTGACCGGGACAAGGTGGCTTTTCGCCTGACGGAAGGCATTTCGGCGGATGTGGAGGATCAGGTGGGTGATTGGTACCGCATTGCGCTTGTGAGCGGCGACACCGGCTGGGTTCAGGGAAGTGAAATTGCAATCATATGAAAAAGATAAAAAAATTACCAGATTCCAAAGGCTATTTTGATCAATTTGGCGGCCGGTTTGTGCCCGAGACGCTGGTAGCAGCGCTTGATCAATTAACATCAGCTTACGGCTGGATTAAGCAAGATGCGAAATTTCAGCGCGAGCTCAAAACATTGCTCCATGATTATGCGGGGAGGCCCACCGCACTTTATTTTGCGAAGAACCTCACGGAATTTGCACGCGGCGCCAAAATTTTCCTGAAACGGGAAGACCTTTGCCATACAGGTGCGCATAAAATCAATAATACGATTGCACAAGGTTTGCTCACGACTAAATTGGGCAAAAAACGGATCGTGGCGGAAACCGGTGCGGGGCAGCACGGTGTCGCTTCGGCGACTGCGGCACGTATTTTTGGGCTCGAGTGCGATGTTTATATGGGCGAGGAAGATATCGAGCGTCAGGCCTTGAACGTTTACAAAATGAATTTGTTGGGTGCGCGCGTCATTCCGGTGTCGTCGGGCTCCAAAACGCTCAAAGATGCGACGAACGAAGCGATCCGCGATTGGGTCGCAAATGTCGACACCACACATTATTTGTTGGGCTCTGCAGTCGGCCCGCACCCCTATCCGATGATGGTACGCGATTTTCAATCGGTGATCGGAAAAGAAACCTTACAGCAAACCCGTCAGAAAATTGGGCGCTTGCCGGATGCGTTGGTGGCCTGCGTTGGCGGCGGCAGCAACTCGATCGGATTTTTTTATCCCTTTCTCAAGACCAAAGTCAAAATGGTTGGTGTCGAAGCGGCGGGAAAAGGCGTTGGAACGCCTCATCATGCTGCCTCGCTGGGAAAAGGTTCGGTTGGCGTGCTTCACGGCATGAAAAGTTATTTGCTTCAAAATCAAGACGGGCAAGTTCAGCTCGCGCATTCAATTTCAGCAGGCCTCGATTATCCGTCGGTCGGCCCCGAGCATGCTTATCTAAAAACAACCAAACGTGTTTCATACGAATCCATTACCGACAAAGAAGCGGTGCGGGCATTTCACACGCTGACCCGGCTTGAGGGCATTATGCCGGCGCTGGAATCGGCACATGCCGTGGCGCATGCTTTAAAGCTTGCGAAAAAACTCGGAAAAAATAAATCAATCGTCATTTGTCTTTCAGGCCGCGGCGATAAAGACATTCACACCATTCAGAATTCCAAACTTTGAGATCTAATGAACCGCCTTGAACAGTATTTAAAATCAGCGCGCAGCAGAAAAGAAAAAATTGTCTGTGCATTCTTGACGCTCGGATTTCCGTCAATTGCTGCTACCGAGAAATTAATTCAGGAGTTCGAAAAATCCGGCGTCGGAATTTTGGAGCTCGGGTTTCCGTACTCAGATCCGCTCGCGGACGGCCCGACCATCCAATATGCATCCGATCAGGCGCTCAAACGTGCCCATATTCAGCTTCAAGACGCTTTCCGGTTGGTTGCGCGCTTGCGCAAAAAGGGCGCACGAATTCCGATTGTTTTTTTCTCGTACGTAAACCCGATTCTTAATTTCGGTTTTACAAAATTTGCCGCCAAAATCAAGCAATCCGGTTTCGACGGCCTGATTGTTCCGGATTTACAGCCGGATGAAGCGCATGCCATGGAAAAAATATGCCGCAGGAAGAAAGTGTCGCTCGTCCATTTGATTGCACCGACGACCGAATCAAAGCGAATGAAACAAATCGCCGCCCGTTCGCAGAGTTTTATTTATTATGTGTCGCTTCGCGGCGTAACCGGTGCGCGGCAAAAATTAGCGAAAGATTTAAAAACCAATATCGCCAAAATCAAGCGTGCGACCAAGAAGCCGGTGTTGGTCGGTTTCGGCGTTTCATCGCCGGCTCACGTGAGGCAGATTTGCAAATTCGCCGATGGTGTTATCGTCGGCAGTGCGATCATTGATTCGATCCGGAAAAGCGGCGGTAATTTAACAAAAACCGTCAGGTTTGCAAATGCGCTGGTCCGGGCTGCGCGATGATTTATTTGGGGCTTGATTACGGCGAAAAACGGATCGGCGTTGCATGTTCGGATGAAACCGGATTAATCGCGGAGCCGCTTGGTTTTATCGAAGTGACCGGATTTAAAAAGGTCAAGGCCGAGCTTAAGAAATATTTGAGCGAGATGCGCGCAGAACAAATTGTGGTAGGGCTTCCGGTTACGACTAAAAACGAAATCGGAAAACAGGCAACGGTCGTACTTGAATTTGTTGCCAAACTGAAAAAAGAGCTGCCGTGTGAAATTGTCACATGGGATGAGCGGTTTACGACCAAAGAAGCGGATCGCGTTTTGCGCGAAACGGAGACTGCCATTCGTGACCGGAAAGCCCGGCGAGATGCGCTGGCAGCGCAATTCATGCTTCAAAATTTTCTCGATTTTCAAAGGATGAAAAGTACAAATGTATCAAATTAGCAAACTGGGTAACGGTGCACGGATTCTGACGGTTAACCTCGAGAACCGGAACTCGGTTGGGATGGGAATTTGGGTCAAAGTCGGTGCGCGTTTTGAGCCGCAACGGATTTCTGGTGTCTCGCACTGCCTTGAACACATGCTGTTCAAAGGGACGAAACACCGCTCGACGCAAAAAATTAAAGCCGATGTCGAAGGCGTGGGCGGCATGCTGAATGCTTTTACCGGGGAGGAATCGACGTGTTATTTCGTTAAAATCATGAAGGATCACGCCAATCGCGCGTTCGATGTATTGGCTGATATGATGAATCACGCGACGCTGGATGCAAAGGAGCTCGAAAAAGAGCGGACGGTTATTTTGGAAGAAATTAAAATGTATTTGGATCTGCCGTCTCATCATGTGCATGAGCTCATGGGCGAACTTTTGTGGCCCGAGCAGTCGCTCGGCCGGCCGATCGCGGGATCTGTTGATACCGTGTCGCGCTTGACGCAATCGGAGCTCAAGACGTTTCGGGATAAATATTATCACCCGCGCAATCTCCTGATTTCGTTTTCGGGCGAAGTGCCCCATGACGAAGTCTGCGCAAGAGTGGGAGAATATTTCGGAAACCGGAAATCAAGAGACAGTTCAAAATTTGAGCCTTCCAAATCAATTCAGAAAAGCCCGCGGTTCCGTTTCATTAATAAAAAGACCGAGCAAATGCATTTTGTGGTCGGGTTTCACGGCCTCTCGCGCAATGACCCCGACCGGTATAAACTTGCGGTTTTGAATGTGATTTTAGGAGCCAATATGAGCTCGCGGTTATTTGAAGAGGTCCGCGAAAAGCGCGGGCTTGCGTATGAAATCCGCTCAAGTTTAAGTTTTTATGAAGACGCAGGCGCTATCACGGTTTCGGCAGGCGTTGAGCCTAAAAAGGCGGTGCTGGCCACGCATGTCATCATGCGAGAGCTGCGGCGCCTGAAGCACGGTTTGGTTTCAAAGGGCGAGCTTCAGCGTGCGAAAGATTATTTTGTCGGTAATTTTTTCCTCGGCCTTGAAGACACGCTCGATCATATGCTTTGGCTCGGTGACCGCATGATTTACCGGGACGATCTTCCCAATCAGGAAGAGATTTGCGCTAAAATCCAGTCAGTCACGAGTGACGATGTTCGGAGTCTTGCGAATAAGATTTTTAGAACCAAAAATTTAAATTATTCATTGATAGGGTCTTATAACGGCCGCTTTGAAAAACAAATCGAACGGGAGTGTCATTGTGACTAAAAAACCGGATTATTTGATCGCACCGAGCATTTTGTCAGCCGATTTCAGCAAGCTGGGCTCCGAAATTTCGGAAGTTGAAAAAGCAGGCTGCGATATCATCCATGTCGATGTGATGGACGGTCATTTTGTTCCGAATTTGACCATCGGTCCTGTCGTGATTTCCTGGATCCGCAAGATCACGAAATTGCCGCTTGATGTCCATTTGATGATTGACGAGCCGATCCGTTACGTCAACGAATTCCGGAAAGCCGGCTCAGATTGGATCACGGTGCACGTCGAAGCGTGCAAGGATGTCAAAAAGACGCTCAAAGAAATTAAAAATTTAGGCGCCCGATGCGGAATTTCGCTTCGGCCCAAAACACCGCTGAGTGCGATTGAACCGTATCTGGCCGATCTTGATTTGGTGCTGGTCATGACCGTAGAGCCCGGCTTCGGCGGCCAAAGTTTCATGCCGGACATGATGGATAAAGTCCGGATGCTCAAAAAACAGTTCAAAGGGCATATTTCGGTAGACGGAGGTATTAGCGCCGAGACCATTCAGGTGACGCGGGATGCCGGCGCTAGCGTGTTTGTCGCAGGCAGCGCGATTTTCGGCGGTTCCGACCGGAAGCAAAAAGTCGCCGAACTTCGCCGCGCTCTCGAGTCGTGATGTAATGGACCCTGCCAAGATCCGCAATTTTTCCATCATTGCACATATTGATCACGGCAAGTCTACGCTCGCAGACCGCTTCTTGCTGATCACCAAGGCGATTTCAGCGCGTGAATTTCAGGCACAGTTTTTGGATGATATGGATTTGGAGCGCGAGCGCGGCATCACGATCAAGGCGCGGACGGTGCGGATTAAATACAAAAATCATCTCATTAATCTTATCGATACGCCGGGCCACATTGATTTTACCTACGAAGTTTCAAAGAGCCTTTCTGCTTGCGAAGGCGTCTTGCTTCTGGTGGATGCATCGCAGGGGATCCAGGCGCAAACCATCACGAATTTATATTTGGCGCTCGAAGCCAATCTGGTGATTATTCCGGTTATTACGAAAATCGATCTGCCGAATGCGGATTTGGAAAAGACAAAGCATGAAATTGAAAAATTGACATCCATTTCCGAGAAAGAAATTCTGATTTGCAGCGCAAAATCAGGGGAGGGCGTTGAAGAAATTTTAAATGCGATTATTGAGCGTATTCCGCCGCCGACCGGAAATGCCCAAGCGCCTGCCAAGGCATTGATTTTTGATTCGAAATATGATTCCTACAAAGGGGTTTTGATTTATATGCGCGTGATGGACGGAAAGTTTGAGCTCAAACAAAAAAGCCGGATGATGGGAACCGGGTTTGCTTATGATATTGAAGAGCTCGGCGTTTTTAATCCGCACATGGAGGCTGTCGGCGAGCTCGGTGTCGGCGAGGTGGGTTATATGGGCGGCAGCATCAAGGATGTGACGCATGTGCGCGTTGGGGACACGCTCACGCTTGACAATAATCCTTGCGCAGAACCGCTGCCCGGATACAAGCCGGTCCAGCACATGGTTTTTTGCGGCCTTTATCCGATTAATTCCAAGGATTACATACCCCTGCGCGAAGCTTTGGATAAATTAAGGTTGAATGATTCTTCATTTTCGTATGAACCGGAAACATCGGCGTCGCTCGGCCTCGGTTTTCGCTGCGGCTTTTTGGGGCTTTTGCATATGGATGTTATTCGCGAGAGGCTTGAGCGCGAGTTTAATCTCAGCTTGCTCATTACCGCACCCAACGTGATGTATCAGATCATGAAAACAAACGGCGAAATTATGACGCTCGACAATCCCACCAAGATGCCTGCGCCGCAACACATCGAATCGATGGATGAGCCGTTCATTCGTGCGCGGATTCTGCTACCCACAGCTTCGCTTGGCGCTGTCATGAAGTTGTGTCAGGAGCGGCGTGGTGATTACAAAGGAACGGAATATTTGGATCCGACACGCGCGATGTTGACTTATGAAATTCCGTTCTCCGAAGTTCTCATTGATTTTTATGACAAAATTAAATCACTGACGAGCGGTTATGGCTCGCTCAACTATGAGCTGATCGGCTATAAACCCTCAGAGCTTGTGAAATTAGATATATTGATCAACAGCGAACCGGTCGATGCATTATCCACGATCACGGTCCGCGAAAAAGCGTATTTTCGCGGCAAGGCGCTGGTTGAAAAATTAAAAGAAGTGATCCCGCGTCAATTATTTGAAGTGGTGATTCAAGCCGCGATTGGTTCCAAGATCATTGCACGCGATTCTCTCCGAGCGATGGGAAAAAACGTGACGGCCAAATGTTACGGCGGTGATATTACGCGAAAGCGAAAATTGTGGGAACGTCAGAAAGAAGGCAAGAAGCGCATGAAGCGCATCGGGCATGTGGATTTGCCGCAGGAAGCGTTTATTTCTATTTTAAAAATTGAAGGATAAAAATAATGCAAATCATCATCGGCTTCGCGGCCATTGCTATTTTGGTTTTGTACCGTAAACAAATTTTGGCAGATATTGCTTTTTTGAGATCCAAACCGAAAGAATGGCTGCGGCACAAATGGAAGGAGTGGGGCGAGCCGCTCGTGATCGCCGGTATTTTGGCTCTCGCCATCCGCACGTATGTTATAGGCCCCTACAAAATTCCAACCGGCTCCATGCGGCCGACGTTAATGGAAGGTGACCGTATTTTTGTCGACAAAATCACTTACCGGTTCCGAGGGCCCGAGCGCGGCGAAATTGTCGTATTTAAATATCCGCTGGACCTGAAGAAAGATTTTGTGAAGCGTTTGGTTGCCTTTGGCGGTGAAACGGTGGAAATCAGGGATGGAAATCTTTATGTTAACGGGAAAAAGCTCGACAGCGAGCCTTTAATTCAGGGCCGGTATTACTACAACCGTTCCGATTGGGATTACGGCAAAGAAGGCCAGCTTGTGACCGTGCCGGAGGGGTCTTTATTTGTCCTTGGGGATAACAGTGCGCATTCAAGCGATAGCCGGAACTGGGGTTTTGTGCCCGAGAAGGATTTGGTCGGGCGAGCGGTGGTCATTTGGTGGCCGCCAAAGCGCGTCGGTTTTACTAAGTAGGCTCACCAGTCTTCTTGCCGCAAAATTATTACGATTCTCTATTAATATTTCCGGTATGCTGCCGTTAAGTAATACCACAACGCTTTTATTGAAAACCAACGTTTATTTTATAAAGATTTATCACATAAAAAGGAGTTCACAGTATGGCCCAAGAAGAATTGTTTAAGGATGATTCGAGCGCATGGCAAACCGCAAACCGCACTTCATTTTTTTCAACCAAGCAATGGACCATCGGCCTCGATAAAATTATTCTTCTGATGATTGTGACCATGATTTTCTTCGTCCTGTCTTATTCTTTCGGTTATGAGCGCGGCCGCCATTCTATGGAAGAGAAAATGCGGGAACTGACCAAGCAAATCGAAACACTTCCCGTGGTTCCCGAACCGCAGCAAATAGTTGTTCAAGAGGATGCTCCTGAAAACGCGCAGGTCTCACCGGCCTTAAGCGCCCCCGAAACTGCTTCTGACGCGCAAGCCATTGATCTCCAAAACGGCAAGTACACCATTCAACTTGCTACTGTTTTACAAAAGGACCGTGCGGAAGAACAGATCAAATCACTCGAGAAAAAAGGGATTAAAGCATTCATTTTAGTTCGTGGGAAGTACTATGAAATCTGTTCCGGTTCTTTCGCAACCGCTAGCAGCGCAAAAGGGCCGCTCAATCAGATTCATTCCGAAGGCCGTTTTTCGGATGCTTTCATCCGCCCGCTTCCGCAAGCGTAGTCCGGACAGTTTATTTTTAGCTTATTTTAAGCCGAAATATACCTAGCCAACCTCTGAGTTCCTGAGTATAATAACCTCCGTTATTTCATTTTTTTAAGGAGAAAAGCATGTCGCAGCATACCAGTTTAAAAGTGGCTAGTGTCGGTAAAAAACATCGAAATGTGTTGAAGCGCTATGAGCGGATCAAGCGTCTCAAGGAAACCGAAAAATGGGGCGGTCGCCAATCTGCCTATGGTCTTCCAAAGATTAAATCGATGAAAATCAAGGTCCGCAAAGCTAAATCTGAGAAGGCGGAAGAAGCAGAGGGCGCAGCAGGAACTGCTGCAGCGCCGGCAAAAGCAGCCGCACCAGCAGCTCCCGCGGCAAAAGCAAAAGCACCGGCAAAATAACACGTTGACTCATGGTCAAAATCCGAAAGTTTCAATCCGGGGATGAGCAGGCGGTTAAAGATCTGATTGCTGGAATCATGAATCAGGAATTTCCGCAGAGTTTGTCGGCTTTTCCGCTGGATGACCTCAACCACATTCAGGATGTTTATGGAAAGCTCGGAGAAGCTTTTTTTGTTGCTGAGAATAGCCATAAAATCATCGGAACGGTTGGAGTTAAACGCGAAGATGACCGGATTGCGCTTTTAAGGCGCATCTTTGTCGCGCCGGAATATCGAAAGCAGAAAATCGGTATCCAATTAGTAGAGCGCGCAATCGAGTTCTGTCAGGAAGTCGGTTATCAAGAAGTTGTATTTAAAAGTTCTTCGAAGATGGACGGCGCTATCCGGCTTTGCCAAAAAAAAGGATTCCACCAACGCGCCAAGCTGGAAATGGGCGGTATGGAATTGTTGAAATTTGTTCTGGCCTTCAATCACAGTTAAATTAAAGCGTATCCGCCGAGCTGCATCCCGCATTCATCATTATTGAGACCAAAAAGTTGGATATCAGCATGTGGTTTTCGAAGCAAAAAGAAAAAGACGAGCCGCTTAAAGTACTGAAAGAAAGAGAAATTCAGGAAAAGCTTTACGGCCGCTTCCGTAAGCCGTATCCCGAAACGGTTTCCGGCGATGCCAATTCCGGCATGCCGGAGAATCAGACGGCGACTATCACCGCGCAGCCAAAACCCGCAATTTCGATAGAGCCGCCAAAACCAAAAGAAGCAAGCCAGTCCAGGCCTTCAATTAATTCTACGTATCAAACCAAAACGTCAGCCGCGTCTGAAAGTTACCGTCAGGCCGCAATTCCGCGATCGAGCCGCTCACTCCGGATTTTGAATATTCCGGTTATGATCAAGCTTTTAGGTTTCGTCGTTTTGAGCATCGTGGTTTTCTTTGCTGCTTGGTGGTTTGCTATCCAGTTTCATCGCAGCAAGTCGCCTGTGAACGAACAGCCGGTACGCGAAGGGGTTTCAACGCTCGTGGCACCCGCGCCGCAAGCGTATTCAGGAAAGCCCTCCTCATCCGAAACGGCGTCACGGGTCGATCAAATTGAAAAAGTCGAGCCCGCATCTGGCAGTCCAAGTGCGAACGAGCCGGCACTGCCTAGCAACTTTTACTCAATTCAGATCTGTACCTACTATTCGGAATCCGATGCCAACAAATTAATCGAAGAAATGAAGGCGCTCAATATTCCTGCCTTTCACCGGACGTCGGGAATCCGGGGATCTGATTCCAAGTTGCATATGGTGATGCTGGGTAAAGATGCCACATTCCAAGAAGCGCAAAAGCGGCTGGAGCAATTTCAAAAAACCGAAATTTCTAAAAAGTTTCTTGATGCATACGTGAGGAGGGTGTCGTAATGTGGGCGGGGCTTGAGAGCAGAAAGTTTCCTAGAGTAAAGGCGAGTTGTAAAATATTTCTTCAGCACGGATCGGACGTTCAGCCGGTGAAAGCGTCGACTGAAAATTTGGGCGCCGGCGGTCTGTGTATTTTTTTGGATCGTCCCCTCGATAAAATGTCGAACGTCAAAATAGAACTTGATTTACAAGACGGAAAAAATCCGATCCAATGTTCCGGCCGAGTGGTTTGGACGGTACGGAAGCGTTCGTTTAAGGCAGGCGAAGAGGGGCATGATATCGGAATAGAGTTTGTCAATTTGCCCGAGACGGATTTGAGCCGGATCTCCGCTCTAGTAAGCCGCACCGGCACTGCAAAAAAATAACTATGGGCAAAGAGTTTTCGTTCGATATTGTCTCCGAGGTTAATTTGCAAGAAGTGGACAATGCCGTGAATCAGGCCATGAAAGAAATTCTCACTCGGTTTGATTTTAAGGGCAGTAAAAGTCAGATTGCGTTTAACCGCACGGAAAAAAAAGTCCAGCTAATTGCGGATGATGAAATGAAGATGCGGAATTTACGCGATGTTCTTTCCACCCGCCTAGCGAAACGGTCGATTTCAATGAAAGCACTCGATTACGGAACCGAAGAGAAGGCGTTTGACGGCATGGTCCGCCAGGAGGCAAAACTAGTGGACGGTATTTCTCAGGAGCATGCGAAAGATATTGTCCGCCGGATCAAAGATTTTAAGCTCAAAATCCAGCCGAGCATTCAGGGCGAGAGCGTTCGAGTGACCGGGAAAAGCAAAGACGATCTACAATTTATCATGCAGCAATTGAAAGCAAGCGACCTTACCATTCCGCTCCAATTCGCAAATTTTCGCGAGCATTAATCTCTTCTAAAAATCCCTGTTTTGAAGATTTTTTAACCCATCGAGATTTAACTATCTCTTTGTAACTCTATTAAATACAAGAGCTTATACTGCGATAAAGTTAAAATAACTTTTATAAAACCGTTTATTAATAAAAAATGACCGCTTACCCCTTGCTTTCAGTAAAACACGTGTTATACTTCTAATAACAGATAAAAATAAGCGTAACATATTGAAAATTAAGAAGTTACAAGAATAAACAATCTGTATAGCAAACGCGTAGAGCAGCCGAAATATAAAGGCCCGCATTGTTAAATTAAAATTGAAAAGGAAAATTGAAAAACCATGAATTCGAATATTGAAGCAGTTGATCAACACGGGAGGCGAGACATGTCAAAGGAGCGGCGAAGGTTTAAGCGTTTCGATGCTTATATGAGCGTTAAATGTGCGGTGCCGAGCAACGAAAATGCAAAAAATTATACGGTCGGTCTCACCAGAGATTTATCTCGTGATGGAATATGTTTGAGTACCAGCCAGCCTCTACCGAGCGGTTCGACCTTGAATATTGAAATCGATATTCCGGATGATCCGCGGCCCATCTGCACTACGGGCAAAGTGATGTGGACTAAGAATGGAAATGCTGACGAGGGTAGTAATCACGGAATACGGTTCGTCAATATTGATCCTATCGATAAGTTTCGAGTTTTGGATTACGCTTACAACCATTGGCTTGAAACCAAAGTCAATGATTATGCGGACCCGGAGCAAGTATCTGAATTAGGCTGAGCAACAATCTAGTTTTGCAAAAGAGCGTCTTATCCAAAGACGCTCTTTTGTTTTCTGCATACCCCATCCTCACCCCTAAAATCCCTCTATTTCTCATCAGATCGGCCGATAAATTAGGAAAACAATTTATCTAAATGAATTAACCTTACAATAGCCATGGCACCCTTTTTTAGATTTGGCAAAGCCGCTCAGCCCAAGAAAGAATATGACATTACTCTTTTCCCGATTTTCACGGGATTGAGCCAAGCTGAGATTAAGATGGTCGAGGAGAAAATCCGCCTCGTAGAGCTCAAGAAAGGCGAGTGCGCGTATCAGAAAGGCGAGGCGGCAAGCGCCTTTTACGTGATCTTAACCGGACGTTTTCAAATTCTTCGTGAAAACGGCGAGGTGATCAATCACTTACACCATGGTGATTATTTCGGCGAAACTTCAATCATCACGGATCATCCGCACAGCGCAACGGTTCAGGCGAAAAATGATTCGATTGTGCTCAAGATCGAAAAGAATGATTTTTTGTGGCTCTTAAAACGTATTCCGGCACTATCACTTCAAATCAGCCGCACGTTGGGGCACCGGTTAACTTCCAATATGGCCGGCGAAGAACTGGAAGGCCAATCCAAAATCCTCTCAATTTATCATGCGCAGCCGCGGATCGGTAATTCAACGTTCGCCGTCCGTTTGGCTGCATCGCTTGCATTTGAGATGAAGAAAAAAGTGATCGTGGTTGATTTGAGCCAGATTCATGCCGAAGGGCGGTCGGTTTCTCGAACCCGGCCGCATGCGCGTTCTTATTCTCTTGCGTCTCATGGTTTGCCAAGCGCGCAGTCGCTCGACCCGTTCATTCTTAAAAAAGACGGGCCTTTTGATTTTTTGAACGTCTCAAACCATGTGGAACTCGAAAAGGCCGAACGCCAGTTGGCACATTTATTGTCTTACTTGCTGTCACGCTATCACTACATCCTGATTGATTTACCAGCCGAATCATCCGGGCTCGGGCCTAAGGCTATTCAACAATCCGACTTGTTATATTTTTTAGTGGATTCGGGCGAAAAGGAAACACAAAAGACTCAAAACATCATTTATCATTTCAAAGAGACATTCAGCCTCAACGATAACGACATCCGCTTGGTTCTGGTAGAAAGTAAGGATGCCAAAAGAATTTTTTCTTCCAATGTCGCGACTAAGCAATTTTATTCATATCCTGTTTTTGCGACACTGCCGCATGTTTCGGGAATGCCGTCGCCGAGCGAGACTAATTTAAAAGAGCCGCTTCCCGGCGATGCGGGAAAAGCTTATTCAAAGGTTATTCGGTTTTTAGCCCGTGAGGTAACCGGGACTTCGGTGGGGCTTGTGCTTGGAAGCGGCGCTGCGTTTGGTTTTGCACACATCGGTGTTTTGAAAGCGCTGGAGGAAGCAGGCATTGAAATTGATATTTTAGGCGGATGCAGCATGGGCTCGTTGATCGGCGGTATGTGGGCGCTCGGCATCACAACGGATGAGCTGGTCAAAATTGCGACTGACCTGAACCCGAAGAATGTTTTTTTTAAATTAATCGGGCTTCAGGACCTATCCATCGCCCACCGCGGGTTCTTTAAAGGCGACCAGGTGACGGAATTTTTGCGGGAACACATCGGAAATGCGTCTTTTAGGGATGTGAAAGTTCCGATAAAAGTAATGGCAGCGGACTTGGCAAACGGTAATCCGGTGGTTTTAGATGAAGGGTCGCTCTTGGCGGCAATTCGCGCCAGTATTTCGATTCCCGGAATTTTCCGTCCGTTTCAGATCGGGAACCGGTATTTAATGGACGGCGGCGTGGTGGATCCGCTTCCGGTCCAGATGCTCCGGCGGTACGGCGCTAAAAAAGTAATTGCCGTGAATGTGCTGCAATCGCCGGATGACCATGCGAACCGGCTTGAAATCCTCCAGAGAAAAGATGAAAAGACAAATGAAATTATTCAAAATAAAAGCATCTTCGTCCGACATTTATATGAATACCGAAAAGACTTTATGGATAAACAAACGGCCAATATCTTCAACGTGGTCATGAAGGCCATTCAATTTATGGAGTTTGAAATGGCGGAAAATTCCGAACTGCACGCCGATGTGGTTCTGCGGCCGATCGTGACGGATGCGCACTGGGCCGAGTTTTATCACGCGGAAAAATTTATCCGCAGGGGCGAAGACGAAACCTTGAAGGCGATGGATGAAATTAAGCGGATGATGAGCGAGTAAGCCGGCGCTCGGTGTTTGACGGCTTATAACCCGCTATGCTAAACTCTCGTTAACTTGACATTAACCGCACGAAACGAAAGCAGGCTTTATGAAATCAGTAGTGATCGTTGACGGTGTCAGGACACCCCAAGGCATTCTTGGCGGGTCGCTTAAAAGTTTTACCAATCAAAAACTTGGTCAAGTGGTCGTCAAGGCGCTGCTCGAGCGTAACAAGCTTGATCCCAAACTGGTCCAGGAAGTTATTTTCGGCTGTGTCGGCCAGGCGAGCGATGCGGCGAACGTGTCGCGGGTTATCAGCTTGATGTCCGGAATTCCCCATACCGTTCCGGCTTTTACCGTGGCGCGTAATTGCGCCTCAGGCCTTCAGGCGGTTGTTTCGGCTTATCAGATGATTGTCTGCAATGAAGCCGATATCATTATCGCAGGGGGTGCGGAATCCATGTCGTGCGCGCCTTACGTGAACCGCGATCTCCGATTCGGTAAAAAATTACGCCACTCAACGATGATTGATTCGCTCTGGGAAGGTTTGACGGACCCGGTCTGCAAACAAATTATGGGCGAAACCGCCGAAAATCTTGTCGAGGAATTTAAAATTACCCGGCAGGAACAGGACCAGTTCGCGGTTCAATCACACCAAAAAGCTTTCCGGGCAAACCGCGAAGGAAAATTCAAAGACGAAATTGTCAAAGTCAGCGTCCCCAAGTTTGCGGCGGGCAAAGAAATGCCGCCCGAGATTTTTTCGGAAGATGAGGGGATTAATGTCGGGCTCACCGAACAAATTTTGTCACAATATCCCACGGTTTTCAAAGAAGGCGGCAGCGTAACGCCGGGCAATTCGTGCCCGATTTCAGACGGAGCGGCAGCGCTTTTGATCATGAGTGAAGACAAAGCAAAAGAAATGAATCTCAAGCCCCTGGGCTACATAAAGTCTTACGCGTTTGCGGGCGTCGAGCCTCAGCGGATGGGCATCGGCCCTTCGTGTGCGGCACCGATTGCGCTTAAGCGTGCTAACTTAACACTCAAAGACATTCAATTAATGGAACTGAACGAAGCGTTCGCGGCTCAATTCATCGCTTGTGAGCGGCTGATGAAATTTGACCGCAACATCGTAAACGTCAACGGCGGTGCCATTGCGCTCGGCCATCCGGTTGGCGCCACAGGTGCGCGTCTTTTGGTAACGCTTCTCAATGAAATGAAACGCAAAAATTCAACCCTCGGGCTTGCAATGATGTGCGTGGGCGGCGGCCAGGGCGGTGCGATGATCGTGGAGAGAAAATAATATGTATATCTACAAAGCAGGCGTTGTCGGTGCGGGAACGATGGGCGCAGGGATTGCTCAGGTCATTACGTATTCGGGCTTGCCGGTCGTGCTAAAAGACGTTAACCAGCAGCTGGTCGATCAAGGCATCAAAAAAATTAAGGCAGTCTATGAAGCCAGGGTTTCAAAAGGAAAGATGTCATCGGATGAGATGGCCAAAAAAATGAGCCTTGTGACCGGTGCTGTTGATTGGGAATCATTCAAAGATGTCGACATCGTGATTGAAGCAGCGCCCGAAAAAATGGAGCTCAAGAAAAAAATATTCCAAGAGTTGGATTCAATACTGCCGCAAACGGCGATTTTGGCGACCAATACCTCAGCGCTTTCGATTTCGGAACTTGGCGCAGCGACCAAGCGGCCCGGGAAAGTCATTGGTTTTCACTTTTTTTATCCGGCTCATGTCATGAAATTGATCGAAGTAATACCTGGTTTAGCAACAAGCGAGGAAACCATTAACGATTCAATCAGCTTTTCGGAATCAATCCGTAAGATTCCCGTGAAAGTCAATGAATGCGCAGGGTTTTTGGTGAACCGCGTGTTAATGCCTTATTTAAATGAAGCCGCGTTTTGCCTTCAGGAGGGCGCTGCCACGATTCAAGAAATCGACCAGGCGATCGTAAAATTCGGGCTTCCGATGGGTCCGTTTACACTCGTGGACAATCTCGGGATGGATGTGTGTTTTGATGTTGTCCAGGTCCTAATGGGTTCCTACGGCAGCCGGATGAAGCCTGCCGAAATTTGGGACTCGTTTCATCAAGCGAAAATGTTCGGGCGTAAGACCGGTGCGGGTTTTTACAGCTACGGAGAAAAGTCCGACGCCGATATCGATAAAATCGTGAAAGATGCTCAAGCTAAGTCGCCGAAAAAGAAAACCAAATTTTCCGTGGAGCGTTTGATTTATCCGATGATCAACGAGTCGGTGCTTTGCTTGGAAGAAAATGTTTCGAAAGCGGCGGATATCGATATGGCGATGGTTGCCGGAATCGGGTTCCCGCAGGATAAAGCCGGCATCCTGCATTATGCCGACGAAGTCGGGTTGGATAACGTGCTTAAAACGCTGGAAGAACTGACCAAAGAGCACGGCGAGCGTTTTTGGCCCGCGCCGCGTCTGCGCCGGATGGTCGCCGCGAATTTTCTCGGCAAAAAAACAGGGCGCGGATTTTTCGAATACTCATCCTAACGCGAAAGGAATACGCATGGCTGACAACCAATTTGTAAAGACCAAAATGGACGAAGGTGTCCTGATCCTCACAATCGATAATCCGCCTGTCAATGTTTTAAACAAACAAACGCTTGCCGAGCTGGACAAGACAATCGCAGACGCGCAAAGCGATTCAAAAGTGAAGGTGATTGTCATCACCGGTGCAGGCTCCATGGCATTTATTGCCGGCGCGGACATCAAAATCATTGCCAGCGTCCAATCTAAGCAGGAAGCCGTGTCGCTCGCACTTCAAGGCCAGGCGGTTTTGGATAAAATCGAAGCTTCAAAAAAACCTGTGATTGCGGCAATCAACGCTGTTTGTTTGGGCGGCGGCAACGAATTGGCAATGGCTTGCCATATTCGCATTGCATCGGACCGCGCGAAATTCGGACAGCCGGAGGTAAGCCTTGGTATTGTGCCGGGGTTCGGCGGGTCGCAGCGCCTTGCGCGTTATTCCGGCGTTTCGAAAGCGCTGGAGCTTTGCTTGACGGGTGATTTGATTACTGCACAAGAAGCGCTCCGGATTAATTTGATCAACCGTGTTGTTCCGGATGGCGAAGTTCTCAAGCAAGCGGTCGGTATGGCGAAACGGATTGCATCAAAAGGGCAAGTGGCTGTCCGATTAATTACGGAAGCTGTGGTAGAGGGTATTAAAAAACCGCTCTCCGAAGGGCTTAAATTGGAGGCAGAGCAGTTTGGTAAAGTCAGTGAAACGAGTGATATGAAAGAGGGTGTCCGTGCTTTCTTGGAAAAAAGACAGCCTAAATTTGAAGATAAGTAACCCTTGAAACTGCCCGATATCAGTGATACTTTTTAAACTCAACCTATGAAGTTATTCCGCATAAAATCTATCGGTTTATCAGTCCTTGTTTTAGCTGTTTTGGCGAGCTACGGCTTCACTTTTGATTTTCAACAATGGGGCAAGAATCAGCAGGAGAATACCGCTCAAAACGGTGAACCAGCGGGTTCCGGACAAAAAGTAGTTGCGGCTAATGTTAAAAGGCCCGTAACGCCTTCGTTGGCGCAGCCGGTGGCGGATACCGAAATTGTCGAAATCCAAAATCAGATTCAACAAATTACCGAACATACCAAAGTCGTTGAGCAGCAAAGCGCTGCAGACCGTGCCGCACTTCAAAAAGTTTTGCAGCAAGTTCAAATCCAGAAAAAGCTTGTTGATACATTGAAGGTGCCGAAACAACCGGTTCCGGGCGATGCGTTGAATACCGACGAAATTATCCGGCAGGCAAAATTGCGTCTTATTGCCGAAGATGTCCGCCGGACGCAGGAAGTGCTGCGGACGTCTAAAGTTGTTACTCCCGTTCCAAAACCTGTCCAAACAGTTAAAACCAGTGATCGGTAAAATTTTCTAGAGCAATCGAGCATGTCGAACGATTTGCCTTATCAAAATTTACCCGAAATGTTTTTTGATCAGGCCGATCGCCTTCAAAACAAAACCGCTCTTCTTTCAAAAAAAGAAGGCCTCTACACGCCTATTTCGTGGCTTCAATTTAAAACGCAAGTACTCAAAGCGGTGCGCAGCTTCCAAAAGCTCGGTATCGGGTCGGGTGATTGTGTGGCGCTTCTGTCAGAAAACCGGCCTGAGTGGGCAATTACGGATCTCGCCGTACAGTCATTTGGTGCTTGCCTGGTTCCGGTGTATGCGACGAGTTCCATTAAAGAAGTCGGTTACGTCGTGCGGCATTCTGAAGCGAAAGTGATCGTGGTATCGACGGCGGAACAATTCTGTAAAGTTCAAAGTTTTCTGATCGAATCGTCATCAGTACGCCATATCATCGTCATGGATGGACCAGCCGCATCAGATCCACGCGTACTGAATTGGGAGAGCTTTTTGGGAAGCAGTCAGGTGAGTGATTCTGAAGAAAAAGCCATTCGCCAAAACGTTGAAAAAATTCAGCCTGATCATTTGGCAACCGTCATTTACACATCCGGCACCACGGGGCCACCGAAAGGCGTCATGCTCAGCCACCGGAATTTTTTGATCAACTGTTGGGATGCAAAGCATGCAATTGATCTGCGTCCGGATGACGTCTCGCTTTCGTTTTTACCGCTCAGCCATGTATTCGAACGCACCGCAGGGTATTATTTTCCGATTATGGTCGGTTCTACTATCGCTTACGCCGAAAGTATGAATACGGTTCCTGAAAACTTGCTCGAAGTAAAACCGACAGTTGCCAGCAGCGTGCCGCGCCTTTATGAAAAAATTCACGAAAAGATAATGGATAAAATCCGGAACGCGCCGCCGCTTCGAAAAAAACTGGCCAACTGGGCAATCAAAGTCGGTTACCGGACCGCGCCATACCGGCTTGTGCATAAAAGTTTACCGGCACTGCTTGCGATTCAATATAAAATTGCCAAACTTCTTATCTTTAATAAATTACAAAAACAACTGGGCGGCCGGATGCGGTTTTTTATTTCAGGCGGCGCACCTCTTTCAAAACAAATTGCGGAGTTCTTTTATGCAGCCGGTGTTGTGATTTTGGAGGGATATGGCCTCACCGAAACATCGCCTGTGATTGCTGTCAATCGGCTTGACCGTCTGAAATTCGGAACGGTCGGAATCCCGTTTGATCATGTTGAGGTCAGGATCGCAGATGATGGTGAAATCGCGGCACGCGGCCCTTCGATTATGAAGGGTTATTACAAAGATGATACCGCAACAAACGAAGTAATTCGGGACGGCTGGTTTTATACGGGCGATATCGGCCAAATTGATTCTGAAGGTTTTCTATCGATTACCGACCGGAAAAAAGATCTCATCGTTACATCCGGCGGCAAGAATATTGCTCCGCAAAATATTGAAAATTCACTGACGCGCCATCCGCTGATTCAGCAGGCAGTGATATTGGGAGACCGTTATAATTTTCTAACTGCCCTCATCGTGCCCAAGTTTGAAAATCTCGCAAAGCAACTCGGAAAGGATGAGGTGTCGAAGAGAGCATTGATTGCTGTGCCGGAGGCATATAGACTCATCGCAGAAGCAATCCGGGAGCAGACGCTTGAATTACCGAATTATGAAAAGGTGAAAACTTTTAGGATGTTGGACGAGGAATTTTCGCAGGAGAAAGGCGAGCTTACGCCGACACTGAAAGTGAAAAGGAAGATCGTGGCGGACCGGTACCGGCAGCTGATCGAAGAAATGTGTGCTGAAGTCGAAGAAAGAAAAAAACACGACCCTTCGTTATCAAAGGAAGTGATGGGCGGTTAATGAGGCAGGAAACCGGTTTTTTCGATTCGTTCGACCAAACCAAACTGTTTTACCGTTGCTGGATTTCGGAAAAACCAAATCCAAAACCATGCCTAATTCTTCATGGGTACGGCGAACATTCCCGGCGCTATGACGAGCTCGTGAGCTTTTTGCAGGATGTCCCGTATTCATTTTTTTCATTTGATTTACGCGGGCAAGGGCGTTCAGGCGGTGTTCGGGTTCATGCCGATCAATTTGAAGATTTTGTAAAGGATGCCGAAACATATCTCAATTTTCTGCAGCGAGATAAGATCTCTGTAAATCAGAAAGCGGCATTGCTCGGCCACAGTTTGGGCGGTTTGATCGCAATCCGGCTTGCATTGCAAATTCCGAGCCGGTTTGACAAGGCAATTTTATCATCACCGTTTTTGGGTGCGCACGGCCTGGCAGCGCTCGACTTGACGTTCTGGCTTGCGGCGTTTCTCAATCAAGCAATGCCGAAATTGCAGCTTCCGGGGCCCGCAAGACCGCGGTATCTTTTTCATGACGCCGAGAAAATGAAGCAATATCTAGCCGATACGCTGATCGAGCGCAGAATCACGGCTCGCCTCGGCTATGAATTGTTGCGCGAGTCCCGTGCGGCAGGTGAGCGGGCGGTGCATTTGCAAATGCCGCTTCTTGTTTTGGCAAGCGGGGATGACCGGATTGTATCGCTTGAGAAAACCAAAAGCTGGTTTGAGCAAGTTTCGGCGCCCGAGAAAGAGATGAAAGTCTATCCGGATTTTTATCACGAAATTTTTCATGAAACCGGCAGGAAAGAGCCGATGACGAAAGTGAAAGAATTTCTCGAAAAAAATAATGGAGGTATGTGATGAAACCAATATTGAAGTTAGCAGTAGTAGTTTTGCTTTTGGGTATGTTGGCTGGATGCGGCGAAACATTCCGCGGTATCGGAAAAGACACATCCAGGATTTGGTACGGCACCAAAACAATTTTTGTTAGTCAAGAATAACGAGGCCCCATTGTTACACCGATTAATTTCATGCGTGGTAATCATATCGGTCTTGATTTCAGGCTGCGTGCAATACAAGCGCCCGCCGATGATGATCAAAGTGCCGAGCTACTACGACAATCAAATCTCGCTCAAAGATTTGACGCTGGTTGCTGATCCTTACATTGAACGCGCGAAGATCGAGCATTTATTTAACACCAATTTGCTTGAAAAAGGTTTTCTTGCGATCCAGCTGATTGCTTTCAATGACGGAGACGGCGTTTTTGACATGTCGCGTTCTGCAGTCGTTTTAGTGCGTGACGATGGGATTGTTTTCCCGCCGGTTCCGCCCAAACAGGTAAGCAAGAAGGTCTTGCGTCGCACATCGCTCCGGATGTTGGGGTGGGGATTCGCCGGACTTATCGTTTTGAGCATTCCGCTGTCGCTGGCTGCGGGCGTTGATTCTCGGCGCGCCAATCAGGGAATCCGTCGCACCCTTAAAGAGAATGTGCTGAGCTCTCACGAAATCGGCGCCCGTGAAGTTGTAAGTGGTTTTTACTTTTTCAAGATTGGAAAGTCGCATGGCCATAGCCAGGGCTCGCTTGCGCATCAGTACCGGTTCAAAATTGATCGATTGTTAGAGGTTGACTCCGGAGTAGAATACGAGTTTAATATCGGGATAAATTAAGTTTTATTTTGCGAATAGGGGCCAGTAGCTCAGCTGGGAGAGCGCTACATTCGCATTGTAGAGGTCACGAGTTCAATCCTCGTCTGGTCCAAATTTCTGAAGCCGGTAGCTCAGCCCTCACGCTACCATGAATATTCACGTATTATTTTAATGAAGCGTGAGGGTAGTCCTGATTTCTAATGAATAAATGATTGTCATTTATTGATGAAAATCAGGGCAGCTGGGAGAGCGCTACATTCGTATTGTAGAGGTCAGGACTCATTTTCATTGAGGGATCCAGACGGTCAATAGGAAATGAGTTCAGCTCCTGAGCCTGATCAAGAATTCCTTAGTCGATTTTTACAGTAGCTCAGGGGCGGGGGTTCGGTCCCCCTTCGGTCCAAAGTTAGTTTTACACCTAAAATTAGCCTCGAATTAATCTCACCTAACGTCTTAAGCTATCAGATAAAAGAGCCGAAACATTATCCTACAAGCTTGGAGTGTCTTTAAGCGGTTAAACGTAGGATAAAATTATGAGCTACTACCGCATTTTAGGTTTTGATAAAGAGCCTTTTTCCACAAGCCCGGACCCTAACTTTTTTTATCTTACCCGCGAGCACGAAACGGCGCTGACCAATGTTTTAATCGAGCTCAGATTGCGCCGAGGTTTGTCGGTTGTTTTGGGGGATGTTGGAACCGGCAAAACAAGTCTTTCCCGGAAATTAGTTCAGTGCTTGCGTGAGCGGAGCGACTTTATATTTCATATTGTTTTAGATCCCTGCTTCGAGAATGAGCATCTTTTCTTAACCTCCTTAATTCGCAATTTGGGAATCGTTGTCGATCAGCCGCATGAACAAGACCGAACTCTGCTTCGGCACACGGTTTTAGACTTAAAAGAGGCTTTAGAAAAGTACCTTTATCAGAAGTGCGTTATCGAAAATAAAACAGTGGTTTTGATTGTCGACGAGGCGCAGAAGCTGAGCGAATCCTCGATGGAAATGCTGCGTGTTATACTTAATTACGAAACCAACGAAAACAAATTGTTGCAGCTCGTCCTTTTGGGCCAAATGGAGCTTCATGCAAAAATCGTGAATATCCCGAATTTTTGCGACCGGATTAGTTTTAAATATTCGCTCAACCCGCTGGATTTCAAGGAAACGAAAGACATGATCCGCTACCGGATCAAGCAAGCAGGCTACAACGCGCCGTCCCATCTTTTTTTAGATGATGCAATTCAGCTGATTCACAAAGTGTCGCGCGGATATCCGAGAAAAATCACGATGCTGTGCCATCGCTCGCTCAAGAAGCTTGTGATGCAAAGTAAATGGTCGGTCGACGAAAATTTGGTGCGCGAAATCGTGAATGAAGATATTCATTCCGGCTGGCTTGCGCCGACGCTGCATTAAGGATTTTAAAATCCGATATGGGAGACGAAACACCGGAACAGCAGCTTTTAAAGCTGATTGAGCAGCCGCAAGCGAGCGGTGCTCAGCCGGCGGGGGATTCTAAAGATCCCAAAGCGGATACAGCGGCAGCGGCAAAAGCAAAGAAAGGTCTCAATTTTAAGAGCCTGCTGACACCAAGCGGATGGAAAGGCGTTTTGTCCTATGCAAAGGAACAAGGCGCAACGCTGGCAAAGCAAAAGCCGGAAGTTTACAGTCTCCGAAGTTTTAACCGTTTTTTTCGGATCGCGCTCGGCGCCGGCGGAATAGTAATGTTTTGTTACATTGCTTATGCGGCTTACGTCATGAATAGTGAGTTTCACGAGCTGTCTGATTCGACACAAAAGGAAATGGCTGATCTGCCCATGTCGGGCGGGCGAATGTTGGATCCGAATTTTTTTGAGGATATTGCGAAACGGAATATTTTTGCACCGATGGAAAAAAAGCTGGAGCCCGAGCTTGCGCTTGAGTCTGGAGTTAGCAAAGCGGCTCTCGTTGAAATGGCAAAAGATATCAAGCTAACGGGGATTTCCGTAAATCCAACGGATGAGAGCCGCACATTTTGCATGATCGAAGACCTTAAGAAAAACACGACAAGTTTTTTAAAAGTTGGCGACGGAATCGCCGGATTTACGATTAGCAAAATCGGTCCTGACAGCGTTGAGCTCAAATACCAAAAGGAAGCGATCGAGCTGAGATAATGAAAAGAACAATTTCACAAAAAAAGCACTTACTCATCATTGTATTAACGGTTATCGTTTCGGCAATGCCCGTGAGCTCATTCAGCGCAACGTTACCGGCTCCGGAAACAGCACAAGTCGCAGCGCAGCCGTCAGAGAAAGCCGAGCCATTACAGATTGCCTCAGCCGCATCGACAACCGGGCTTGATAAAACTATTTTTCTAGATCTTCGCGATATCAACGTTATCGATATTCTTAAGTTTTTAGCTTTGGAAGGGGATTTGAATATTGTGACGAGCAAAAACGTCCAGGGCCGATCAACGCTGCTTTTGCGTGACGTAAAAATCCGCGATGCGCTCGACATTATTGTTTTATCAAACCAGCTTGCCTACGACATGAGGAACAGCATTATTTACGTTATGACCGAGCAGGAGTATTTGCAGCTTTACGGAAAAAATTTTAGCGATCAGAAAAAAATCAAAACTCGGGTTTTGACGTACGCCAAGCCCAGTCACGCGCTTGCGGCGCTGCAATCAATTCAAAGCGCTTTGGGAAAAGTGATCATTGACGAGGAAACCGGCTCGGTGATCATGATCGATACTACCGAAAAATTATCCGAAATGGATGCTCTGTTGGATAAGCTGGAAACCAAAGTTGAGACCAAATCCATCACACTTCAATATGCGATGGCGAAAGATATCGAAACGCAGCTGAAGCCGAAATTAGATGTCAAATCCGTTGGTTCGGTTATTGCGGATGAACGGTCCAATCAAGTGACCATCACAGCGTATCCGGGCCGGATGGAAGAAATTGTGGAGCTTGTGCAGTCGTTGGACGCTAAAACCAAAGCGGTTTTGGTGGATGTTCGCATTCTGCAGTTAACCATTAATCCGAAGTACGATGCCGGAATCGAGTGGGAAAGAGTATTTACGAACAGTAAGAACGAACTTTTCAAAAGCCTCGATTTCAACCATGCATTTCCGATCGCTTCAACAGTTTCATCCAGCGCGGCTCTGGGCTCGGTCGGCCAATACACGATCGGAAACTTAACGACGGATGAATTTACGGCCGAATTAAGATTTCTAAAGCAAATCGAGCGCACCAACGTTGTTGCCAGTCCGCGGATGATGATTCTGGATCGCCAAGAAGCGAAGATTAATATCGGTGACCGGATTCCGTATGTTATTACCACAACAACCGGAACGGGAACGAACGTGTCGGTTAGTGAGGACATTCAATTTATTGACGTTGGCCTTAATCTTGTTGTGACGCCGGTTATTAATGACGAGGGGTATGTGACGATGAAAATTCGTCCGGAAATTTCAAGCCGCACGGGAACGCTTACAACACCCACAGATAACGCAATCCCGATTGTTAATACAACGTTTATCGAAACCAATATCGTTGTAAAGGATGGAGTCACCATTATCTTGGGCGGCCTCAGGCGGGATGAATTAACCGAATCAAACAAAGGCGTCCCGTATTTGATGGATGTGCCCTTCATCGGCAACGCGTTTAAAAGCAGGGCTGAAACAACGCGAAAAACGGAGATTGTTATTTTCATCACGCCCAAAATTGTCAGCGGAACTGAAACAATGGCGTGGCAAAATCCGCCTTTTAAACCGGCAAAGTTAGAGATGATTCCACAGGCGCAGAAAAACAAAAAAATATCATGAAAGAAAATAATACCAAGTTTTTAATACAAGCACTCACCAGAATGGCTCTGATTTTATTAATCGCTACAGGCGCGGCCCGTCCCGGCTCGGCATTTTGGCCGTTTGATACCGGTGAAGAAAAACAAAGCGAAGAGTTTAGTGCTCCGACAGCCTCACTTCCGACACCCGAACAGAAAAGGGAAGAATCGCTCAAGATTGATACGATTCTAAGCACGCTAAACGAGTCCCTGGAAGAAAACAAAAAACTCCGGACCGATGCGGAAAACGCGCAAGAGCAGCTGAACCGATCCTCAATCGAGAACAACGTACTTCGAAGCCAATTGCGCACATTGCAAGCAGAAGCCGATTCGTACAAAACCGAGCTCACCAAGCACGCAGAAGAAACAAAAAAAAACATTCAAAAGCTTGAGCAGGAAGTTGGTCGTCTTCAAATTGAGGCCAAAAAAGCAGAAGAGATGAAGGAATTTGCCGAAGAAAGCATGGCCTACACCGAAGCGGAAAATCAAAAGGTGAGAAAGCTGCTTGAACAATCTATTCTTGAAAGCGAACGGGACACATACGTGAAGCTGATTTCGGAGTCGGAGATAAAGGCGAATCGAGCTGCGGAAAAGCTGATGACAGCAAAGCGCCAGAATGAACGCATGAGATCCGAACTGGCTTCGGCTTATTATAATTTGGGCAATATGCTGGCCGGGTCGGCGCAATATCGGAGCGCTTTAACGCAATACAAAAAGGCGCTCAAACTTAACCCAAATGATGCGTGGACGCATTACAATTCGGCCATTATTTATGATTATTATTTAAACAATAAAGAAAAATCGCTCGCACACTACAAGAAATATTTAAGCTTAGAACCTGCTGAAAAAGAGATCAATAAAGTGCGCGAGCGCGTTTTAGAAATGGAATTACTGAATCCTGTCACGCCCGGCCAGCCGCTCAAGTCTGATTTTGACAAATATCAAAAGGATTTGAACAAGCCCTACGTCATCAAGGCAAACGGTTAATTTTTTTAACCCACACCCGGCCTTACACCTAAAGCCACATTCTAAAGCATTTTTTTAAGATATTTTTATCTGATAAAAAAATTGCATTGAATTTCAGGTTATGATACTATTTTTTTGTTGTCCCATAACCCTAAATTAAACTGCTGAATTAACATATGGCGATTGGGAAATTTCTGACTTGAAAAAGGCAAACCTGCCGAAAGGCGGGGACGCAAAACCGAAGTTCTAAATCTCATCAAGGAGAGACATGAAGGCTGGGTTACCAAGCTGCTTGCGCAATGCGCACACCATGCGTATTGACGCTCAAATAAATTGCAAATTTTTCTTCTATGCGATCAGTCTTTTCGTCTTCCTTTTTGGCGCGTCTCCTAAAACCGTTTGGGCCAACAACCTCAGCATTTCAAACGTCACACTGACAAGCCAGGATTCCGCAAACGACACCGTCGCGATTCAGTTTGATATTTCGTGGGACAATTCATGGCGGAACCAGACCAATTGGGATGCGGTTTGGATATTTATTAAATACACAACAGAAACCTCAACGCCGCAGCGATGGTTTCATGCAATTCTACGCAAGACTTCCGCAGCAGCATCCCAGACAAATCCTTCCGGATATTCTCAAGGAAGCGGAACTGGTCTGGACATTCTTTTGCCGGATGATAATACGGGTGCGGATACCGGTGTTTATGGCGCGTTTCTTTACCGCTCAGAGATCGGAACTGGCAGCGTTTCAACCACCAGCGTGAAGCTTTTGTGGGATTATGGCGAAAACGGCTTGGCAGATACCGCGACACCGATTGTGCAAGTATTCGGCATCGAAATGGTTTATGTTCCACAGGCGTATTTTGTAGCCGGCGATTCCACTAACTCAGCCAGTAATCCGCCGGGCGGATTTGTGGACGGCGGAAGCGGTACCTATGCTGCTTACACAGTGAGCAGCGAAACTCAGATTGGGTTAGGATCTCCGACGACTGGATGGATTCAATCGCGCTCCGGCATGTCGCCCGCGGATGATTTTTCAAGCGCTGCTCACAAAAATCTCCCGATTGCATATCCAAAAGGCTACAACGCGTTTTACATGATGAAATATGAACTGACACAAGGTCAATACGCCGAATTTTTAAACACGCTGGAACGTAAAGGCCAAGTCAACTTAGTCGGTGCTACCGTGTCGGCTGATACGATTGCAAATTATTATGTCATGAGCGCCGAATCTCAATTATCAAGAAGCAACCGAAATACGATTACAGCTCCTTCGTTTGGAAACGGCAGTATCAATCCTATTGCGTTTTCGGTCTCAAGGCCTTACCGGGCTATGAACTATCTTGCTTGGATGGATTTGGCGGCCTATGCCGATTGGGCTGCTTTGCGCCCGATGTCTGAGTTGGAGTATGAGAAGGCGGCGCGCGGTTTTTATGGCTATCAAGCTCCATTACCTGCTTTAAGTTTGGGATTTGCTTGGGGAACGACCGATTTGGTAATTGCAACGACTCCGAATGCATCGGAAGATAGTGGAACGGAAGGAATCAACGGAAATGCAGCTTACGGTAATTATACCTACGGCGCTGGCGATGGTTCAACGGGTCCGCTCCGTGTGGGCATTTTCGCAAGCGGAACCGCGACGGCTACTCGCCCGCTGAGCGGTGCCGGCTTTTACGGCGCGATGGAGCTCTCGGGGAATGTCGCAGAACAGGTTGCGTCCATAACAGATACGCTGGCTGCCAACATCCGCGGCGGCAGGGATTTTGACGGATCACATGGCAACGGCACAGTGGTGACTGGTTCTGCGTGTTCTTGGGTCGGGCGGGCCGACGTGAAGCAATGGCCGGGGTCGTTAACGACATTTTCAGATGGTAACTGCAGCGGCGGCGGAACGGTTCGGCTCATCTATTCACGCGGCGCTATCCGGCGCGGTGGCTCGTGGAGCAGTGTATCAGCGCGGCTGCAGCTTTCAGACCGCCTAGATTCAGGAAGCGTGCCGAGTTTTACGCGTTCCAGCGCGCATGGCGGCCGGTTGGTGAGGACTGCGCCATGATGAGGCAAATATTACTGCCGTTTTCTATGTTTGTTTTTTTAGGTTTTCAGGCGTCCTACCTGCACGCTAACAATTTGAACATTTCAAACGCTAAAATTGCAAGCCAGGATACTTCGAATGACACCTTGACCATCCAATTCGATATCAGTTGGGAAAACTCATGGCGCGATGGAGAAAATTTTGACGCAGTTTGGGTTTTTATAAAATACAGCACGCAGGTGGATCATTGGATTTCCACTGAGCAGCCGACTGGGTGGCAGCACGCAGTTTTAAAATCATCAGGAACAAATCCAAGCGGATATTCTCAAGGATCCGGAACTGCGCTGGACATTGTGGTGCCGAGTGACCGGCGCGGCTTTTTTCTGCAGCGCTCCAGTACCGGCGCGGTAGGTACGGTGAACACCACAAGTATTAAAGTTTTATGGAATTACGCAGAAAATTCTGTGTCGGACACAGAAGCCAATTCTGCTTACACCCATATCAAAGTATTTGGAATTGAAATGGTTTATATTCCGCAGGCCGGTTTTTACACTGGAGATGGTAGTGATGGTCTTAATGGGGAATTTGAGTTCGGGGGCTCGACGGCGTCAAGGCCGGCGTCGGTCAATAGTGAGCAAGAGGTTGTGTTTGGAACGGGTACTTTTTCGAATCAATGGTATTACAACACTGATTTGTCAGGGGATGACTACACATCCGGGACTATCTTCACATTAGCTGAAAGTTTCCCAAAAGGCTTTCAGGCGTTTTACGCCATGAAATACGAAATTACGCAGGGCCAGTACGTCGAATTCTTAAACACATTGCAGAGAAGCGCTCAAAAGAGCCGGGTGGCAAGTGATCCTGTTAATGCAATTCCGAATTATTATGTGATGAGCGCCGAATCTTTATTGACTCGCAGTGACCGTAACACGATTACAGCGCCTTCTACGGGCAATGGCTCCTATCATCCTGTCAAGTTTTACGCCCAAAGGCCTTACCGCGCGATGAATTATATGAGCTGGATGGACCTGGCGGCATTCGCTGATTGGGCGGCTCTTCGGCCGATGTCGGAGCTCGAGTATGAAAAAATAGCACGGGGCCCATTGTATCCGGTGGATGGCGAGTATTCTTGGGGAAGTACGGTCGTTTCGTTTGTGGATATAAACGGGGTTGGTGATGAGCTAGGCACAGAAAACTTGGATGTGGGCAAATCACCAACGCCTGCCGCCAATTACAGCAACACGGCTTTTGCAGGGGGCGACACCGGCACAGGCCCGTGGCGTGTGGGGATTGTGAGCGGCGCCCCTCCTGAGCTTACTCTTTATGACCGCGCCAACAATGGAATGGGTTACTACGGGAATGCCGATTTAACCGGCAATGTCTGGGAGCGGGCCGTCACGGTTGGGAATTCGGCGGGGCGGAATTTTGCGGGTACGCATGGAGATGGAAAGCTTATATATAGCAGCAGCGATACAACCTACATTAATTATTTCGGAAACGCGACCAACTTGGATTGGCCCGGCATGGATACGACCGACATCAATAGGGGTATTACGGGTGCGCATGGAAGCGGGTTTCGAGGTGGCGCTTGGACCACAACGTCGCTCAATTCATTACAAGTTTCAAATCGCGCAGAAGCCGCGCGGGTAGATACCACGCGCGGTTCGTCGTATGGTGGGCGCTTGGTCAGGACAGCGCCGTAAATTTTTTTAGAAAACCCCGGCCTTTAGCTTTGGAGAGGGTTGAAGGCAGGATGGAAAGTAAAAAAATCGTAACCTCTGGCCCCAGTCCGGAGGAAGCGAAAGCAAGACCCAATTGACACCGGCTTTGGAGAGGAGGCGTTTAAAAACGCTTTGAGTAGTCGTCCCAGTTTAAAAAGGAAAATTATAGGTCGTCCCAATAACGCCTGGTTGAAGAGATTAGCTTGGCTGCTGATCTTGACACAGGCACTTTCTGCGCCTTATCAAGCCCGTCTTGAAGCGGCTTACTATGGCGGCGGCAGCTACTCAGGCGATGATGTTGTCCAGGTCACCCAAGCGCAGTATATGGGCGGTTCCTATGCGGGTTATTCATCTGCAACCAGCTCTGCCACATCCGTCGGCGCCAACAAACTGGCTTTTGCCATTACGCCTCCAACCAGCTCGGTCAATCAAGCCTTCACGGCAACTGTTCAGGTCCAAGATGCCAGTGGCGCCGTAGTTTCCACAGCAGAGAATTCTGTAACCGTAGCGCTATCAAGCAATCCGACGAGCGCCACCTTGGGTGGTACTTTGACCGCCCCCGCTTCCTCCGGTACGGCAACCTTCAATACGCTTTACATTAATCAACCCGGCACATACACATTATCGGCCATGGCAAGCGGCCTCACATCGGCAACTTCATCGTCATTTAGTATTGTTTCGGGAGAGTTTAGGGTTCAGGGCTCGCTCGGTTACGCTGCGTCGAGCAATGCATACTATGTCAATTGCTGGATTGAAAACATTTCAGGCACGATTCTGACGGGCCCGACCTCTTGCGCAGCGGTAGTTTATGCGCCCGATGGATCAACCCACGCCACGTTGACGACCGTTAATTTTGGAAGCCCGGATTCTGACGGTGTTTTTCGTACAACCGCATGGGATCCGGGCGCTAATTATTTGGATGCCTATACAGCCCGGTTGACTGTCGTCTATAACAGCGCAAGCTACAGTGCCGTTATTGGTTTAAATCCAGCGCTCAACCGAGGCATTGATGAAATTTACACATCAACCTCAGGAATCAGTGATATCGCAAGCGATGTCACGGATATCGCAGCCGCAGTCGGCGTTGGTCAAGCGCAGACGGTTTGGCAGAAGGCCGATAGCATCCTCACCTCCATCAGCAAAGCCAACTGGGATGATTTGAAAGTTCTTACCGAAGCCGGAATTAATTGGGCGGACGTCAATAACCAGAGCCGGGCCGGGATCAACTGGGACGACCTGCGCTCTCTGACCAAGGCCGGCATCAACTGGAACGACATCATGAAGTTCAGCCTCTCGGGAATCAATTGGGATGACTTGGTGAAACTCACCAAAGCCGGAATCAACTGGAACGATTTCGGCACGCTCACGAAATCGGGCGTTAACTGGGACGACCTCAATAGAATGACCAAGGCCGGCATCAACTGGACGGACATTGCCGTATTGAGTTTGAAGGGTGTTAACTGGGCGGACATCTATACTTTGTCACGTTCCGGCGTAAACTGGGATGATATCAAAGCGCTCTCCAAAGCAGGTGTCAACTGGTCTGACATCGGCCGTCTCTCCAAATCAGGCGTTAACTGGGACGATTTTAGCAAGCTTTCTAAGGCCGGTATCAACTGGTCCGACATCGGGCGTTTGTCAAAGTCAGGCGTTAACTGGGATGATTTAAAGGTGTTGAGCAAGGCAGGTGTTTCGTGGGCCTCGCTCGGTTATGAAGTGACTTGCGGCGCTGCGATTGATACGGATGGGGTCAGCTACATTTATACGGGTCTACGGAGGAACGGGGCGCCGGCGCCGTTCACGACGGACTGCGAGTCGATGGCAGTTGCGGATGATATTCAAATTTCAGTACTGAGTGCTGATGCAGGTTCTACGGTAGACACGATTGACGATAACACGGGTACGGGGATTGACAGTTCGACGTGCCGGTATGAAACAGTCAATCAATATATCCAAACTCATTTAACGGAAGATTACGTGATTAGTTGTTATGTTGTGTTGAATGGAATTGGATATGAAGGCCTGACCACTTATAGTCCGCAAGCCCATTATGTCGCCACTGCAGTGAATTGGACAGATATCGGCCTTTTGGCGGATGCCGGCATCAATTGGGCGGACATCGGTCGGCTCTCCAAGTCGGGCGTCAACTGGGATGATTTGAAAGTATTTTCAAAGGCGGGTGTCAATTGGTCCGACATCGGCCGTCTCTCTAAGTCGGGGGTCAATTGGGACGATATTGGCAAACTTTCCGCCGCCGGCATCAACTGGTCTGACATCGGCCGCCTCTCCAAATCCGGCGTCAATTGGGACGATTTGCGTGCACTCACGAAAGCCGGGGTCAATTGGACCGATATAAAAGCACTGGCCGCGGCGGGCAATTATCGGTTTGGCGGATATTTTACATCGTTTAGCCATGTTTCGCCGTCGGCTACGGGCGGTACGTTTGCGGTTTATTTTGAGCGCAATGGATCGATCGTGCCTCCGGCCAGTTGGTGTTCGGCAGCCACCTTCACGGTGACTAGCGGAAGCTGTGGCTCGTTTGGCTTATTCCCTTACGATTGCTCGAATGCGTGTTGCTATGATGTGGATTCGTGTAGCTCACAGCCTACCAGCACGGAAGTATCCTTAAGCTATGGCGGTCGAAGCTATTCTGGTCAAGTACGGTTTGATGTGCTGGGAACTGCAGGGGTCAACTGGAATGATATACAGGCGTTCTCCAAATCCGGTATTAACTGGACGGATATCGGCCGCCTTTCCAAATCCGGTGTCAATTGGGATGACCTGAAAGCGCTTTCCAAAACCGGCATTAATTGGACGGATATCGGCCGCCTCTCCAAATCCGGCGTCAATTGGGATGATTTTGGGAAATTATCAAAAGCGGGAATTAATTGGAGCGATCTCGGACGTCTCTCGAAATCCGGTATTAATTGGGATGATTTGCAAGTTCTTACAAAGTCAGCCATTAACTGGACGGATCTGGCGGTGATGACAAAAGCTGGGAGTAACTGGATGGACAATGTCAACTGGATGAATTTAGCCGCTCTTACAAAATCCGGGGTCAATTGGACCGACATCAAAATCATGAGCGATACCAATATTAACTGGGATGGCATGAAGGCGCTTTCAGAAGGCGGGGTCAATTGGACGGATATCGGTGTATTGACAAAATCAGCGATTAACTGGGATGATTTAAAAACGCTCTCTAAAACAGGTGTCAATTGGGACGACTTAAAGTCTCTCTCTCGGGCCGGCGTTAACTGGACGGACATCGGAAAAATGAGTAAATCCGGCGTCAATTGGGATGATCTCAATAAACTCTCCAAGGCCGGGGTGAATTGGCAAGGCATTGAGACCTTGTCAAAAACCGGCATCAATTGGACGGACTTAGGGGCTCTGACAAAAGCTGGCATTAACTGGAATGATCTTCTCTCACTCAGTAAAACAGGCGTTAATTGGGATGATCTCTCAAGGCTCTCCAAAGCCGGTGTCAATTGGGATGACTTGAATAAACTCAGCAAGGCCGGTGTTAATTGGGATGATTTGAATAAACTCTCTAAGGCCGGGGTCAATTGGC
>CAYLXA010000007.1:0-114480 GCA_964387845.1 uncultured bacterium
CAAGCATCGTTTGAGTTTGAATTTTCCCTTGCGCATTATAAACGTTGGTAACGAAAGTTTGGTTGCGGGGATTCGTAACCGTTTCAAGTTTGTGTTTGGTGTTGTAGGTAAATGAGGTTGTGAGGCCTTCCAGATACTCTTCGACCGCCGGTGATGTGATGGAGCGAAGGTCATTATTGGAATCGTATGTGTAAGTAACCGTGCGGCCCATAGAATCCGTCACATGGTCAAGCCGGCCTCTTGAGTCATAGAAAAATTCAAAGTAGCGGCCGAGCTGGTCTTCAACTTTCGTGAGCCGATCATAGAGCGAAACAATGCCTTCGGTTTGATTCACGAAATATTCGGAAGGGCCTGTGAGAGGTAATCTGCCGGCCGGGTCATATGTCAAGGTGAGAAAATTACCAAACCGGTCTTCAATTTTTGTGGCATTGCCGTCGGCATTGAAGTAGACTTTTTCGCCATGCTTGCGCGTGAGCAAGTAAGTGCCGTTCGGCTGGACCTCAAGCGTGTCATAAAACCCGGCCGGGCCTTGGCCCTGCGCATTGATCGGCTCATCGCGGTTCGTTCCGGTTAAAAAGGCATAAGTCCCGTCCGCCATACGCCTGATTTTCATATTGTAATTGATATCCCAGCCGTAGCCGAAGGGTGTGTGATAAACGGAATTTGAACGATAAACCCGCTCCAACTTTAAATCAATTCCGCGGCCCGGAAGCATGAGATCAGTGGCATGATAAACAAATTCACCACGGTCAAAGTAGACGGGGTCAAACGGTGTATCGCCGCAGCTTAACGCCGCTCCTTTGCACGGAACTTGCCCGAGATCCGGATCGGACGGCGGCTGGGCCGTAACGCCGCCAGGCACTGTAAAATCATGGGCGTTTACGGAAACCTGGAATTGGCTAAGCATAAAAGCAAAAATTGTGATAAAAGCGATGACTTTTTTCATTGAAATACCGATATGTTGCCCGTCCAGTTTACCGTTGCACCGGAAACAGGGTGCGTTAGCGTTATAATGGCCCGGTAGCTTCCTTCAATTGATGCGGCTTCGCCTAAATCATTTAAGCCATCCCATGTCAAGGTCTTGCTTCCGGCGCTTTGAAGTTGATTGTTGACGAGCGTCCGGAAATGATTTCCGTTCGGATCTCGAATCGCAACGGTAACGAGTACTTGTTCATCCAAGGAATATGTTAAAACGCTGGCTTGTAGTTTGCGCGATAAAATCAGGTAAGCATTGGCCAAAAAGTCAGTCGGCGGCTCAATAGAGCTTCGAAGAATCATCGTGTTCTTACGAAGCGCCTGCGGTATATCAAAAAAAAGAAAATAAGCGCCCGAATAGGGTAGCCCGTTGGCATATCTTCCATTCCAATAAACCGTATGAGTTCCGGTGGCTCTCCATATCCTAGTGTTGTCTAAATCCTGAATTTCCCCTGCGCTGTTACGAACTCTGATTAATTGCGTGCCCGGTTTTATGACGGTATAAGAAATTGGTAATTTTTCATTCTTGTAGGGATTAAAATTGACATTGCCTTGCGTGCTGGCGTTCGAAATGCAAATAAAAGGAGCGGTGCTGAAAGAATCATCCCAGGTTGAGTTGACACCGCCCGGCACCGTCACGGCCTGAATCGAGAAGAAATAAGCATCATAAGGCAAGAGAGCGCCTTGATTGTTCCTGCCATCCCATATTTCTGTATGCGCACCGGCAGAACGGAATTGGCCTGAAAACAAAGTCCGAACAAGCGGAGTGATGCCATTGTCTGTAAAAATGCGCACTGTCACATTTGCATCACTCTCCAACGTATAGTAAATGGAAACCGTTTCGCCCAACTTATGGTCCAGCACTTCCGGTGAGCGCGAAACATCGTGAATTGTGGTAATACCTCCCCCTTCGGACGCAAGATAAGGAATATAGTCGATTGTGGCAAGAGCAGCGTCGTCCATATGATCCACAATACTTGAATCAATCGATGACTCACTGGTCGTACCCCACCAATTTCTTTCAAAATTGAGTACACGCGAAGGATTAAGATAATTTCCGACAACCCTAACATTTGTATCAATATTACTATGGATACTGGATTGATGAACTTCTGGATTGGGATCCGCTCCACCGGCTCTATCGATTTCGATTCCGGTTCTATTTTGGTCAATTTTGATATAGCTTATCACAGGTGAGGAACCATTTTTGATCACCAGGCCGGTATACGCTGATGAAATTCTGATGTAAGAAATCTGAGAAGCTGACGACTCGACGCCGATCAACTGAAGACCAGACACATAATAGTTTACGGAATTAGGATTCACAGAAAAGAACGTGATAAAATTTGAAGGCGTACCTTGCGCATTTAATACCCCGCTGACTCTGAGTGAGTAATTCGCCTCGACTCTTACCGCGACACCTTCCTGAATAGTAAGCGTAACGCCTGAATTAACCGTAACGTTATTCGCCCCAATGTAATAAGGGCTTCCGCTCACTGTCCATGTTGTATTTTGTGTAATCGGCCCGGTCACTGAGGTTCCGATTGGGCTTCCGCCGGCCCCATTCAGAAAAGGAGTGAAATCAATATAAGGCCTAATTTCCTGATCGTAATGATCGAAAATGCTCTGGCTAATTAAAACGGGGTCCGTTGTGCCCCACCAATTATTTTGGAAACTGACGGATGCGGAAGTGGAAAAACCACCGGTATTATCCACATTGCGAGCGGCATTGCTATGAATGATGCACTGATTGACGGTAGGCGCAACGAGAGAAGACGTATGCTGCAAAACAAATCCATAATTGTTATTCGAAATAGTTGAATTGGTGATAACTGGTGCCCCATTTGACATAAAAAAACCCGTGCTGTTGTTTGACACCGTGACTGCAGTTATTGTTGAAAATGAATTATTAATATTGAAAGCTGTATTATTATTCGTAACTGAAATATTGTTGATATTTGGTGAAGAATTATCAAGCGTAACAGCATTTGACGCATTTCTGACTTGTACATATGAAAGAACTGAAGAGGATGCTTGCGCGGTTGCAAAACGGATGCCTTGCCAATCCTGAATTCCCGGGCTTGCATTGTTGGAAGAAAATATGATGTTATTCGAAGGATTTCCAGTTGCATTTAAAATACCGTTTATGCTCAGGGAATAAAAACCTGCAAACTTAACAGAAACCCCCGATTCGATTGTCAGAGTAACATTGGAATTAACCGTCACGTTTCCTTGAATGATGTATGGACTCCCAGCTAGTGTCCAAGGTGTGTTGGAAGTAATATTGCCGCCAGGGACAATGGTATCGGCATGTGCGTATTTGAAGGAGAACGCGAAAAACAGCAAAAATCCGAAAAAGAGTTTTAAGGCGCTCTTCATGCGATTACCTTTACTTTCACCGTTTCAACGCCAATATGGTCATCATAGCTCATGACGTTCACTGTCAATAAGTGATACCCCTGCGCCCAACTTGACACATCCAGCGTAAACGTAGCCGGCGTCACCGCCTGCTCCTCCTCAAATAGGAAATTTGAGTCAAAATATACCATGACTTCAAAACGTTTGCGAATTAAGTCTATTTCATCACTTGGATCAATTTGAACCGAAAAGGCCGTTTTCCCCTTTAAAAGCGGGATTCCTTTTTCGTCTTTTTTGACAGCATCAGAGAAGATAATCTTAAATTTCGGCTCATGACAATTACTGCGGGGGTGTAGATAATGAAAATGTCTTCCGGTTTTCACCTCATGATACACAGAGTCGGGCGCAGCGAAGCTCGGTTCAATTTGTTTAACGATAATTGCATTATCGGGAAGTGAAAACGCATTTAAATTAAGATTCAAATTCGCGTTATTGAGTAAATTCATTTCACCTGACTTGTCTAACCCATCCCACATCAGTTCATGTTTTCCGGCTTCTTTAGCTTGCCAATCCAGAATTGTTTTAAGTAGTGCTCCTTCCAATATACCAGCTCTCAATCTGACTCGGCCCGCTTGGGGCAGGATGTACTCTATTTTTCCTGACTTTTTATCTAAAGAGAATTTTGGAAAGCTTAAATCATTCCCGCCGCTTTCAGAGGAAGGATCAAAACGTATGAGCGAGCCATCTTCCGATTTCGCTTCAATTGCGTAAACCACAACATCCGTTTTTACAGTTTCACCATTCTGCATCTTGCCATCCCAGCTAAAAACTTGCTTGCCCGCCTCCTGCAAGCCGAGCTCGTATTGATTAAGTATGTTTCCGCTTTCATCTTTAAACAAAATAGAAAGAAATGCCTTTCCCGAAGTTGCAAAAGATATTACCGCTTTTTCACCTTTTGTAAAATCCACTGTCTTTGGATTGACACCGGCTTTATCGATTCGAATCGGCTCGGATGCAAAAGCAGCAGAAATCATTAAGACAAAGAAACCCAGGCAGCCTACGTAAAATTTCATTGCCAGCTTGGCTCCTGAGACGCTGCATTTTCATTTGTAAACAAGCGAGCATTCTGGCCATTTGCATCCATTGTCCAAACCTGAAGCATACCGGATCGATCTGAAGTAAACGCGATTTGTGTTCCATCGGATGACCAGCTGGGATACAAATCTGCGCCCCGCCAATCCGTGAGACGAATTGATTTTTGGGTTTCCAGGTTCATTACAAAAATATCAAAATTTCCCGTTTCATCCGACGCATAAGCAATATGCTTCCCGTCAGGTGAAAATACGGGATGAATCTCAAGCGCTCTGTTATGAGTCAGTTGGGTTTCTTTCTTTGTGTCTAATTCAAAAAAGTGAATTTCGTGTGTTCCAAATCCTTTACCAGAAACAAAAACAATTTTCTTTCCATCCGGAGAAGCGTGCGGTGCATATTCAAGCCCCGACTTTTTGGTGATAAGCTCGGTTTGTTTTCCTTCAAGATCGGAAATCCAAAGGTCGCTTTCGTCGCTTAAATTCTTATCAAACCTTGAAAATATGATTTTTTCTATAGTGATAAATGACGGGTCCGTTATCCAGCCAATATCATGCAAAATCTGCTTTTCTTCTTTGGTTTCAACATCAAATAAATAGAGCTCTCGGTTGTTTGATCGGAAGAGCATTTTCTTCCCATCCGGCGACCAAACAGGACCGCGCTTGTCTAAGGGGGAACTGGTTAATTGTTGAGGCGGTTTGTCAGCTTTTTTCATCCAAACTTGCCAATATCCATCGGTTGAACGAATATAGGTAATCGCATCATGGGTATGTGGCACTTCCTGAACCGCAAAGCAATTAGATGTGAAAAGAATGGATAATGAAATAACGATCAGGGTTGAAGCTATTCTAGGTTTCTGTCTGACTTCATTGATCGTTGAGGGCATAATTTGATATGCCAAACGGTACACAACCTTCTACTTTATGTCAATACAAAGGGTAAAAAAATTGACCAATATCTATTCTGGCTAGACATTTATCTGGTATCAGGAGATTTTTTGTTAGAAAAGTCTTTAAGAAGTGGGTTCAAAACAAAAATTCAATGTCCTAGCCGATGAGAGATGCTAAATTCTATGGCTGACAATCGGGTTAGAAGCGACAGATAATTTACCTTCCGAATCCCGCAAGTTTTGATTAAAATACAACTTCATTTCGGGGTGCCCTGACTTTTTCAAAATCAGGACAACCCCGAATTTTAATGAATATACTTTGGTTGGTTTAAAGGTAATTCGGGGTGTAGCTCAGCGGCTAGAGCACTCGCTTTGGGAGCGAGGGGTCGTGCGTTCAAATCGCACCATCCCGATTCTTTTTTATCTGCGATTTGAACCAGGTTCTCCGCCAAAAATCGCGGCGGATCCGCCAAGCAGTGTGGCGGAAAATCCCGCCACCCCGATACTCGGGTATATTGTGTAAACCATGTGCCAGTAAGTTCACCTTACGCGTATTGAATTACTTCGGATACGGTTGTAATTCCCTGCTTCACTTTTTCAATACCGTCTTCAACCAATCGTTTCATCCCCCGCTTAACAGCTTCATCCCGAAATTGGACGAGTGTCATATTGCGTGAGATGCAATCACGCAAATAATCGTCAATGATCAGGACTTCATGAATGGCGACACGGCCGAAGTAGCCGGTTCCGTTGCACTGTTCACAGCCTTTACCTCTATAGCATGTGACTCCAGCCAGGGAAATACCAGCCGGAACAGCGGTGGGCAGTTTATCATCCGCTTGTTTGCAATGCTTGCAAATCTGGCGCACGAGCCGCTGGGCAATCACGCCTTCAAGACTTGACGCAACTAGATAAGCTTCGATTCCCATATCCATCAAACGCGCAACCGCGCCCGGTGCGTCATTCGTATGTAAAGTTGATAAGACCAGGTGGCCCGTCAAGGCAGAACGAATCGAAATCTCGGCGGTTTCAAGGTCGCGCGTTTCCCCTACCATCATGACGTCAGGGTCATGACGCAGCATGTGCCGCAAACCCGAGGCAAACGTGAGCCCAATTTTGGGATGTGTCTGCATTTGAACAACACCCGAGATTTGATATTCAATCGGGTCCTCGATCGTGATGATTTTTTTACCGGCTTCGTTCAATTCCTTCAGGCAGGCATAAAGCGTTGTGGTTTTACCGCTTCCGGTTGGGCCGGTTAAAAGAAAAATACCTGCGTTCTTCTGGAGCGCTTTTCGAATTTGAGTTAAATGCGTGCTGCTAAAACCAATTTGTTCCAACCCGACCAACCGAGCCGGTGTTAGGATGCGGATCACGATCGCTTCGCCGAACGTGGTCGGCAGGATCGATACACGTAAATCCAGCTCATCTTTTTCGGATTTGATTTTGATGCGGCCGTCCTGCGGCAAGCGCTTCTCGGAAACATCAAGATTGGCCATGATTTTGATGCGTGAAATGATATTGGCATGAAATTTTTGAATCGTTTCGGGAACATTCGCATCGACCAAAGCCCCGTCAACACGGTATCGGATCGTCAAATGATCCGCAAACGGCTCGATATGGATATCGCTTGCCCGCTTTTTCTGCGCGTCAAACAACAGCTGATTCACCAAATTCCGGACAGTGCCCTCCGCCTGGGAAGCACCGACATCTTCAACATCCGAAGAAGAAGCTGTTACTGTTTCAGCAACCGGTTTCGGCTTTGTTTTCTTCAGGTCATCTCGGACCAAGTCCTCCAGGACTGAGGCGCCGATACCATAGTATTTTTGGATGGCCTGATCGATCTTTCGGCGTTCGGCCAGAGCAAATTGAATTTCGGCAGTTAAGATAGCGCGCAATTCTTCCAAAAGATCATGGCGAAGCGGATCATTGCTCGCTACTAAAATACCCTGATTCTGAATCCGGATTGGAAAGATATGGTAATGCTGCGCTACTTTAGCGGGAACTCGGTTTAATACTTCTTTTTCAATCGGTGCTGTAGTCGGGTCCAAATAAGGCAGGTTTAATTGATCGGCCAGCACTTCTAAAAGCATATGTTCTGAAATAAATCCGAGCCTGACCATAATAGCTCCGAGAGACTCCTTTGTTTCGGTCTGGAGCGATAACGCACGGTCAACCTGCTCAAGCGTAGCAGCGCCGCGCCGGATCAATTCTTCGCCTAAAAAATAATTCTTTCGCTTCATAATTTAAATACCTTACCTGCTATTTTTTAAGGTTTAAGTACACAATACTCATTTCGGCCGAAATAAAACCTGTGCCGGCGGAGCGCGCGCTAATCACGTAACGACTCACGTAAATCGGCTTTTCAAGCGCCGTCAATGCATGTAAAAACTCCAAAAAGCTTTGGACATTCCCGTCCACCTGCACCAACAATTCTTCCTGCAGGAATTGACCTTTTTTCTGTTCTCCAACCGGCCGGATTTGCCTCAAAATCAGGCGATGATCCGCAACCAAACTCGGAATCATATCGGCCCACTTTGATCCCGAATTATCTGTGCTAGTGAATGCAGCAAACGCTTCCAGCTCTTGCTCCCGTCCTTGAAAATCTGCTTTCGATTCAAGCAGTAAGTTTGACTCCGCATATTCACGGGCTTTTTGATTGAGAGCAAAGCTCAACGAACCGAGCCATCTGATATTAAGCGCGGTCAAGCCTAAAAGAATAATAATCAACATGAGGGATTTTCGCAAATCGAAAAACTCGATTAATTTCATTAGTCTTTTTTCCATATTTTCCCCGTTAGTCGAAAGATCTCAAACTGCCCCGAACTGCGAATTGAAATTGCAAATCCCGGGAATCCCGGGAGCTCTCCGAATATTGGAGCTCTACTTTAGAGAACCAGGCAATACCGCCCAGCGCCTTAACATACCGGTCAATCGCGCTTTGCGAAATTGAAATCCCTTTAAGCCGGACACTCTTATCTTCGCTGTTGTACTCCAACTCGCTCAATTGAATCTCGCTGCCGGCTTGCTCATGAAGCCGAACAAAAACATCGATCGGGCGGATTTTGTCAAGACGAAGCCGGTTCAAAAACTTAACTTTTCGGGAAATTTCTTTCACCTCCCTGACATCCGGATCTAAAATCGATAACTGCCGGTTAAAATAAGAAATGCCAAGAAGCTCACGGAGCGGAAAAAATAACGAGAGCAAGAATGCAGACATACAGCCGAATACAACGGCTGATCGTAGCGTTGCCCAGCTTTTCTGCAAACTGGCGGTAAAAATCCTTCCCTTGATTTCATCGGGCAGCAAGTTAAATTCTTCACATTCTTCATCCGGCGTTTCTGCGGCAGCAGCGAATAAGAAATCCATCGGTAATGGATTTAACTCAACTTCCGGAAGCGCGTGAATTGTGTGCCGTGTCACAAGCCAATCGGATTCCGTTTTATAAAGTTCGCCGCCCAAATAAACGGAAAGAGATCGTTCATCGCCATTCTGATCTAGCAAGTCAAAAATAGGCCGCAAACCCGCATCCGCAGTATGGGCAAGATCCATGAGGTCATAGGAAAAAGTGCGGCTTAGCTGAACGCCCTGCAAATCATATAAGACGGCTTCACCTTTTCCGCGGAAGCCAAACAAAAATAAGGCGGGAAGATGCCGTGATTTGTCATGAACTTTCCGCAAATATCCCGATAGTGCGATTGTCGACAGCAGAATCGAATCAGGCATGATACCAAATGACCGGATGATATCGTACTCGTGCGTCACTGCATCTTTTGAAACGCCGAATAATAGAACGGCTGTCTGCACAGTTGCGATTTTGGATTCTGATTTAATTGGATGAAAATGGTAAACAATTTCATCAATCGACGACGGAATTTCCCGCGGCAAGCGAAGCCGGAGCATTTGCTTGATCTCGTTCAAGTTTTTGGAAGGAAACTGGAAATTTTTGATAAAAGCCCGGTCTCTTGAAATAATATGCCGGTACTCCAGATTTTTGACGCCGGTTTCGGACAACAATAGGTGCATCTCATGCTTGCGTTCTGCGGCGGTTAGCTTCATGTAAGCAAATTCTTTTCTTGCGATACAACGGGCACGGCCTCCGGCCGGTATCTGCAGGATGGCAAAATGCAGGACATCGCCTTGGATTAGGCTAACACCCATTACTCTCGAGGATTCTTTCTTAAAAATGCCCATAGCGCTCTTTTAACCTGTCATAATCCAACGACTTTTTATCCTTATTTTTTGAGCTTTTTTTCGGAACCCGGTTCCGTATTTTACCCCAACGAACTTTCCCGCCAATACAATATTTCGTACGGGTATCCGCGCAAAACATTGTTCATAACGTTTTGGATCCCATAGCCGGACCCGCGCGGCTGTTTGATTAAAATCGGGAGCCCTGGGCCTATGACCGTCTCGAGTTTCTGTGGAAGCAATTTGCCTGATTTCTGTCGTTCGAGCTTCACCGAAAAATACTGGGAATCCACCGTGAAAAACCGCAGTGTAAAATTAACAAGCTGCACCATCTGCGGTGAATTGATGAGGCCCAAACGGTTCATGAAAATCTGCGGAGATAGGTCGGCTGCTTGAAAAGCAAACGGCGGCTGCTCGGCAGATTTCTTTTCATTTTGCCTTCGAATCGCCAGAAGTCTCTGAATAAGGTCTTTTTTCTCTAAATCACCGCCCGGCTGACTGGCGATGATTGCTTCAAGGACCCATTCATTGACTGTGTTAATGTTAACTTTCAGAAAAAAATCAGCTATCGACCCGTAAACCGTAAAGTAGGCCTTCAATGCCTCGTAATCTTCCGGAGTAATATACTGAATGAGCCTGAGCTCGTCTATGGATTCAAATTTCGCCCGTTTATGTTCATGGCCTAAAGTGGCTTTCCCCTGCAGCGACTGGACCCCACGCCAGGCCATGATACTTCCAACCAAATCATCCTCGTCGGCCTTTAGTTCGACACCCTTCTCTTTCAGTATCTCGAAAAAGTTTTGAAGAATCTCCGGGGTAACTTTGTTGAGGTTTAATTTACTTTCCTCATCCGAAACGGTCATGGCTATCCTTTTCGATAGCTCAAAATCGTTGTAAGCACTTGGATGTCCATACCAAGCTTCCAAATCGGAGTCGTTAAGCGGGTCCTCGTCTTCATTAATTAGATAAGATGCCACATTCACCGCTGATAAATATTCATAAAGACTGGCCGCTTCACGCTCATGCATGGCAGACAATTGGATTTGAATCCGGCTTCTAAAGCCGACGCTTGCGGCCAGCACTGTCAGTACGATTAAAATCCAAAGCACAAAGATCAAAATGCTCCCTTGTTTGGGTTGAATTTTTCGGCAAAGCGAGTTTTGAATCATGACGACCCCAAAAGCTGCGTTAAAATCCCTTGCGGAATTAAAAAATCTAGAGTTTCTTCGGTATTGTTCGTAACTTTTCCTTTGATTGCAAACCGGATTGCCCGCGGAATCCCTTGATAAGGCTTATCCGAGAGCTCGTTTTTCCAAATAAGGTTACCGTCATGCATTTTGTAAGCAAATTGAAACTTGCAAGCCGAAAGCGGAAGCAAAGGCTCTGATTCCGGATTACCGCTATCCGAAAATTTTTTCCTAATCTTCTGCTCTGTCCGGACAATTTGCCCGTCCCGGCATTGGTAACTCACTTGATACAAATCTTCTGTTAACTGATCCCGGTCATAGCGCCACAGCCGGGCCGGAAACTCGAGTTTGTCGGATTTTCCTTCAAACGGAACCGGTGCATAAAAAATAGCAGCTCGTAGTTCTTTTCCCAGCTGCGCGGTTAACATGCTGAGTTCATGGCGGCTTCCCAACTGAGATTCAATGCGTTGGTACGCCACAAATCCCCCTCTAAAAGCACCGTAAGCCGAAATAACCACCACCGCAAACAAAGAAAGCGCGATAATCATTTCAATCATCGTAAAACCAAACACGCAGCGGCTTTTGTTATGATTTTTTCTGGTTTCCATATTGTGCCATATAGAAAACATCCTGAAAAAAAGATCTCTGTCTTGCATCAACAACTTGAAAACTCACTTTGTAAAACTCGACGGTTTTCTTAACCGGGTTCCTGGGTGGCTGAGGATTTTCCTGCCGCTCTTTTTCATCTTCTTCCTCAGGCGCCAACGGCGTTAGCTTTTCAGCTGAGATACGCGCGGCCAAATTACTTTTCTCTCCCTCGGCGGAAAATAATTGCAACATTGATGGATCAAACGAAACAGGATCCAAATACCAGCCGAGAAGTTTCTGATCCAGAATTTTATGAACTTCATTTGCTTTAATCGACCGGTTCGATACCGAAAGAGATCCGGAAAATACACGAAGCGCTGATACGACGCCGATGGCCAAAATCGTAGTGGCAATCAGCGCTTCGATCAGAAGCGCGCCTTTAGTGAATCGGGGCCGGTTAAGCACGGCTCACCTCGACGGTGCCGATCCGGTTCTTAAGCCTGAACAGCATCCGCTCGCGACCGGATTCTTTCAGAAGAATCAGCCGGTTTTTGGATGAAGAGCCATCCGGATAAAACAAGATCTCACCACCCCTTTCACTTTCAAGTGATAACGATTCACCAAGCCGGAAAGACCTGATCAGGCTTGATTTGACGGGTTCAAACCCGCGCCCTTCTTCATTTTGGCGTTTGATATGTAACTGTCTTTTGTCAGAGCTCACTGCAAGCTGATAGACTAGCCCGTCCTGCAATGCTTTCATTTGCAAAAACCTAAAAACCGTTTCGATGCCTCGCGTGGCATGGTCCAGCTCATTTTGGCGATTCGTTTCAACCATCCGGACAGCGCCGAATCCCACCAGGATCACGATTAAGGTCAGCACCACAAGCTGCTCGACCAATGTGAAACCTTTCGGCCGGCGGCTAGCTTTTGTATGGATATTATTTAATGAAATTTTGCTGCAAGACATATTCTTTCCAGCTCTCTTCCATTTCTTCTAAAGTAGAAAAATCCTGCTTAAAACTTTTGAGCATGGCTTGCTCAAACTCGACGCCGTCCCGCAGAGACCTGCAAAAGTTAATGAAATAAGAAGGATCTCGATTTTCGAGCAAAAACCGGACCATGCTTTCAGATTGTGAATAAAATAATCCCGCGTCTTCTGTCTTTTTCTCATGCAGAAAATTCATTTGGTTCAAACTTCGTAGCGGAATCGTTTTCCCCTCTTCGACCGCCTTGGCTACAATGGCTTGATACTGTCTTTTTTCTCCTTCCTCCTGCCACACGGCAAAACCCTCATCCAGCCACCTCGGAATCTGTCCATTCTGAAACCCGACGAATTCTCTGAAAATCAGGTGCGCCATTTCGTGCGGTAGCACGGACTCCAAAAAGCGGGGTGCATTTTGATAGCTGACAATCGTGCGCCGAGACGGAATCGAAAACCCGCCCGACCATTCGGGTTGTTTCGAATAAGTTAAGTATGCACTTTGGGAATCATACAAATAGATTTTGCAACGGTTGTCCCACAGCCAGAAATTTTTCTGAGGCAGCGAACCAAAATAGCGGACAGTTCGGTCGTAACTTTGCTCAGCGTAAAACAAAACCGATTGCGCAAAACCCGAATCCACGCCTCGTTGTGCATAGACCAAAAAGTGGGTCCCTTTCAGCTCCCGCCATCCCTCTTCAGCGTAAAGCGTTTTTCCGGAAAAAATGGCGGAAAAGAATAAAAGAAAGGAAAATGTCAGGGAAAGAGCTCTATTTATATGCATAAGGCTTATTGGGCCAGCAAATTAATTTCAAATATTGGAAGAAGCAGCGAGAGAACAATAAATCCGATGCCTAAACCAATGACCAAAATCAGCACTGGTTCTAACAGCGTCGTACCAAGCCTTAATTTTCGATCTAGCTCACGCTCGTAAAACACAGCGATTCTTTCGAAAATTTTATCGAGATTGCCGCTCTCTTCCCCAACCGTCAGGAAACTGGTGACCAGCTCCGGAAACATGCGCGTCTCATCAATTGAGCTGCTCAGTGTTGAACCTTGCGAAACTTGCATGGCAACTTGTTTAAGCGAAGCTCTAAGGGCAGGATCCATGACAACTTGCTCTGTAATTTTAATGGAATCGATCAACGAAACACCGCTTTTAAGCAAGAGCGACCAAGTTCTAGCGAGCGGTACGAAATCCGCCAAGAAGAAAAGAGAATTGAACGTCGGAACTTTTTTAACGATACTCGCCACCAACGCCTGCTTCGCCTGCCGGCCCATCCGGTTCCAAGCCAAAATTGCTGCTATTAAAACACCAAGCGCTGCAAACCCGAGCCCATTCGTGAACAATTGGCTTAACGACAACAAAATGCGGGTCGGTAGCGGCAGCGGATGTTCCCAGGTTTCAAAAAAGACCATCAACTTAGGAATAATGAAGGTCATAATCAGGATCACGGTGACAACACCAAAAAGCATGACAAAAAGCGGATACGCAAGTGCTTGTGTGATTTTTGCACGCAGTTCAGCTTCGGCTTCAAACGATTTCGAAAGTTCGGCAAATACAACATCCAATTTACCGCTTGCCTCACCTGCTTGGACAGCGCCTGAAACGGTCGGCGGGAAAATATTGGGGAAATTAGCAACCGCCTCCGAAAGCTTGATTCCGCTCTGAATATCGGCCGCCATATGATCCAAAGCAGCGGTTAGTGTCGGATGGCGGACTTGTTTCTTAACCAACTGCAGACTCTTTAAGAGCGGAAATCCGGAGACCAGCAAAAGCGACAGATGATCAAAAATATTGGCAAGGTCGCGTGCCGAAACTTTCTTGCCTGTTTTCCATTCAAAACGTTTTGCTTTAAACAAGGAAGGTGCTTTTTGGGGCGCAGACTTTTTAGTATCGGCTTGGATTGAAAGCGGGAAAAAACCCTGAGAAGTTAATTTCTGGTAAACAGCAGCTTCGGATTCTGCCTCAAGCGTCCCCCTAACAACTTCTCCTCGGCTGTTTTTAGCTTCGAACTGGTATCTTTGAATCATTGAAACCGCTTAGCTGACTTCAAACTTGAGATCAAGCAGCTCTTGATCCGAATCCATGTCCTTTGAAAATGGCGGAAAAGGTGAAAGCGATTTGACTGCTTCCGTAATAATGCGCACCTCATGCTCGGATAAGCCGGTATCGCTGGCTACATAACTCAATTCAACAGCACCGCTTTTATCCACAATCAAAAAGAGTTCAAACTTTGCGGTCAATTTCTGAAACTCAGGCCTTTGGTTCAATACTTCGGCGATTGCCGCGTGTATCATCCCCCGATAGTATTCTCTTGCACGATGAGACGCCGGCAAAATCTCGCCTCCTTGGGGCGTTAATTCCATGTAATCATTGACGCTACCCCGGTTCGGCAAAGACGCTATCGAAGAGTTTCGTGGGGCAATCATAAGCGGCTTTTCTTTGACGGGAGATTCCCAATAGGGTTCATCATTTAGGCGAAACGGCCCATGAGAAGTAGTGGATTGTGCCTTCAGAAAATCATAGCCGCCGACCTTGTCAAAATCGACCCATTCGCCCTGCTTATCTAAATATCGCTGCCGCTCCATGGAATCCGACTTCCCGTCGACGATGCGCGGCGTCAGAAACACCACAAGCTCCGTCTTATTAAAATCATTCGATTCTGTCCGGAATGCAGCGCCCACCCATGGAATATCACCCAAAAACGGAATCTTCTTCCTGGTTTTTCCGTGGCGGTCTTGCATTAGCCCGCCGATCACAACCGTGGCTCCATCCCGCGCAACCACAGTCGTTTCAAGTGTTTGGGTCGTCACAACCGGAACAACCGTACGGACAAAAGTCGCATCACTGCCTGATGCTGCGCCCTGCAATTGGAGCGGGTCGCCTGCCGTACTGACTTCGGGTTTCACTTTTAATACAACCGAGCGGTCTTCTGAGATCGTGGGAACAACTGAAAGTGTGACGCCAACGTCGATAAACTGAACCTGGTCAGCAGTGGTCGACGTCGATTGGCTCTGGGAAACCGTTTGCGAAACAAACGGCTGCCGGGTTGCAACTGCGAGCTTGGCTTCCTCATTATTCAAAACCAATAAACGCGGGCTCGATAAAATATTCGTCTTTCCGATATTTTGCAAAATACTGATGACACTCTGAAAACTTGTCGGGTCGTTTTCACCGCCTTCTTCGCCGATGGTGAATGTACTTAAACTGCCGCCGCCAAGCGTCGATGACGGAGCTGATACGGAAAAATTCGGCGCCGCATTAAACATTTTGGCATCGCCGAGCCTGCTTGCAACATAATTCCAATTCACACCGAACCTGTAAGCATCGAAAAGCTGGACTTCAACCACCTTTGCATCAATCAAGACTTGAAGGGGCCGCACATCAAAAGCTTTTATGATTTTTGCAACCTGATCAACGTTTTCCTTGCGGTCGGTGATAGAAACCTGATTAGTTCGTTTATCGATTTTAAGAAGCCCAGTGGTTGCAGTCAAAAAATCCTTTAATTGAGTTTCCAGATCGGCAACTTTAGCAAACTGAAGCGTAAAAACTTTGGTGACGAGCGGCTCATCAAAAGAGTTCACGGCCTCTTCAATTTCATCCAGAACTTCGGGCATATCCGTCACGATCACCGTGCTGGTTCGCTCATCCAGCGCGATCCGGCCGGATGTGCTTTTCATGGTTTGCAGCACGGTATTCATGGCTTGAGGATTGGCATATTTGAACTTAAAAGTCCGCGTTTCCCTTTCATCGCGAAATGGTTTTCCGAATTTTGATTCGTATTCCTTGTTACCCATCACGGTAATAATGCCGTCCTTTTCTTCATAAGCAAGCCCGAGCGTTTGAACCACAGTATCCAATGCCTTTCGGACTTCAACATCTTGAAGATACAGCGTGACGTCGCCCTTTACATCGCGCCCGGCAACAATATTAAGCCCGCTCCGCTTTGACAAAATTTTCAAAACATCTAAGACATTCACGCCTTTAAGTTCCAGCGTGATGGTTGAGGAGGTTATTCCGCGCGAAGTTGCACCAGAAGCTGTATAGTCAACCGGCGGCTGTGAGAAATTAGAAAAGGTTTCTTCCGAATCTGAATAAGAAGGAGGGCTGTTGGGATCTTGGGCAATCGCGAACGGAATCGCCGGTAAACCGCTTAACATAAGACCAACGCTTAAGAAAAAAGCGAGCATGCGTGATTTCATTTTAGGTCTCCTCAATCAAAATTTCTTTTTCATCTCCGGCACACCTGATGATAACACTGTGGTTTTGGATCAATTGGATTGAAACGCCTTCAAGATCGTTTCCGGCTGTTACAAAATGAGTCTGGCGCGTGCGCTTATTCACAAAGATTGCTTCATTTTGGCCGCCTTGAACAATTCCTGATAAGGAAAAAGTTTGGCCAAAATCATCACAAGGGCTTTTACTAACCACCGTTTCCTGTTTCGCGGTACCGAAAATAGGATGAGCATCGATAATTTGGCTGTAAACATCTATCGGCTGCAGCTCCGGCAAATCCCGCAAACCCATGACCTCTTGCTCCGGATGCATGCTGCCAAGTTTTTGAAAATAAAAAGGGCTTGAAAGCATCGCAAAAATTAGATAACCAAATACCACAAGCGCCGCCAGAAAAAATAAGAATGAAGCCCGATCCTGCCACAAGCCTTTTCCGACAACCGGCCGGATCACATACTTTAAGATCGGATTAGACTTCATTTCGTCCATAATTATCGACATTTACCTGTTAAGCCATTACAAGTTTTATCAGTCAAAGTATCCTGTATTTCTTACTATTTTTCCAGATAAAACTTCAAAAAATTGACCTCTCCTTATAGATGCTCACCAAAAGACCGATAGCCACAAAAGTTGCAACCAATGAAGAACCTCCATAACTCAGAAGCGGGAGTGTGATGCCGGTAATGGGCGCAATGCCAATCGTCATCCCAAGATTGATAAAAATCTGAAAAAACAGCATGGCCGTAATTCCAGCCGCCAACAGTTGCGCTCCGCGATCCGTAGTTCGCTCCATAATTTGAACGGCATAAGTAATTAAAGCACCATACAAAAGAATAAGCAAAAGCGACCCTAAAAATCCAAACTCTTCACCCACCACACAAAAAATAAAGTCAGTGTGATGCTCCGGTACAAAATCAAGTTGGGTCTGTGTTCCCTGCAACCATCCTTTCCCGACAAGTCCACCCGAACCTACTGCAATTTTAGACTGCATGGCCGTATAACCCGAGCCCAACGGATCAATATTTGGATTCACGAAGACAGTTAAGCGTTTCTGTTGATAAGGTTTCAGCATGTGCCACAAGAAAGGCGCGCTGATCAGCACAACGCTAAACACAGCTGCCAGATAACGGAATTTGATGCCCCAAATGACTAAAATAGCGAGGGTAGCGGCAATAAAAACCATAGACGTGCCCAAATCCGGCTGTTTCAGAATCAAAACAAACGGAAGCGCGACAATTGCGGCAGCCATCAGCAGACTTCGTTTTTGTCCATGCCACCGGTCTCGATAGAGTAAAAAATGGGAAAGTGCAAGAATGGTCGTGATTTTGCTGAATTCAGAGGGCTGCAAGACAAACGGCCCTATTTGAAACCAGCGCTGAGCTCCCAAACGCTCATGGCCGAATATCAAAACCGACAGCAGCAGACAAATCGAAATTCCGTACAATAAATAAGACGCGTTCAAAAATGTGCGGTATCCAAACATGATGACGAGCAGCATGGCCGCCAAAGAAAAAGAAATCCACACCAATTGTTTGACAATAAAATGATCTGTGCCACGAAAAGTTGCGCTATAAATAAACAAAACGCTGCTTAAAGCAATGCCTAAGGCTAAAAAAATAATCGGCCAATGAACGTCCTTAAAATATCGGATCACAAACTCACCTTAAATCGTTACCGGCGGCAAAATCGGTTTGATAAATTCTTCCTGCGTCGCATAAAGTTCATGCCATGCCATCACAATTTTTTTCGCCAGTGACGCGGCCACCAAACCGCCGGAGCCGCCATGCTCAACGACGATCACAAGCGCAACCTGCGGCTTTTCGTACGGAAAAAAGCCGGCAAACCAGGCGTGCGAAAGCCTCGGTGGCGCTTGGGCTGTTCCGGTTTTAGCGGCCAGCCTCATGAAGTCAACGCGCGCCAGCTGCCCGGTGCCGTATTTTGATTCCGTCACTTTAAGCATGCCTTGCCGGATCGTTTTCAAAGTAGATACTTTAATCGGAATCGATTCCAAATCTTCCGCCGGCGCATCCTGCTTGAGCAGCGTCGGTTTCACAATTTTACCGTCATTTGCGATAATAGACACTAACCTGAGAATTTGAAGTGGGGTTGTTTGTACATAACCCTGCCCGATTGCGAAAGTAATCGTTTCGCCTTCGTACCAATGCTGGCCGGGCTTGCTTTCTTTCCATTCGGCAGAAGGAATAAAACCGTCAGAAGCCGGAATCTCAAGCTCTAACGGCTCTCCCAATCCAAGCAGATGCGAATATTTCGAAAGCGACTTCTCTCCGACAATCCGGCCAAGATTATAAAAATAAACATTGCAGGAACGTTCAAGCGCGCCGAACAAATTAACACTGCCGTGGCCCAGAGCATCCCAGCATTTAAATCTCCTGGATCTTGCAGAGAGCCGGTAGTAACCCGGACAATTAAAAGTAGAATTCGGCGTGATTTTTCCCGTCTCAAGACCGGCGGCGGCCGTCACAAGCTTAAAGACCGAGCCGGGCGGGTATGCACTCATCACAGAACGGTTAATCAACGGCCGCCTTGAATTTTTCATTAACCTCACGCGGTCTCGATCGCGGCCCGGCTCGACAAACACATTCGGATCATAACCCGGATTGCTGAGCATCGTCAGCATTTCCCCGGTCTGTAAATCCATCATCAGTACTGCGCCGGTCTTTTCCCCGAAAATCGGCAAGATTTTGGACCCCAACTCAAGGTCAAGCGATAATTGAACATCCGAACCCGGTACCGGTTTTTTTTCGCTCAAAACACTCAATTGCTCGCCGCGGGCATTAACTTCGATTTGTTTGCCGCCATCCTCACCTCTTAACATGGCGTCAAAACTTTTTTCGATTCCGATGCGGCCGATATCAGAATTAATCGCATATACATCCCGGTCAGCATTCCGGTATTCAGTATCCGTAATTTTCCCGATGTAACCGATGACATGCGAGCTAATTTCATAAGCCGGATAATGGCGAACGCCTTGGACATCGATAAACACGCCGGATAGAAGCGGGCTTTTTTCTTCTATTTGAATGGCGAGGTCTTTTCCGATATCTTTCTTGAGAATGACAGGTGTCAATGATTTCGAACGAACGGAAGATAATTGTTTCCGGATTTCGGATACGGGCAGATTAAGAAACTTACTCAAAACGGGCAAATCCTTTGGATCAAAATCTTCCGGAATAATCGAAACGTTATAGGAAGTACGGCTCGTGGCAAACGGTTTTCCGTTCCGGTCCAAAATTTGGCCGCGCGGCGCCATGGTGCGGACAAGCCGGATACGGTTATGCTCACTTACCCGGCGGTAATGACCGGTCCGGATCACTTGAATTTGAAACAGGCACACCAAAAGCAAAAACAGAAGCGTGTAAGCGGTAAATTTAAACAATTGGATTCTTTGCGTAATTGATTTCAGCATGAATGATGCTCTTGATTAAAAAAGTTCATATTGTTTCGCCGGATCCAATCCAAAAAGCCGCCTTAACATAGGGAAAATAGCAACGGCTATCGCAGCCGTATAGATCGAGATCGACAAAACCTTTGGAAAAGCAGAGACAGCTTGGCTTGCTCCGCTATCTGCCATCATTAAAAGCACTGGAATAGCCAGTGCCGTAACCGAAAATAAGAAAACACCCAATAACGTGACAAAATAATCTCCGCGATTAAATTCCATTACCGCATACTGGAGCAGCAACGAACTGCATACAAGCGACACAGTTTCTAAACCAAAAAAAGAATGACTTAAAAAATCGCGGCACAGCCCCAGGAAAAAGCCCATCCATACCACTTCCCGGTAATCAATAGCAAACGCATAAAATGCGATCAAGAGCAAGATGAGATCCGGCGAGACCCCTTCAATCGAAATGGCCGGCACGAAAGCCATTTGCAGCCAAATCACAAGGCCCGAGATCAGTAACGTCTTTCGCCGGAACGATTTCATTTCACAGGCCTCGCCTTCCGGTCTACGCACAAAACTTCTTCTAACTTCGAAAAATCGGTGATAGGTTTCACGACCGCATAGAGCCCTAAACGGTTCTGGTCTTCACCGATCTGCACAACGCTTCCAATCGGAATCCCCTTCGGATAAATTCCGCCAAGCCCGGATGTCACAACGGTTTGCCCGACCTGGATTTGTGCGTGAAGATCAATGTAAGTCATTTTGAGAAGCGGCGTGCCGTCACCTTCCACCAGCCCGACATCTCGGGTTTCTTGAATTAAAGCGCCTGCTTTTGATTCGCTGTCGATCAGCAAAATCACATTTGCTGCATGCGGCGTCACCTCAACAACTTTACCCATCAAACCTTCGCCGGCCAGCACCGGCATTTCTTCGTAAATTCCGTCTTTTGCCCCTTTATTGATGGTGATGTAATAAGACCAATGCGAGATATCGTGAGCAATAACCTGAGCGGAAATAGTTTTGAAAGCATTTTCGCTTTGAAATTTAAGCAGGCGGCGCAATCTTTCATTTTCAAGCCGGGCTTCCTTTAAATCTGACATCTGAAGCTTGAGCGACTCAATCGCTTCCCGAAGTTCTTCGTTTTCAGCCTGCGCTTTTAATGCTTCTTTGAGAAAACGCCACTTAGAACGGACGAAATCACCTGTTTGATGAGCAGCATTCAGGAAAGGTTGCGTAACAGAGGTAGAAAGTTGGCGGCCAAATTCAACGCCTTGCGGAAAATATGCGCCGAGAAAAAAGGGGACTAAAATCAGGGATAGGACCAAAACAGCTTGCTTTAAACGCACCGAATCCCCCTACCGCTAGAGAGTATTAGGCTTCCATGTAGCTTCTGGAATTGGCGCTGTTAACGGACAGTCTTTTCAGAAGATTAAAATCGCTCAAATACCGTCCCGTCCCGAGCGCCACGGCAGTCAGAGGATCGTCCGCAATGTGCACCGGAAGGCCGGTTTCTTCGGCAATCAACTTATCAAGCCCGCGCAAAAGAGCGCCGCCGCCCGCTAAAATCATACCGCGGTCGATCAGGTCCGCGGAAAGTTCGGGTGGAGTTCTCTCAAGTGTGATGCGTATGGCTTCGACAATCACCGAAATCGGTTCTGCCAAAGCTTCGCGCACTTCTTCGCTTGAAATGGTGATGGTTTTCGGAAGCCCTGCTAAAATATCGCGGCCCTTTACGTCAATTGTGGTTTCTTCATCCAGAGGATACGCGGAACCAATACGGATTTTAATTTCTTCGGCGGTCCGTTCACCGATGGCTAAATTATAAGTCTTTTTGAGATGTCCGACGATCGCATCGTCAAATTCATCGCCGCCGATGCGAATACTTTTTGCAAAAACAATTCCGGCGAGCGAAATCACGGCAATCTCAGTTGTGCCACCGCCGATATCAACAATCATATTTCCGGAAGGCTCCTGAATCGGAAGGCCGACACCGATCGCCGCTGCAATCGGCTCCTCCACTAAATAAACCGGGCTGCGCGCACCGGCCCGCTCGGCAGAATCTTTGACCGCGCGTTTTTCGACTTCGGTAATGCCGCTCGGGACCGCAATAATCACGCGCGGATTCACAAGCCGCTTCCGGCGGTAGATTTTGCGGATAAAATAACGGAGCATGGCTTCGGTGATATCAAAATCGGCAATGACACCGTCTTTCATCGGCCGGATAGCCATAATGTTACCGGGGGTTCTGCCCAGCATACGTTTAGCTTCTTCGCCGACAGCTAGGATTTGGTGGTTAGATTTATCAATGGCGACAACGGATGGTTCGCACAAAACAACGCCTTGCCCTTTGACGTAAACCAGTGTTGTAGCGGTTCCGAGGTCAATTCCGATATCGTTCGAAAACACGCCCAACAGACGATCGACTACGAGCATTCCGTGTACCTTTATGTGGAGTGGTAATCAATAAGTAGTGCAATTTAGGGAGTATAACGGACGCGCAATTATCTGTCAACGAAAGACTTACATCACAGACAGCGACGATAAATCCTTAAAAAAACCGGGATAAGAAGTATTCACACATTCCACATCATCAACCTCAATCCCCTTTTCTGATCGAAGCCCCGCAATAATAAAACTCATTGCGGTCCTGTGATCCGCAAAACTGACAATCCTGCCTCCTTGAATTGCTTTCATCCCCTCAATCACGCAGCCGTCCTCAAGCTCTTTCGCAGAACCGCCGACTGCGTTAATGCCTTCCGCCATTGATTTAATACGGTCAGTTTCTTTAACCCGCAGCTCACGCGCTCCCCTGATTTCACTCGTGCCTTCCGCAAACATGCAGGCAACCATTAGAATCGGAAGTTCGTCAATCAGCCGCGGCACGATTTCTTCGCTGATTTTGACGGCCCGCAGCTTGGAACTTTGAACGCGAATTTCGCCGGCGGGATCTTTGTGATCGTTTGTGATTTTAAATTCGATATTGGCGCCCATTTTTCTCAAAACTTCCAGAATTCCGATCCGTGTCGGATTCAAGCCTACGTTTTGAACGGTCAGGTCAGAATTTGGAAGAATGCAGGCCGCAACAATAAAAAAAGCAGCCGAAGAAATATCGCCCGGAATCATCATGGTAACCGGGTTAAGGCTTTTAATTTTTTTCACGGAAATAAGATTTCCTTTGATTTGAATCGGAACGCCGAAAGACTGAAACATTTTTTCCGTATGGTCCCGCGAAAGATTTGGTTCTTCGACAATCGTTTCACTTTCCGCATAAAGACCCGCAAGCAAAAGAGCGGATTTCACCTGCGCACTCGCGGGCACATTCAAATGCCGGATGGATTTTAATCGTCCGCCGCGAACGGTAAGCGGCGCAAAATTTGCATCGTCACGGCCTGAAATCTGTGCGCCCATTTTTCGTAATGGATCTGTGACACGCTTCATCGGCCTTGAGGAAAGCGACGGATCACCCGTTAAAACAGCTTCAAAATTTTGCCCTGCAAGAATTCCCAAAAACAAACGCATGCTTGTACCCGAATTCCCGAGGTAAAGTTCTCCCGATGGTTTTGTGAGGCCGTACAGACCCTTCCCTTCGACAGACACATTTTCTTGCTGCCTAATAATGGAAATCCCCATTTTTTGAAAAGCACCTATCGTGGCAAGACAGTCTTCGGCAGCCAAAAAATTTGCGAAGTGACTTTGTCCGCTTGCAAGCGACGCAAGCATTACAGCCCGGTGGGAAATGGATTTATCGCCCGGCGGGTTCAATGTTCCCTGGATGCTTGACGCGGGTTTTGAGAAGAATGATTTCATGCGAACCAATTACCGGCGGCGGATCCATACGCCGAGCGTTTCAAGCTCGGATAAAATTTCAGACTGTTTGGCATTCAACTTGGCTTGATTGTCTTGAACAGCCCGGATTCTTTTTTCAATCGATGCCAAACGCGCTTCCACTTTTGTTTCGGCGAGCCGAACCTCATTACTTTCTTCATGTTCGCTGGGAGCAGCCATCAAAATCGGCATCGCTGCAAGCGCAATCACGACAAATAAGAAGCTGATACGTTTCATGACATCGCTTTTTTTATTAGTTCCGGTGCGCCCATACTTTGAGTGTTTTGATTTTTTCTAGAATGACGTCTTGCTCCGCTTGCGCGGTTTTCTGTAAATTCTCGATTTGCTGCAGTTTAGTTTCTGCTTGCTTGAGCCGTGCATCCAAATTCTTCACATCTGAAAAACCGGCTGCCGGAAAATAAAAGAGGGCGGAAATAAAAATAGAAAATGCGATACCGTAAGAAATGTAGGCTGGATTTTTATTAACCATCATTGGAAAGCCCGATCAAGCCGGAGTTAGTGACCAATATATTTCCAGAGCTCTATACCCTGAAGCACCGCGATAGCAGACACAGCCAACAAAGCAAAAGCCAAAACCACGTTCGTCAACACACTTCCACGGCACGTGCGATCATGCTTGCTATTCAAATCAAGTACGCGTAACAAGGTTTCCCTCTTTGAGCAGCAAACGGTTTCCGACCACGTCCGTAATTTTGGCGGCGGAATAATCATCGTAGAGTTTTTCAACTTGAACCTTAACGACTTTTTCCCCATTTTCCGTTATCAGGAAAGAGTCGCCGATCTGAAGCCCTTGTTTAGAGCCCATGTTGATAATAACAAAATTAAACTTTTGGTTGACTAAAAGAACGCGGCCTGCCTGCAATGATTCGGAAACAACTTGACTGAGATTGGTTTCAAGCTGAAACGCTGAATTTGCAGGATCTCCGGAAGATCTGCTCGGCGCAAGCTCCATTACCTTAGACTGATCCGCTGTTTCAACCGTGATGGTATCGGACGATGCCGGCGAAAAACTACTGACATCCCAAGAAGACGCGCCTCCCGCGCCCTGCATTTCTTTTAAACGTTCTTCAAACTTATTTAATGTCTCTTCCAGCTCGCGGTTTCTATCTTCCGTCATCTGAACGGCCTTTTTCAGCTCTTTCATTTCACCCGTTTGTGAATCCAACGTCTTTTGAGATTCCGCCAATTCGCGACGCGCATCATCCGCATCAGCACGCGCCTCGTTAAGGTCACTTACAGCATCTCTGTATTTAGCATCCAAATCATCGGCGCGAGCTTGGAGTTGCTGTTTGTCGGCCTCGAGAGTTCCAATCTGGTTTTCAAGCTCTACATTGATTTGCTCCAGCTGAATCCGCTTGGCTTTTTCATTTTCACGGACAGAAAAGAGGACAACGGTAAGCGCAAAAGCAACTAAACTAAGAAGGAATAACAACACGATGCTGAATTTTGTAAATTTCATAAGTCCGCTTTAAGTTTGGTTTATGATATCAAGGGTTTTGTGATTTGAAAAGAAGCTTTTATTCTTTCTTTAAAAGCCCCTGCAATTCTTTCATAAATTGATTGATGTCTTTAAATTGGCGATAGACAGAGGCAAACCGAACATAAGCAACCTGGTCCAACTTTGCCATTTTATCCATCACAAATTCACCGATCACGTACGACGGTACTTCTTTTTCATATTTTTCCTCGAGCATCCGTTCAAGCTCTGTCACAATTTGGTCCTGAGCTTCCGTGGAAACCGGCCGTTTCTCAAACGCACGGTGAATGCCTGAAACTACTTTTTTACGGTCGTACAATTCTCTTCTTTGATCTTTCTTAATTACAAAAAGCGGAACCTGTTCGATTTGTTCGTATGTCGTATACCGGCGATTGCACTGTGTACACTCGCGGCGGCGGCGGATGAGAAGCCCGTCGTTGGTGGCGCGAGAATCGATTACTTTATCATCTTCGTGTTTGCAGTAAGGGCAGCGCATAAAATGTTTGCCTAATCAAATAATCCCGGATAAAGCGGAAATCGCTCGGTCAAATCCTGCACAACATTCCGGACGGCGTTCAAATTGTTTTCATCTTTGGGTGCGGCGAGGGCTCGATCAATACACTTCGCAATCTCGGCCATTTCCGCTTCTTTCATGCCGCGCGTCGTAACCGCCGGTGTTCCGAGGCGGATACCCGATGCGTTAAACGCTGTTTCTTTATCAAACGGGATCATATTTTTGTTCGCCGTAATTCTCACTTCATCGAGGAGATGCTGAACTTCCTTGCCCGTAAACCCTTTTGACTTCACATCGACAAGCATCAAATGAGTATCCGTTCCGCCCGAAACGATTCGGAATCCGTTAGCCGCCAAGGTAGAAGCAAGTTTTTTGGCATTCAACGCAATTTGGCGCTGATATTCTTTGAATTCCTCAGAAAGCGCTTCCTTAAACGCAACGGCTTTTGCGGCAATGATGTGCATGAGCGGGCCGCCCTGCACGCCCGGAAACACGGCAGAATCAATCGCTTTGGCGTGCTGTGCCCTTGATAAAATCATCCCGCTTCTGGGGCCGCGAAGGGTTTTATGGGTCGTTGTCGTTACGATATCGGCATACGGAACCGGATTGGGATGAACTCCCGCTACAACGAGCCCCGCAAAGTGCGCCATGTCGACCATCAAGAGAGCGCCGACTTGGTCGGCAATCATGCGGCCTCGTTTAAAATCAATTGTTCGCGGATAAGCCGAACCACCGAGTAAAATCAGTTTGGGTTTATGAGTTTTGGCGAGGGTTTCTAATTCATCATAATCAATCTGTTCTGTTTTTGGGCTTACGCCATAGGGAATAATTTCGAAATATTTTCCCGAAAAATTCATTTTGTGGCCGTGCGTTAAATGCCCGCCGTGCGCCAAATTCATTGCCAAAATTTTGTCGCCGGGATTTAAAAGCGCCATAAACACGGCGATATTGGCGCTCGTACCCGAATGCGGCTGAACGTTGGCATGCTCGGCACCAAAGAGCTGCTTCGCGCGGTCGATGGCAAGCTGTTCAATAACGTCGACGTGCTCGCAGCCGCCGTACCAACGCTTGCCGGGATAACCTTCCGCATATTTGTTCGTCAAAATGGAGCCCTGCGCTTCGAGAACTGCGGTTGAGACAAAATTTTCGCTGGCGATCAACTCGAGATTGTCGTTTTGGCGTTTCCATTCGCGCTTAATAGCTTCAAAAACCTCCGGATCAGTTTCGCGCAGCAGGCTCACCGCTTGTTCACTCTTTCGCATGAAATTCCCTTTCTTAATGTTTTTGTTCATAAGTTGATATTTTCCCGACTCGTTTTTCATGGCGTCCACCTTCAAATGGCGTGTCTAACCAGACAGTTGTAATTTTTTTTGCCAAATCGGCGGAAATAACGGCTGCACCGAGCGCCAAGACATTGGCATCATTGTGCTGCCTGGAAGCTTTTGCAGATTCTAAATCGTGGCAAAGCGCCGCTCGAATTCCTTTTACTTTGTTGGCTGAGATCGACATACCGATGCCGGAATTACAAATCACGATACCGCGGTCGGCCTGCCCTTTTGCTACCGCTTCCGCAGCTTTAATCGCAAAATCGGGATAATCGACAGAGTCTTCGGATTGCGCGCCAAAGTCCAGGACCTCATAACCGTTTTTTTTCAGTTCATCGCTCAGGATCTTCTTGAGCGGAACGCCGCGATGATCCGCGCCGATTGAAATCTTCCCCTTGCTCATTCCGCAACCTCTTTCCAATGCTGCATGATTTTTTCTTTGATCATCCGGTAAGTTTTTTCATAAACCTGAATACTCATGCCAACCGGATCCTCGATTTGCAAATTAAAAATTTTCGCTTTTGTGTCCGGGCAAAGCTCGCGTAAATATTGCGCATGCTCATCATTCATTGCAAAAATAATGTCGGCTTCCATGACTTCATCTCGCCGAACCGCATGCGACTTAAAATTGTCCACGCTCACTTCATCATTGCGCAAAACCAAAAGCGTTTCGGAGCTGGCCGCTCCGCCTTCGCGCGCCATGGTTCCGCTTGAAGTCACTTCAATTTGTTTATCGAGCCCGCGCTTTTTCAGCTCTGCCCTGATCCAAGCTTCCGCCATCGGCGAGCGACAGGTATTGCCCGTGCATACAATTAAAATTCTCTTACGCGGAATTTCGTTTTTCATAATTTGATCAATCGCTTTCTCAACCTCGCTTGCGAGTGCGCCGCGCCGTTCGATTTTAGGCGGCGAGACCGTTAAATTCACAACGGTCGAATCTTCCGAATATGCCGTTTTGCCGCCGTCGATAATAATATCAATCTGCCCGCCCAGATCCTCCGCAACATTATCCGCTGATTTGGGCGACGGCTTTCCGCTTAAATTGGCACTCGTCGCCAAAAACGGCTCTCCGCATGCATTGATGAGCGCCGTAGCAATGGCATTCTTCGGAAACCGGATCCCGATTTTTTGCTCCTGGTCATTCCAAACCACGAAAGTAACGGGGCCCGGTAAAAATTTATTTTTCAAAAAACGAAATGCGGGCGACACTTTCACGCCCAACTTTTCAAATGCACTGAAATCGCCGATGTGATACGCCATCGGCTTTGCCCCGTCACGCCCCTTGAGCGTATAAATCCGCTCAATCGTCTGAGTCTGGCTCATTCCGGCGCCGATGCCATAAACGGTTTCAGTCGGAAACGCCACGATTTTTCCGCTTGTCACGGCCGCTGCCAACTGCTTAATCTGCTCCGGATCAGGCCTCGACGAATTGAGCTTGACGACGGTCGTTTTCATTAATGCTTACTTGCGTGCAAAGCCTTGTTCTTTTCTTGGATCTTTTTTACAAGCGATTGTTTATGCTCGAGCAATTTTTGCTCGAGACTCGAATCACTCAATGCTAAAATTTGAACCGCCAAATATCCGGCGTTCTGCGCACCTGCTTTTCCGATCGCAACGGTTGCGACAGGCACCGTGGCGGGCATTTGAACCGTCGCTAAAAGTGAATCGAGGCCTTTTAAGGGCGATGAATCGATCGGAATACCGATCACAGGCAATGTTGTATTGGCCGCAATAGCGCCCGCCAAATGCGCGGCGCTGCCTGCGCCAGCCACAAAAATTTTAATCCCGCGCCCCTTTGCCGATTTAACATGTTCATGAACCAACTCCGGAGTTCGGTGAGCGGACAAAACGTTCATTTCATAACCAACTCCAAAGCTCTCCAAAACTTTGCCGGTTTCATTCATGACATCCAGATCCGAATCGCTGCCCATTAAAATCGAAATTTTCACATTGTTCGCTGTCATAATTCCCTCGCTTTAATTTTATTGAAAACGCTTATTTTGAATTTGCGTACGAATCTCTTGCCCGTAAAAGCGCGCGCTTGCCGATATCAAAACGGTAAAAAGCACCATCAAACGAAATGGTTTTTAGAACGTCGTAAGCTTTTTCGTATGCCTCTTTGAGCGATGCGCCCAAAGCAGAAACATTCAGCACACGCCCGCCGGAAGTCACGACTTTACCTTCTTCGTTTTTAGATGTTCCGGCATGAAAAACACATACATCCTGTGCCTGCGCGACATTTTGAAGGCCTGAAATCGGAAAACCGGTTTCATAAGAGCCCGGATAACCGCGCGAGGCGATCACAACGGATAAACAAGCCTGCGAATCCCACTCCAACTCCGTTGTTTCCAATTTACCTTTTGCGATTTGGTGAAAGACGGCCAGCAAATCTGTTTTAAGACGAGGCAAGACCGCTTGCGTCTCGGGGTCGCCGAAACGGACGTTGTATTCCAGTACCTTGGGTCCGCTTTCCGTCATCATGATGCCGATGTAAAGAAGCCCGCGATAAGAAACACCTCGCTCACTCAATTTTCGAATGATCGGAAGGCCCGTTAATTTTACGATTTCCTTCAATTGCTGGTCGTTTACGAACGGTGCCGGCGAATAAGCGCCCATGCCGCCCGTGTTAGGTCCGTGATCATTGTCGTGTGCGCGTTTATGATCTTGTGAGCTCGCGAGCGGAATAATCTGCTGGCCGTCCGTTAGCGCCAGAACCGAAAGCTCCTCGCCGACCAAACACTTTTCGATCAAAATCCGCGCGCCGGCTTCGCCAAAAATTTTGGCGGTCATCATTTGCGTAATTGCTTCAACTGCTTCTTCGCAAGTGGTTGCCACCACAACACCTTTTCCGGCCGCCAGGCCATCGGCTTTGATCACAAACGGCGGCTCACCATTAATGACAAACTCTTTGGCTTTCGCGGCATCGCTGAAAATTTCGAAATCCGCCGTCGGAATACCGGCTTCTTTCATCATCTGCTTTGAGAAAATTTTACTGCCTTCCAGCTGTGCGGCTTCTTTCGACGGGCCAAATACCAAGAGCCCTTCCGATTGAAAACGGTCCGCAATGCCCTTCACGAGCGGCGCTTCAGGGCCGACAACGGTCAGATCGATTTTTTCTTTCTTGGCAAGATCAAGCAGCGCCTCAACGTCATCGGCTTTGATATTAACGCATTCGCCGATTTCGGACATGCCGGCATTGCCGGGTGCAATCCACAGCTTTTCGAGAAGAGAGCTTTGCGCAATCTTCCACGCTAGCGCGTGTTCGCGGCCGCCGGAGCCGATTAAAAGAACTTTCATGAAATCTTAACTCCCTTGCCTTTCACAACTTCTCCAATCTCATAAGCTTTAATCTTGAAACGCTTCATCGTTTGAATTGCAAGTGCTGCATCTTTTTTCGAAACCACTGCCACCATACCGATGCCCATATTAAAAGTCCGGAACATCTCACGAAGCCCCAAATGGGCACGCTCCATGACATCCCAAAAAATCTCGGGTGTCGGGATGCGGTTTCCGTCAACTTGAATCCCCAAATGATCCGGCACGACGCGCGGAATGTTGTCATAAAAACCGCCGCCTGTGATATGGGCGAGCGATTTGACTTTCACTTTTTCGAGAAGCGCCAAAACGGGCTTCACATAAATAACCGTCGGAGCCAGAATCTTTTTTCCGATCGGGCCGGCAAGTTCAGACTTGGAATACACTTTCCGGATCAAAGAAAAACCGTTGCTGTGAAATCCAGAAGATGCAAAACCGATCACGGCATCCCCTGCTTTGACTGAACGGCCGTCAATCACTTTGGATTTATCCACCAGACCAACCGCAAAACCGGCAAGATCATATTGATCGCCGTTATAAAATCCCGGCATTTCGGCTGTTTCACCGCCTACAAGCGCGCATCCGGCCTGTTTGCAGCCGTCCGCAATTCCTTTAATCACCGCCCGGGAAATCTCCAAGTTTAATTTTCCGGTCGCGTAGTAGTCCAAAAACACAACCGGCCGCGCACCGCAAGTCACCAGGTCATTGACGCACATCGCCACCAAATCAATGCCGACCGTGTCGTGCCTTCCGGTGAGTTCCGCAATTTCCAATTTCGTTCCGACCCCGTCCGTCGAGGTCACCATCAAAGGATGCTTCAGATTGTATTTTTTGATATCAAAGAGCGCCGAAAAACCGCCGATGCCGCCCACCACGCCGGGCACATTGGTCGCACGCGCCATTTTTTTAATGCTCGTGACCAGATGCTCGGCTTTATCGATGTCTACGCCGGCCTTTTGATACGTCACTGCGGCCGTCATGAACTCGCGTGCCTCACAGCCCACTTACGTTCAAGCTTAAACTTGTCTAATTCATCGTAAATTTTAGTCGGATATTTTCCGGAAAAGCACGCGGTGCAATAATTTTCTTTTGGTTTTGCCGTCACACCTTCAAGTAATCCTTTCTCGCTCAAATATCCCAAACTGTCGACACCCAAATAGGCTTTGATTTCTTCCATCGAGTTCGTGGCCGCGATTAATTCCTTTTTTGAAGGAAAATCGATGCCGTAAAAGCACGGCGATACATGCGGCGGGCAGCTGATCCGCATGTGAACTTCTTTGGCACCTGCGCGGCGGAGCAAAATCACGCGCGATTTAGACGTGTTGCCGCGCACAATCGAATCGTCCACGCAAATGACGCGCTTGCCTTCAATCACTTCGCGGATCGGATTGAGCTTCACCTTCACGGCGAACGTGCGCGCTTCCTGTGTCGGATTGATGAATGTCCGGCCGATGTAGTGGTTGCGCGTAAAGCCATGTGCAAGCGGAATGCCGGATTCTTGAGAATATCCCATCGCCGCAAAATTTCCGGAATCGGGCACTGGAATCACGATGTCGGCATCGACCGGATGTTCTTTTGCCAAAATTCTGCCGAGCTTTTCACGCACGAGCCCGACATTTTCACCAAAGACACGCGAATCGGGACGCGCAAAATAAACATGCTCGAAAATACAATGCGCCATTTTATGCTTTTGATTCTTGAATGGAAAATGGCTTCGTAAGCCCTTCTGATCAATAAACAAAACCTCGCCCGGTTCAATTTCGCGGACGAGCTCTGCTTGAATCAAGTCAAGCGCACAAGTCTCAGATGCTACCACATACGAACCGTTTACTTTTCCCAAACAGAGCGGCCTGAATCCGTGCGGATCCCGGAACGCTACCAGCATGTCATCAAACAACATCGTGCAGGAATAAGCACCTTCGACGCGCGAAATGGCGCCCAGCACACATTCTTCTTTCGTTTGGTATTCAGGCTTCGCCATCAGGTGAATAAAAATTTCGGAATCCATCGTGCTGCCGAAAATCGCACCATACGCTTCCAGCTCATCGCGCAAAATCTGCGCGTTCACCAAATTACCGTTGTGCGCAATCGCCACTTGGCCGCGCGAAAAATCGACCATATAAGGTTGCGCATTCTGAACATTATTGGAACCGGTGGTCGAATACCGCACATGGCCGATGGCGATATTGCCCGGCAATGAATTCAGGGTCGATCGGTTGAACACTTCGCCGACAAGGCCCAGGTTTTTATAGAGGTTGATTTGCTTGCCATCATGAACTGCAATGCCGGCACTTTCCTCGCCCCGGTGCTGAAGCGCAAAAAGCCCCAGATAGGCCAGCTCGGATGCCTGTTCGTGACCGTAAATTCCGACTATCCCGCAATACTCCTTAACGCCCTCGTCGCCCATTAGTTTTTCATTCTCCTTGGAATTGCGTTTCGATAAGTCTTTTCAATTTCTTCGGATGACAATTTTAACCGCTTCCCTACAACCAGATCTTTTTTCGTCACACTGCCGATTTTTTGGCACGGCACACCGGCTTTTTTGGCGGCCGCTTCGAGTTTTTTCTCATTTTTTGGGTTGAGACTCACAATGGCGCGCGTCTGTGTTTCACCGAAAAACGCGGCATCTTCACGAATTCCTTGGGCCCAATCCAAATTCGTAATTTTTGCACCGAGCGGATGATTGATTGTTCCGAGCAAACATTCGGCGATTGCAACGGCAAAACCGCCGTCAGACAAATCGTGCGCCGAGCTCAAAATTTTCTTTGCGCTTAGATCGAGCATCAGTGCGCAAAGCGCTTTCTCTTTCTCGAATGAAATCTCAGGCGGCGTTCCTTTCCGTAAACCATGAACCGTCAGCAGATATTGCGATCCGCCCAGCTCTTCTTTGGTTTCGCCCAAAAGGTAAATGCTGTCGCCGGGATTTTGAAAGAACGACGGGATCCGGCATTCAATGTCATCCAAGAGCCCAACCATGCTCACGGTCGGCGTCGGATAAATGGCACCCTTCGGGCTTTCATTATAGAAGCTCACATTGCCGCCCGTGACCGGCGTCTCGAGCGCGCGGCACGCGGCAGACATCCCTTCGACGGCTTTTCTGAATTGCCAGAAAATCTCGGGCTTCATCGGATTGCCAAAATTGAGGCAGTTGGAAATCGCAAGCGGCCGGGCGCCTGAACAATAAACATTACGCGCAGATTCGCATACTGCGATTTTGCCGCCTTCAAAAGGATCCAGATACACATAAAGCCCGTTGCAATCCGTCGAAACGGCAATGGCTTTGTCCGTTCCCTTCACGCGCACGAGCGCCGCATCGTGGCCCGGCAGAAAAACCGTGTTGGTCTGAACCATGTGGTCATATTGCTGGAAAATCCATTTTTTAGACGCAATCGTCGGCGAATCGAGCAATCTCAGAAGCGTTTCGTTAAAATTCTTCGGAATTTTGATTTCGCCCAGATCCAGCCGCTGGGCCTCATCTAAATATTTCGGACGCGACATTTCGCGTTGGTAAAGCGGCGCATCATCCGTGAGAGATTTCACCGGAATTTCAGCGGCAAGTTCCCCGTTGTCATAAATTTTCATCATCGAGCCGGTCGCCACTTCGCCGATTTTCTCGGCGTGCAGGTCCCACTTCTCAAGAATATCTTGAACGACTTTTTCTTTTCCTTTTTTCGCAATCACAAGCATGCGTTCCTGGGATTCCGAAATCATAAGCTCATAAGGAACCATACCCTCTTCGCGGCGCGGCACTTTTGCAAGATCCACCGCGATACCGGCATTGCCGCGTGAAGCGGTTTCGCAAACCGAACACGTGAGCCCTGCTGCGCCCATATCCTGCATCCCTACAAGCGCGCCGGATTTAACAAGCTCGAGGCATGCTTCGAGCAAAAGTTTTTCCATAAAGGGGTCGCCCACTTGAACGGCCGGCCGGTCTTCCATCGATTCATCCGTGAGTTCACGGGATGCGAAAGATGCGCCTCCGAGCCCATCGCGGCCGGTTGCGGCTCCGACGTAAAACACAGAATTGCCGACGCCCGAAGCGGCGCCTTTCGTCAGTGCTGATTTTTCAATCACGCCGAGACAAAAAACATTCACGAGAGGGTTGCCTTCATAGAAATCATCAAAGTAAATCTCGCCGCCCACCGTCGGAATGCCGATGCAATTTCCGTAATGTGCGACACCGGCCACAACGCCTCGCAGGAGCCGCTTGTTACGTTCTTCATCGAGACTGCCAAAGCGAAGTGAATTCATCAGCATGATGGGATAAGCGCCCATTGTAAAAATATCTCTGATGATGCCGCCAACGCCTGTCGCGGCCCCCTGGAAGGGTTCTACGGCTGAGGGATGATTGTGGCTTTCGATTTTAAAGACAATCGCCAGGCCGTTTCCGATATCCACACAGCCCGCGTTTTCTTCGCCGGCTTTGACGAGTAAATTCTTACCTTCCGTTGGAAACAACTTCAAAACGGGACGTGAATTTTTATAGGAGCAGTGCTCGCTCCACATCGCCGAGAAAATCCCGAGTTCTGTGATGTTCGGTCGGCGGCCCAAAATGTCGCAAATACGCGCGTACTCGCCCTGCGTCAGGCCGTGCGCCTTGATCACATTCTCTGTAATTTCAGAAGCGTCGAGTACTTTCATCTTAATTGAGTGAGGTTAAAAGACTTTTCCAAATTCCGTATCCGTCATGCGAACCCAAAAGATTTTCGCTTGCACGCTCCGGATGCGGCATCATGCCCATCACATTGCCGGTTTCATTCATAATCCCGGCGATTGAATCCACCGAGCCGTTCGGATTCGATGTGTCATTCACCTGGCCGGATTCGGACGCATAACGAAACACAATACGTCCGTTATCCTGAAGCTCTTTGAGCGTATCGGTATCGCAATAGTAATTGCCTTCGCCGTGCGCAATCGGAATATCGAGAAGCTGACTTTTTTTGAGCTGGTTCGTGAAAATGGTTTTCGGATTTTCGGTCCGGATAAAGACATTCTTGCAAATAAATTGAAGCGAACGATTGCGGAGCATCGCGCCCGGCAGCAGGCCGGATTCCAGGAGCATTTGAAAACCGTTGCAGATTCCGATCACGCTGCGCTTTTCAGCTGCGTGCTTCTTGATAGCGGTAAAAATCGGCGAAAAGCGTGCGATGGCGCCGGTTCGCAAATAATCGCCGTAGCTGAATCCGCCGGGCAAAACGACCAAATCCAATTTGGGGAGTGCGGTTTCTTTATGCCAAACAAACCGGACTTGCGCGCCGGCAATTTCCTTTAAAGCGTAGGCACAGTCCTTGTCGCAATTGGAACCCGGAAATACGACAACCGCCGCCTTGATCACTTTTTGGATTCTCCCACATCAAACCTGTATTGTTCAATCACGGTATTGGCCAAAAGCTCATCGCACATTTTGGCGACTTGCGCTTTCGCATCAGCAAGATCTTTGGCCTTGATTTGGACTTCAAAATATTTTCCGACCCTCACCGCGCCCACCTGCTTGAAATTGAGCGAGTGCAAGGAATGTAAAATCACTTTTCCCTGCGGATCAAGCACGGATTTTTTCAAAGTCACATAAACTTTTGCTTCAAATGCTTTTCCGGAACTTGCTTTCACCGTTTTTTTGCTTTTCATCGTCATAGTTGCCATGTTCGTCCCGATTAACTCAATGACTTGCCCGTTAAACGCTTGTACACGTCGCGATACGCTTCGCTTGTCTTTTCAACGATATCATCCGGCAATGTGGGGGCCGGCGGTTTTTGATTCCATTTAATATCGAGAAGATAATTGCGGACAATTTGCTTGTCGTAGCTTGGCTGATCGTGTCCTTCCTGATAGGTATCTTTCGGCCAAAAGCGCGAGCTGTCGGGCGTCAGGACCTCGTCGATCAAAATGAGTTTGCCGTCTAGAATTCCAAATTCGAATTTCGTATCGGCAATCAAAATTCCTTTTGTCGCGGCAAATTCGCGCCCTTTTAAATAAATTTGAATCGACAGATCGCGTGCTTTCTCGGCAATTTCTTTTCCGACAATATCCACGGCGCGTTTGAAATCGATATTTTCATCATGGCCCACCGTTGCTTTCGTGGCCGGCGTGAAAATAGGCTCTTCTAACTTCGCGCATTGCTTGAGATTTTTGGGAAGCGTGTGGCCGCAGACTTGCCCTGTCTTTTGATAATCCTTCCAGCCGGATCCGGTCACATAGCCGCGCACTACACATTCAATCGCAAGCGGCTTGGCGCGCTTAACAAGCATCGTGCGCCCCTTAAGTTCCGGGCCGTGTTTTTCAATGATCTCTTTCGGAAGTACTTCTTTGTAGCAAGGGCCCAAGTGATTAGGTACGAGATCTTTAAAATAATCGAACCAAAAACGGGAAATTTGGTTAAGAACCTGCCCTTTAAACGGAATCGGGTTCGGGAGCACAACATCGAACGCGCTCAAGCGATCCGTCGTAATCAATAGAAGTTGATCGTCGCCCACCGCGTAAATGTCGCGCACTTTGCCGCGCGCGACCAACGGAAGCGGAAGTTTGGTTTCTTTTACCGGAACTGATTTATCGGTCATCATGGCTTTCTCCCCTTTAAATGCCTACCCGTTTAAAAATATCGTTTACATGTTTGGTATGGTAATTGTAATTAAATACCGCATCAATTTCTTTGTCGTTTAAGAATTTTCGGACACGGCTGTCGCGCTTGGCAACTTCTTTCATTTGCGCGCGCTTGTTTTCCCAAACTTCTTTGGCACAATCCTGGATAATTTTATAAGCCACTTCACGCGTCGAGCCTTTCTCGATCAGGCGAAGCAAGAGGCCTTGCGAAAACACCATGCCGCGGCTGTGCTCCAAAGTTGCGGCCATGTTCTCCGGATAAACCGCAAGCCCGTCCACCACACGAATCGCAAGATTGAGCATATAGTCCAACAGGATCGTGCTGTCAGGGAAAATCACGCGCTCGACGGATGAATGCGTAATATCCCGCTCATGCCACAATGCAATATTTTCAACTGCTGCATGCGCATTGCCGCGCAAAATCCGCGCCAAACCGGCGATCCGTTCGCACGTGATGGGATTCCGTTTGTGCGGCATTGCGGACGACCCTTTTTGCCCCTTTGCAAATGCTTCTTCAACTTCCCTAACTTCGGTTTTCTGCAGATGCCTGACTTCCGTCGCGAGTTTCTCGAGCGATGCACCGATAATCGAAATCGTGGTCAAATATTCCGCGTGGCGGTCGCGCTGAACAACTTGTGTTGAGATGGGATCCGGTTTTAGGCCCAATGCTTTACAAACAAACACTTCCACTTTCGGCGGAACGTTGGCAAAGGTGCCCACCGCACCTGAAATTTTGCCGTACTCGACATTTTCCATCGCGCGCTCAAAACGTTCGAGATTGCGGCTGAATTCCGCATAAAAAAGCGCCATCTTGAGGCCGAAAGTAACCGGCTCGGCATGAATTCCGTGGCTCCTGCCGACCATAACGGTGAATTTATGTTCGCGCGCCCTCTTCTTCAGTGAAACCAAAAGGCGTTTCAAATCTTCGAGTAAGATCTTGGACGCGTCTTTGATTTGAAGCGCAAGCGCTGTGTCGAGAATGTCTGATGAGGTCAATCCGAAATGAACATAGCGGCCTGCCGGGCCAACGTTTTCCGCAAGATTCGTTAGAAATGCAATGACATCATGCTGGACGACCGCTTCGATTTCGTGGATTCGTTTTACGTTGAATTTTGCACGCTTTTTAACCTGCGGCGGAATATTTTTCGGGATATAACCGTACTTCGCCAGCGCGTCTAACGCGGCCAACTCAACTTCCAACCATTTTTGAAGCTTATTTTCCTCGCTCCAAATTTGTCCCATTGCGGGACGTGTGTAGCGCTCAATCATGTGTTTGTCTGTCATCCTGAGGCAAAGCCGAAGGATCTAAATCTTAGATTCTTCGCTGCGCTCAGAGTGACGGTAAAAATACAATTATAAAATCAGATTAATCTTTTTCAATCACTGCGCAAGCAATCCGCGCACCCGCATTTCCGACGGGATCCGTTACGTGGTCGTCCGCATTTTCATGAATAATAAATGCGGTGCCCGCTTCGCCAAATAGAGAATTGTCACCTTCGGTAAGGGTCACACCCGAAACCACGATTTCCGAATCAACGGTACCGTCCGCTTCAACCGTCAAATTTTGCATGTCGCCCGCGTGATGCCCTTCGGGATTTTCAAGGCCATGCTGCTTGCCTGCCGGATTGAAGTGAGAACCTGCTGAAGTAAAATCCGGCCCTTCGCACTTGCCGGCTTCATGAATATGAAAGCCATGAAGCCCGGGCGGTAAATTAGAAGCTTCGATTGAAACAATGACGCCGTCCGCATCTTCGCTCAAAAGGGCTCTGCCGATTTTTTCACCGGCAGCGTTGACAAAATCAGCATGAGCAGAAAGAGCTTTCTCCTCTTCCATTTTTAATTCGTCGGCAAATAAATTTTGTGCGGAAAATACGACAACAGAAAAGCTGAACATGAGGACTGTTAGAAATTTCACGATTTTCTCCCTTTTCATTAAAAGTAGCGCTAACGAGATTTGAACTCGTGTCTTCAGAATGAGAATCTGACGTCCTAGGCCGGCCTAGACGATAGCGCCGTGCGACGCCTTTTATATTAAAAAACAGCTAAAAACAATCAAAGAAAAAGAAAATTCCCTCTATGGTCATAACCTATTGCACTGCAATATGTTTTGGATAGAGATTTTGAGAAGTGAAACAGGCGTAATATACAAGATATAGTGGTTATCGTCAATCTAAATCGAGTTGCTTGTGGTTTTAGAAGAAAAATAAGGAGAACAAGCTTAGCGGATTTTCAGGTCTTTCACATCCCTATCAATCCGGTTCAATTTATCATCCAGCCGATCCAGCCGGCGATTCAAAATTTGCAAATCCCGCTGAATTTCGTAAAGTGCGCGTTTCATATCAGATGTTTCTTGCGCAATTAAGGTTTCTTTCGAATCCGGGCCCATTTCTGCTGATACAAAATGCGGGCTCACAAAAACTGCCAGTAACACGGCTGCCAGAATTATTTTTTTCATATCTCTTCTCCTTTCACGCTCTCGGATGAAACTGATGATGAACCGATTTTAACCGATCCTTCGAGACGTGTGTATAAATTTGTGTAGTAGAAATATCCGCATGGCCCAACAGCTCCTGCACAACCCGCAAATCCGCACCGCCTTCCAATAAATGTGTCGCAAAAGAATGGCGAAACGTGTGCGGCGTAATTTTCTTGGAAATACGCGCAAGCTTTGCGTATTTTTTTACAATTGCCCAAATCGCTTGCCGAGTCATCTTCGCTTTCTGGCCCTTTCCGAGAAATAACGGTTCTCCGCCGGTGGATTTTTTATCCTCCAGGACTTTGAGATAAAATTGAATGGCTTCTTTCGCTTTGCTCCCGAGCGGCACAATGCGCTCCTTGCCGCCTTTGCCGAAACATTTCAGAAATCCGGATTCTAAATTGACATCCTGCCGCTTCAGATTTGAAAGTTCGGAAACGCGCACACCCGAACTGTACAAAAACTCCAAAATCGCTTGGTCGCGCTTGCCTTCCTCCGTCCGGAGATTGGGTGCCTTTAAAATCGAATCCACTTCTTTTTGCGTAAGATAAGTCGGAAGCCGCTTCCAAAGACGCGGAAGCGTCAAAACATCCGTCACATCGGTTTTGATTCGTTTCTCGCGAGCTAAAAACCGGTGCAGCACTTTGATAGAAACTAAAAAACGCGCAATCGAAGATGCCTGGATTCCGGCGCCTTTCTCAGAAAATAAAAATTTGGTGATATGGTCGCGCGTGACTTGATTAAAATTGGAGATTTTTTGCTTCTTGAGAAACGCGGCGTACTTTTTGAGGTCGCGCGAATACGCGAGAATGCTATTTTCCGCGAGGCCGCGCTCTACGGAAAGATACTCTACGAATAACTGGATTTCGTCTTCGAGCATCAGCTTGCCTGTTTGATTAATTGATCAAACTCGGTTTCATTTAAAATTCTAACGCCAAGCTCGGTTGCTTTCTTGAGTTTCGAACCGGGCTCAGCGCCCACAACCAAAAAATCCGTTTTTTTCGATATGCTGCTCCCCGGAATACCGCCAAGCTGCTTGATCAACACCTCGGCTTCGTTTCTTGAATACTTCTCGAGCGTTCCTGTAATGACAAACGACTTCCCGCTTAAAGGCGTGCCGGTGCGGCGTTTTTCAACTAGATCAAACCGGACTTTTGCTTCTTTGAGACGCTTTATAATCGCGTGCGTTTCTTTCAACTTGAAAAAATCAACAATGGATTTCGCCGTGACGGGACCGATTTCACGGATCGAGCAAAGCTCCTCTTCGCTTGCCTGGGCAATCCGTTCAAGCGTTTTAAACCGTTCCGCCAGAATTTCAGCAGCGCGTTCGCCGACATCTGTAATGCCCAGCCCGAATACGAGCCTCGCAAGCGGCCGTGATTTACTTGCTTCGATTGCGTCGAATAAATTTTGTGCAGATTTTTCGGCCATCCGATCAAGTGACGCCACTTTTTCAAAATCCAGATGATAAATGTCCGACAGAATCTGAACCATCTTGGTGCTGACGAGTTGTTCAATGAGCGCCTCACCCAATCCTTCGATATCCATCGCATCGCGCATCGCGTAATGTTTGATTCTGCCTTTTAGCTGCGCGGGGCAATTTAAATTGATGCAGCGAATCGCAACCTCGCCTTCCGGCCTTTCCACTTCGGAACCGCAGATCGGGCACTTTTTCGGATACACAAATTTCTTTAAGCTGCCCTTTCGCCTTTCTTTCACAACACCGATCACTTTCGGAATGATCTCGCCGCTTTTTTCAACGTACACGATGTCGCCGATCCGGACATCGAGGCGCTCGATTTCATCCGCATTGTGAAGACTCGCGCGCGAGACCGTCGTGCCGGAAAGCTGAACGGGCTTCAAAATCGCCACCGGCGTCAACACGCCCGTACGGCCTACGCTGATTTCGATATCTTCGAGTTTTGTCTGCGCGCGCTCGGCCGGATATTTATAAGCGATCATCCAGCGCGGTGATTTAGCAGTAAACCCGAGGGTCTTTTGATCCTCAAGGGAATTCACCTTCACGACAAGCCCATCGATATCGTACGGCAGTTTCTCGCGTTTTGCCTCAAACTTGCCGGCAAATTCGATGACTTCTTCGATCGATTTCGCGACCAAAGTATGCTGAATCGTCTTAAAGCCTAGGGACCGGAAAAACTCAAAATAGTCGCTTTGAGATTTCCGCGAAACGCCTTCGATTTGGCCAATGCCGTGGCAAAAAATATCGAGATTGCGCTTCGCCACCATTTTGGGATCTAGAAGTTTCAGCGTGCCGGCACAGGCATTGCGAGGATTTGCAAAAAGTTCTTCGCCTGCCTTTTCTTTATCGCGATTGATTTTTTCAAAACTTTGATGCGGCATAAACACTTCTCCGCGGACTTCCAGCAGCTTAGGCGCATCGCCTTTCAATTTTAACGGAATGGAGCGGATGGTTTTCAGGTTCTCGGTAACATCGTCTCCTGAGCGGCCGTCGCCGCGGGTTGCACCCAATTTGAATTTTCCGTTTTCATAAATAAGCGCGATGGACACGCCGTCTATTTTTTCTTCCACGAAATATTTAATATCACTTCTCCCGAGGCCTTTTTTGACCCGCTCATCAAACTCCCTGAGCTCATCATATGAATAAGTATTGTCCATACTAAGCATCGGAATTTTGTGTTGGACCGTTTTGAATTCCTTGAGGGGGGCGCCGCCCACTCGTTGAGACGGAGAATCGGGCGTCAAAAGTTCCGGAAATTCGCTTTCTAAATCGATCAGCTCGCGCATCAGGCGGTCATATTCCTGATCGCTGATCACGGGCTTGGCTTCTATATAGTACCTTCGGTTATGAAGCTCGAGCTCTTCGCGCAGTTTTTCGATCTTCTTTTTGGCGTCGGACTTGTTCATATCGGATGATTATCTTATCGCTTCAGAAGCAAATAAACAACCGGGACTTCGAAGTGTGCGGAAGGCGTCAGTCGAATTTGTTAATGCCGATCGTGCGGTGAAAGAGAGAGCCGAGGTAGGAGTTACCATTTAGATTCATATCCGTGACAACCACTTGATTGATGCGGCGCTTTTCGTCTTTGATCGGGTCGGAGCCAATGCGCTCGGCCCAAGTAGAATGGATGATGTAAATTTGCCCGTTTTCCTCGCCCAAGTAGAGCATCATGTGTTTCGGCATCTTAAAAAGTGTGATGGCCGGCACGGCACGCTCGCGGACTCTTGCGGCCTTAACTTCCAGTTTTTCGAAGGGTTCAAAATGGCCTAGCTGCGTTCCAACTCGTACCTGCTGATGGGAGTCTCTCGGAAGCGCCATACCCATACTGCGAAATACGTCAAACGTAAATCCTGAACAGTCGCGCCCGTTGTACTGCCCGCCCCATCCGTAACGCTCGCCCAACAACTTAAATGCTTGATTGAGAATGTTGCGCTGGGTAAACGGCGGAAAACCAACGCTCACATCGGCGCCACGTTTTACATAGTGCTTTTTGAGCAATACTTTGCCGCCTTCTCCGCGGTAAGGCATCCAGATAACAAAAGCAGTGTCGGTTCTACTAATTAAAGGGAGTATAGTGCCCATTGTAACTTTCTGGGCGCGTGATTGAAACTCCGGATCGTTGTAAATCCAAATGCTTTCACCGGTCACGGAAAGAAACGATTTGGATTTCACTTTCTCCCGCAATGCTTCGCGGCTTTCAAAAAGCGCAATATTTTTGGACTCGACCCAGCCGCGCACATAATCGGTTTGCATGTAATACCATTTACCGTCCGAAGTCGTATGCAGAATCGCAACCGGTGTCCAGAGCTTGATCAAAGTAAATTGCAGCATGTCAAACTCCACATCACCCTTCTCTTCCAGCATCTTCACCATCGTCGGAAGCGCCCGGACTGACGTTGCCCGTGTGGCAACACCCCATTTCAAACTGATTTTATCCGGCACTTGGTCAAATTGAATGTTCGGCTTTATGTTTTCATCAAAGTAACTTTTCTTAATGTATTTGTCATCAACACCAAAAAGTTTCCGGTTGGAAACCGTTTCATATTCCGTCTCTAATAGCTTCCGGATTTGCGAACCGCGCGGCGCTGTCCATTTGAGCGTATCAACCTGATCCGGAATCATCAACCGGATTTCATCGTTAAATTTTTCAAGCTGCTCGGGTGTTTTGAGAACTTTGTCAGGGTTCGGCAACTTCCGGATCCAATAATCGGCCGACTGCATAGCGGGCGTAGCACTGGTTAAAAGCATCGGCCCTTTCGGAAGCGGCGGCAGGGTTTCGTCCTGGGCAAACGCAACTGAGGCGGCTAGTAAAATAAAGATGGGGCTCAATAAGAATTTATTTTTCATGATGTCAAAAGCGTCCCTTATATGTCGGCCAAACTGCGGGTTTGCTTAACAAAATCTCATGCTTTTCCGAGCTTGATGAGCTGTTTCGGCGTCATGAGCCATTCCAGCGCTGCGCAGCTGTCATCCATCAGCATTTCAGTATGCAATTTGGCGAGACTCCCCTTTTTGAATTCAACCGAAACAAACTCTTTGCCGGATATCAGCTTTGCAGTCAAGCGGCTCATGAACGGCTCGTGGCCGACCAGCAAAATATCTTCCAAATCGGAATGATAATTTTCAAGTTCGCGGATCAATTTGCTTGGTTCGGCCTCCACTTTTAAAAAATTGGAAAGCTGAAGCTTCTTTTTGAGATTCAAAATGTCGGCCACGATTTCGGCTGTCTCGCGGGCGCGGACGTACGGGCTTGATAAAATGAGGTCGAAGGATAATTTGAGCGCTTTCATGCCTTTGGCGGCTTTCTTCATATCCTGAACGCCATCCTCCGTCAAAGGCCTTTCATCATCGCTGGCGTAGCGGTGGAGGTTTTTATCTTCCGCTTTTCCGTGCCTCAATAAGTAGAGATTCATGATAAACTGCATTATACAAAAAGAGGGCCGGAATGACAAAGCGAGACTTTCGCGAAATTGAATTCAAGTGGTCTGTAAAATCTGCAAAAGAATTTGCTATTTTCCTTCATCATGCCAAAAAAATGGGTATCCGAATCGGTCCTGCGAAAAAAATTTCGATCGTGGATACGTATTTGGATACCCGAAACGGAATGTTTGCAAAATCCGGCATCAAAACCAGAATCCGGCGCGCCAATCAAAAATGGGAGCTGACGCAAAAGCGTATGAGCAAGCTCCGAAGAGGCCTGGCGAGACGTCAGGAAAAAACAATACGTTTGCCAAATTTTGATTCGGTGATTCAAACCATTCAATATGCTTCCAAAGAATTCCTTCAGGAATTTTTATGCGGAAAGCATGCCTGCGTGCTTTTCACAATCCGCAATCAACGGATTGCGAGAAAGTTGAAAATAACCCGAAAGACATCGGCCGAACTCTGCTTTGATCAAACCGTGATAAAACGCGGAAAAAAATCCGTTGTTTTGAAAGAAATCGAACTCGAATTTTTAAAAGGAAGGTTTTCGGAATTTAAGAAATTTATTTCGGCAATCACCCACTCATCAAGCCTCAAGCCCGCCAAAATTTCCAAAGTTGCGACTGCGCTCAAAACTTTCGGGCTTAAAACATAACCTTACTGCGGCGGAGGAGTCTCGGAAGGTTTTTCGGACTCTTCTTCAGATGAGGGCGCGGATATTTTTGGATCGAATTTTTCCCGTGGTTTTGCAAACTCTTTCTCAATAATCGCTTTATCGCCAAACCTCATCATGCCCGCCACCAGAGGCCCCGGAAAAGATTGTTTTAACTTATTGCAGGTTTTTGCAATGAAATTATAATTTCTCACTTTCGCTTCCAATCTCTCTTCGCACGAATCCAAAGTCGTCCTTGCTACAATGTATTCATGTTTTCTCATTAAATAAGGATATTTGTCGGTGGCCTTTACAAGACGTGTAATAACATTGCCAAATTCAGCCTGGGCAGTTTGAAATTTACCTGTCTTGCCCGGATTAATGTAAAGTTCAGCCGAAGCTTGAAGCTGCTCAACCTGTAAAGCGATTCGATTGGCTTGAACCATCAAACCCTGATCTTCCTTCTCTTTTTCGTGAGATCCGAAAAGCGAAAAGATGGTCGCAATAATTCCCAGGCGCTCCCTGCAGGAAGTGCACAATTCCCTCCAGCCGGTAGTCGCACGGGCATCAGCACTCACCATTTTTGCAAGCACAATACAGAATAAAATCGCAAAAATGATATTGGCGCCAACGACCAGGACCAAAAACCCTATGAGCAACTGAATGCCCATTTCGCCTATTGAGCCGGACATTTTCAGCATTTTTTAGCGACCTTGGTTGATTGAAATAAGGTGTTCTACAGATAAAGCTTGGTATGGTAATTACGTCGGCTGGATGGATTTCTTGACTTTTAATCCTGCCGGTCAACTGAAAATGCGACCAGCTCTTCATCTTCAAATTGCGCGGAGATTTGGATGGGCTGGCAGCAAACCGTGCAATCCTGAACAAAAGATTGCTTCCCGCCGCCTGTTATATCCAAAATAACGCTGTTTAATTGACCGCAGTAAGGGCACTCAAACTCGCAATCCTGCTCAATCATAGCCGGAGTTTACTTGGGCTTTTGAGGCTTTAATTCGCGTGGCGGAGCTTGCAAGGAAGCTTCCTCGCGGTCAAGGATGCGTTTGCACAAAAATTCCTGGGCGCGGAATTTTTTTCTTGAATCCGTTTCGACTTTCTGATAATTCCCGTCCGGCAAAAGCTTCCAAGATTTCACGTTGTCCTTAAAATAAATATCCAAAAGCTGAGTTAGTTCTTTTTTAATTTCCTTGCTTTCGATCGGAAACATGATTTCGACCCGGCGGTCCAGGTTGCGCGGCATCCAATCGGCGCTCGCCAAATAAACCTCATCCTCGCCGCCATTCTGAAAGTAGAAAATTCTCGCATGCTCGAGAAACATATCTACCAAACTAGTAACTTCAATGTTGTCGCTCAATCCCTGAACGCCCGGTTTTAAGCAGCAAATGCCGCGCACATTCAACTTGATTTTAACGCCGGCTTTAGACGCGCGGTACAAAGCTTCGATCACTATCGGATCCACAAGCGAGTTCATTTTGGCCATAATCAGGCCCGGTTTTTCGGTGCTTGAGCGCATGGATTCACGCGTAATCAGCCGGAGAAGTTTGCGCTTGAGCGTAAACGGCGCGACATCGATTTTGTTCCAACTGGCCGGCTCCGAAAATCCCGTGATCATATTGAAAAACGCAGACAAGTCACCTGCGATACCCTCGTCACATGTAAAGAGACCGACGTCGGAATAAAGCCGTGCGGTTTTCTCATTGTAATTACCGGTTGATAAATGCGCGTAGCGCTTAATTCCTTCCGGCTCACGCCTGATGACAAGACATGCTTTGGCGTGCGTCTTGAGGCCGCGAACACCGTACAACACGTTGGCGCCTGCGATTTCAAGGCGTTTTGCCCATTCAATATTCCTCTCTTCATCAAAGCGGGCTTTGAGCTCAACGAGTGCTGTCACCTGCTTGCCGTTTTCCGCTGCGCGCTCCAGCGCACGCATGACGGCCGAATCTTTACCTGCTCGATAAAGTGTTTGCTTAATCGCAAGCACATCCGGATCGGCAGAAGCCGCATTGATAAATTGCAGAAACGCATCAAAAGATTCATAAGGATGCTGAACACAAACATCCTTTTGTTTGATCAATTCCCAGATATCGTCGACGTTCGCAAATTCAACTGATGCGCGAGGCCCCCATTCCGGCTGTTTAAACTCATCAAATCCGGGCCGAAAAGCAATTTGTGAAATGGTTTTCAAATCAAACCAGCTTTCGACCGGGCAAATCACCTCATCCGAAAATTCAAGCCGGGTCTTCAAAAATTGCGTGAGTACGGCCGAAGCCGCAAGCTCGGCGCGGACAATATCGCCGTGACGGCGCGCCCGCAATGCCTCACTCATCACCTGCGCAAAGTCATCATCTCTGTCTTCGTCAATATTAAATTCAGCGCCGCGCGTCAGACGCATCAAACCCTGATCGATGATTTCGTAGCCGGTAAAAAGTTCGCTCGCAAAAAGCGAAACCACATCTTCCAGCAATACAAATGAGAACCCCGCGCTCTGCGGTAGCGAAATCATGCGCGGAAGATTGCGCGGAATTTCAATGGCGGCAAACTCTTGCTTAACAGCTCCCGGTTTTAAGAGTGAAACCACCATATAAAGCGCCAGATTTCCAAGCGTCGGTGTTCTTTCATTTTCGGAAATAGCGATCGGCGTCAGAACCGGAAACAATTCCTTCTCGAAAAAGTGGCGGATGTAACTTAGTTGAAACTCATTCAGTGCCTGCTTTTTAATGCGGGAAATCCCTGCTTTTTCAAGTTCCGGGATCAATGTCTTAAGAAAATAATCGTTCTGAACCTGAATCAGCTGATGCGCTTTAGCGCGAACCTGGCGGGCTTCTTCAGACCCGCTTTTGAGGCCCGCAACCCGTACCATGAAAAATTCGTCGAAATTTGAACTCACAATTCCGATAAATTTTAACCGCTCCAAAAGCGGATTGGCGGCGTCCATTGCTTCCGCTAAAACCCGTTCATTAAACTGAAGCCACGAAATTTCGCGGTTAAGCAGGCGATCCTGAATATCTTTGTTGATTTCTGAAGTCGGCATCTTGATAATCTCAAATTTCAAAATTCAAATATCAAAATCAGACTTTTTAAATTTTGATATTTGAAATTTGAATTTTATGTTTTTGGCGGTTGACCTTGTTTCAATAAAATCGGCCGGCCGAAAATGTCGGAAAACATGCTGCCTTTTTTGGATAATCCGTCACGCTCGAGCGTCACATCGCCGATTTCTTCAGGAACCCATAAAACAAACGAATCTTTCTTGGACTCAAGTTCAAACGTACGGATTTTTTGCTGATGACTCCGGTCTAATGAATCGGCCACCCGTAAAATAGCCGCAAGTTTTGAAACGGTGGCCCGGTCTTGCTTGGTCAGTGACATGTAGGCCACATGATCCGGCTGAGGAGACGCGCGGCGGTGATAACGCACAATATTTGAGACAAGATCTTTATCGCTTTTTCGAAGCCCGAAAATTTCGGCGGCATCGACTAAGTAACTGGAATGTTTATGGTGGCTTGTGGCCGCAATAAACATGCCGATATCGTGCAAAATAGCGGAGACCTCAAGTATCAGCCGGTCACGCGTTCCGAGCCCGTGCTCCTCTTTCAGCAAATCAAATAATTTAACCGACAAACTGGCGACATGCAGCGAATGGGATTCGTCATATTGATATTTTTTTGCCAAATGCTTTGCCGAGTTAATGACCTGCTTTGACAAATCAGTTCTTTTATAGCCCGAAAGCAACTGGGAAAGTTCGATCAAAAGGCCGTCCCGGATACTGACCGCAGGCACCACAATCTTCTCCGCTTTCGTTTCATTCGCAAAATTAGCATAAATCAAGAGAGACGGATAAAGCGTTTCTGCTTCTACATAAGGAATGCCGTATTTATCCACAATTTCTTCGGGGGTTAATTTTGAAAGGCTTGTTACAAATTTCTGGAAATCCTTGTTATCAATAATTGAAAAATCTTCCGCAGGTTTTTCAATCAGCTGTTTGGCGGCAAAACGAATGTCGCCGCCTAAAGCAATAAACGTATCAATTTCACCCAGATTATATTCACGGCCCGCATAAACCGCGATTCCGTGAATGCTGCGCTTTAAAACGCGCTGCATCACTTCCGGTTCGGTCTTGCCTGCAATCGCCTGCTCGGGAAGCCGCACGGACCCGATCGAAAGCATCCGGGTCAATTCGACAACGCCTTTATTTAAAATAATCATTTCCGTACTTCCGGATCCTACTTCAATCACCAGACAATTCTTTTTACCAAAATCAAATTTATCCTGGAAGACACGCTCAATCGCAATCAGCACAAGCCGGTTTTCCTCCGCGCCTTCCACGACTTCCACATCAATTCCGGTTTGGACAAACACGCGGTCGACGAAATTATCGCGGTTAGAAGCTTCTCGGACAGCGCTCGTCGCAATGGCATGAATATTTTTAATGTTGTAGCCGTCAATAACGGTCTTAAAATTCTTGAGAATTTCGATACCGTCACGCATCACGCTGTTGCTGATTCTTCCGGAGGTAAACACATCTTTGCCGAAGGCGACGGGTTTTTGAAGATTCTCAAGATAATGAATTTCAGACTTTCCTCCCACTTCGGCAACCGCCATGCGGATTCCGCTCGTTCCGATATCAATCACCGCAACCGGTTGTTTGACCGCTGTCTCCGCAGACATTTTAATCCCTCTTCTTTTCCTGGTAGTGATCCCACGCCAGTTTGGCAGCGCCCAAAATAATCGCGTCATCTTTGAGCTGTGCCGGCACAACCGCAACGTATTTGGCGATCGACTGCATGGCATGCTGCCGCATTGATTCGCGCGCTTCGTTCACTACAATACGTGACATCGCTTCTACCAACCCTCCGCCCAAGACAATCATCTCGGGATTGAGGATATTGACCACATTCGCCATCGCAATACCGAGGATGCGCGACTTTCGGATCATCAGGTCTTTGATTTTTTGATCCCCGGCATCAATCGCACGTTTCAATGCGCCGCTTTTAATGTCTTTGATGTCCGTCCCGGACATTTTGTATAGTTTCGGAGCCTGTTGCTTCGCTGCCAAGAGCGCTGCTTCTGAAGCAATCGCCAAGCGGCCCGCCAATGCCTCCAGACAACCGCGCTTGCCGCATCCGCACATCGGGCCCAGTGGATCCACCAAAATATGCCCGATTTCGCCTGCAGCGCCAGTAAATCCGCGATACAACGCGCCATTTAATATGAGAGCGCCGCCGATGCCGGTTCCCGGAAAAATACCGACCACATGCTTATGGCCTTTGGCGGCGCCGAAAACAAGTTCTCCATAGAGGCCTGCATTGACGTCATTTTCGAGGACAACCGGTACTTTAAAGATTTTGGATATTTTTTTTGCAAGCGGATATTGCTTCAGAAAACGAACATTTGGCGATTCAATCACAACACCGCGATCATCAATAATGCCCGGGCAGCCGATGCCGATGGCTTTCAGATTCTTAAGATCGACGTCCGATTCATCGGTAACTTGATAAATACTTTCTGCGATATCATCAATAAAATTTTTCCCGCCTTTAGACACTTCGGTTTTCATTTTTGTGGAAGCCAAAACGCGGAAATGATCATTCATTAAAGCGGTCAGCATCTTGGTGCCGCCCAAATCAATGCCGACAATATATTTTTTCTTTTTCTTATTTTTTTTCTTTTTTGCCATCGCTAATTCCTTGACACTGCAAGCTCGGGAAAGTTAAGTTTTTGCCAGCCGGTCCCCTGATGACCAAAGCTGAAAAGCTCCGGGTGAAAAATCTCTGCCAAAATTTCAAATGATTCCAAAAGCCTCGGGCCGGGCCGGTTAAAATATTGATTACCGTCCGCCAAAAACACCTTTCTTTCGCGCACCGCTTTTAACTGGTTCCAACCGGGCTGCGCAAAAAGCGGTTCTAATTCGGTTTTGGTCCGGGCCATATCAAATCCGCACGGCACAATCATGATCACATCCGGATCTGCTTCTTTTAACTTTTCCCACTCAAGCCAGGGAGAATGTTTTCCGGCTTCGCCAAATAAATTATCAGCACCGGCTGCTTCCACGAGTTCCGGAACCCAATTACCGGACGTCATTAAAGGATCGATCCATTCCAAAAGCACGGTACGCGGACGGTTATTTGCTTGGTGCGCTTTTTTGGCAATGGCTGCCATTTGATTTTCCATATCCCGGACAAGTTTTTCGCCATTTTGTTTCACACCAAGCTCGCCGGCAATTTTCAAAATATCCGAGAAAACATCTGAAAGTGAATTGGGTTTGAACGAAATGATTCTTGCCTTAGATCCCATCATTTCACAAACTGCTTGTTCTACATCCTTCAAACTTACCGCACAAACCTCGCACTGATCCTGAGTCAGGATAAAATCGGGCGCCAGAGATTTAAGTTTTGCAGAATCGATCTCATAGATAGAGATCGCATTGTGCGCGAGCGATTTGACCGCCCGGTCGATCTCGGAGCTTTTGGCATAAATATCAATCTTGGGCTTGCTGAGCTGCGGAAGTTCTTTAACGGATCCGGGGAAATCACACTCATGCGAGCGGCCGATTAATTGATCTCGGAGCCCAAGTGCGCAAATAATTTCTGTTGCGCTCGACAGCAGAGATACAATTTTCGGCATAAAACACCTTCTGTCGCATTGAACACCCTTTAATTGATCGCGACAATGCGAGAATCGCGCAACGCAGGATTGATACGCTCAAACGACCAACTCAACCCAAAAAGAACAACGGTAAACAGCATATCGCCGGCTAAAGTATTTCTGAAAAACGGGAGCGCCATGGCGAAACATTCCACAAGCCCAGCCATAGTCTTAGGATACAACGTGTCAATGAGCCATACGCCGAAATTAGTAATCATAAAAAACATGACGGAACTTGCAAGCGCCGCAATCAAAATATTGCCGGCGCTTTTCTTTTGCCGAAGCCAAAACCCGATGCCAATCACCAAAGCCAGGCAGCCATAAGTCGCGATTACTTGACTATGAAAACCAATTACCAGATCGCTTAACAAGAGCGCGCCGAAAGTGACCAGAAAAGCAGCACGTTTATCGGAAAACTGTGCACCGCCAAAAAGCGCCATCGCCACAACGGGCGTTAAGTTCGGTGGATGAGGAATCAGCCGTGAAGCAGCTGCGGATAAGGTTAACGCAAGCAGCATCCAAAATCTGGGTTTTAACATTCAGTGTCTCCTTTTCGTCAATGACGAGTTATACAATAAACTTAATTATCGTTCTGATATGTAAAATCTTGGTAAGAAAAAACTTAACCAAAACGCTTTTGCGTTGAGGTAAGTTCGTCGCGAATTTTTTTCGGTAAACGGCTGCCAATCCTATCAAAATGTTCGAGCTGGCTCTTAAGCTCTTCGGCCCATTCTGCTTTATCGACCTTGAGAAGCGCTTCCATCGTTTCCTTAGAAAGATTCAAGCCTTCCAAATTAAGCGCGTCCGGAGTCGGCACATTTCCGATCGGCGTTTCCACTGCCTTTCCTTTTCCTTGGCAACGCTCTAAAATCCAGTTAATGACGCGCAAGTTTTCGCCGAATCCCGGCCACATAAATTTGCCATTTTGATCAACCCGGAACCAGTTTACGTGGAAAATTTTGGGCGCATTCTTGATTTTCTTGCCCATATTGACCCAATGCTGAATGTAATCTCCAACGTGATAACCCATAAATGGAAGCATTGCCATCGGATCACGGCGGACAACACCGACTGCCGATGTTGCAGCAGCAGTTGTTTCAGAGGCCATGGTGGCACCGATGTAAGTTCCGTGATTCCAGTTTTTGGATTCATATACAAGCGGCGCTACTTTCGCGCGGCGGCCGCCGAAAATAATCGCGCTCAGAGGAACGCCCTTCGGATTTTGCCACTCGGGCGAAATGCACGGACATTGCGCGGCAGGCGCTGCAAAACGGCTGTTCGGATGCGCAGCTTTGTCTTTTGAAGCCGGCGTCCAGTGCTCGCCTTTCCAATTAATACCTTCTGCGGGAGCGGGCTCGTCGCTTCCTTCCCACCAAAGTGTTTTATCTTTTTTCACAAGCACGTTGGTGTAAACCGTGTTTTTCTGAATGGTCGCAAGCGCGTTCGGATTGGATTTGGAATTGGTTCCCGGCACAACACCAAAAAATCCGGCTTCCGGATTAATCGCCCAGAGGCGTCCGTCTTCGCCGATGCTGAGCCATGCGATATCGTCACCGACCGTCCAAACTTTGTAGCCTTGTTTACGCAACGCTTCAGGCGCGATCATCATCGCGAGGTTTGTCTTGCCGCATTGACTTGGGAAAGCCGCCGCGATGTAATGAATTTCACCTTTTGGATTTTGAATGCCGGTAATCAGCATATGTTCCGCCATCCAACCCTGGGTTTTACCCAAATAGCTGCCAATCCTGAGTGCCAAACACTTTTTGCCGAGAAGCGCGTTTCCGCCGTATGCGGAACCGACGGACCAAATCGTGTTGTCTTCCGGAAAATGCGCAATGAAGCGGCGATTGATGTTGAGGTCAGCCTTACTGTGCAAACAGCGCGTAAATTCCGGAGAATTGCCGAGATGTTTCCAAGCGGCCTCGCCCATACGGGTCATGATGCCCATACTGAGCGTGACATACAAACTATCAGTTAATTGAATGCCGACTTTACTGAATTTGGAACCGGCAGGACCCATAATGAAAGGCACTACGTACATCGTACGGCCCTTCATGGAACCTTTGAAAATACCGGATAATTTTTCGTAAGCTTCTTTGGGTGCCATCCAATTATTCGTCGGGCCTGCGTCTTCTTTATTTTGTGTACAGATGAAAGTGAGATGTTCGGTGCGGGCAACATCATTGACGTCGGAGCGATGATGATAGCAACCGGGGAGTTTTTTCTGATCCAGCTCTTCTAATTCACCTGTTTTGAGGCATTGGCCAATCAGTTCCTTTTTTTCCTGTTCGGAACCATCGCAAAAGTGAATATGATCCGGTTGACAGAGCTTAGTCATCTCGTCAATCCATTGAAGCGCCGCTTTATTAGAGGTAAGGGTCGTTTCCAGTGTCATCATGGCTATTCTTAAAAATCAGATAATATAGATTACTTTTTTCGTCAACTTGCAGGCTTTTAGTCTATAAAACTGCGTGAATTTTGTCAAACTGAGAATGGCTATCGCCACTTAATGGAGCAACCCATGGAGGGGACTTGATTTGCAGGAATTGGCTTACCATCAACGAGGCAGTCTATGGCCTCTTTCAACTCCTGTTTCTTCACCTTGGATTCTTCTTTCCAATTGTCATCCAAGCGGCCGTGATAGACGAGTTCGTGATTAACGTCAAACAGATAAAGGTCGGGGGTGCACTGTGCCTGGAATTTCTTGGCAATTCCCTGCGTTTCATCAACCAAATACGGAAATTGCAAATCCCATGCCTCGATATTGTCCCTCATTTTCTCAGGCGCATCTTCCGGATAACCCGGATGAATATTGGGATTAATCGCAACCGTGTTCACATCCATTTCTTTGGCGTATTTCGCAAGCTTGATCAAGCGCGGCCAGATTGCCTGTGCGTAAGGACAATGGTTGCACGTAAAAACCACAAGCAACCCTTTCCTGCCCATGAGCTGCCGGCCCGAAAAATGTTCACCGTATGGATCCGGCAGGTCAAATGCCGGCATTTTGTTTCCGAGCGGAAGTTTTAAAGATTCGACGAGTGCCATAATTTTAATATCAAAATCTAAATTTCAAATATCAAAACATCTTTTGAATTTTGATATTTGATATTTGAATTTATGTTGCTGGTTATTGAGGTTTGTCGGTGAAACTTTCTTTCAAGTTATTATAAATTTGCCTGGCTTTTTGATTGTTCGGATCCAAGCTCATCACAGTTTCGAGCGATTTTCTGGCATCCACATAAAGCCCCTGCGCCAAATATGCGACCGCTAAATTTAAATGTGCTTCCGGGTCATTCCAGTTTTGATTAAGTGCAAACTGAAGCTCCATCTGAGCCGCATCAAAACGCCGGGCCCGATTATAAAGCATTCCCAGATTCTTGTGAAGCTGCGCTTCCTGCTTAGGCGTCTTTGCGTACTGTAATCCTTCACGAAATACGCCGTCCGCCATCGGATACCTTTCCAACTGCGTTAAGCAAACACCGAGAATTCCGTAAATGTCCGGATCATCTTTCTTGCTCCTCAATAGACCGGCATACTCTTGAGCGCATTGCTCCCAAAGTCCCAATTGATAATAAGATTCGCCGAGCCGCTTGTGGCATTCAATGGTCGGATTGATCTTGCAGGCATTTTCAAATCCGTCAATCGCGTCTTTTTGCCGCCCGGTTTTTAAATAAAGATTTCCAAGCCGTATGAAAATTTCTGACGGCTGATCAGCATTCATTTCATTGATCTCGCCGCGTACGGTTTGACTGGGAGCTGCTTGAAGCGCAAGCGATAGAAAATCGTAGGCTTTCTGATAATTGCCGAGATGAAAGTAAGACCATCCTAAATTGCTTAATACTTTCGGATTCCTGTTTTGGATGCGCAGAGCTTCCGTCAATAATTTTGCGGCTTCGTCGTATTTTGCGCGCCTCATCTGAACAGCCGCCATATTGATTTTCGCATCGTAATTTTTCGGATCCAAGACAAGCGCACGATTCCATGCGTAAAATGCCGGTTCATAATTTTCCTTGTTAAAATGAGAGATGCCAAGCCAGTTTAAGGCGTCGGCTTTCATCGGATTTTGGCTGGCGACGGTAAAAAGATCCACGGCGGTACCGAGCTCCTGAATAGCTTCCTCATATTTGCCCAATTTTGCATATAAAATTCCCAAATCAAGCCGCGCTTGGGGATTTTGAGGATTTAATTTAATCGCCGCCTGCCAGGCCTTGACGGCTTCGTCGGTTTTGCCGAGTTTGATTTCGAAAACACCAAGCCAATAATAAAAATCGAACGATTGTTCGGTTTGGACTAACTTTTTATAAGCCGACAGCAACTGCCCTGCATATCCTTGTTCGATAAATTCCGTTCCCTTTTTAAAATCAACTTCCCGGACAAGCCGTATAATTTCGCGGTTCACCGGGTCAAACGCCGTCGGCGTCTGCCGATCCGCGACAGGATACATCATCGAGCGAGAATCTTTGGTGTGGATGGCACCGAAAAGATGGCCGAGTTCGTGCGCGAGCACAGTTTCCTCCTGGACTTTAAGCAAAGGCTGCGCCGGATAGCGCATGATGAGGTAGCCGGAAAAGGGCCTCGCGCGCCCAATCACATCGAGGTCGCGAAGGCTCGTTAAATTCTGATAGGACCGGAGCCGCGTGAGGCCGATGACAATATCAACCTGCGCTTTCTCAAGCGGAAAGCTATTTCTCAAATCTTCGATCAAGTAGCCGGAATCATCGATGTCGCCTCCGAGCTTCCATTCCCAAACCACCACCGGCACAAAGCGAATTTGAAATTCACGTTCAAAAATTTGGGATGCATAGGCAAGCCGCTCTTTGAATTTTTCTTTCCAGGCAGTATCCGCGCGGATATCCTGTGTTGCGGCAATGCCGACTCTGAGCTCACGCAAAGTATCCGCATTCGCCGGATAACTCGCTAATAAAATCAAAAAGAGAAAAGACGGGAAAAATTTTCTAAGAAATGAGACGTGGTTTTGGGTTTGAGGGATAATTGGACATTCCGGCATTAGCTTGACTTGATGATTCCGTCTTCCAGCCAGCTGTAGTGGCCATCCAACACATTCATCGCGACTTTGTAGCCCATTTTATCGTCACTTTTAATCAAACCGTGGAACTGACGCTTGATGCGGCGTTCGGCTTCCCGTGAGAGCATGTTCGCCAGGTCGAGCGGGCTGCGGTCTGTCGGGTTTTTGGCGTAAAGCGCCGCCGCACGTGAGCAGCTGGTTGCAATTCCAAAGAGATCGCAGCCGATGTTGACAATCCGGAATAAAATCCGCTGTTTTTTCTCGAGTCCCGCTTGATGCTTGACCATCACATGAAAAAGCGAGCGGGCCAGTTTTCGTGAAGTCCGGTCAACAAAATCAAAATGTTTCCTGAGTTCGCCGGGCACAGGCCCCTTCAGTGACGCACGCTTCCAAAAAAACCACAGCTGCGGATACCAAACTACGTAAAAAAGTCCGGCTTTAATCGTAATCAGAATTTTATCTTTCAAACTGGTCTTTGGGTTCATGAGCGGCAGGATAAATTTTAAATGCTGGTCCATCGCTTCGCGCGCGATAAAAAGGCGCATGATTTCGCTTGTGCCTTCAATAATCAAATTAATGCGCACATCGCGCATCGCACGTTCGACGGGAATTCCGGCTTCACCGCGTTTGCGGAGCGACTCGGCCGTTTCGTAGCCGCGGCCGCCGCGGATTTGGACCGTATCATCCACCACCCGCCAGCCACCTTCCGTACAGAACAGTTTCGCCATCGCCGCTTCCAGCCGGATGTCGCTCTTTTTCTGATCCGCCATGTGCGAACTGAGCAGCATCACACTTTCAATCGCAAACGTGGTGGCCGCCATGGACGCCAATTTATAAGCAATGGCGTCGTGCTTTCCGATGACAGATCCCCACTGCTCGCGCTCATTGGCCCAATGCCGCGAAACGTTCAAACACCATTTCGAAACACCGCTCATGGCAGCCGGTAAAGTCAGGCGGCCGGTATTAAGCGTCATCAAAGCAAGCTTTAATCCTTGCCCAATCCCCCACAAAATATTTTCCTTCGGGACTTTAACATTATTGAATCTCAACAAGCCGTTTTGAATCCCGTGAAGGCCCATGAAACTGCACCGGTGGATCACTTCAAAGCCAGGCATACTGGTTTCAACGATAAATGCAGTTATCTTCTTCTTTTCTTTTCCGTTAACCATCACCGGCGTCTGCGCCATCACAATCAAAATATCGGCTGCCGTGCCGTTCGTGCACCAAAGTTTTTCGCCGTTCAGCACATAATATTCACCGCCTTCAACAGGCGTCGCGGTTGTTTTCATTTTGGCCGGATCAGATCCGACATCGGGTTCCGTGAGTGCAAACGCAGAAACAGCGCCCTGGGCAAATCGCGGTAAATATTTTTTCTTCTGCTCTTCCGTTCCGAATAGCATGAGCGGCTGCGGAACGCCGATTGATTGATGAGCGGAAAGCCACACGGTCGTGGATCCGCAATAACTGGAGATGAGCTGCATTGCGCGGTTGTAATTGAGCTGTGAAAGCCCGAGGCCGCCGTATTCCTTTGGAACTTTCATCGCAAAACAGCCCAACTTGGCAAGGCCTTCCAAAACTTTCTTCGGAATTTCGCCGGTTTTATCGACGGCGTCAGGATCTAAATTTTCACGCAGGAATACTTCAAGCTCTTGGCAAAACCGGTCGCCTACTTTGCGGTCTTCCGGGCTTTGCTCGGGAAACGGGAAAATCATGTCCCAACAGCATTTGCCCGCAAAAAGCTGCGCCAGGAAACTGGGCTGTTTCCACTCTTTTTCGCGGGATTCTTCCGCAACTTCAAGCGCCTGTTTCTTGCTTTCGTCGATCCCTTTAACATATTCCATGTTGGTTCCCCGGAATTGATGCAAAAGTTAGATTTAACGAGCCATTAAAAGTCTAGATGATATATCGACAGAATGGAAGAGTTGAGTGAGCTATTTTTAGGGGTCAAAACGGCGATGCGGCGACCAGGGCCGCCTGAATATAAACCAGCTGAATCCACACCGGAACCGCGCTTGGATCCGATACGCTCCGCTCGCCAGTGACTTTGGTCACGCCGATGGCAATCCAGACAAAACCCGTTAAACGCTTAAAGAAATTTTGAAAAACCGGTTCCGCGACTGCATCATTCGGAATTTGGAGCAATACCCCAACCAGCACAAGCCCGAGCCAAACCGCGCCGCTCGGCCATCTGGAAAGTTTGCGGATATTGACGAAAAAAGCCTGGGCAGCGCAAATCATAAGGACGATACCCATCGCCAAAAAAGAAACGTGGCCGCGCCTTAAAAATGGTTCCAGACAAAACAAGCCGAATAAAAATGCAAACAAAGGCCATAAGAAAAGGGATTTCGGAATCAAAGAAGACGATTTTGCTTCAAGCAATGCAAAAGTAGCCATCGCGATGAGAAGCCCTGCCGCAACCCAGTGACTGATGATCGGAATATAGGGATTCATTCTGGTTTAAATGACGGCTCAAATTTGGCGATTCTTTAACTCAATAGAGTATAATAAAACCCAATTTCAAATATCAAAATCTAAAACAAATTCTAAATTTAAATGTTTCAATAGCCGTTTTGAAATTCAATATTTAGTAATTTGAAATTGTTTGGATATTTGAAATTTGACATTTGAATTTAAATATGAGGAGGACTCATGGGAAATTTCACAAAAGCAGCATCGGCAAAAGATATTCAAGACGGTGCTGGAGTCGCTGTAGAAGTCGGCGGAAAATCAATTGCTGTTTTTAATTGCGGCGGACAATTCTACGCCATCGATAATACTTGCAAACATCGCGGCGGCCCGCTTGGGGAAGGCAGTTTGGACGGCAATGTGGTCACCTGCCCCTGGCACGGCTGGCAATTTGATATTACAAACGGAAATTGTGTCACCAACCCTGCCGGTAAAGTGGAGTCTTATCCTGTCAAAGTCGAAGGCAGCGATATTTTAGTTGAGATTTAGAAAAAACTTGTTTTATTGAACTGTCTGCTCCGTAAACGCGAGCATGCGGTCGGCCTTCTCGATCTCGCGGCGGCACTCTTCAATTTCTTCCTGGGCTTTTAGCGATTGGCGTGCGAACTTCCGGTGTTCCTCAAGCGCCTCCGCTTCAACCGCGCGCGCCGCTCTCAATTTTTCGTGGAGATCTAAAATAATATCAGCATCACGCTCATTACTGCGTTCCATGCGGCTCTGCTCGATAAAAAGCTGCCAGGCTTCCTGCTTGCGCTGTTCGTAAACTATTCTTGAATCCTCAACCCGGCTGCTTAATTTCTTGATTTTGGCATTTAATGTTTCTATTTTATTTTCACAAAAACGCTTCATCTGTTTTGCCGACAAAATTCCCGGGCCGGATTCTATTTTGCTGCCTTTCTGATCTTTCTTGAAAATGCTTTTAATTCGATGCGCAATCGACTCCTGCTTCTCGCCTGCATTCGCCGCAAAAATAATTTGCCGGCCGGGTAAACATAGTAAAACAAAAAGAAGAATTCGAATGAAGAGCTGCGCCAACCGAAGAGACATGATTACAAGCTTTCCGAAAGTTTAATGATTTCGCCGCGAACCTGATCATTCATGGGCATCACAGACAATCTGGACATGCGGACAAGCTCCCAATTTTTCATCTTAGAATTTTGCTTGATTGCCTGCAATGAAACCGGCTGCTTCAACATTTTGTTAACCGCAATATCAATAACGGCTAGCTTGGTGTTTTTCTGATCCGGATAAGAATCGCTCACGGCTTTTGCGATTCCGACAATCGATTTTTCATCGCCGGAGTGATAGATAAAAATTTCATCTCCCTTTTGGATGGAGCGTAAATGCTTCAAGGCGAGATTATTTGCAACACCGTCCCAGGTCGTTTGCCGGTCTTTCACAAGATCCTGCCAGGAATAAGTCTCGGGATCCGATTTAAAAAGCCAGCTGCTCATGGCTTTTCTTTTTGTGCCGCCTTTGGAGTGATGCGCGGAAGGATTTCGGTAGGTTCGGCGACCGCTTCTTCCCATTTCAAAAGCCGGTCGCCTTTAAAATAAAGGCGGTAAGTTTCCTTGCCCGTATCGCTCGGCGGAAAGAAAAACGCAGCACCCAAACTTCCGATGATTCCGACTGTCCGGTCAAGCGACTTTAGAAAGCGGTCATATTGGCCTTTGTATGGAAAAAGGCGGTAATCCCAAACTTCCGTGATTTTCGAATTCGGGTCTTCTGATTCGTAATAAAGTTCGTAGGATTTACCCAGAGCCTTTAACACATCTTGCTTGGTAGAATCTTCCGGGAGGCTGTCGATTTTCCGGCTTGTTGAAACACAGCCTGCTAAAACCGAAACGCACAACACAAAACTCAAGATTCGAAATGTTGGATGCATGAGTTGCATGATAATCAATCCCAGCTTGAATGTCCAGAATCAGCTTACAGCAAAGTTCCGCGCAAAAGAAGTGCCGCAACGCTAAAGTAAATAACAATGCCGAAAACGTCTACCAGCGTCGCCACAAACGGCGCGGATGCGCTTGCGGGATCAAAATTGAGCCGTCTTAATATAAAAGGAAGCATGGAACCGACGACGGTTCCCCACATTACAACACCGATCAGGCTGATTGAAACGACAGATGCGATCAAAAGGTATTGCTCACCATAGACATGAAAAATCGCTTCCCAGGCAACGATTCTGATGAATCCAATCACCGCTAAAAGAGCACCGAGGCCGAGGCCCATGCCGAATTCACGGTAAATAATGCGCCACCAATCTTTCAAATGAACTTCGCCGAGCGCCATCGCGCGGATGATCAAAGTTGTGGCCTGTGAGCCTGAATTTCCACCGCTTGAAATAATGAGCGGAACAAACAGCATTAAAATCACAGCTTTCGCAATCTCCGCTTCATAATGCGCCATGACACTCGCCGTCAACATTTCGCCCACAAATAAAATCGCAAGCCAAACCGAACGTTTTTTGAGCATCGTAAAGAAATTGATTTGCAGGTACGGCTTTTGCAGCGCTTCCATACCGCCCAACTTTTGGATATCTTCGGTGGCTTCGGTCTGAACGGCATGCAGCACGTCATCGGCGGTGATAATGCCTTTGATCCTGCTCTCTTTATCCACCACCGGCAGTGCCAGAAATTTATATTGCGCAAAAAGGCGGCCCACATGTTCCCGGTCTTCTTCTTCCGAAACAGTCACCATGTCTGCCTTCATGATCTCGGAAACCTTTTTGTCATGAGGTGCCCGGAAAAGATCATGAAAAGAGATAACGCCCAAAAGATGCTGTGCATCGTCACACACAAAAACGTAATAAATACCTTCCGGGCGTTCCTGGGCTTGCAGTCTGAGATAACGGATCGCTTCATCGACTGTGACTTCCGGCCGGATGCGGGCAAACCGGGGGTTCATGAGGCCGCCCGCAACATCGTGTTTATAGGAAAGTAAGGCTTTCACTTCCGTTTGCGTCCGTTCGTCTAAAAGCTCGAGCAGCATCATGTTCATCGGCTCGGGCGCTTCTTGAATCAGGTCCGCGGCATCATCCGGTGGCAGAAGACGCATCCAAAGCCTTCGTTCACCTTCTTTTAAATCCATGATAATAGCCATTCGAGCTCGGACTGAAAGTGTGAGGAAAAATTCTTGCGCTGATTCACGATCTAGCATACAGAATGCTTCTGTGCGTTCGTCACGCGAAAGCACATCCCACATTTGCCGGATTTCTTCAAGTGTCAGCAGATCTTCAGCAGTCGCCATTAATATTCCAATCCTTCTAATTTGCCGTAAATTCTACGGTAGATCGGTATCTTCATCAACGGATTTTCACAACCGCTTGTCCAAGTGCCGGATTTTCAATTAAGTTCTCGTAATGAAAAAAAGCACAGCCGCGGCCGCCTGCGGCGTGGCACAATTCCGTCTGCCTGGCAAAATCTTGCGGAACATTCAGAAGTTCATAAGCACCGATTCCGATATTAACCTTCCTGAAATCTGTAACGCGCAAGCGCGCATCCTCGATTTGCTTGCGGAACGCCTCCGGCTCGCGCTTGTAACTCATGATCGTCACAAAATCAATGAGCCCGCTTTCAATCCAATGCGGCCAATCCTGGAAAGCTTCATGATACGCGCGAATATAAGACATGCAACCTGTTGTGGATACTTGAATGCCCGGACGGATGGAGCGGGCTTTTTGAATTAATTCCGTAAGCAATTCCGTTACTTGTGTGCGCTTCCAGTTTTGCCAAGTCTCGCTTTTCTCCTCAATCACTTGAATGCCCGTTGCCTTCTTGAACCGTTCAACATTAACTTTTGTAAATCCATAATGCGGATTTTGATCCGGATAGCGGATGTAATCAAATTGAATTCCGTCTAAAGCCGGATAAGTTTGAACTATCTCACCCACGATTTTCACAAGCTCTTCCCTGACTCTAGGATCGCCGGGTTCTAGAAAATATTGGTTATCGATTTTGTAATCTTGAATGGTTCTTTTGTCCTGAAGATTTTTTGTCAAGACGTCGGGGCCGTATTTCTGAAGAAGCGGCGCATTTTCATTAGCACTCAGGCTGAGCAGATTCAGCCAAGCATGGACTTCGATTCCTTTTTGATGCGCTTTTTGAATCAAAAGCCGGAACGGATCTTCGCCGACATTTTTGAAGGCTTGATGATAGAGAGCGGAATCTGCCGCTTCGAACGGAAAATAGGATTTACCCGCACGGTAGATCTGGACAAAGAGAGTTTTGATTTGTTTTTGCTCGGCAAATTCAACCAATTCGGTGATTTCCCGGGCATCGGAAAGCGGAAAAGGATCTTGGATCATGGATATAAATAAGCTGCGCTCAACTGATAATTCTGATTTTACGTCAGTGGGAAATATAGAGAGCAAGCATACCAGAATCAGCAATATCCCTTTTTTCATAGTAATCTAATTATCGGATGGATTTTACGTCTCTGTAACGGAAGCAATCCGTTAAATGGTCGTTCACCATTCCCGCCGCTTGCATGTAAGCGTAGCAAATGGTAGAGCCCACGAAGGTAAAGCCGCGCTTTTTGAGGTCAATGCTCATCGCGTCGGATTCTTTGGTTTTGGCAGGAACTTGCTTGAAGGATTTCCAGCGGTTTTGCAGTGTTTTGTAATTCGTAAAGCGCCAGATATATTTATCAAAAGAACCGAATTCTTTTTGGACTTCTAGAAATGCTTTGGCATTTTTAACAGAGCCCCAGATTTTCAGCCGGTTGCGGATGATTCCTTCGTTTTTCATCAAAGCTTGAAGCTTTTGATTCTTAAATTTCGCAATGGCTTGAGGATTGAAATTGCTAAACGCTTTCCTGAAATTCTCGCGCTTGTGCAAAATCGTCCGCCACGAGAGCCCCGCCTGAAACGCATCCAAAATCAGAAATTCAAAGTGTTTTCGGTCATCATGCACCTGGTTTCCCCACTCTTGGTCGTGATAGTCGATCATTAATTGATCATCTGACGGCCACGGACAACGTTGGACTGTGTTCATTATTATTTTCCTAAAATTTTCCGGCTTTTCTCAATCGCATCTTCAATTGTATCAAAGAAATTTTCCGAGCCAATCAAATTATAAAGTTCGCTGGCTTTCAAAGCCTCAAGTGGCTGCTTTTGAATGCCGGCGATCATCAAATGAATATGGCTTGCGTGCGACTTTCTGACAAATTCTTTAAGAGCACGGACACCGGTAGAATCCATGACAGGCACATGGCGGAGTCTCAGGATTCTAACTTTCGGCGGCTTGGAAACCACGCGCGCCGCTTCTTCAAATTCATGCGCCACCCCAAAAAAGAATGGCCCGTTAATTTCATAAACATCCACATCTTTCGGCACTTTGACGTGGTCGATATCGCTAGCATCATCTTCCGGAATTTCTTCATCTTCATCCACCAGGCGGATTTTCGTCACTTTGCTCATCCGGTGCATAAATAAAAATAGGGACAAAATCATGCCGACTTCAATCGCGACGGTGAGATCAAATATCACCGTGATCAAGAAGGTAATAACAAGCACGGCAGCACTGCCGCGGAGACCCTTGAGGTCCGCGCGAAAAGAGCGCCACTCGCTCATATTATAAGCCACTACCGTCAGGATCCCGGCCAAACATGCCAGCGGGATCAATTTTGCCCATTGGCCAAAGAAAAGCACGATCGCCAAAAGCGTAACGGCATGCACAATGCCGGCAACCGGCGTTCTTCCCCCATTCTTGATGTTGGTTACAGTACGTGCAATTGCGCCTGTGGCCGGAATGCCGCCAAAAAGCGCGGAACCCAAATTGGCAGTTCCCTGCGCGATTAACTCCATATTGGAACGATGCTTTCCGCCGATCATGCCGTCTGAAACCACCGCCGAAAGAAGCGATTCGATAGCACCCAAAAGTGCAATGGTAATCGCGGGCTGAATTAAGGCCTGGATATTTGCAAAATGAAATTCGGGAAAAGACGGCGCAGGAAGCGAGCGCGGCAGATTGCCAAATTTGCTGCCGATGGTTTCCACCGGCCAATGAAAATACTGAACGGCCAAAACCGACAAAATCAGCGCGATGACCGAACCTGGTACTTTGCGTGAAATTCTAGGCCAAACCGCAATTAATAAAACGGTTCCAAGTGCGATTGCGAAGGCGTAAGGATTGAAAGTGTGCAGATTTTCAAAAATGACTTTCCATTTATCCAGAAAATCCGCCGGGACTTTGTCGATTGAAAGCCCGAGAAAATCTTTCACCTCGGATGAGAAAATCACCACCGCGATTCCGCTCGTAAAACCTACAATGACAGGATGCGGGATTAGCTTGATGGCATTGCCAAGTTTCGCGATGCCCATTGCGATCAATAAAATCCCGGCCAAAAATGTTGCAATAATAAGCCCGTCAATCCCGTGCTGCTCGACAATGCCGTAAACAATCACGACAAAGGCACCCGTCGGCCCGCCGATTTGCACGCGGCTGCCGCCCAATGCGGAAATAATGAATCCTGCCACCACTGCGGTAACAATGCCCTTCTCCGGCGAAACACCGGACGCAATGGCAAACGCAATCGCAAGCGGCAGCGCCACAATGCCCACAATGACGCCGGCCATCAGATCTTGGCCGAATTGTCTGTGCGAATAATCTTTTAACGTTGTAAAGAGTTTTGGGTATAGCATTAAAATCACTACCGATAGGGTTAGTCAGAAATTGGCAAACGCCGCTTTATTAGACCATTCGGTAGGGTGAAATGCAATAGCGGAGAATGGAGATTTGATTCAGCGCGGCACTGTCAGTAACGCCTCTGGATTATGTAATGTTTTTGTCTGCCGATTTTTTCATTTGAATCTTGCCTGCTTGATCCGGTCCAAACTTTCGTTTTTGTGCATGCGCTCATCCAGGCCGATATTCCGGAACAAATCGGCCAGCGAATTAAAAGAGCCGTAATCGTTTCGAAAATTGCTTTCAAACGGCTCTGTTTCAAATTGAGGACTTTGCTTCACAAATTCCATATATTCATGCTCGGCGTGGTCTTCAAAATCCGCGTTGAGCAAATAACTCCAATCTGGCTTTATCACATACAAAAGCCAGCTCACATGGTAATACAAAAATGCCACAAATTGCGGAAGGATCCGGTAGAGAAAAAAGTTTTCCTGGATTGCTTTTTTCTGTGTGAGCTCCTCTAAAATCAAAAGGTGCCATTGTTCGTTGTCTTGCTGCGCGCGCGATTCGCGCACAAATTCAAATATTCGCCGCGCGAAATGAGGTTCAGCGTAAGTGTGCGTCATCGCAATGTAGGCCACATGCTCCCACGATTGATACGGCACGCGTGCAATGACTTCGAGCACTTTGAATTTCGAGAAGGTCCTCGACTTGCCGTAGACAAGATCCATAAAGGCAAACAGCGCTTTTCCGAACAAGCCATAGCGGCGCCTCGGAGAATTCAGGGTCTTTTGCTGTTCGGTTTTGAGGTCTGTGGAATTGACCGCGGATTTCATAGCCATTATTTTACGCTTAATGATTGATTATTTCTCAGGGATTATTGAAACATTGTCATACGCCGTATTGGCACGATAACTCTTAAAACCAACACGCCCTGATTGAAATGTGTCATCCTTGACTTTAATTTTATGCCTATCGTTGAGGTAAACCTGAATTTTTCTTTCGTTGACCGCCACTCTCAATTGATACTTCCTTCCGATTTCAATCAAATTTTCACGTTCCGCCAAATCGACCACTACCCCTTGATGTTTCTTTTGCAATCGAATTTTATTCTTAGAAGCATCCAAAAGGACTGCATAATAATTATCCGGATCTTGATATCGGAAAAGCAGGCCCGCAACATTGCTTCCAACCATAGCTTCATTGCCCAGCTGCACATCAGCTTGAAAAACGTAATTATCCCAATCTTGACGCTCCGACAACGCAATCGCATCCAAGAAATCAATATTCTTAGCCTTGTAATTAATTTTAAATTGCCTTTCCACCGGCAAGCCAAAACTATACAAGTTTGCATGATGGGCAGAATCGGCAGATCCTTGCCAATATGCGTTTCTTAAATCCCAATGATACGAATCTTTTCTGACGGCATGCACTTCCATCCGATCCTGATAAATTTCGACGTAATGGTATTCTCCCATATTATTAAAACCAGTCGTATGAACATAGTAAATGCTATCCAGCTTGCTTAAACCGCTGATATGAGAATGCCCCGCAAATTCCGCGACAACACGCCTGCTAGCCTCCAAAATATCTTTAACATCGTTCGAATTCCCGCCTCCCCACCAATAACCATAAGCGTCCCCATCATCACGGACAGCAGCATGCCCGTAATGACAAAACAAAAACGCTTTCTTGGTTGGATGCGCTGCTAATTCATTTTTTAACCATACTAAATAATTTGAAAAGTCGGAACCGTTTTGCTTTCCCTTAAACATAGTAGCACCGTCTTCGGCAAGAAATAAAAAATCGCCGAACGTCCAACTATAGGAAAGCTTGTTAGGGCCAAATACTTCTGACCAAAAATGGCCCCTCGGGAATCCCAGCCGAAGATCTTCTCCCCAATCGTGATTGCCTAAAACCGGATAATAAGGAACCGAGAGTTGATCCAAAACATTCTTGACGGATTCTAATTCCGACAAAGTACCGTTGTCCGTCAAATCACCGGTAATTACCACAAAACTTGGCAGCGGAAAATCCCGGCTTTGATTAATATCAGCAACAAAACTCTGAAGATCCTTCAAACTATTGTTATCAGTATCACGAATATGGGTATCTGATATCACCGCGAATGAAAAAAGAGGTTTTCCCCGAACTTCGATAGGGATAACCGACCGGTGACTTTCTTCATCCAGCACAACCGTATAAGTTCCCGCTTCGTTCGCATTCATAGAAAAAGCATCCGGAAATAAAAGTTTACAATCTGATGATAACGAACAATCTGTCAAAGAAATCGGCCCATGCACTTTACCCGAAGGACTAATTGCAGACACTTGGGCTTCGCTTAAATTTGCCGTCGATGAAAAATGAAGTGTCGAATGTCCGCCGACATACAAATGCGACGGCCTTGCTTTGATTGTTGTGATTGAAAGTACGGTAACTTCATCAAACACAGAAACCCCGCCCTGAGAACCAATCCCTATCGAGCCGCTTGGGTAAGATTGATCATAAACACGTATATCAGGATCTTGATCTTCGGGCTTGTCGAACCACACTTTAATTTCAGGGCCCACCGCTGAAATCGCGACGGTCGACAATTTGCCGTGTTCCGGTTTTGGAACTGAAATACTCGCAAGTCTCCGGTCGAATAAACCATTGGTTCGCGCATATAAATCAAGCGCTCCATCATTGCTCAGCACTAAAGCGTAAGAGTTGTCATTTTTTTTGCCGGTCATCGTTAAACGAAAATAAACAATGGAAGAATTGAATGGATTTTGGTCAATTTTGCTTCCTAATTTTACGCGGATTAGATAATCAGATTGGCTAAACTTGCCTTTTTTGTCGGGAAGCATTAAAGCAAGATTGTGTTTTTTATCATCAAAAAAACATTGTCCGTCTTTCAGATTGAAAGCACCGCGTTTCTTGGTCCATTGTTTTTTCGTATTCTTCGGATTGCTGAAATCATCATGGAATAATTTTTGTTCATTTTCATTTTGAACATCCCCATGCCCGGCCCGTATTCCAAAGCTTTCTCCAACTTCCCGTTGCTGATACTGCCCATTAACCGCTACCCAAGCTCCGGAAACAGGGCTCCATGCGGTTGAATGGTTGGAAAAATCATCTGAAAATGTTGCATTGACATTCGCAGTTTGTAAACAAAAAATACTTATTAACGCCAGTATCGTACGCACATTGCGCTCCGCCAAACTTTTAATTTTTTGTTTTACTTTCTTCATAAATTTGTTGAGTGCCAGACGAAATTGCTTTGAAGTATCAAATAGAAGAATCTAAAAACTAGAGAATGGCTCTCTGCACAGCCAATCGCTACTCCTGGTCAAAATCAAAAGGCGCCACTGTTCGTTTTCCTGCTGCGCGCGCGATATGGCCGCCACCTTTTAACAGCGCTCACTTTTTAACTACTACATTGTCATAAAAGGTATGCGCCCGATAACTTTTAAATCCAATTTTTCCTGACGAAAAAGCTGAGTCGGTAGCTTTAATTTTTAATACATCATTGAGATAAACCTGGATTTCATTTCCTTTTGTCACAATCCGCAATTGATAAACCTTATCCTGCTGAACCAATGTTCGTTCACTGCCTAAATCAGCCACTACCCCCTTTTGCTTCTTCTGCAGCTTAATTTCACGCCTTGATTTGTCTAATAAAACCGCATAATAATTGTTGGGGTCGTGATAATGAAAAACAAGTCCTGCCACATTATCCCCGACCAACAACTCCTTGCCCAACTTAATATCAGCTTGAAACATATAATCACGCCAATTGCTATTTCTGGACACCGAAATCGCATCCAGAAAATCGATGGTTTTTGCGCCGTAATCAATCTTAAATTGTCTTTCAATCGGCAAGCCAAAGCTGTAAAGTTTGGTATTGTGGGTAGAGTCTGCGGATCCTTGCCAATATGCTTCTGCTAAATCCCAGCGATATGAGCTTTTCTGCACTGCATGCACTTCCATATGATTTTTGTAAATTTCAACATAGCGATATTCTCCCATATTATTAAAACCGGTTGTATGAACATAATAAATATTATCTGATTTTTTTAAGCCGCTGACATGAGAATGCCCTGCAAATTCAGCCACAACACGCCCGCTGGCCTCCAGAATATCCTTAACATCGTTCGAATTCCCGCCGCCCCACCAATAACTAAAAGCGTCTCCATCGTCCCTGATCCTGGTATGTCCATAATGACAAAATAAAATAACCCGTTTGTTCTTATTTGATGCCAACTGATGCCGCAGCCATTTTGTATAATTTAAAAAATCAGGATCATTCTTTTTACTACCATACGTTACACTTGAATCTTCAGTCAAAAAAAGAAAATCTCCATAACTCCAACCATAGAAACGTTTATCCGCACCAAAAACATCTGACCAGTGTTTGCCTTTTGGTGTTTTTCTTCGAAGGTCTTCGACCCAATCATGGTTTCCAAGAATGGGATAATACGGAATTAAAAGCTGATCAAAAGCATCTTTAACAATTCGCATTTCATCCGTCGTTCCACTATCAGTCAAATCTCCTGTAATTACGACAAAAGCTGGAAGCGGGAAATGCCGGCTCTTATTTGTATCGGAAACAAAATCGCGGAGGTCCTGCAGGTCTTGATCGTGATGATCACGGTAATGAGTATCGCTGAGTACCATAAAAGAAAACAAAGGCTTTTCCCTGACTTCAAGCAATAAAATGGTAGAATTTTGTCTGTCATTGACCGTGACCTTATAAGTTCCTAGTTCATTCAGATTCATGGAAAACGCATCCGGAAACGTTGCAGAACAACTTGATTGCCCCAAGCAGTCAGATGGATAAATCGGACCATAGATTTTCCCGGAAGGACTAACGATGGAAACCTGGATAGATTCAAAATCCAGGCTTGAGCTAAAACGAAGAGTTGTTTTACCGTCTTGATAGAAATGCGGCGGCCATGCTTCAGCTTTCAATACCGGCAGGACTTCGATGTCATCAAATTCAAACATGCCCCCATAAGCTCCTAAACCGATTGTGCCGGATGGAAACGAGCGATCATGCACAATTATATCCGGAATTTGATCTTCGGTTTTATCAAGCCAAATTTTAATTTCAGACCCGACAACCAAAGCAATAACATTATAAGCCTCTTTGTTCTCGGGAATGGCAACGCTAGCCAGCCGGTCACCAAATTTTCCATCAATTTTTTTATATAAATCAAGAATTCCTCTTCTCCGGAAAAGCAGAGCATAGGAATTGTCATCTTCCTTATTCGCCATCGTAAGCCGGAAATAAAGAATGGCGGCCCCAAAATCACCAGGGGCTTTCTTGCACGCAATGCTAGCTTGAATTCGATAGTCAGACCACTGCATAAATTTTTTGTCAGAAGGAATGCTTAAGGCAATGTCGGAACCTTTCGTTATATACCGATCATTTTCAATGATAAAAACTCCCCGTTTATTAGCCCACAATTGATTGCTAGTAGTATTACTATTAAAATTATCAAAAAATAATGTTTGCGAATCTTTTGGTTCAAATCCTGCGCTTGGATTATCCGGGACTATTTCATAACTGTCGCCCACGGTTCTCTGCTGATATTCTCCATTGATCTGGACCCAGGCGCCGGACACAGCCTGCCAATGAGCAGGATTTACGGCTGAGAAATCGTCTGAAAAGACAACTGATGTTTGTTCAATATTTTGAGAGCAACCGGCCGCTAGAGCAAGAATAATCCATACGGCTTGGGTTAATAAATGGTGGGTCACTTTTCCAGAAATTCCCTGAGAGAGTAATTTCATTGCAATCGCCTACCGCACTGTGCCATCGAAAATGGTCGGAGCGAGAGGGGTCATGCGGTACGAGGCATTCCTTGTGCCGCGACAGCACGCACTCACGCATCGGCGTGAGTGTCACGTTCTCGCCCACGATTTCGGTAGCTCCACGTCGCAGCTTCGCTGCTCCTGGAGCGATACTCGCCTATCATTGCTATTCACCTAGAACTATCTACTGTAGGCGAGTATCGGGGCGAGAGGAGTTGAACCTCCGACCTCACGGTCCCGAACCGTGCGCTCTACCAAGCTAAGCTACGCCCCGATGTTTGCCTACTTTAGAACTTCCCAGATGTTTATTCATTAAAGGCAAACATCGCCCTGATGCGGCTTGTGCTGAATCAGGGCTTCGCCAATTCGAATAAGTCCAGATATGGTCTAAAAAGAAGATTGATAATATACCAAGGAGGTTAGATTTTCAAATACTGAATCAACGCCTTTCGGCTCTTGCCGAACGAACCCTTCCAAAGCGAAACCAATTGATCCGCTTGGGTTTTCCCGGTTTTTAGAACTTCATGCTTCAAAGGCTCCAGGAAAATCCGCTCATCCTGCTCCGCCGCGTTGAAAGACGGATGCTTCTCGAGGCCTTTTTCGCTTAACTTCACAAGCTGCTTGGCAATATCCAAAATGGGTTTGCCTTTTACTTTTGCCTTCAGGCCTTGAGTTTCGACATCTTGATGAAGTTTGAGGAAATCTTTCTCGGTCCACTTTTTGATTAATGCGCAGGCTTCAAGCCGCGCTTCATCGTCATACAAAATTCCCTTCCAGAACGCCGCAACCGCCGGAATCATATGCGAACGCTGGCCGTCAGCGCCGCGGATTTCCAAATACTGCTTGAAACGCGCTTCCGGAAATACGGTGCTTAAATGAAGCGCGAAATCTTCCTCGGTGGCATGTTCGCCGCGAAAACCTTTTTCGATGAATTTCCGGAATGTTAAATTCGGAATATTAATCCATTTCCCTTTTCGAACAATGAACATCATCGGAAGGTCTAATAAATAATTTAAATATGCATCGAATGAAGCTTGCGGGCACAGAAGCTTTTCCAAGAGGCCGGAGCGCTGGGGATCCGTGTAACGCCAAATATGGAGCCGTTCGGTCGCAAATCCGCTCGGGCGGCCCTTCGAGAATGAGGAATTGGCAAACATTGCCGATACGATGGACGCGAGGCGCATCGCGATGCACATTTTTTCAAACGCGTCATGTTCGCTCGAATAATCAAACGAGACTTGATTGGAAGCCGTCCGCTTCATCATGTCGTGCGCCAGGCGGCCGCGCTTTCCCAAATATTTTGACATAATGCCGTAACGAAACTTCGGGACCCACTCGATTTTTGCAGTCTGGCTAAAAGGCTGGATTCCGTAAGCCAAAAATTCAATGTGGCCGATAAACTGCGCGACGGTTTTTAATTGAAAGAAAAAATCATCCAGTTGGGCGCGGATTTGATGAACGCTTTTAACGGGCTCAGCGCTCAGTTCGATTTGACCTCCGGGTTCCAATGCAACAAAATTAGAACCCTTCTTCAAACCGATCGTATGATCATTTTCGATGATTTTTTCGTAGCCGAATTCATACGCCAGTTCATTCAATACTGCTTCAATACCCCGCATTCCCGAATATGGGAGCGCTTCACCGGTTTTATCGTCAACGGCCAACAGTTCGCACTCAACGCCCACCAGCCGCTCGGAAGTCGGCTTGGCAAAACGGTGAAAATATTGCTGTAAAACATTAACTGATTTAAGGCGCTTTTGATGGTCTGACTGAAGAAATGTGCTCATAGATTTGCTTGTCTGTTCCCTTAATCTCCGCTAAGATTTTACACTATGAAACACTCGAACCGGAAAAATATTTTGTTCGTGATGGACCCGCCGGAGAAAATCCTGCTTGAATTTGACACCTCTCTGGCCATCATGATGGAAGCGATGGGCCGCAGCCACCGGGTTTTTTACACGGAACCGCATGAATTATCACTGGCCAATGGTGCATTGAACGGAATGGCGCGTGAGGTCGAGTCTGCCGGCCGAGAATCGGGATTTCGATTTAAGGCAGCACGCCTTTCTTCAATCAGTGAATTTGATGCGGTTTTGATACGCAAAGACCCGCCCGTTGATATTCACTATTTCAATATGCTTTACTTGCTGGATTATGCCGTGAAAAAAACTTTGGTCATTAATTCCCCTTCCGGCATCCGCCAAGCCAATGAAAAACTTTTTCCGTTTTACTTCAAAGATTTGATGCCGCCTTCCGTCGCCACATCACAAGAATCTGAGATTCTAAAATTTCAGGAGCACGTCAATTCCGATGTCATTTTAAAACCGCTCAACCGAAAAGGCGGTGAAGGAATTTTGCTTTTAAAAAAATCGGCTTCGGCAAAATCAAAATCTGAAAAGATCAAGAAAGTCACACGCGGCGGTTTGGAAACCATTTTGGCCCAGAAATTTATCAAAGCAGGAATCACGGAAGGCGACCGGCGGATTTTATTGTGGGACGGTGAAATCCTGGGCGCTTTCGGCCGTGTGCCGAAATTCGGCGAATATCGCTCCAATCTGTCGCTTGGCGGATCGATGAAGAAAATCGAAGCAACCAAGCAAGAACAAAGAATGGTTCAGAAATTGAGACCGACTTTAAAAAAGCTGGGCCTTATTTTTGTCGGAATCGATATGATTGACGGCTGGATGACCGAAATCAATGTCACAAGTCCTGCCGGCATTACGGAAATTGACGAACTTTATAATGCACATGTTGAATCCCGCGTTTTAGATTCGTTGGAAAAATGGATGTAGCCGCAATAAGCCGGAATTTATCTGGCGGCAGTAACGGGAATGGAAGGATTTGCGGGCGAACTAACAACTTTCTTTGCGGCGGTTTCTTTTTGCTGGTTAATTTTGTCCGTCTTTAATTTACTCTCCGGCTCTTCATTCGGAAAATAACCCAAGTAACGCAAGCTGTCTTCAATCACCTCCTGAAAAACCGGTGCAGCCACGACACCGCCGTAATAAGCGCCGCGCGGCTCATCAATCACAACGAGCATCGCCAACATGGGGTTATCGGCCGGTGCATAGCCCACGAATGAGCCCACATGCTTAGAATGTGAGTAAGTGCCATTCTCCAGTTTTTGTGATGTGCCGGTTTTCCCCGCAACTTTAATTCCTTTGATGGCGGCAGCTTTTCCGGTTCCGCCCTCACCCACTACGAGTTGAAGCATTTCATTAATCACTTCTGCTGTTTCCGGCTCCACCACCATTTGCCGGACCATCGGCTCCGTTTGTTTTAAAACAACACCTTCGTTATCTTTAATTTCACGAATCATAAACGGCCGCACAAGCCGGCCGCCGTTTGCGATCACAGAAACCGCGTTCAACATCTGCATACCGGTCGCCGCAACTTCTTGGCCGTACGGAACCGATGTAATAGAAATCTTGGACCATTTATTCAAAGGATGCACAATGCCGTTTACTTCGCCGGGCAAATCAATACCGGTTTGCTGTCCAAAGCCGAACTTACGGATATATTCATAAAGTCCTTTTTCACCAAGCCGCATCGCGATTTTGACCGTACCGATGTTGCTTGATTTTTGCATGACTTGGGGAAATGTGAGCATGCCGTAAGGATGGACGTCGTGGATCACGCGGGATCTTGTGATTTGCCAAGTCCCTTTTTCGCAGTTAAATTGATCCGCAATCGACACTTTTCCGGCATCAAACGCCGCAGCGGCTGTCACAATTTTAAAAACAGAGCCGGGTTCATAAATATCCGTGATTGCGCGATTACGCCGCTCAGCCGGGTCGCCCGCGCTGATGCTTTCGTTTGGATTAAACGTGGGCCGGTTCGCCATGGCCAAAATTTCACCCGTATTCGGATTCATCACAACCGCTGAAGCGCCCTTGGCTTTCCATTTTTTGAAAGCTTCATCGAGGCTTCGCTCTGTCAGATATTGGATATATTGATCGATCGTGAGCGTGATGTTGGCTCCGTCCACCGGCGGCACCAACTTTTCTTCAAACGCGACGACTTCGCGGCCCAACGCATCCCGCTTCGTGAACCGGTAACCGGTCCGGCCCTTCAGAAATTTATCGTGGATCATTTCGATGCCTTCAATGCCCTGATTGTCGATATCACAGAATCCGATGATGTTGGCAAACAACTCGCCGTTCGGATAAAGCCGTTTATTCTCATAAACAATCCCGAGCTTCTGGCTCTTCATATCGCGGATGGCGTCGGCTTCTTTTTGGCTTGCGTGGCGCTTGAGCCACACAAACGCTTTGTCGCGTTCGATCCGTGACATGATAAACGCCTTGTCCTTGTCCAGGATTTTTGAGAGTGTGCGCGCCATTTCTTCTTTGTCGCGAATTATACGCGGCACCGCGTAAATCGAAGGAACTTTGATGTTCATCGCCAGCTCTTTCATGTTCCGGTCGAGGATCCGGCCGCGGTTTTGTTTGATTTCAACCACGAGGCTGTGCTGGCGGTCAACAAGCTGAAGGAGGGCGTCGCGTTCAATAAAGCTGAGGCGGATAAGCTGGCCCGTAATGAGCAGGAAAATGGCGATGACGCCTATGTGGATAACCCAAAACCTTCTTTCAGAAATTCGGGCTAGCATATGGGATGCCGGTGTCAATCGCTAACGCGACATTTTGGCCTGGGCTTCTTTAATAAACCCAACCACCGACGTAAGGCTCTTTTTCAGGAGCGGTGAATATTCCGAGTTCGGAACGGGCTCTTCCATGATTCTGGAAGAAGGCACCGGCACCCGGATGGTTTTTACTTTTTCCGGAGCCACCAGGCCGACGTCTTTTTCGCGGCGCTTTTTGTCTAAGTAATTGAGTGATTTTAAATGGGAAACTTCAAACTTGAGTTCGCGGTATTGGTCGGAAAGTTTCGAAAGTTTTTTTTCCTTTTCCGCGATGCTGTAGGAAACACGGAACACTTCCGTCTGAAGATGCACATAGCACAGCATCACAAACGTAACCGAAATAATGAGTGAAATCATGTTTTTGAATAACATTTAATTTTCCGTCTTCCTTTTTTCCGCAATTCTTAATTTTGCACTGCGTGCACGGTCGTTGGCTTCGATTTCTTGCTCGCCCGGCACGATCGGTTTTTTGTTAATCAAGAGCAAATTGCCTTTTTCTTTCTCGGCCCGGAAGAAATTCTTAACGATCCTGTCTTCGAGCGAATGAAACGTGATGACCGCAACCCGCCCGCCGGGCTTCAAAACCTTTAACGCTTGAGCGATGCCTTCTTCCAGCACTTCCAACTCCCCGTTCACCGCAATCCGGAGCGCTTGAAATACGCGCGTGGCCGGATGCAGCCTGCCGTACCTAACTTTGGCCGGAACCCGGCTTTCAATTAATTCCGCAAGCTCTCGGGTGGTCCGGATCGGTTTTGCTTGCCGCGCTTCCACAATCCATCTTGCAATCGTGCGCGATTTTCTTTCTTCGCCGAAGTGAAAGAACAAATCTGCCAACTCTTTTTCGGATAAGCCCGCCACCAAATCTGCGGCGGTCACTCCGCCCGATTGATCCATCCGCATATCAAGCGAGCCGTCAAAACGAAAACTAAAACCGCGTTCCGGCGTATCGAATTGATAGGATGAGACGCCGATATCTAGTAAAACGGCATCTACAGATAAAACCTTAGATTGCGCTAGGATTTCACCCAGATTTCTGAAGTTGCTTTTAGCTAAAATAAGCTGATGCGAAAACGCTTGGAGCCGCTTGCGGCACCGGTTGATCGCTTCTTCATCTTGATCAAGGCCGATGAGAATTCCTTTTGGACCGATTTTTTTCAGAATTTCTTCCGCGTGGCCGCCGCCGCCCAGAGTGCCGTCAAGGACAACGGAACCTGCTTTTAAGCAAAGTCCTTCGAGGGTTTCTTGCAGCAAAACCGGGATATGGACGGATGATCGGGCCGCATTAGACACGGGACGCTTCATGCGCGCTGAAAGCGCCCTTGGGTTTAATGAGCTGATCCGAAACTCTGGATCGCTTCCGTTTTGGAGGCAAATGTAATAATGAAGCGCTCAAGGCCCAGCCGGTTAAACGTTTCCGAAATTTCAGGACGCGCAATCACGCGCAGCTCTTCGCCGCGTTTGGCGTGAATTTTCTGAAGCCGTTCGATGAGGATGCCGATCCCCGCAAAATCAAAACGTTTTGCTTTTGCGAGATCAAGAATGAAGCGCCGGTTGCGCTGATTAAGATAACGCGAAATGCGGCTTTTCATGTTCACCATCGTCGCTGCATTCAAGTCGCCGTTGCATGTGAGAACGCTGATATTCGATTTATGATTTCCGTTTGCGCGCATGATATTAATCCCCCTTTTGTTTTGGCCGTTCAATCAGTTGTTCCGCAAGTTCTTCAAATGAGTTCAGGTTGCCTTTAAAAAATTCGTCCCACTTCTCTTTCGCCCAAATTTCGATACGGTCCGAGACGCCGATGATGACGACATCCGTCTTAATGTCTCCGTATTCCTTTAAATAAACCGGAAGTAAAATTCTGCCCTGCTTGTCGCACACCACTTCCACTGCCCCTGAAAAATAAAGCCTGTTGAATTTCCTGGATTCCTGGCGTGTAAACGGGACTTCGCGGAATTTCTTTTCCTGGTTTTTCCATTCTTCTTCGGTAAACACAAACAAGCAGCGATCGAGGCCGCGCGTCACGAAAAACTTTTCGACGTAGTTCTCTTTGAAAATTTCCCGGAATTTCGCGGGAATAATCACGCGATCTTTTGCATCTAACGAATGTCTGTATTCACCGTAAAACATCCACAATCTCCCACTTTGTACCACTTAATAGTCAAAGTATAAGCAGTTTTAGGAATAGCGTCAACAACAATTTTTCACTTTTTTAAGGGCTGATAACAGATAAAAATGGGTCCCGGTGGGAGGAAAATAAACACAAAAATCCCCTGGAGAGATATGAGTCCTATTCGGAAAAACTTAGATTGAAGTGAGGAAAGAAACGCTTATGCTGCAGCGTAGAGAATGCGCGAACATTGTTCGCAGATTACGACTTTATCGCGCATTTTGATTTCGTTGAGGAGTTGAGGACGTAACTGCATTTGGCATGCGGGGCAAACTTCGCCTTCGACTTTCACGAGCGCGACGCCCTGCTTCTTGCTGACAATCTTTTCATAAAGCGACGCGATATCGGGATTCACCTGCTTCATCAATTCTTTTTTCTGTGCGCTTAATTCTTCGATTTTCTTTTTCGCGTCGTTCATTTGCGATTCGACCACCGCTTTTTTGGTCTGCACTTGCTTTTCAATTTCTTTCAGCCGTTCCTGCTCGACTTTGATCCTTTGCTGACATTCAGTCACCTGATCCATCAGCTTGATAATTTCCTCTTCGAGCATGGAGTTGTCCGCTTTGATTGCAGAAATTTCGGTTTGCAGTGAAGAATATTCTTTGTTGGTTTTGACTTGCGTCAACTGGACTTCATATTTTTGGATTGAACTTTCTTTTGTGGCCAAATCGCCTTCTTTTTGCTTCTGCTTCAGCTGCGCGTTTTTAAACTCAAGTTCAAGCGCCTTCAAATGCGCCTTCTCGGCATCCAGGCCTGCTTCCAGAACCTGGATTTGTTGCGGCGATTCAAAGAGAACGGACCGGTGGGTATAAATCTGCAAATCAATGGCCTGAACTTGCTCAAGTGTCGGAATATCGTTAATCATGGGTTGTATAAGACTTTTTAACTGTCAGTCTTAGCGGATAGTATAAAGGAGCGGGCAGGATAACGACAAGGAATTTTTAGACATGCGGAAAAGCGGTATTAAGAGATAGAGCCTAGTTTGATTCGCGCAATTTGCGCAGCTCTGCCCCGAATTGTGTGAATTCCGAGATTTCCTTGGGGCTGAGAGGGTTAATGGACGGCGCGGACCGCTCGCGATCTTGCGATCCGGACACTTCCTGGGCCGATATTGACGGATTTGAGTGTTTGTGAAAGTCCCGCACCAAAATAATATCCCGGTCGGCACTTCTCGAAATTGAAACATGATAAAGCTTGCAATCGAGCTTTAAGAAGCCGAGTTTGGAAGTAAAAGATTCATGAAACTGGGCACCAAATAAATGAACGCCGATTTCTGAATGTCCTCCGTTGTGGCCGTTGCCGGATTTCGAAGCTCCGAGCCCGGAAAGGGTTTGCAAAAGATCGAGAATAAAATTTTGGTCAATCATTTGATGACTTAGCGCAAAGACTGACTGTGCCTTGCCGCAAGTATGGAGCTGGGCTGCGATATTCTGAGCCGGGAACGGAAGGTATGCAATAAACCGGCTCTCGGGAAGAACGAATTGAACAAGCTGACTTAGAATGCCGTGCGCTTGAGATTCGCTCTCGGAGCGCGGCTGCCAATGCGTGTTGATTGGATTCATAGCGAATGATGCAGTGAGTCTTGGCGCAACATTCGCGCCAATATCTTTTTCGACGGCTCCCAGAGTGACACGGTTTCCGGCCCGCCCAGAAAAAGATCCTCGTTAATACGGAGGTCGCTTCCCTCCATCCAGCCCATGAAACTAATTTCATGCGACATAAATTTGGAAGCGATCCGCGTGAATTTTTCGTATACCAGTTCAGAAATTTTTTCCGATGCCTTGCCGTCAACCAAAAGCAGAAAATGAAGCGACGGATTCCACTCCAGGCAAGCGCGAAAACTTTGATAGGCCGATACGAGACTGTCGGCTGAATCGGTTTTCACATGCAAAATGACATAATCCAAAATTTGAAGCAAATTTTTCTCATATTCGAACATGGAGATAGGATCTATAAAAATTCCCATACTGCCTAAACGTTCGGTGTTTTGTCCCGCCTCGTGCCGATCAACCGGCTGAAGATGCAGTGCTTCCTGAATCTGAGCATCCGATAGAAACGCCTGCCGCACATTTGGGTGCTGAATACGCGTAATCGATGGCGAATATTGACCGATGGTCGCTAAATAGAGATCGCCAAATAATTGCCGAAACTTGGTCACAAATAAATGATGCGATAAAAGCTCTTCTTGGGATCCAAATGGCAGGATGCTCATACATCGAACCATATTTTCACCAGCTGCTCGCGGTGTCAGCAGTGCAGACGAGATCATGGCCGGAATATGCTGCGCAGGCGCGTGCGCAGAAGCTTCATGAGCCGAAAAAAGAGCCGGCGAAACGTCGTTGAGGCCTCTTTTTAACCTTTTTTCATCTGACATAAACAATCAGCTCCTGTTACTTAAGATTTATAAAACACGGAGGACAGAATTTACGCCGCCGTAACGATTTTCTTCAAGCTCAGAATGAGTGGGATCCGTCTTCCATTCCCCGTCCACCAAAAATTTATACCGGTAGGTGCCGGACGGCATCGAAATCACTTTCTGCCATGAATCCGGCATTCCTTCCGCCTTTGCCATGGCCTCGGGAACCCAGTGATTAAAATCGCCGGCAATTAATACTTCGCGCGCTTCTTTACTTTCATAGGAAAATAAAATACCGCCCAAAACGGGGCAAGGCGAGCCGGCATTTTGCGTTAATGTTTCAGTCTCGGATGCCTGTGTTTGCAACGCGGCCTGGCCTTCCGGAGCGCTCGATTCCCCTGCAGCCGGCTCAAGAACAGGCTCCGGCTCAGCCTTCGATAACTCTGAAAATGTTTCCCGAACCGCTTCGCCGTTGGCAGGTGCGCCCGGCTTTTCTCCGTTCACTTCCTCCGGCGCAATGGCAATGCGGATTCCGCGCTCAATGACTTCAATCGCCAAATTCATATAATCCTGAAAACCGGTTGCTTTGCGGTCATAATCCACGATACTTTTTCCGGCAGCAGCCGCTTCTCTGAGCTTAATATTTTCGCGGATATGATTCGTGAAGGTTTTTTCCTTGAAATGATGTTTCACCTCACCGAGAACTTCCTGAGCCAGCTTGATTCTCGATTCATAGCGTGTCACCAGTGCATGAACTTCGACACTTTTTCCCGTAATTTGGCGGAGTGATTCAATCGTTTCGAATATCTTTGCCAGGCCATGCAATGAAAAAAATGAAGGTTCGATCGGAATAATGACTTCGCCGGATGCGCGGAGGGCATTAAAAGTTAAAATGCCCAAATTCGGCGGGCAATCGATAATGACAAACTCGTAATTGGAAGTAATCTGATTGAGTTGATTGAGCAGCTTATTTTCTCTGCCCGGCACACCGGCCAGCTCCTGCTCGATAACGCTCAAAACCACATGGGAAGGAACTAGATGAAGGAAAGTGCTCACGTTTACCAGCGCTTCGGAAATACCGGACGCTTGGTCGGATGATTTCAACAAATCATACGCCGTTCTGCTCAAGGATTCGGCCTTCACGCCAAGCCCGCAGGTAGCATGGCCTTGCGGATCCAAATCGATCAGCAGAACGCGCTTCTGTACAAATGCCAATGCAGCCGCCAAATTAATCGCGGTGGTGGTCTTACCGCAGCCACCCTTCTGATTGGCGATGGCGATTACTCTCATTCCAGCAACTCCCCAAAATAGATTTGATATGAATCTTATAATGATTCCAAAAGGAGCTCTTTGCTAAGATGAGACTGCACTTAATTATCGGTGAATCAGATGGGAAACTTTAAGGAGGAAAACAGCTAAAAACGGATGAGATTATCAATACTGACAACACCAATCACTTCAAACTCCGAGTTAGTCACGGCCGCATAGGAGCTGTGTTTAGACTGGAGGAGCAGGATGGTTTTCTCGACTGACTGGTCTTCGGGAATAAAAAGAGGCGGCCTGAGGTAATTCTTAAGGCCTTCCTCCCCGTTTTCTTCAAACAGAACATCGAACACATGAATGATTCCGACCACGATCGCCGGAATTTCTTCATACACCAACACCACTTGTTTCTTAGAGTTTCGCGCCAGCTCTTTAACATCTTTGACTTTTTTGATCAATTCCAAAGTCGGAAATTCCCGAAGCGGCGTCATCACTTCACCGACACTGACGTTATCCAGGCTCAAAATCGTGTGTACGAGCCGTTTTTCATATTCTTTTAGAACACCTTTTTGCGCACTCTCTTCAACGACATAGCGAAATTCGTCTTTGGTTACCAGCGGATTGCGCTTCACTTTAGAAAAAGTCATTAAATTCAAGACATCCATCAGCCATAAAATTGAGAATGAGAGCGGCGCAAGAACACCTTCAAGCCAGCGCAACACAAATGCAAAGCGGTAAATATAAATGTCCGCTTTAATCCGGCACAGATCCTTCGGAATAATTTCACAAAAAATAATAAGCAATGGCGCCAGAATCAGCGTGATCACCAGCTCCGAACGGATATTGAAATGATAACTCAACAAATACGTCAAGATCGAGGTAATGGCAACATTCGTCAAATTATTGCCGATGAGGACGGTTGCCAAAAGCCGCTTCGGATCTTTCCGGTAGCGGTGAATAATTTTTGCCGCCGGATCGCCTGAATCGATCCGGTGCCGGAGTTTTAATTTGTTGCACGACAGAAAAGCCATTTCCGAACCGCTAAAAAAAGCGGACAAGATGAATAGAATCAAGAACAGGATTAGAATGCTAACGGCTGTGATCATCAGTTTTTCTTTCGAATCAGGACGCGTAAAATCCGCTGTTTTGTCACTTCTGTGATTTGAAATTCAAAACCTTCGAATGTAAACGATTCATGAGTTCTCGGAATCCGGCCGAGCCGTTCAAGAACCCAGCCGCCCAGCGTTTCGGAAACCTCCGATTTCAGGTGCAAACCAAGTTTTTCATTGAGATCGTGCAGGCTGACAAGCGCCTGAACCAAATGACCGCTCTCCAGTTTTTTAACAGAAGGCTCGGTTTTTGCGTATTCATCATAAAATTCGCCGAAAATTTCTTCCAAGATGTCCTCAACCGTGACAAGCCCCGCCGTTCCGCCATATTCATCCACGCAAATCGCAAATTCCTTCTTTGTGGAGCGAAACTCTTCCAGCGCTTCATCGATCAGTTTTGTTTCCGGAATAAAAACAGGCTGCTGAATAAGCTCGCGGAGCCGGCCTGTGGTATCCAGCATGAATTCCTGAACAGCAATGACACCGGTCACATGATCTAAATTACCTTCATAAACCGGAATATAGGTGTGGTGATACTTTTTGATTAACTCGACCAACGCCTCCCGGCCGTCTTCGATATTGAATGCAACCAAATCGGGCCTTGGGACCATGATTTGTTTAACGTGACGCTTTCCCAAATCAATCAAATGACGGATCATTTTTTCTTCCTCTCTCCGCAGAGCCCCTTCTTCCTCGCTGATTCTGACGAGTGCTTTTAGTTCATCTTCCGAAATTAAATCCGTTTGAGTTTTGTCCTTAATTAGAAAAGAAAGCACATAATTAGAAATCGTTCGAAAAACAATACGGAGCGGCAAAAATATTCTTGCGATAATATCCAGAGGGATAGCGCAAACCAGCGAAAACAACATGTCATGCCGCGCTGCAAATACTTTCGGAATAATTTCGCCGAATATAATCAAGGTCAGTGAAAATAGAGCGATCGTCATGCCGACACCCTCTTCTCCAAATTGCGAAATCGCCAAAAGGGTTACAACTGATGCGGCGGCAACATTGACCAAATTGTTGCTGATTAAAATCGTAATCAACGTCCGGCGCGGTTCAGAAAGCAGCCTCTCGACCACTTTCCCGACTTTGGGATGCTGCTGCACGAGCCTGCGCCGCTCGATTTGACTGAGTGAAAAAAGTGCGGTTTCGGCACTTGAGAAAAATGCGGAAAGTAGGAATAGCGCTATGAGAATTGCGGAATGAGAAATAAGATCCAGGAAAGCCATTATCGGTACAATCGGCGGCGCTCGATGATTTCAAGCGCGGGTTTTGGAATCAATGATTGAACAGGTTTGTTTTGCTTTATCATCTCGCGGATCCGGGTAGATGAAATATCAAGCGGTTGAAAATCCAAGAACTTAACTTCGGGCGGCAAGTTCATTTTTTCATAGCCCGGCCTTTTCGCGACCACAAAAGTGCATAATGAAAAAATAGTCTGTATTTCTTTCCATTGATCCAAACTTTTTCCCCAGTCGCCGCCCGTGATAAAGAAAAGCTCGTGCGGTTCGGGGTGAATCCTGCGCAATTCGCGAATCGTATCCACAGTATAGGAAACACCTTCCCGCTTGATCTCAATGTCGCTTACATCATACCCTAAATTCCGGACAGCGGCTTGGGTCATTTCCAAGCGTGCCGGCGCAGGCGTAATTTGGTTGGCTTTTAAACCGAGTGGCGGAATAAACGCGGGAACGAAAATGATTTTTTCAAGTTTTAATTGCGAGCGTGCAGCGCCCGCAAGAGCCAGATGGCCGCTGTGGATCGGATCGAATGTTCCGCCGAGAATGCCGATGCGCATGAAAAATTTATTTTCGTATTTGGCCGTTTCCTTGGACAATATATTTGTAAGACGTTAAACCTTCAAGGCCCATAGGCCCGCGTGCGTGAATTTTTTCTGTTGAGATGCCGATTTCGGCGCCGAACCCGAATTCGTTTCCGTCTGAGAACCGCGTAGACGCATTCACCATCACGGATGACGAATCCACAAGCGACACAAACTCACGCGCTGCTTTCTTATCTTTGGTGATAATCGCATCCGTGTGCGCAGAACCATATTGTTGAATATGCCGAATGGCTTCGCCCGTGTTTTTCACAACCCGAATCGCAAGAATCTTATCCAAATATTCCGCATACCAATCGGATTCAACCGCCCTTTTGGCATCCGGAACCAGCCGGCGCACGGCTTGATCGCCCCGGATTTCACAGCCCGCTTTACGGAGCATTGCGGCATAGGATGGTAAAAACTTTTTCGCGACTGCCTGGTGAACCAAAAGCGTCTCCATCGCATTACAGACGCCTGTCCGCTGTAATTTGGCATTGAATGCAATCGTCAGTGCTTTCTTCAAGTCGGCGGCTTTGTCCACATACACATGACAAACGCCTTTATCGTGCTTTACGACCGGAATTCTCGATTTAGACGCTACGCGCTTGATGAGCGACTCGCCGCCGCGCGGAATGACCAAATTGATAGACGTATTCAATTTTAAAAGAATATCGATGGCTTTCCGGTCCACAGTTTGTACAAACACGACACAATCCTGTGAAAGCCCGGCACGTTTAAGGGCGGCTTGATAAATCCGTACGATGGCTTGATTCGAATGAAACGCTTCCCGGCCTCCGCGCAAGATGACGGCATTGTTGCTTTTCAGGCAAAGTGACGCACATTCGGATGTGACGTTGGGCCGTGATTCATAAATAATCAGAATAACGCCAAGCGGAACGCTGACTTTTGAGATCCGGAGCCCGTTCGGGCGCGACCAGCTTGAAAGCGTGCGGTTAATTGGATCCGGAAGTTTTGCAACTTCGCTAACGGCATCGGCCATTTTAAAAATCCGGCCGCGATTGAGCATGAGCCGGTCGATCATGGCACCCGAAAGCTGATTGGCGCGTGCAAAGGCAAGGTCTTTTTGATTGGCGGCCTGGATTTGCTTCCAATTTTTCTTGAGCTGCTTGGCAATACCAATTAAAACCCGGTTTTTAGTCTTTGTGTCTACCGTCGCCAAACTTTGGGAAGCATGTTTTGCTTTTTCAGCCAGCTGCTTCATTTGTGATTCTAATGTTTTCATAAAAAAATCAGGTAATGACTAAATTATCGCGGTGGATGACTTCATCCGCGTGTTTATAACCTAAAATTGAAACAATCTCGGTTGTTTTTTTTCCGGCAATTTTCTTCAATTCTTCACTCGAATAATTCACAATGCCCCGCGCAAAAACCTTGCCGTCTCCTGACGAAACTTTGACCGAATCACCGGCTTTGAAATGGCCTGTTACTTCACGGATGCCGCTTGCGAGCAGGCTTTTGCCGCCGTCTTTCAGAGCCGTATGAGCACCGGAATCAACCGAGAGATTTCCGTGCGCTTCCGTCAAATTGGTAACCCAATTTTTTTTGAAACCTTTCTTAGTGCCGGATGCCAGAAACAAAGTGCCGATCTCTTCTCCGTTCGTTAATTGCTCGATCGATCCTTTCACTTTGCCGTTCAAAACAGCGACTGCTATACCGTTTTTCATCGCTCGTTTTGCGACTTCCAATTTAGATTCCATGCCGCCGCGTGTGATGATTTTTTTCTCGTGCGAAAATACGTGCTGAAATAAAACATCCACCGCATCGGCCGTCAGGACTTCCGAAATAATTTTTTTACGGTCGCCGTCCATGTACAATCCGTCGACATCCGTCAGCAAGACCAGCATGTCGGCTTCGATTAATTCGGCTACGGAAACTGAAAGCGCGTCATTATCGCCAAACCGGATTTCTTCAGTGCTGACCGTATCGTTCTCGTTGACAACCGGAATCACGCCAAGGCGCAGCAGCGATTCAAATGTGTTCTTCATATTAAAGCAGCGTACGCGGTCCTGGAATCCATCACGCGTAACCAGCACCTGCGCGGCATGATGGCCGAAAGAAGAAAACAATTCCTCGTAGCGCTTCATCAATTTGCCTTGGCCGGTTGCGGCATAGGCCTGAAGGAGCGGCAGCTCTTTTGGTTTGCGCTTCATTCTAAGAACGCTCATTCCGCAGCCGATGGCGCCGGAACTGACAATCACCAGTTCGTATCCTAATTTCACCAAACCCCTTAATTGATCCACGATCGCATCGAGCGGCGCAAGCGTGAAATTACCGTCGGAATCGGTCAAAACACTCGTTCCGATCTTGATTACAATCCGTTTTACTTTATCAAAATTAAAATCTTTCCGCATATTTTAGGATTTCTGGCTTTCTAATATTTGAACTGCTTTCTTCATAAGCTTCCCGACGCCATCACCCGTTCGGGCCGAAATTTCAAACACAGGATCTTTTAATTTTATTTTTTTCTTCAAAAGTTTCTTGGCATCCGGCAAATCGCATTTATTGATAACAACCAGCCTCGAAATTTTTAAGAACTGGTGGTCAAATTGTTCGATTTGCTTGAGCAAAATATCATAACCTGCTTTAATGCCGTCCGCAAAAGAATTTGCGGGATCGATGATCAGAAAAATCAGTTTGGCACGCTTCAAATGCTTCAAAAATACGGTTCCAAGGCCGCGGCCGTCGGAGGAGCGGCCGTAAAGAGCCGGCAGCTCACAAATCCTCAGGCTTGCGGAGCCGTCATGATAAGTGCCGAGAAGCGGCGTGTTGGTCGCAAACGGATATTCGGTCGGCTCGATATGAGCGCCTGTCAAACGCCTGAGGAGCTCCGTTTTGCCGCTGTTCGGAAGCCCGATAAGAAAAATATCGGCAATAATTGAAAATGACAAAGTCAGTTCCAGCCGAACGCCATCTTCGGCTTGGGTCGACGGGCGCCTGGCATGATTACCGTAACCACCGCGGCCGCCTCTTGCGACAATCACTTCATCGCCGCTTTCCACCAGATCCCGCAGCAAGAGATTATGATGCTGATCGTATACCGTGGTCCCGCAAGGAACATGAATTACGTAAGGCTTGGCGTTCTTCCCATAGCGGTTGTTTCCGGATCCCGCGCCGCCTGATTCCGCCTCAAAAATCCGCTTGGCCTTCAGCGACACAAGACTGCGCGTTTCCGAATCGGCGCGCAAAATCACATCACCGCCCCGGCCGCCGTCACCGCCGTCGGGGACAAACTTTCGGTCCGTACGGCCCTGGTAACTTTCGCAGCCCCGGCCGCCGCGCCCCGATTGAACGGTAATACTGATTTCATCTAAAAAATGTTTCATGGCTCTAAAAAGAAAAAAGCTAAGCAAGATTCTAAATTCACGATTCCTGCTTAGCTTTTACGTTAATTGAAAACTTAATTGGGAATGACGTCAACCAGCCGGTTTTCTCTGAAATGTACCACGCCGCTACGCATCGCGAAAAGAGAATCGTCTTTCGCACGTTTCACAAAGCGCCCCGGGCGAAACCGTGTTCCGCGCTGACGGATAATAATGCCGCCCTCACGAACCAGCTGCCCGCCGTACACTTTCACGCCCAGAAACTGCGGACATGAGTCGCGGCCGTTTGTACTACTTCCCTGACTTTTTGTATGTGCCATATCGTTTAACCTTGAATTGCCTTCACTTGAAGCCGTGTCAATGTCTGCCGATGACCCTTTTTGCGGCGCGAATTTTTCCGGCGGCGATACTTGAAACTGATCACTTTCGGCTGGCGCTCTTCTGCTTCCAAAACCTGACAAAGCACCTTGGCGCCGTTCACATAAGGCGTCCCGAAACTAGCCTTGTCACTCGATTTGATCATCAAAACATGATCCAGCGACACTTCACCGTCTTTAATCGCTTGCGGTTTTTCGACCAGGATAACGTCATCCTGCTTCACCAAATATTGTTTATTGCCTGTTTCGACCACTGCAAAGGTTGACATCTGAATCCCCTGAACTTTCGTAAGTGATTTATATACAATAGGTTACGTATAGACGCAACCCGATATTTCAAAAGCGAACCCAAATTGTATTCGAGAAGCTCTCATCTGTCAACTGATTTAATTCTTTAACTTCAGATGGGACATGACGGGAAACTCACGGCGGAGGCGCTGGACGCGGGCCGTATCAATTTCGGCAACTACAACCTCGGGCTTCCCCTCAGACCCCTCAGCCAATACCTTTCCCCAGGGATCAACCACGAGGCTATGGCCGTAACTTTTAACACGCGTGGAAGGATTTCTGCCGACTTGGGCGGGAGCCACGATAAACATTTGATTTTCAATCGCTCGCGAGCGCAGCAGCACATGCCAATGCACCCTGCCGGTTTCGTGGACAAAATTGGCCGGCACAAAAACAACCTCAGCGCCTCCCAACGCAAGCTTCCTGAAAAGTTCGGGAAACCGGAGATCATAACAGATCGAAAAACCAAACCGGATACCGAACAACGACGCGGATTCTACGGAAGAACCGGAATCAATTTTCTCAGATTCCCGGAAGTTCAAACGGCCGGGCGTTTTCACATCAAACAAGTGAATCTTCCGGTATTTGGCAATGATGTGGCCCTTATCCGAAATCAAAAGTGAGGCGGAAAAATAACGGCCCGGCTTTTTTGACTTCTCCAGAATGCTGCCCAATAAAATCGGAACGCGGCTCATGCAGGCCATGTGCTGGAATTTATGGATAACATGTTCGGTTTTTTCAGCGATGTCCCGGTAGCTCGAGGATTTTCCGCGGTGGAGAAACGTTTCCGGATACGCAATCATTTGCGCGCCTTTGTGAACGGCCAAGTGCGCCATTTTGAATGACTGCTTTAAATTTTGATTGAAATCACTGCCCGCCCCTATTTGGATGCAGGCGATTTTAATTTTCATTTTCTTTTTTCTCTAGAAATTGGGTGTCATTAAGGCGCTCGTCCTTCTTTAGATACGACACTTTGTATTTAGACTGAACTATCCAATCCTGGATTTTCGGGTCTTTGAGATGAATTTTGACAAAATTAAGGACCGCAAATTCTTCCGCAGAAAACTTGCCCACACCTTCTGAACGCCCATACCCCAAGAGAAAATCACCCGCAAATTCCTTCAAAAGCGGCGAAAGACGAAGCTTCTTTTTTCCTTCGACCAGCTTGTTATAACGCACATGCGTCAGGAAAAAATTCATCTGATCCGAAAACTGCTCGGCAAGGCGGCTGCCTTCATATGCTTCGCTCCGAAGCGGCGGAGAACTCATCTCGCCGGCTGACAAAGCCAGGAGCGCGCGCTCGTCCCGGAAAGTGTTACGCAAAATTTCATCCCGGATTTCCTTGAAGTTATAAACCAGACCCGAAACAACAGGTCTCTTCTCTTCCCAGAAATTTTCAATTTGGCTGACGGAATCAACCGGATAATGACGCAGGACTTCTTGAATCACCAGCGCATTGAACGCATTCACCCAAAGCGCGATCCTGCCTTCCCGTGTTTCTTCGGCAAGCATGGCAAGCGGATATTCCGACAAACTTTTCAGATACTGATCGAGCTTGTCCGAATCATTCTGGAATGAAGCGTAGTCAACCAGGCCGTCTTCTGTGTGGGTTTTTAATAATTCATCCCAGACTTGATGATCAAATGCGCGGCCAGATGCTGGAAGTAGGATAAAAACGGTGAGAAAAATGAGAGAAATTCGGAGAAAAAAACAGCCGTGAAAATTAAAACGACATGCCATGACGTTTCAGGAATTCAACGTCACTTTTGGTCCACTTGAAATCCGAAAAGAAATCGCCCTCTTCTCCGTTTGTTTCGTGAGAATCGGCGATATCTCCGTACAAATCTTCAAACTCTTCCATCTCTTCGGGCGTTACGGGTATAAAATTGAAGAAGCAAAAATTGACGGTCATTTTGTCACCCGGCTTGCCTTCGAACAAATTCATGAATTGAGACTCTGCATTCGGCGAATGTTTCATGATGCTCTTGAGAAGTTCAAGCAGTTGGGTCATTTTCTTTTCAAATTCATCACGCTGTAAAAAATCATCGTATCTCATGAATTATTTGGCCTCCACATAGGCCTGCGCGGCCAATGCTGCTTCACAACCCTCGCCGCATGCCGAAACGAGCTGCTTAACGGCGCCCGCGCGCACCTCCCCGCAGGCAAAAACACCGGGAACCGATGTTTCCAGGCCGTTCTTTGTCACCACATAACCAAGCTTATCGAGCTCTACAAACCCTTGTAAAAATTTAGTCGCGGGATCCTGGCCGATAAAAACAAACAAGCCGTCGGTTTTAAAATCCTGAGCCTGATTGGTTTTTAAATTCTTGATTTGGACACCGTCGACTTTGCCGGAGCCGTTCACTTTTTCAACCACGCTGTCCCAAATAAATTTAATTTTCGGATTTTGTTTCGCGCGGTCCTGCAGGATGGCGCTTGCACGCAAACTATCGCGCCGATGAACAACGGTTAACTTGTTGACAAAACGTGTGAGGAACAAACCTTCCTGCATCGCCGAATCGCCGCCGCCAACCACCACGATTTCTTTATTTTTGAAAAATGCGCCGTCACAGACCGCACAATAGGAAACGCCTTTGCCGATCAATTCTTTTTCGCCCGGCACGCCGATTTGGCGGTAAAAAGCACCCGTCGCAATAATGATGGCTCCGGCTTCAATGGTTGCCTTAGATGTTTGAACTTTAAATCCGCTGCCGTTCTTTGAAATGGATTTGGCTTCGTCATACTGGACCACGGCACCGTAACGCTTGGCCTGCTCTTCCATCTTCATGGAAATCTCGCCGCCCGTGACACCTTCCGGAAAACCCGGATAATTTTCAACGATATCGGTGAGCGCGATTTGACCGCCCGGCGTGAGTTTTTCAAGAACGATGGTGGAAAGATTGGCGCGCGAGGCATAAAGCGCAGCCGTGAGGCCTGCTCCGCCGGCACCAATGATGAGGATATCGCAACGGTTGTTGGACATGGAGTAATCTGCGTCAGTTACAAAACGTGGATATGCTGATTTTCTAAAAAACGCTAAGTCTTATTCAAACTCAGCAACGAGCTCACGCTGTTCTTCCGGTTTCAAACCAAGCTTATGTTTGTAAACAGGAATTTCGAGCGTTTCTCTTTCGGATTCTTCATACTGCGGCCGTACTTCTTTATAGAAAATACCGGTCGCGATATACTCGGTTTCCTGAGCTTCACGAAAAGCCGCCACCAAATCACTGGTGTTATGGCCTTTTTCGTTGATGTCTTTGCATCTTTCTTTGTAGAACTGAGCCGTGTTGATTTCGTTAAATGTCACGCATGGGCTAAACGTATCAACCAATGCAAAACCGGGATGATCGATTGCAGCCTTAATGATATCGGAAAGCTGCTTTTGATTTCCGGTAAAGGCGCGCGCCACAAAGCCACAGCCCGAAGCAAGCGCCAAAGCGATTGGATTAATCGGAAGCTCCGCGTTTCCGAATGGCGTTGACTTGGTTTTCATACTGATGCCGCTCGTGGGAGATGTCTGCCCCGTGGTTAAACCATAAATCGAATTGTTCATGACGATATAAGTCATGTCAACGTTGCGGCGCATCGCGTGGATCAAGTGGCCGACGCCAATACCATAACCATCGCCGTCACCACCCACCGCCACCACTTTCATTTCGTGATTGCAAAGCTTAAAGCCCTGCGCAATCGGAAGCGAGCGGCCGTGCAAAGTGTGCATGCCGTAAGTATTGATAAAGCCGGGCAAATTGGAAGAACAGCCGATGCCGGAGACCGTCATCATATGATGCGGCTCAATTCCCATGCCGACATAGGTTTTCTTCATCGCTGCCAACAAGCCGAAATCGCCGCAGCCTGGGCACCAATCTGGATGTACGCTGTCAAAATCTTTCATCGTTGCCATTGGTTTGTTCCTCTCTTGAAGTCAAAAATTAAATTATGCGAGAATCAATTCGTTTTTTTTTAATCTTTCGACAATGTCTTCGCCCGTAAACGGTTCACCGTCGTAGCGCGTGACTTGCCGCTTAATCTGGAATCCGGTTTCTGCCAAAATCAAACGCGACATTTGGCAGGAATAATTATTTTCAACGGCAATGACTTCATTGCAGCCGTTTAAAATATCCAATGTAGCCTGCACCGGCAGCGGATAAAGATCGGTAAAATGTAAATGATTGACTGACAACCCATCTTTATTGAGAAGCTTGACGGCTTCTTCAATAGCATCATAGGTGGAACCCCAGCCCATCAAAGTCAATTTCGCATCTTTGGGGCCTGTCAAAACCGGCGGTTTCATATCATGCTCGCGCATGCCATCGAGCTTGCGCATCCGCTTTTCGTGCATTTTGTTGCGGATATCCAGCGATGACGGAAGCCCAGCCAAAACGTCGCTGATCACTTCACCGCGCTCATCGTGCTCGTCGCTGGCGGACACATACATACCCTTTTCCACACCCGGAAGTAGTCGGGGCGAAATGCCGTCATCGGTAATTAAGAAGCGCTTGTAAACATCGCCGCTAAATTTGTCGACGAGTTTGCCGCGTTCAATTGCCATGTTGAATTTAAATTCGGTAACGGTCTGGAAATGTTCTGAGAGATATAAATCAGAGAGGATTAAAACCGGCGTCTGATATTTCTCCGCCAAGTTAAGCGCGCGGCCCGCGGTGTAAAACGCATCCTCCGTATCTTTCGGTGCGAGAATGATTTTCGGCGCATCGCCTTGCGCAGCTCCGAGCAGCAAATTCAAATCGGCCTGCTCTTGCTTCGTCGGAATACCGGTCGAAGGACTGCCGCGCTGCACATTAATCACCACAATCGGCTCTTCCAGCATCGTGGCCAAACCGACGCCTTCTACCATTAATGAAAAACCGCCTCCCGAAGTTGCGGTTGCCGTACGCACGCCTGCATGCGCAGCACCGATAATAAAATTCACGGCTGCGATTTCGTCTTCGGTTTGCTTAACGACAATTTTATATTTTTTTGCTTTTTTGGCGAGGTAGTGAAGAATTCCGGTGGAAGGCGACATCGGGTAAGCCGCGTAGAATTTGCAGCCATGCGCCAAAAGGCCAAGCCCGAACGCTTCGTTTCCGGTCATGAACATGCGGCGCTTGCCGTCGCCTTTTAATTTCAAATTAAGCGGCTTGGCGTTTTTCTTCGTCCAATCAGCACCGATTTGGAAAATCTTTTTGTTGATATCAATGACTTCCTTGCTCTTTTTCTTGAATCGGTCCGCAATAAAATCGATGCCGACGCTGGTTTCAAGGCCCAACAGTTGAATCGTGGCGCCCATCAACATCACGTTCGCCATAACAGCTTTAATATTGGGGTCGTTGGCAAGTTCTCTGAAATTGAGGCCATAATAATGAATGTCGTCGCGTTCTTTGGTGAGGTCTTGCGTAATTTGGGAGGAATTATAAATCACTGCACCGCCTGGTTTCACTTGCGGTACATGGAGCCCGATGCTCGAAGGATTGAGCAATACCAATACGTCCGGTGCTTCGCCATGCGAAAGGGTTTTTTCCGAACCTACGTTCAGCTGCAGCCATACGAAACCGCCGCGAATAGCGGATTGATAAGCATTGTAAGCCATGACATGCAACCCCAAGCGGGAGCACGTTTTACCAAAAATTTCTCCGGTCGACGCAATACCATCACCGGCCGCTCCGGCAATTCTAACAATCACACTATTCTTAGTTTCTGACATCTGAATGTTCCCTTTCGTTAGCCCGATTTTAAGTGACAAGAAATGATAATAATGACTGATTGCACAACGGAGCGAGATATTACCATAAAGCCGTTTAAATAACAACAAAAGTATTTATCTGTAATTTACCTATATCTCGCTAACACCAGCTTCATTTATCACATCTTCGTTCGCATATATCGGAATACCGGCCCGGAGCGCCACAGCGATACTATCGGAAGGCCGCGCATCAATTTCGACTTCTTCGTTTCCGCCTCCGGAACGCGCAATGATTAACTTCGCGTAAAACGTATTGTTCTCGAGTCTATCGATCAAAATGTTTTTGAGCTGCGCGCCCAGGCCTTCCACGATTTTACACAAAAGGTCATGCGTCAGCGGCCTTGGCGGCTCGACCCCGCTTAATTTCAATTTAATGGAATTAACCTCGGCGATACCGATAACAACGGGAAGGAATCTGGAGCCTTCTTTTTCTTTCAGGATGATGATCTGTTCGCTTCGATTTTCATCAACCTTGATTTTACTTAAAACAAGCTCGATCGGCTTTCCATCGGTCATGGATGCTTCAAGCCGTTTTCACCGGGCTTCGAAATCTCAACGCCGCTGCGGCGGCTTGAAAAACGTTCCTGCGATTTTATTTTTTCTTTTTCCCTGAGCTTGAGCTGCTCCAGCAAATATTTATCGGCCTGACGGTCTTTCTGGATTTCTTTCTCGACTTGTTCGCGTTTGTTTAAAATTTCCCGGACTTCGCCTTCTCGGTCTTTTAACTCACTGTTCAAAATTTCATGACGAACGCCAAGCTCCCTCAAGAGCGACTCTTTCTCAAGCAGCTGCGCAGCAAGCCGGTTCCGTTTTTCGATTAACTCTTGCTGTTCGGCGATGGCGGCATAATCGCGCAGCTGTTTTTGGGCAGCTTCATTTTGGGTTTGCAATTCCTGATTACGGGCCGTGAGAGTCTCAATGTCGGATGCGTGTTTGCGGCGGAGCTCTTCGAACTCACGCATCAATGCAGTATGAGAAACGGACCAATCTTCCGATTTCTGGCGCAAACCAGCGATTTCCTTGTCTTTGGCTTGAATCTTTTCGTCGTATGCTTTTTTGGCTGCTTCAAGCACCTGCTCCAATCCCGACACTTTTGACTTCAAACTCTCAAGCGCTTGCTCGGTTTGGACTTTTTGATTCTGGATCGCGATAATTTCCGCTTCATGCGCCTTAGTATCCGTTGCCTTTTCAAGCGCCTGCTTGGTTTCTCGTAATTCGGCCAGTTGCTTTTCAACGGTTGATTTTAAATTCGAAAGCTGCTCTTCATATTCAAAGCGCTTTTCTTCGGATTTCTGCAAATCAGCGTCGGCCCGCTTCTGCCAATCCGAAAACTCATTCTCGAGTTTCTGAATCTGCCCTTTCAGCTGATTTTTCGCATCTTCCGAAGTCTTGAGTGATCCTTTTAATTTCGAAATTTCATCCTGCGCGCTTTCATTTTTATCTTCTTGGCGACGGTCTTTTTCGGCAACAACTGTCCGAAGATGATCATTCTCGCGCTGCAAATTTGAAGCCAGCTGCTCGAGTTTGCTTTTTTCCTTGGAAAGTTGGTCGATTTTTTCGTTGCGGATCGCCTGCTCCGTCAGCATTTCAACTTCGCGCAGTTTCTCTTTACGCCAGGAATCAGAATGGTCAGACTCTTGCGGAGGCAAATCCAGGGAAAACGGGTCAGCTGCCGGCTTCTGGATTGTCTCCGGCAATGGTTGACGCAATGCATCCAATTCTTCGCGGTCAGAAACCGGCTTTTTGACTTCTGATACAGTATTGGTCTGCAAAAAACTCAGATTAGGCGGCGTCGGCCAAATCGCGCGGAAACATTTGCGGCGAAACGACTGGTCGTCCGTCAAAATAACATCCGCATTCGTTTCGGCCATGTATTTCCGAAGCTGTTCGCCGACTTCCTGTCCCAGGCCTTCCAATAATATAATCGGCGTGTTCTCAACCAAATCGCCGGCTTCTTCGAGAGTCAGCGGAAAAATTTCAGCCATCCGCTCGATCGCGCGGCTTTTGGCGAGCTCGTCACGCACGGGATTCAGGATGAGGGCAAAATCTTCTTTTGTTTCCTGCTTGAGTTTTTTGGCGAACAGCATAACGGATGCCTCCTGCGTGAAACTGATTTACAGCGTCATTTTTTTGGCAATATCATAAACGACCGGCATTTCCCAATACTCATTCATCATCACACGGACAACACCGGCCAGTGACGCAATGGCCAGGACGACAAACGCAAAGGAAAAGACGACATCCCCGACAACGGGAATGGCCTTCAGAATTCCGGCGGCAAGTTCAAAGATGAATAAAACCAGGCCTTGGCGGCCATGAAACTCGGCGAACTTATTGCCCCGTTTCAGGACAAGCGGTACAAAACAAAGCAGGAATAAATATCCGGTCGCGGCAAAAAACTTGCCTTCTTGGATAACGGGATCTGTGGCTTGATTTTGTGATGAGTCAGTCATAATACGATGAATGCGATTTTTTTGAAAACAACCGTATTATAGCGTCCTCATCTCTCAAGTCAAGAAATCATCAACCAAATTCGTAACGGCAGCCCAGCACAAATTCACGCGGTGCGGCAGGCGTGACAAATAAATAATTGCCCGCCGGCGTGGTGGCAGTTCCGAAAGATTCTGCAATCACGCCTCTCGAGAAATAGCGGTTATCGAGCAGGTTGTTCACCTTGAGAAACACCTCAAATTGCTTCCATTCCTGGGAAACCTTTAAATCCCAGACTTGATAAGCTTTAATCCAAGAACCCGTGCTGTTAAGCAGGCTTTGGCTTGCAGTCTCAAAATTTTGCGGATGCTGGCGGCCGACAAAGATTCCGGTCAACAAAACTTTAAAACCATCGTAGGGCGCCCCTAAACGTTTGAGCGGCTGCGATTCTAAACCGAATGTCCATTTATTTTCCGGAACTTGCCCTAAAAATCGATGCGTAAACGGCGAAAATGAGGTTGCGGGATCGTCAACGCCTTTTCGGATAATGGCTCTTGTGAGCGTATAAGTCACACGGATCAAGACCTCCCGAATCGCCTGCCATTCGCCGCTCAATTCAATTCCGTTCCGGCGCGTTTTCCCGATATTGACGTTCCGGCCGAATTGATTGATTTGAGACACCGCGCTGCTGTCAAACGCAATTTCATTTTCGGTCGTGATGTCGAAATAAGAAAATTTGACTCTGGCAATATCTTGATAGCTCAAGCGCGTCCCGGCTTCAAAGCTTTGCGCGGTTTCCGGCATCAAATTTGCCGCACTATCGCCACCGAAGGAATTAAGGTCGCTCAATGCCGGTGCGCGGAAAGCTTGTGAATAATTCCAAAAAATCTGCCCCCATTTCACCGGGCCCCAGACCGTGCCTGTGGTAATACTCAAATCGCGCCAATGACGGTTCAGATCATTGCTATGCCTTAAATAATCCTGAATCGCGGTCCAATGAAAACTGCCGCGCAGCCCGAATTCGGCAATGAGCTGGTCAAATAGAGTGACCTTTTCATGCCCAAAGATTCCGAACGCGGTTGTTTCGCCGCTCCGTAAATTTTCAATCGCAGTACGCTCAACCACCTTGCCGCCGAACGCATCCTGCCGCTTATCGTGGGCATGGCCGCGCGTAATTTCTGCGCCGGCCAGAGAATTGGTTTGGATCCAACCAAATTCATCCTGATAAGCCAGCTGCCCGATCAGGTTGTATTCCTTAGAACGTGTTGTGACGAGATTGGTATCGGGATTAAACCCGTCGGTAAAATCAGTAAAAGTCCGAAATGTGCTCAAGAAACGGATGGTGTTCCTGCGGGCAGACGCTTGGAGAGATGCATCCAGCCGTTTATCGAGAAATTTTTTGTTGGCATTAATATAAAGAATTTTTTGCTGGGCTTTTCGGCCATCCAGCGGCTTGATGGTCTGATGATCATCTTTCTTGTACTCTTCAAGCGTTAATTCGCCGGGACTTGAAAGTGCATTCTGAACCGTTCTTAATCCGAACCGGATGCCGCCATGCCCGTCTGCAAGTTCGTAACCAGTTTTAAAATCCATCGACGTATCGCGCCACTCGCCGTTTGCACGGAAACCGTCATTCAAATCGCGGCCCATGTTGAAATAATAATTCCAGGCACCGCCAAGGCCTGTTAATTTGTCTTGGATGGTTCCGCTAACACCATCAAAAAAATGAACGCCGCCGAAACTGGACCAATCAGCGCCGCCAAAAAATGTAAACGGCTTTTCGCTGGGTTTTCGGGTTGTGATATTGACAACGCCGCTGAAAGCGCCGCTCCCGTAAATCGCAGATGATGAGCCGCGCGCTACTTCAATAGATTCGATATTGTCCATCCTGAGAAGCGGCAAAAGCATGGAGGTCGACGAATCCACTTCGTTCATACGGACGCCATCGACAAGAAAAATCGCTTCGTTGCCTTCCGGAAATCCGCGAATCGCGAAAGTCTCATCCAAACCGTTTCCGATTTGATCAAACACATGAACGCCTTCCAGGTCCTTCACGGCTTCCTGAAAACTGCGCGGACGGCGGGCTGTTAAGTCGCTTTCGGACCGGACAGAAACATTTGAGGTGAATTCTTTTTGATCATTTTTGAAAACCGGCAGGCGCGAGGCAGTCACTAAGACCGTATCGCTATCGGTTTTGAGTTGACTAACATCACGGCTTGTCCCGAGAAAATTACCAAAAGCTTCGGAAAGCCATGATTTTTTGGAAGATGCTTCGGCTGTAACTTTTGAATCCGCCGAAAAACCTGAGGAACTTAAACTAAAGACAAGCAGAAAACTAGAGACAACAAGGGTATGCCTTTTCATTTTTCTCTCCTTTACCCGCGTAAAGAAATCAAGAAATCGTCGCGCTCAATTATCTTGGGATGATTGAGTGCCTTCGTTAGGGCCGAGGTCTCCGGACTTGTGCCTATGCCAACTGAACTGTCATCCTGAGGCGTTAGCCGAAGGATCTAAACTTAGATTCTTCGCTTCGCTCAGAATGACAATATTGGTTCCTACTCACTGCGTCTTCCCGCTGATTTTCATCAGCAGTGACACTAATGCAGCTTTCGTTGCACTTACCGTTGCGGGGCAGCCATGGATTTGCACCATGTTCCCTCACTTGCCTAAAACGGTTTTCTCGCTTTCAAAGATCTTGTTAAATTAAAGCGAAGGAAGTTTATAAAATTAAAAAAGCAAGGTCAACAACTTTTTTGATTTAAAAATCAATTCCGAGCTGTGCGGGTAAGTTTTGGTCTTTGAAAGGATGCTTCACTTCGCGCATTTCGGTCACAAGATCTGCGGCTTCTATTAATTCCGGCTTGGCGTTGCGCCCCGTCAGAATCACGTGAATATCCGGAGATTTCTTGCGGAGAACTTCAAGCACTTCTTGGATATTTAAATAGTCGTAATCGACAACATAATTGATTTCATCAAATATAAGAAGCTGATACTTGCCGCTTGCAAGCTTGTCTTTACAGAGCTGCCAGGCTTCCTGGACTAATTTTTGATCACGCGCACGGTCTTTGGTATCCCAGGTGAATCCCTCGCCTTTTTTGTGGATTTCGAAGTCGGCCCCAAGTTTTTCTGCGATTTTATGCTCGCCGCTCGTCCAGTTTCCTTTGATGAATTGAATCATGCAGACTTTCATGCCGGTGCCGAGCGCACGCAAAGCAACACCGAGCGCAGCCGTGGTTTTCCCTTTGCCGTCGCCGGTGTTAACAATAATCAAACCTTTTTTCTTTTTGAGAAGAGAGGGGTCTATCTGGGGTTTTGACTGCGGAGATTCCATATAAACAAATACAACATCAATCAGGCATTAAACCAACCGGTATCAATATCGCGGATAAGCGGGTCCATCGGGATAAAGAAAGTGGCAGCTTCAATGGCGCCGGCCGCTGCCCGCATAGCAAACCACGCAACCCCTTTAATTGAACCTGCCGTAACAGCCGCAACCGGATGCGTTTTCTCAATTTCTCTTCCTGTTTGGTAAAAAAGCTCCAACGGGCTCAAAGCAACGTTGCCGATGCCATGCCCAAAGCGATCAACAGAACGCGTCAAATAATTGCCTTCAATGCTTTTAACTTCGACCTGCGGCGGCTTGGGCGCTTCCGGAGCCGGCTTTTCCATTTCCGTAGGTGCTGTTTGTGCTTCAACGGCAGCGGACGTTTCAGAGGGTTGCGTTTCCGGAGAAGGCGCTCCGGCTTCTTCCGCAGTGAGTGTGCTCATCGAAATGAAAAGTGCGAGAATTAAAAATGCCAATAACTTTTTCATGATATCTCCTTGTCGTTTTAAAAAATCGATGAATTCGTCCGGGCTACTTCTTATGACCGGCTTTCCAATTCTCCAGAAAATGATAAACGCCTTTGGCCATCATATCAATTTCTAAATTCACGGGATCACCCCGCTTTTTTGATCCGATGGTCGTCGCCCGGATGGTTTCCGGGATAATGGCCGCTTCGACTGAATCCGGGTTCAGCTTTTGGATGGTCAAACTGATGCCATCCACCGCAATAGAACCTTTCGGCACAAAATAGCGAATTATTGAGGGCGGAATGGCAATCGCAAGAAGCAAATTCCCGCCGCGTACGGTTTTTCTCCTAATTTTTCCGACGCCGTCCACATGCCCCGAAACAAAATGCCCGCCCAGCCGGTCCATCGCCCTCAGCGACCTTTCCAAATTGACCCGGCTTCCCTTTTTCCATTTTCCGGCCGTCGTATCCCGTAAAGTTTCGGGCACCACATCTACCGAAAACGAATCATCATGTATCTCGATCACGGTCAGGCAAATTCCGCTCACGGAAATACTTTCGCCCAGTTCCAGCGAATCCGGCCACGGCTCCGATTCAATCGTGAGGCGGATCCCGCTCCGTTTTTTTTCCTTTTTAATAATAACGCCCGTTTTTTCAATGATGCCGCTGAACATTATGAAAGTTCTCCCGAAATCACCATATCTTCACCGATTTGCTGCATTTTTTGATTTCGAAGGCGGACGGCTTGGCCGATTTTCGAAATTCCACTTCCCTCGATTGAGGTTTTTGCATTTCTACCGCCGATAATTTTCGGCGCAATCACAAAATAAATTTCATCCGCCAGCTTTTGTTCCAGGAAGCTTGCCGCCACTTCACCGCCGCCTTCAACCAAAATCGACGTGACACCGAGCTTTCCCAATTTTTCTAAAACGGAATTTAAATTGAGCCGCTGATGCCCATTCATGGAAACGGGCAGAATCGAAACGGAATTTTTCGAGAATTTTTTAACCGCTTGTTTTAAATGAGAATCGGCACAAACCAGAATCGCGGTTGAATCATTGCGGAAAATAGCCGCCGATTTTGAAATTTCGGCTTTCGTATCCAGCACGATTTTCCACGGCTGAAACCCCCTCACCCTTCCCTCTCCCTGAGGGAGAGGGGAACCTTTTTTTATTTTTATTCCCTCTCCCGCTTGCGGGAGAGGGGTGGGGGTGAGGGATCGAACCGTTAATTTCGGATTATCGCGCAGCACCGTATTTTTGCCGACCAAAACCGCATCGACCTGAGACCGCAGCCGGTGCGCAAAGGTTCTGGCTGCTTCGCTCGAAATCCATTTAGAATCGCCCGTGTGTGTTGCGATTTTGCCATCGATGCTTTGCGCCAGTTTCAAAATAACGTACGGCTTACGCTTGAGAATCCACTTCCGAAAAGCGCGCGTCTGGCTTTCGGCTTCCTCCCGCAGCACGCCGGTTTTCACTCGGATCCCGGCTTTTTTTAAAATCCGGATTCCATTTCCGTTATGCTTGGGATTAGGATCGGGCGCCGCGATGACGACTGTTTTGATGCCGCTCCGGATGATGGATTGGACGCACGGCGGTGTTTTTCCCCAGCTCGAACAAGGTTCTAACGTCACATAAAGCGTTGCGCCGCGCGCACGCGTGCCGGCTTTTTTGAGTGCGCCCAATTCAGCATGTGCGCCGCCGTAAAATTGATGAAAGCCTTCGGAAATGATTTTCTGATTTTTAACAACGCAGGCGCCCACAACGGGATTGGGGCTCGTAAATCCTCGGCCGCGTTCGGCCAGCGCCAAAGCGCGCTTCATGAATGTATCGTGATTTTTCATGGTTCAATTCGTCATTCTGAGGCGAAGCCGAAGAATCTAGATCCTTCGCTTCGCTCAGGATGACGGTTTTTTATGTTTGTTTCGATTTCGCGGATTCCGTGTGACAAATTTTATCGAGCACGCCGTTGACAAACTTGCCGGATTCTTCCTGCGAATATTTTTTTGCTAAATTGACGGCTTCATTGATTGAAACTTTGGGCGGGATGTCATCCATAAACAAAAGTTCATAGGTAGAATAACGAAGAATATTGCGGTCGACGATGGCCATACGGTCCAAATTCCAATTTTCCGCGTAACGCGCCAGGACCTCGTCGATTTGAGAGCGTTTTTCGATCGTACCTTTGACGATTTTTTCCGTAAATCCCTTCACTTCGTCCGAAGCATCGTTGGTTTTCCAAAATTCCTGCAGGACCTGATCCGCAGAATATTGGGTCATTTCGATTTCATACAAAAGCTGGATAACGTATTCACGTGATTGTGTGCGTTTGCGCATAAATGTAACAAAGAGCGTTGAGACTAAACCAAAAAGTTTGATTTTAAATGTTTGGCGCTTTCCTCTAATTTTTGTCTTAACTCGGAATCGGAAATTAAATTCGCCATTTCAAGCGCCGACGTTGCGGCCTCGCGGCCTTTATTCCCCATTTTGCCGCCTGCGCGCGCGACGGCTTGTTCGTAATTGTTGACGGTCAGAAGGCCGAAACCGACCGGAATTTGATAATCCATCATGACGCGCACGATGGCATCCGTCGTGGACTGCGCAATGTGTTTGTAATTGGAAGTTTCGCCGCGGACAATGCAGCCGAGCGCCAAAAGCGCGTGAAAACTGACGATCCCGAACGGCGACAATTCTTTTTTATGCGTCCGCTCACCGCCGCGGCCACGCTTGGCAAGCGCCTGCAGTGCCAGCGGAATTTCAAAAGCACCGGGCACCCACAAGACTTCAATTTCGACGTCCGAAACGCCCGAACGCCTCAATTGATTGAGTGCGCCATCCAAAAGCTGTTTGGTCACCGTTTCGTTAAAGCGCGACACGGCGATCCCGAAGCGCTTTCCTTTTCCGATTAAATTACCTTCTCTCACGGTTGACATCAGACACCATCCAACAAATGATCGAGTTTGTTTTTCTTGGCCTGCAAATATTTCTTGTTGTGCTCATTCACCGGAAGTTCCAAATGAACTCTCTCAGCCACATGCAATCCATGGCCTTCTAAACCCACAATTTTGCGCGGATTGTTCGTCAAAAGGCGGATTTTCGAAAGCCCGAGGTCTTTCAAAATTTGCGCGCCGGTTCCGTAATCGCGAAGATCCGGTTTGAAGCCGAGTTTTTCATTGGCTTCGACCGTATCGAGCCCCTCGTCCTGAAGCTGGTAAGCTTTTAATTTATTCGCAAGCCCTATGCCGCGGCCTTCCTGGCGGATATAAAGCAGGACGCCCTTGCCTTCTTTTTCAATCGCTGCCATCGCCGCATCGAGCTGCTCGCGGCAATCACAGCGCAAAGAACCGAGCACTTCGCTCGTGAAACATTCCGAATGGACGCGCACAAGCGTCGGATTTTCATTCACTTCGCCTTTCACAAGCGCCACATGTTCAAAACCATCCACGAGCGATTTGTACAACTTGATCGTCCAATTTCCGAATTGGGTCGGAATGTTGGCTTCAGAAATTTTTTCGATTAATTTTTCAGAGCGCCTGCGGTATTCAATCAGCGATTGAATCGAACTGATTTTCAGGTCATGCTTCTTTGCAAAATCCAAAAGTTCCTGCTTGCGCGCCATCGTTCCGTCGTCGTTGACGATTTCGCAAATCACGGCCGCCGGATGTAGCCCCGCAAGCTTTGCTAAATCAACGGAAGCTTCGGTGTGTCCCGCGCGAATCAAAACACCGCCCGGCTTTGCACGCAGCGGGAAAATATGGCCCGGAGAAACCAGGTCCGAAGGTTTTGATTTGGGATCTGCCAAAAGTTCAACGGTACGAGCGCGGTCAAACGCTGAAATACCGGTCGTCACACCAAGTTTTGCATCCACCGAAACGGTGAACGCGGTTTTCATCGGATCTTCCATCTTGGCAACCATGTCGCGAAGCCCGAGCGTTTCAAGCCGCTCATCCGAAAGCGGCGTGCAAATCAGCCCGCGCGCATGCTTCATCATAAAATTGATTTTCTCAGGGCTGACAAACTGCGCCGCAAAAACAAGGTCGCCTTCGTTTTCGCGCGATTCGTCATCCGTCATGATGACCATTTTGCCGGCTTGAATATCAGCGATGATTTCTTCTATAGAATTGAACGGGTGCATGGGTTTTCCTTAAGCGAAAATTTTAACACACCTCGGGCTTTAAGTGTAATTTGTGTTGAAATTATCATAACCTTTTTACTGATAATGGTTTATGATAATTTTTTTAGGAGAGAATCAAAATCCTGAGGGATTTCGGAGTCAAACGAAAGCTTTTTTTTCGTCACAGGATGCAGGAAACCGAGGGATTTGGCATGCAGCGCCTGGCGCTTGATGAGTGGCGACGCCGTCCCGTAAACCGTATCGCCCAAGACCGGAAGGTGTAAATGATGCAAATGCACACGGATTTGATGCGTCCGTCCGGTTTCGGGGCGCGCCTCCAGGAGCGTCGCGGTCTTAAACCGCTTGAGGACTTTAAAATTCGTCGCCGATTCCCGTCCGCCCTCAGTCTGCACCACAACTTTCTTTCGGTTTGCCGGCGAACGCCCGAGCGGCGCTTCGCAGCGCATTTCATCGTGCTCGGCCGCGCCTTTCACGACCACCCAATAAATTTTTTCGATTTTATGCTGCTTAAACTGCCGCGCGAGCACTGCGTGCGCTTCGTCATTTTTCGCAATCACCATCAAACCCGACGTATCTTTATCAAGCCGGTGGACGATTCCGGCCCGGATATCGCCGCCTGATTTGGATAAATGTTTGGTGTGATGAAGAAGCGCATTCACGAGCGTGCCCGACTCGTTTCCGCACGCCGGATGCACGACCAGTCCCGCCGGCTTGTTGACAACCAAAATGTCTTTGTCTTCAAACACAACTTCAATCGGAATTTCTTCGGCGCGTGTTTCGGCCTGTTTTACGTCTTCGTGCACAATTTCAATCGATTGATCCGGATAGAGAAGAAAATTCGGCTTCACCGGCTGGCCGTTCACCGTGACGGCGCCTTTCAGGATTAACTCTTTGACTTTGGTCCGCGAATACCGGTCGGCGAAAACGGCGGCCAGATACGCATCCACCCGCTTTTCCCGGACCGATTCGGGAACTTGAATCGTTTCAACGGCCATGAGTCTGAGAAGCGACTTTGGGAACCAGAAAAAGCGCGCAAAGCAGAGCGCCGGCGCTCATCCACTGCCCCAGCGTGAGCCCGAGAGCAAAAGCCGGCATATCGCTGCGGAAAAATTCAAGCGCAAAACGGCCCGCCGGATAAATGAGGAAATAAAGAAGTGCTGTGAAACCCGGCCGGTTTTGAATGCGCGGGTAGATTTTCGATAAAAAGAAGAACAAAGCAAAACAAAACGCCGCTTCATACAGCTGAACGGGATGCAGCATATTTTCAGAAAACGGAAACACGACGCCGAGCGGACAAGTGGTTTCGCTCCCGTAGCAGCAGCCGTTAAAAAAACAGCCGATACGGCCAAAGCCCTGAGCCAGTGCCGTCGCGGGCACAAACAAATCGAGCGTTTCCCTTCTCGGAAAATCGATGCGGTGCGTGTAATACAAAAATCCCAACACGCCGCCGATCAGCCCGCCGTAAAAAATGATGCCGCCGCGCCAAATCGCAAACACATCCAGCGGATTCTCGAGAAAATAATCCAGTTCGTAAGCGATATAAAGAAGCCGCGCGCCGACAAACCCCGAAATCACGGTCCGCAAAATCAAATCCATCGCTTTTTCTTCCGGAAGCCCGAGTTTGTGGCATTGACGCGAAATATAAAGCGAGCCCAGGATGACGCCGATTGCCAGGCAAAATCCGTAGGTATGAACGGCAATGGGGCCGAATGAAAAAAGTTCAGGATGCATGATGTTTGGCTTGCGGTTTTAAATTAATCCAGATGAATATGCAAATACCGACCGTGATGCAGGAATCCGCTACATTAAATACCGGCCACACGCGAAAATCAAGAAAATCGATCACGTACCCGACGCGGACCCGGTCGAGCCAGTTTCCGAGCGCTCCGCCGATGATCAGTCCGAAAGCAGCCCGCTGAATGAGCGGCGCTTTCAAAAAAGAACGCGACACGGCAAGCAGCACAATCAAACAAATCGAAATCAGCCACAAAAGCGCCTGGCCGTAGTCATTGAAAATGCCGAACGCGACGCCCGTATTTTCAACAAGCGTTAAATGAAAAATATCCGGAACGACGGGCGTTGTGTCATGATGCGGTAAATAGCGGACGGCGGCAAACTTCGTGATTTGATCGAGCAGGAAACTTAAAACTGCGGTTCCGTAGAGCCACATGATTGGTTGTTTGGTTGGTTGGTCAGAGAATCTGAAGCGGCGCAGGACTAGACCGTTACTGCTCGCGCTCGCGCTTTTCGATGACTTCCTGGCATTTGATGCAATAACGGGCAGCCGGCATGGCCTTCAGGCGCTTCATCGGAATCACTTTCTTGCATTCCTCGCAAGTCCCAAAAACGCCTTCTTCGATGCGCTTTAAAGCATCATCGATTTCATTGAGCCGCTGCTGTTCATTGGAAGCAACGCCAAAACTAAATTCGGTATCAAAATTGTCGGTGGCCTGGTCCGCCATGTGGAAAGAATAGCCTGAAAGGTCGCCGGATGCGTCCCGCTGGCTTTTGTTGAGCATGTCTTTTTCAAGATGGTTAAGCCCGCCCATGAGCCTTTGCCGCTCGACGTCCAGCTGTGATTTTAACTTTGCGATATCTTGTTTATCCATTTTGCTCACCGATGAAGGGCGCATTATAGCATCTATGCTAAATGAGTCAACCCTTAACCAATTAATGATACACGACGTTTCGGGAAAATGCGAATCCGGGGAAAGCTGAGCAGAATCCGGGGAAAAAGCGCTTGGATTACTTGGCTTTTGCAATGCTCTCGATTTTCTCGCGCACGTCTGTTTCGAGATATTCGAGACTCAAAGGCTTCGTAATATAATTGTCGGCACCGAGGCGCAGGCATTCCTCGATTTTATCGCGCGTTTCGATGGCCGTTACCATGATAACTTTTACACGCGGATACTGCGCCTTGATTTCTTTCAAGGCTTGAACACCGTCCATGTCGGGCATTTTGATATCGAGCAGGACGATCTGCGGGCCGGTTTTTTTCAGCTCTTCGAGTGCTTGTTTGCCGGAATGCGCGACGAAAACCGTGTAATCGCGTTCTTCAAAAAAACTGCGCAGAAACTCACAAATTTCGCTTTCATCATCCACCACGAGAAGCTTTACCATGACATTTCCTCCTCCGACTCCCTAGATTTTTAAGCGCCTTATTTTACTCGAACTGCTTAATCTTGCCAAGCTGAGGATTATCCTCAAAAACTTCTTCCGTTTTTCCGGGCGCTAACGGCTTGCCGGCCGAGATCGGCAGCTGGATAATCACCACCGTCCCCTGCGCCTCTTTGCTCTCGATTCTGATGGAGCCCTGATATCGGTGCACAATCTGCTGGGTCACGAACAACCCGAGGCCGGTGCCTTCCGGCCGTGTCGTAAAGAACGGATTGAAAATTTGGTCCACATGCTCTTCTGGGATTCCCGGTCCCGAATCGGCGACGATGATTTCAATCACCTGTTCGGGTTTTTTATGCCGGACAGAGATCTGGATGATGCCCGATTTTTCGACGGCCTGGACCGCATTCAAAAACAAATTCAAAAAAATCTCGCGGAACGCGCTCGGATTCCCGTAAAAAGGCGGCAGATTGCGGTCAACCTGCTTCGTCACCCGGATATCATCCAGCGCAGTTTGATACGACACAAGTGCCACGGTGTCGCTCACGATCGTTTCAAACGGAATCGGCTCATGCAAGAGGCCGCGCCCCTGCGTAAACATGAGCAGCTTCCTTGTAATATCGGCCGCCCGCTTGGTTTGCTTCACTATCGTTTTCAGCACTTCTTCAACCTTCTCGTCGTAGGATTTTTTGTCTTTCTTGAGCAACAAGACCTGCGCTTTTCCGGAAATAATCGTGAGCGGATTGTGAATTTCATGCGCAAGGCCCGTCGCAAGCTGTTCAATCGCCGAAAGCTTGGTCGTCTGAATCAATTCCGTCTGGACTTGCTTTAATTCTTCGTTCGCGGTTTTGAGTTCCTCGACCATGATCGCGTTCCGGATCACGGGCGCGATTTCGTTCGCAAATTCGTGGAAAAACTTGAGGTCGCTTTCCTGAAATGATTTCGCAGCCGAGCGGGCGCCCAAGTTGAGCGAGCCGATCAGATGCTCCTCGCAAATAATCGGAATGATGCACGATGCCTGAAGCGATTCAAATTCGTTCGTCAGCTGATTGGCTTCCTGCCACGGCAGAAGTTTGCGGAGTTGATCGCGGAGAAGCGGCAAGTTGTAAGTCCGCATCGCATCGATGATCGGCCGGTCGACCGTAAATTGGATTTTCTTATAAGTGGTCGGATGAATGCCATAAGCCGACACGACTTGATAGGTTTGGTCATTCTTTTGAAAGACCATGAGCGACACCGTCCGCACATGCACAACTTCGCCGAACGTGTTGACGATCAAATTCCCAAGTTCCTGCAAGTCCATCACGTTCACCAGCTCGCGCGCCAGTTTCGACAACACCATGAAATGCTGGTCGTGACGGCCGACAAAAATGCCTTTGAATAAAAGAAAAACGAGATGATCGACGGGCTTGAATAAAAGGCCGGCTACCACAACCGCGAAAGTGAGCTGAAACCATTCCGCACGGAACCATGCCCAGCCGAAAACGGAAACGGCGAGTCCGTCAATCAGAAAATAAAGAAGCGCGGCCGAAACGGCCAGAAAAATCAGGACGAGGATCCGCTTTAAAATTCGCTTTTGGGTTCGGACGTGATGGCTGTTCATAAGCAAATGAATGCCCACACTTTACACCAAACTCCGCAAAATCTCAAATTCCAAAATAGGCGCCTCACCCGTCAAGCTTGCAACATTCAACCTGCCGGCTAGGGGTGTCTTCCGGCACCGGTAGTTCGCAAGCTCCTGTCCCAATTATCAATAAAGCGTCTTGGGCGTATATTCATTTGAGAATTGGGGCCGCCCTCACCTTCAATGAAAAATTCAATGGAGGTGACGGGCGGCGGCGGCCGAGTGCCTTGGCTCTCGCCATTTGGACCTGCAGACATAATAACGCTGCAGGACCAAGCTCCAAATGGCTCCGAGACATGCCGTTTGAGAACCTTTTTGGGCGAGTAAATTATTCTGCGGCATTTTAACTGCGAAGACCTTGGCGAAGGCGCGTGCGGAGACCGACCGAGCATGGTGGCACTCAATAGGAAAATCATTTCCTATTGAGTGCCGAGGGAGGTCGGAGCCCGAGCGAGATTTACCTCGCTGGGGTAAATCGAGCGTCGACTGAGCCAAGGGTCTGAGCGTAGTTAAAATGCGCAGGATTAATTTGTGAAGGATTTTACGGAGTCGGCGCAGCGCTCGCAGAGGTCGGGGTCATCTGCAAATTGGCCGACTTGCGTCGAATAATTCCAGCAACGCACGCATTTGGTGCCCTCGGCCTTTGTGACTTCGGCATCAAAAGCATCCGTCTGGCCTGGATTTTGCGTAAGCGCAAGCTGCGAAACAATCAAATAGAAACGCAGATTGGACTCATATTTCTTCAGGATTTCGAACGTCTGGCTGTCCTTGACGATGACTTTCACTTTTGCATCGAGAGACGCCGCGATTTCGCCTTTTGCGCGCTTCTCTTCTAATTTAAGGAGCACTTTCTCGCGCAGCGCAAAAATCACCGCCCAATCATCGAGAACTGCGCGCGACACATCGGCAAATTTCGGCCACTCGGTTTCGTGCACATTGGTTTTCGCCTCATTCGGGACCATCTGCCACGCCTGCTCGCTCGTAAAAGACAAAATGGGCGCCATGAGGCGCAAGAGATCGTTTAAAATCTGCCAAATCGCCGATTGCGCAGAGCGCCGGCCGACGGACTTCGGCGCGGCCGTGTAAAGCCGGTCTTTCACGACGTCTAAATAAAACGAGCTCAAATGAAAATTGCAGAGTTCGTAAGAAAGCTGAAACACTTTCAGAAAATCAAAATGGTCGTAGCTTTTCTGGATCGCGATAAAAATCTCTTTTGATTTCTCGGAAATATATTGATCGACCGGATCCATGTTGCCGGGATTCACAAAATCCGCTTTCGGGTCAAAATCATACAAGTTGGCGATCAAATACCGGAATGTGTTCCGGATTTTGCGGTAAGCGTCTGCGATGCGCTCGAGGATTTCTTTCGAGAGCCGCACGTCCTGCGAATAATCGACGGACGCGACCCAAAGGCGGAGGATGTCCGCGCCATATTGCTTCATCACATCCTGCGGCGCCACCACGTTTCCGGCCGACTTCGACATTTTCTTGCCTTCCCCGTCCATCACGAAGCCGTGCGTGAGAATAGAATCAAAGGGCGACTTGCCTTCGAGCGCCATCGACGCGATCAAAGAACTCTGGAACCAGCCGCGATGCTGATCGGATCCTTCCAAATAAAGGTCGGCCGGATATTTGAGGTCCGAGAAATCCTTTTCATTTTTCAAAACCGCTTGATGGCTCACGCCCGAATCAAACCACACGTCGATAATGTCTTCTTCTTTTCTAATTTCAGGAGCCGCACAGCATTTCGGCAATTTTCCGCCCTCAAAAAATTCCGAGACGTCTTTTTCAAACCACGTATCGGCGCCTTTCTCCGAGAAAAACTTTTCGATCTGTTTCTCGGTCTCGAGATTAAAGATCTTCGAACATTTGCGGCAGCGAATAATCGGAATCGGCACTCCCCAAAGCCGCTGGCGCGAGAGGCACCAATCGGGCCTTGTCTCGACCATCGAGCCGATCCGGTTTTTGCCCCACGCCGGAAAAAACTGGACTTGCTTGTTGATGGCGTTTGTCAGATTCGCGCGCAAATCCTTGTGATCAACTTTGAGGAACCATTGATTGGTCGCGCGGAAGATGATCGGATTCTTGCAGCGCCAGCAATGCGGATACGAGTGTGTGAAATTTTCCTGGAACAAAAGTGCATTCTTTTCGCGCAAGAGTTCGATGATTTTGGCGTTCGCTTTAAATACAAAAGCACCTTCCAAGAGTTTAAAGTCGGATGTGAATTTTCCGCGGCTATCGACGGGTGACAAAATCGGAAGTTTATACTCAAGCCCCGCCGCGTAATCTTCTTCGCCGTGTCCGGGTGCGATGTGAACAATTCCCGTGCCGTCTGTGGCGGATACGTAATCCGCGAGAATTGCGACAGAAGCTTCCGATGAGAAGGGCCGACGTGCTTTGAGGCCTTTTAACTCACTGCCCTTGAATTTCTCGAGCGTTTTGACTTCGTTAAGTCCAAATTTCGCGCGCAGACTTTCGACGAGAGACTCGGCTGCGATAAAAATTTTGCCGCCGACTTCGAAAACGGAATATGTGAGGCCCGCATTAAACGCCATGGCAACGTTTGCCGGAAGTGTCCACGGCGTGGTGGTCCAAATGATCACAGACGCGGGTTTGCCTTTCGCGAGGTTCATGATCTTGAGATTGACGGGCTCTGTGGTGTTCAAAATTTCAAACGCCACAAAGATCGCCGTGTCGCCCTTGTCTTCGTATTCAAGCTCCGCGTCTGCGAGTGCGGTTTCGCAATCAAAACACCACGGAACAGGTTTCAAGCGGCGCTCGATAAAATCATCTTTGAGGAGTCTCAAGAAGCTTTTCGCGATCGCAGCTTGATAGTAAGGCGCCATCGTGAGGTACGGTTTTTCCCAATCACCGAAAATGCCGAGGCGCTTAAACTCCTCGCGCTGCTTCTCCATGAATTTCGACGCGTAATTCCTGGCTTTCTTGCGGAACTCAAGTTGATTCACATCTTCTTTGCGTTTGCCGAGTTCTTTGAAGATCGCGTGCTCAATCGGCATGCCGTGGCAATCCCAGCCCGGAACGTAATGCGCGTCAAAGCCCGCCATCGCCTTTGATTTCACGATGATGTCTTTGAGGATTTTATTGAGCGCGTGTCCGATATGAATCACGCCATTCGCGTACGGCGGCCCGTCATGCAGAATGTATTTCGGTTTGCCCTCGGACTTCGCGCGGATTCTGGAGTAAAGGCCGTCCGATTCCCATTCCTTCAGCTTCTTCGGCTCAAGTTCCGGCAATCCCGCCTTCATCGGAAAGTCGGTTTTCGGTAAATTAACTGTCTTCTTGTAGTCTTTCTTCTCAATAGTCATATTTTCTCTTTTACTGTCATCCTGAGCGCAGCGAAGGATCTACGTTTTACAATCTCATCTCAATTTATTTCTCTCCGCTTCCCTGCGCGCGCCAATTTCTAGGCGCCATGCCTAAACAGAAATTGTCGTGCTCAGCCTACGTCAAAAATTTGAGCCGTTCAAATTTTTGACGTAATGGCGCTCCGAGAAACAAATTGATCTTTGATTGCGTCATCCTGGCACCTTTTTTATTTTTATTTCGAGTCAGAAGATGCCTAGCACCTTTGTTGCGATTATATCTTTGTAAATGGCACTTACAAGTTTGGATGACTACTTGTAGCCGTACTTGTGTATTTAATTGTTGGTTTAAACGCAGTTTTTCTGATTAACAGATCAATCCCTGCTCCATTTTCGTCAACAAACTTCACGCCTTCAAGGCCACCTGCAAAATTCAACAAGAAAGCACGTTTGATATCCGGAAAATTTGAAGAAATTATTCGATAGGTCAATTTATACTCGCCTGGTCCTAGCACAGCGGGATTAAATTCTGTTGATGTTGAAAATGAGGGTACAATTAATTGCTGATCGTTATTTTCATAAATACAAAACGCATCAAGTGGTCTATCTGATTTAGGTAGTACTATAATACTAGGCAAATTACAACCTGCCCAATGAAGCTCAACGGTTTTTGGCCGAGTTTCCTGACCATTACTTAAATCTATCCAAGATTCAAGATACGCGGCACAATTCTGAGCATGTTTGGATTTATGATTATTATGGATCAACAAATGATACCATGCGGATTTTAATTTCTGGTTATTTGTCCAATTGGGAATGGATGGTGTCTTCGGATCAATGGTTAAGCTTAATGCGTTTTTCCATTCATGGTTCCATTTTTTTAAGCAAATCTTAATTTTTTCATACAACTCTGATTCTGCTCTGAATCCAATTGAATTACTTTGGACATACTTGCCAAGCCCCTCTCTTATAAGTCCATACTCGTGAAAAAAAGCGGATTCTAATTCTAAAAAAGATGCGACTGCCAATTCTTGATGACAAAAAAGCGATCCTCTTCTTTGAAATGGCCAACGAAAAATTTGCTCACGCTTTAGATCAATGAATAAGAAATACTCGCTTTGATTCAGTTCTTTGAAAATATTTTCTCGGAAACTCTTTCCATCCTGAGTCTTAATGGCTAAATAGGGTTCAAAGCCTGCGCCCGCAACAAGCTTACTAACAGTTTCTGCAATCCTGATTTCCCTCGGATCACTTTCGTTCTGCCCACAACTTATAAAAATTTTTGCGCTCATCCACTCTCCGATATACTTTTCGGTACCTGCTTGAGTTCAAGTTACTAGTGCAACACCTGATATCCTGATGTTA
>CAYLXA010000008.1:0-108269 GCA_964387845.1 uncultured bacterium
ATCGCACTCACAATCTGTGCATTCCCGCCTGTGGCATACACTTTGGTGAGGGTGTATGTTTGATTGCCGCAATTGCCGTTCGAATAAGTGTTGCATCCACCGCCACCAGTACCATCATCGGGCGCAGGCACGGCGTCATACTGTACATATTCGTGGCTTGCTTCGTTCATGACACGGGTCGGAGTATTGGCCAGTGAAGTTGCAGGAGGATTAAATAAAGCAAGGGTAAGAATGATGAGTGATGCCAGCCCTTTTTTAATTATTAATTTTGTTTTTGTTATCTTCATTTTTGTTCAGATAAAAGCGAGATTTAAAAATGTTTTAATTTGATGCCTACAAAAGTTTACCTTCCTAAACTAATTCCCACAAACACACCCTCCCACAATCGGATGAATTACCCGAATGAACGGTGATGAGACCAAAGTGCAATTTGACTTACTAAATCGCGTGAAGGAAGTTTTAGGTGAAGCGGAATAGTAAAAGCCGGGTTGAATCAAACTTTAAAGCGCGTATAATAAGACTTTCAGCTTTGGCTCAATCTTGATTAATAAGGATTCAATATGCCGTCAATTTCTGAAATTTTAAATCAGCCCACAACACCGTGGATTTATGGCTCCGCTGTCACCCTTAGCTGGATCATTTTTGCTTTTATTTTGAAGCGAATTATTATCAGCCGCTTGAAGCATCTTACCGAAAAAACCTCGTTTCATTTTGATGACATCATCGTTACTTCAATTTCAAATCCGCTTAATCTTCTTATTTTAGCTTCAGCGCTCGTTGTTTTTAATCAGCTGGTGCCCATAGATTCCGAAGCCGAAAAACTTGTCCAAATCATATTCAAAACCTCGATTATCTTTTCCGGAGTTCTTTTCGCGGATCATTTTGTCAGAAGTTTAATTGATAAAAATCAGCGCCGAATTCAAGTCGGAATTTCACCGACCGTTTTACGCAATTTAGCAAGCGCGGTTATTATAGGAAGCGGTGTTTTAATCCTGCTCGATCTCCTGGGGATTTCCATTACGCCGCTTTTGGCATCGCTTGGTATAGGATCGCTTGCAGTCGGCCTCGCGCTTCAGGATACGCTGACCAATTTTTTCTCCGGAGTTTATGTATCAATGGACCGCCCGATCCGCGTTGGCGATTATGTGAAGTTAGAATCCGGCGAAGAGGGTTACGTAACGGAAATCGGCTGGCGGAGCACACGTGTCAGGACGCTTCCCAATAATCTAATTATTGTCCCGAATCACAAACTAACCTCCTCCATTATCACCAATTATTATTTGCCGGATCAGGAAATGGCTGTTTTGGTGCAGGTCGGTGTTCATTACAATAGCGACCTCGAAAAGGTGGAGCGTGTGACGATCGAAGTCGGTGAATCTGTTATGAAAACCGTAGAGGGCGGCGTGCCGAGTTTTAAGCCTTTTATTCGCTATCACACGTTTGATTCATCAAGCATCAACTTCACGGTCATTTTGCGCGGGAAAGAATATGTCACTCAACATTTGATCAAGCACGAATTTGTAAAAGCGCTTCAAGCGCGATACCGCAAAGAGGGCATCGTGATTCCGTTCCCGATCCGGACACTCGAGTTTTCTGAGGAAGCTGTCCAGGCTTTCAAACGGTCTTAACCAACCTTGATCTGCAGGGCTCGCCATGAATGACGATGATTTTCTGAATAAAATCGAAGACGACGAAGAAGAGCTTTACCGCTCCTATGTCAAACCGGTTAATCCCATTGTCGCGAAAACATTTGCGGTGGTCGCCATTATCGGTGGAATCGCCGTCGGCGTTTGCCTTTTTCTGTTTTTCATGACACTTTTCATTTATTTGTTTCTTCCGCTGCTTGCGCTTTTGACAGCGTGGCTCTTGTTTCAACGCTGGCAATTTAACCGCGAGTGGAAAAAGACCATGAAAGATTTTTAGCGTGCATCCTTCTCAACATTCTTCGCCTGCCGGCAAAAAGACCACGCTCTACGAGGGAAAATTTAAGCGGCTGGTTGATGAAAACGGATGGGAATTTACGGAGCGGGTGAATTGTTCCGGCGTGGTGGCGATTTTGGCCCAGACAGCCGAGGGAAAAATCATTTTGGTCGAGCAATACCGTGTTCCGGTCGGAAAAAGTGTTATCGAACTTCCTGCAGGCCTGGCCGACGGCGGACTTTGCTTGCCGGGGACAGTCCCCCAAAAAGGGGACAGTCCCCTAGAACCTCTCGAAGAAGCCGCCAAGCGCGAATTGTTGGAGGAAACAGGATATCAAGCCGGCCGGATGGAAAAAATTTTGGAAGGGCCGGCCAATTCATCGTCAAACGCCGACATCATTGTTCTATTTTATGCGCATAATCTCCGGAAAGTTTCAAACGGAGGCGGTGATCATACCGAATCCATCACGGTTCACGAAGTTGATCTTAAGGGAATCGAGCAGTGGTTTGACAGTATGCGCCGGAAGGGAAAGCTGGTTGACCCTAAAATTTATGCAGGGCTTTATTGGTTAAATCAAAAACGATGATGTCCTGAACCCGAATGGCTGTGCAAGAATCCGCGGTTTCCCCAAAAAGTATTGTTTTGATTTGCTTGCTCCTCACTGCCATTATTTTGCCGCTTTACGCTCCGGTTGTCGGTTTTGATTTTGTGAATTTAGACGACGATGTCTATGTCACCGGCAATCCGCACATTCAAAACGGCTTAACACTTCAAGGAATTAAGTGGGCGCTTCAAGCCGACCTTGTTTTCGATTCTCCAAATGCCGATTACTGGCAGCCCGCCACATTTATTTCGCGCATGATTGATATTTCCGTGTTCGGCCTGAAGCCTTTCGGGCATCACGTGATGAATTTGCTGTTCCATTTAGCCAACACACTTCTTCTTTTTGGATTATTGCGCAGGATGACGAATTTGACCTGGCCCAGCTTTGCCGCCGCGCTTTTATTTTCGGTTCATCCTTTAACAATTGAGCCGGTTGCGTGGATTACCGCACGAAAAGATTTGCTCAGCTGGTTCTTCGGCCTTTTGTCGCTCCATACATATTATGACTTCGTCAAAAACAAAAAAAATCGGCAAGCAATTCTCTCAACCCTTTTCTTTTTATGCGGATTGATGTCAAAACCGTCGTTAGTCAGTTTGCCTTTTTTATTGATCATTTTGGATTTTTGGCCGCTCAGGCGGTTTAGCCAAAGAAGTTTCAAAGAAAAATGGTTTTACTTTATGGCGGCCGCACCTTTTTTTGTCATTCCGTTCATCGGACAAGGGCAGGCATTTCGTTACGCAAGCCCCTATATTGTGGCGGCCAACGCGGTGGTGAATGTTGTTACTTATTTATGGAAGGCGATTTGCCCGGTTAATTTGGCAGTTTTAAGCGCCGGCTCCTACGCAAAATTTCCGGCTGTTCCGTTCGTATTTTCCATCCTGTTTTTGCTTGGGGTCACTTTCTTATTGATCAAACATGCCAAAACAAAACCGTATTTATTGGCCGGCTGGCTTTGGTTTTTGATTTCGCTGTTTCCGATGGCGGCAATTGCGCCCGTTGCCGATCGGTTCATGTATGTTCCGATAATCGGTCTGCTGGTTCTTTTTGTTTGGGCGATTGATTTGCATGCCCGAAAAATAGCCCTCCCGATGCTGTTTATTTTTGCCGCGTCATTTTTATTTTTATCTTCCCGGCAGCTCGCTTTCTGGAAAAATAACGAAGTACTATTTCAAAATTCGATTGATGCATCATCCGGTAATTTTATTGCGCACAACAATCTCGCTATTACTATGATTCAGCAGGGAAAATTAAATCAGGCCGAAGAACTGTATTCGGAGGCAAACAAAATCCGGCCGGATGTCGTGACCAATACCAATTTCGGCAGTGTTCTTGCGCAGCAGGGAAAAATCGAAGAAGCGATGAAGCATTTTGAAGAATCTTTGCGGCTGAACCCCAACTATGCCGAAGCGCACAACAATTTAGCAAATCTTCTGATACAGCAGGGCAGAACAGAAGAAGCCGTGAGCCATTATTTAAAAGCGGTCAAGCTGAAGCCCGAACTTCCCGAAGCACACGCCAATCTCGGTTTTTATTACGCCAACCAAAGGGAAGATGCGAAGGCCATTTCCTATCTTTCCGAAACCATCCGTCTGAAGCCCGAGCACGCGAAGGCACATTTCTATCTGGCGAGTTTACTGATGGAAAACGGTCAGTCTGAAGAATCGGTCAAACATTTCAAAGAAGCCGTCCGTTTAAATCCCGGTGATGCACAAATTCAGAATAATTTCGGAATCGCGTTGGCGTCTCTCAACCGGCACGAGGAAGCAGAGCCCTATTTTAAGGAATCAATTCGGCTGGCGCCCGATTATGCCGATGCTTATTACAATTTGGGCGTGCTTTACAGCCGGCAAAATCAAATAGAACAAGCAATTCAATATCTGAAAGAAGCAATCCGGGTAAGGCCTCACTATCCGAAAGCGCAGGATGCTCTCAACATGCTTCAATCGCGGGATATGGAAAGTAAAAATGAATAAAACCGGCACAGCCCCGGAAACCGAACGCATCCGTGCGTTTTTGATTAATCTGTCGATCCTCGTTTTCATGATCCTGTGGTCTTTTTGGATTTACCGCTACGGCATTTACGCGTTTCCGCGGCAGGATCATTTTTCTTTCATGTTTGACCGGTCTCTTTTTCAAAACGATTGGGATTATTTTTGGCATGTCATTTCATTTTCGAAAACCCGGACCACATTTCCGGGAGATTATTATCTTTTCCGCCCTGCTACACACGGAATTCTGGCGCTCATCGATATTTTTTTCCGAAGTGATTTATATACGGCAGGAAGAATCAGTATTTTTTGGCATGGCATCACCGCGTTTGTCCTGTATTTATTCACATCGAAATTTTCAGGCAGGATGATCGGATTTATTTTGGCGTTTGTATTCGCAACGCAATATCCGGGCCTCGAGATGGTCATTTGGCGCCATGTGAGCCCGTACATGCTCGGGCTGTGTTTTTTTACATGCGGCCTTTTGATGATTCCGAAAATAACGGAATCTCACCGGCTTACCGCAATAGCGGCGCTGCTATTTTTAATTTCCGGATTCTTTTTTGAAAACATTATTGTTGTCATGGCAATAGCGTTCTTGATTTTCCTAATTCTAGGAACCCGCACTCAAGAAAATGCGCTTCGGAATTTCAGTTTTCAAATCATCAAAATCGCCGCTTTAGTGATTTTGGTTTATTCCGCACTTTATATTTTCGAATATTTAATGCGCCCTCCGCCGTCGTTTTTGGGCCCTGCCGATAGAAATGCGGCAACTTTTACATGGCTTGATACGGTTTATGGTTTGTGTACGATTTCAGGCCTTTTGTTTACGGCATTTTTATTTCCGCACAAGGTTGATTTATTCTATGACTCCGAATGGTACAGGGCTTGGTGGGAATTTTTTGAAACCGGGAGTAATTTTTTCTATGGCTGGTTAGGTGTTTTCTTGGGGATTCTGTTAACCATTACATTTGTAAAAGGTGCTTTCTTTTTATTCCGCAAGCAGCAAAAAGCGATTGCCGCTATTTTTGTGTTTGTTTTTCTTTATTTCGGTGCCGTGGCGGGCGGTTTGTCGCTGGGGCGCGCAAGTTTGCGATCGGTCAGTTATATGACAAACGCGACTTATTATTATTACATGACCGGCTTTCTGCTGACGATGATCGCGGCTCTTCTCATTTTTATTTCAAAGAAATCGGAAATAGTTAAACACTTTTCGAACGGCGTTAAACAAATATTGTGGTTTCTGCTGATCTTATTTTCCACGCATCAAGTTACTTTAAGCTATGAGAGAATCCAGACAGTTTTGGGCAGCCGCTATGGTTTTGACAAGGGAGTCGCTGAAGCGACATCGGAAGTGGCAAAACGGATCCGGCAGAACGAGTTATTTTGTTATGGAGGAGCAATCGATCCATTTTTGGGAAATTACTTATTGAATGAACTTCTTTACCGAGAATCATGCATGGATAAGCAAGGCGTTCCGCTTTATGCGGTTACGGGCCCAAATCAGATTTTTTGGTTAATCAAATTCAAAGAGTCCGATGTCGGGCCTGTTTCGCTTCAGCCGGTCGAGTTGCTGGAAAACGGGCAGAAAGTAATGCTGAGCACGCGAGATTACAACGCGGAGTCCTTAGACGTGACGATGTATCCGCCCTTTAACGGCGGATTGGTAGTGGCCTATAAAAATCCGGGCAATTTTTTGCTTCTGCTCGTGAAAGAAAACACGTTTTATGCCCATCAGATGAGGGGCGGGAGATTGTCTCCGCCTTTTGTAACCCATGAGTTGAAGCCAGCCCCGCAGTATGACATTTCAATCAAGAGGGTTGGAACGGATTACGCCGTGTTCTATAATGAGAACGTTATCACCCGGCTTGAAGCCGGTTCTGGCTGGATCGGGAAAATCGGTTTGATTGATTACGGAAGCGATTCAGGCAGACAGGCTTTTTCTGAATTAAAAGTTTCGGCTACGCCGTTACTAGGCCGAGGTTCGGACAATATAGTGCCTGTATTCCGGTTGAGATTTCCGACCCTGCAGAATTTTCTGAAGCAAGAGCAGGGCTGGGCGGTTGCATCCAGCAGCAGAGCTGATTATTGAAGGAGCTTAAATGACTTTGTCGGTAGCGAAAATACCTTTATTCGAAGGCCTTTCCAAAAGCGAATTGGAAGCAATCAAAACTTGTTTGCATGAGAAACGCTACCAAAAAGGCGAGATCATTCTTTTGGAAGGCAATTCCTGCGAGCGTATTTTTATCGTGGAGTCAGGCCGCGTAAAAATGATCCGGACATCGCCATCCGGCCGCGAACAAATTTTGGAAACACTATATCCGGGCGATACTTGTGCTTGCAATCCGGGGTGTCAGCAATGGGCGTGCTGCAATACTGCGGAAGCGATGACTTCTTGCAAAGTCTGGTTTTTGTCGAAACGGGATTATGTGGAGCTGGTACAAGCCAATCCGAAAACAGCCCGCGCATTAAATCATATCTTCGCCCAACGCCTCGCGTGTTTCAGTTCTTTAATCGAAGAAATTTCCCTGAAGGACACAAAGAAGCGTCTTATCAAATTTATTTTGGATATGTTAAACGAACAAAAAGCAAAACTTTCTGCGAAGGGAGTTTTGCAAATACCGTTTACCCGCCAGGAAATCGCCCAACGCATCGGAACCGCGCGCGAAACCGTAGCAAGGCATCTCTACGAGCTTAAAAGAAACAAGCTTATTGATATCAAACCCAAACAAATTGCTGTCTTAGACGAGCAAAATCTCCGCAAGTTAATCGCATAACTCTTTTACTATTATAGTCTTACGATAATATTGATTATCAGTGATGAGGGTCACGGATTTTTCCGCCTCCCAGCCCGTAATATAAAGCGGGAGAAAGTGAAAATATGCGGAAAACATCGACCTTATCACAAAGCCGCATTCTATCCTTGCTCGAAAGAGACAGAAGAAGTACGGCCCGCGTTCTTGACTGCGTGAGCGACATTCTGATCGGCTTGCGTTATGAAGACAGGCCGTGGTTTGATAAAAATATCATCAAGAAAGCAAAAAAAGTCCTTCAGCTTCTCCACGCGGAACTATTCCACCACTGCTGCGTTGAGGAAAAAATTGTTTTTCCGTTTGCCAAATCTCATCTGCCCAAGCTCGAATCCGTCATTCGTTTTCTGGAGGCCGAGCATCAGGATTTTAAAAAACATGTGCGGCATCTGAATCATTTATTCAATCATCCCTCTAACATGTCGGCAGGCGAGGAAAGCGGCGCGTGGATTCAAAAAGTAAACGAGGCGGGCAATTATTTCATCTATTTGCTGCGGCGTCATTTGGAAGTTCGGCATGAGAACATCGACAAGGCCATTGATCAGGAATTGCGTGAGGATGAAAAAAGGGAGCTTGCGAATCGGTTAAAGGGTTTGGCGCCGGAGGCAGCGAGACGTTCCTAAGACAGGCTCAGGGAGGCGTTATGTGGAACGATAAACTTCGTCAGCATTATTGGTGGGCCGAAATCAACAGCCCGGCTGAGAAATTTCTTTATGAGCTCCGAAAAGCCGAGGACGAAGAAGATGCCGGCGTATATCTTTTGCAGCTTTATCTTAATAATGAATCCGACCTTCATTTTTTTTCAAACAAAGACCGCCGCAGAATCTGCCAAATTTTAACATTCTTGATTCACGAAACCGAAAAGCACCGGACGATCTTGGCGCATTTGGCCGATGAGCTTGAAAAAAGGAGGGCGGGCCATGCTTAATAATCAGGTTAAAGACTTATGGCTGATTCGGTTCCGTAAAATCTATGATCTAGAGCGTGATTCATTCTATTTTTACCGCAAATTAATCAACAGCAACACAGAGCTTTTGCAGGATTCAGACGCGAGAAATATCCTGCGTAAGATTATGCGCGACGAACTCAATCATGCGCGCGCAGCATTAGAATTATTAAAAATTCTAGAAAACAGAAACGCTTCCAAAGAGGGCGGAGGCGCTTAGAAACGAGGTGCGCCATGCGCGGAACAGATATTTTTGAGTCTTATGTGGCGTGTCAAATTAAATCGCTGGAAAATACGGGCAAACAAAAAGCTGGAGTTGCAAGCCCGTTTGTAACCATATCCCGCCAAGCGGGAGCAGGCGGTATCACCATCGGAGAAAAGCTGGTCGCTTACTTATGGGAAAATGACAGGGGAAGCGGCTGCCCGTGGGCAATTTTTGATAAGACTTTGGTAAACCGGGTTCTGGAGGAGCATCATCTGCCCGAGAAAATTTCACAGTACATGCCCGAAAGCAAAGTTTCGCAGGTGGATGACATTATGGAAGAGCTTTTCAACCTGCATCCTTCCGAGTGGACATTAATCCATAAAACCAGCGAAACTATTTTGAAATTAGCACAAATGGGCAATGTCATTCTGGTCGGGCGCGGCTCGAACATTGTCGCACGAAGCCTTGAAAACGGATTTCATGTCCGGCTGATTGCTTCACCGGAAAAAAGAATCGAGCATTTGCAGGAATATTACAAGCTTGACCGTAAAAGAGCGCTGAAATTTATGGAAAAGGAAGATAAAGGAAGGCGTGATTATGTGAAAGAATATTTTGATAAAAATATCGATGATCCGCTCTTGTATGATTTGGTGATTAACACGGACAGGATCTCTTATGACCAAGCGGCTAAACTGATTGCCCGCGAAGTGCTTGAGATCAAAAAACGGATCTCATCACAGTAATTTGGCAGGGTTGATATGAAACAGCGGAATTTGCCGTCAACTTTTGGCAAGCACAGGCAGGTTATCTTATTTTTGATTGCGATAGCGGCTGCTTTTGCAGCTTATTTATTTTTACCTGCCGGCTGCCCCGAGCCGGCGCGCAGAGCTTCCGTTATTTTCATTGTCGCGGCTTTTCTGTGGGCATTTGAGATTATTCCCCTCCACGCAACCGCGATTGTGGTTGTGTTGGCGTCTATTTTTCTACTTGCTTGGCCGGGCGGCGTTCTTGAAATGGATAACAACGGCTATCAAATTTTTCTAGCTCCGTTTGCCAATCCCATCATCATGTTGTTTTTCGGAGGATTTGTATTAGCCGCGGCTTTGCATAAGCACCACATTGACGAATGGCTTGTCCAAAAACTGATCCGCATATTCGGAACAAAACCTTTTTGGCTTTTGCTTGGATTTGTCATGACGACCGGATTTGTTTCCATGTGGATCTCCAATACGGCAACAACGGCAATGATGCTGACAATGATCACCCCAATTCTTGCGGATGAGAGGAATAGTCCAAAATTTAAAACCGCTTTGGCGCTGGCCGCTGCATTTGCGGCCAATGTGGGCGGAATCGCAACGCCCGTCGGGACGCCGCCGAATGCAATTGCGCTCGGTATTTTATCTGACCGCAGCATTCATGTCAGTTTCCTTCAATGGATGATGATGGCATTTCCGCTCGCGGTATTTTTATTGGCGGCAACCAGTGTCACATTATTCTGGATGTTTGGAAGAAACCAAAAAAATGTTTTTATTCCGGAAATACAAGGTGCCGAGATCAATTTGAAATCAAAAAGCGCAGCTGTTATCGGCCTTTTGACTATTATTTTGTGGTTAACTTCAACTTGGCACCATATCCCGGAATCTGTTGTAGCGCTTTTGGCCGTTGGTTTGCTGTCAAGCTTTCAATTAATTGATCACGACGATTTAAAAGGAATCGGGTGGGATATTCTGATTTTGATGTGGGGCGGTTTGGCGCTGGGCCGGGCGATTGAAATAAGCGGGCTGGGGAAATGGCTTGTCACGATGCCGGTATTTTCAGCGGAAGGGCATATCTTAATAATCGCTTTCTCGCTTTTGACTGTTTTTCTTTCCATCGTGATGAGCAATACCGCAACGGCGGGCCTGGTGATTCCGATTGCGATGAGCGTCGGCACGGCCGACCCGGTTGTTTTGGCGGTTGTCATTGCTTTGTCGGGCTCTTTCGACATGATTTTGCCTGTTTCGACACCGCCGAATGCGATGATTTTTTCCACAAAAGCAGTTCGTTCGGTAGACATGCTGAAAGCAGGCGCTGCTGTCAGTGTAATCGCGCTTATTTTATTGCTCGCGGGCTATCCATTTTTTATCGAGAGGTTTTTGTCATGAAAAATTTAAATCAACTCCTAATTTTTTTTCTTTGTTTATCTGCTGCATTAACGATACCCGTGTATGCAGAAGATGATTTTCAATATTGGTCTCGCTATTCCGTGAAAGCAATCGATACAAAATACATCGATTTTGTGAATTTCTGGGATTTGCGCTTTATGGAAGACTCATCGCGTCTCCGCCTGTGGTTTACAAGCCAAAAATTGCAAATCAATCCTGTTGAGTGGTTTGGCTTTGTGATTGCGCATACTTATCTCGAAAATTCTGCGGTCAATTCACAGACCAAAACACGCGAATTTGTGTCTCAGCACAGGCTTGAATTGGAAGCCAATCCAAAATGGAAAGTTTCGCCTTGGCTGACGGTCAAAAACAGGAACCGGGTTGAATTCAGATGGATTGAAGACAAAGGTTCGGATAACACGCGAACGCGGCACATGGTTGAATTGGAGTTTCCGGTTAAAAAAAATCCGGTTGTGAAATCTATTTACACAAACAGCGAAATTTTTGTCGATTTTAACCGCCATACAATTAATGAAAACCGCGCCATTCCGATCGGAATCAATTTTAATCTTTATAAAAAATCAACCTTCAGCATTTTTTACATGATTCAATCCCAAAAAGGCGCCCGGGATTGGTCATCGAATCAAATATTGGGAACCCAGGTGAGTTTAAATTTTTAAAGGGAATCATCATGAGTTCAGGTTTTGATTTTTCAAAACGGCCGTTTTTGGTGATTTGGGAAACCACCAAGGCTTGCGGCCTCGCGTGCGTTCATTGCCGTGCGGAAGCCGATCCGAATCCAGATCCAGATGAACTGAATCATGAGGAAGCGCTCAAATTAATCCGTGATGTCAAAGAAATGGGAACGCCGATTTTGGTTTTTAGCGGCGGCGATCCGCTGCGCCGGAAAGACCTTCCTGATCTAATTCGCTACGCAAAATCTTTGAAAATCAGGACGGGCGCCATTCCGGCTGTGACGCCCGATCTCACAAAAGAAAAAATTGTAGAGTTAGCTGAAAGCGGATTGTCGCAGATCGCTTTCAGTCTGGATGCGGCGGATCCGGTTGAGCATGATTCATTCCGCCGGACAACCGGTGTATTTGACAGGACCATTGAAAGCGTCAAGATTGCAAACGAGTTAGGTTTGAATGTTCAAATTAATTCTCTCGTGAATGTTCACAACCAAGAGTCGCTTGATAAATTGATCAAGCTGATAGAAACGCTCAACATCGTGTTCTGGGAAGTATTTTTCCTGGTCCCGACCGGACGCGGAAAAGATTTGCCGCTTTTAACTGCTCAGAAATTTGAAGAAGCATTTCAGAAAATTTACGAACTAAACAAGCGCGTCCGCTTTGTAATTAAAGTAACGGAAGCACCGCACTACCGCAGGTTTTATATCGAGCAGGAAATGAAAGCTGAAGAAGTTGACTTGCTTTCTATCAAAGACAGCCGCGTCGAACTTCCCGCGTTCTTAAGACGCAAAAGCGGGCCCAATGCCAGTATCGGCCACGCTCCGGACGGCGTTAATTCCGGAAAAGGGTTTATTTTTATTTCCAAAACCGGCGAAGTGATGCCGAGCGGATTTTTGCCGATTCCGGCCGGAAATATCAGAAAAAAGCCGCTCTCCGATATTTACCAAAATTCGCCGCTTTTAATTGAATTGAGGGATGCCTCCAAGTTAAAGGGAAGGTGCGGGGCGTGTGAATATAAATACATTTGCGGCGGCTCGCGTTCGCGCGCTTATGCGCTTACGGGCGATTATTTAGCCGAAGATCCGAGCTGCGTTTACCAACCTGAAATCCTGAATTTAAAATATGCTTGACACCCTCTTGAAATAATGGATACTATAGTCCATAATTAATATGGACGATAAAGTCCATAATAGAGCATGGAGGAATTAACATGTTTCAATTGTATTCGAAAGGTTGCGAATATGCCATTAAAGCACTGTCTCAAATGGAAGATCCCAATCAAAATTACAGCGCGAAAAACATTTGCCGGCGCGCGCGAATTCCGGAGTCTTTCTCAAGAAAGGTATTCCAGTCTCTTGTTCACGGCAGATTCCTCGAAGCCGTTCCAGGCCCCGGCGGCGGTTATCGTTTGCGGCAGAACCTTAAGGAAGTTTCCATTCTGGATATTATCCGCGCGGTAGACGGCGCCAAGGCATTTGACCATTGCATCATGGGATTTGCAAGATGCAGCGAAAAAACTCCCTGCCTGCTTCATGATAATTGGCTGAAGGCGAAAAAACATTTGGTTAACGAACTAAGGGAAAGAAAACTAAAAGATCTAATCAGCATGACGCAGAAAAAAAGGAGGAATTCCAATGGTAAATTATAAAAGATTATTTTTTCTCAGCATCATCGGGGTTGTTACGGTTTTTGCATTAACGGGTTCATTTGGAATCGGCGGGTTCGAAACGAAATCTCTCAATGCGCAATCGGTAGAACTGCCCAAAGAAACAATGGATGCGATTCGTGAGCGTGGCTTAAGCCCGGATGATGTTACCGCTGCTGTTTCTACCTTTATGCCGACCGGTAAATATGATGATTATGTGATGTTTGCCTCAGGCGGTCATAGCGGACAAGTATTTGCCATCGGCATGCCTTCTATGAGGCTTTTACGTACTATTGCTGCTTTTACACCTGAGCCGTGGCAAGGATACGGCATTGGTGTTAAAGAGAACGCACTAGTGACAGCCGCAAAAGGATCTACTGATCGTCAACTTACCTGGGCCGACACACATCATCCGGCTCTCAGCGAAACAAACGGAGATTATGACGGACAGTTTTTATTTATTGGTGATAAAGCAAACGGACGGCTCTGTGTGATTGATCTTCGGGATTTTGAAACCAAGCAGATCGTGCAAAATCCGGTTGTGAGCAGCAATCATGGCGCAGCTTTTGTTCCGTCCAACACCGAATATGTATTGGAAGGCTCTCAATTTGCAATGCCGCTCGGCGGAGGCTACGCGCCGATTGAAGATTATCAAAAATCATACCGCGGTTTAGCGACATTCTGGAAATTTAACCGTGAGAAGGGACGCCTTGAAATAGAAAATTCTTTCGGAGTGGAATTACCGCCTTATTGGCAGGACCTTGCTGATTTTGGCAAAGCCGAAAGTGACGGCTGGGCGTTCATCAATTCCTTTAATACCGAAATGTCAACCGGAGGTGTTGAAGACGGAAATCCGCCTTTTGAGGCCGGCACCTCCCAGCGCGATATGGATTATCTCCATATTATTAATTGGAAACAGGCGGAGAAGACAGTTAAGGAAGGCCGCGCAAAAATGATCAATGGTTTGCGCGTGATTCCGCTAGATGTGGCGATATCGGACGGCATTCTTTTCTTCGCGGCCGAACCCAAAAGCCCGCATGGTGTGGATGTGACGCCGAGCGGAAAGCATATTGTGGTTGCCGGAAAACTGGATCCTCACGTCACGATTTATGGAATTGATTTAATTAAAACAGCTATTGAGAAAAAGGATTTTGAAGGAAAAGATCCTTTTGGTGTTCCGATTTTAAGATTCGACGCTGTCAAAAAAGCGCAGGTCGAACTCGGCCTTGGTCCTTTACACACTCAATTTGACAACAAAGGCTATGCGTATACGAGTCTTTTTCTCGATAGTGCAGTGGCCAGATGGACTTTGGGTGACGATAAGTTTAAGGCGCCCGAAAAACCGTGGACGTTGGTATCAAAAACGCCGGTCCACTACAATATCGGACACCTTGCAGCCGCTGAAGGTGACACGGTAAATCCCGACGGTAAATATTTAGTTGCGCTTAATAAGTGGTCCGTTGACCGATTTTTGAACACCGGACCTCTGCTGGCTCAAAACCTTCAATTAGTGGATATTAGCCGTCCCGGCGATTCGTTGAAAATTCTCTACGATATGCCCATTGGCAACGGCGAGCCGCACTATGCTCAAATTATTAAAGCGGATAAATTAAGAACATGGGAGGTGTATCCCGAAGTTGGATGGAATGCCGAAGAGCAGAAGAAAAGCACGGTAGCGGCCATGGAAGGAAAGGTGGTCAGAAGTCCGGGCAAGGTTGAAATTTACATGCCCGCGATCCGGAGTCATTTTGACCCGGAGCGTGTGCGTGTCACGAAAGGGGAGAAAGTTATTTTTTACATCACCAATCTTGAACGGACACTTGATGCAACGCACGGATTCAACATTGCCGGCTACAACATTGCGGCCAGCATTGAGCCGGGCGAGACAGTAACCATTGAATTCATCGCGGACAAGGAAGGCGTATTTCCATTTTATTGCCTTGAATTTTGCTCCGCTCTTCATTTAGAAATGGCCGGTTATTTGCTGGTCGAGCCGGTGCCTGCGGCCGTTCAGCGTGAGAAGAAAGGTAAATAAAAGATAAAATGACCGAGCAATCCCGAGGTCGAGAGTGGTTATTAAAAGTTTTGTTCCTTACGGGTATTGCGGCAATTCTTTTTTCATTTGCCTTTCCATACTGGCGAATCAAAGTGGTGGCGCCGCAGTACCCTAAAGGGCTCTCGATGGTTATCTATATCAACCGTTTGTCGGGCGATATTCAAGAACTGAACACGCTCAATCACTACATTGGCATGCGGCATGTAGATGATGCCGCAAAGACTGAGCGAAAATTTGCGATTCCCGGTGTTGCCGTAGTTGTTCTTTCGTTATTTTCTGCAATGTTTTACAAGGGGCGTTTTCGTTTCTTGCTGATTCTTCCTGCGGTTTTATTTCCGATTTTTTTCGCCGCCGATCTTTATTATTGGCTCCGTGATTCGGGCCTCAATTTGGATCCCAAGGCACCTTTGAATCGGTCCATCAAGCCTTTTATTCCGCCTGTATTCGGAGAAGGGAAAATTGCTCAGTTTAAAGCGTATGCACAATTTGAATTTGGATTTTATTTGAACATGCTTTGCTCGTTTCTTTCAATTCTCGGGCTTATGTTTCAGAACAGGAGAAAAGTGGTAAGCCGGATCGTGAGTTGTATATTCTATTTTTTATTTTTAGCACAGCCCATGCTGTATGCCGAAAATTTGGTTGTTTCCCAAGAAGGGCCGTATCGTGATCTTCAACAAGCAATCCATGCGGCGTCAAACGGCGATACAGTGATTGTCAAGGGAGGGGTTTACGCCGGGCCTTTTGTAATTGATAAATCTCTTCATTTAATCGGAGAGGATTTTCCGGTTCTGGATGGACAGGAAAAAGGAACCGTCGTTACGGTTAATGCTGATGACGTGCAGATCAAAGGATTTACCATTCGGGGAAGCGGCGACATTCTTTCGCAGGATCAAGCCGGATTGTTGGTATCGGGAGCCCGCGCGCGTATCGAACAAAATCGATTTGAAAATGTGCTGTTTGGCATTGATCTGAAACGCGCACCGGAGAGCGTTATTCGTAAAAATTATTTGGAAGGAAAAATACTGGATGTCGCAAGACGCGGCGATTTGATCCGGATTTGGTATAGCGATAACGTCACAATCGAGGACAATGTTACCATTGGCGGACGGGATGCCGTCTTATGGTTTTCAAAAAATCTGATCATTCGCGGAAATGAATTTTTAAAAGGCCGATACGGCCTTCATTTTATGTATTGCAACGATTCCGTGGTTGAAAACAACCGGCTTCAGAACAACTCGGTCGGTATTTACTTGATGTATAGCGCCCACATTCGGCTGACGCATAATCAAATCATTCACAATCGAGGGCCCAGCGGATTCGGAGTGGGCTTCAAAGATATGGAACATTCATCGATTGAAGAAAATATTGTGGCGGATAACCGTGTGGGTTTTTTCATCGATCACGGGTCCGGGCACTATGAAAAAAATCTGATCGCATTAAACGATATCGGCATTCAAATGCTGCCAACAGCTTTGGATAATTCCCTCACAAAAAATAGTTTTATCGATAACGGTGAGCAAGTTTCGATTGACGGCATGGGCGGTTTCATGAAGAACCAATGGCAGGGGAATTTTTGGAGCGATTACCGGGGTTACGATCGAGATCATGACGGAGCGGGCGATATGGCCTATCAGGCTTTTAAGTTTTTTGAACGGTTAACGGATCGTTACGGTGCGCTCAAATTTTTCGCATTAAATCCTTCAGTTCAAGCGCTCGATTTTGCCAATACTGCTTTTCCTATTTTTTCTCCAAAATCAAAATTTACGGATCCGTTGCCGTCCATCCATCCGATTCTGCCGGCTTTTCCGGGTATGGAGCGAGAAATTTCTTGGCCGTTTCTTTTTGCTTCATTCTTTTTATTTCTTCCTCTACTTCTGATGCGCCGCATGCCGGCCTTCAACTTGTGTGCAGGCAGCGCGCAATTAATGTCAATAAAATCATCCTCGCTTGAATCTCAGGCAATTGATCCAATCCCAAACTTTATACCGAGTCGAAAGGCGGCAATCCATGTAAGCGGCCTCAACAAAAATTTCAGAAAACAAAACGCGCTGAAAGACCTGAATTTTGATATTCAAAAAGGCGAAACGGTGGTCTTGTGGGGCTCGAATGGTGCCGGGAAAACCACAGCGCTTCGCTGTCTTTTGGGGTCGGTCTCATTTGAGGGAAACGTATTTGTTTTAGGACACAATGTTAAAACAAACGGAAAGTTGGTGCGTTCGCATATCGGGTATGTTCCGCAGGAAATCAGGCTCTACATTGACCAAACCGTTCTCGAAATCGTTTCTTTTTACGCGGCACTGAAAAGAGTTCCTCGGGCAAGAGTCAAAGAGCTGCTCAAGCGATGGGGGCTTTCGGAATTTGAAAACCGGTTCGTCAATCATCTTTCGGGAGGCATGAAGCAGAAGCTTGCGTTGGTGATCGCCTTACTGTCTGACCCTGAAATCCTTTTTTTGGATGAACCTACAAGCAATCTCGATCTGAAAGCGCGCCACGAATTTTTAAGTTTTCTCACAGAGCTTAAACTCGAAGGCAAGACCATCCTGCTTTGTTCGCATTTAACGACAGAAGTGTGGCGTTTGGCGGATCGCGTGATCGTGCTCGACCAGGGCGAGAAAATCTCGGAAGGCCTGCCGGAGTCTGTCAGGCATTTTCTCGGCGGATCGACAGTTTTATTTTTGGCAGTTTCGGAGAAAGACGAAAAAAGAGCGCTTGAACTCTTAAAATTTAAAAATTTTCAAGCGGAGTTGAATCATGCCGGCATTATGATTCATGTATCGCCGGACAAAAAAATGGAACCCTTTCGTGTTCTACAGGAGGCCGGCATTTCAGTCCTTGATTTTGAAGTGGGAAATGAAACTAATCAGAAGAGAAGCGGGCATTCATGAATATTTTAATTATCTCGGGAAAAGAAATTCGTGACGCGATGCGAAATAAGTGGTTTCTTTTAATTTCGCTTATTTTTGCGGGCCTTTCGCTTGCGTTCAGCATTTTGGGCGTCTCAGGCCTCGGCAATTTGGGTATTTCCGGTTTTGGGCGTACGACGGCAAGCCTGATTAATTTGGTGCTTCTCATTGTTCCGTTGATGGGGCTTCTTCTGGGCTCGATCAGCCTTTCCAGTGAAAAAGAGCACGGAACCTTGCGCGCTCTTTTGGCTCAACCGGTAACACTCGGAGAGATTTTTATCGGAAAATATTTTGGCGCAGTCGTTGCGCTTTCGGCTACTTTGTGTGTTGGTTTTGGGTTGAGCGGAATTGTAATCGGAATTTATGGCGGTTGGGAGCAGCTCAGCAGTTATTTGGGGCTTTTGGGTTATACCATTCTTTTAGCAATTGTGTATTTGGGAATCGGATTTTTTATTTCGGTTTTTTGCCTCAAGATGATCACAGCCATCGGTGTTTCGCTTTTTCTTTGGTTCCTGTTTGTTTTTCTGAGCGATCTTGGGATTATGGGCACCACCGTTGCTCTCAATCTGTCATCGAGAGATTTATTGTGGATTGTTTTAAGCAATCCTGCGCAGTCTTTCAAAGCCGTGGTGATTGGAATTTTGCAGGGCGACCTTGATATTTTAGGCACACTCGGGCGCTACGCCGTCGATGTACTGGGCGATCAATTTATATGGGCGTTGAGCGGGATTTTATTTATCTGGGCCGCGGCCCCGTTTTTATTGTCACTTTTATTTTTTAAGAAAAGATACGGTGAATAATGATTCTCCCACGGGCTGTTTATCTGATCGTCGGCATTGCAATGCTAATCGTCGGCTGTTCTCCGTCGGCAGAAACAAAACCGCCAAAAATTCGCTATGGACATGATAGCTGCGGAAATTGTCACATGATTATCTCAAGCGCGCCATTTGCGGCAAGTTTGGCGACGCGGGATGAAATGTATCACAAGTTTGATGACATCGGCTGCATGCTTCATTTTATTCAATCACGAAATGACATAGCTGAAATTTGGGTGAATGATTATGCAACACAACAGCCGATCAAAGCTCATTACGCTTTCTATATAAAAGAAGCCGATCAGCGGACGCCGATGGGGTATGGCATTTTGGCGTTTGCCACAAAGGAAAGTGCGCAAAAAATAGATAGGGCCCGCGTGCTTAGTTTTGATGATCTGTTAAAACAGTTTAATGAACCAAAAACTGAAGGAGGAGTCAATCCATGAAAAAAATAATCGTTTTAATTTGTTTGATTGCGGCAGTGGTTATCGTTTGCCCGTTTTCTGTTTACGCCGGCGGAACTTTGAGTGGAAAAGTTAATTTTGTAGGAACCGCTCCGGCCCCAAAACCAGTTAATTTTGGCCCGGAAAAGCAGTGTGCCATTGCGCATGGCGATAAACCGCCTATGGATGAAACCATTGTGGTGAATTCAAATAATACGTTGAAAGATGCGCTCGTTTACGTCAAGGAAGGCGCAACCGGCCAATTCGAAGCGCCGAAGACACAGGTCTTGATTGATCAAAACGGATGCATTTTTACTCCGCATGTTTCGGTGGCCATGGTGGGCCAGGAGGTAGTGTTTAAAAATAGCGACACACTTTTACATAATGTGCGTACGGTATCGACAGTTAATAAGGTTTTTAACATTGCGCAGCCGATCCAGAATATGACCACCAAGAAAACTTTCGCGTCTCCGGAAATCGGAATTCAGCTCAAATGCGACGTGCATTTCTGGATGCTGGCATATTTGCATGTTGTCAACAATCCGTATTATGCAGTCACAGGTGAGGACGGTTCGTTTACGATTCAGGATCTTCCGGCCGGTACTTATACCGTCGAAGTTTGGCACGGAAAGTTGGGAGCACAAACTCAATCCATTACAATAGCCGAAGGCGAATCAAAGTCCGCTGATTTTTCTCTCGAGAAAAGAGACTAACCGCTTAATAGTAAAAGGGGTTTATGCATGGGAAAGATGGGTACCATTTCCGAATTTTTTGAAAAAGATCACAACAGATTGGATAATTTGTTTAAACAATTTCAAGCAAATAAATCTCAAGATTTTAATTTTGCGAAAAGTTGTTTTAAAGAATTTATGTTTGGACTCAAGCGCCACATTGTTTGGGAAGAAGAAATGCTTTTCCCTATCTTCGATGAAAAAACAAGTATGAAGGATTCGGGGCCGACTGCCGTGATGCGTTTCGAGCATGATTTAATCAAAAAGGAACTGGACAATATTCACAAAAAAGTAAAAGCAGGCCAAACTAATACTGAAAATGAAGAAGCGTCTCTTCTTGAAATTTTAGTGCAGCACAACAGCAAAGAAGAAGGCATTCTTTATCCGGCCATGGATCAAATGCTCGCACAATCTGAAGTGAGCGGAGTTCTTGAAAGAATAAAAAAAACGTTAGCAGAACAGCAGCCATCTTGCTGTGACCTGCCTTAAAAGGAGACTATTGTGAAAAAATTATTATTAACCACCGTCTGTAAACCGCTTGGGCCGAAATACGGCGATTCGGAATCCGTAGGCTACGAGTTGCTTCACGGGCAGGTTACGCGCGCTCAAGGAATTTTCTCGCTGCGCTCCGTAATTCATCACTTTTCACTCGAATACATCGCTCACAATCTTGAAACACCGACGGTTGTGCTGCAATATCCATCCGAAAAAGAATTTATCCGAGAGCTCAAGAATAACAAGTACGACTTTGTTGGCATTTCATTTGTTTTGAGTACGCTGCATCATATGAAGCGGATGTCAGCACTTGTTCGAAAATTCTCGCCAAATTCAAAAATTATTCTGGGCGGCTACGGAACAGTTCTGTCAAACGAAGAACTTGAGCCCTACGGCGACTTTATTTGCAGAGAAGAAGGAATCGGATTTTTGAGAAGAACTTTGGGCGAGCCGGAACTTCCGATGCCGTATGATCATCCGGTCATCACAAACGGCCTCAAGGTGTTTTCGCTTCCGGTGGGCAATAACGGCATGATTTTCGCGGGCCTTGGCTGTCCGAACGGCTGTGATTTTTGCTGTACGTCGTACTTTTTCAAACGCAAACACGTCCGGTTGTTACCGGAAGGTGATGATATTTTTCATGTGATTCAGAAATACCGCAGGCACGATCCAAAAATCAAATTCACTGTGTTGGATGAAGATTTTTTGCTTAATCAAAAACGCGCGCGAAGGTTTCTAGATTTGGTACGTTCATCAGGCGAAGCGCCGCCTTCTATGTTTGTGTTCGGGAGTATCAAGGCGCTTTCACAATACGATATCCGAGAGTTACTTGAAATGGGTGTAACAGGTGTTTGGATCGGTTATGAAGGCCAACGTTCGGGGTATGCAAAACAACAGGGCCGGAATCCGGCGGAGCTTTTCCGGGAATTTCGGGAATATGGAATTAATATTTTGGCATCAATGATCATCGGTTTTGATTACCAAACACCGGAAATTATCGAGCAGGAACTCCGGGGATTAATGGATCTCCATCCCACATTTTCTCAAATCCTGATTTACGGCCCGACGCCCGGAACACCATTTTATGATCGAATTCAGAAGGAAAATAGGTTAGTGCCGCATCTTCAAACGGATCGCGACGCATACTATAAGAAATGTACCGGATTTTACGGGATGGTTCAGCACCCGACGTTAACGAGCGAAGAATTGCAAGCGCTGCAGCGGAAATGTTTCGACACCGACTTTAAAACGCTCGGACCATCGCTTGTACGCGCAGTGGAGAATTGGTTCTTGGGATATCAAAAGTTGATTCATGACAAAAGTGAAGTTCTAAGAAAACGCGCGGAGATGTATAAACAGGATATTTTGGAATCACTTCCTGTATTTTTAAGCGCAAAGATCCTGGGGCCATCGGAAGAAGCGCGCCTGTATGCGCATGATCTTTATAAGAAAATTACAATGAAGTTTGACGTTAATCTTTTACAGAATGCTATTAAATCCTGGTCAGCCCTTGCCATGGCGCACTGGACAGCGCTGTGCCTTAAAATGGATTGGTTTCAACATCCGCGCTTGACCCGGCTTGAATTTCGAATACAACATTAAGGAGAGAAAATGGATTTTAAGGTTATGATCGCTTCTTTTACCGCAGTATTTCTGGCCGAAATTGCGGACAAAACGCAATTGGTGGGGATTGGGCTCGCGTCAAAATCGATGAAGCCTCTTTCCGTTTTGGCTGGATCAGTGCTAGCCTATCTTTTGATCACAACTTTCTCGGTATTTGCCGCCGCAGCACTTGGTAAATACATTCAACCGAATCATCTCCGCTACGCCGGATCCATTTTGTTTATCGTGATGGGTATTTTGATGTTTTTTGATAAACTGTAATCCGGATCAGGACTCATTCAATATGAAATCTTCTCTCTCGAAATTCGGAAATCTTTTTTGTAACGAACCTTACAGAATTTTCTTTCCGCTCGGCGTGTTGGCCGGTGCTATCGGTGCCAGCCACTGGCTTTTTTACGCACTCGGTTGGGCTGAGCGTTATTCCGGATTTTTTCATTCCGCGATCCAGATGAAATGTTACATGATGTGTTTCGTTGTCGGCTTTCTTATGACGGCAATTCCTCGATTTGCTTCCGCTCCAACCGCAACAGGAAGGGAAGTTTTGATATTCATCCTGCTCATCTTTATCAACATTAGTTTCTTATTCCGAGAAAATTGGATCGGATCAGAAAGTACTTTCATTGCTTACTTAGTATTTTTAGCGCGTTTTATCGTTGTTCGTTTTATTAACAAAAAGGGAAATGTAAGTCCGCCAACTGAATTTGTCTGGATTGGGATTGGAATTGTCCACGGAATTATTGGCTCAAGCATGGTTTTGCTCGGCCAGTTTTCAATTGGGCCTGTGTGGTTCGCAAAAGCAGGTAAAGCTATGAGCGAGCAGGGATTCTTGCTTTCCGTGGTCGTGGGCGTCGGCGGTTTCTTGGCGCCGCGCCTCATGGGAAATTTTTCGCTGATTAAACCGGAAGAAGTCCGGAAATTGGCTCAGGACAAAAAAACCAGGCGGAACAGAGTTTTCATTCATCTGACGGCCGGATTGATCTTATTCGGAAGTTTTTGGCTCGAAGGAATGAATCAAATGCAAACCGCTTATTTAATACGGGCATTGGTTGTTACTTTCGAACTGGTTTTTACGCGTGTCTTACCGCGTTTCCCGGTTGTCAAAACATTATTTAGTTGGCTTTTATGGATTTCGATGTGGATGGTTCTTGCCGGAAGCTGGGCTGCGGGCTTATTGATTCCTTACAGAATCGGCATGCTGCATATTGTTTTTATCGGCGGTTATGCGTTGATGACATTTACGATCGGCACAATGGTTGTCTTGAGCCATGGCGGGGAAGGGCCAAAATTACAGCGCCCGATTTTTATCCTCAAATTAGTCGGACTTGGAATGCTCGCAGCGCTCGCAATCAGAATCGCCGCCAATTTTACGGCGGAGCATTATTTTGCGTGGCTTGGGGCTGTAGCGGCTATGTGGCTTGTGGTTGGCGCAGGATGGCTGTGTTTTGCGGTTCCGAAAATTATGAAAATTCCGGCTGAAGGAGAGTTTGAACGCCAGCACGAGGAAGCAAAGCGAAAATTACACCAGCCTTGCTGATGCCAGTGACGGGCGTCACATAATTTTTAAGGGATTTTCCGTAGATTACGCAAAACGAAACGGAGCAATTCTGCATGACGTGGTTTCCTCAGGATGTCTCGGAAAGCGGATATTGGGTTGACCGGCTTTTTTATCTTGGGTTTTGGCTGACCAGTATCACGTTTCTCTTGGTAGTCGGTATTCTAATCTATTTTGTCCTGCGGTACCGAAGCCGCGAGGGCCGGAAAGCCTACTATACGCACGGCAATAGCCGGCAGGCGTTTCTGCTGACGCTTTCCCTGGCGCTTCTCGTTTTTGTTGTGATTGACGTGAACCTTGCGATTCATGATCATTTTGCGTGGGAAGCCATTTGGGGCGAATCAAAAGAGCACGAAGATCCAATCCGTGTTCAAATTATGCCCGAACAATTTGCGTGGAATATCCGCTACGCGGGCCCCGACAGTCAATTCGGGACGGATGATGATATTGTGACTATCAACGACCTTCATATTCCGGTTAATAGGCGCGTTAATATTGCGCTCAAATCCAAAGATGTTATTCATAGTTTTTTTGTTCCCAATTTTCGCGTAAAACAAGACGCCTTGCCCGGAATGGTGACTCATATTTCACTCCACGCAAAGAAAAACGGAAAGTTTGATATCGCTTGCGCGGAACATTGTGGCCTTGGCCATTACAGAATGAGGGGTAGTTTGACGGTTCAAACTCAACAAGAATTCGAATCATGGCTTTTGGACCCGAATGGGAAGCAAGCCGGCGCTCAAAATTGGGGTTGGGAATGGGGAGTGCTAAAATGAGTCACGCCGGGACGCATCAATCATTCATCCGAAAATATATTTTCTCGACCGATCACAAAGTTATTGCGGTCCAGTATTTGATGACAGGAATATTTTTCTTAGCCATCGGTGGATTGATGGCGTTTATGATCCGGTGGCAGCTTGCATATCCCTGGCAGCCTATTCCCGTGATCGGCGAATTGCTCTTTAAAGAATCGGGCGGCATCATGATGCCGGAGTTTTACTCGATGCTTTTTACGATGCATGGCGGCATCATGGTCTTTTTTGCTATTACGCCGATTATTTTGGGAGCGCTCGGGAATTTCACTATTCCGCTTGAAGTCGGTGCACAGGATATGGCTTTCCCACGCCTCAATATGGTGTCGTATTGGAGTTTATTTGCCGGGAGCGTGTTGATCATTGCTTCATTTTTTGTTCCAGGCGGAGCCGCCGGGACAGGATGGACCATTTATCCGCCGCTTTCCTCCAGTCTGAAAGCAAACCCGGGGCTTGGTACGGATCTTTTTATTTTAGGGCTTACGCTGGATGCTGTGTCGATTTTGGCAGGCGGTATTAATTATATCGTAACTATTATCAATTTGCGGGCGCCCGGAATGACTTTTGGCAGAATGACGCTTACTTCCTGGGGCCTTTTCTTCTCGTCGGTTCTGAACACGCTCTGGCTTCCGCTGGTGGCTGCGGCATTTTTTATGATCCTGTTTGACCGCAGGCTTGGAACCGCATTTCTTACAGCCGGGCCGCTTGCGCCGCGCGAAGGCGGGCAAGTGCTCCTTTACCAGCATTTATTTTGGGGATTCGGCCATCCCGAAGTTTATATATTGATATTGCCTGTTTGGGGCCTTGTAGGTGATCTGCTTTCCGTATTTTCGCGAAAGCCCGCGTTCGGATATAAAGCGACTGTTTTTTCAATGTGCACGATCGCGATTTTAAGCGGAATCGTATGGGGTCATCATATGTTCACAAGCGGCATGAACCCTTTGATCGGAAAAGCGTTTATGTTTCTGACAGTTTCTATCAGCATTCCGACGGCAGTATTTTTTCTCAATTGGCTCGGAACACTTTGGCGGGGCTCGATTCGCTTAACAGTTCCGATGCTTTGCGCGCTGGCAATCGTTTTCGTGTTTGCCATCGGCGGCTTAACCGGCCTTTTTCATGCGGTCCAAACGTTTGACATTTACATTCACGATACTTACTTTGTGGTCGGGCATTTTCATTTTACGCTTGCGGCGAGCGTTTTATTCGGCGTTTTTGCTTTTATTTATTTCTGGTTTCCGAAGATATTTGGGAAAGAATTAAACGAAACGCTCGGCAAGATTCATGTTGTGCTCAGTTTTGTTTTTGTGAATGTTATTTTCTTTTCCATGATGCGGGTCGGCCTTGCGGGCCACATGCGGCGCATTGCGGATGCTACGTCCTATGAGTTTTTAAAACCGCTTCAGCACTGGAATGTTTTTATGGGCTGGGCGGCGCTAGGGCTTGTCGCGGCGCAGCTCTTATTTTTCCTTAATTTTGTTTTTGCGCTGTTCCGGAAAAAATCAGCATCCAGCAATCCCTGGCACGCCGGAGGTCTTGCTTGGACGACCTCATCGCCTCCGCCTGAGCATAATTTTGATAAAGTCCCGAATGTTTATTGTGGGCCATATGAATACAGCACGCCGGGCCTTACGGGCGAAGATTTCCTGCCGCAATCCGACTCGCGGGCCATCGTTCTGAAGGTGGGCACTCCGGTTCCCGATTCGATAAGACCTTCTCTTATTTCGACTACCAAATTAGGCATGTGGGTATTCTTGATATCCGAGATCATGCTGTTTACGGGGCTTATTGGAAGTTACATTGTGCTCCGGCTTGGAAGCACTGGCTGGCCCAATCCGGCGGAATTTCTGAACACCACACTGCTTGGGATTAATACGTTTGTGCTGATTACATCAAGCCTCACACTTGCGCTCGGTGTCGATGCGGTGCAAAAAGGCGACCGGACTGCACTCAAGAAATATGTATTTTTTACGATCCTTCTTGGTTTAACTTTTTTAGGAATCAAAGCGTATGATTATCACCATATGTGGCACCAGGGATTTACGATTTCGACAAACTTGTTCGGCTCGTGTTACTACATGCTGACGGGATTTCACGCGCTCCACGTGCTTTCCGGAGTGGTTGTCTTAGTTTATCTTTGGTGCCGTGCAGGAAGCCAGTCAATGCGCACCGACGTTCTCAGCGGCCGGGTGGAATCCAGCGGGCTTTATTGGCATTTTATTGATATCGTGTGGGTCATTTTGTTTGCCATTCTGTGTCTGCTATGACAAATCACGCAACGCCAAAAACTTATTTTATTATATTTGGCTGGTTAGGATTTTTGACCCTGCTTGAAATAGGTGCGGTAATGCTTAATTTAGAAAGGTCGGCGCTCGTCATCTTCATTATCGGCACCGCACTCGGCAAAGCAACTCTCATCGCGCTGTACTTTATGCATTTAAAGTTTGAAAGCCGGCTTACCTGGCTGCTCCCGATTATTCCCGTTCTGCTCGGCGTTATTTTTGTCTTGGGATTATTTCCGGATCTTGTTTTCCATTTAACCTGGAAGTCTTAAAATGAAAAAAGACTCTGGTGTTTTAACTATTTTGGCTGTTTTACTTGTGGGTATTAGCGCGCAGCCGCTACTGGCGGGTCCTTGCGCAATGTGCAAAAATTCTCTCGCTTCCGGAGGCTCCGGGGGTCTTTTAACAGGATTTTATTGGAGTATTCTTCTAATTGCAGGTGTGCCGGCTGTTATTTTGTCTGTCGCAGGTGTCGTGGTGTATAAGATTTGGAAATCCGAGAAGTAAATGCCGCTTGCAAAATAATTAAATGAAAATGTTAAACCGATTCAAGATGAATTTTGGTAAAATAAGCCGGTATCATTATGAGTTTATTTTCTCTCGAGTCAATTTTCAGCCCGAAAAGCATTGCTGTTATCGGAGCCTCACGCCGCGAAGAAGCGGTCGGCCACGCGGTTTTCAAAAATATTCTCACGAGCGGTTACACCGGCATTCTCTATCCCATCAACCCCAGCGCTCAAAGCATCATGGGCGTCAAATGTTATGCGTCCATTTTAGAAATTCCGGATCCGGTTGATTTGGCGGTTTTGGTAGTTCCCGCGGCAGTCACTATCCGGGCATTCAAGGAATGTATCAAAAAGAAGATCAAAGGCGCCATTATCATCTCCGCCGGTTTCAAAGAAACAGGCAAAGACGGTATGCTGCTCGAGCAAGAATTAAAAAGACTTTCATTGAAGCATAAAATTCCCTTTGTCGGCCCCAATTGTCTTGGGCTTCTGAACAGTGATTCTGCCGTAATGCTGAATGCGAGCTTCGCGCGCACGATGTCAAAGCGCGGCAATATCGCGTTTATTTCGCAAAGCGGCGCGCTCGGCACCGCTGTTTTGGATTATGCGAAAGGTGCGAACATCGGGTTTTCTAAATTCATCAGCACCGGAAACAAAGCGGTCGTGACGGAACTCGAACTTTTGGAATATCTAAGCCGTGACCCGCAGACAGATGTTATTTTGATTTACTTGGAAGATTTATCGAACGCGCGCGATGTCATCAACCTTGCAAGAAATATTACCGGTGAACAGGATTTCTTAAAACCGATTCTCGCCATCAAATCAGGCAGGACATTGCAAGGCGCGAAGGCAGCATCATCTCATACGGGGTCTCTGGCCGGGTCTGACGAACTCTACACCGCGATTTTTGCACAAGCCGGTATTTTACGTGTCGATTCTATCGATCAGCTTTTTGATTATGCAAAGGCTTTTGGCGCGGGTGAATTACCGAAAGGCAACCGTGTCGCGATTGTGACAAACGCCGGCGGGCCCGGAATTATGGCAACGGATGCATGCGTGAAATACGGGCTCGAGATGACACAAGTGTCTGATAAAACAAAATCAGAACTCCGGAAATTTTTGCCTGCCGCCGCAAGCGTGTCGAACCCGATTGATATTTTAGGAGACGCCAAGCATGACCGTTATGAAGCGGCGCTAAAATTGACGCTCAGAGATAAAAATGTGGACGGTGTGATCGTGATTTTGACACCGCAGGCAATGACGGATATCGAAGAGATTGCCGTGACAATCGGAAAAATCGCGAAGAAAAGTTCAAAACCAATTCTAGCGTGTTTCATGGGTATTGTGGACGTATCGGCCGGTGTTGCCATTCTTGAGAAATGGAAAGTGCCGCATTACCGGTTTCCCGAATCCGCCGCGCGGACTTTGGCTGTGATGTCGCGTTACACGGCCTGGCTAAAGCGGCCGCGCACCAAATATAAAAAGTTCAAAGTAAACCGCAAAAAAGTAAAATCAATTCTCGCAAAAAAGAAGGGGAAGCTGCCCGATCTTGAAACCTTTGAACTTTTGAAAGCCTACGGTTTTCCGGTTCTACCGACCGCGCTTTGCAAAACTCCATCGGACGTTGTTAAAACCGCCGATAAAATGGGTTTCCCGGTTGTGATTAAAATTAGTTCTCCCGATATTTTGCACAAAGTCGATGTCGGCGGCGTAAAAGTCAATTTGAATTCTAAAAACGAAGTTGAAAAAGCGGCGAAAGAGCTTTTATCCGATGTGCGCCGTAAAAAACCAGGCGCCAAAATTCAAGGAATTATGGTTCAGAAAATGGCGAAGAAGGGACGTGAAGTGATTTTAGGTTTGAAACGTGACCCGCAATTCGGGCCGATTTTGATGTTCGGGCTTGGCGGAACTTATGTGGAAGTCATGAAGGATGTCACATTCCGGATTGCACCAATCCGTGAACTCGGCGCACACAATATGATTCGCTCGATAAAGAGCTATAAAATATTAGAAGGTGTTAGGGGTGAAAGGCCTGCTGATATCAAAAAAATCGCGGATTCAATCCTCCGGCTTTCCCAGCTTGCCGTCGAGTGCCCCGAAATCGAGGAACTTGATATTAATCCGCTCTTTGCTTACGAACAGGGAAAAGGATGCGCGGTTTTAGACGCTAGGATTTTATTGGCGAAATGACGCGATAGGCGTCATCCTGAACGAAGTGAAGGATCTAAGACCTAGATTCTTCGCTCCGCTCAGAATGACGGAAAAGTAGTTATTTACATTCTTTCTTCGTACACGGGCACATTCCAAAAATTCCTAAAATCACCAGCGCGCCCGAAACTCCGACCACCGTATAAACAATCTTCGCCAGTGTTGTCATGTTGCCGAAGATGTTCGAAACCAGATCTGTATTAAAATACACCACGAAAATCCAATTTAAAGCGCCGATACCCGCGAGGATAGCGACAGCTTTACAAACCGGACATTTTTTCATGTGTGTTCTCCCTTCGTTCAGAATTTACTGCCCTACATGCCAGATATCGTCGTTTCCTGTCAAAAAATAAGTTTTTATTAATGGTTTTAGGTGTTCCGGCCGTTGTTTTTAGGGTAACTCCGGGCTTATAATCAAAATTACATTTGTGAGGGTTTTATGCGCGAATTTTTGGTCGGATTATTGGTTTTAGCTTTGATCGTGATTTTATCCGGGCTCGGTGTTTTATTAATCCCGTTTTTGCTTTTGCTCGGATTTTTCCTTCGGTGGGTGATCGGGCTTGCGCTCATTTTATTTTCGATTTGGCTGGTCGGAAAATTAACGTTGATGCTGATTGCATTCTTGAAAAATAAGCGGAGTTTTTAATTTCAAAAAAATTCTTTTTTGCCGATATTTCAATCAAACTGGATTATCCATCAAAATAGGAGTTTCCGGTCATGAAAATCAAAACCGCATTACTGGTCGGCTTGCTGATTTTGAATGGCTCTGCTTACGCGATGGTGGCAAACCATTTTTCGATTCCAAAGCTTGAGATATCCCGCGATTTTCATGAGATAGCGCCGCTTCCGAAAGCCTCGGTTCCATCAATGGCGCTTGAGAAAGTTTCCGGGCGCAATCTTGAAATGAATTCAAGATTAAATGACCTGATTTCGGAATACGAAACCAGCCGGCGCCTGAGCTCCAGTTCGTAATATTCTTCCGGCTTCATGGAATTTACCCGCAACGCCAAACGGCTTTTCCTAGCGTTTTTCCTCATCGCCATTTCCGTTCTTGCGATTTATTCACAAACACTTCGTTTTGACTTTATCCATTTCGACGATACCGATTACGTTTTTCAAAATCCGCACATTCGAAACGGCCTGACGGCTGAAGGGCTCAAGTGGAGCTTTTCGGCAGATCTTTTGTTTGATTCCGAGAATGCCGATTATTGGCAGCCCGTCACGTTCATTTCGCGCATGATTGATATCTCGCTTTTTGGTCTTCAACCGGGCGGTCATCACATGATGAACGCCGCGTTTCATATTGCCAATGCATGCCTCGTTTTCTATTTGTTCTATTGGATGAGCGGCGGATTTTGGCGGAGTTTGCTGCTTGCGCTTTTCTTTGTGCTTCATCCGGTGCAGGCCGAAACGGTTTCATGGATTACGGCGCGCAAAGACCTGCTCAGCACGTTCTTCGGACTTCTGGCCATCGGCGCTTATTTGGAATATGCGCAAACGCGGAAATCATTTATCCCGGTTTATGTATTTTTTATTTTGGGCCTTTTATCAAAGCCGGTTTTAGCCGTGCTGCCGTTCATTTTGATTTTGATTGATCGGCGTTTTTTGAATCGCAGGAGCATGGCCGATAAGCTGCCTTTGATTGCGATCGGCGCTGCATCCGCTTTGATGCCGATTTTGGGGCCCGTGAAAGCAGTCAGTTATGCGCCGTTCTCAACGGTGATTTATAACGCTGTCATCAATTATGGCTGGTGTTTGAAGCGGTTTTTTTATCCTCTCGGTTTAGGCCTCTTGAGCCCCCCAACTGAAATGATGGTTGTAACGGCGAAAGCTTTCCCAATATTTTTGACGATTGCGGCGGTAACGCTGATAACGTACCGGCTCAGAAACCGCTTTCCTTATTTATTAACCGGCTGGCTGTGGTTTTTGATTTTTCTTTTGCCGTCTTCTGTGATCAGTACGCCGGCCGACCGGTTTTTGTATTTGCCGCTGATCGGCCTTATTTTCATGGTGATTTGGGCCGCTGCGGATATGACAGGCAGGTTCACAGCCGCTAAAATTCCGGTTATCACTGCCGGCATCGCGCTTTTATTGATTCTCGGCGGATTATCATTTAAGCAGGCGGGTTATTGGAAGGACAGCGAAAGCATTTTCCGGCATTCAATCAAGAATGCGGAAAATAATTTAATGATGGTGAATAATTTGGGAAACGTGCTTTACCGAAAAGGAGATTTTAGCGGCGCTGTCCGGCAGTATGAAATTGCGATGAAAATCAATCCGGAAAGCCCGAAGCCTTATTTTAATCTCGCCAACATTTTCTATGAGCAGGGAAAAATCGGTGACGCAGTTTCTTATTATCAAAAAGCAATTCAACTGGACCCGGATTATGCAAAGGCCCACTATAATTTGGCTAATGTGTATTCACAAACCGGCAAAAAGGATCTGGCGATACGCCATTTTAAAGAAGCAATCCGGAGCAATCCCGATTTTGCCGAAGCACATCAAAATTTAGCGGCTGATCTTACGGATATTGGCAAAGTTGAAGAAGCTCGCGAACACTTGAAAGCTTGGTCGGAGAGCCGGCCGAAATGAACGGAACGGTTTGGGATGTTGCGGTGATCGGCGCGGGCGCCGCGGGTTTGATGGCGGCGATTACCGCTCAGCGCGAGGGATTGAAAGTTCTGCTGCTGGACGGGAAAGAAAAAATCGGCGCCAAAATTTTAATGTCGGGCGGCACGCGCTGTAACGTGACAAACGACCGGGTCAGCGAAAATGATTACGAGAGCGAAAACCTGCGCTTTGTGAAGCATGTTTTGAGTGCATTTACATCCGAAAAAGCCATCCGGTTTTTTGATGATCTCAATGTCAAATTGGTTTTGGAACTCGGCGGAAAATATTTCCCGGAAACCCACTCCGCGAAAACCGTTTTAGACGCATTATTAAAGGAAGCAAAACGCCTCGGCATTGAGCTCAAAGCCGGCCAGAAAATTACCGCCGCAAAATTTAATTCCGGCTATTTCACAATTTCAGGGCCTAAATTTTCTTATCAAGCTAAAAACATTGTTTTATGCACCGGCGGGCTTTCGTATCCTTCAAGCGGAAGCGACGGCACGGGTTATGAAATCGCAAAATCGTTCGGGCACACGCTCATTGAAACCACGCCGGCATTAACGCCGCTTTTAACCGATGACCGGAATTGGAAAAGCCTGTCGGGTATAACGCTCAACGCAGAACTTACGCTTTGGCTGAACGCAAAGAAACATAAAACCTTCCGGGATTCCTTTTTATTTACGCATTTTGGTTTCAGCGGTCCGTCGGCATTGAATATCAGCCGCTATTGGGTTCGGAATCAAAAATCAGCCAAGCTGACCGCTAATTTTCTGCCGGAAATCAAAGAGGATGATTTCGAAAACAAACTTATGGAAGCGGCAAAATCAAATCCCGCAAAGCTGTTCAGGAATTTTCTTTCTGAAAATTTTCCAGACCGCTTCGCGGATGTCATCATAAAAAAGGCCGGTATTCCAGAATCAGTCAAATTGAATCAATTAACCAGGGAAAACCGGGCATCGCTGATCAAAACCATATTTTCATCGCATCTTTCCATAACCGGGGTTTATGGGTATCAAAAGGCAGAAGTAACGGCAGGCGGCATCAATCTCGATGAAGTAGATTCAAAAACGCTGGAGTCAAAACTTCAAAAAGGGCTTTTCTTCGCCGGCGAGATTTTAGATGTGGATGGCCGGATCGGCGGATTTAATTTTCAGTGGGCGTGGTCGAGCGGAACCGTCGCGGCGCGCGCTATTTCTGCGACCACTGTCCGTTCGGAAGCTGAATGAGATCACCGGAGCGGGCATTCTCGCGCTGCACTTCCGCAAAAACAGTTTGAACTTTTGCCAGGCCGCCTGAGCCAAGCTGATTCTGGCTGACGATGGCGTTGTAAATCACCATGCGGTCGGCGTTTTCTTCCTGCGCAATTCCCGAACCAACCGGAGAAGGTTTCCGGATTTCAACCAGCCCGCCGTTATTTTCGCCGATGATGCCTTGTGCTTTCAAGCTCTGGAGTTCCCCAAACCGCGCTTTTCGTGCATCGAGTGCATTCCGGACTTCCGGCGTCATTTCTTTGATGTCATAATTTTCTGCCGATGCCGAAGATGCCAGCATGAGAAGACCAATGATTGAAAGCGCAATTATTTTTTTCATGATTGTTACCTCCCGGCGACCATATCTTCGATGTTGGTAGCTGTATTTTTAAGTCCGCGGATATCGACTGTGATGTTGGCGTTAATGGTAATAGGACGGTTCGGATCGCCGACGGTTTTGACCGTGCAGCCCGTTATCAAAATCAGCACTGCAGAAATCAGAAAATATTTTTTCATGAGGCTTTAACGATTCCCATTAGTTGAGCCAAGTCGGTAAACGAATTTTGCTCATCCAGACGAATCAGCATATTGATATTAAGGTTTAGATTATAATCCGGAACCAGCATTTTTAAAATCACCTTTAATTGATTCGACCGAATCGTATTTAAATGAAGTTCCGCAGTTTTATACCGCACAAGCCCGTTTAAAGATGCCAGCTGAAAAGCAGCTTCCTTGGAAGCCTGTGTCGGCAAGTAAGGCCTGAGGAGCCCAAAGAATTTGCCCTGCAAAAACCCGCCGGGATCCTTGACTGCGAGAACTACTTCTAAATTAGTGCTGCCTTTGTAATCCGTTCCGGCCTGTACGATGCCGCTCAGTTTTCCGGTTGATCCCTTCAAATTGTCGGCATTGAGCCAAACAAGTTCCTCGAGACCGATGTCAATCACATTCAGATGAATTGTTAATAGCCACTTCGGAAATTCGCGAATTTTCGCCTGTCCGTCAATTCCGATATGGCTCGAGCCGTCGAAATGAGCACCGCGGAATTCAAAATCTAAACCGTTTGGTTTTAAAACATGGTAAACGGGATTTTTTGAATCTATATTTCGAATCGTAATCGGAATCGGCCCGCTATCAGATGATAGGATAAATTTTAAATTCTCAATTTTAAGTTTTAAGTTTCGATCTAAAAATGCTTTCTCGATTTTTGTTTCGCCGGCTGAAAATTCCCTTGCTGAATAATCAATCATAGATTCGAGGGCTTTCCTCAGTAATTCCTGATGAAATCCCAGGGCAAAGCAGGCTACGAACCCTGCTAATAGGGAAATGAAAAATATTTTTGATACTATGTGACGCTTCATATACAATCTCAGAAGTCAGAAATCAGATGCCAGATGTCAACGTAACTAACTCGATTATAATTCTGTCTTCTGTTATCTGTCCTCTGTTTTCTTAGTTTGGAGGTAACTATGTTCGACCAAATCAAAGTGATGATGAAGATGATGCAGGACCCGGACTTTCGGGCATTTATTTCACATCCGAAAGTTCAGGAAGTTTTTAAGGATCCGGCGTTTCAGGATGTGATTAAATCAAAGGATCCTGCGAAGGTGATGGCACATCCAAAGATGCAGATTTTGATGTCAAACCCCGAAGTTGCAACTCTTATTCGCAAGGTAGATTTCACAAAATTTACGTGATTTTTGGCTTAGAAATTACAGGTAAAAAACAGTAACTAATTTAAATAGTTATAAAAAACTTATAAAAGTACTTGACAAGTACCTGTCATAGTGTTAAATTAACCGTAGATATATGAAATTAATCCATATATCCGGTATTTCGGCAGATAGATAAATTAAACAGTGACTTGCAGTGCCGAAATCAGTACAATGCAGGTCGCAATTCAAATGGCACTTGATGAGCCGCTCGAATTGCCGGCAGAATTAAGCGACTCTCTGGGCTGGATAGAGAGGGATTTAACATGAAAACCAATAGCTTAAAGTTCTGCTACTCCCGCTTAGACCCGACTCAAAAATCTTCTCTTTCCGCCGTCTTTTCCGATTTGTTCTCAGGCATCCAAAAATTCAACACCGTTTATAAACGCCAGGGCGAAGGTGTGATTTCAATCGAAGCGCTCAGGACACCGCGCCACCCGCGCGGTGCCAGACAAACGAGCGGCCACCCGCCGCTTAACCAACTGGCACCGAGCCGTATCGGTCGAATCCGCGCAGCTAGTCTGCAGCGTCCTCTCTGGCCTTCTGGAGCCTGTCTGCCGGCGGGTGACGGAAGCCGGGGAGTTCGTCCCGGCGTTTACCTTTTTTGATTTAACATCCGGCAGCGAACAACGAACACTTGCGCAAATGCGCGAGTGCCATCTCGCGGGGCTTAAGGATAGCCCCGTCTCGATAGGAGGAGAATCAAAATGAGAATGATAAACCTCATATTATTGGTACTAGGGATATTGACGATTTCCGGACCAGCATTTGCTCAAAAGCCATTAGCTGATTATGGCAACGTACCTCAAAATGCGGTGAGTGGAGTTGCGGACGCAGAACCGCCTTTTATTTTGGAGCTCGACGCGGGAGGCAATCAGTTTCGGGGAGGCAGGCAAATCGTGGTTAACCTTGATTTCACGAATACGTCTTCCTCAGCTAGGGTAGACAACATTGAGTTTGCTTTCGGTATCACGCCTGCCAGCGAACCTGCGAATCCTGTTTTTCAGGATTACGGCATTGTTGATAGTGCCTTTTCACGCGGCGGAAAATATACGATCTATACCGCAAAAGTCGTACTGACAACCGGCGATTACGATGTTTGGAGTATAGTCACTTCGACCGATCAATTTGGCAATTATTCGAACGGCTGGACAAAAAAACGAATTGTGGTAACTGGCGGTCCGATACCTGTTCAATCGACGGATGTTGCGGTAGGTAAGTCATAAAAATAAAGTTTAAACCAACAATCGGGACTGTCCCGGATTCAAAACAATCCGGCGGAGAAAGACGAACACTCACACATGATGTGCGAGTGCCATCTCTCGAGACTCAAAGAAGTCTCGTATCGATAGAGGAGGAATAAAAAGTGAATACTATGAAAGTAAATACTGCCGTAGCGTGGTTAACTTTGTATCTAGGAAATACCAAACTTGTAAAAAATAGTCGTTGCCTAGTGATTGCACTTGCATTGATGGGTTTTCCACCGCTGTTATTTGCAGAAACTCCAACTTTTGATTGGCTCCGAACCGTTCAAAATTTACAGGATGCACATACTTCAACTGCTCATAAAGTCGCAGTTGACTCTGAGGGGAATGTTATCGTGATCGGACACTTCCATGGAACGATGAATTTCAATCCCGGACAAAATCCGCCTGTTTTGTTAACTTCCACCAATAGCTTCTATAATATTTTTATAACCAAGTACCGGCAAAACGGAGACCATGTTTGGACAAAAGCGATAGGTGGAGATTATTCTACTCTCTCTTTCTCGTCTTTTTTGGGGGTTGATCCCTACAGTCATCTTGTCATCGATCAAGACAATAACATTATTATTGCAGGCTACTTTGTAGGTTCGTCCGATTTCGATCCTTCTGAAGACACTGACATTCATGAGTCTAAGGGAGGGCGTGATATTTTTATTACAAAACTTTCGAATGATGGCTCCTATCAATATACTGTTACGATGGGCGGCGAAAGAGACGACATCCCTCTTGACCTTGCTCTTGACGCAACAGGTAGTTTGGTGCTCACCGGATTTTTTACTTCACCAGCTGTCGATTTTGATCCTACTTATGAAGGAACCGATACTCATCTGCTTCAAAGCAGTGTGGGCGGTTTTATAACGAAACTTGGCAACAATGGATCGTATGAATGGACACATACCTTTGACGGGTTCCCGAACGGTTTGATGGCGGGGAAAAGTGTGGCGATTAATCGTTCGAGAGAAATTTATGCTATGGGCATATTCCAAGGTCAGGTTGATTTTGATCCTACTGAAAACGAAGATATCCGCACCTCTAACGGCGAGCGGGATATTTACCTGACCAAATTTTCACCCAATGGAGCTTATATTTCCACGTTGATTTTTGGTGGCTCTCTGCGAGAACGGCCGACGGCAGTTCGAATCGATTCCCAGGATAACCTATATTTAACAGGCTCTTTTAATGACCGTGTTGATTTTGATCCAACAGCGGGCGAAGATTTTCACGAAGCCGTGAATATATGCGCTCCCAACGTCTGCGGTGATATTTTCATAACGAAAGTCACGGCTGATCATTCTTACCAATGGACTAAAACCATAGGAGCGCCGGTATTGAATCGTCCTTACTATATGCACTTGGATTCAGAGGGCAATGTTTATTTGACCGGTAGTTTTGGTGGGACAATTGATTTTGATCCAACCAACGGAACTGATTTTCACACCGCTATCGCCTCTACGGACATTTATGCAGTCAAAATTTATACAGACGGAAGTTATGGATGGGCAGTCAATATGGGGTATGATTCAGGCCCGTTTGGCAGCGCTCCCACGAATCATCATCTAGGATCCGGTTTGGCAACGGACAGAGATCAAAATGCAATCTTGGTTGGCTTTTTCCGTTATCAGGTTGATTTTGACCCTGGCCCAGGAATTGTTTGGGGTTTAACTCGCACTTATTTTGAATCTGCTTTTATTCTTCAGTTAAGACCACGATATTCCTTGAATATTAATGTGGTCGGAAGAGGAGCAGTTGTCAGACAGCCCGATCTCTCAACTTATGGAAGAGGAGAAGCAGTGTTGTTAAGAGCGGTTCGGGAAAATGCAAGATGGGATTTTGAGCGTTGGAGTGGAGATTTAATGGGGGCTCGGAATCCGGTGATTATTGGCTTCAATCGAGATACTCAAATCACCGCTTGGTTTACTGCTAGAGGACCTGAGCCGCTTGCGATAGATTTTGTACCAAATGATGATAAAAATCAGTGAGTAATTGGGGTCAGTTCTTGAAAATTGAACGGCATTCAAAATTCAAGAATCGACCTGAATAATCCGGCAAAATAAAAACAATTGCGGCAGCGGGAAAATAGGAGGAATAAAAAATGAAAACGATAAAAACGATATTAATGTTAATGATAGCAACTTTTTCAATAGCAGGAGCGGCATTTGCAGACGGTTCAATTTCACCGTCGCCGGGTCTGACCGCGGCGTATGTGAATATTCCGCGTTCAAGCTGGCTGTTTGCATATTCTTCACCAAACGACGGAGCACAAGCACAACTTGTTGGAGACATTGTCCGCGTGACCCCGCCGGGCGGTAATTTTATTTATTCCATTAGCGGCGGATGGACGTTCGATAATCCGGATACTCCGGAAGTGGAAACGTACGACATGAGTTACCTTACGTCACTCGTAGTCGGTCTTAAAGGTGGAATTTATACCACCTATGGGCCGGTTTTGGGGATGAGTTTGGAAGATAGCAGTGGAGCGTCTTCGGGCGTTTCATTGTTGTCTGTGAGCGACTCAACGGAGCAATATTGGTCGGTTCCAACAACCAATTTTTCCGCTGTTGACCTAACACGTGTCAAAAAAGTGACTTTTGGCGTTGGCTACACCTATAACGCTTCGGGAACAAATTTTGACATTCGCACTGTCCCGCCATCCTCAAATCCTTGTTTGATCAAAGTCCATGCAGGCGAGTCCATCCAAGCGGCTATTAATCAAGCCTCTGGCGATGGCTGCATGATTTGGGTTAGCGAAGGTACTTACGCAGAAAATATCACGATTGGGCAAGGCCGCACTGACCTGAAAAATCTGACCATTTCCGGTGCCGGCATGGAAAAAACGGTGATTCAAGGCAGCGTAGTTGTTGATTTTACAGATCAAGATGGAAATCAAGTAGACGGTGGCGTGACCAGCATTCAGGATTTGAAAATCACGAACGCGAATTGGGGCGTGACGGTTGTGAATCAGAATGTAGTACTTGATCGCTTAAGATTGACAGGGAATCAAGAGGGGGTTGTTGTCACGAGCGTTCGGGGCAATGTTGTTGTAGAAGGAAGCCCTAACGTGACAATTCAGCGCTCAGTAATCGATCATAATACAGGCATCGGCGCTACGTTTTATCACGCCAACGAATTGAAGGCGTTTTTGGTCAATAACACCATTGTTGATAATAGTTTTGTGGGCGTGTTTGCACAATTACCAGGACCGCAAACCCATCATCTAACTTTAATCAACAATATCATTTCGAGAAACTTCATCGGAATGGAAAATCATTCCGCGCCGAACGCCATAGTCAAGACTTTGTATGAATACAATGATAACTATGGAAATACCGCTGTTGATATACAAGGTGTTTTTAATTTTGTAGGAGATCAAAGCACCAATTTAAACGTTGATCCGTTGTTTGTAAATCCAGCAGCCGGAAATTATCACTTACGGAGAGCATCGCCTATGATCAATGCGGGTGACCCGGTTTCACCTCGCGATCCGGATGGAAGCCGTTCGGATATCGGTGCGCTTCCGTTTTTTGGGAGGGTGATGAGTGTTGGATCAATCGAAGTTTAGAGCGCGTTAATGAATCATTGGGGTCAGTTCTTGAATTTTGAAGACCGTTCAATTTTCAAGAACCGACCCCAGTAACATTTAGAAGAAAGGTTAAAGGATATTGATTATGCAAAGCAGTAAGCAGAAAAAAGATTTGGCTGTCAAAATAACAAGTTGGTTTATGGTTTTTTCAATTTTGCTTTTTGATCCGGCGAGCTCCTTGGCGATCGAGAGAATGTTCAATGTGTCGCATGCGTCACTTTCAGTGGTGGAATGGGCTAGCGTCATCAGAGGATTCTCCGAAGGATCACGAGAACAAGTTTGGAGTGTGGCGGTTGATTCTAACGATGATATCGTGGCAGCCGGACAATTTGATTCTCTCGTTGATTTTAATCCGGGGCCCGGATATGACGAACGAGATGGAAACAATACGCCTTTTCTGACCAAACTTCATTCTGATAGGTCATATGGATGGACCAAAACATTTGAAGGAACCGGCATCATCTCCAAGATTTTTATTGATCATGAGAATCACATTATCGGTGTCGGGAGTTTTTCCGGAACATTTGATTTTGATCCGGATGTCAGGGAATATCTAATGACTTCAAACGGAGGGGTTTCTAACGACAATTTTATCGTCAAATTTTTTCCGGATGGATCTTTGGAGTGGGTGCGCACATTCGGCAGTCCGCTGGGACTGGAAAGTGTCCGAGATCTTTTTGTAGATGATGAAGGAAATATTTATGTATCGGGCTGGTTTACTTCGTCGCCGGAAAACCCGATTGATTTTGATCCCAGTGACGGCGTTGATATTCATTTTTCAAACGGTTTGTATGACGGATATGTCATGAAATTAAAGCCGGACGGTTCTTACGACTGGACAAAAACCGTTGGCGGCACCGGTTTGGATTGGATCGAAGCCGTAACGGTTGATTATGATCAAAATGTTTATTACACGGGAACTTTTAATGGAACGGTTGATTTTGACCCGTCGCCCAGCGGAGTTTATTTGCTCGCATCACATGAGCAAACCGATGTGTTTGTCAGCAAGTTGGATAAAGAAGGGAATTTTGAATTCACCTATTCCATTGGCGGTAATGAGATAGAAGAAGTGACCGATATCGCAACCGGAATCGATGGAGATTTATTTATTTTGGGCGCCTTTTCATCTCTTCAAATAGATTTTAACCCGCATTTTGAAGGAAGTGATTACTTAGAGCCGAAAGGCAATTATGATCTTTTCCTTACGAAAATGAAGTTTGACGGATCCTACGCTTGGACAAAAGTGCTGAGCGGAGAATCGGATGATCGAGGCGCGAATCAGTTGACGGTAGACCCAGACGGAAATGTTATTATCGCGGGCGGGTTTTGGAAATTAATAGATTTTGATCCTTCGGGCAACGGCGTTTATCGAGACGCGGGAACTACCCATGATATTTATGCGGTTCAAATCAGCCCGGAAGGTGTTTACCAGCGGCTGATCGTATTTCCTACCAACGGAAGTTATCCGGGCCGGAGTATCACAAGCGCCGCGACTTGTGCTGCGCTGGATTCCAGGGGGGCTCTTGTGTTGGGGGGTTATTTTATATTTCCGGTGGTGCTAGGCGGCATTCTTTATTTGCCGAGCGGGTATGAGGGGTTTGTTTTAAAATTAGATCCTTCTTGGGCAGGGCTAAGTGCCGGCCATTCAACCAGTGATCGCGGTTAAGCGACTTAAATTCAGGGCAGTCCCAATTATCATTAAAACATTTGGGGCTGCCCCTGTTTCCCGCCTTCCTTCATTTTTTGTACCTTCCTGCCGTATTAATTGGTAAAATTACCGTCATGACTAGAGACCAATTTATCTCAATATTCTTCATCGCACTGCTCGTATTTGTCGTGTATCAGATTTTCCACATTTTCGCGCCGTTTGTTCGCGCGATTTTCTGGGCATCCATTTTGGTTTTTGCTTGCTATCCGCTTTACACCAAATTGCTGAAAGCAGTCAAAAACAAGCCGATTATTGCGTCTGTATTGATGACATTGGCGCTTTTCCTCATCATTGTTCCGACCACTATTTTGATTGCTTACAATATTTCCGGGCAGGCGATCGAGCTTTATCAATCGGCCTCTGATTATGTGCGCGAAGGCCGTTTAAACGAATTGGTGGAGCAAGTCAAAACGAACACCGTTTTTCAGAGGTTGACACTCGGCGTTTTTCAATTCGAACCGATTGAAAAAAGCCTGAGCGAGTGGTTTTTGGATGCCGCAAGGTCAGTTGGAAATTATGCCCTGCTGCAGGGAAGCGTTGTTACAAGAAACATTTTTCTGGTTATTTTGAATGTCTTGCTGACATTCGTGCTTGCGTTTGTGCTTTTTAAAGACGGCGAAAAGGTTTATGAGTTTATTTATCAAATCGCGCCGCTTGAAAAATCCAGTAAAAAAAGCATCTTTGGGCAAATTAATGAAACATTCGCTGCCGTGATTCGAGGCCAGCTGCTGACCGCGATTGTACAGGCTTCGATTGCCGGCGTTATTTTTTGGATTCTTGGGATCCGGCTGCCGCTTTTTTTCGCTGCGCTCACGTTTTTTACTTCTATGATTCCGATTCTGGGCGCATCGGCCGTTTGGCTGCCGCTTGCGGCCTATTTGGTGATTCAAGGCGAGAACATGAGGGCCGGGATTTTGTTTGTCTTCGGCGTCGGCGTTATCAGTATTATCGATAATATTATGAAACCGGCGTTGATCGGCGAAAAGACAAAACTTCCGTATTTTCTTCTGTTTTTCGGAATCTTAGGCGGCATCAAAGTTTACGGCCTCGTCGGTATTTTTATCGCTCCCGTGGTTTTGTCATTATTCTTCGCATTGGTTAAGATTTACGAAGAAAAATATTTATAACCTAGACTTTCCCCAATGAATTGTCCTGCTTGTAAAGACCCGATGATTGCCATCGAACTTCAAAAAATAGAAGTCGACCATTGCGTTGCCTGCGGCGGCGTTTGGCTAGACTCGGGGGAACTCGAGCTTTTGCTGGGCGATTCCGAGAGCAAGAATCAATTATTCGAAACTTTTCGCTCAAGCGGTTTGCGTGAGAATACTAAAAAAAGTTGTCCGATTTGCTCCAAGAAAATGGAAGAAGTGCATTACAAAAAGGATGAAGACATTCTGCTTGATTTGTGCCGCTTGAATCATGGCATCTGGTTCGATAAAGGAGAGCTTGAAAAAGTAATCCGGCTGAATGACCTTAACGGAAATTCAGAAGTGCTTAAGCTTTTGCAGGAAATATTTGCACATAGCGGTAAGCGATAAGCGTTAGGCGTTAAGTTATTCAATCAACTTAACGCTTACCCCTTAACACTTAACGCTGACAAAAGGAGGACTCATGGAAGCTTTGTGGATTGTGCTCGGAGTTATCGTTGTGGTGGCCTTGTCCGTGATCGGAATTTTCAACGCGCTGATCGGAATGAAAAATCAGGTGAAGAATGCCTGGTCGCAAATCGATGTGCAGCTCAAGCGCCGTTACGATTTGATTCCGAATTTGGTTGAGACCGCAAAAGGGTTTATGCAGCATGAGCGCCAAACGCTTGAAAATGTGACCAATGCCCGCGCACAGGCGATGGGCGCCGAAGGGGTTGCGGCAAAATCAAAGGCCGAAGGCGTTTTGAGCGGCGCAATCAGCAAGTTTCTGCTGACAGTCGAGAATTATCCGCAGCTGAAGGCGAACCAGAATTTTCTTTCGCTTCAGGAAGAATTGACATCAACGGAGAATAAAATCGCATTTGCCCGGCAAAATTACAACGACCAAGTGCTCTTCTATAATAATAAAATCCAAATGTTCCCCTCCAATTTGGTCGCGGGGTTTTTTAATTTTAAAGCTGAGCAATCTTTTGAAATTGGCGATCAAGCTCAAAAGAGCGCTCCAGCAGTTAAGTTCTAAGGGGTAAGTGGTAAGTGATAAGCGATGGGGTTAATTTTCAAAAGTAGTTTTTATACTTACCACTTGGCCCTTACCACTTACAACTGAATAATCATGTGGCAGCTTATCCAATCCAACCAGCGTAAATCGATTATTCTTGTCGTCGCGATGGCCGTGTGTTTGCTGCTCCTAGGCTATGTAATCGGCATGATGTTTGACCCTGCCCGCGGCGGCCTATATGGGCTTCTCGTCGCGTTTGTGGTCTGGCTCGTGATGAGTCTTGTGAGTTTCTATTCCGGTGATTCGATTTTACTTGCCGTCAGCGGTGCAAAAGAAGTGACGCCGGATATCCATCCGCAGCTTTTCAATGTGGTTGAGGAAATTAAAATTGCCGCCAATCTGCCGGTGATGCCGCGCATTTTTATCATGCCAGAGTCAGCGCCGAATGCGTTTGCAACGGGCATTAAACCCGAGCGGAGCGCGATTGCTGTGACAACCGGCCTGCTGTCGAAACTTAACCGCGATGAGCTGCAGGGCGTTATTGCGCATGAAATTTCGCACATCATTAACCGCGACGTTTTGTATATGACGATGGCCGGCGTGATGCTCGGAAGCATTGCGCTCATTACGCAGGTGTTTACGCGCGGAATGTGGTACACAGGCAGTGCTTCGAGGCGGTACCGTTCAGGCTCCATCCGAGGCGGCGGCCAAATTCAGGTCCTGATTTTTGTTTTGTCGATTATTTTCATCATTCTCGCGCCGATTTTAGCGCAGCTTTTGTATTTTTCGCTTTCCAGAAAACGGGAATATCTGGCGGATGCTTCAGGCGTCCGCCTGACGCGCTACCCGGAAGGGCTTGCCTCTGCGCTCGAGAAAATCGCCGCGTCAGATTCTGAGATTTATGCGGCCAATGAAGTAACGGCTGCCATGTTTATCGAAAATCCGTTCACAAAAGAAAATCGTTTTACGAGCCTGCTGGGAACTCATCCGCCGATCCGGGAAAGAATCAAAATTTTGCGCCATATGTCGCAAGGCGCCAGTTTGGCCAACTATGAAACCGCATTTCGCTCCGTAAAAGGAAATTCCGCGGCCGCGATTCCGGCGATGAGCCTTCAGGATGAAAAAGAAATATCGCTTCGAGCGGCGCATGCGGACGCAGGAAAGCCATTTGAAGAGCCGGAATCCAAAGAGTCCGTGCGCGATGCAACCGATTTGCTGCGTGCGGTCAGCGGATTTGCATTTTTAGCGTGTACTTGCGGCATTAAATTCAAAGTTCCCGCCGATTTTAACCGGCCTGAAATTATTTGTCCGCGCTGCAGCCGGATTACGGAAGTGCCGTTTGCCATTTTGGCCGGCGCTGCGATGGTGCATCAGGGAAGCGACGCATCCGGACAAAAAACAGCCGAAGAGCCGCAGGTTTACAAGCGGAAGGGCGAGGGCTGGGAATCGTTTTCCTGCCGCTGCACCAAGCTGCTTCAGCTTTCTCCGCAATTTCTAGCGCCGCAAATGACCTGCAGTGCCTGCGGCCGCACCACCTTGATTCAATAAGCCATTTTTCACTTTAAAAAATCAGAGAAGCGTGCGATAATTTTTCGTCTTTTTAATCTTGAATCAAGGAGATGAGCCATGAAGAAATTATTAAACAGTGTTTTGATTTTATCCGCATTTTTGATTTCATTTTCGTCTGTTGCAGCGGCCGCGGCGTATGAAATTGACGAATCACATTCAAGCGTTGCTTTTAAAGTGAAGCATTTTGTATCGATCGTCAGAGGCAATTTCGAAAGTTTCAAAGGTACTGTCGAATTTGACGAAGCAAATCCGGCCGCATCTTCCACAAGCGTCAGCATTGATGCAAAAACCATCAACACAAGCAACGCAAAGCGCGATGAGCATTTGAGAAACCCCGACTTTTTTGAAGTCGAAAAATATCCGCAAATCACATTCACAAGTACAAAAGTTGAAGACGGAAAAATTACCGGAAATCTGACGATGCACGGCGTCACAAAAGAAGTGGTGCTGGATTACACATTCAATGGAACCGCGACCGATCCGTGGGGAGGCCAGCGCGCAGGTTTTTCGGCCACAACCGAAATCGACCGAAAAGATTTCGGCATTACCTTTAATAAGGTGCTCGACAACGGCGGCTTGATGCTCGGCGAAAAGGTCCAAATAGAGATCGAAATCGAAGCTGTGAAGAAATCGTAAGATTCTTGCTATTTCAGCCGATATTTCTATCGGCATGGCACATCAGCTGAAGCGGGAACTTCATTTTTGGGATTCGGTTGCGATCAATATTGGCATCATCATCGGCGTCGGTATTTTCCGGGTTCCGGCTGAAGTTGCCAAACACCTCACCAATCCCGCCGTCATTTTATCCGCATGGGTCATCGGCGGCGCGATTGCGCATTTTGGCGCGCTTTGCTACGCCGAACTTTCATCTCGTTATCCGCATACGGGCGGCACCTATGTGTTTATCCGGGAAGGTTACGGAAACTTAGCTGGGTTTCTCTTCGGCTGGACCGAAATCGTGATCTTGAGGGCCGGTTCGATCGCAGCCGTTGCCTACGTTTTTTCCACCTATCTTCAAAATTTTTTGCAGCTCGGGCCGTGGGGCGAAAAAATCATCGCCATCGGCTTAATCACTGTTCTGACTTTCATTAATATTCTGGGCGTGAAGCTGGGAACGCGAATTCAAAATGTTTTCAGCTCGCTGAAAGTACTCACAATTTTAGCGATGTCGGCCGCCATTTTCTTCCTGGCCGCTAAATCATCAAATGCCTCTGTTTTTACTTTCCCGAAATTTGAAACCGCACAGCTCAATTCACATTCATTGTTCTTATTCGCCGCGGCAATTGTTCCGATTTTATGGACTTACGGCGGCTGGCACGAAAGCGCTTTTATGTCAGGCGAGTTTCGCGACACCAAGTGGGAACTTCCGGCGTCGCTTTTGACAAGCGCGCTAGTCGTTACCATCCTTTATGTGACGATCAATATCGCGTATTTGCAGGTGATTCCGCCTTCTGAGATGGCAGGCACAAAAGCGATTGCATCCGAAGTGTTCCGCCGCATGTTCGGCTCTACCGGAACTATTATCATGACAACCGCAGTCCTCGTTTCATCCGTCGGCGCGCTGAACTCGACGATTATGACCGGCGGGCGAATTCCGTTTGCCGTGGCATCCGATTATCCGAAATTCAAATGGGTTGCTCAAGTTGATTCCAAATTTGAAACGCCCCGGAGGTCGCTCGAAATCAACGGCATTTGGGCGGCGGCGCTGGTTTTGTTCGGTAGTTTTGAACAGCTGGTTTATTTCTGCCAATTCGCACAATGGCTTTTTTTCGGACTTGCGGGATTTAGTATTTTTATTGCCCGCGCAAAGCAAAAACAAATGGAAGCTTTTTCGATGCTCGGCTATCCGTTTATTCCGGCCGTCTTCACTTTGATCGCGATCGGCATTTGCGCTTCCATTATTTGGTATACGCCGCAGGCTTCTTTTGTCGGTGTGGCTCTTATTTTATTAGGAGTTCCGGTTTACCACTGGGTGAAGGGCGCTCAACATTCAAAATGATTAGCCGAAAAATGAATCTATGGGCATCTTAGATTTTGCGGTACTTTCGTTTACTTCGTTATTCGTGATCGTTGATCCTTTTTCGAGTTTGCCGGCGTTTTTAGTGATGACGCAGCGAAACTCAATTGATGAACGCATGCGGATGGCCGGGCTTGCGTCAATCGTGACGTTCTTTATTCTGGTAATTTCCTACATTGCGGGGCTCCAAGTTCTGCAGGCTTTCGGCATTACCGTCACGGCGTTTGAAATCGCGGGCGGCATCATTCTTTTGATTATCGCGCTTGACATGCTCCAGGCGAAAAGAACGGCAATTAAAGAAACACCGGAAGAGCAGGCAGAGGGCGTCAGCAAAGAAGACGTGGCCATTACGCCGCTTGCGATTCCGATGCTCGCGGGCCCGGGTGCCATCACGGCCGTGATTCTTTTAAGCAGCCAGGCCGAAAGCTTTGTGCATCACAGCATCGCGCTTTTGAGTATATTACTTGTATCACTTGTGACTTTTTTTGTGCTTTGGACTGCCGCAATAAAGTCGCACATGTTTTCGCGCATCACGATGAAAATTATTACGCGCGTGATGGGCCTTCTGCTTGCCGCGGTTGCCGTTCAGTTCATCATCAACGGCGTCCAGAATATTCTTTAATCGGAACGTGGAACTCTTCCTGATTTGCCTCACGGCTTTAACGGCTTCGTGCCTGACACTTTTCTCCGGATTCGGGCTCGGAACCATCCTGCTGCCGGTTTTTGCGCTTTTTTTTCCGCTTGAAACCGCAGTTGCCGTGACCGCGATCGTTCATTTTTTGAATAATCTATTCAAACTGAAATTTTTCGCGCATCACGCGGATTTCAAAATCGTTCTCCGGTTCGGAATTCCAGCCGTGATTGCCGCATTTTTCGGCGCAAAACTTCTTCAAATTCTTTCCGGCGCAGCTCCTTTTTATACCTATTCAATCGGTTCCAAACTCGCGGAAATGACGCTTTTAAAAATCGTGATCGCACTGCTTTTGGTATTTTTTGCGCTGCTTGAAATTTTTCCGGTTGAAAAGCGCCTGAAATTTGACAGCCGGTTTTTGCCGGCCGGCGGATTTTTGAGCGGATTTTTCGGCGGGTTGTCCGGAAATCAAGGTGCCTTCCGGAGCGCATTTTTGGCGCAGCTTCCGATTTCGAAGGAAGCGTTTATCGGCACGGGAGTCGTGATTGCGTGTTTGATTGATTTCATGCGGATTTACGTTTATAGTGCTACTTTCCTGGCAGGTGATTTACGGGAACAGGCAGTTTTGATTTTGGCGGCTGCGGCTTCGGCATTTTTGGGTGTTTATGCGGGCGCAAAACTTGTCCATAAAGTGACCATGGCGGCGATTCAAAAAATCGTAGCAATTTTACTTGTGATTTTAGCAGCCGGAATTGGTTCCGGAATTTTATAAGGGTGAAAAATGGAATTTAATCAAATTTTATTGTGGACAGGGTTTGGCGTTTTCGTGGTCGCGATGCTGGTGCTTGATTTGGCGGTATTTCATAAGAAAGCGCATGCCGTAAAAATCAAAGAAGCGCTCATGTGGAGCGCCATTTGGATTGCGCTCGCTTTATTTTTTAATATCGGCGTTTATATTCACAAAGGCCCCGACACGGCGCTCAGGTTTTTAACCGGCTATCTGCTCGAGAAGTCGTTGAGTGTTGATAACCTCTTTGTTTTCTTGCTGATCTTCCAATATTTTCAAGTTCCGCAGAAATACCAGCACAAAATTCTTTTTTGGGGGATTTTGGGCGCTCTGATTTTCCGCGCTATTTTCATAGCCGCCGGCATTACGCTGATTCATAAATTCCATTGGATTATTTATGTTTTTGGCGCGATTTTGATTTGGACGGGCTTGAAGCTGGCGCTCGAGAAAGAAAAGGAAGTGGAGCCGGAAAAAAATATCGTCCTTAAGATTTTCAAGAAGTTGATGCCGATTGCAAACCAATATGAAGGCGAGAAATTTTTTATCAAAAAAGACGGCCGAAATTTTGCGACACCGCTCTTTGTCGTGCTGTTAGTGATTGAAACGACGGACGTTATTTTCGCCGTAGATTCAATTCCCGCGATTTTGGCGATCTCGCACGATCCGTTTATCGTTTATACATCAAACGTGTTTGCCATTTTGGGCCTCCGGGCGCTTTATTTTGCGCTTTCAGGCGTCATGCAAATGTTCAAACACCTTCACTACGGGCTTGCTGCGATTCTTGTGTTTGTCGGTACTAAGATGCTGATTTCTGAGTTCTACAAAATTCCGATTTGGATTTCGCTAAGCGTTATCGCATTTATCTTGTGCCTTTCGATTATTGCGTCTACCTGGAAATTACCTGAAAAACGCGCGTAAAATCCGGTTTGCATTGAATCCGATTGTGAAATTTTATAAAATGACACCGGAATTATTGATTGTTAATAGTTGTGTCATCCTGAACGAAGTGAAGGATCTAAGTTCGTAGACCCTTCGCTCTGCTCAGGGTGACAGGAGTTGCTCAGGATGACATTTTAATTAGGGAGGTAATCACATGAACACCAATGAAACGTTAAATTTAGGCCTTTCGCGCGAAGCAGTTTCCGAGCGCAGTTTTCTGTCACAGGTTTATTTGTGGATGTCTATGGCGCTTGCTTTGACGGGCATCGTGGCATTTGGATTTGCACAAAATCCGGCTGTCGTCGCCAATTTAATGCGCAGCGGAATCGCGTTTTTCGTGATTATTATTGCACAGCTCGGGCTTGTATTTTGGTTAAGCGCCGGCATTATGCGGATGAGTCTCACGGCTGCAACAGTCGCGTTCAGCGTTTATTCATTCCTGAACGGATTGATTTTCTCGACGCTTTTCCTGGTTTATACGGGAAGCTCAATCGCATCCACTTTCTTCGTCACGGCCGGCACGTTTGCTGCCGTCAGTCTTTATGGCTATACGACAAAACGTGATCTGACTTCGATCGGCAGTTTCTTATTTATGGCGTTAATCGGCATGATCATCGCTTCGATTGTAAACATGTTTCTCAAGAGTCCGGCGATGTATTGGATTTTGACCTATGCCGGTGTTGCGATTTTCGTGGGGCTCACGGCATACGACACGCAGCGCCTGAAAAGAATCCACGAGCAGGGATTTCAAAGCGGTGAAATGCTTTCCAAAATGGCGCTATTGGGTGCGCTCGCACTTTACCTCGACTTCATCAATTTGTTCCTGCTTCTTTTGCGGGTGATGGGCAGGCAGCGCAGTTAATTCATGAGCCTTTTCTGGATTGCGCTTTTTGTTTGCGCGGTTTTCTTGGCGGCTTATTGGACCTACGGACGGTTCTTAAGCCGCCATTTTTCTTTAAATCCAAGAGCCAAAACGCCTGCCTGCGAGATTAATGACGGTGTGGATTATGTTCCCGCCGAGAAAAACTTCCTTCTCAGCCAGCATTTTTCCGCGATTTCTGCCGCAGGGCCGATCGCTGGGCCGATCATTGCCGCCGTTTGGTTTGGCTGGCTGCCGGTGCTTTTATGGATTGTGTTAGGCGCGATTTTCTTCGGTGCTGTGCATGATTTTTCAAGTCTCGTCAATTCCGTCCGCCACCGCGCATTGTCAATCGTCGAAATTGTGCACGAATATTTAGGCCGGCGCGGTTATTTACTTTTTTCTGCTTTTGTTTGGCTGTCTTTGATTTACGTTATTACCGCTTTTGCTGATTTAACGAGCAATTCATTTGTCAATCCCGAACTGGGCGGCGGTGTTGCGGCTTCCTCAACTTTATATTTATTGATCGGCTTGGCGATGGGAATCGCGCTTTATAAATTTCGGATGCCGCTAGGGCTCGCAACCGCCATTTTTCTTCCGCTCGTCATTTTCGCGATCTGGTTTGGCCAATATATTCCGATCGTGCTTCCGCAACATACCTGGAACCTAATTTTATTGGTTTATTGTTTTATCGCTTCCGTGATTCCGGTATGGCTTTTGCTCCAGCCGCGCGGATTTTTGGGCGGATTTTTTCTCTATGTGACGCTTGCGGCCGGCCTCATCGGTCTTTTCTTGGGCGGGGAAACGATCCAATATCCGGCCTTCATCGGATTTAAAAGCGAAAAGGGTTTACCGCTTTTTCCGATTTTATTCGTGACGGTTGCCTGCGGCGCTTGTTCCGGATTTCACGGGATTGTGAGTTCAGGGACAACATCCAAGCAAATTGCGAAGGAGCCGGACTGCCGGATGATCGGTTATGGCGGCATGCTTTTGGAAGGTGTTGTGGCTTTGATTTCGCTTGCGACTGTGATGATTCTTGCGAAAGGTGATGCGCTCGTATCCGGTTCACCCGATCAAATTTACGCCGAAGGCCTCAGCCGTTTTGTAAGCAATTTCGGAATTCCGCGCGAATTTGCGCGTTCCTTCGCGCTTTTGGCTTTCACGACTTTCATTTATGACACACTCGATGTCGCAACGCGGCTTGCGCGTTATATTTTTCAAGAGGTAACCGGCTGGAAAAGCAATTGGGGAAAGTACGCCGCAACGTTTATCAGTCTTCTGATCCCGTTTTTTTGTGTCAGCATGAAATCGGTGGATGCTGCTGGCCATGCCGTTTCGGCGTGGCGGATTTTCTGGACGGTTTTCGGCACTTCCAATCAGCTTTTGGCGGCACTCACGCTCATGATGCTGACCGTTTGGCTTGTGAAAATTAATAAACCGTGGTGGATGAGCGGAATTCCGATGATTTTTATGTTTACGATGACCGTTTGGTCTTTATTTCTGATGGCTCAGCCGATGCTTTCCGGCTGGTTTTCTGGGAATTTTAGGCTGGATTTGGTGGGTTCCGTATCGATCGTTCTTTTTGTCCTTACCGCGTTATTGATTGGGGAAGTGTTGAAATTGAAGAAAATATCGCATTAGGCAATTCCAAGTATTTCCGCCCCTCCTCCTTCTTTCCGCGCTTGATACAGCCCTCTCCGTAAATTTTGCATTTTGCTTCTAATTCTTTAAGCGCCAAGCCTGTTTGCTTTTCATCTAAAATTCCTGATTTTAATATTTTTTCGATTGCTTGAATTCGGTAAAAATCCAAATTCGAAATTGTATGTGATAGTTGATCCTTGTGTCCGCCGTATTTGATGACCAATCTTTCTTTGATTAAATGAATCGGAAAACGCGCAGCGACGCGCAGCCATAAATCGTAATCTTCACAAGCAGGGAAGGATTCATCGAAGTTCCCCACGATGTCGAACAATTTCCGCCTCATCATTACAGCGGATGGGCTGACAATACATAATGGAAGACATTCTTTAAAAATCCACCCGCCAACTTTTTGATGCTTCTTCAAAGGATTCAAATGTTTTCCGTTCCGAATCCAAATTTCATCAGTCTGACAAATCATCGCATCCGGATTGTTTTCGAAGAACTCGACCTGCCGTTCCAATTTTTTCGGCTTCCATTCATCATCCGAATCCAGAAACGCGATGAAATCGCCCTTGGCGTGTTCCAGCCCTGTGTTTCTGGCTTTACTGACACCTTGATTTTCTTTGTGAATCAGAGTGAGATGAGGATGATGTTCCAGATTGTGGACGGTTTGGTCGGTCGAGCCGTCATCAACTACGATGACTTCGAAATGTCTGTAAGTTTGCTTAAAAACCGACTCAAGCGCTCTGTTAAGCAGTTTCACGCGGTTATAGGTTGGAATAATGACGCTGACGAACGGATTCATAAGTCTAAATATATCATAAAGTTATAACAGAAAACCAGAATGGCTATTTAAGGGCATTTTCTATATAATAATGGCTCTCTTTAACCTTAACCAATCTGAGCCCTAAATGCTGACAAGTCAGTCGATTAAGTCGTATTTAAAAGCGCTTTCAAGCGATAGCCCGACGCCCGGAGGCGGGAGTTCGTCTGCACTTGTGGCAGCCATGGGAACAGGGCTTCTATTAATGGTGGCCAAAATTGCGCGCCGGAAATTATCAAAAATAGAGCAAAAGGCGCTTGATAAGGTCATTAAATTACTCACCAAATGCTTGCGCGATATGGAAGCCGTCATTGACTTGGACGTCAAAGTGTATGATGCGGTGATGGCTGCTTATAAAAAGAAGGATGAAGCAAAAATTGAATCTGCGCTCGGCAATTCATTCCGGCTTCAGGCGGATCTGGCGTTCTTAATCGCGATGTCCAAAGAAACACTGCCGGCACTGTTTAAAGTTGTGAAGGGCTCGATCGGGAATGATTTGATCGTCGCGCGCGCATTTTTGGACGGCGCATTTCAAGGCGCGGTTGCGACCGCGAGAATTAATGTGAAATACATGCAATCGGCAAAGAAAGATCATTTTAACCGTGCGCTTCAGCAGCTTGAGAAGCGGTATTACGGGATAAAAGCATAACTAGAAAGGAAATGCCAAGCTCCAAATACCAAATTCCAAAATGCGTTATTTAGAATTTGGAGTTTAGAATTTGGAATTTTAATAAAATGACTGCCAAACTTTTAGAAGGAAAAATCATAGCCGAAAAGCTGCAGAAGAAAATTGCAGCAGAGGTGCGCGATCTGACGTCCAAAACAAAGCAAACGCCCAAAATGGTGGCAATCCGGATTAATGAAGACCAAGCCTCAGAGCTTTATTTGAAATCACAGCGGAAAGCCGCGGAGCTTGCCGGCATGAAGCATGAAACGATTACGATTTTGGGTGCGACCGAAAGACAATTAATTCAGGCCATCGAAAAAGCCAATAAAGACGTATCCATTCATGGCATCATGATTCAAATGCCGCTTCCTCAGGATTTTCATCTCGAAAATATTTTGGATTCCATCGATCACAAGAAAGACATCGAAGGCGTCACGAGTTTTAATTTAGGGCAATTGGTTCTCAAGAAAGACAAATTGGTTCCGTGCACGGCGCTTTCCTGCATCACTTTGATTGAAGAGACAGGCGAGAAGCTGCGCGGCAAAGAAGCTGTGATCGTGGGCTCCAGCAAAGTCGTTGGGCGCCCGGTTTCGCTTTTACTTTTAGACCGGATGGCAACCGCGACGGTTTGTCATATTGCGACTTCAGAAGCCGGGAAGCTTGAATCGCATGTGAAGCGTGCGGATATTTTGGTGGTGGCGGTCGGAAAAGAAAATGTAATTCCCGGGAAATGGGTCAAAGAAGGCGCGATTGTGATTGATGTCGGGATTAACCGTGTGAACGGAAAAACCGTGGGCGATGTGGAATTTGAAGAAGCAAAATCCAGAGCCAAATTCATTACGCCGGTCCCGGGCGGCGTGGGCCCAATGACGGTGACGATTTTAATGCACAATTTGGTAACGGCGTACAGGTGGCAGACAGAGAATGCGTCGTCATTCTGAGCGTAGCGAAGAATCTCTGTTTCGATGAAGAAGGGTTACGTTTATTTGCTTGCGAACAAAGTTAACACTGTAATTTATATCGGAGTTACAAGCAATCTTGCAAAAAGAATTTGGGAACATAAAAAGAAGCTGGTAGAAGGATTTACAAAGAAATATAACGTAGACAAACTAGTTTATTATGAAATTTTCGAGTTAGTTGTTGATGCAATAAAAAGAGAAAAGCAAATTAAAGGTTGGGTCAGAAAAAAGAAAGTGGACTTAGTCGAATCACTTAACCCTAATTGGAACGATCTATACAAGAACTTAAACGAATAAGATGTACGAGATCCTTCGCTTCGCTCAGGATGACGGGCGAAGGGTTCAGGATGACGATGAAAACCTCAATCCAACACATCCTTAATAAGAAAAAAGCCAAACAGAAAATCACGGCGCTTAGCACCTACGATTTTGCATTTGCGAAGCTCGTCGATCAATCAGGTGCGGATATTGTTTTGGTCGGCGATTCCGTCGGCATGGTCCAGCTCGGTTACGAATCCACGTTGCTTGTGACTTTGGATGAGATGATTCATCACACGAAGGCGGTTTCGCGCGCCGTAAAGCGTGCGCTTGTTGTGGCGGATATGCCGTATAAAACTTACGAAACAGCCGTTTCGGCGATTAAATCTGCACGGCGGTTTATTGAAGATGCCAAAGCTGATGCGGTGAAGTTAGAAGGCGGCGAGAAAGTTGTGAAGCAGGCCAAGGCACTCACACGGCTGGGTATTACAGTCATGGGCCATCTCGGAATGTTGCCGCAGTCGATTGAGAAGACAGGCGGCTATAAGGTTCAGGGTAAGGACAAAAAGCAAGCCGATCAAATTTTAAAAGATGCAAAAGCACTCGAAGAAGCCGGAGCATTTTCTATCGTTTTGGAATGCATTCCGTATGAGCTTGCGAAGAAAATCACGGAATCCATAAAAATTCCGACCATCGGAATCGGCGCCGGGCCTTATTGTGACGGACAAATTTTAGTGCTGCATGATTTACTTGGGTTTAAATCGAGTGTCAGCCCGCGCTTTGTGAGGCGCTACATGGATTTTGATGCGCTGGCCAGTAAAGCTCTGGAGCAATTCCGCCATGATGTCGAAACCGCCAAATTTCCGTCTCTAAAAGAGAGTTTTGAGTAATGACCAGTTCCTATCTGATCCTTATTTTGCTAATCGTTCTTTATGCGGTTTCGTTTCTGGTACATTTAGGGAATTTTCTTAACAAAGAAACCAGATCGATCAATCCCAACCTGCTTTTTGAAATCGGATTCCTGCTCCACACATTTTTAATTTTCACGGAAGCGCGCGAAACCCAATTTTTTCTTCCGGTAACGACTTTCCGGGAAGTTTTGATCTTTTTTGCCTGGTCGCTCGCGTTTGTGTTTGTGATTTTACTCAGGCGAATCAAGCAGGAAAGTTTCGGAATTGTGCTCATTCCATTTTTGCTGAGTTTTCTGGCGGTCGCGCTCGTGATTGAAGACGGAAAAGCTATTCCGACGACTTATTTCAGCGACCATTATTTTTTGGTCCACATTTTATCGGCCTTTTTTGCTTACGCCAGTTTCACACTTTCTTTCGTGGCGTCAGTTTTGTATTTAATTCAATCGCGCCTTATAAAATCCAAGCAGCTTGGCAGTTTTTACCACAAATTGCCGCCTTTAAATGAGCTGGAAAAATTCATTGTGTATGCAATTGCATGGGGCCTTGTGCTGCTTGGCATCGGGATTTTGAGCGGGTTTTTGTGGGCGCACAATTCGTTTAAATCTTTTTCGCTTTTGGAACCAAAAACGATTTCCAGCCTGGTGACGTGGCTGGCGTACGGCATTATTTCCTTTCTTTACCGTTTTTCCATTGTGCGCGGAAAACGGAACGCCAAAGTCGTTTCGCTGACGTTTGCACTTGTTTTGTTTACGTTTTTAGGAACCAGTTTGTTTCAAAATACTTTACATATCGGAATGTAACCATGAACCGGCTTTGCTGTATTGGAATTGACCATCATAAAACGCCCGTTGCGCTGCGCGAACGGCTCTCGATTTCGGATAAGAGAGTTCCGGAAGTGCTGGAGGCGGTCCGCAGAATCGAAGGTGTGCGCGAATGTTTTCTGCTTTCCACTTGTAACCGTTTTGAACTTTACGCGCGCGGCGATGAGTCCATTCTTCAGGCGCTCCCCAAATTTTTAAGTTCTTTGCACAATATCGAAGAAAACGAAATCAATGCGCATCGTTATTTGTTCCGCGGCGAGGAAGCTGCCCGGCATTTGTTCCGGGTCACGTGCGGTTTGGAATCGATGGTGGTCGGCGAATACGAAATTTACGGGCAAATCAAACGGGCGTTTCAAGCCGCGATCGCAGCCGGCACCGTCGATTCCGTAATGTTTCAGTTGATCGAACGGGCGCTTAAAATCGGCAAACGCGTCCGCGCAGAAACGAACATCAGCAAAGGCGCCGTCAGTGTTTCATCCGTTGCGGTGGAGCTTGCGGAGAAAATTTTCGGGCGTTTGAGCGGCGAGCAGGTGCTTGTGATCGGCACCGGCGAGATGAGCGAACTTGCGCTTCAGCATCTTGTTAAAGCAGGCGCCGGAAAAATTATTGTGACCAGCCGGAGTTTCGAAAGGGCGCTCGGACTTGCGCAAAAGTTCGGCGCAGAGCCCATCCCGTTTGACGAATGGCTGCGCGCGCTCAGAACAAGCGACATCGTCATTTCATCGACCGCCGCGCCGCACGCGATCATCAAAGCTGCCGACGTAAAATCGGTCATGCAGGAGAGGCGCCGCAAGCCGCTTTTCTTTATTGATATTGCCGTGCCGCGCGATGTGGAATCGGCCGTTCAGCACATTGATGACGTCTATTTGTATAACATTGATGATTTGCAGTCTGTGATTCACACCAACGTCCGCGAACGGAAACGCGAAATCGAAAAATGCGAAAAAATCATCGATCACGAGCTTTTGCAATTTGAAGGCTGGATCGAGCAATTAGAATTGAAACCGACTTTAAGCTGGTTTCAGAATTATTTCGAGACCGTGGTGCACGAAGAAATCGAAAAATCCCGGCCAAAATTTGCGGGCAAAGAAGATGAGCTTGAGAGTCTAATGGTGCGCGTTCGGAAGAAATTATTTCACCGGCCGCTTAAGAATCTCAAACAGGCCTCGCGCGAGGGAACGCTTTACCGGTATTTGCAAATGGTCCGCGAGCTCTTCTCCGATCATTCTCAAAAGTTCGGCCAGCCGTCGGAAAATCCAAAAGAAGATTCGCGTGTATGAGTTTTTCGCTCCGGATCGGTACTCGGGGAAGCAAGCTTGCGCTTTATCAAGCGCAGCTGGTTGAATCCGGAATCCGGAAAGCTTTTCCGGATCTCAAAATCGAGACGGTGAAGATTAAAACAAAGGGCGATGCGGTTCAGCAGGGCTCCATCTCTTCGATCGGGCGCGGAATTTTTACCCGTGAAATTGAAGAAGCATTGTTGAGACGAGAAGTCGATCTGGCGGTCCACAGCGCGAAAGATTTAGAAACAGAGCTTCCGAAAGGATTGACGATCGGTGCTGTACTGGAGCGCGAAGATGCGCGCGATTGTTTGATTACGCTGGATCGGCGGAAATTCGGTGATTTGCCGAGAAAAGCCAAGATCGGTACGAGTTCTTTGAGGCGAAAAGCGCAGCTTTTGCATCTTCGGCCGGATTTCAATGTTGCCGATTTGCGCGGTAATGTGGATACGCGCGTCAAGAAGCTCGAATCCGGCGAGTTTGAAGCGATTGTGATGGCCGCAGCCGGCATTAAACGGCTTGGGCTGTCGAGTTTGATTACGGAAATTCTGGATGACAGTAAAATGCTGCCGCAAGCCGCGCAGGGCGCTATCGCGGTTGAATTAAGGCAGGATGATCAGAAAGTGAGAGATCTTGTGAAGCTAATCAATCACGAGAAAAGTTTTCTACAAGCGGAAGCGGAACGCGCGTTTTTACGGACTTTGCATGGCGGCTGCCAGATTCCAGTTGGGGTGAAAAGTGATTTTAATCAAACGCATTTTCATATGAAAGCTGCTGTATTTTCTTTGGACGGAAAAAAAGCGGTTCGGAATGAATTGTCGGGACCGAAAGAAAAAGCAAAAGAGCTCGGAATTCAGTTGGCTGAGAAATTATTGTCGCAGGGCGCGCGCGAAATTCTGGAAGATATTCGAAAAAATTTAAAATGAAGAAACTAGGAACCGTTTATTTAGTCGGTGCCGGCCCCGGAAATCCGAAATTGATTACGGTGCGTGGGCGCGAACTGCTTGAAGCTTGCGATATTGTGATTTACGATTCGCTGATTTCCGAATCGTTACTCAACTGCGCAAAAAATGCGGTCAAAATTTATGCCGGCAAAACCAGCAAAACACATAGAAAATTCAGCCAAGTTGAAATTGAAAAAATGTTGATTCATTATGCAAAACTCGGAAAATCGGTCGTCCGTTTAAAAGGCGGCGACCCCTTTATCTTTGGCCGCGGTGGTGACGAGGCGCTGGCTTTGCAAAACGCCAAAATTCCATATGAAATTGTGCCCGGCATTACAGCAGCGATTGGTGCATCCGCTTTTGCGGGAATTCCGATGACGCACCGGCAAATGGCTTCTGACGTCACATTTATCACTGCTCACGAAGATCCGCTGAAACCCGACGTTCAAGTGAATTGGAAAGCGATCGCGAGCCTCACCGGAACTCTCGTGATTTATATGGGCGTTTACAGGTTAGAAGATGTTGCAACTCGATTAATTCAACTTGGAAAAAATCCTGAAACGCCCACGGGAATTATCGAATGGGGAACCACTTCTAATCAAAAAACTGTGACAAGCACTTTGGATAAGATTGCAGAAACAGCAGAAATGGCGAACATAAAGTCGCCAGCAGTTATCGTGATCGGAGAAGTTGTTTCGCTTAGGAAGCAGCTTGCGTGGTTTGAGGAAAGGCCGCTTTTTGGAAAAACGGTTGTTGTCACGCGGCCTCGCCATCAAGCCGGGGCGCTCGCTGAACTTTTAGAAAGCCAAGGTGCGCGTGTGGTTGAAATTCCCACAGTTGAAATTCATCCCGTCAAAAATTTGAAAAAAGCGGACGAGTCCATCCGCCAGATTTCAAAATACAATTGGCTGGTGTTTACGAGTGAGAACGGCGTTGAATATTTTATGAAGCGGTTAAAGCAAATCGGTTTTGACGCGCGGAAGTTAAATAAAATTAAAATTGCAGTTGTCGGGCCGGGAACAGAAAAAAAAATAAATTCTTATTCATTGAAAGCAGATTTTGTTCCGGAAGTATTTTCAACCGAAGACCTTTTCCGGGATTTAAAGCGAAAAAAAATGGTTCGCGGGAACCATTTTTTGCTGGTCCGGACGACAATTGCCAATGACGAACTCAAGAAATCGATTCAAAAAGAGGGCGGTTTTGCAACAGAGCTTTCGATTTATGAAACACGCAAACCAAAGTTAGACCGCCGAAAGGTAAAATCGGCGGTCGAAAAGGTCGATTATGTGACGTTTACGAGCGCATCAACCGCAAATAATTTTTTCAGTCTTTTTTCACGCGCGGAATTGAAAAATATAAGAAGTAAATTCATATCCATCGGGCCGGTTACCTCGCAAGCCATTCGAAGCTTCAAAGTTCCCGTGTATAAACAAGCGAATCCTTACACAATTCCCGGGCTTGTGGACGCAATCACGAACGGAAACGGAAAAAACTAATGGCATATCCCAAAACGCGGCTTAGAAGGCTCCGGCGCACGGAAAATCTGAGGCGCCTTGTCAAGGAAACACATCTTTCTCCGGATCAGTTGATCATGCCGTATTTTGTTTCGGAACTGATCCGAGGCAAAGAGCCGATTCAATCAATGCCGGGACAATTCCGGTATTCAATATCCGCGCTTTTATCAGAGCTCGATGGTTTAAGCCGCACAGGGGTTCGAAATATCATCCTGTTCGGAATTCCGAAGAACAAAGATGAAAAAGCGCGCAGTGCTTATTCATCAAAGGGAATTATTCAACAAACCACGCGCCAAATCAAAAAGCGTTTTCCGGGGCTGAATGTGATCACGGATGTTTGCCTGTGCGAATACATGAGCCACGGCCATTGCGGCATCATTCAAAAAAACCATGTTCAAAATGATGCAACGCTTACGCTTCTTGCCAAAACTGCGCTTTCGCATGCCGAGGCCGGCGCCGACATTGTGGCGCCGAGCGACATGATGGACGGCCGGATTGCCGCGATCCGCAAAAATTTAGACCGAAGCGGTTTTGAGGAATTGCCGATAATGAGTTATGCCGCGAAATTTGCCTCAGCTTATTATGGGCCGTTCCGTGAGGCCGCGCATTCTGCTCCGTCATTTGGCGACCGGAAAAGTTATCAGATGAATCCGGCCAACCGGAAAGAGGCCTTGCGCGAAATCGAAACGGATATTGAAGAAGGCGCCGATATTGTCATGATCAAGCCGGCGCTGCCGTATTTGGACGTGATTCGGGATGCGAACGCGAAGTTTCAAATTCCGTTTGCGGCCTATCAAGTGAGCGGTGAGTATTCGATGATCAAAGCGGGTGCCAAAGCCGGGTTTATGGATGAGCGGCAGCTGGTTTTGGAAACATTGCTTTCAATTAAACGGGCGGGAGCCAATATCATTCTGACGTATTTTGCAAAAGACGCTGCGAAATGGCTGAAATGAATCAATCAGTTTCAAAACACTCCTCACCCCAACCCTCTCCCATGGGGAGAGGGCAGGGTGAGGGGTCGAGAAGATTTCATTTTTCAATTCTTGTTTTTTTCGGTACGTTCATCCTTTGCTTCGCGCTCTGGATGACTTATCTACAGCAAGTCGGCTCCTCCGAAAATCATTTCGGAAGTTACCTGATTCTGATCATGGGCCTTTTATTTTCGGCAGCCTGCGGACTTTTTGTTTGGTCGCTTGAGTCCCGGGAACAGTTTCTCAAGAATGAAGTTGAGAAGCGGACGGTTCAGCTTCAAAGCATTAATGAGGAACTCGCCGAAAAGAATAAAGAAATCGAAAGCTTTGCTTACGCCATCTCGCACGATTTAAAAGCACCGCTGGTTTCCATTCAAGGTTTTACGTCATTATTAAAATCCGAACTCGGAAAAACTGCCGAAGGGCCTGTCGGTGCTCAACTAGACCGTATTTCAGCAAACGTAAAACAGATGAGTGCGCTTATTCAGGATATCTTGGAATTTTCAAGAGTCGGCCGCATGGAAGAAGAGCAGGAAAGTGTCGATATGAATGAGCTTTTCAAGGAAATCACGGCTGCGCTGAGGCCTCAAATTGAAAGCAAAAAAATCATACTTGAAATTAAACCGCCTTTTTCAACGCTGTGGGGATCCCGGAAGCGCCTTCAACAGGTATTTATGAATTTGATCGGAAATTCCGTTAAATATATAGGTACTACGCCCAGCCCCAAGGTTAAAGTATATGGCCGGGAATCCGGAAACGGGCTTTTTGAGATTTGCGTTGAAGACAACGGCATCGGGATCCCGAAAGAAGCTCAGGAAAAGGTATTTAAAATTTTTCAGCGTTTTCATCCTAAATTGGGCGTCGAAGGGACCGGAATCGGTTTGAGCACCGTCAAGAAAATCGTAGAGACGAGCGGCGGGCGGATTTCGTTTACGTCGGAACCCGGCAAAGGAACGTCTTTTTTTATCGCCTGGCCGAAAACGGATTTAAAAAAATGAAACAGATTTTCATGGTCGAAGATAATCCCGATCATGCGTTTTTGATTCAAACCGCAATCGGGGAAGATGACTGCAAAATTACGCATTTTCCGGAAGGGCTGTCGCTATTTGAATTTTTTGAATCAAACCAAAGCCCCGAAGCGCTCCCGGAGCTGGTTTTGCTGGACCTGAATCTTCCGCAGCTGGATGGTTTTCAGATTTTGAGCAAAATGCGGGCAAATGCGAGGTTAAAACTCATTCCGGTCGTCATGCTTACGACTTCGAAAAGGCCGGAAGAAATTAAGCGTGCTTATGAGTTGGGTGCACATGGGTTTGTATCGAAGTCAGAAGATTTCGGAAACCTAAAGAATCAGTTGGCATGTGTTAAAAATTATTGGCTGAAAACAGTGGAGAAACCGAGCGTCACATGATGAAGCGGGCGTCATTCCGGATTTTAGTTGTTGAAGATAACCCTGACCACGCGCAGCTTGTCAAATCCACGATCGAAATGGCAAAAAAGGGCGCTTACGAAGTCCAGGTTGCGGCGAGCGTTGAAGAAGCGGTTGAAATTCTGGGGCGCGATAGTTTCAGTTTAATCATGTCCGATTTTAATTTGCCGGGTAAAAGCGGGCTTCATTTGCTTGAATGGCTGAACGAAAAAGGCAGCACGGCGCCTTTTATCATGTTGACCGGTTCCGGGGATGAAAAAATTGCAGTCAAAGCGATGCAGGAAGGTGCATACAATTATGTGGTGAAAGACGAATCCTACCTGCAGGTTGTGCCGCATGTGATTGATGAGGCGCTCCTTAAGTATTTAGCCAACCAGGAAAAAGAGCATCTCGAAAAGGAAATCCGTGAGAAAAATATTGCGCTCGACCAGGCCAACCGCAAACTCAGGAAGCTTGATGAATTAAAATCCAATTTTACGGCGTCGGTGAGCCACGAAATCAGGACGCCGCTTAATTCGGTCCGCGAAAGTTTGACGCTTCTTTTAGACGGCGTTGCCGATCCCAAAACGGAACGCGGGCAGCGCGTGCTTGAAATTGCGCGGCGCAATATTGACCGTTTGACGTCTATGATTAATGATTTGCTTGATTTTTCAAAAATCGAGGCCGGAAAATTGCAGGTCCATTTGGCGGACTGCAATTTAGAAACACTGCTTGACGAAGTTGTGACGGGTTTTCAAGGGCTCGCCCAATCCAAAAAAATCAAGCTGGTTTTTCAACCAAAAGAGAAAACACAGAACGTTTATGCCGATGCCGAGCGCGTGATTCAAATCATCACAAATTTAGTCAATAATGCGGTTAAATTTACGGCGCCGGGCGGCACCATTACGGCTGACTATCGTTTGACCGAAAATGACATGGCGCAGGTTACCGTCACGGATTCGGGGCTCGGAATTCCGAAAGAGGATTTGGAACGTATTTTTGAACGTTTTGAACAATCTGAGCATTCAAACCAAAATATTCCGAAAGGTACGCGCGGAACGGGCATCGGGCTTTCGATTTGCAGCGAGCTTATCAAGATGCATCATGGTAGGATTTGGGCGGATAGTGAACTCGGCAAAGGAAGCAAGTTTCATTTTACGCTTCCGTTAACGCAGGCGGTATTTGAAAAAGCAGAAGGCGTCAAGCAGTCTTAACGAGGAGAGGCGAGATGAAGCGAAAATTGCTGTTGGTGGATGACGACAGGGAGTTTGCGGAACTATTCCGGAAGCGCGCTGAAGGGTCCGATTGGCAGATGGTTTGGCTGAACGACGGTACGGACGCGGTCAAGATTGCCAAAGCCGAAAAGCCGGACGTCATTATTCTGGACGTTTTTTTGCCGGAAATGGACGGCTTTACGACTTTGAAGAGCCTTAAAATGAAAGTGGACCCAGAAACCAAAACACCTTCAGCAGTTTGCGATATTCCGGTCGTGGTCATGACCGGCAAAGCGCCGATGATGGAAGATATGGTCCGGTTTGAAGGAGCAGTCGATTTTTTTACGAAGCCGGTCGACGGCGCTTCGCTTCTCAAGCGCATCAACGAGATTGTGGAGAAGAAACAAAAAGCATAACGCCGATGAAACGCGTTCTCATTATCGATGACGACAAAGATTATGCCGATCTTCTGATGATCCGGCTGAACCAAGCCGGTTACGAAGCCGAATGGTTCAACGGATGTGAAGCTGCGACACAACGCCTCGATAAGAGCATGGATTTTGATGTGGTTGTCTTGGATGTTGAAATGCCGGAGAAAAACGGCATGGCCACTCTCGCTTACCTCAAAAATCATTTCAAAGCCCGAGGATTTAACAAATTCCCCATTCCCGTCATTGTCGCAACCGGCCTTCAAAGCCAGGAGCTCCGCGAAATTTTCCTCGATCAAGACGTCGCCGATTACATTCAGAAACCCTTCGATTCCTCCGTCCTCACCAAGAAAATCGAAAACATCCTCTCCAAAAATAAATAAGTAAGTAAGCACCCAAGGAGAGTGTTCCGTCGGCGCCGGCGTTCATTCGCTCCAGTCCCAATTGTCATCAAAGCCTTAAAGCGCTTATTTATAGGTGAATTGGGGCTGCCCTCACCTTCAAAGAAAATACAATGTAGGTGATGGGCTGCAGTGAATGCCGCCTGCCGCTCACTCATTGAACCCGCGCCACTTTGCTTCACGAAGTAAAGTGGCGGGGACCAAGCTTCAACGAGCTCCGAGAGCCGCCTTTGGAACACTCTCCTTGGATGCAGAAGGGCGGGAGTGAGCCGAGATGTTCTCCGGAGCGCCATTATTCGGAAAGATTGAAGGGCTCAATCTTTCCGAATAGGCTGAGCACGGCAATTTTTGCTTAGGCAATACGCCTAAAAATTGCCGCGCGGAGGAAAGCGTAAGAGAAGCGTCTCGGCGAATGACCTCATATTTATTCTTGAAGCAGTGCGTGTTTCATGCTTCAATAGCGGTCTCATGAGCATTCAGGAATTCCCCGAAATAGAAACATTTCATAAGCTTCCGCGCAAAGTCATCGTCAAAGGCGGAAGTTCCGGCTTCTCCGCGCAAGGCAAACCTGAGCTTCGCGGTATCGTTATCAACAATATCGGCCATACCGTCAAGGAAGTCCGTGTATCGCTCATTATTTTCAACCAGGATGAAATTCCGGTTTTAAACACGAGCATATCCGCGGACCCCGAAATTCTGCAGCAGGGCGGTATCGGCTCGTTTACATTTACTTTGGATGATTACGGCAAAGAAATTACCAACTACTACCTCTATGCCAACTGGAAGTACGACGACTCAAACTGGTAAATCTAAAAAATCCGAAACGATTGATTCGCTTCTTTCGGAAACACGCAAGTTCAAGCCTTCCGTTTCTTTTCAAAAATCCGCCTGGGTCAAAAGTTCTTCAATCTATAAAACCGCCGGGAAAAATTCTCAGAAATTTTGGGAATCGTTTGCCCGAGAACTGGCGTGGTTTAAGCCCTGGAAAAAAACGCTCGAATGGAATCCGCCGTATGCGAAATGGTTTATCGGTGGAAAGATTAACGTGAGCTTCAATTGCGTCGACCGGTGGGCGCAGTCCAATGCACGCAATAAAGCCGCGATCATTTGGGAGGGCGAACCGGGCGATGAGCGGACCCTTACGTATTGGGATTTGTATAGGGAAGTTTCAAAATTTGCGAACGCTCTGAAATCACTTGGTGTTCGCAAAGGTGACCGGGTGGCGATTTATATGCCGCTTGTGCCCGAAGCCGCGATCGCAATGCTGGCTTGTACGCGGATTGGTGCGGTTCACAGCGTTGTTTTCGGCGGATTCAGTGCCGAAGCACTTCGCGACCGGATCAATGATGCCGAAGCGAAAGTTTTAATTACTGCTGACGGCGGATGGCGCCGGGGCGGGGTGATTCCGCTCAAGAAATTTGCAGATGAAGCGTTGAAGGCTACGCCGAGCATCAAGCATGTTGTGATTTTAAAGCGCACGGGCACGGAAATTCATGTACAGGAAGGCCGCGATCATTGGTGGCACCGTTTGATGCAGGATGCGAAATCAGATTGCAAACCCGAGGCGATGGATTCTGAAGATATGCTCTTTACACTTTACACATCCGGCACAACGGGAAAGCCGAAAGGAATTGTTCATACAACCGGCGGCTATTTGACCGGAACTTACGCAACAACCAAATGGGTTTTTGATTTAAAGCCGGAAGATGTTTATTGGTGCACAGCCGATGTCGGCTGGATCACGGGGCACAGTTACCTGGTTTACGGCCCGCTTGCTAACGGCGCAACGGTTGTGATGTACGAAGGAAGCCCCGATTGGCCCGAAAAGGAACGTTTCTGGCGCATTATCGAAAAATACGGCGTCACGATCTTTTACACGGCCCCAACCGCGATTCGTACTTTTATGAAATGGGGCACGGAATTTCCGGAGCGCTGCAATTTATCATCGCTCCGCCTTCTCGGAAGTGTCGGTGAGCCGATCAATCCCGAAGCGTGGATGTGGTATCACAAATATATCGGCCGCGGCAAATGTCCGATTGTCGATACCTGGTGGCAAACGGAAACGGGCGCCATCATGATTACACCGCTTGCGGGTGTCACGACACTCCGGCCCGGGTCAGCATCACGGCCTTTTCCTGGAGTTGAAGCAAAAGTGATGAATGAAGCAGGCGAAGAAGTCAAAATCGGTGGCGGTTATTTGGCGCTCACCAAACCTTGGCCGTCCATGCTGCGCGGTATTTTTAATGATCCGGAACGTTACGAAAAACAATACTGGTCCAAGTGGCCTCATCTCATTGGCACCAAGAAAAACGTTTACTTTACGGGCGATGGCTGCAAAATCGACAAAGACGGTAATTATTGGCTGCTCGGACGCGTCGACGATGTGATGAATGTTTCGGGCCACCGGATTTCCACAATGGAAGTTGAAAGCGCGCTTGTCGATCATCCGGCGGTTGCCGAATCGGCGGTCGTGAGCAAGCCGCATGACGTGAAAGGCGAGGGAATCGCCGCATTTGTGACGATCAAGGAAGGATTTTCTGCCAGTAAAGAATTAGTCAACGAACTAAAAGAGCATGTTGTCAAAAAAATCGGTTCACTCGCGCGCCCCGAAGATATTATTTTCTCAGCCGACCTCCCCAAAACCCGCTCCGGCAAAATCATGCGCCGGCTCCTCAAAGATATAGCAGCCGGGAAAGTCCTGGGCGATACGACCACGCTCGCCGATCCTGGTGTTGTGGAGCGGCTTAAGCAATCCTACGCCGAAGATGCCGAATCTTAGGGCTGTAACACGTAAAGTAGGGTCAAGGGTCACGTAGCAAGGGGCAAGGTAAGAATAACAATTTCATTTGCGCCTTGACCTATGACCCTTAGCACTTGACCCTATGGTTTGCCTTCCAAAATCTCCTAATATTATTACTAATAAGTCATAATTAATAACATTTATAACATTTTTAAGTCCTGATATTGAGTTTTATCAGTTTTCGAGATATAATTTACCCAATCTTTATCTCGAAAGGATTTCAAGCTCCCCAGTGCGCAAAAAGCCATTTTTCATCAAAGCAATTGCCCTAGCGCTTTGCTTTACTTTTATCGCTACCGATACCATCGCTTATTCCGACGCAGCTCAGACATCTCCGCAACTGGCGGAGATGCTGAAGCAGTCCTCGAACTGGTTGAGTTTGAGGGCCGCTACCATTTCGGGACTTTTCCGCAACGCCGCACCTTCTGTTTCCGGTACGCGTTTACCTGCCGCAGCTCCCAAGTTCGCCCGTTACTTGTCAGAACTTCGAAATGAAGCCAATGAAAAACCGGTTACGGCTGACTACATATCCGCTCAAACAATTCAGAATCAAAAAACCAATGAAATTACGCCTCCGCCTCAATCTGAATTACGCCAAGAGAAGCCCAGATTTAAATCGCGGCACAGCTTTTTTAACCATGCCATACAGTTAAGCCGCAACTTATTCAAGCTTTCAGAGTGGAAACACCGGATTTTGAGATTGTCCAGCAGCTTCGGAAACCTTCCAGATGACATTCTGTTTCTAGTTACAACTCTTCCCATATTGATCGGAATATTGATAGTGGATGCTCTTGATAATTTTCATGATAACCCCAAAACAAACGCAAGAATATGGTTCTGGGTTGTTACGAGTTCAGCGGTGTGGCTCTTCTCAGTGTTAACTGCCAATGTTGTTTTATTCAGATTTCAGAAACCTGCAAAAAGAAAATTGCCGGCAAAATCTGATCAGAAAGTTCAACGATCTGAATTGCGCGGCCATTCGGGCGTAGGGAGTTATGTCATTGGCGATTTGGAATTTAATAAAGGTGATCCAACCGGCTTTGAATTGATTAAACGGTTGATCGGAGAAGTAAGAGCAGGTCTTTTAACCGGCGAACTTCAAAAAGCCGGCTTGGATCAAGATTCTATTTCACATATATTCCGGCTTGCTTCTTCGCCTAGTAAAAGTGCGCGCGAGCCAATTGGTTTCAAATACAGTGAAGCGGCCGGTCAGTTTGAGCTGATTAAAAATGATTTGCGCACCTATCTTCATCAGCTTCAGAAAACACAAAATCATGATCACGAAATCAATGTTTATGCGCTTGGGTTAGGCAATCTTCCGGTTGAAGCAGAGGAAGTCATCAAGTTGTTTCTGAACGTCATGGAAGAGGAGCTTGGCGAAGCAGCCAAAAATTGGTCTTTTAATTTTATCGGAATTGATTTTCAAGACGAACCCATCAAAGTCGCGCGAAAATACTTTGCAGAAGATATGGCTTCTCTAAAAGAAAAAGGATTCCGGAAAGTCACTTTACAAGCTGTGAAGGCAAACGCACTGTCATCTTCAGAGCTGACGCGGGTATTTGAAGAAACGGGTGGCTCTAAGAAAGCAGACTATTTATTTCATCGGCATGTGATGTATGTAAACCGTGCTTCAAGTTGGTTAAATCAGCTTCGAGGCCTCACTCCTATCACGATGTTACGGCCTGTGCTTGCTGACGCGTTGGAGTCGTACCTTCAATCACAGAATTTGATCGGCGCATTTACAAAAACAGGTACACGTTATGTTATTGAACCTCTCGCCAGCTCAGACCCAAGCATACGGGAAGTTGTCATTCCGGGATCCAGCGTTTTGCCGCAGGAAAATGGCGCAGCCGGCAGCGGGATTTATATTGTGAATGACCCCGCCGTTTTTACAGCAACCGGCTTCATTCAATATCTCCAGGATCAGCTTGGAGAAAATTTCTCCATCTCCGGCCCTCTTCGGGTCGATCGGACTGGAGGCCGGGGAGAGCTGCGCCGGGCTTCGAATTTTCATTTTGTAAACACAGTACGCAGAGTGTTGCGGCGGGAAATCGCCCAAATAGAAAAAGACAAGTGGCAAAACTGGGCAGTTGGTTTTGAGCCTGTGCAAGATGTTGCAAGCCACCTTGTCCGCGGTGCAAAGGGCGAGCTATGGATTCATTTGCACTTAACCTACCACGGACATGATAAACGTGCTCGTTTCGCCGAAAATGGCGTCTATGACTTGGGATTGCTTTTCCGGATAACCGATCGAGAGAATCAATTAACTCTTGATGCCCCCATGATTGAACCGCAAATAGGCCGGTCTGACTATTTTGCTTTTACACGCGCCGAAACGGTGCTTTCTTCCGAGCAGGCGGCCCGGCTTGTGAAGGAGGGAACGGAATTTGTCAATTCGCACGCCGGTCCGATCCGCAGTGCAATGCGTCTTGCCAAGAAAAAACCGAGCTCAATTCATAATCTATTGGGCCGTGCAGTATCGCCCCGGCACGCACGAGGCCTTTACAACATGATGACATTAGGGCATGAGGAAAAGCGTGTGATTGACCGTACAAAAAGGCGCTCGGTTACTTATCGGTTTGTGGGCAGCCGGCGAAGCGAGCTGCGTCAAAAATCGGAATTAGATTCGGCCCGAGAGTTTGTGGCTCACGCTATCCAAACCGGCCAATTGAAATTAGATCTGTTTGATCGGGGAAGGGAGCCTGCAAAACAAATTCTTCAGGAAGTTTTAGCTGAAAATCAAAAGCGAAAAACGGATCATATTCAAGAAGTCGAAACCGCAAGGCACAAAATAGCAACTTTCGAATCAAGGTTCAAAAAAATCCGTGATGAAATTGATTTTGACCCGTTTAAACCTCTGGCGCCGACGGAGCAGGAAAAAATCATGGAATGGTGGGCTGATGACCTGTACATGATGGAATATGAAATCAGAAATTATTTAGCCGAAATTCAGTCGGGGCAGCATCCGTTTTCAGGAAACGAATTGGATCAAGTAGTGGATGCTTTAATAGCCGCTTACCGGTGGAGTATGGATGTTGTTGCTTTTTTTGAAAAACAAAAAGCAGAACTATTATTCTTTCGAAATCAAGAGACCACCGACAGCGAAGAGTCGGCCGATACCATGGCGGCACTTTCAGGCGCATTTTCAGTTTTAGCCGACATCAAATCTCCGCGCGGACAAATCCCGGAAAATGTTTTTTTTGCCATAGCTGCAACCAAGCGCCACAAAGCGAAAGAATTTTTACTTTCTGTTCTTCGTGAGATTGGTTTCGATAAAACAAAATCCGAAACCCAGAAAATCGTGAGAGGAAGGGCGCTTAATTATCTGTTTGCCCACTTTCACAGCTCGGAACTTGCAGCACTGGCCCGGCAGGCAATTGAAAATTTAGGCAGAGAGCAAAGATTTGATTACGATGGCTGGGCATTTGATAGCGCGTTCATGGAACTTTTGCCTTATCTCGGAGATGAGAATGTTAAAGCGTATATTTTTAATTACTTAAAAGATGATTTTCAATTCGGAAAAGCTCTCGAAGCTGGGAACTGTTTGGAATACTTGCTGTTCGATTTAGAAACCGCGGAGGTCCCGGGTTGGTTTAAGGAGCGCTTGCAGATTTATTCGGAAAAAAATGCAGCGGCTATGGATGATTTTGGAATTACGGAAAATCAGGAAGCCTATTTAAATCGAATTAAAAAATTAAATGATTTTCTAGCTCTAAAAGAAGCCGGAATCGGGCTGCCGTCTTATCAATTTTCAAAATACGTTTTTCGGCCTATTCATTCACAGGATGAAATAGACACACTGCGCAAAATGAGCGGTTCATTTCCCGGACGACGCCCTGGTTGGAGCCCATGGGATATGACCGATTTTGTATTGGAAGATAGCAAGACCCGTCAAATTGTCGGAGGCGGCATGATTTCGGAGCATGACTACGACACAGAAGCGCACCATATTCATCTTGTTGCTCTGAGTGACCAGCTGCAAGGCCGGGATAGGGCAGATGCGTTTGTGTTTATTCTCGCCGGCATGTTGCAATCCATGTCGCCAAAAATCAAAGGCCGGAAAGTTGTTTGGCGCACATGGGTAAAAGATATTCTGGAAAAGACACTCGCGCTTGATTTGGCGGGCGTTGATTTAGAACCTCTCATCAATCAAAACCCTGATGATGCACGCTCGGAATTGCTCAGTAAGCCTGAATCGCAGAATCCTATCCTCGAAATCAATCAAGATTGGCGAAACATTTTTGATGACAACGCAAAACCGCTGGTGGTGGATGTCGGGTTCGGAAACGGAGAAACACTGCTTTACCGAGCACAGCACGAGCCGGACAAAAATTTCATCGGTATCGAACTTCCCGAAGAGCCGTATGCGGATATGCTGGCTGAAAGGATTCAAACAGTGGGAATCAAAAACCTAAAAGTCCTCAAAGTGGCTGATTTTGAGGCATTTCGCACTCAACTCAAATTCGGGAACCAAGCAATCGTTTCAGAGCTAACTTATTACGATCCGTTTCCGGATAGTCCTTATGTATTTAGAGAACATACCGCTGATTTACAGCAAATTTTAAAACCCGGCGCGCTCGTTAAAATCATGGTTTTTGAACACGAATTTTGGCAAGAACTGTCCGGCATTTTTGAATCCAACGGATTTCAAACGCTAAATCCTGCCGACCATGTTTTTGAGGATAATCATGATACGCAGGATTCAAATGAGGCATTTAGCACTCAACTGAAACTTATTTTCCGATGGCCCGGTCTATCATCAAATCGTTCCGAATTGCGCCAAGACCTCAAAATTCAGACGATTCTAAACGATATTGCCCAAAGCAGATTGATTTCGGAGAATCAGCCGGAAACTCGGTCTTTTTTTAATAGAATTTCGGATCGGTTAAAACAAAAATCAGTTTCCCAAACTTTCTTTTTGACCGGATTGTTACTTTCATCTTATGTCTATATTTTATTCGAGCGCTGGCTTGCTGCCGAGCCGGTCGAATCGAATGCTCAAGAAATAGCTGCCGCCATTTTACTATTGGGCATTATTTCTACGATTTTTACCACGATCGTTAAGAGAATGAATAAGTCTAGTACATCCTGGCGCTGGGATGTTATTAGCTTTTCGGAAAATCAAATCATAGAAGATGCATTGACTTTTCTGGACCCTCACAAACATCAATTAAATCCCAATGTGGATATTATTGTTGAGAAAAGAAGCCACAGGTTTAAGCGTATTGCCATCGGATTTTTCAAAGAAAGTTTAAAAAATCTTGGCGCCGGTGCAATGTTTTTATTGATAGGAGGCTTTTTAGCTTGGAAAATTGGATACGGCCTTCTTGATTTGTACAAGCAAGACCTGCACGCTGCATTTAAAGTCCCTGTCTATGGCATATTCGGCGCGGGGCTGATTGTGTTTGGTTTTGTGGGCATGATGGGATTTACCGTGCTTTTTCTATCTCCGTTCATTGCTCTTATGCAGGCTTGGGATGGAGAGTTTTCAGATAAGGGAATCGAGGACCAAAGAATTTTTGTCCAGCACCAAGAATCCGAAGATGTTTTTTACGAGACGCTAGTTGAAGAATTAAATCACCGTTTCAAACTCCGCCGAGAGCCGCTTCCGGAGTTTCCAAAAACACTGGATGGTTTGCGGCTCGCCATGATACTCAAACGCTACGGCCTCCCCGGCAGTGAAATTGCGAATCGTTCCGCCTCCGGCCTCCTCCGGGTCTTGCGCCCTGAAGGGTCAGAGACCGCAGACCGTAACGCTCTCCGAGCCAACGGCTCGATGGAGCCGAGGGCACGGGGGGAACTTCGGCAGTCGGAACCTCGGAAGATGAGCAGGGCTGAGCTCGCCTCTTTATTCAGGGCGCAGCTACGCGAGGCGAATTTCATTGCATCGATACCGGTGTTGATACAACACGTATGGAATGTAATCGCCAAATTAGCAAAGCCCCTCAACTTCCAGTTTCGCGAACTAGGCCTAACGCAAGAGCTCCTCCGTTTGCAGACAGGGTTTTGGATCACCCGATTTGGGCCTGAAGACCGGATGTGGTGGGGACTCCGCGACGGCATGAAGTTCGGAGATACCGTTAATTGGTGGGGGCCTAAACAAAAAAGACCGGAGCCCCTGGGTTTTCATACCGGGATTGATTTTGTGATGTATCAAAATTTTCAAAAGGCCTGGAAAACAATTCCGGAAGGAACCGAAGTGCAGGCACTCTACGGAGGCACGGTGGTTTCCGTATTTCAAGACGACATGCAGAGCACCCTTGTTGTCAATCAAGAGATTACCGATACAGACGGAGGAAATACGCTGGTCACCATTTATGCGCACATAGAGCCGGAAACTAACGTTCAGCCGGGCGTAAAAATTGAGGCTGGCGATGTCCTGGGCCGAATCAGGCGGTCGCGCAATGAGCGTTCGATTGTTTCGCCTCATCTTCACTTATCGATCGGATGGGCAAAGCCCGAATTTTTTGAACGTCTCAAAAGCGACGGCGTCGATTGGCCGTTTGTGGATGCTTTGGCAAAAGAAGGCCTTCTGACTTATGTCGATCCGCTTACATTTTTGGATAAAAATGAAGCCGATCATTTTTTTATGAATGCCCAGCACAACAAATTAAAGAAAATTCTGATTCTAAATACACAGCCAGGCGCTCAATTTTTTCTGACCCGGCAAGTGATTGAAAAACAATTTCCCGGTGTCACGACACTCGCTGTAAGAAGTTTTGAAGAAGCGCAGAAAATTTTAAATGACCCGTCCAGCGAAATTGATGCGGTAGTCCGTGTTGACGAATCGGCATCAATCAGTTTCCCTAGAAAATATTTAAAACGCACGGCCGTTTTAGATTATCAAGAAAAAAACAAAAGAGAATTCTTACGCCAACTGCATGTCGTGAATGTGATCGGCCGCTTGTATCACGAACCGATCAGCCGTCTCAACATTCGCTACCGGCTTCAGCGGCGCATCCGTCAGGCGGGAATCCGGACAGTGGGGCAATTGGTTGACCTTGCCAACCTGCCGAAGAAATTTCGAAAGTTTACAACGGGCCTTTCTAAAGTTCCGGAGGGCCTTGAGCGCCGTTTGCAAGGCTCTCGCTACAAGGATGAGATCATCCGCGCAATCGTCTCTGTCCAGCCCCAGGCCATTCTGACACGCTCCATTTTGCACAGGCGGTCGCTTGGATTTTTCCAAATGGCGTACCGACTCACATTTGGATTTGAATACCATCCCGAGACGCGCAATTTTGCGGAGCTGATTTTATTCTTAAATGGTTTATCCGGCAGTGTTTTCAAAGAGCTGGTCAAACAATTTGACGTCCATATTCAAACCGATTTAATCGATATTTTGCAGCGTGTTGCTCGGATTGCGCCCGAAGCCATTTCTGTCAACGTTCTGGAGATGTTTATCGATGACGAAGAGACTCCCAAGCGCATGCGCGAAAATTTCAATACCCTGGCAGATTTAATTCACATGGCAAGGAATGATACCAAACGGTTTAAGGAGATTTTTGGATATCAAATTTCATGGCATGTTTTGCTCTTGCTTCTTGAAATTCTTTACGATGCGGTTCCGGGAGAAATCATGTGGCAGGAATGGCCTGACCTTGTCCACACCGTTCTGAATCCGCACAATCTTCCACGCACATTCGGCAGCGGCGGGTTAAGCGGGCATATCAACGCTTACTCAGCGGCCATTCAAGCACATTGGCGCCGGTTGATGGCGGAGCATAAGGGATATGCAAAAAGAAAAGACCGCTCAGAACTTCGGCAGGCGGGAGATCGGCAAATTTTCCAGAGGGCATTTCAGGGAATTGCTTTCGGTGGATATGGAGCGGGGCTTATTGCTGCGACTTGGCAGATGCTTACCGTTTATCCGCAAATGTTGAGGCCGTCCTTATTTGTGATTCTGCTTACCTGGAATTTCTATCAGATCGTGAAACTAATTCTCAAGCAGCCGTTTGTCAGTCAGGAAAAGATAAACCAAGAAAAGTATATTAACCGCCAACTTATCATTACCCATTTGCCGCAGCTTGGACTCATCAAGGCGCACATGCTAGCACCGTGGCTTGAGGCTTTTATGCAAGCGCCGGAAGTTGGGGCCTTGTTTTTGACGGTCTCCGGTTTGCTGGTTTCAAAATTGGCCTTTGACAGCTATCTGCGCAATGACGGCAGAGCATCGGGAAGGTCCGAATTGCGCACCAATGACCCGGAAGAGCCGAATGCCAAAAATCCACGCACGTCTACTTACGAGACTATTATCTCTAACCGCCCGCAAATGAACCCAACTGAAAGTAATACTGAACAAGCAAGCCTGTTCATGGCACCGCTTGAAAACGTAACACCGGATGCGGTCCGGTGGCTTGACCGAGTGTTTAATAGCCGGCTTCCGAAGGGCCAGTATGTTTTTGTCGGTGTTGTTGTCGATCGCAAAAGCAAAGACATCCAGGCTTTTCAGGATGGCGTTTACATGATTGCAAAATTTCTGGAAGTCGGCGGCGCATTTGAAGAAATCGGATTGAACGAGATCAAAAATAAAAAACTTCGCCGCAGAATCACGGCCGTCGGCAAAGGATCGTCGGTGCGCGTGATCGAATTTGCGAGTGTCGGCGGGGGCGATGATTATGAAATTCCGCTGCGCCGCCTTCAGGGTGTAGTGGAAGATTATTACAGCAATGAACCGATTGTCTGGATCCCGATATCACCGGAAGGAGAACTTTCAAGCACATTGGGCTGGAAGCCCAAAAACCGGGCTTTTCATTTGACGTTAGTGCATCAGGCACCGGAGCAAGAGCCGGAGGCGCGCTCTGAGCTTCGCAATGATGGTGGAATTATTCTTGAAGCCGGACAGCAAATCAAAGCGGTTGAAGGTTATCAAATGCAGCTTCAAGAAAACGGTAGCGTTGCATTTTACCGTGAACGGTTAAGCAGCCCTGAGCCGGACCCTGTTGAGGTAGTCAAACCCACCATGGCCGGCATGCCTGTTTATGATGAAGCAGGCAATATCATGGGCTATGTTGGCATCACACATGACTTTGAAGGCCAAGGGGAAGATAGAAAATTAATTGCAAGAACCGCATTTTATCCGGAGCCTGAATTTGATATTGAGAAAACGCATGTGCCGTCTACATGGCCTGCTTGGGAGCTGCTCAAGGCGGTTGGGCTTTTGATTCCAAAAGAGGACGCGCATATTCTAAAAATTGAAGACATCAGCCAAACATCTGATTCAAAAATTCACCGGATTACGGTGCGCGTACCGGAAGAGCAGAGTTTTCCGCTTCGCGGTATTGAAATTCTAGCACGCGAATTAATTGAGAATCCATCCGCTGAACAGCAGTTTGATCTTGTTTACAATGAGAAAGGACATTTGTTGGCTGTATTTCCCGTTTTTGGAAATGAAAATAGGGCCGCTGCGGAGGATGGCTTATTTCTTGATGTCAGTCCGTACTATTTTGAAGTTCCGAAGGACATTCGAGGAGAGTCGAAACTCCTGATAGATCAATTTTTGCGCGAGTGGAGACAAAACCAACAGCATATCCAAGCCTATCAAAAAAAGCATTTCGGTTCTAATCGGATGAATTTCTGGCATTTTAGTTATAACAATGACGAAAATAATGATGAAGATAATAAAGAGGAGCCTCTTTATCAGTTTTATCATTTACTTCATAGTCACGGCCATGATCTTAGTTATTTGGGGGAAGTTGAAGTTCAATCTTTGGAGCATATTTTTTACTACGTTAGTAAAGATCCGGATAGGAAAATGTTATTGTTACCAATTTTCCCAACGGTCTTCCCGCCATCCGGCGATCCCCAGCACGACACGGAATATCATAAGGCTATTTTGATCGATCCCAGATTTGATTTAAATGAGAATCAGCGGACTCTTGTGGTAGGTTCCGGAAGCGGATTTGACACATGGCTTGTTTCCCTCAAAACACGCAAGACCGTGAGTGTAATTGACATTAATCCACTGGCGGTAGCCAACACAAAAGCGCTTGCGAAAATTGCAGGCTTCAAAGTTTTAGCTAGAACGGCTGACAATATCGTCGATGAAAGCGGAAAGCCCACTTTTCCAGATGCCCGGTTTGATCGAATTATTTGGAATATGCCCGAGCATGTTGAAGGTGATGGGCCCAGCCACGGGCAATTAGCAACCCAAAGGACCAAGTGGTATTTAACAGATCATTGGGATGGCGACGTCGATGGTTTCAGCTTGACCCGGTTTGCTTCAGGGCTTTGCGACATTTTAAATCCTGACTCGCGCGTTTTAATTTGGAATTCGAATAACGAAGATTCAATTTTGAATGCCTTTGAAAACCGCGGCATGGAAGTTGAACGTGCAGGCCTCAATTATCGGTACAGTTTGTATTTTATTCAACCATCTGCCGCTGCAGGCGAGCTTTTGGAACCGATTTCTAACTCTGCAGATCAACGAAGCGAACCTCAAAAACACATTGCCGTGCTTCAACGGTTCAAGCACAATCCGACCGGATTTATGGGGTGGCTCAAGAACGAAATCGCCGAAGTTTTGACAATCATTGACATGCCGAGCGGTCAGTTTATGAAACTGCCTGATGCGGAAAGAAGGAAGAAAAATCAACGTATTGAAAACGCAATTTCCATGCTTTACGGCGTAGAAGATTTTATTTCGGCTAAAGATGCGGCAAAAATTATCAAGAATATTGACGAGGCACGCCGCATGTTGGACGAGATTTACCAAATGTCCGAATGGCGTAAAAATGATTTTTCCGCTATCCGCGGAGGGAAGCAAGATTCCAAACTTCCGGCAAGCACCGAGCAAGCGTGGCACGCACGGGATATTTTTAACGAATTTCTTCCGAAAAATGGGCTAGGAGAAGCGCTTCAGAAATACACGGGGGATAAAAAAGTATTGGATACCGCAGCGGAGAAATGGCTGCCTGTTTTTACGCGCGTTCCGAAACATTTATTCATGCCGAAATATTTGCGGCAGGATGCTTATTTGCATGATGCGCCGTACCGAATCGGTTATGGCCAGACAATCTCACAACCGTCTCTGGTTGCATTTATTCTGGCGCTGCTTGATTTAGAGCCCTCGGATGAAGTTTTGGAAGTCGGCGCAGGCAGCGGATGGTTGGCCGCGCTGATGTCGCAGCAAGCGGCGCATGTCTATGCGACAGAACTCATTCCGCAGCTTGCGGGCCGTGCGGAGCGGGTGATTGAGAATATGGGAATTCAAAATGTCAGCATTGTTGAAGCCGATGGTTCGGTTGGTTATCCACAGGCGGCTCCGTTCGATAAAATCGTCGTTTCAGCCGGCAGCCCCAATGTTCCGGAACTGCTTGTGAACCAGCTCCGCGAAGGAGGCTTGCTGATCATTCCGGTTTTGGATCCTGCAGCGTCAAAAAAGCAGAAGTCTTACAAGCTGACATTATTTGTGAAAGAAGGCGGTAAATTGACAGAAAAACTTGCCATCGATAGGGTTAATTTTGTTGATCTGCGCGGTGTGCACGGTTGGCAGCCGGCGCCAAAACGTTCCGAGCTTCGCCGAGCCGCACAGCCGAAAGATTCAAACAGTGAAAAATCAACGCCGAAGCCCGAGACCGAGTCAGACCGGCGCATCATCCGGGCAGTTAATTATTTTCTGAAAGAAAAGAGGCCATTCAATCAAGGCGATATCGCCAAAAAAGCAAGAGTCAGCTTGCAAACGGTTACAAACCGGAAGCACGCAAATCCGTCGATCGCTCGGTTTGTTGATTGGGCCCTGGAGAAAGCGCCTAAGGCTGAGCCTAAATCCGTTCAAGCTCTAATCCGGGCCGCAAAGCAGTTGAAAAAAGAAGGAAAATCGGGCGTGACCAATTCAGTTGTTGCGGACCTAGCCGGTTATCATCCACAAACCGTTACCAGCATAAGCAAGTTATATCCTAAGGTAAAACAAGCTGTGCAGGGGGCGCGTCAATCTCCGCACGCACAGATTTCTCCCACGATTCAGAAAGTTGTGGATGTTATTAAAGCGGCCGCGAAGAAAAAACAAGTGTTTCAAAACGAAGGCCAAATCGCGCAAGCAGCCGAAATCAGGCCTGAAACGTTGAGCCGGATTAAGAAGCGGCGGTCCTCCTATCGGGAACCATTTCTCCAACTGCTTCAATACGCCGTAAGCGACCCGGACCGTGCGCTTGAGATCATTAAAAAACACTTCTCGATTCATTCCGAACAGCGGGTTTCTGTCCAAGCATCCGCTCAAGACGAGAACTTGAGGTCGGAACTACGGGCTGACGGTGCTATCCAAGATCCGGGCATGGTCGTTACGGCTTTGATCGGGGTAGCCGCATTCGGAATCCTGATTTTTGGTTTTGATTCAGTCCGAGAGCGGGCATTTAAAGTTGGAAGTGCTGCACTCAAATTGATCCGCCGACTCTTCTGGCTATGGACCGGTGTTTTGTGGATTTCCACCCATTTGGCTTACGCTGCTCATCGTGTCCGCCCGGATTCTCAAGATAAAATTTACCAAGCAACAGGTTTTGACCCCGGCGATCTAAATTATTCAGAGTTTTTGTATCCATGGGCTATTTTTACCGTGTTTATTTATCCCGTTGCCGCGTTCGGCTTGATGCGTTACCTGAATCGCTTGGTCATGCGCCGAAACGTTCTGCCATTCGAAACTTCGCCCTCAAGGTCCATTCCGGCTCACCCTACAACGTCCGAGTTAGATATTAATCGGAAAGTCGGGACGGCCCAGCCTTCCGATCAATATTCAAAAGATCCTTTAATGAAAGGCAGGGCTGAACTCAGAGCGTCGGGTTCGAATCCCAAGAAGAAAGACACAAGTAAAGCAACGGACTTGGAAAAAAGGTTTAAGGAACTTTTGGAAGAGGCAGATAGAACGCTTGAGGCAAACAAACAACTTGAGGATGGACTTGATGAAATCCACAAAGTGCTGCCGGAATTACCCAAAGACATCATCGATGGACGCTCCGAGCTGCGCCAATCTGACCCGATTGGCACTGCTTCGGCTTTGCCAGGCCCTCTGGCAAAGTCCGAGCTGCGCAATTTCTTGCCGAATCAGAACCCGATCAACCGTTTGGACGCCAAGCAAGGTTCCGGAATTGGTGCACGGGGCAACGTTTTGGAAGGCCGTTCCGGATCAAATTCTGAGTTTTATAATTATCGGGGCGAAAAAGTACTTGTACTGCCGACTAGCACCGCAAAAGGAATATTAGGTTTGGGTGATTTTATCGTTGTGATGCCACGCCCCAAGCCCGGCACGCAAGATCACATTCTCTTTTATAATTCGTCCGGCAGTTTGTTGTTTGAAGCAGTGAACGTTTCAGACTATTCGTTAGTAGGAGAAAATATGGCCATTAAATTTGCCAACGGCAATATCCAGTTTTATGACAAGACAGGCAAGAAGCTACTTAGTTCATTCGATCATTTTTCAAACTTTCACCCAAGCCAAATTGACTTACAGGGCGATTTATTGGTATTTAAAAAATCAAGCAATGAGGTTGGTTTTTATAATTCGACAGGTTCACTTATTTTACGAAAGTCAAAAGGCACTGATTTTGACAGTTTTTATGTGAAAGGTTCATTTATCGTATTGGTTAAAAAAGATAATCACCATGTCTACAGTGGGCTTACAGGTAAGCTGATTGCAAAAACCCAGGCAAGCGTGGGTGAAACCGCGCAATTTGACGGCGACTTTTTTGCTGTGGTTAATTGGAATGAATTTACATTCTATAATCTTCAAGGGAAAAAAATTCTTGAGAAACGAACAGGTTCAGGTGACGATAATTTTATTAACTGGTCCGGCGAAGGCGGCCTTTTGACTTTTGATAAAACACATTCCCGGACGTTTTACGATGAAAACGGGAAGTTATTAGCTGCCATCCAAAAGCGTGTATTCGCTTCCAGAGTTGTCAACAAAGTGTTGCGCTTAGAAGACAACGCTGATTTTTATGAATGGTACGATTTCAGCCCTAATGCGTTATCGGCGTCTTCAAAAGGACAAAAATCGCTTGATCAAATTTTTAGCCATAACCCGGCCATGCTCTCGCGGATCCGGGATTATGTAAAAAGAAGGTACGATAATCCGCTCATGTCGCGCGAAGAGCCGAACCACGATCTTTCATCCGACCTGGATGACGCATCGAATTTGATTCAATTGGAAAAAATGCCAACCGAATGGATTGACGACCTCTCATCCTTGGTTTTAACCGGTTACAATCCGTCGGACAAGGGCGCGCGTTCAATTTTAAAGGAAGCCGCGATTCAGCTTGGATTGATTCAAGCTCCGTCATCTCAAACGAAAGAAGCGGTTCCCATTACCTATAACCAAAAAGCGCTTATGCGGATCTTAAGCAGCGGTGTCATTACGGAAGCCATCCGAAACGGGCAATTTTCCTTTCCAACAACAGGTAAGAGAAGTAGTCTTATTTTTCTTTCTGACGATGGAACCAATGTAAAGAGGATTGATGAAACGGATTCTGCTAAAGCCAACGTGCAGCTCGAATTTTATCTGTCGAGCGATAATCGCACAGTGGGTGTGTCCATCAGTGTCCGAGATGATAATAAGGCAAGTGGGTGGCGAGTACAGCATGAAGAACCTAAGCAACTCAAAGATCTTCAGACATCCATTGAACCTGCAAGCTCGAAACCCTCGTTGACTATTGTTAGCGCGAGAAAACAACGCACCCTTGATGAATTGATAAACAAAGTGAGCAAGTTCCCAGGTTGGAGCAATCCTGGCCCTTCAACATATTCTTTCGCTCATCAGGCAACGCAGATATCTGCTTTCTATACCGGAATTGTCCCTAACTTGCAACCACGCTGGGCATGGCATTTAAAAGTGATCTCGTCTGGTTATAACCTAAGCGTTGTTGTTGAAGATCATATTCAATCGCCAGGGAAATGGATAACGGTAGTTAAATTTAATAACTCCGGAAGTAATAATTCTGTGGCCTCGCAAGAATGGGGTAACCATCTGATCGATATTGAACAAAATGGTTTAAAAACAAATATCTACATGACGAAGGCTTATGTGGATTCTTTGGTCAAAAACAGAATCCCGCTTAAAGGTGCAACTATAGATGGAGTTGAGTGGGAATTTATTCCGATCAATCCGAAACAAATTCTTCCGGCAAAATCAGAATTGAGAACCCAAGCAGAGCAGGTTTCTATAGAAACGCTGGATGCGGCGCTTTCGGTGGAGCCCAAAGCACAAAACAGGTTGGATGCCGTCATTCATGAAATCCGGAATAATTCATCAAGTGCCGTACGTTCAGAATTAAAAGTTCAGAGCGAGAAATTGGTTCAATTTTTAACCGGCGGACAAAATAGAGCCACGTCATTGTCGGGCACTGCCGAAGCTGCCAACGCGCGCTCGGCGTTTGTCTTTTTGCCCGGAACCACCAATGAGCTGGGCGCTGTTTTTAACCAGATTACAGAAGCTCTTGCCGCCAAAAGCGAATTGAGAGCCGAAATCATTGCTTACGTGGATGGCCCGTTGATGGCGCGCACAATCCGTGAAATCATCCTCGGTGTTCAGGGCGCTGAGCGTGTCCATATCGTGGCGAGTAATGAAGAGGCCGTGGCTAAAGCTCAGTCTCTAAACGTTGCGCATGCACATTTGATCGGATGGGAGGGGGAGCTTGAAGCGCCGTTTGTCCAAAATTTGGAGGACAGCTACCTGAAGCTCGGTATTCGCGTGGTGAAGAAAAATGTAAGTGATTTCATGAGTTTTCTCGGGCGTGAGGCCGCTCGTTTTATCCAAGGATGGAAATCAGCAGTTCTCTACGCCAAATCCGCATAATTTTCCAGTTGCCTCCAAAACCTTCTCAGCCGTATGATGTTGCGCTATGAGTCAATCAAGTAAGCTGTTCCAGCAGTCTAAAACACATTTCCCGGGAGGTGTGAATTCACCGGTACGGGCGTTTCGTGCTGTCGGAGGATCGCCGCGTTTTATTGCGAAAGCCAAAGGGCAATTTATTTGGGACGCAGACGGCAAAAAATATCTCGATTTCTGCCAGTCTTGGGGCCCGATGATTTTGGGCCACGCGCATCCGAAAGTAGCGAAAGCAATCTCCGATCAAGCCAAAAAAGGAACGAGTTACGGCGCGCCGACCGAAAATGAATCGAAACTTGCTTCCTTAATTAAAGAAGCATTTCCATCCATTCAGAAAATGCGGTTTACGTCATCCGGCACGGAAGCCGCGATGTCCGCAATCCGGGTTGCGCGCGGATTCACGAAACGGAAGAAAATCCTCAAATGCGACGGCTGCTATCATGGCCATAGCGATTCGTTGCTTGTGAAAGCCGGCTCGGGTGGTGCGACATTCGGTGTTCCGGATTCGGCCGGTGTGCCGGAAGACCTCGCGAAGCTCACGATTACGATTCCGTACAACGATTTTGACGCGCTTGAGCGTATATTTAAAAAAGAAGGAAAAAACATCGCTGTTTTTGCTCTGGAGCCCGTTCCGGCCAATATGGGCGTTGTATTGCCAAAACCCGGCTTCCTGGAGTTTGCGAGGGCCCTGACTAAGAAATACGGCACTTTGCTCATGTTTGACGAAGTCATTACGGGTTTTCGCATCGCTTTTGGCGGTGCGCAGGAATATTACGGAATTAAAGCTGATCTCACATGCCTAGGAAAAATCGTAGGCGGCGGGCTTCCGATCGGTGTTTTCGGCGGCCGCGCAGACATTATGAGCAAAATTTCACCGGAGGGGGCTGTTTATCAAGCCGGAACTTTGTCGGGAAATCCTCTGGCGACTGCGGCCGGCATTGCGACCTTGACGGAATTAAAGAAAAAGGATTTTTACAAGCAGCTTAATATCAAGGCTCTTGAATTTTTCGGGATGCTGGATGATGTGTTCGAACGGGGAAGTTATCCGGTAACGCTCAACCGGATCGGCTCCATGTTCACAATTTTTTGTACACCAAACCCCGTATTTGATTACGAGTCCGCAAAATTTGCACATCCGGAGTGTTACGCCCAAATGTTTCAAAGTTTGCTTTCCAAAGGGGTTTATTTCGCGCCGTCACAGTTTGAAGCCAACTTTATTTCACAGGCAATGACACGCGAAAATCTTCAAAAAGTCGTTTCAGTTATTTCTCGTTTTTAATTTTCTCACCTGCTATACATTCAAAAAATACACGGCAAATTTTAGTTTGCAAGCAAACCGAAAAAGAAAATTCAGGGATAATTTTCTAAGGTTTTGCCGGATAGATGAGCGGTTGAAAAACCGCTTGTCGGAAACTTTTTAAAAGTAGGCAGCGGGGCGCGCGAACTTTTAAAAAGTTCGGATGAGATTATTCGTAACGAAGTGCTTCGATAGGATCGAGTTTGGCAGCTTTTTGTGCGGGCCAAATGCCGAAAATGATGCCGACGGCGGAGGAGAATCCGACGGAGAGCAGAATTGAATTGAGGGAAACACGGACGGCCCATCCAAAAGCATGCGCTAAACCGTAAGCGACGGCAGAACCGATCAAAATGCCGGCAGCGCCTCCGATCAAGCTGACCACCATCGATTCAACCAAAAATTGCAAATAAATGTCCTTCCTCTTTGCGCCGATGGCCTTCCGGAGGCCGATCTCTTTTGTTCTTTCCGTAACGGATACGAGCATGATGTTCATGATACCGATTCCGCCGACAAGAAGCGCAATTCCGGCGATAGAGCCCAGAAAAATCGTCATGGTTTGAGTGACTTTTGCGATGGATTCCTGAATCTCCGTCATGTCGCGGATTGTGAAGCTGTCTTTACGGGTTTCGGGGAGCCGGTGGCTTCTGATGAGCATGGGAATAATCGCATCCTTTACGTCCTGAATTTTTTCTTTTGCTTCAACTTCAACTTCGATGGTGCGCAAATAATCGGTGCCGATGAGCCGTTTCATGGCGGTCATGATCGGAATGATGACCACATCGTCTTGATCGCGCCACTGGTTTCCGCCTTTTTCGGGAAGGACGCCGATGACGCGGAAGGCGATCCGGTTGATACGGATAATTTTGTTAATCGGATCTTCTTTATCAAAAAGTTTCTGGCGGACTGTTTTGCCGATCACAACTACTTTGGCTCTTGTCATATTTTCCCTGTCCGTAAAGAACCGTCCGAGAACAGGTTCTGCCGCGCGCATTGAAGCGTATTCGGGAGCAACGCCCTGGACTTCCGAATTCCAATTTTTGTTTTGATACACCAGCTGTACGCCGGCCTGGACCGTGGGGTTGACGCGTTTAACATTCGGAAGTTCACGAACGGATTTCAGGTCGTCCAACGTGAGCCGCGCCGCAGCGCCTTCTGCCATGGCAACGCCGCGCAAAATCGCGTTGTTGGGCCTCACGACGATTAAATTAGAGCCCAATCTTTCGAGGTCAGCCGTCATGGAAGCTTTGGTGCCTTCACCGAGCGCGAGCATCGCAATCACGGATCCGACACCGATTAAAATTCCGAGCATTGAAAGCACCGAACGGACTTTATTGGCAAGAATGGCGGTGATGGCTTGTTGAACAAAGATGCTGATTTCTTTGAGGATTGAAGAAGAAGGCTTCCCCTCACCCTTACCCTCTCCCCTTAGGGGAGAGGGAAAAGAATTCGATCCCCCTCTCCCTCCGGGAGAGGGTGGGGTGAGGGAGGTTGAAGAGCCTGAGTCAGAAACGATCTGCCCGTCTTTCATTCGGATTTGGCGCTTTGCATATTCCGCGACTTCTTCTTCATGCGTCACCAGAATAATCGTGAGCCCCTTTTCATTCAGATTTTTAAGCAGTTTCATAATTTCAGTTTGCGTGTGTGAATCCAAATTTCCTGTCGGTTCATCCGCCATGATGATTTTAGGATCGTTGATGAGTGCGCGAGCGATGGCAACGCGCTGCTGTTCGCCGCCTGAGAGTTGGTTGGGTTTGTGCTGTGCGCGTTTCTCGAGATTGACTTCGCGTAAGCGTGTCAGAATTTTCTCTTCATTTTGGGAATCTGCATTCGGGCTATAAATCAGCGGCAGCGCCACATTTTTGGATGCGGTCGTGCGGGAAAGCAGGTTGAACATTTGAAAAATAAAGCCGATTTTTTGATTTCTCAAAACCGCAAGCGCATCATCCGAAAGCTCCGAAATTTGCTCGCCGTCCAAAATAAATTCGCCGGAGTCCGGAACATCCAAAAGGCCCAGGACGTGCATCAAAGTTGATTTTCCGGAGCCCGACGGGCCCATGATGGCAATAAATTCGCCGGGTTGAATGTCGAGTGAAACACCGCGGAGTGCGTGGACTGAGGTTTCGCCGGAAGAGTAGGTTTTTTGAATATTTTTGAGCTTGATCATGAACGATTAAGCCGACATGAAGGATTTCTTTTTGTTGGACCTTTTTGTATCCTCTTTTTTTGATTTGATGACAATCGTATCATTTTCTTGAAGGCCGCTCATGATTTCATAAGAAATATTGTCATCAATTCCGACTTCAATTTCGCGGGAAGCAGTTTTGGATTTTTCTTTGACCATTACATGCTTTTTATTGCCGCGCTCCTGCACGGCTTCAATTGGAATTAAAAGTGCATTGTCTTTACGCGCAATTTCGATTTCAACATTGGCGGTCATGCCTGAAGCGAATTGATCGGGAACTTTTTCGGGCAGGATGTCGACTTTATAGATGATGACATTATTGACCGTTTCGGATTCGTACGCGATATGGTCTACTCTCGATGAAATTTTCAAATCCGGATACGCATCCAGATAAATTACAGCATGCTGGCCGATTTTGACTTGTCCGATGTCGGTTTCGTCCACAGACGCTTTCACAATTAAGCGGTCGGCAAGAACGAGCACCACGTCGCTTGTATTCACGGTTTGGCCCGGCTCAACACGGCGGACAATCACCGTACCGTCAATCGGCGCAAGGAGCGGCGTGGGTTTGTAAACATTCTGCCAGTCCGTACTTTGTTCGCCGCCATTTCCCTGAAGATGCATCGCATCCAAAAGCACGACACGGTCTGTGGAGCTCATCCAAGCCAGGATTTCACCTTTTTTAACTTCGCGGCCTTCTTTGACAAGAACATCGTCGATACGGCCTGCGACAGGCGGTTTAATTTCAAGTCTGTTTTGCGGTTTCACTTCGCCGGTCGCTGTGATGGTGACGGTCAAATCGCCGCGCGTTACTTTGATTTGCTTCTCAACTTCTTTGCTATCTTTTTCAGATAGTTTTCCGCTGACGATGCGGAAGCCTGCGAAAGCGATCAGTAAAACGACCAGAATTTTAATGGGTGTTAATTTAAGATTGCCGGAAGCCATATTCAAAACCCAATCCCTGCCGTTGAATCCAGCGCGCAATGGCAATCAGCGCATCGCGTTGTGCGTCCAAATACGCCTTTCGCGCGCTTGATAATTCGTCTTCAATTTGATTCCAATCCTCAAACAGTTCCGTGCCGCTGGCATATTGCGCAGATGAAACTTCGGCGCGGAGCATTGCGGCGTCCAGGAATAATTTTCGCACATCGACTTGCGCAATTGCATCAATTGCCCGCGCCCATTGATCTTCAATATTGATTACTACGTCATTGAAAGCGCCTTGCTCATCATCAATCGCTTTCTCGTAATCTGCTTTTGCCTTGGAAAGTGCAAATACTTTTTCGCCGCCTTCAAATAGCGGCTGCCGGACAGTTGCCAAGATGCTCCACGAATGCCCATTGACGGCACGCCAACGGTCGGGTGCGCTGAGTTGCTGTGAGACCGACAAATCCAGAGTCGGGAAAAATTCCGCCCACTTGCTGACAACAGTCCAGCGTTCGGATTTGCGGCTTGCCGCTGCTTGAAGCAAGCCCGGGTGTTTGGCGGCTAACTCATCCGGTTTAATTTCATCTTCGATTGGCTTGATGTCAAAATTGCCTTGCGCGACAAGCGGCGTGAATTCCCGGCGCCCGAGTGTTTGATTCAGTCTCCGCTGATTCACCCGGAGCCCGCGTTTGGCTTGTTCGATTTCAAATTTGGCCTGTGCAAGATTGGCTTGCGCGCGAAGCAAGGCGCCACGGTTTTCGCGGCCGCCTTGATAGCGCAAATCAACCAAGTTCACGTTGATTTGCCGCCGCTCGGCGATTTCTTCCGTGATTTGGATTAATCTCTGAGTCCGCAGCAATTCTACAAAGTTTGACCTTAATTCAAGCAGAATATCCGCGGAGGCTGCCGCATAAAATTGCCGCGCCGCTTCCAAAAGCTGTGATTGCGATAAAATATTGGCCGGCGTTTTAAAGGAATCAAAAATGAGCTGGCTTCCCGAGAGTTCGTAATCAGTGTCGTAGGTATGTTTGACATGTGGTGTCTTTGCGACCGTGTTGTCCATATTGACGGAAACCTGGGGCAGGTAAGCGCTGATAGCTCCTCGCTTATCCGCAAGCGCCGATTTGATACTTTCCCGGGCGGCGTTCAGATCAGGGTTATTGTTGTAAGTCTCAAGCAAGCACTCATCCAAGGTCAGAGACCATTTTGCCGTAATCTGAGCTTCCTGTGCGGCCAATGGATTGGAGAATGACAATACAAATGCAATAGCCGACAAAACAGGCAAAACATGGAAGGAGTTCGATTTAACTATCTGCAAAAGCTTCATAGGTCACTTTTATCGGCCAATTTTATCAGTTTACTAACCAGATAAGAAGCGTAAAGTTAATCTCATGGTTAGGCTGATTAAGACGATAATGAATGGAGCAAGGTTTAAAAGAAAATGGATTCAGAAACACTAATTAAATTACTAGCAGTATTCGGTGTGAGCGGGCTCTGCACGCTGGTCGTTTATTGTGCGACAGCGCTGCCCGGCCTGGCTTCGGAGGATCATCCCAACAAGATGCGCACTTATCTTATCGTTACCGTGATGGTTGCTTTTATTGTTTTAAGCTTCCTTGGTATTTTCTTCCTGGTTAAATACAAGCCGGAATAAAACCTGCCTAGACCCCAGTTTCAGTTTGCGTTATAATCGCCATCCCTATGAAGATCGAAAAATCCGATAAACATATCCGCACCAGTATGGGCTTCCGGGATGAAGTACTTCCGGTCCTGAATGAAGCCTACGCAAGTCCTTTAATTGAAAGGATTAAGGAAAATAACTATCAGTTAAAAGCGGGCAATATTTTGATTTGCCTGGCAGTCGAATTCGGCTTTTGCTACGGCGTTGACCGGGCCGTCATTTTGGCCTACGAAACCCGCAAAAAATTCCCCAATAAGCGCATTTTTCTGACTTCTGAAATCATCCACAATCCGCAGGTCAATTCCAAACTGAAAGAGAAGGGAATCTATTTTCTGTCTGATCCGGAATGGAAAGACCAGGGTTATGACGCCATCCAAGCGGAAGATGTCGTGATTATTCCGGCCTTTGGAACCACAACGGAAGATTTATTGAAGCTTCAAAATAAAGGTGCCACACTCGTGGATACAACCTGCGGTTCCGTGATGAATGTATGGAAGCGGGTTGATAGTTACGGCCGCGACGGATTTACATCTGTGATTCACGGTAAATATGACCACGAAGAAACGCGCGCTACCAGTTCGCGTGCGACGGAATTTCCGAACGGGCACTTTTTGATTGTTCGCGATTTAGAGCAGGCGAAGGTCGTTTGCGATTTTATCCGAGGGGAAATTTCAAAATCCGATTTCATTGCAAACTTCAAGTCCGAAGCCATGTCCGAAGGATTTGACCCCGGGCGCGATCTTGAAAAAGTCGGCTGCGCGAATCAGACGACGATGCTTTCCAGTGAATCGATTGAAATCGCGGACATGATTCAAGAAGCCATGAAGGAACGCTACGGCCCGGAAGCGCATAAACACTTCCGCCATTTTGATACGATTTGCAGCGCGACGCAGGACCGGCAGGATGCAATTATTAAATTGGTCCGGAATGGGATCGATTTGGCGCTGGTGATCGGTGGCTACAATTCATCGAATACCGGGCATTTGGTCGAAATTGCTTCTGAATTCTGTCCGGCCTTTCATATTAATGATGCTTCAGAGATTCTCTCTAAGACCGAAATACGGCATCAGCCGGCATTTAAGAAGGAAACCGTCATAAAAAAAGAGTGGCTTCCGGATAGGCCATTGAAAATCGGCGTGACTGCAGGCGCCTCGACGCCGAACCGTGTAATAGAAGACGTGATTTGCCGGATTTTGGAAGTCACCGGTAATCTTCCAGAAGATTTACATCCCCTCCTTAAGTCAGTGTAAAGGATGCGTAAAAAATTAATTGACAGTGTTTTGAGGATTGAATATCATCGCCTCACTGGGGGAGGCCCAGCCAAAGCAATTCTCGCTTCATTCATTAAAATTAAATAATAATTTGAAATATTTATTTTTTAAATTAAATCAAACAAAAGCCAAATCAATCATCTCAAGCGGAGAAAAACCAATGAGACAAAAATTTCTGGCCTTACTGCCGGTGTTGACGCTTGCTTTTGCGTTTTCAATGCCGTCAGCATTGCATGCCGAAGATTCCTACATTGATCAATTAGCACGCCAAGTTCAGCAAGACATCCAATCCGGCGCCATTAAAGACAAAGTTAAGCCGGTGGACACTACCACGCAGACAACTCCGCCTGCGCAGCCGCAAACACCTCCACGGAGCCAATATGACCGTGAGTTAGATCAGCTTCATCTTGCAAGGTTTTTCGGAACTATCTTAGGTCCGGATGAATTTTCAAAGGATGAATTTTGGGAAGGACCGGATGATGAATCGGGCGACTATATGTTTGGCGATAGCTTGATCAATGTAACGCACATTGATTATCTTGGTACCGGCAATGGCCGTGTCATCGGTTCCGACACAGACTATGCAAGGCCTTGGAGTGTTAATGATAATATTCTTCGCGATGCTATTAATAGCAATGATTTTTCTACCCTAAGCCAGCGTCTTATTGAGTTGGGGTATCGCACTGGCGAGTTCAGGATTGAGGCTCAGTGATCATCATGCGTAAATCACAGCTCATAAAATCAAAGGGACCTGTCACCATGGATAAAAAAATCATAAAATTGCTTGTTCTTCATTTGGTAATGGCGCTTGCATTCAGCGCCGTTCCGTTTACGCCGGCCTATGCTTCTGATGGCGTTAGTGCTGCCGCCGGTTTTGCGGATGATATTTTAAACGGGCTCGAAAACCTCGTCCACAAGAGCGGGTTGATCGATCTCAAGTATAAGATTAAAGAACAATACGGTTTGCTGGTAAAGCCGTTCTTGAAAACGGGTTATGACTATTCTTCTAACGTTTTCAAAGCCAACAGCGTGAATTCAGCCGGTGATAATATTTGGACCGTCACGCCGGGCGTTCAGTTCAAGTACAAGAATGAACAAGCCACTATCGGTGGTGCCTATGAAGCGCCTTTCCGCTGGCTGGCGAATTATTCCGAACAAAATACACAGACACAGCGTTTCATGGTGTATGCCAATTTAGAGCCTTCCGATGATTTTTACATCAACATCGGCGAGCGCTTTGCGTCGGAAGAATCGATCTCTGGCTCTTCAACGTCAGAGCCGGTTGCTTTCTTGGACAATACTGTGAACGTTACTTTAGGATACCGCGCTGACGAGGATTACACCTACGAAGTTGGTTATGAATTGTTTGACCGCAACTTCCGTTCCACAGCAGCGGATATCTATAGCTATTCTGTTAACAAATTCTCACCCCGAGTTTACCGCAAAGTTGAAGGCGGCAAAGTGTATACGGGCGTTGATGTCGGTATTGTGAATTTCAACAAAACCGATAGCCGCGATACCGTTTACACCGAAATTCCGGTGGGCTATCAAGGCGAACTTCCGTTTTGGGGTTTGATCGGCGATGTGAAGGTTGGTTATCATAATCGCAGTCTCCAAGGCCACGCAGGGCGCAATGACTGGAGAAACATTGTTACCAATCTTGCGGTTCAAAAACGCCTGAATGGCGACAAAACCGTTGTGTCGGCTGGTTTCACGCGTCAACCGGTTGAGTCCAGCTTTGCAACTGCCACGACCTATGACGAGAAGTCATTTTTTGGTTCCGTGAAGCATTTAATCACGCCAAAACTCAGAGGCCGCGCTTCGGTGCGTTTTGCCAATGAGGATTATTATGACGGAACGGCAGTTGGCAGCCGCATAGCGGTTGCAGGCACGAATGTTATTATTGTTGTTCCGGGTGGCATTGTGAAAAGAGACGATGATGTATTCAACTATAATCTCGGCCTCGATTACAATGTCCGCAAATGGCTGATATTGCACGCGGATTATCAGTTTACGCGCCGCAATTCTAACATTTCAGCTTTGGATTATACGGACAACACAATTTCACTCGGCAGCACCATCCCGCTCTAAAGAAATAAAGCGGTTTCTGAGAATCAAATACAAAACGGGACAGCTTTTAAGCTGTCCCGTTTTGTATTTGACCCTTCTGTGTAGGTTCTAGCAATTCAGATTCTGATATGAAAGGTTACAATATTAGGTCGATAAATATATATAATCGGTATATTCAATTTAGAATATCAATGTAAGTCTTTTATTTATAATACTTTATGTATTTATATTTCATTTGAACAAACGAGATTAAAGTGCTAAGATTCGATCACGGTTAAATGAAAGTTATGCAAGGCCAAAAATATACCGCTCACCTTAAATTTGTTTCCTTATTCTTAATTATCACACTTCTTTTAAACTCAGTTGCTTGGGCAGATCCGCCGAACGCTCATTTCTCGAAACTACCGCCCCATGTTTCGGTTTCTCATGTTAGTGAACCGATTCAACTCCGCGATTTAAATGTCCTCGTTGATTACTTGACCGCCGACTTAAAGAACGAAGTTAAAATTGATATATCCAAAGAAACAGGAATCATTCGATCTATTTTACGACATGATTCGCATTCTAGCCCTTTTGATTTTGATGTTGTTTTAATTCAGGATGCGCATGTCGATAACGAAGCGCAAACCAATATTCGACAAATTCTTCATTCTTTGTCAAAACAGATCGACCAACCGTTACTTATTGCGTTGGAGGGTACGAGCGGAAATTTAGAACCGAATATATTAAATTTCTTTCCGGACTATCCAAAAATCAATTCAATAATTGTGGAGGACTTGGAAAAGAGGGGAGAGCTGACAGGCGCTGAACGCTTCGCGTTTGAAAATCAACGGAATAAAACGCTTCTGGAATTTTGGGGGGCCGAAAACATTGATCAATACAAACAAAACCTTTCCGAATTTCGAGACGCTCTTCGGTTTTTTATAAATCATACCTCAGAACTCGAGCAAGCTGAGAGCCGGCTTGCCGGATTTCGCAAGCAAATTTTGAATCCTGAATTATGGTTCTTCCTAGAAAAGAGGGATGCTTTTTTAAAGGAAGAAGTTGATTTAGCTGCTTATCTTACTTTTCTTCAGAGTGAGGCGATTCAGCATATAAAGCTTAATTTAGCCGATATTAAGCACCAATTTGATTTTCCAAATCTGGTTCGCTTTTCAAAACTTAAATACGAGGAAAATAAATTAAATCCTGAAAAGGCTTTGGAAGAATGCAGCAAACTTCTCTCTCTCGTTCAGAAGGAAATACCGAAAGGAAAAATTCAAAGTTATCTAACAGAACATCTCTGGCATCTTTCAAGAGATGTTTCTTTGCAACTGCCACAAAGTTCTCATCAAAATTTTTTTACTTCTGACCGACCTGTTATTACAGAAAAATCGCCGAACGTACGAGAGTTGTTTGAAATACTTCACGCTTCTTCGTTTATCTACAAATTTTCATTAGTACCGTTTCGAAACCTCATCCGTCTCGGACGTTTTTTGGCATTTCAATCGGAAATTGATGCCGCATCATTTTTTCAGGAGGTCCGTAAATTAGAAAGTTTGATCATTCGACGATTGGCCAAAACGCGCGAAGAGAAAAGACTTTTAGCTGCTGTGACTCGATGGAATTTGGTAAAAAAACTTTATGCACTTGAACTCAGTCGTTCGGAATTTTTGGATTATCAAAAATCGAAGCCACGGATATTAAAAACAATCTTGCGCTTTTTCCCCGCGCTTCCGGCGCCTGCACTTTCAGAAAAATTCTACGATGGAGCATTAAAGCGCGACCATGTTCTTGTCCAAAACGCGCTTAATCATGCGGCCGGACGGCCCGTCATCATGGTAGCGGGCGGGTTTCATGCTGACGGAATCGAATCTTATCTTCAAGACAACAATTTATCGTACGCAACCATTTCTCCGTCTATCAAAAACCCGAGCAAAGACCGCGAATCCTATTTTAAAACCTTTCAAGACGAAAACATCTCCTTTATTGTGGATATGCTGCGCACGAGCAATCCCGGCTTTTTTCGATCTGTCCGCGGCGAAAGACAATTCAATCTATTCGCTTTGGCAATTAGAAATCAGGAGGCCAATTTAGTTCGCATTTATTCTTTGACCCCCGAACAAGCGCGCTCGGAAATCAGGCAGGCGCTGGATCGGTGGCGTTTTCAATCCAGATCGGAATTGCGGCAAGACAGAAGTACCATTGTTACACCTGATAAAATCGAATCAAATTTTTCCAACAGTTCAGCAAGTCGCGCTCGAGAAACGATCATTCCTCAAAGAATTCATCCCGGCACAATTGAAAAAATGCAAATTCCGTGGAGTTACAAATTAAGTCCAAAGTATTTTTGGAATTATCACAAAGCTTTAAGCCTGTCGGGCCTGGTTGTTTTTGGCCTGCTTTTATTTACAGCCGTAACCGGAAGAATTTTAGAACCGTTTACTGTTTTTTACTCCACGGTTTTTGCAGGCCTTTTAATGGCTCAAGCGGCCCGGTTTATCAAGAACCTCCTGATTCCTCCGGCGCATTATGTCATGCGAGATGACGGTGTCGCATTATTAGATACTCATAACATAGAAATATTAAATCAAATCGTCTATCAATCCGAGATTCCATCCGCGATTTACATTGCCGTTGAAGATCAATTTGAAGGCAAAGATGAGAAAAGGCCGAATTATGAGGCCGTAAAAGCCTATGTTGAATTTCGCCAGGGATCATCACAGGGGTTTCGAAAAGTGAAAATCATTCCGCTCAGTAGATTGGGGCGGTTGTATTACACAAACCTTTACAATCAAAATCAAACCGGTGTGAAAAACATCATTTCAAGAAGTTTTCTCTTTGTGTGGAAATGGAAATTGTGGATATGGATGCCTTTACTGCTTCCGGTTTGGTTGGCCGCAAATTTTCTCACGTTTGGTTATCTCAATCACGATTCTTTAATTCATTTTTACGGCGTAAAACCATTGCAAGGATGGGTAAGCTTGACGGATGTATCCGAATGGCTTCTGCATCTCAAATGGAGTTTTCTGCATCGAATCGAAATTCTCTTGTTCCTGGCGAATGATTGGTTTAACAACACAAACAGCCTGTCCCCATGGTTTCAAACTATCGTATCGAATATTTTAACCAATCTAAGCGCCAAGTTATTTTCGTTATCAGAAACGCCGGGGTTATTCAGCTTGTACGCGGCAAAAGAAAAGGCAACAGACTACATTGCCTGGACTACGGTGATGGAGTCACTGACGTTTATCAGTTTTTTAGGTTTGGTAACGTTGGCGATGCTTTGGCTCCATTGGCAGCGGAGCCGCGAGAAAATTACTTATACGTTAACTGGCAAATCGCTTCCTGCGAAAGGAAAAATAAAAGGAATTTTTAATATAGGACTGATATCAATTCTGTTTTTAGCGGTCCCGGTTTTAATAGCCCCTCTCACCAATGGATTTATTTTGAGCCCGGTTGCGCAAAAGGCAATTCAGAATGACTTTAGCGAAGACAGGTCTTCGCTGGGTTTTATGTTTAAATATGCGGTTGAGCGGCAAGAGAATATTCGAAAAGATGATGAGGGATTGAGAAGAGTGTTTGTGAAACTTCTCGAAAAGTTTGGGAAGGACGAAGATTTCACCAAAAACGGAGCATTTGACAAATATTTTGGGCGGCTCGGTCTGCAGGAATTTGAGTTTTTGATTAATCAATATCCGGAAGCGCGAACAGGGCTTTTGCAGTTATTAATCAAAGATCTGAACTTAGATCAAATTTTATTAACACCCGGTATGGCGGCTCAAAGATTTCCTGGAAGCATTCAAGTTAAAGACAAGATCGACAAAATAAAGAATGTTAAATTGCCGGCAGATTTGAAAAAATTAAAATTAGTTTTTGAAAACATGATTCAAGAATGGGAATCGGGAGGCAGCGAGCTTTTCAATGATCTTTTGAAGATCCAGGTTTTTGCGTTTGAAGATCAATATTCTCCACTTTATATTGTTCCCTTAGGAGAAGAAGATCAGCTGGAAAAGTTTTTGAAGAATCTTGGAGAATTTGAAAAACCTCAGCAAGGGACAGAGGCTTTAGTTCCGGCATTGATTAAATTGGCCAAGAAGATGAGTTATTTGCCAAAAATAAGCCTGCAAGTGCCCAAGGCTAAAGATTTCAACCGGTCAGAGTTGCGCAAACCAACTTCGCGTTCTCAAATTTTATCGCGAATGCCGGATCATAACAATAAACATATTCACCATGCACTAAGCGCACGATTTTCATTTCAAGCTTCCGTGCTTTTTTTAGGAATTTTACCGGCCGCGTTCTCTGGAATTTCACCACCCGCCGGAAGACCGAATTTTGGTCTGCAGTCTTTACAGCATGAAGATTTTCAAGCAGTGATCCGATGGCTGCGTGAAAAAACGGATTCGCGGCTCAAAAAACAAGCAATTGAGTATTATACCGGTTTTTTTCAAGCGGAGCCCTCAACCGTTCCACAAACCATTATTCTTACGAGCGATTTGTTAACCCCCGAAGTGGTTGATGGAATTAACCAAGTAAGCTTAAATCCAAACGCAAAAATCATCGTTTATGATGTAGGTGATTTAACAGCGCGATCCCTTCTTCCGCAACTTATCCGTGCGTCAGTTCGAAAAATATCAAAAAATGGCGCGGGATTTGATATCAATCAATTCTTAAAAGAGGAAGTGCGCTCCGATAGATTGCCGCATACCGCTGTCTGGACAACGGAAACACATTTCGCAGATATTGAAAAAAATAAAGGTTTTCAATTTGTGGCGAAAAATCAATTGATGCGCGACGACAAATTGCGCGGGGCAGCGCTTTTATTACAATTCTTGCTCGTTCAGTTAGTTGCCAAACTCGGCATATTTCCTCAAAATCGAGACGAACTTTGGAAAAGAACATCCGACAATCGAATTGAATTTAATTTAACCAATCGAATTTTACAAATCCAAATGATTCATTCGGAAATAAAAACGCTGCTGAGTTTTGCTTGATGTCTGAGCTTTATTATAAATTATTATTTTGTAATATCTGACGTAAAAAGTGATTAAAAACAAAAGGAGAAAAAATGAAGCTCAATTCGAAAATAATAACAATACTGATGGGTGCAATGGCGTTGGTTATGCTTTTTGCTGACGTATCGCTTTTTGCTGCGGTGGACCAGGGTCCTCGCGTTGAAATTTCAAGAAGGCAAAGGCGATTTACGACAGGCATAGGCATCAACGCGCAAGGAAGCGCTGTCATTGCAGAGCACTGCACGTATTATGAAATTACATGGTCTGACGGGTCGGTTTCTAGTACACGGCCAGATTGCTACGAGGATTTTATATCTTCGAACGATCGTTAATATAGCGAACGGTTTATTTACTGCGCTTGAAATAAGCAGTTGGTATTGTTTTGAGCAGATTCCGGCAGATTTGTTCAAGGCAATACCAACCAACGCTAGCAGTTATTGAGTGATGAATAATTAGTTGATACAACGATATCGCTTGATAGCTTACCCCATGTGGTATACGTTATTTTATCTGTTTTTTCAATTCGCTTGACGTGTAACCCCTGCTACCATATAATCTTACGCTTGCCCACCAAGCAATTCCTTACGGATTAAACAATCGGTAGGAAATAAAAGAGGGTATCAGTGTCGATGAAGAAAGCTTTACATCAGAAGGCGCCGAAAGCGCAAGGGCTCTACGATCCTCAGCATGAGCATGACTCATGCGGCGTCGGGTTTGTCGCGCATCTAAAGGGCCAAAAGTCACATAAAATTGTCGAGCAGGCATTGACCGTTCTCAATAATCTCCGCCACCGAGGTGCCTGCGGCTGCGAAGTCAATACGGGCGATGGCGCGGGAATCCTGATCCAACTTCCTCATAAATTTCTCAAAGCCGAATGCGAAAAGCTTAAAATCTCACTTCCCAACGAAAAAGAGTACGGCGTCGGCATGCTGTATGTCCCGAAAGACGCGGCGCAGAGAAAAGAATGTGAAAAAATCGTTGAAAAAGTCATTCAAGAAGAAGGCCAAACCTTTTTAGGCTGGCGCCCGGTTCCGACTTCAAACAAAACACTCGGGCCTACCGCCATTGCCGCAGAACCTGCCGTGACGCAAGTTTTCATCGGCCGCAAAAATATCAAAGACGATCTCGCATTCGAACGCAAACTCTACGTCATCCGCAAACGGATTGAAAACGAAATCCGTTATTCCGGAAAAGTAAAAGGCGGCGAATATTTTTATGTTTCGAGCATTTCCTACAAGACCATGATTTACAAAGGCATGCTCATGTCGGAGCAAGTCTATGAATTCTTCCCGGACCTCGAGAACCCGCTTGTGGAATCGGCGCTCGGGCTCGTTCACTCGCGTTTCAGCACCAACACTTTCCCGAGCTGGGACCGTGCGCATCCTTATCGTTATATTGCACACAACGGCGAAATCAATACGCTGCGCGGTAACGTCAATTGGATGCACGCGCGCCAGGCGATGTGCGAATCGGAGCTTTTTGGCGCCGACATGAAAAAAATCATGCCCGTCATCGCGCAGGATGGATCTGACTCCGCGATGTTTGACAACTGTCTCGAATTTTTGGTGCTCGGTGGTTACTCACTTCCGCATGCGGTCATGATGATGATCCCGGAGCCGTGGTCCAATCACGAAAGTATGTCGGATGAGCAGAAAGCTTTCTATGAATTTCACGCGTCCTTGATGGAGCCGTGGGACGGCCCGGCGTCGATTGCGTTTACAGATGGCGTTCAAATGGGTGCTGTGCTGGACCGTAACGGACTTCGCCCGTCGCGCTATTATGTAACGAAAGATGATTTGGTAATTATGGCTTCAGAAGTCGGCGTGCTCGAAGTCGCGCCCGAAAATGTGCTGCTAAAAGGACGTTTACAGCCGGGCCGCATGTTTTTGATTGATACCAAAGAAGGCCGGATTATTGCGGATGAAGAGCTGAAGAAAAAAATTGTTTCCGCGCATCCTTACCGCCAGTGGCTGAATGACAATTTGGTGTCACTGGAGAAACTCCCCGAAGCGCCGCACGTGCATGAGCCGGATCACAAAACGGTGACGCAGCGCCAACAGGCCTTTGGTTATACCTTTGAAGACTTGCGGCTTTTGATGTCGCCGATGGGAAAAGACGGCGTCGAGCCCGTCGGATCGATGGGCACCGACACGCCGCTTGCGGTTCTCTCGAACAAACCCCAGCTTCTTTATAATTATTTCAAGCAGCTTTTCGCGCAAGTGACGAATCCGCCGATCGATTGCATCCGAGAAGAAATCGTGACGTCGACCGAGACCACCGTCGGCCCTGAGCGCAATTTGCTCAAGCCCGAACCCAAAAGCGCCCGCCAAATCAAATTAAAGAGTCCGGTTCTGACGAACGAAGAGTTCGAAAAACTTCGCCACATCAATCATCCGGATTTCAAATCCGTCACGCTTCCGATTTTGTATGACGCAAAGGGCGGCGGAGCTGCGCTCGAAGCTGCTTTGCAGAAAATGTACCAACTCGCAAGCCGCGCGATCAAGAATCATGCGAATTTAATTATTTTGTCAGACCGCGGCATCAATCAGGAGCACGCCGCGATTCCCGCGCTTCTCGCGGTCTCGGGGCTTCACCATCATTTGATCCGCGAAGGCACGCGTACGAAAGTGGGCTTGATTCTGGAGTCAGGCGAGCCGCGCGAAGTGCACCATTTCGCGCTTTTGATCGGCTATGGAGCGGGCGCTATTAATCCGTATCTCGCGTTTGAAACTTTGGACGACATGATTCATCAGGGAATTTTGAAAAGCATTGACCATAAAACCGCGGTCAAGAATTACGCCAAAGCTGTCGCGAAAGGCGTTGTGAAAACGATGTCGAAGATGGGCATTTCAACCATTCAAAGTTACCGCGGCGCGCAAATTTTCGAAGCGGTCGGCCTCAATCAAAAACTTATAGATAAATATTTCACATGGACCGCGTCACGCATTGAAGGTGCCGGCATTGAGGAAATCGCGGCCGAAGTCCTTAAGCGCCATCAGCACGCGTTTCCCGATCGTCAAACAAACGGCCAAGTTTTGGACGCGGGCGGGCAATATCAGTGGCGCAAAGAAGGCGAGTATCATTTGTTCAATCCGGATACTGTCCACAAATTACAGATTGCAACGCGCAACAACAATTTCAAAATATTCCAGGAGTATTCCAAAGCTGTGAACGAACAATCGGAGCATTACTGCACACTGCGCGGGCTTTTGGATTTCAAGTTCGCCGAGAAGCCGGTTCCGATTGAAGAAGTCGAGTCGATTGAAGCGATCGTGAAGCGTTTCAAAACCGGCGCGATGTCCTATGGATCGATCTCGAAAGAAGCGCACGAATCTTTGGCGGTTGCGATGAACCGGATCGGCGGCAAGAGCAATACCGGAGAAGGCGGCGAAGATCCTGCACGTTTTAAGCCGGAACCGAATGGTGATTCTAAAAATAGCGCGATCAAACAAGTTGCTTCAGGACGTTTCGGCGTCACAAGCCAATATCTTGTGATGGCGAAAGAGCTTCAAATCAAAATGGCGCAAGGCGCCAAGCCGGGCGAGGGCGGACAGCTTCCGGGCGGAAAAGTGTATCCGTGGATCGCGAAAGTCAGATTGTCGACTCCGGGCGTTGGTTTGATTTCACCGCCGCCGCACCACGACATTTATTCCATCGAAGATCTTGCGGAACTTATTCATGATTTGAAAAATTCCAATCACCATGCGCGCGTGAGCGTCAAGCTCGTTTCCGAAATCGGCGTCGGCACCATTGCGGCCGGTGTCGCGAAAGCGCATGCGGACGTGGTTTTGATCAGCGGTTACGACGGCGGAACGGGCGCATCGCCGCTTTCCAGCATCAAACACGCCGGCGGTCCGTGGGAATTAGGCCTTGCCGAAACCCATCAAACACTCGTTCTCAATAATCTCCGCAGCCGCATCGCGGTTGAAACCGACGGCCAGCTAAAGACCGGCCGTGACGTTGTGGTGGCGGCCCTTTTGGGTGCCGAGGAATTTGGATTCGCGACTTCGCCGCTCGTGGCGCTTGGCTGCATCATGATGCGTGTCTGTCATTTGAATACTTGTCCGGTCGGTGTAGCGACTCAGGATCCTGAGCTTCGCAAAAAGTTTACGGGCGATCCCGCACACGTGGTGAATTTCATGCGCTTTATCGCCGAAGAAGTGCGCCAACTTATGGCGCAGCTTGGTTTCCGAACGATCAATGAAATGATCGGCCGCACAGACAAACTGAATCCGGCAAAAGCGATCAATCACTGGAAGGCGAAGGGAATCGATCTTTCCAAAATTTTGTATCAGCCGAATGTCCCGAAAGAAATCGGCCGCTATTGCCAAATTCCGCAGGATCACGGCATTGAACAGTCTCTTGATATGACTCAACTTCTTAAAATTTGCGAGCCGGCTTTGAAGGATAAAAAGCAGGTGAAAGCAACGGTCAAAATTAAAAATGTCAACCGCGTGGTCGGCACAATCACAGGCAGCGAACTCACGCGGCGTCATGGCGCAGACGGCCTTCCGGACGGAACGATTCATCTTCATTTCCAGGGTTCAGCAGGCCAAAGCTTCGGCGCGTTTGTTCCGAAGGGAATGACGTTAGAACTTGAAGGCGATGCAAACGATTACGTCGGAAAAGGTTTATCAGGCGGTAAAATCATTATTTATCCGCCGAAGAATTCTACATTTAAGCCGGAAGAAAATATCATCATCGGAAACGTCGCGTTTTATGGCGCGACAAGCGGTGAAGCGTATATCCGCGGCATGGCGGGCGAGCGTTTCTGTGTCAGAAATAGCGGCGTGAATACCGTTGTGGAATCCGTCGGCGATCACGGCTGCGAATACATGACGGGCGGACGCGTGGTTGTGTTGGGATCCACAGGGCGCAATTTCGCGGCCGGCATGTCGGGCGGCATTGCTTATATTCTCGACGTGAAAGGCGATTTTGCCACAAAGTGCAACAAACAAATGGTGGAACTTGAAAAGTTGGATCAAAAAATAGAAATTGACGATGTCCGCGACATGATCGAGAAACATGTGAAGTATACGGGCAGCGAACTCGGCAAAAATATTCTCAATTTATGGAATGAAATGGCGCCAAAATTTGTGAAAGTGATTCCAAAGGACTATAAACGCGTGCTTCAAGCGATGGAGCGTGTCGCGAAGCAAGGCTTGAGCGGCGATGAGGCCATTATGGCAGCGTTTGAAGCCAACGCGCGCGACGTTTCAAGGGTCGGCGGTAACTAATTAAATTCAAATTTCAAATATCAAAATTCAAAATAAATTCAAATGATTGAAATTCAAATTCCAAAAACTGAAAGAAAATTTGATCTAGAAGAAAGAACATTAGATTTTGCCAAGTCCGTTAGAAATTTTATTAAAGATTTGCCCAAAACGTTGGCTATTCTCGAAGATGGAAAACAATTAATCCGCTCATCTGGATCAGTTGGTGCAAATTACATTGAAGCTAATAATTGCCTAGGAAAGAAAGATTTTCTGATGCGAATCAGAATTTGCCGTAAAGAAGCAAAAGAGTCCCGGTATTGGCTCAATTTAATTGATGTTGATTCTGATTTTGAACTCATGGAACAGAAAGGCAATCTGATTCAAGAATCAACCGAACTGATTAAAATCTTTGGGTCGATTGTTGTTAAATCCGAATAGAATGTTTTGAATTTATCTTTCTTAAAAATTAGAATTTGTTTTGTATTTTGATATTTGGATTTTAAATTTGGAGTAAAACGTGGGAAAACCGACTGGATTCAAAGAAATAGCACGGGAACTTCCGAAAGATCGTTCTCCTAAGGAACGCATCAAGGATTGGCAGGAATTCCATGAGCACATGCCGGAAGACAAGCTTCAGGCACAAGGTGCACGCTGTATGGATTGCGGAATTCCGTTTTGCCACACAGGCAGCATCGTGGCCGGCATGGCGTCCGGATGCCCGGTCAACAATTTGATCCCCGAATGGAACGACCTCGTTTATCGCGGCCTTTGGCGGGAAGCCTTAGACCGTCTTCATAAAACCAACAATTTCCCCGAATTTACGGGCCGTGTTTGCCCGGCGCCGTGTGAAGGTTCCTGCGTTCTCGGAATCAGCGAGCCGGCTGTTACCATTAAAAATATTGAATGCTCCATTATCGATAAAGGATTTGACGAAGGCTGGGTCGTCGCAGAACCCCCGGCAGTTCATACCGGAAAAAAAGTCGCGATCGTAGGATCTGGCCCTGCAGGACTCGCAGCTGCTGCACAGCTGAACAAAGCCGGCCATACTGTGACCGTTTATGAGCGCGCAGACAGAATCGGCGGGCTTTTGATGTACGGGATTCCCAATATGAAGCTCGATAAAGAAGTGGTCCAACGCCGCGTGAATTTGATGGCGAAAGAAGGCGTCAAATTTGTGACCAATACCGAAATCGGAAAAACAATTCCGGCCGATCAGCTCAAAAAAGAATTTGATGCGATCTTGCTAGCGGGCGGTGCTACGAAGCCGCGTGACCTTCCGATTGAAGGCCGCCAGCTCAAGGGCATTCATTTTGCGATGGAATTTTTGCATGCCAATACAAAAAGCCTTTTGGATAAGCACAAAAACGGCAATTTTATTTCTGCAGCCAATAAAGATGTGATCGTGATCGGCGGCGGCGATACCGGAACGGATTGCGTCGGCACTTCAATGCGCCACGGCTGCAAGAGTTTGATCCAGCTTGAAATTTTGCCGAAGCCGCCCGAGTCAAGAGCCCCCGATAATCCTTGGCCGCAGTGGCCGAAGGTTTACAAATTAGATTACGGCCAGGAAGAAGCGGCTGCGCTTTTCGGTGCCGATCCGCGTCAATATTTGGTCACTGCCAAAAAGTTTGAAGACGACGGAAAAGGCAATGTGAAAGCCATTCACATCGTTAGAATTGAATGGGCAAAGAACGAAAAAGGCCAATTTATCCCGAAAGAAATTGCCGGATCCGAAAAAGTGCTTCCCGCACAGCTTGTGCTGCTCGCGATGGGTTTTCTAGGGCCGGAAGACACCGTTCTCGGTCAATTGGGCGTTGAGCGTGATGAACGTTCGAATGCGAAAGCCGAATACGGAAAATATGCAACAAATGTGAAAGGCGTATTTGCGGCAGGTGATATGCGCCGCGGGCAAAGCCTTGTGGTGTGGGCCATCAATGAAGGCCGCGGCGCTGCCCGCGCGGTCGATCAATTCTTGATGGGCTACACAAACCTTCCTTAAGAAACTTTCAATTAAACTGCCAGAACACCGTGTTCGCGGGTCCTGATGCGAACCAAGTCTTCAATCTCGTAAACCGCGATTTTGCCGTCTCCGAGGCTTCCGGTTTTACAAACCTGGACGATGATATCAATGATGTTATCCAACGAATCGTCGTTGCAGTAGATTTCGATCTTGGTTTTTGGCAGAAACAAATAAGGTTCAGGCCTGGTTTGTTCATTCCCAAAACCTTTTACTTCACTGGCAGTCATTCCGCTGATTCCCGCTGATCTCAAAGCTTCTACCAAAGGCAAAAATTTCTTATTTTGTATGATGGCTTCGATTTTTTTCACGTGCGCTGCTCCTTTTCAAGAAAAGCTAGAAAGCAAGTATCATGCCATAAATTTAAAAATCAAAAGCCATCTGAAACCTGCATTCCGGCATGAATTTTGCCGTACAATTTCGTCGCTTCAGCAACTTTTTTGAAGCTTGAAGCGGGCCGGAATATCAGTAGACTATTGCAAGCTTATATACACCCTCGACGCTGAAGGAGGCCTCATGAAAGTCAAAGACATCTTACAAGCCAAGGGTTTGAAGGTGTGGTCAATCAAGGAAAAGGAAAACATTGAGTCTGCTGTAAAGACTTTGGTTGAGCAGAAGATTGGTGCTTTATTGGTGATTAACGATAAAAATGATATCGTCGGAATCATTACTGAGCGCGATATCATGAGAGCGCTTCACCAATATGGTGAAAAGCTGCCCAAAACGCTGGTTTCGAAAGCAATGACCGAGAAAGTGATTATCGGAACGCCAGAAGACGAGCTGGAATATATCATGAATGTCATGACCTACAACCGCGTCAGGCATATTCCCGTCATGGAAGATAAACATATACACGGCATGGTTTCGATCGGTGACGTGGTGAAAGCCCAGCTCCGCGATTCGCAAGCCCAGATTAAATATCTCAAGGATTACATGCAGGGAAGCTGATGCGAGCTTCAAGTCTCAGGCTACAAGCTTCAAGCCTGACGCTTGCAGCTTGTAGCTTGAAGCAAATGGATCAAGACAAGCAGAAGAAGTGGTACCACAACCTCTGGTTTATCATCGTGATGCTTTTGACGATCGGCCCTTTCGCATTTCCGCTGCTTTGGAAAAGCCCCAACATTAGCCGTTCTCTTAAATGGATATTGACCATTCTTTTTGTGATTCTCACGATCGCCGCAATTTGGCTTTCAATCGAAACCGGCAAAGCGGTTTGGAAAGAAGTTGAATCGCTGCGCGGCGTCCTCTATTAATCCATGCAAATCAAAGACCAAGTTTTGCTTACGATCGAATCCATGACATTGTCCGGCGAGGGCGTCGCCCGGCTTGACGGTTTGGTTGTTTTTGTGGACGGGGCACTTCGGGGTGAAAAAGTCAGTGCTGAAATTACGAAAGTTGAGCACAATCTAGCCCGCGCGAAGACAGTTGAAATTATTGAACCGTCGCCCAACCGTGTAAAGCCCGCATGCACCTATTTTGACGAATGCGGCGGATGTGTTTTCCAGCATTTAAGTTATGAGCAGCAGCTTATTGAAAAGCAAGAAGCGCTCGTGGGCATGTTCCAGCATCTTGGGAAATTAGGCGAAATATCGGTTCAACCGGCAATTCCATCTCCTAAAAAATATCATTACCGGAATACCGTTGCGATGAGCGTTCGCCATCAGCACGACCGGCCTTATTTGGGATTTGTCCGCAAAGACGGACGTTCCTTTATTCCGATCGATGAATGCCCGATTGCCGATGAAAAAATAAACGCCCTGCTCCCCGGAGTTTTGAAGAAATTCAAAGAGACAGTTCCGGCTCAGAAACGTTACCGGACCAGCCAAATTGTTATCCGCGTGGGAACGGATGACAGTTTTTATACTTCGATCAAGAGCGATTCAGCCAATATTTTAAGAGCCAAAGTTTTTGATAAAACCTTTGAATATACCGGGTCCTCATTTTTTCAGGTTAATTATTCCATTCTTGAAGCGATGGTTACAACCGTGCGTCAATTTCTAAAACCTGAGCCGGGCGCGCATTTAATTGATTTGTATTGCGGCTCGGGCTTGTTTGCGCTTTCGCTTGCTTCCGAATATGAAAGCGTGGTCGGAATCGAAGAAGGGCAGGAAGCTATTTTGCTTGCGAGACGGAATGCAGAAAAGATGGGCGTCAAAAACGTTGATTTTCTCGAAGGCAAAGCCGAGCGATTGGTTGAAACAGTCAAAAACCCGGACGCCAGGAAACTTCATGTTGTGATCGATCCGCCGCGCGTGGGTTTACGGAAAGAAGTAATCGAGTTTTTACTGAAGCTGGGGAGCGTCGAAAAATTGGTGTATGTGTCGTGCAATCCGGCAACCATGATCCGGGATTTAAGCGATTTATCCGTGCGTTTTCGGGTTTTAAAGGTTCAGCCGATTGATTTATTCCCTCAGACCCGTCATTTAGAGACCATCGTACTGCTCGAGCCAAAATGAAGAATAAATGCCTCTTGGCCGACAATTTTAAGAGTTTTTGAGCGCAAATCAGGCTTTGTTTTCATCTGCTCCTGACATTTTAAATTTGAAAAATAAGTCGCGGGAGCCGGTTTTATTTCTTTATCTGTTTATTTGCAATCGTAAGAATCGCAATGATACCCTTTAAGTAGGGCAAATCTGCATATTAACCTTCAACCCAAGAGGTGCCCAAATGCAGGCGTTGGAAAGGATTGTAAAGAAGCGACGTGAGTTAAAAAGCCAAAACCGTCAAAAGGGATTCACGCTGGTGGAATTCCTCATGAGCTTAACCATTGCAATGCTGGTTTTGGGCGGTATGATTATCGCGCTTCTTTACATGGCACTTGTCAGCACCGAATCCAAAAGAGAAGCCCAAGTTTTTCAAGACGTTCAGCTTACCATGGAACGGGTTTCAGGTACTGCTTTAACCAATCTCAACATTCAATTTCCTCATAATCAAGCACTGACCAGCACATTTGTTTCCAACGTTTTAGGCGGTTATAAGATTCCCGGAGAATCCATCGTGATAACTTATCCGGGCGGCACGGCCACTAACCCTAGAGAAGTTGTGGTCACCGGGTCTTGGCCGGAGCGCGGGTCTGCTAGAACTATTTCACTTCGGACTTATATCAGGGGGTAACGATGCGGTTAGCGAAGGATAATCAACGCGGATTTTCACTGCTGGAGCTTTTGTTCGTAGCGGCTTTGACCGTATTGCTTGCTTTGCTGATAGGCCTTCTGTTTCAAAAGGGGCAGCACTTATTTGATGTCGATGCGGCGCAATCTTCCATTCAAAGAAATGCAAGGCGCGCGCTCCAGTCTGTGACGGTTGCGCTCAGAAAAGCA
>CAYLXA010000009.1:0-17542 GCA_964387845.1 uncultured bacterium
CAGACTGTAAATCTGTTGGCTAACGCCTTCAGTGGTTCGAATCCACTACTCCCCATTTGCCTTGAGCCCGGTTGGGGCGAAAGGACAATTGGCACCAAATCGTTTGGATTTGGTGCCAATTCTCGCGGCAAATGGGACTGCCGCATTTTAAACTGAGTAACGATTTTGCGAGGCGGGCTGCCCCACTGTTTCGCCAAGACTGCCCATCGTTTATTATCAAAGCGAGGAAATGGAGCTGCGCCGCCCTTCTCCAATTTTATCCATCAACTATTTCCAGCGAAGGAACCTGGAAATTCTGTCCATAAAAATTTTGGTTGTGAATCCTGCGCTCGGCCAATCTCAGCCACAAGCCGAAGGCCGTCAGTAAAATAGAAATCGCCCGTCAAATTCTGCTGGGTATCTTCTCCGGCCGAAACATTTCCGCCTTTGGTGTAACCAACCGATTCCAGCATGCCTACAGCTTCTAGATCAGACAACACATACTCGCGCGCGTCGTCAATGCGCGGATCGATTTTATGGGTTGTTAAGTTCCAAGTCCTGTATGTAAATTTTACACCGATGTCGCGGCTCACTTGACCAATCCAAACTGTTTTTCCGTCAAGCTGGTATTTTGTATGCCAAAGCCGTAGATGCATGCGCTGATCAATACCATCACGGGCTTTCTGCATGGCAATATCTTGAGGCTTTCCGCCATAATAAAGCGCGCTCACCGGTGAATACAGATAGGATTCTTCTTTAAAAAACGCCGACATGGTTTTTACCGCCGTTTTGAAGCTAAGCGCCTCAGTTTCGGTCCACTTGGCCCGAATCAACGCACTCACGACATCTTCTAAATTACCGATTATCACCAGGTTAATAGGATCTCCATTTCTATTGCCTTTTCGGTTGGTGGCACAACAAGACAATTTCTCCGAAAATTCACGTAATTCATTTGCATCCAAATCCACAAAATCATGATCCGCATACCGATTCTCAAGATTCTTACGGCGGTAATCCTGCTCGATTCCCGGCACCTCCACCGTTAATAGAAAATCCTTGTCGGCTCCGCCGCCAAACGCGTTCAAATGAACCGTAATTTCTTTTTTCCCCTCTTCAATGGGAACAAATATATAGCCGCTCTCCGTTGCACCGGAGCGTACCACAAATTTACAAAATGCCAGTTTGCTTAAACGCTCTTCCAGCTTCCTGGTCGCCGATTGAGACTGAAAATATTGGACCGGCATCAGTAGAATTGTGGGCAAGAAGAGTATGGAAAAAATTCCTGCGTCAACTTTGCGCCAGAGCGCTTTTCGGCGGGACAAATAAGCGACTTCATCCGGAGAAAAGTAAAGATCGGATACAGATCTTTGAAAAAAGAGGTAGGGAATTTGCTCACTATTCCGGATTTCAAGCCAGACGGGTTGGATGCCTTTTTTGCCAAGCGGCACCCCGAACACGCGTTTACTTTCTTCGCGGCTCATGGCGGCTGCCGAAACTTGAACCCCGCCCTGTGTCTGCGTTACCCGCCGTTTAAAAAGATCCGTTTTGTCGGCATCAACAGTGCGGTAAGTTGCGCAACCTGTCATGCACACCGAAGCCGATAATAAAATGCAAATAATTTTCTTCATTCCGCTTGAATTAAAACTCCGCGGTCGACAAACTAGCTTTTTTGAGTTCCCGCACATTCTTTGCATATCAACTGATCGATCGATAAGCGTCCGGCACCCATCACAAAAATAACCACCAACATCACAATATAATCAAATTCCTGGGTGCTAAAAACATCAAGCAGACCGGTAAAACCGGACATTTTGGCCGTCAAAATCGCAACCACCATCGTGCCAATTAATGGAAGCGCCGCCAGCCGGCTGAAAAGCCCCGCAAGAATCATTCCGCCGCAGACCAGTTCAACGGTCGAGACAAACGGCGCCTGAATTTCGGCAGCTGGAATTCCCAACGATTTAAAATATTCCGTAATTTGACCAAGATTGTGCAACTTTCCCCACCCGGTCGGAATAAACACAGCACCGATCACGAGACGAGCCAAAAGCGGCGCAAGCCACTTCAGTTTGTCCGCAACTGAAAGCGTTGCTTCTTTAATAAATTTAAACATACACTAAACTCCTTTTTTTGGTTGATTTTATTTTTTCAGATTTGCTCGTTTTCTTCCTCGCAATATTCTCGATGCACCGGATTGCGAGTGCCGTCCATCCGGTTTGATGGCTGGCGCCAAGTCCCTTTCCCGTATCACCGTGAAAATATTCGTGAAACAAAACCAGGTCTTTCCAATGCGGGTCTTTTGAATATCGCCAATCGCTGCCGTAAAGCGGCCTGGTTCCGTCTTCTCGCATTAAAAAAATGCTTGAAAGCCGTTTTGATAATTCAGCTGCGATCTCCTGCAGATTCATTTGCTTTCCGGAGCCGGTCGGAAATTCCATTTTCAGCTCATCACCATAAAAATGGTGGTACCGCTCAAGGGCTTCCACGAACAGATAATTCAGCGGAAACCAAATGGGCCCGCGCCAGTTCGAATTGCCGCCAAAGAGCCCGGTGTCGGATTCGCCGGGCGTGTAATTGACTCTATATTCCGATCCTTGATGATGAAAAACATACGGATGGTCTTTGTAGCGCCGCGAAATTGAACGGAGGCCGTATTGTGATAGAAATTCATTCTCATCCAATGCATACCGCAGCACTTTTTTCAATCGATCAATCGATGGAACCGCAAGGAGTGTATGTTTCTCATGGTCATGTTCCGCCGCATCCATAAATGAAATCTGTTTTGCAAGGTCTTTGCGGTGCTCTAAAAACCATTTCATCCGCTTTGTAAATCCGGGCAGATGTTTGATCGTATCCTCTTCCAGGATTTCCGCCGCAAAAAGCGGAATAACGCCGACAAGCGTGCGTAGTTTAAGCGGAAGAGTTGTGTGGTCCAAATGAATTTGATCGTAATAAAATCCATCTTCTTCATCCCAAAGCCCCTTCCCGCCCAAATGGTTCATCGCGTCGATAATCGCGACAAAATGTTCGAAAAATTTTGAGGCGATATCTTCATAAGCGGGATTGTGTTTTGCAAGCTCCAGAGCGATCGAAAGCATGGTGCCGCAATAAAACGCCATCCACGCGGTACCGTCTGCCTGCTCTAAATGTCCGCCGGTCGGAAGCGGGCTCGAACGGTCAAACACGCCGATATTATCGAGGCCTAAAAATCCGCCTGAGAAAATATTATGCCCGTCCGGATCTTTTCGGTTGACCCACCAAGTAAAATTAAGCAGCAATTTATGAAATGTTTTTTCGAGAAACTGAATGTCACGATTTTCTTTAGCGCCGGTCATTTTATAGACACGCCAACACGCCCACGCATGCACCGGCGGATTCACATCGCCGAATGCCCATTCGTAAGCCGGAATTTGACCGTTGGGATGCATGTACCACTCACGCAAAAATAAAACGAGCTGGCCTTTTGCAAAATCAGGATCGATTTTAGCGAAAGTAATCATGTGAAACGCCAAATCCCAGGCAGCGTACCATGGATATTCCCACTTATCCGGCATCGAAATAATGTCGCGATTGAACAAATGCTGCCATTCAGAATTCCGGCCGTATTTTCTGCCCTCCGAAGGCGTTGGTTGATTGGAATCGCCTTCAAGCCAGTCTTTAAGCGAGTAATGATAAAACTGTTTCGACCACAAAAGCCCTGCATAAGCCTGACGAATTACGTTTTTTTCATCTTTTGAGAGTTCGTCTTGTATTTTCTCTGCGTAAAATTCATCTGCTTCATTGATCCGAATGTCAAAAATCCGGTCGATCTCACGCGCGGACAATTTTTCTTTATTTTCATTTTGATCAACAAGCCGGAACCGTAAAACAATTTCTTTTCCCGCGGGAATGTTGACCTTGTAATAAGCAGCCGCTTTGGTTCCTGTGTTTTTTGGGTTTACAGACTCCTTTTTTTGATGAATGACATAATCGTGAAAAGAATCCTTCGCATAAGGAGTTTTATTTTTGAAATTAAATAAACGCTCTGTGTTCGTCTCATTTTCCGTAAAGAGAAGTTCGGGCAGTTTTCCATCCGGACCCTCTTCAACTTCAAACCGAAACTTACCAAGCGACGCTTGATTAGCTTCGATCGTTCGCTCGCCTGACTTTTGCATCCGAGGCTTGATTTCACAGCCTTCATGGATGCATCCCCAAGACCAAGTGTTGCGAAACCAAAGTGTCGGAAGTAAATGAATTACGGAAGCTTCGGGTCCGCGGTTGGCGATAGTGACGCGGATAACGATATCGTTAACGGATGCTTTCGCGTATTCGGCAAACACATCAAAATAACGGCTCTCATTCAGCACACCGGAATCCGCGAGTTCAAATTCAGTCTGATGAATCCCGCGCGCGCGGTTTTCGGATACCAAGCGGTGGTACGGAAATTCAGCTTGCGGGTATTTGTAAAGCGCCTTCATATAAGAATGGGTCGGGGTTGAATCGAGATAAAAATAATACTCCTTCACGTCTTCGCCGTGATTGCCCTCAGAACCCGTTAAGCCAAAAAGCCGTTCTTTTAGGATCGGGTCACGGCCGTTCCAAAGCGCGAGCGCAAAACAAAGTCGGTTCTGGCTATCGGTAATGCCGAGGAGCCCGTCCTCGCCCCAGCGGTAGGCGCGGCTTCTGGCATGGTCATGCGGAAAATAATCCCACGCGGTGCCGTGGTCACTGTAATCTTCACGCACAGTCCCCCATTGGCGCTCGCTTAAATACGGGCCCCAGCGCTTCCAATGTTTCTGACGATTTTTATCTTCTTCCAGTCGAATGAATTCGCCGTTCCTGTTTTCAATTGATTTCATCGGTAGTTTCCTTTATGTCTTTGCGGTGACAGAGTGAGATTTTTTTGAATCACATTCAAAACTTGGTACGCTCTGGTCTTGTTTTGAAATCACCGGAGCGCGGACCGTCAAATACTGAACAAAATCTTTCGAGAAGAACAAATCGAGCGTCCAATCAAGCGCTACACGTAATTTCTTTTCAAAACGCGGCAGCTTCATCAAATAAATTGTCCGCCACAGCCACCAAGCAATAAAACCCGAGAAATTGATTCCCAGGATATTCGCAACGCCCGTCCTGCGGCCAATCGCGGCCAGCTGACCAAGTGTTGAAAATGAGAACTTCTTTTTTTGTGTTCCGCGGATAGCAGCTTTAATATTTTGTGCAACTATTGTCCCCTCGCGAAGCGCATGCTGCGCGGTCGGCGGATGCGCTTTTCCGGTTTTGAGATCCATGACGTGCGCACAATCACCGAGCGCCCATACACCCGGCCATTCGGGAATTTCCAAATATTCATTCGTGACAAGACGGCCGCGCTCTTTATTGCACGGCAGTGTTTCTAAAATGGGATTCGGTGTCGTTCCGGCGGTCCAAATCAACGTATTGGTCTTGATGGTTTGGCCGTCGCTCAGCTTCACGCTGTCGCTGTCTGCGCCGACCACGCGCGTATTGACTAAAATTTCCACATGCCGCTCCGCTAATTTCTTCTGCGCATATTTTCCAAGCTTCTCACCCAATTCGGGAAGAATGAACGCGCCGGGATGAATAAGAACGGTGCGGATCATGTTTTTGGGAACGCCGGGGTAAAATTCTGCCGCTTCGCGGACAAAATCATTAATGGATGCAATCGTTTCAACTCCGGCGAACCCGCCGCCGGCCACGACAAACGTTAAGAGCGGCTCGCGCGCTTTTGCCGCGCATTCCGTATCCGCCTCTTCTAAATGCTGGATTAAGCGGTTGCGCAGATGAATCGCATCACCCAAAGATTTCACCGTCACGGCGCATTCTTGAAGCCCCGGAAGATTAAAAAAGTTCGTGATCGAACCGAGGGAAATGATGAGATGGTCATAAGGCAAGTCGTGGCTGTGATATTGATAGCCATGCGACACCGTTATTTTTTTATTTTGAAGATCGATTTTATCAACATCGCCTTCAAAAAATTTGACGTGCTTGAGGAGCTTACGGACCGGGTTTACGATGTCGGTCAGATCCAAATCGCTGGCCGCAATTTCATGAAGCATCGGCGTAAAGAGAAAGAAATTGTCTTTATTGACGAGCGTCACATCGATATCCGGATCGCGCGCCAAACCCTTCTCAAGTTCGAGCGCCGCGTACAAACCGCCGAAACCGCCGCCCAAAATAATGATCTTTGTCTTTTCCTGTGTGCTCATGTTTGGTTTTCTAATTGAGTGCAAATACTTTGGATTTTACCTGTTTTTTTGGTGCCTTCATTACCTTATAACCCGTCCGCGGCGAATTAAGTTCCCCAAATTCCTGCGATAGAACCCGCAATATTTCGGCAACGCTCCAAGCCTGGGCAATGCAGCCTTTGGCCGCGTGCGGCGGGCTGGCATCAAAAATTTCAGAAACCGTCTGAAGGCCCGCTTCCCCAAAATGCTTTTCAAAACCTCGCAGTAAATCTCTTGTGTATCGAAGATTTTCCTTTGATCTTCCAAAAGCGCGGAGATAAGCGGAAATAAACGGGCCCAAGAGCCACGGCCACACCGTTCCTTGATGATAAGCGCCGTCTCGCTCGCGCGGACCGCCCGAATAAATGCCGATGTAGTCTTTATCCTCTGCCGGCAATGTTCTGAGGCCGTAAGGCGTGAGCAAATGTTTTTCGACATTCCGAACGACCGCCTTCTGCTTTTCACGCGGCAAAAGGCTGTCAGACAAACTGACCGCAAAAATTTGGTTTGGGCGGATTTGATTGTTTTTGTAGTCACCTTGGATAAAATCAAAAAGATTGCCGCCTGCGGCATTCCAAAATTTTGCTTCAAAACTTCCGCGGACACGCGATGCCTCACGGTTAAATTCCCCGGCTGCTTCGGTATCATTTAAATCCTGCGCTAATTGTGCCATCACACAAAGCGCCTGATGCCAAAGCGCATTGATTTCGACCGCTTTGCCGGTGCGCGGTGTCACGACCCAGTCTCCGACTTTTGCATCCATCCAAGTCAGCTGAACTCCCGGCTCGCCTGCGGCCAACAGCCCATCGCTCGGATCAACCTTGATTCCGAATCGCGTTCCCCTTTGATGCCATTCGATAATATCTAAGAGTTTCGGCCAAGCCGCTTTCAGAAAGTCTGTGTCCCTGGTTTGATCCATATATTGGCGAATGATTTCAAATAACCAGAGCGTCGCGTCCACAGTATTGTATTCCGGCCGCTCACCGGCATCCGGGAAAAAGTTCGGCAGCATCCCCTGATCCAAATATTTGAGGAAGTGCTCAAGGATTAACTTCGCCTCATTCGTCCGTCCCGTCGCAATTAAAAGCCCCGGAAGCGCGATCATCGTGTCGCGACCCCAGTCTGTGAACCAATGATAGCCGGCGATCACGGTGGGTGACCCATCCGCGCGCCTAACCACAAACTGATCTGCGGCACGTTTAAGGATTCGGATGAAATCCGAATCAGAACCTTGAGACAATCGCTCTCGCCTTAGAATTTCCTCTTTTCTTAAGTTCTGAATATCTTCAAGATTTTCGATCTTTTCTTGGTCAATTCCGGCAGATAAATAAGCACATTTGCTTTGACTTAGCGAAAACCGGAGCGAGCCGGTGCAAAATAAATCCTCATACGCTTCCAATCCGCGGTTTAATTCTTCGATATATTCAAAATTTTGGTACCAGCATTTCTGCGAATCATCAAAACCCGCGGCATTGTGATCAATCCGGAGAGCCGGAAGGCCTTCGTAAGGATGGAACGTAATTCGGCCCGCTTCCATTTGTACTTGGCTGTTCAAAAATGAGTTTTCCTTGGCGAGCCCATGATAATCACGATATGCGATGAAGGGCTTAACTTCGAGAGTGATATCAACATTTTGGGGAGCTGAAAGGAGTTCGTAAATCAATATGGTTTGATTTTTTCCGTACGGCATGAAAATGGTTTTTGAAATTCTTGCGCCGCCCGCCTCAAAAATCCAGACCGGAAAAGGATCGGCCGTAAAGTGTGTTAAATATTGAAAGCCCTGCGGATGAACCGCTAATCGGTATTGGTTCGTTGAAAGCTCGAAAGTCTCGGAACCAATTCTTAAATTTTCCTCTACTTTAGAGAAAAGAACATAGCGGTTGCGCGGCGGATTCAGAGCCGCCGTTAAGAGCCCGTGATAGCGGCGGCTGTTGGAACCTGCCGCCGTTTGGGACGCGTAACCGCCGAGGCCGTTTGTCTCAAGCCATTCGCGCCGGGAAGCCTGATTAAAATTCTGAAGTGTTTCTGCTGTGAGTTTGGTCAAATTTTGTTTTGTCATAGTCAAATAATCGCCGCAGGCGCAATCACGGCTGCGGTCGATCCCCTTGTTTTTGCGTGTGTCAGCACAAATTGAAATTCGTAAACTTTGTCTTTTGCCAATTCTTCCGTTTTTAAATTCTCCATAATGAATAGGCCGTGTTTGACATTCAGCATTTGCGGAACTTCAAACGGCCGCTCGGGGTTTTCGCCCGGAACTGCGCCAAAACTCCAGGTATCTGAGCCCGTAATGGCCGCTTGTTTTTCCACAATCCATTTCGCCGCTTCAAGTCCGGGGCCCGGCTCACCCGATGAAAATAAATCGTTGTTCTGATTCCATAAGCTTCCCCAGCCGGTATGAAAAATCACGGCATCACCAGGCCTAATTTCCAATTGGTGTTTATTTAAAAACTCATTAATCATCGCGACAGTCACGACTTCGCCCTTCTGAAGCATTTCGCCATTTCTAGCTTCCGTCAGGTCAATCAAAATGCCGCGCGTGATGACCGGCGGAACGGTTTCCATTCCGAGTTTGCTCGTTCCCCACTCTTCGACAATTTCGCTTGTTTTGTGGCCGTTGTAAAAACGTCCGCCGATCTGCAAATGATTCAGGCCGTCCAGTTGAGTTCCGATTTGAAATGTGCCGCTGATAAGTTCCGTGATCCAATTAATTTGGTTCTCACCCCATCCCTCTCCGCCGAAATCGGGCCGGCGCTGATTGAGAATATGCGCACTCGAAACCAGCGTCTGCTGCCAATACCGGCCTTCAAAATGCGGGACATGCGCATCCAATACACGGCCCAAATCATAAACCTTTCCTTTTTTGACAAGCGATGCTGCCTCCACAATTTTTTGAGGTGAAATTTCATTCAGCATGCCGATCTGATCGTGCGCGCCGTATTTCGAGGGCCACCAAGGCTTTTCTTCTGCTTGAAGTGGTGCCGCTAAGCTAAACACAACTGCCGAAATCAATATAAGAATCTTTTTAATTTTCATATTTTTGCATGCTCCAATTTTTGGCGAGTCATGCCAAATGCGCTGAATCCGATAACAACCGCGCACAGTGCCGCAATCATAAATGCTTGATTTAGTCCGATGACCATGCTGTTCTTTAGAAATCCAATAAATGAGCTCCCGATCCCGACACCCAACATCAAGGCAGCGACGCTTAGAGTTGATATTTTTTCGCGCCAGGCTTCAAAATATTGAGTCGCGAGGCTGATCGAAATCGGAAAAAAGTAAGAGCATCCGAGGCCGGCCAAAATATAGAGCGGCACAATATGTGATTCAGCTCTTGCCGTTATGATCGCAAACAAGCTGGCCGCAATCAGGGCCGGTGAAATCCGGTATAAAATCCTGGCGTCTATTTTGATGGTTAAAAAGCTCGCCAATATGCGGCCGGCCGTCAACGAAAGCCAAAACATAGAAAGCGCCGCCGACGCAGTCCGGACGGAAAAGCCCCTCTCTTCGCTGAGATAGATCGTTGTCCAATTTCCTAAAATCGCTTCCGCGATCCCATAAACCACAATCGTAATTAGGAACAATTTCGCACCGGCCGGCATTGGAAGGCTTGCGGGTTTATCTTCCGAGAATGGGCTCGGGCGGCCTTGAATCACCATTTGAGCCGGACGCAAAATTAAACTAGCTAAAAATATGACAATTGAATAACTCAGACAAACCCAAACACTCCAAATCCACAGGTTATGCTCAAAAAAGAAATTGACGAAAAGCGGCGATAGCGCGGCGCCGACACCAAGGCTCGCGTGAAGGCCGGTTAATACGCCGTCTCTATTTTCTGAGAAAATTTCCACAGTCATTAAATTGAGAACGCCGACCAATAAACCGAAACCGGCACCTAAAAATATATTACACGTCATGAGTATCAAAAAAAGATTTTGTACGGTATTTGCCATAGTTGATGAAAACGCGAGCAATAAAAGATGAATCACGTTACACAAAATCCCCGCATAGAAAATTTTTTCGGTACTTAACCTGCCTAATAAATTTTTGAAGAAAACCGATGCAGCCGTGGCAGCTGTGATTTGCGGCAGGAACAAAAATCCGTACTGTTGGTCCGTAATGCCGGCTGTCATCATCGACTTAAAAATAAAACTCGAAGCCGGAATCAGAACCAAACAAAGCCCCTGAAACAACGCGGCCGCGCAAAAAAGAACCAACTTCGAGAAATTAGGCGCGTGCATAAGCGATTTCTTCCTGCGTGAGGCCTAATTTTTGTTTGATATGTTCTCCGACGCGCAGCGCCTGCGCCGCAATCGTAAGCGCAGGATTCACGGCAGAGGATGACGGAAAGAAACCGCCGTCTACGACATAAAGATTTTCATGGTCGTGCGCGCGGCAGTAAATATCGAGAACAGACCTTTTAGGGTCAGTGCCAAAAACGGTGGTTCCGACTTGATGTGCGACCGCATTAATCGGCATGGTTTTCGTGAGCATGATTTTAAAACCCAATTTTGCCAGAACTTTCTTGAATTCTTTGATCAATTTATCGTGCGGCTGGCGATTATTGGGTGTGTAACTGACTTTGATGTTACCCGACGACGTCAACTCAATCCGATTTTCCTGCGCAGGCAGATCTTCCGTTGTAAACCACCAATCGACGGAATGCTCCGCCATCCATTTCAAAATAAACCGCGGCGCTTCGGGTTTGTCCGCCTTCAAGATGCCTTCCGTCGCCTTGCCCAACAATTGAATATGGCCGATCGGCGATTCATCCGTACCAAAATAATAATCATTAATGCCGATTGTTTTCTGAAAAAGCGTGGGATTTGTTTTTGTGGGATGAATCGCAAGAAGTGCGGAGTTGTTGTGGCACATGTAATTTCTGCCTACCAAACCGCTTGAGTTGGCAAGTCCGTTTGGATTCTTGGAGTCCCCGGAGCGAAGCAAAAGAGCCGCGGAATTAATGGCGCCGCAGCTTGAAACTATGACATCTCCCGAAAATTTCAGCGTTTCCCCGTCATGCATCACACGCACACCGGTGACGCGCCTTCCCGAATCGTCGGTTTCGATTTTCTCAACCTTCGCGCGCGTTATCAATGTGACATTGGAATGCATGAGCGCGTGATTCAGGCAGCTCATTTCCGCATCGCCTTTTGCATTCACGAGGCACGGAAATCCGTCGCAGGTGTTGCAGCGAATACAGGCACTGTTTTTTATATCATTCTCAAACTCAAACCGCTTCACGCCGATCGGCAAATGAAACGGATGAAGGCCTAGGTCCTCCAACTGCGCCGAAATTTCGCGAATTCTGGGTTCGTGTGACAGCGGCGGATAGGCGTACGGCTTTGACGCCGAAGGCTCTGTTGGATCTTCGCCGTGCTTGCCGTGTACAAAATAAAGCCGTTCGGCTTCATTGTAGAAAGGCTCTAGATCTTCGTATCGAATGGGCCAGCTCGGGGAGATCCCATCCTTATAATGTATCTCCCCGAAGTCCTGCTTACGCAGCCGCAAGAGTGCGGCTCCATAAACCTTGGTCTGGCCGCCCACCAAATAGGCTTGTCCCGGCCGGAATAGTTTTCCCTCTTTGGTTTCCCATTGTTCGTTTGTATGATAAATTTCCCGGCGGAAGACTTGCTCGGGATCCCAGTTGTCTTTTGAGCGGACTAAAAAATCGCCGCGTTCTAAAATCAGAATTTGCTTCCCGGTTGGCGCCAAAGAATGAGCCAGCGTGCTTCCGCCCGCCCCCGTTCCGATGATAATAATGTCGTAGTGCTTCTTTGACATAGGATTCTCCTGATTTATCTTGCGTTCATGTCATGAATTTGGTTTTAAAAGATTAGCCGCCGGTTTCAAATCCCGGATAGAGCGTCATACCGCCGTCCACAAATAATGTAATGCCGTGCACATAATCCGAATCATCCGAAGACAGCCAGACCGCCGCACGGCCGATTTCATTCGGTTCGCCGATTCTTTTGTAGGGAATTAATTTCAGGAGTTCCTGATAAGCTTCCTTCGTTCCCCACGCTTCCATATTGATGGGTGTGCGAACGGCGCCGGGCGCGATACTGTTGACCCGGATACGGTAAGGAGCGACTTCTTGCGCGATGCTTTTCATCATCAGCATCACGCCGCCCTTCGAAGCTGCGTAATTGACATGACCTGCCCACGGAATTACTTCATGAACCGAACTGATGCAGATGATTTTTCCGGCAGCGCACGAAATGTCCTTGCTCACGCCCTGTTTCTTAAATTGCCGGACGGCTTCACGCGCACACAGAAATTGACCAGTCAAATTGACGCCGATCACAAAATTCCAGTCTGCAAGCGTCATTTCATCAAATTTCGCGTCTTTCTGAAGCCCTGCGTTATTGACCACAATATCCACGCGGCCGAGATTCTTCACCATATCCCGGAACATTGCCTGCACTTCATCTTCTTTGCTGACGTCGGCTTGAAAAGCATAAGATTTACTCCCGCAGCGCGATGCTTCGGCCACTACTTCATTCGCAAGCTCCTTGCGCGATACATAATTCACCACCACATCTGCCCCGGCATGGGCAAGCGCGATAGCGATCGATTTTCCGATTCCAGAATTAGCGCCGGTAACGAGCGCCTTCTGCCCTTTTAGTGATTTCACAATCGAGCAAGCCGGCATGACAACTTCGGGAAAGGTTTCTTCAATAAATGATGATTTCGCCACGGTTTTCTCCTTTTCTCAGTTCATAGATTTTCTGATTCAACTTGAGGGCCTCGGGCCTTTCCTTTGCCCAGTAACTGATTTCGCTGACACTCGATTGGGCCTTGGGTGCCGGCGCCCACTCCGCACCGAATGCAAACTTTAGCGTGAGCGTGCCGAAGCCCAATTTCCAGCCAATAAATGTCAGCAGCAGAACACGGCCTATTTTTTTATATATTTTTTTATTTTTGTTTTCGCTTGAACTGTTCATATAATTTCAGTTTTGCAATAATAGAAAGTTTTGATTTCCTTAAATTTTCTTTAACAACACGCTTAAGCAGAGCATCAAATTCGTAATGATCGAGACATGGTTTGCATTTTTCTAAATGCTCGCGAATGGCGTTCACATCTTCCGGGCCCAATTCGTTGTCCAGAAATTCATACAAATTCTTTATCACTTTCCTGCAATTCATCATGGCTGCGTTACCTGTTACTATCCTCAACAAAGCTCCGGCTAAAAAAGTTCCAGGTAAGCGAATATTCCTGAACCGATTAAATGAATGGGCAAAGCGAAACTGAAAGATCCGCTCGATCCGGCCGCCGCACAGCTCGATATTCCGGATCCGTCCTCTTGACGGGCAGAATCGTCCAAGAATCGAGGGTATCAATCAATCTTTCATCTATTATTTTCATTGCGTCTTCTCCGTTTGTCATGAGACTTCACCCCTTGAACACACGGATTGCGTGAAAAGTTCCAAGAATGGAATGAAAGAAGGTTAAAGCTCTTTAAGCTTCTTGAAGATTGAATTCTTAAGGCTGGGGGGAAGTTCTGATTTTGCCGATTGCTTTCGGACAAATTCCCGGAGTGTTTTGTCAAAATCCAGATGGCCCGAACAGTCGGCGCACTGCTTCAAATGCTCTTCAAGCCGCTTGACATCTTCGGGGGTCAGTTCCTTGTCCATATATTCATAAAACATTTTTCCGGCCTGTTCGCAGCTGATCATTTTTTTAAAATTCCTTTTTTCTGGGCATAATCCCAAAGCAGTTTCTGTAATTGTCCTCTCGCTCTCGCCAGGCGTGACCTTACGGTCCCCAGCGGAACCTGCAATATCTTGGCGATTTCCTCGTACGAAAACTCCTGAACTTCGCAGAGAAAAATGGCTTCCCGATACTCATCCGGCAGCGAATGAAGTGCTTTGGTCACTTCATCGCCGAATACCTTTTCCAGATTCCAATCATTCAAAGAAGTGTAGGGAACTGTTGTCGCCGGAGCGCGCTGATTGGCGAAATAAGCCTCTGCGTAAAATGAGAAATCCGTGCATTCCTCTAAAGAAACTTGGTCGGGAGCGTTCTTCTTTTTCCGATAATCGTTGAAAAAAGTGTTTCTTAGAATCGTTGATAGCCATGCTTTCATGTTTGTATTGGGTTCAAACTGATGAAAAGCTTTAAAAGCTTTCAAACAGGCATCCTGGAGTAAATCCTCTGCTTTGGCCTTATTCCGTGTCAGAGAGAGCGCATAACCAAATAAAGCATCTAAATGACAGGAAACAAGCGTTTCAAACTCTGCCGCTTGGTTCGATTCCGGCTTTTTAACAACTTCCTCTGGTCCCATCAAGCCTTCCTTATGAGGAACGTATTTTAATCCTTTGCCCCTGTGAAGCAAAGCAAAATTAATACGCATTTTCTTCAAAAACCCTGCTTTTTCAGATAAAAAATGGGGGAACTTTCTCCGACGCTTCTGTGTTTAGCATGATGTAGGTCAAATTCAAGCGGTACTATAAAAACCATAAAGGAGAAAAAATGAACGTGAAGAAAAATCGTAAAAATGCAATTCTCGCAGCATCCATCGCCGGTTTAATGGCAGTTGCCGGAGTAGCGGCTACATCCGGTACGGTGTACGCGGCCGATGTAAAATGCGCCGGCGTTAATGCCTGTAAAGGCAATGGTGCATGCGGCGGAGCCGGTAATGCCTGTGCAGGGCACAACGCCTGCAAAGGGCAAGGATTTGTTCAGGTTTCTGACAAAGTCTGCAAGCAGCTCGGCGGTAAAGCTGTTTAATTTTCCTGTTGTCCCGGGCGGAGCGGAGCCATTCAGCGATGAAGAGCCGCTTCGTTCGGGATAACAACCGTGTTTTCCTCAAAATTTCCCTTCCTCTGAAAATTTAGGGTTGTACATTTTAACTTTGCTCAGACCCTCAGCTTCGCCGACGCTCGACTTGCCCCGGCGAGGTAAGTCTTCACTCGACTTCCGGCTCTCACTCGGCGGCAAGGAATATCTGGAAGCGCGTCGCGGAGTCCTTTGAAGCTTGGTCTCGCCGAGAGGCGAGTTCAAAGGGCGAGCGCCGAGGCGGTCGGCTCTCGCAGGAAGAGCCGAACCGCCGGTGCTGGAAGATATTCCTTGCCGCCACCATGCCCGCTCGAGCCTCCAGACGCGTCTCAGCTGAGGTCTTCGCTGTTAAAATGTATAAGCGGTGGGTTTGAAAATCCATTGACTGAATATCCTAAAAAAGTTAGATTTGGGCCGTGATGAAATCGTTTATCTTTTGGCTTGAATATGGGTTGATCCGTTTTGTCGGATTTTTGATTAATCTTCTTCCCTTTTCCACGGCGCTCAACCTTGCGAAGCCCATTGGCGCATTCTTATTTCATGTTTTAAAGCGCCAAAGAAACCGCGCACTTGATAATCTCCGGCAAGCTTTCAAGAATGAAAAAACCGAATCGGAAATTATAGAAATCGCAAAGGGCTCGTTTGTTTTTCTCGTGGAATTCGGCGTTGAATGGCTCCGGATCCCGATTTTATGCAAGTCACCGGATCAATATTTCTCAGTTCGCAACGTTAAACTCGTCCACGATGCCTTCAAAGAGAAAAAAGGTGTGATTTTCCTTGTCTCGCACAGCAGCAATCAAGAGTTAATGGCAGTCATTACAGGCTATTTGATTACACAGCCGGTTAATGAAACCGTTTACGCCGTCGCGCGGCCTATCAAAAATCACATTCTTTATGACTTTATTGTAAGAGTGCGCGGAATTTTTGGAACTAAGATTATCGACAAACAAGGCGCAGTGCGCGAGACTTTGAAGCGCTTAAAACAGAATGCCATTGTCGCAATTTTAATCGATCAGCGCGTCGCGGAAGGACAAACCACGCAATTTTTCGGGCGCTCTGCCATTACAACCAGTTTGCCCGCAATGGCCGCGGTTCGATATGGGTCTCCGGTTTTTTATGTTTCGCTCGCAAGAACACCGGATTTAAAATTTGTGTTTGATATCAAACCGGTTCCCGTCAGAATCACCGGCAATCAATCAAACGATGTCGAAGTTGCCACGCAGGAATTTAACGATTTATTGGAATCCGAAATCCGGAAAGCGCCGAGTCACTGGCTTTGGATGCACAATCGGTGGAGAATGCCCGGAGAAGCCAAGTAAATTCAAATCTCAAATATCAAAATTCAAAATAATTTCAAATTACTAAAATTCTAAATTGAAAGATTTGAATTTAGAATTTGTTTTGAGATTTGATATTTGAAATTTGAATTTAATTACGCGGCTTGTTCAAGCCGAAGTTCCGCACGATTTCGGATATTGAGATTTTCTGTGAGTTGTAGCAAGCCCATCGCGGACGCCACGCCGAAACTCCTTAAATCCTTCTTCTCATTCAAAAATTCAATCGCATTGAGAAGCGCAAGCGCTCGAAGTTCAGAGCGAGCGTCGTCTTGAACAAGAAGAATATCATCAGGGTTTTTTAACGTATCTCTTTTATTTTCAATGCCTTGTAGAACATCATCGTCGCCATAAACCAGCGTGCGGCCGGCATAAGATTGAATGAGAGACGACAGATTTTCGTCGCTGCCTGAAATGACTAAATTGCGGATCCTTAATTCCCTGTTCGCTTTTAAGATTTCGTCTCTCGCAGCGCCCGGCACGATGATTCTTGCTTTCGATAATGAATTTGCTCCCAGAATATCTGAAAGCACTTGAACATAGGGATCATTCTTCTCGGGAATTTGCTTGAGTACAATAATCAGCTGATTAATCGCATTCGCCGCCATTTTTTGATCTGCAAAGAGCGACGCATAATTTTCGCGATCTACTTCTTCCGCATACGCATTCGGATGTAAATCACTCAAGAATTGAAGTAACCTGCTCGCACCAATTGTAACAGCGTCAGCATGTCTCAACACCGATTCAGATACATCCCCCGCCACAACCGCCGCTTCCGGTTGCAGGCTACCGGCCTCAAGCTTCAAGCTTCCTGTTTGTAGCTTGCGGCTTGAAGCTTGCGGCTGAGTAATTGTATTTTCATCAAATTCTTCTTGACTTTTAGTAAATTCTTTGGTACTCTGCTTTTGAGCGGCCCTGTAGCTTAATGGATAGAGCTGCCCCTTGACGAAGGGCAAGGTCTGGGTTCGAATCCCAGCAGGGCCGTTTCTAGTCGGTCTGTCTTCGGCCGAAGACAACCGACCGCTTTCATAATTGACATCAGAGAATATCTGTGGTAAATTTTTATCACCTTCGTCAAGGGTTTTAGAGCTATAGGGTATTACAGAACCGCTCGGATGAGTTAGTTCATCCGGGCGGTTTTTTTGTTTGCGCAGCTCGGAACGGCCTTTCCGAATCCCATACTTCTCAAAGTCTTCAGGATGGTTCTGGAAGTGGTGTGAAAGGCC
>CAYLXA010000009.1:17642-106097 GCA_964387845.1 uncultured bacterium
GGTGCGAAAGACCCGGTTGGCTTGAACCAATCACGCCTGCGGCTTCTGTGATGGTAAGTCCATTGAGTTTATCTTTTCCGAATCGGGCAAGCAGTTGAGGAATCTTTGTGCGCAGCTCAGACCTTCCATTTTCTTCCCTCGCCACAACCGCCGCTTTGCGGTGCAATTCAGAACGGGAAACATTCGGTTTTTGACGGATGCGAACGTCCCAGCCATATAGATGTCCGTCCAATCCTTCGCGATTTGGGTAATAGCGCTTGCGAATTGGTAAAATAATTTTTAAAAGTGACTCGCGCAAAGGAATCACGATTTCCGGAAACCGGAATGGAAATGAATCAGAAAGAGAGACAAATAGATCATCTCTTCCCGCGATATCATCCGTCACGTAAAATCCTCCGGGAACCAAATAAGGATTAAATTCGGTAATAAAATTTTGGCTTCCGTTCTTCTGCCAAGAATGCGGCAAGAGTTGCCCGGCACGCATATAAAAGATGTCATAGGCGGACTGATAATTGGGTTTTTCAGACGCTTCAATAAAAGAAATGGACCGCCAACGCGGCTTTTCCCCTGGATATGCCCACCTAAATCGAATGCGCGGGTACTGCCGTTCATCCAAATCTACTTGGACTTGATTCAGACGAATTCCCATAGCGCTCAGCTCAAATGCAAGGGCATTCACAATTCCCTGCTTACCTAAGAGATAATTTTCCTGTCCGCCGTGGATCCCTGCATATCCGGTTAGGAATTTTGAATTTTTATAGAAACTAAACCATTCATTAAGAAAGTTTAAATCTAGGTCTTTTATCTGCATGAGATCTTCTACAGAAAGGCCGAAATAGAAGGCGTTAAAATCGATCTGCGCAGCATTCGTAGAAAGCAAAACATTTGAAACGTCAACGCCCGCCGCTTTATAAAAAACACGCTTTGGTTCAGATTCTCCATTAACAATCTCTTTCACTTCCATATCGTGCGCAACGTACAATGCATCTAACAGGCCGTTGCGAATGGGCCGTGTGTCCAGCTTCAGCGCTTCCGCAATTTCAATGCGCCGGGCTAAATTGGGCTCAGATTCAATTTGTTTTAACAATTGCTGCTTATGCCCAAAGTCTGATCCGATAATGCCACCGCGCAACTCTGATCTGAAATTGACAAATGACGCCGCTTCTTCCCAAGTTTGGACGCGAAGTTCAGACCTTGCAGACACCAACATTTCGGCGGGTTCTCGGGCCTCTTTATTCGAACTGTTTATATGCTCACGGCCCGCCAACTGCTCATAGCCCTCCACCGCTTCCATGACGGCAGATTGCATTCGCACAAGCCACCGCGCTTCTCTTGAATTCGGTCCTTTTTTGAAAGCATTTGAAATTTTAGACGAAACTGCGTCAGATTCTCGATTAATAAGCGCGCGGAATCCAGCAACAGAAGTCAGGAGTCTTTTTAAACTTGCTATCCAAACATTGTCGAGACGATTTAATAAAATAGCTTTCTCGGAATGTGCGCTTCTTTCAGATTCATTCGACAATAATAATGATGAAAGCGCTTTGAGAATTCGATAGGAACGAAGGTTGACTTCGTCGAACTGCTTCTGTTTTTCAGGGTCTCGCGAGACATAGTAATAACTGGCATCGGCAAATTCGGAACGCGTTTCTCCAAGCCCGCGGACTTCTCTTTGGCGAAAACCGTAATTCTTTGTCAACAAAAGCTCCAGGATTTTCGGGCCTTTTCCCGGCTCCGGTGATTCCTGTATTAAATTAAATACTTGCAAGGCAAGAAAAATAAGATGCCATCTGCTTTTATTGATAGCGCCGGAAGCAGACAAATGCTGTTCAAGCCCGGCTTGATTCATACCGCTGTCTCCAAGCATCAAATCGGCACCCGTTAAAGCGAAAACGAGCCTGCGCATATCGCGCAACGTTTCCGCGTGCGTCAGAGGTGAATATGCGGGAAGCGTCTGGATTTCAAGCAATGAAGTTCCATCGGGTGCCGGATCTGCCACTTCAAACGACGGCACAATCCGAAGCTTGCTATAATCACGGTTGTCCGGGACATCAACCAAGTAGAGAAGTAAATCCAGGATTTGCATCGACTTTTCGCGGTTGTCCCTTGTAAGCGTTGTGTACGTATGAATTTCAGCGCCCATTGCGGGCTCCACATCCATATAAGCACTTTTGGTCCGGTGGTCTAAAAACGTATCGCTATGCCTATTCTTATGATAATTCACCAAACGGTACCGATACTCCTCTGCCGTGACGCTGGCAAGTTTTCGTTTCAGCGCCCGTTTTGAAGGCTGCTGGCCTTCGGCAATCTTAAGCGCAAGCCAAACTTTGAGCCGCATTTGTGCGCCGGGATAAAGTTTTTTGAATTGCTTTTGTGAAGTTAAATATTGCCATCCTGCCGATATTTTCTTGAAAGATTCATCCGCAATCAAAGTAGGCCGCCTGTTTTCTTCTCTTTTTCGGGTAATGTCCACGAGTAACCGTGAAAGCCAGAAACGTTTGGCGTTTCCATTATCCCAATCCGCTTTTCTAACTTCGTACGGTGCGTGAATCCAGTCGAGAAAAATTTCGAGAATAACGTCTGCCGGATTATTGCCGGCTGATACCTCAAGGCTTATAAAATTTGAAACTAACTGCATAGAAATAGCGGCAAAATTCTCCGGCCCCAGATGACTGCGGAATGCTTTGATCGCAAATTTGCGCGCATTGGCTCTGGTCGGTTGCGCAATGATGGACGACGCCCAAAGCGTTTCCAAGATTAAGGAAGTTGCTTGATCTCTTAATGCTTTGACCAGTTTTTGCCTGCGGAGAATACGCAAGCCCACGCGATCTTTGAATGAACCAAGCTTGATATCTTTTTTTCCGATTTCGACTAACAAATTCGTCAGCGTTTCAAGAACCGCCTCCTGAACCGATGCATCCGGATCCCTGATTGCGCGGCTCAATGCAGCAATGGCTTCCTTATAAAGCCACGGTTCCATCAGAAGAAATTCGCCCAGGCTGCGAACCGCTCTGATTCTCTCATCAGGCGTGGTAAAGAGATTCCACCTAATCATGCTTAGCAAGGCGGCAAACTCAAACGGTGTGTATTTTCTTATTTTTCCTTGTTTGATCTTACTTTCGAAACTATGAAATATGCCTCTTACATAAACCGTCGGGTCCTCCTTGGACTGCTGGTAGACCTCCTCGATTCGTTTCGCAATCAAACTGCCATCATCATCGGAAATATGCCGCGTGCCGTAGAGACTAAAATAATTCAGCAGAATTTCTTTTGCTTCTCGTTTTAAATCAGCATCAGCATCTGTGATAAAACCCGCAACTCGGGCAAGGTCACGGCTCGGTAACCGGATTGTTTTCATCAAATCCCGGATGGAGCCAAAAGCGCTTATTTTTTCTTCTTTGCCGGATCGTTTTCTATTCAAAACAAGCACAAACGGCCGGAATGCGTTGGCGATCATGGCTGCGCCGGCTCGAGGGACTAACCGGATAGAGGAGAAAATAGCCGAAGAACCTCCGATAAAAAACCAAATATCAAAACGGCCAAAAAGCGATTTGCCTAAATAGATGAACGCCGCCGCGATGACTGGAATGCTCGCCCAAGCCACGGCCTTGAACCCCAGCCCGTTTCCTGTAAATAGAAATTTTCGAAATGCATTTCCTCGGCGTAATTCGGATTTTGACGTTATATCAGTTAGCGCTTTTAAAATAGAAGCTGTCCCTATTTCCCTCTGGGCCGGTGCAAGCCAAACTTGAACGCCTTCAGGCATATCGCCCAATGGCATGTGCGCCGGATTGCCGGTAAAGATTTTTAAAGCACTCGGAAATCGTGTAATTAAGCCACTGTTGATTTCAAATTTGGAATTAATCGAGGACGACACAATTAAAATCCGGTTTTCTGGAATGTGCAATTCATGTTCAATCAAATACTCAAGTGCACGAGCTCGATCGAGAACTGAAACAACGATCGCTTTGGTAGAGGTAGCGTTAATCTGAAAATCATGCAGCTTTAATTCTTCCCGAAGCCTTTCTACAAAACGAAAACGTTTCTGCCAATCTAAAATATCCTCCTCCGCATGAAAAACAACACTTCCCGCACGGACCACAATGTTACTGGCAGGAATTTTTAACTCTCGCCCAACTTTGGCCATTGCTTCCCGAATTTCCCGGCCAATCCCGTTGGGATGTTCGCTGACTCTGTCCGTAAGCGCATTGTTGTAATGTAATTGATACCAGCCATCCTCGAACCCATAAACAGAGCCGCTGTAATCACTTGCAAAATGCAAGCGGTTGAGAACATTTTGCACTTCGTTTGATTTTTGCTCAGCAAACAAAAAAGCGCGAACAGCATTGATGAGATACCAATCAAAATGGGGTCCATAAGAAAAGAGAAGCAAGTGCCGGCCGGCGATTAGTTGCTCTACCAGCAGTTGAAGCAGTTCGTATTTAACAATACCATGATCAAGCCCGAGGCTTGCAGCAGAACCGATGACAATTAATTGAGGATCTTGATAAGCAATCTTTTCTTGCAATTCTTTTTCAAGTACCGGAAGATTTTTTAAGACATTTTGCCCTTTGGCTTTATGCAATATATTCCTTTCTTGTAACTGCATAAATCTTAAAGTTTCCGCTATTTCGTAATAGAAAGTTGGTTCGTTAATCCACGGAACTTGTATTCGCCGAATTAGACGACTTCTACGTTCTTGGTCCTTGGAAATCGAATAAGATCGGCTTGCGCCACCAAAGTTATCCTCCAAATTAAATACACCCGGTAAATCCCACGTCTCACCGCTCAATATTTCACGACGTCTGATTTCCTTAATGATATCCAGCATTTGTTGCTGTTCATACCCTTTCACTGCAGCTAATATTCCATGCGACAAAGAAATTGCATCAAAATACAGATGAATCGAATCTCCAAAACCAAAAGCTTTTGCGATTTCAAGTGTATTCACTGTTTTCTGAGTAAGTTGATTAATCGTATGAACGCCCGTCTCGCCCAATCCGACTACTTTCCCTTCTGAATTCATTGCAATAAAATCAACGACCTCTGTCGAATTCCCAGACTTTGTGATTGTTTCCCTGGGGATTACGCGTTTCTCATCACCTGCCTTTTGATCAGGAATTGCCTTGTGCAACGTAAACTCTTGTCTGCGAAAATCATAACTTGTCCAAAAATAATTATGTCCCGGATACCTGACTTTTTGCCGCGCTAATGTCAAAATTTCATCAACACTACCGCGCATCTGGCGTGTCGAAAGCTTTTCTTCTTGACGCATCCGTCGCGATGTAGGCGGGAGTGTAAAACGATACGCAAGCTTTCCGTTCGAGTATAACTGGACGCCTTCTTGAGCGCCTCTTGTAAAATTGAAAACCAGATAATGTGGTGTTAATTTTTGAGATTTTCTCGTTAGTCTTACGGCATACCACTTGTTCTCAGTTTCATCAACAAAGTAACGAAATTTGTCACGACCTGTACGAGGCCTCGATTTTCGGATCGGCTTGCGCGGCAAACCTGCTTCAGAGAGCTCTTTTCGACTTTCAATTTGCTTTTGTACAACAGTGGGCAATGTATCAAATACCTGCCTAACGACCTGACCGATTTCCGATACATAGTGAGGTTCTCCCAAAGTCAATGGAATACCTGTTAAGCTTTCATAATTTTGAATCTGCTTTGGTTCGTTCGTCCGCAGTTCGGAACGCAAAGATCTGGTTTCGTTTTCTATTTGTTTACGAATCAATTGAGCAAACTCCTGGGCTCTGGACAGGTTTTGAGATCGTAATGCGTTGATAACGGCCTGTATATTCCGGCGCATATCCTCATAACGCTTGTCGCGAATCACAAACCGGAAATAAGTGTGATGCAGAGCCTGAAATTTTTCGATTTGTTCCCGTGTATCTAATTTTCCGCTTGTGATGGATTGTTCAAGCTCCTCAACCAATTTCAAAACCGCATCATCCCGAATTAATTTCAATAAATAATCACGCTTTCGCACGGTGCCTGCGAGGCTTTTCTCAAGATATTTGAAACGCGCCGTAATCCATTTGCGTGCGCTTTGAATCATCTGCAGAGCTTCTTTCACATCAGAATTAGAAACTTCATCCTTATCAAGCCGTGAAACCGCAACTTCCAAACTGGAGCCCGGCATCGGTGCCATGCCGCTGACTGATTTAAGGCGTACCATTTTATTGGCCAACCCGTTCTTGCCGTCTTTGCCTTGAAGAATCAGATTGATCGAGTCCGTCATTTGTTTTCGCAGATCATGCAGCAGCTCTTGCGGTTTATTTTGGAACCGGACAAGATCACGCTGAATATCATCAAGCGCAAGATCGTGATAAATGAGCTGCGTGTTTTCTTCTTCGATGCTTTTTATGGCATCAAGCCTGCTTTGATAAGCATCTTTCGGATTTTTAAACCGCATCGGCACCAAAACAGGCATCAAAGCCCGCTCGCCGCCCTCCACGTCTTGGTATTTCCAGACCTTCTGCATTATCTGGACTGTTCCGTCGGCATTGTACCGAATTCGAAGCAGCGGATCGCGCTCATAGTAAAGTGTAAAACTGAAAGCACCCGAAGCATTTAAAACGCGGTATTTTTTTAATTTTTGATCGGCTTGTTGGCGGCGCGCTCTCCAGGCATGTTCGTAAGAAATTTTCCAATAGGTGCGGATCGCTCCGTAAAGCAAAAGCGGGATTTGCGTTTGATACCGCTTCGGGTTCTCCAATCGATGACGGATTAATAGAAGTTGGGCTTTGAGCTTTTCTTTTAGAAGCGGAATGACTTCAGCATTGAGCTGCCTAAGCGTTTCAATGTCGCGCGCCAGGTGCGCCTTTTCAAATCTCGGAATATATTGTTTCTCATATTCCTCCCCGATTTGACGGTGAAATTCTGAAAGCTCTTTGACATCCATAGCCTCCAGCCGGTTTAATTCAACATTTTCCTTGTCATTCTTGGATCTAATTTCTTGAATGAGCGAATCTATCTTGCCGGTATATTTTCTGATTTCTTCTAGAATCGCGCCGGCTTTTTCACTTTGCTCATTTTTAACGGCTTGGTTATAACCGCCGAACAGAATCAAAAGTTCCCGGTGCATTTTATACATATCCACGGCACGTGCTGCCGCTGCTTCTTCCGGCGTAATCAAGTTTTTAACGGCTCTTAACTCAGAGGCAAAACGCCCGGTTTCTATTTCACTGTTCAAATCAAAACCTTTTGCAATTTCAAGATAAGGCTTCACCTGAGCGTCCAAAGGCAAGCCGAGCTCTTGTTTAATGGCTTCAATTTCATCGGGCGAAATCGAGATCCACATCGCAGGGTCATGAGAAAATGGAACTTCCTGATTGAACGCTTGATCAATTGCAAATAAAGACCTCATTGTAAAAACAGGTTCTGGAAAAGCGTCAACCGCGTTTCGGAAGAAGTTAACATATCCAAGCTTGCCTCGATTCGTGACAGCAATAACTGAGGGAAATGATCCAATGGTCATGTTCCGATCATTGGCAAATTCTTCAATTATTTTATTGAGCATCTGTTGGGCAATATTCGCCGCAAAACATGAATCTAAAAGAATAATAAGATGATTGAGTTCAATATGGCTTTGATCGGATTGGCCGTCCAACAGCGTATCTGCCAATTCCCGGTAACTAATCGCTTCCATCCGCGCTAAATCATCAGAAACCGCACTATCCGGCCGCCCTTTAACCAACCAGAAATGATTCGGCCCGCCATGCCCGTAAGCCCATACGGTCGCCGGCTTCCGATCGCGGGATAAATCTCGGAGCGTTTCCAAAAAAGATGATTTAATCTTTTCATTCTCAGCAGGATTTGCGGAGCCTTTAAATGTATCTTCGGGATACACGGCTGCACCGAATTTTCCGACAATTTCTCTTAACCGCTCAACGTCAAATTGCTCTTCCTCGTGCGCTGCCACAACCACGCGCCTATCGGGGCCGAAAATAACTTCGTTCTTTTGGATGATCTCATGGCGCTTCTTTTGCAAGATTCGGATCACCCTCTGCGCGAGCTCAATTTGATTTTCTGCGGTCAATGTGTTTAAAAATGAATTTTGATCCTGAAGAAAATGAAGAAGCGGAGTTTTGATCTGGAGCGCTTCCGTAAGCCCGGGAACCGAGTCGGAATTGAACGGCATCATTTGCTCGATCACATAATCTGCAATCAGCCTGTCAAATGAGGCGCCTGCATCGAGAGATAAATTAATTAATTCGGAAATATTGAGTTCGCTCAGATTATCTTTATCGCTCGAAAATTGCTTCAAATAAGGCTGAAAAAAATTGACGGGGATAGAGAGCGCCTGAGAAGCGATAATGCTTCTGGCGGTTTCAGCAATCGGAGGATGTTCATCCAGTAAAAATGGCCTTAAGAATTCCAGGTCGACCAGCACACCTTCATTTTGAATTTCTAACAAACCCGCAGCCACTTGCTTATGGTCTGAACTGTTCAATTTCTCGCCAATCGCCGGAGGAATGTGATTCCAAATGGACATGGGGCGATTGGCAACAGCACGGGTAAGTGGAAATTCGGTTTTTTCTACAGGCGGCGGCTTAGGCAAAAGTTCCGGCTGCAATTCTTTTTTCCCGGATTGAGTAAAAGGCGCTACACAGGCAAGAAGCCCGCACAATAAAAACGAGACGAGAGCTGCCCGATTGTTAAATGACAGCCAATTTTTCCGAAGTTCTGATTTAAAAGAAAAATTCTTCGCAATGGCCTTGAAACTTTCATGCAATTCTTTTATCTGGCTACGAAGAATTTCCCCGCTATCCAAAAAAAGCGCATCATCTGCATTGACAGACTCAACGCTCTCTAAAATCTCAAAATATGCTTCTATCAATTGTGATAATTCATTTTCGAGTTCTTCCATTTCTTCATGATAAAAATCATTTTGAAAATAATCCGCCAATGCTTGATAAGCCGTCAAATTTAATACGGCCTGCACCAAAACCTCAAGCGCTTGCGTGTGAAGATTGATTTGCGCCGGCTGGCTTTCAGTCTCACTTTTTTCTTCGTTAATGTCATCAAAATCTTCTTCATAATTATCTATATTCTCAATTGGCTGTGTTACCATTTGATCAAAATCATTTTTAACTTCAAGCCACGTTTGCAAGCGGTCGCGCATTAATTTTATAAATTGATTTAAGAAATTTATCCGATTTGGCGCGAGTTCGTAAGCAATCCGGAACGGCATAAAATCAAACATGAACAAATTGCCGATCCTGTGTTTAATAAATATTTCATTTTCCGGAAATTCACCCTCATCCATTCCGATGCCGTTGAAAAATTGATGCTGGTTCCACACCTTTTCTCCATAATTCGAAGAATTGAATATGATTTGAGCGATCATCTCGCCTAATAAGTAATCTGCGCTCGGATCAGAGTCTTCGATCGTACTACCGTCTTCTCCGGTTAATTGAAATTTCGGAAATCCTTCCATCAATGCTTTCATTGAGAAAACAGATAAAGCTTGAAATTCTGTTTGTTCCAGCAATTCTTTTTCGGAAAAAAATACATCCATACCTGAATTGCCAAGTCCTATTTCTAAATAAGGCCGCTGAAGGCGCTTGTCAAAATTACCGCTCAAGAAAATCAATCCATTAATTTGAGGTTCCCCTACGGTATCAGTCAAGTAAGGCTTCAGAACGTATTCTACTTTTTTTTCTTTCCAGCCGAATCGCCGGCTTAGCCGCTCTTCTGCTTTCTCTATTTGAGTCAAAGCTTCATCGAGCAATTCCAGCGTCCATCCTTTTTTCTTGGCCGATTCTTCATCCAGAATAGTTTGAAGCATAAGAGGGATAATCATTTCATGGTCGTTCGATTGTGAAAGGCCTTTTTCTGTCGTTGCTCTTGGATGTTTGGATAAAAATTCACGAATTTCCTCTACGGTGTATCTTGAATCGGTTTGCTCATGCTTTTTTTGTTCGCTGCGCAGTTCAGCCCTGCTTGAGAATTCGGCAGGTTCAAAAACGCTGAAACCGGAGAGTGAATCGGAATTCCTGACAAAAAGGTTTGTGTCATTTAAATTAAAATTCGTAAGCAATAAAGCCCCGGGAGGAGCCATGGCTCTAAAATTTTTGAACATCCTTTCATTTTGCTCCACGGTATTTAAATAACTGGCTTGCCAATAGATAATTCCGTCAAAGTTGCCAAATCGGCCAGGCAGTGTTTCATCCGCAAGATTTGCCTCAGAAAACGCAGCGGCTTCTTTGATTTCAGGGACAATTTCAAATTCCAATACCCCGAATCGGGTTAAAAATTTTCTTGCTTCCACAGGGACTTCATTCATGGCTACGGTATCTCTAAATTTAATTTTGCCGGATCGGGCCTTTTGAACCACTTGGGGCGAGACATCAATGCCAATGATTTCAAATTGATCCGGTTTAACACCTTTTCGAATTAATTCCATTGCAATCGTAAACGCCTCTTCTCCCGTTGAAGAGCCGGCTGAAAGAATGCGGATCTTTCTGTTCTCGCGATTTGTCGTTTCTCGCAGCTGATTTATAAAAAGATCAAACATAACCCTGTACGATAAGCTTTCCAAATGCCGGTAAAGTTTCGTTGTATGATTGAGGCGATCAACTCGAGCGTACGTGCTGGGTGTTTTGAGCGGCTCGTTCAAAAGGCCGGACGCCTGATGATTAGGCCATTCAAAAGTTAGGATGGATGATTCAAGATCATCGGATATCTTGATCCGTTCTTCTTTTAGTAATTGAAACTTTTTTCTTAAAAAATGTACTTTTATTTTATCCGCAAGCGGGCTTGCTGCTTTAAAATGAATTCGTGCTTCCGGTGCCAAGAGCCGCATAAAGGCCCGAAACACACGAGATTGAAAAGCGTAATGTGAATCCTGCATCGGATAGGAATAATGGAGCTCAGAAATCAGTTGATGCCCGCCGATTGCCCACTGGCGCAAGAATGCTGCTGTATCGCTGCTGTGAATCAGGCGAACATTAGTCAGCTGCCGGTTCTTAACCCTAGCGACCATTTGATCATAAAAATCTTTTTTGATTTCAATGCCGATAAAATTTTTATCGGGTTCTAGCGCCGCGCGGTCTAAGAAACCTTGATCATATCCAAAACCAACTTCAACTATTAACGGATTATGAGGATTCTGAAATGCGGTTTGCCAATTCTGATCAATGCCCAGTTCAATATTTGCCGGATCAGCTGCAAGAACTTGGCCGCCGCCAACTTGAGACCGCAGCTCGGACTTTGCGAGGGATGCGAGCAAAGCCGAAGCAGTGCCAATCCGACCAGATTGGCGCAGCTCGGAGCGGACAGGTTCGTTATTTGCAATGTCATGAAGGCGTCTGACCAGTCTATTTTTATATTCGAGAGCATCCACAAACTCTTTAGGTAAGTCACGCATTAAACCGTCACTAGTTTTATAGGCCTCGGCCAAGGCGTTCCACATGGCAATTTGATCAAACACTTCGGCAAGAGGCGCTAAGAGAGGGATTTGTTTGAGCATTTCAACATGAACGGTCTTTCCGTCTGAGTCAAAAAGAGTATCTTGCTTCTCTCGGACAGCTCGATGATTCGGATATTCATTCCCTGCTCCCCTGTGATCCAAAATATTCAGCACACCGGCAATTTTTACTCTCACTAAATGAAAGGCTTCGATTTGGCCGTGAAAATAAGCGCGGATCACATCCTGCGCAAGTTTGTTTTCTAATCTTGATAGCTCCGTTCCATAACGTTCTGCCAAGTCGGTGGCTTTACCTGCAAATTCAGGATCATGCCGGACTTCGGCTGCCATCATGAATAGACCGACACGTTTTGCAAATTTTTTGAAAGTTTGAAACTCATCGGTAATCAGGTTCTGGAGAGTAATCATCAAAGACTCTGCATCATTAGGATCTTTTAGAATTTTCAAAAAGACCGGCGACTTGATAAATTCGCGTGCAAATTCTGCGGATTCCTTTTCGATATCGGTAATCATTGGAGGTAAATCATCGTCCTCGAATTCCAAATCACGCAGAAGAGCGCCGCGCTCTCCCCGGTAAAACCATTCGTCGAACTTGATCTCGATCAGACGGATCCAGCGGTAAATATCCTGCTCTTGCTGCCCCATGTTCATGAGCCGCTGCGTTATAGTGAGGTAGGTATGAAGTTCCGCCTCGAATACCGATTCTATAAATTCTTCCACATTGGTAACGCCCATTGCATCATCAACTAACTGGTCAATGTATTGATCCAGCTGAAGTGTGCGAATCCAAAATGCTTTGGAATGCACGAGTGACGGAATTGCCACCTCGCTAATATAGGCATGCACTGCTTGTCCTAAAGTACCCAACCGATCTTGAGGTTTTATTTTTGGCGAATTCATGACGCCATAAAATACATTGCGAGCCAAGCCCGCATTCGCACCTTGAGCAAGCGAACGATAGCGCGGCATCAAAAACTTTTCGATCCACGGCTGCTCGGCATTGTCATGAATAATGGATTCAATCTTGAGTGCCAGTTCCTTCGTTTCATGTATCAGAAGCTCTAAAGGCAAGCTCTCCAATTCAACTTTAATTCGCTCTAACACGGCCAAAAAACCTTCTATAGATTCGTTTGCGGCAGCTGCATTCGCTTCCTTCATCAAGTTATTGAGCCGATCGTAAATATCAAGCGCAAGATTGGTTTTCCTGCTTAGGTAATTCCGGCGCGTCTCATCGCCACTTTCAATCTCATAAACCCCTCCGGACTTTGCATCTTCGATATATTCTGTTTGGCGCGCTTGATTTTTCTCATTCTTTAAGACATCGATTAACTTTGAAAAAACTTCTATTTTGGTATTGACCTGGTAGATCAACAAGTCGCCTGAAAATGCATCTTGCGCCGTACGAAGCAGTTCGGCAATAACCGCACCCGGAAATTGCTTAATCTCGAGTTCGGTAATGTGCGGCGGAAATGAAAGTCCTATCGGAGTTGCAATATCTGCTTTTGCTTTGATAAATGCGCTCGCCGACACACGGGCTTTCTCGTTCGGTTTATCAACACCTTTGTCTTTCCAAAACAGTGTAAGCGCCTCTGACAACTTGCTCTCGCTTAGCTTCACACCATTTTTAACTAAGCGCGCCAACTCATCGCTAAGAAGTTTGAGGAATTCGTCAGTAAGAAAATCCGGATGAGTGTTGATTTTTTCAAGCGCTTTTTTTAAATATTCAAGAGTGATTTCGCTATCAATTTCCTCCGCGCTCTTTTTTCGATTTTCGTTCCTCAATTCAGAGCGGAGTTCGGTGACCGAAGCGGCGGTTTTCGGCTGCGCAAGGGGCGCATTTTCTTCGACTAATTTTAATAAACTCGCGAAAAATGGAAAGACGCCGTAAGGCGACTGATGGAGCGCAGCTTGAAAGAGTTGGTCGCCTTTAAATTCTGCGTCAGCGCCGGCAAAACCATAATGAATGAAATGCTCGATTCCCGCTTCGCGGGCTTTTGGAAAGTTCCAGTCAAAGTTATCAATAAAAACTGCGTTATTTGCGTCCCGGCCGGTTAGTCTTTTGAATTTCGAAAGCGCTCTATTGAAAATTCTAACGTTGTCGCTTTTCACGGCCCGAGCATCTGCGCTGGTCACAATCAACTTTTTATCAAAAATACCCGGCAATCCCCGGCTCAAAAGGTCCGACATCCATTTTTTACCGGCCGCTTCAAAATTAGAGATGACCCCGAATTGAATACCAAGCGCATGCTTGATGATAAAGAAATTTCCGATTTGTTTCCCGATTTCAGGATTAATCCGCCTCGGCCCATAATACGCCTCTTCAAATTGCGCTTTTGTGATACGGTTTTTAGCACCATATTGCGCTAAAAAGTCATTAATCTTTTCAACCCAAGGATCAAATTGATCGGGATCGCTAAAAAGCTGATCGCGGGCCGGAAAACCATCCACCGACTCTTTACGGCCCGGAACAAGGCGCCTATAAAGTTCTCCTTTAAAAATTGCGCTATCGAGCGATTTGTCTTTTAAGGAGATTCCGGCGTATTGGGCTAATAGTTCAGCGGTCCTGTCAAAATAATCTTCGATCTGTGTTGCCAATACTTGCCCAAAATCGAAAAAGATGACATCCGGTTGATGGGCCCGGAGAAACTCGACGCCTTGGTCAAGGTTTTCTACGCGCAATTCAGAACGGTTTTTGGAAAGAACATCCAGCTGCTGATCGAGAATGTCAATCCAACTTCTTCCGAGAAAGTCGTGTCCATTCTGAAGGATGAATATGGTTTCAATTTCTTTCAGTTGGTTCAAGATTTTCATTTTGTCATCCGTACTCATCCACGACAAAACCTCGCTGGTTAGCTGCTTTAAAGCAGTTTTCGTTCCTTTAAAATAAAATTCGAATCTAAGCGTATTTCCCCATTCAATTAACTTTGGACCGTACCGCAGCTCTTTTAAAAGGTTGCCCTTGTACAATTTGAGCCGTACAAATTCACCAAAAGTTAAATCTTGAACAAACTCTTTCATCTTGATACGGATATCAGGATCGTCACTGAAAAAATAAATTCCTTCCAAAACCGCAAGCGGCTCCGGATAGAAAACGCTTTCACGCTTGTACATTTCAAACATCCTGTCTCTTGCTTGGCCATATTGCTGCGCGCTCAGCAATGGCTCAATAAATCCGCGCCAGTCATCGATAAAGGCCGGCGCTTGTTTTTTGATGTTTTCAGAAACTGACCCACGCAAGCGCGAATCTATGGTGTTGTAGAACGCATCCTTGTTCGAAAACGAATAACCGGCGCCGATTGTATTCAAAAATAATGCGAGATAAGTCAATACGAAGGAAGTGGCGGATGTAAACCGGCCGGAGCGCGGGGTTTTTCGGAATGTTTTGATTAAATAGAAGCCGGATGAAGCGACGCCGACCGCAATGGCCGTCACAACGGCTTTAAGCCCGAGCGGATAAATGATTAAATAAAATGGGTACGCAAAAAAGAAAGCACCTGAAACCAACGCTGCGCCTGTAATCAGCTTTCGGACCGGAGAACTCGCAAGTTGAGGCGTCCACCACAAATACAGAAGCGGGATTGAAAATACAAAAGGCAGTGTCCATTCCATACCGACTCCGGTAAACCGGTTGAAGAAATAAAAATCACCGGGCGGCTTCAGGTAATTTTGCGTGTTATGGACCATGCGCCGCCAATTCGTTACGGCCGTCCAGGCAATCACCATTTCCCATAACCGGATCCGGAACCGATACTGGGCCATATTAACTTTGTGGAGGACTTTAGCAGTTAGAATCAGTGATAACATCATCGCGGTATCTGCGATATGGCCGCCGATGTAATGAAGTGTATAAAAAAACTGCGAAGGCACCATGCCGGGAATTGGGTCTGCGTGAACATGGTCTGAATAACTCCGGAGCCCCATAAAACTTGTCCAGGAAGGGTTATTCCAAAATTCCATAATCCGGTCCCAGTAAGGAAGTTCGATCCTGAGATTTTTATAGGTATCAGAAAGGAGAAGCTTGCCGAAAGCCCAATGACCGACGCCGTGAAAATACATGTCGAGCGGCCGGATCATGGTAATCCAAATCGTAAATGCCAGCGGTGCTTGAACCAAAGTATGCCACCTGAAATATCTTTTAAATGCAAAGGTTAACTGCTCCAAAAATTTTTCTAATCCTTCCGGAATTTCAACTTCTTTAGCATCCATGCTTGGGACTTCCGGTTCAGTAGGAATCAGCGGTTCAAGATTGACTGCTTCTGATTTCGGTAAGGGTTTGGCCGGCTTCACGACCTGCCGAAGTTCGCTCCGGGCTTCCGACCGAGACTGAATAAAATCTGGAAAAATTTCACTCAGGGTTGATTGCGTAAAATCTTGCGGATTGGCGTATTTTTCTTGATAAGACCATCGCTCAAATTCAGATCCAAAAATACTTTCAAGAAATTGACTGTCACGTTCTGCAACCTTCTCCGGCAGAACAGCAATTAAGAATGACGGGTCCGCCAATAACCGTTCGGACATTCGTTTGTAAATTAATTCATTAATAGCGAATATTTCAAGCTCGCCTTCATCAGTTCCGCGCCAAGGCGACCGAAGGCCCTTTTGATTCCATTCAGAACCATCAATTGCAAATAACTCACGCAATAATTCTATAATCTCCTCACGCGATATCTTTTGGCCTGTTTCCTTGCCTGTGCTATCGACGGCTTTCAAATTAACAAACATCCGCGCCATGTAGTAAGGTATCGATTCCTTGCCTTCGCCCGGAAAAATATTTTTTGATATCGTAATATCCGTTGGCCGAAATAAAATTTCAGAATCATGAAGGCGTGCATCCAGCATGGCAGCCAAACCCCATAACATAAAATCTCTTTCGGTCGCCTGAATTAATTGTCCGGCATAGCGCGGGGTTGATTCTAAAGCTTTCCACCCCTGAGTTTTAGATTGAGCTACGATGAGCGGGATAAAATGCCTGACAGATTTCACCAGCAACTCATTATCAAGCGCTTGATAATCTGACTTAAATTTTTCAAAATGCATCCCGAAAAGCCGCAAATGTATCACGAGAGCAAGCCCCCTCACCCACCAAGTCAATAATTGATCGCTCAAAGATCCTCCGGCAAGCTCGGTAATCTCGTCTTCACTTGCAAACCAGGCAACCGGCTCTGTGATATCTTCATTCAAGAAAACCAGGTGCTGGTTGATACGGCCGTGGACCTGATCCCAATTTCGCTTTCTCCAATAGGCCCTTAGTTCGTTCCCAATATTTTTTAAATCATCTTGCCCAAAACTTGGTTCAACCGCCTCGCTCCGCCGCGCTTCTATTTGAAGCAGTTCGCGTAATTTTTCCCGAAGAAATTCCCAAGATTGCCTTGCATTATCCAATTCATTTCGCCCTGAAAACTGATCTAACCGCTCTAGGACCGCATCAAGCCAAATATTTGCGTCAAATCGATCAACAACACCGGGAGCTCTCAGAAGCTCAACGCCTGAATGAATCTGCCGGAGTTCGCTTCGGTAATAATTGGCAACAGCAGGAGGCAACAACCTCAGATTAATTCGGCCGAAAGACGGCGGTGTCACGGTTGAAGTCGGCTGAAGCGACATGACTTTGGCATAAGTATCATCACGGTCAAGTTCGTGAATCCTGGGAATAACCGAAATATAGGAAAGATTGTTTTTGGTGATCAGTTCCTTAAGGCCTTCTTCGTGAAATCCGCCGGTCACAAGCACGACCTTTTTATGCTTGTGCCGTTTCATGGTTTCTTTCAGATTTTTGAAAATAATTTTTTCCCGCAGCCGTGCGGTTTTATAGAAACGGAGGGATTGCTTGATCAGGGCATCTGGTATCTGGTATCTGGTATCTGGTCTTCGATCAACTAGATACGAGATACTAGATACTAGATACGATGTTTGAATTTTTACGAGTTCATCCCGCGTCAATTCCAAATGAAACAGCTTGTTCAGGAGATGAAGGTCTTGAAACGCCCGGAGAATTTCTTTTTCTGCCTCCGTTTTGGCAAGCCGGCCGAGAAGCCGATCCGTAAGCTGCTCGATTTCGCCAAACAGAGCAGCTGCGTTCAGTTCCTGCGTGAGAATAATCCGGCCAAGCTCTTTCGATACTGCCGGAAAATCTTTAAAAGAAAATCCTTTGGCATGTGCTTTTGCATAAAAGGACTCCAGAAAGGCCCGTATCTGGTATCTAGTATCTGGTATCTCGCGGGCAGAGAGAAACTGATCAAATGATGCAATGAATGATTCAAAGTGATTCGCCTTGAGCCATTCAAAAAGCTTTGCTTTTTCACTAGATACTAGATACGAGATACTAGATACATCTTTTTCGAGTTCTTTGAGCTTAAAAAAGCGAACCAACTGCGGAAAATCGATTTGATGAATAGGGTCTGTAAGGTCAAGATCAAGATGCTGCTTTGAAAATTCCGAAAGCACGTTCAGGTGCGATAGCAACTCGCGCTTATCATCCTGAAAAAGAAAATAATCCTTCGTAAATTTGTAAAGCGCAGGATTGAAAACAAGGGATGCCTTTTTGGATAATTCTAATTTTTCTGTGCTGACCCACTCCTCGGCTTCATCCAGATGCCGGTACACTTTCCGGAACTGCGCCAGGTTGCGTTTGTAAACGCCGAGACTCTCGCTTCCGAATCCGGAGTAATCGTTTGACAATAGAAGAAGCTCCGGACCGCCGATCAAACCTTTCTCCAAGAGCTTTCGATTGATTTTGTTGTTCTGTTCTTCGTTCTCTGTGAAACGTAAAAGATTGTTTGGAATGTTGCCGGCAAGGCCGCCCTCCAAATACAACGTGTCGACTTTGTATTCCTTCTTGAGATGTTGAAGAATTTTTTGAATATTCTCTTGAGCGCCCAATTCACTGTGAGCGTCTTGGATGTGGATGACCAGCGGTAAGTCGTAAGTGGTAAGTGGTAAGTTTTGACCACCTGAAATAATCTCTTTTACTTCACCGAATTCTTCGGGAATGTGGAAAGAAACGGGCGGATTGAGTTCGACGCCTTGCGCGTAAGCAAGCGTGGAATTTAGCGTGAAAGCGATCAGCACAAACACACTAATCGCCTTGAGTATTAACAGATTCGGTTTTTTTATCGATATATTCGGTTGGTTCAAGACATAAAAAATAAGCCCTTCCCTCAAGGGCTTATCGATGTGAAAGTATACCTTATTATTAGGTGTAATTCAAGGCGGGATGAGATATTTTTACGGATGTAAATCGTTTATTAACATAGATTTAAGTCGTAAGTGGTAAGCTAATCGAGCAACTTAAAACTTACAACTTATCACTTAAAACTTGCCCCTAACGCTTACCGAGGGAATAGGGCCTTAATTCTTCTTTCGGCTCCCGGTCGAGGAGATCCTGAACGGCTCGAGCAGCGCTCTTGCCTTCAAAGAGGACGTTGTAAACTTCTTGAATGATCGGCACTTCAACGCGGTAGCGTTTGGCAAGCTCCATCGTCGAGCGCGCGGTTTCGACACCTTCCGCCACCATGTCCATGCCGCGTAAAATGTCTTCGATTTTTTCGCCTTTACCAAGCTGCTGCCCAACGCGCAAATTACGCCCAAATTCGGAAATACAGGTCGTCACCAAATCGCCGAAGCCGGCCAAACCGAAAAACGTGTTGGGATTGGCGCCCATTTGAACACCCAAATGCATCATTTCCAAAAGCCCGCGTGCTAGCAGCGCCGATTTGGTGTTGGACCCAAATCCCATGCCGTCGCAAATACCGGCTGCAATGGCAATGACGTTCTTCACGGCAGCTGCGAGCTCAACACCGACCACATCGCTCTGAACATAAATCCGGAAATGATGGTCGCGAAATGTCTGCTGAACTTTCTCGGCCACTTGCTTATCGGGCGACGCCGCCACAACCAGAGTCGGAATGTTGCGGACCACTTCTTCCGTATGCGACGGGCCCGACAAAACGGCGAGCTTCACATCGCCGAGCACCGACTGGATAATTTGCGAAGGCCGCATGAGTGTTTTTTTCTCAACGCCTTTTGTCGCGCTGACTAAGATCTTTTTTGATAAATCACAATCGCGCATTTTAAAAAGTACGTTGCGCAAAAACTGCGAAGGAATCACGAGAACAATGTAATCGCCGAATTCAATGGCCTGATGAATATCGCTGGTGAACTGCAGACGCTCGGGAAGTTTGATTCCGGGCAGGTACTTTGGGTTTTCCCGCTTGGTGCGGAGAATTTCGACATATTCTGAAAAAGCGCTCCAAAGCATCACGTCGTGGCCGATGCGTTCGCTGACCATGGCAAGTCCGGTTCCCCAGCCGCCGTCTCCGAGCACTGTGACTCTTGTTTTACGCTGAATACTCATAGGTTTTGTAGTTTATCAGGCACTTCTCACAGAAGCAATGACGGATTATTGCGAACCTTGGCACTCGGTTTTACATTTTGGCGCACCGCAGGATTCCTGCTTCGGTGCGCTTTTTTCCGAGTCTGCCTTCTTTTTATAGTCGCTAGAGCGGTAATCCGTTTGATAAAAACCGCTGCCTTTAAAAATAACGCCGGCGCCGGAACCAATCAAACGCCTTGTTTTTGATTTACATTCCGGGCAGGCCTTGATCGGTTCATCCTTCATCGATTGAAATTTTTCGAATCGATGGCCCTTTGTACATTCATATTCGTAAGTCGGCATTTTTAAATTAGCGTTAAGGCAAAGTTTTAAGTGATAAGTGGTAAGTGCTAAGTTGTTCGATTAACTTATCACTTACCATTTAAACCTTACGCCTTTTATTGGAAACGCTCTCTCCATTTGGTAAAAATACTCTTCCGCGTTGATTCCCCTCGAACTTTGGCAAATTCTTCGAGCAATTTCTGTTCCTGACCAGACAAACGCTCGGGAACTTCCACCACGATTTTAACCAATTCATCGCCGCGCACGCCGCCGCGGACATCGGGAAAACCCTTTCCTTTGATCCGCAAAATTTTTCCGGGCTGAGTGCCGGCAGGGATTTTAAGTTTCACTTTGCCGTCCAAAGTCGGTGCTTCGATTTCGGTTCCAAGCGCGGCCTGCGCCATTGTAATTTTTGCCTCGCAAAGCACGTCGTTGGCGTCGCGCTCAAAAATCTCATGCGGCCTCACTTCGATCATAATATAAAGATTGCCGCGCTCGCCGCCCCTTTGCCCGGCTTCGCCTTCGCCGGAAAGTTTGAGTCGAGACCCTGTATCAATCCCGGCTGGAATTTTCAAATTGAGTTTTCGCGTATGCTGAACGCGGCCGGAGCCTCTGCAATCACGGCATGCTTTTTCGATTCGCTCGCCTTCCCCGCGGCATCTTGGGCAGGTTTGCCGGATCGAGAAAAAACCCTGCGCAATCCGGACTTCGCCCATTCCTTTGCAATCCGGGCATGTTTTTTTGCTCGAACCGGGTTCTGCGCCGGATCCCGAGCAATGCGCGCAGGTTTCCATCCGCGGAATTTCAACGGCCATTTCTTTGCCGAACGCAGCCTCTTCAAATGAAATAGAAACTCGATACTCTAAATCAGAACCACGCCGGCCGCGCCGCGATCCGCCTCGGCTGCGCGATGATCCGCCTCCGAAGAAATCTTCAAAAAGGTCTCCGAAAATATCGCCGAATCCTTCAAAGTTACTTTCAAAACCGTGAAACCCCTGAAAACCTTGCCCGCCCAGCGAATGGCCGAACTGGTCATACTGCGCGCGTTTTTGTTTATCGCTCAAAACAGCGTAGGCTTCGGCGGCTTCTTTAAACTTTTCTTCCGCCGTCTTGTCGCCGGGATTCCGGTCCGGATGATATTTAAGCGCCAGCTTCCGGTAGGCTTTCTTAATATCATCATCCGAAGCGGTTTTCGATACGCCGATTACTTCGTAGTAGTCTCTTTTGGTTGTAGCCATATTTTCCAGTCATAAGTGGTAAGTGATAAGTTGTAAGTAGGAAAAATAACTTACCGTTTCTCACTTAGCACTTACAACTTACCACTTAAAACTAAATTAAGTTATTTCTTCGATTTTCTCGTCTTCCTGAGCGGATTTTTGCTTCACGAATACTTTTACCTTTGCAGGCCTCAATAATTTCCCGCTCAACATATAACCCGCGATGACTTCTTCGGCAACCGTGTGGTCGGTTTCTTTTTCGGAAACAATTTCCTCGATTGCTTCATGCACATTCGGGTCAAACGGTTTTTTCAAAACGTCCATTCGTATCAAGCCTTGCGCTTTCAATACTTCGGCAAGCTGTTTGCGGATCAATTCAATTCCGCTCCAGACCGCTTTTTGCGCCGGATCATCATTTTGATGCAAAAGCGCGCGTTCGAAATTATCCAACACCGGCAAAAGCTCGTAAAAGAAACCTTCGAGCGCATATTTGAAATAATCCTCACGCTCTTTTCCAATGCGCTTTTTGGCATTCTCAAAATCCGCTGCCGAACGCAACATCTGTTCCTTCAGGTTTTCTAATTCCTGAATTTTTTTGAGCAGATTTTCGTACTCAGCTTTCTGCAGGCGCACTTCGTCGGTTGGTTTTGATTGATTCGTTTCCATTTCTTTATTCTCTTTTTCTTTATCTTTATTCATAGTGTTAAGCGGTAAGTTGTAAGTGGTAAGAAAAAACTTATCCCTTACCACCTATCACTTAGCACTTCTTTAAATTAATCTCTCAATCGAATCCGTCAAACGACGCGCCACATGATCCACAAGCGAAATAACTTTCGCATACGGCATGCGCGTCGGCCCTAAAATTCCCACGGTTCCCAGCAATTGGTTTTGGCAATGGTACGGCGCAAACACGAGTGTACAATCGCGGATTTCCTGAGGCAAATTTTCCTTGCCGATTCTCACTCGGATTTCACCGGCACGCAGCGGCTCGTTAATCGCCGATCTCAAAGTTTCCTTGGTTTCCAGGACTCTTGAGAGCAAGCGCGCTTTTTCGGATGCCTGGAATTCCGGCTGGCGCAAAATAAACCTGGATCCGTCGAGCGCTAATTTCCGCTCCTCTTCAATCACAAGCGCACGCTCTGCGATTTGAAGCGCGATGCGGTACAAAATCGCGGCGGAATCACGAACTTTGAGCAATCGCTCGCTTAAAAACTCCGGAATTTCGCTGAATTTTTTTCCCGAAAGCTCGGAATTCAGAAAATGATTAAGCCGCGCGACTTCCTCCATCGGAATTTCTTCTTCCATGTCGACCATTTTGTTCTGCACAAATCCGGACGTGGAAGCCCACATCACGAGCAAATGCGAACGGCCGTACGGAATTAATTCGATCTGTTTGAGAACAAGTTCGTTGAAATCCGGAAACAAAACCCAGCCGGCTTGCTCGGTCATCGATGACAACACGCGCGCCGTGCGCTCAACCAGCTCTTCGATGCTTTTCGCCTTTTGGCGATATTCCCACGCAATCAGCGACGTTTCAGCAGCCTGGACGGATTTTTCTTTGATGAGAGCGTCGACATAAAAACGATACCCCGAATCGGTCGGAACGCGGCCGGCTGAAGTATGCGGATGATTGATGAAGCCAAGTGACTCAAGCTCCGACATTTCGTTGCGGATGGTCGCAGAGGAAATATCCGTGCTGAAATGTTCCGACACCACTTTTGAGCCCACAGGTTCTGTGGTTTTGGTGTAGAAATCTACAATAATGGCTAAAATCTCTTTTTGACGCTCTGATAGCATTTATCGTAACTCTTTAATTTTAAACAACTTATAGATAAATTTAGCACTCTATGTAGTACGAATGCTAATGGGGATTATAGCAAGGATTAGGAGAATTTCAAGCTTGGTTAAGTTGTAAGTGGTAAGTGATAAGTGCTAAGCAATTTGATTAACTTACGACTTATCACTTATCACTTACAACTGAATTAAGCGGCCATCGACGTGCGGAGTTCGGAGCGGTACTGATTCATGATGTCGGCGGTTAAGCCGGCAAGCCCTGTCAGCAAGTCAAATTGACGGCTCGTGGGAGTAATCAAATCATCCGGACTTTGAAGAATGCCGCGCGCAAAAAGCATTTCCGCAGTACCTTTATCGCGGCGTGAGGTGCCTAATGCATAACGCAGTTCAGACCTTGTTTCGCGGAGAATTTCCATTAATCGACGGTCGTTTTCTGCAACCGGGACCGGCTTAAATCCGGCCGCAATAAGTTCTGCATTAATCTCTTCAATCACACGAAGTTCGGAACGGGTGCTTGGCCTTGCAATTAGAACATGGCTTGGTGAAAGATTTTGCTGAAGTACGGCAATCAGCGGCCCATATTCAAACAATCCGCTCAAGGCAATCAAAGCGGTCTGCGCTTCTGCGCCATTCACCGATGACGCTTTCAACCCTAAAACTTCTGAAACTGCTGCACGCAATTCGGAGCGAGGCGCTGCGATACGGCTTAAGCTTTTTTGAACAACCGCACTTAAACGTTTTAAAGACTTTTCCTGATCCGCCACCGGATTAAGCCGCGCGAAATCATCAACGCCTCTTAATTCCGATCTGAGCTCTTCAGATTCATCGTCAGCAGCAGATTGACTGACCGCATCGTCTAAACTCTTTTGGTTACCCTCGTTAATAGCTTCTCGAGCTTCTTGCGGATTAATATCAAACATTTCCGAAATCTCTTGGACGTCTGCAGGATCCTCGGCATCATATGCTTTGGACCGGACTCGAACGTGCTCCGCTGCTAATTCAACCGAGGTCAATCCATGCGAATCGCCGTCTTCTAAATCCATCCGCAACTCGGACCGCGCTTCGGCAGCTTTTTGCGGCTGATCAGCCAATAGAAGTGCTTTTAAATCATTGTAAATAGAGGCGGATTGCCGAAAATCGAAGAAGTCTTTGCCATTACTATCCTTGCTCTTTGAAAACTTATATCGAATGGCATGATGAATCTCAAGAATAATCCCGAAGACGGTTTGAAAGAGGTCAAATGCTTCGCCCTGGATTCCCGATTGCCGAAAATCAGTTGCAAACGCCGACGCTATACTATATGTGTCAACTCCCAACTTCTTTATTTTGTCCATTTCTATATCCTGCCGGAAAGCTGCGTTCAGATAATCGCGTGCAAGCTTAAAATATTCGTTCTTAAAGCCCTGAAACCGCTCAAGCCAATCTGTTTGCTCAGGATCTATTTTTGAAAGCGCAAGTTCGGTGGTTCTTTCCGCGTGATCAACAAGCTGAGTAATCAACGCTCGCATATCTTCAAGACTATAGGCCGTTGCGGTCTTTGAAGCTTTACTGTGTCCGGCATTAGTATCTTGCGTTCCGGATTTGATTCGCCTAATTATCACAGCCGCCGCCAATCCAAGAACTCCGATAACACCGACGGCTACCTGCCCAAAACTAATCTCCGAAAAATAACCCTCAAAAGTTTCTTTCAAGCCGACGGACCGGACAATTGGCCCAAAAGCAAAAACCAGGACGCCGGCGGCAACAAACGCGCTTATCGCGAGCCACTTCGTCCGGCCGGTTAAGCTTTCAAGCGAATCCGTCCTTAATTCCGAGCGGCTACCGTAGTCGGGCCGGCTGTAAAATTGGCTCCCTTTTTGATGGACCGTAAATCCAATCGAATGAATGAGTTGAACCGCTTCGCGCCGGTTAATGGCATATCCGAGATTGCTTGCTAATAAAATCACCTTATCAACAGTGACTCGGCGAATATTTTTCAATTCATCTAAAACCTTTATGAAAAGATCATTCGAATTTTTCTGAGCACGTAATTCGGAGCGCGATAATTGCTCAACCGTTTCCCGAACAAATTGCGGAACTTCGCCGGTTGCACGCAACAGTTCTTTTCCAACTAACGTCCGGCGATGAAAATCAGATATCGGACGGTCACTGATGGCATCAGTAAGAGCTTTAAAAAGGTTCGGATCATTTTGTTTAAGAACCTCTAAAGATTGCGCATCAACTTGCTGACGCAATTCCGAACGGTTCAGAACGGCATTGAGGACATCACGTAAATCGGAAACGGCTTGGTCGAGATTTTCGAAGTCAATTTCTTGATCAGACCCGGCGATTTTCAATTTGGAGCCGTTCACTTCACCCTTCAGTCCGATATGCCTCAAGTTGGCTTCGACCGTCCGAGCCGTCACTTCGGGATTAAAACTCGCCACTGGCGCCAAAAATTCTTTGTCACCCGCTCTCACCTGAATTTTCCACTCCGAACCGAAGCCGGAAATCAATTCTACTTGCAATTCCGAACGTACGGATTCATTGGCCGCTTTGACAATACCCGTAAATTCATCGGCTTTGAGACTGGCGCCGCCGATTAAGCCACCGTCAATGTTCTTCTTTGCGACCAGCGAAGCCGCATTCTTTGGATTCATACTGCCGCCGTATTGAATACGCAATTTGGAAGCAACATCTTCGCCGTAAATGGAGAGAACTAGAGCGCGAATATAACGCTGGACCTCATCAGCCTGTTCGGGTGTTGCGGTTTTCCCAGTTCCGATGGCCCACACCGGCTCATAGGCAATTACGACATTCGCCATTTGTTCGGCCGTTACATCTTTCAAACCTTCGAGGATTTGTTTTTCAATCACGCCAAATGTTTTGAACGCTTCACGCTCTTCCAGTAATTCACCAATCGCCAAAATCGGCTTTAAACCATTTTTGAGCGCGATTTTGACTTTGTCGTTGACGACCGGATCAGACTCAGTCAGCCGATGATCAGCCGCTTTCTTTAAATTTCCGTGACGCCTTTCTGAGTGGCCGATAATGACATATTGAACACCCAAATCTTTTAACTGAGCATAGGATATCTGGCTCGTTTGAGCGCCCGGTTCTTCAGCAGACAGATCTTGAGCACCCAACGTAAGCTGCTTGCTACCCGGATAGATTGTGGTTTCTCTTAATCTTTTTATTTCTCTGACAACTTCATCAATATGAACAAAAGAAGGTGCGATAATAATTTCCGGGTCATTTTCCAATTGAGTATTTCCGAGGCTTACGACAATTTGCTCTGTCAAAACTTGAGCACTTATTTTATCGTTCACTGCCATCTTCCAATTGCCGCCGATGATTGGGGTGCGCTTCGCATTTTCCGCCCGCGCAAGCGCTTCGGAATCGATTTTAAGTTTTTCAATTGCTCTCTGCGCCTGAAATGAATTCCAATCATTCATGATTTCATCAAACTTTTGACGAAGCTTGGGATGCAGCCGCTCATACCGAGTCTTACCGTGAACAACCCCCTTCTCTTCAAACAGCCATTGCCGCCAACGGATTGCTTCTTTGGTAAACCACTCTAAATCCTGCTCGCTGACATCAAGCAACTTAGCTAGCGCCTCGTCCGTCATGTCAAGGCCTTCTCTACGAAACCCGTCAACTGTCGGCGTAAAACCAATTAGCATGGGCCATTTCTTAGCGTTTTTGGTTCCTCTCGGATCTTTTACGCGCTCTGATGACCATATATCACGCCGCACATTTTCCCTGAAACCGGGAAATTCCGGTTTTCCATCCGGGCCTTCTTTGAAAACGTTGTGAGTGATAAAAATAACCTCTTTCGGCTGATTCTCGAAAAATTCAAACATGTTGTTTGTGTGCGCAATTTCGTCTCCCGCTTCAAAATCACCGTTCGCAAATGGACTGGGGGTCAATGCGCCCACCGTTCCGGCTGCCGCAGCCGTCGCGGCGCTGATCATCATCAAACCATACAGAATACCAGTGGCAGTATCCGGTGCCTGTCTTAAGAAAAATCCGCCTTTCGGAAGTTTAACGCCCCATTCAACCACTTGGAAAGAAACCGGCTTGCCCCAATTTTCCGGCAAGAAATCTTTTGCATTATCCGGAATGGATACCGTAAAACGGCTGTTCGGATGTGCCCATTGAAGCGCAGCCGCATAAATTTTCATCAGTGATTCAGCAACGTCTTCATTGATATGCGGAGAAAGTTTAATCAACCGCGATTTAGCTTCTTTTTTGTTGATTTTTTCGAGATCAAACTCCTCCAAAATCGCACGAATCGTATCGGATTTGTCCGAAAGCCAGAATTTTTCCAAATCCTTCACAGGAACAGCCTTGAGCGCAATGTCAATCCGTTTCGGGTCGGTCGATGACATTCCGTTCCAAACATACCAGTTTGGCTGGCCGATCGGTTTTGGCTTTCCGTCCTCTTCCAATCCTTCCCACCATTGTTCGACAACCGTGTCTGTTTCGGGGTCTAATCGGTAAGCACCGTTCGTAAAAATCGTTTTGCTGCCGGGCCCAATCATTTTCATGATGCGCGGATTGCTCTTATTGTTGGTCCCGACCAAAACGCCAAATGAACCCAGTTCGGGACTTTCTGCTTTTGGCCATCCATCTTCCGAAATCAACTCAGCCATATTAAGATCTCTAATAGGCGTAATATAAGTTGGGTCTATGGGCTGCCCGCCTTCATCAAACAATTTGATGCCTGCCTGACCTTGAATCCAAGCAATGTCATCTCCATGAAATTCCACTTCCCAGTCTTCTTTCAAAGCATCGGGCACTTCAACAAACGCAGAATTGGTTTTTCCGACCGCGCTCGGGTAAGCGCCGAGAATACCGATCCGCTCGCCGGTCTTTTTGTTTATTAACACTTTGATCAGCATGTGTTCGGCAAGAAAATTCTTTTTCCGGAGCGCATCGTAGTTGGCTTGGCGAAGCGCTTCAAACTTCTTGCCGAAAAGCGCATTGCCGCCATATTCGGAGCCATAAGACAAAATTAACGCTTCATGCGCAACAAGAGCAAAGTAGCGGTTATCAATGGGATTTTCCTTTCGTTCGCGCTCAGCAGCTAACTTGTCCAGATCACCCGTCACATGAATGCCGCGCTCAAAAACGTATCCTTCTTTGATGGCATCCAGTGCTAATTTTCCGATTGCGATTTTTCCTACTCGAGCCATTTTAATCATGTTGAGAGCAACGTAACGGCTATCGGTCAGCTGAATGCCGACCCGCCTTACTCCAGAATCAGGATCCGACATCAAGTATGCAATTTTGTACATCTTCTTGCCCTTGTAGCCATCAGCCTTCATTAAATCTAAAATGGTTTGTTTCTTGCCCTCAGGGCCATCCGCCATCGCCCAATTATTGGAAGGGCCTTTGTCGTTGGAATCGTTGGTAAGCACCATCGTGCGGTTCGCTGTTCTCGCAACATCCTTCGGATGGGAGTGAGCGACATATCTTCCGTCATTTGTTTTAAAATAGCGTCGGGATGTTTTCCCCCACTCAACTTGTTCTTCCTGGAGGCGATCTTCATCGGAAACGTCAACCCATTCCGATTCTCCCGCCCCGACAAGCTCGTGGGCATAATCAACAAATTCATGAACCGACTGAGGAACTCCTTTGAAATCATCCTCGCTTAAGTTAATCCGCAGTTCGCTGCGAGAAAGTGAAGGAATTTCACGGTCGCGGTACAAATCCAAAACATCAGACGGTTCCAATCCAAATCTTGTTATAAGAGCTGAGGCAAGCGTTCCGGGATTCGCTTGGAGATGTTCTCTCGCTTCATTAAGCGCTCTTTCGCGCATTTCAGCTTCATATGCAGCAGTATCGCTTCCGCGGCCTCTTTGCGCATGACGAACGGCTCTGAGTTCGCTGCGAGTCGTTAGAAGCTGATCGATAACTTCAATGGCGCTTGCAACCGTTTGAATTTTTTCAGCTTCTTCATCTGGAATTCTAATATCAAAGTCACCCTCTAGTGACACAACGAATTCGACAGTTTTCAACGAATCCCAATTCTCTATTAAATCTTCAAATCGAACATCATCATCAATGGGAATATCTGATTCCAAACCGCTGATCTCTCTAAGTCGCCAAATAACTTGCCGCTGAATGTCACCGATGCTGAATATGCTTGCGCCGGCTGTGTCACCAGTGCGAAGTTCGCTCTGTTTAGCAGCGAGAGCATTGCTCGGCTCTGTGCTTTTTGCCCGCCGAAGAGAGAGACCATGCCTGTCAAGCGCGGCTGTGATTTCTTGAATATTCTCGACTGAAAAACGGGCTTGCCTGAGATCAGTCGCACTCATTTGGGTTAAGACGTTGACAGTCGTAACACCCTTAGTTCTTAACAGGCCAGCGAGTTTGACGGGCAAGTTTAATTGTGAAAAACGGATGCTTTGCGCAGCATTACCCCGAAGCTCCGAACGCGCAGCGGCTTTGATTGCTTCTTCCAAGAGCGCAATGTGCTCATTGATAACGATAAACTCTGTGACTTGGAAATCCTGATCCTCCGGACTGAGCGTGGCTAAATTTTCATGCAGATAACTGACCAATTCGGCAAACTTTGATCTCATAACTTGAAGCATTTCCTTCAGCTCTTCGGCGGAAAACCGGCTCAAATACTCTTTGTAAACGGCTTTCCGGTCAGAGGATTCAACCTGCGATTGCAACTGCGCAATCCGCATCTCTACGTTCCGGGCCAGATCTGCTGCAAAAGATTCCGGAGAAATCGGCTTATTTTCAAAAAGCACGGCTTCCATAAGCCCGCTCGGGCCTTCTTTTGTTTCCACCGTTCTTGCGTCGGCTACGACCTGATTAGAGTCCGCATGCTCAAAACCTCTCAACTGGATACCGTTCCGGAGACTGACGCCGATCCATCCTCCACGGCCGCCGAAACGCTCGCCCATTCCATGATCCGTAAAAATAATGCGGGAATCAATTTGAAAACCACCGATCACGCCACGTTTCTCGGCGTTTAGTTTGGTCGCAAATTCATGAAACGGCAGATGCCCGGTAAACAAACGGTTAAACCCGTTGACTTCGGCGAGTCTTCGCGCACCAAACTTATTAATAGCAGCCGCCACATTCGGCACCTTGATCTCGGTCGTGTTGTCGGCATACCAGCTGTTTACCAAATTGAGCGCTTCATAAATTTCAGAAAGCGACGGGTTTGAGCGTATGTCGTGCGCAACAATGTCCAAGCCTTGCCAAACCGATGGATGTTCTTTGCTGCCTTTTCCTCGATATTCAATTTTCTTAGACGGATCATCCTTGCTTCTGTAGGTGAAATAAAATTCACCTGTGCTCATATCCACCGGCAAAAACGCGTGCATATAAATATTTTGATAAGCATCGCGCTGATACAAATGAAACTGCGCTTTGAAGAAATCAGCTATCCGGTCAAGCGTGTGATTTTCCAGATAATTGGCCGAAGTCACTTTTGCATCGGCCGGCAAGTTTTCGTTCAACTCCTTGATAACCGCTGTTCCCCAATCCTTATGAAAGACCCAGTCTTTCGCCCACCACTCAGGTGACGTATAATTCTGCCGGTTAACGGCTTCGAAAACTTTTGCCCAGTCTTTGCCTTGATCCACAAACGATTGGAGGTCTTTCTTGAGTTCGGGAAGAATATCTTCGGACATCATCCGGATCGCTTCACGCCACGCCTGATTGGACGGCAGTTCGGCATCAAAACCCTGTGCGGCTTCAATCGATGCATAAGCCTTTCTAAATCCCTCCAGCAAATCTTCCCACCAAGGAATCGAAACGGTGCCGACCGCGCGGACTCCGGTGTAAATATCCACCAAATACCAGCCTCGGAACTGATTCCACAACCGGATCTGCTCGGCATCACCGTTCAAACTGGCAGAAACTTGCTTGTAAAGACCGCTGCCTTCAACGCGTTTCTTGCGTTTTTCATCAGTCCATGCGCCGTTTACTTTAATTTCAAGCGTATCCCAAAATTCTTTTTGCCGCTTTTCATGGAATGCGGTAAATTCGGCGAGATGTTCCGCCCACCAAGTTTTGGCTTTGGCTTCGGGAATTTCTTTCCGGTAGCGATCCGCGATTGCTTCTGCTTCCCGGTCACCGTAAAAATTATAGCCTTCGTAAAACGGCAAATGAAAACCCTGCAAATTCATAAACATCCACAAATCATGATTGCCCGGTATAAAATCAGACAGTCCCGCATCAATTAATTCTGCGGAACGATGAAATACTTTCACGCCGTAAGGCCCGCGATCCATCAAGTCGCCTAAATTATGAAGGTAAATCTTGCGCCGCAAATCATCAAACGTAACGCCATGAACGGCCAGCTGGTCTTGAAGTGCTTTACTCGGATTCAATTTAAAATCTGCCGGCAGTTGACCGGGCAAAACTTGGTTGATTGCATCAACGATCAGTGCGTCAAAACGATCGATCGTTCCGTGCTGGTCCGAAATAACGGCTGCAATGGGAAAATCTCTAGACTCAGAGGGTTTTTCAAGCTGCGAAAGCAAATCAAATAGCAATTTCAGCTCTTCCTTTGACGGCATATAGGTAGTCGAAATGCTCTTTTCTCTCAGTTCAGAGCGGTTCTTACGATTGCTATTGTGATTGAGCTCAAAAATACGGTTAATCTGACCTGCAACAGTTGCAAGGTCACCCCGCACAGGCCATTCAACTGTGACTAAGGTATCCCGCTCAACAATCGGTATCACGGAACTTCTGTGATCGCCTTTGGCTAATTGCACGCCACGAGTTTGAAGAAGAGTTGCTAAAGCGTGAGCGCTGCCTGCAAACTGAGGTTCCGCATGACCTGGAAAATAAACATCCAATCCTTTCTTCTTTAAATTTGGGATCACATGAACAGGCGCTTGATTAGAATTGACAAGGCCTGAAACTGGTAATTGGGCCGGTTGGCCAAGAGGATCGCTTGAATCGGCAACAGGAAAAGGACTATTCTTTGTCTTGGTTCTCTTTCTAAGAGCTTTTTTGCGGGTACTTGCTTCAGTTACCGAACCGCTGGCATGAGCAATCACTTCTCCGTCTTTATTATCGCGCTTCACTTCATAAAAAAGTACATTTGTGCCGCCTTTCCGCTCAACTTTAAAAATTTGTAAGCGTATTTTCTTTCCGCGAGGGCCCACAAAGAAAACTGAATTGCGGGCGCGATTTAAGGCATAATCTGAAATTGCTGCTTTAATTTCATCTATATACTGCTTCATATCGGCGGTTTCGGTGATGAAACTCGAAAATTCAAATTTCTGGATCTGCTGAGCCCGGAGTTCAGAGCGCAGCAGTTCGAGTGCGGTTTCGCGGGCTTCGGAATCTTGAGGGAACGCAAAGATGGTGTCCACCAAAACCAATTTTCCGTTTCGGATATATTCCATAAAAGAATCGATTTCAGGCCCCGGGAAAACTCCTTTGTGTTCACCCAGCATGTGAGAAATGTGATGATTTTGCGAAACGCTCTTTAAACCATTGCCGACATGGAAATGCAGGTGAGGCACTGTGATTTCCGTTCCACCGTTTACTCTCACTTTCAATTCTTTGCCCTGCCTAAAAAAGACCGTTAATTTTTTACTGTCATCTGAACTTTCTATCGATGACACGCCGCCATACAAGAGAGCATCTTTTAATTGGGCAGACAAATTATCCGGCCATGCAATGGTTTGGAAATCAAGGGATCCCTCGCCCAAAAGGCCTCTGTGTTCTGTGGTTTGCGCTACAATTAATAGAAGCTTGTCCGCCAATTGATCCGCAAGCTGTTGGCTGAGCGGTTTATTCGGATCCAAAAACAACACTTGCCTGAGTTCGGAACGGAAAGAAGGATATTGCGCTGCAAATTGACGGAGTTCGGAAGCGGCTTTGCTCCAGACAGCGGCTAAATTGCGGACCGTAGTGGTGCCGGGCTTCGGCGCGAAAATAGTTTGCGGAATGTCCGAATATGCCATCGAACTCGAGAATGTAAACGCAAACAATGTTGCGCTTGCCGTCATTTTGATCAGTTTATGTTTTAGATTCATGTTTTTAGTGATAAGTGATAAGTGGTAAGTGGTAAGCAACTTAAAACTTACCACTTACAACTTACGACTGAAAAATTATGCGGCGCGTCCCAATTCGATAACGTTACGCAGTTCCGATCTTAAAGATTCCGCAATTTGAGTAATACCAAACGCATTAAACAGCGCCTTGACTTCGCTCCGGCCGACAAACACAACCTGGCTTGCATAACGCTTCAGCATTTCGGCTGACGTTGCGTCACTTTCTTTTGAAGCAATAATCCTGAAATTCTTGGCACCCAATTTCCGAAGTTCTGAGCGCGCCTGGACAAAATCGCGCACAATCACAAAACGGTCTGAGTTTACATCCGCAACCGCGGCCCGGATGGCAGTTTCGCTGGCCGGATCAAGCGCAATGAGCGCCGTCGGATCGGCCGAATTTTCTAAAATAATCGGAAGTGCCCATAAGACATCCTCGTTAATCAAAAGGCCTTCTGTCAGAATATTACCGACTGCCGTTTCTACCCCGGCGCCATCCTGCGCTTGCATAAATTGACGAATAGCCGCTTGAGGTTCTTCGCTTCTGGCACGGGTAAACTGCCTCCGGCCTGCTTCGACTTTCGACCTGATTCGTGTAGTAACGGCCGCAGGAATCATGGAAGACGTATCCAACGAGCCAAACGCAGAGCTCGGAACCGCAGTCAATCGCAATTCGGAACGGGTTTCTAGTTTCTGGTTTTTAGTTTCTGGTTTAAACTTGAAACTAGAGACTAGAGACTCGAAACTTTCCTTACGAAGTTCGGAACGCTCCCACTTACCCGTCTTTTCAAGCGTGTGCTGCGCAATTGCGTGTTTAGTTTTAATCAAAGACCCCAGATCAAGTTCAAATTCCGAGGATGTTAAAGTATATGTACCCGAAAATCTGGATTCCAATTGCTGGATGCGTTCCACACCTTCCAGAACCAAAACTTTTGTCATGTTCAACTCATGATCAGACTCAAGCCCGAGATCGATACGATGTTGGGTCCTGTTCACAACCGAAACGAGCGCAAAAAGTTCCGAGACCATTTTCCCGAATGCCATAAAATAGCTTTGAACTTCTTTCTTATCTTTGATGGCTTTTGCCCCGCCAAACCGTTCTATAAGTTCTTCGCCGGCTTTTTCAACCAAAGCTGATACGTTCCAAACAATTTCCCAATCACGCTGAAGCGGGCTTTGGTCTGGAATATCCCAGCCTTGCAGCAATTGACGGTCATTCTTCCACACTTCGGATTCCAAATATTTGAGTACTGCCGATGCAATAACTTGCGAATAAAGGATTTCGTTGGCGCCTTCAAAAATCGTCATGACACGGGCATCCGCGTTAGTACGGGCGACTTGTTCTTCAACCATAAACCCCGCACCGCCGCGTTTTTGAACCGCTTCACTTGTCAAACGGTTCAGAACTTCAGAGCCCCACGCCTTCGCGGCCGCAGCTTCAAGCCCTGGTTCCGAAACACCGCCGTCAAAAAGCCCGGCAAGTGAATAGCTAATAGACTCAAGCGCATAGGTGTAAGCTTCCATGTCTGCAAGCGTTTCCTGAACAGCGCCCCAATTGGCGAGCTGCGTACCGAACTGTATGCGATCGAGCGACCAATTTAAAGTTCTTTCAAATGAACGGAGCGCACCGCCCCAGCTTCCGGCTGCGACCGCCGTACGGCCGTGATTGAGAATCGACATGCCGATTTTATTGCCGTCGCCCAATTGGCCGAGCAGATTTTCCTTCGGAACCCGCGCATTCTCAAAATACACATCGACAGTCGAAGAACCATGAAGGCCTGTTTTGTGGTAGTCGTTGCTGATGGAAATGCCTGCCGCTTTGCGTGCTTCCGCATCCTTCGGGAATTCAACGATAAAAACACTCTTCTCGTTTTCACCCGTCATCGCAAATACGGTCATAACATCCATGAAACGGCCGTTTGTGATAAACGCTTTTTCGCCGGTAATTTCATAATATTCTTCACCGGTCGTTTCATCTTTTTTGAGCACCGCTTTGGTTTTTAAAACCGATTCGCGGTTTAAGCTGTCTGAACCATGCGCGGTTTCAGTCAACGCGTAAGCGCCGATCCATTCGCCGGTCGCGAGTTTCGGCAGGTATTTCCGCTTTTGCTCTTCCGTTCCGAATTTCACAATCGGAAGCGTTCCGACACCGCCATGAACACGAACGAGAGAACCCACCGACGGATTGGCATACCACGCCCACATATCTGCCAGTGTTTTCATAATCTTTTTAAAGTTACCCAACCCGTATTCTTCGGGAACTGACATCCCCAGCAAGCCCATCTCTCCTGCCTGCTGCAAAATGCCGCCCTCATCCTCAACTTTGACAGCGCCGCTATCAATCTTTTCGCTTTCCGGAACTACCGCGCTCTTGAAGAAATTGGCGATGGCTTCATTCATTGCATTGATTTCTTCATGACCGGCTAAATCTTCCGGAAATTGGAGCGTGCCTTCGGCCACATTGGCGCGGCCATATAATAGGAAGTCGCCGGATTTGGGCGTACTTTCGGCGAACGGTACCAGTGCTTTGTCATTCTGAGGCGCAGCCGAAGAATCTACGGTCGCAGATCCTTCGCTTCGCTCAGGATGACCGGCTTTTGCCTTATCCAGCACTTCTTTTTCCATCGCGTCCATCATTTTCAGAGTATTGGCGCGAATCAAAAGAGCGTTCTTTCCATTTCTTGCTTCATAGGTAACGGGAACGATCGGCAGTTTTTCACGCGTGACTTTGATTTTGTCAGCCGCGGGAGCAATAGCGCGGATGTCAATCACATCGCCCGGACGGATGTCATGATTAAAAGTAGCCAGATCGGTCACATTCAGTAATAAATGACCGGGAACGGCTTCCGCAGACATCCTGGCCGCTACTTTAATGGCTGCAAGAATATTGACAAGTCTCGGATCATTTGATTCGGCAATCACGCGTACACCGTTTAAATAATCTTCCGTAACCGTTACGGGCAGAAGGCCGCTTGGATTTTCATTTGGCGATGACGTATCTTGAATGCGCGGGCTTGCAGAATCCGTAAAATCAAATATCTGCTTCGGAACCGAGTGCGTAACACCTTCGGACCATGCTTTCGCCTGATCGATTTGCGATTGGGTGGGTTTTGAAGTATCAAACGGCTCATCGGCCGGCCTTGGTTTCATATTGGCAACGATTTCTGCCACCACTTTCCCGGCTTGATTAACAACCTGAATCTTAAGCTTCGCGACACCATTTTCAGAAATACTCATGACTTCAATGACCGGTGTCACCACGTCGTCAAACTTCACGGGCGCTGAAAATTTCGCGCTTTCTACCGCACTACCCTCATCTCCGATGCCGATAAATTCATACCCGGGAAGCTCTTCCTGGGTACGGGCCAGCATTTTAGAAACCGTCAGAAGGCCATGTGCAACCAGAGCGCCAAATTTGGACGCTTCCGCGTATTCTTTGAGTAAGTGGAAACGGTTGCGGTCGCCTTCCATCGCGAAGAGCTTGACCATCCACTCGCGCATGATGAGCGCGTTTCCGAGAATCTTTTGGCCGGCGAATACGGAAAGTGCGTTGTCTTCCGTGCGCCCGCCCGGACGAAGCGCTAAGAGAAGTCTTGCGCGCGCCTTTGTATAACGTTCTTTTTCGGCATCGCTCAAAATACCAGGGATTTTCATGGCGCGTTCCATTTGGATAAACGGAATGCGCGCGGATGCAGCATCTACGATTTCAAGCGCGCCGGTCACAGGATCTTTGAATCCGACAGCGCCAAGGCCGCGGTCTTGATCGGCAACGGCGTAATCTTCGATAATCGCAAGGTCGCGCTCAGTTGAATTTTTCCATGCTTTTGCGTACGCTTTGCCTGCATCACTCTTGAGCCATTCTTTCTTGGCCGCTTTGCCTTCATCCGTTTTCAAATCAAATACGGGCATCGCACCGACCGTGTCAGCGCGTTGCGGACTTAACAAGCGGTTAATTTCATCAACTTGATTGGCTTTTGCAAGTTTTCCCGCGAAACCCCAATTGGCGACACGTTCCGCTTCATGCGTTACATTTTCATCACTGGAATAACCATCGATCGCGTCAATTTTTGAATATGCCGTGAGAGCAATAAAAAGTGAGTGATAATAATTGTAACCTTTCGTTGTCGGATCATCTTCGGCCTCATGAACCATATTGCCGTCAACATCGAAAATCGCGGCCGTTACGCGGCGGCTTGCACGCATGATCGACTGCGTTTCCGATTCCTCAAACGCTTTTGCTTCTTGTTCGATTGCTTTAGGGTCAGAAATGCTGGGTACAATTTCAAACCCTCCCGTGAGATATCTATAATCATGTTCAAACTCGGATAGAAAACCGTCTAGCTCTCTGATTTCTTTTGCGCTTTGTGTGTTTTGATACACAATACCCGTAACAGAGGATGCGAGTAATGGGAAAATATCCTTAAGTCTTTCGATTGGATTTGACTTTGCAGTTTCAATCCAAATAATCTTTTCATGCTCGCCCGGGAGCATCAATCCTTTAAGTTTTTGTATAGAATCCTTGAAAGAACCGTCTTGCCACCACGAAGCCGGTGCGGAATCTAAATTGATTTTAATGATATCCACCTCTGAATTCATTGCTATATTCAGAGCTTCATAGTCATTTACGTCAACACTTACGATTGATCGTGCCAATGACACATCGCGCGGAACGAAAACTTCGGGCGGAAGAATAGGTTTGCTGTCGGCTGCCATTTTGTCGAGATCGGCCAGTTTTATTTCGGGTAATTTTTTGTAATCGTAATCCGGATGTTTGCGGATGACAGGCGGAAATTGGCCGAGGAATGGCTCCATTCCCTTCAAGTGGTTCGGATGAACGCTCCACTTGCGGTTCATGCCGATCTTGATAAATTTTTCTGTGTCGGCTGTGGTCGGCTCAACTTCAAGTTTCACGGTAATGCCGGTACCCGCCACTTTTCCGGTTTTCTTTCCGGCTTCAACGATATCGAGAAGCGCTGAGCGCATATACGGAAATTGCTCATGCTGCACTTCATTTTTCCCGCCGGTTGCGGCTGTGTAATCGACAACGCCAAGCTGTGCTTCTTCTACTTCCGGAGCAATTGATAAAATCCGTTCAGCGTTCAAAGTTCCACCGGGAAGTTCTGTGAGCACAAATACTTTATGAGAACCGACGGGGCGATTGACCCATTTTTGTTCGGCTTGAATCGCACGCAGATTGGCAACACCGATGCGGACATCCTGCGGGCCGAATACTTTCGGCATATAAATACCGTCTATCAAATGGCCGATGGCGCGAAAGACGATGGAATAATCGCCCGCGGACCACTTGGTGCGCAGATTGTTCGGACGGAACAGAATCATCTGGTCTTTATGGAAACGCGCTTCTTCTTTTAATTGGAAGCGTCTATTGCGCGAATGAATCTCATCCCACTCGTCTTCTGACAACATCCGGTAATCCGAATAATCGGTGTCATCCGGCAATTCAATAAGATATTTGTCGATCGGATCTTTTTCGTCGTTGGCCTGCAAAGCATTCTTTTTCAAGAAATCAACTTGCTCTTGTGTGAGGATTTCGCCCTTGAACAACCGGATCAATTGAATAATGACTTCGCGCGCAAGTTCCTTGCGGATGGTCGCTACGGCATCTTCCAAATCTAATAGAAGAATCGGAGCCTTCATGCCCGCGCGTGCGGCAAGCAGCATGAATTTCCAGTTATCACCGGGAAACACATTTTGGACTTCGCGCGGCATGTACTCCCACGCAAGCCGTGCGGCAACTTCATCAGCCGTCACATCGGGCTTCACGACTTTCCAATTTTCGTAGCGGTAATTGAGGTCTTTCACGGCATGAGCTTCATCATTGCCAAACGCGGTCAGCAATGCCTGCTTCACTTCCGCATTCGTCACTTGATCGAGCGAAATTTCCCGTAATTCGGAACGGACAAACTCGGGGCTCTTCAATCTGTTGCGGTCAATTTTTTGAAGGTCGCCGGTGCGCGGAAGTGAGGAAACAATCACAACCCGCTTGGGTGCTTTGTAATGGGCAAGTGACTCTTTTGCGGATTCAATAATCTCTTCTTCCCTGCCTTTTAATGCTCCGAACCAGGCTTCGGTGACAAAAGCAACCACCACTTCATCAAAATGGCCGACCAATTCGGCAAAGTCATCATCGGAAATAACGCCGGCCTCGCCGTGAACAACCTGATCAAAATAAGCAGGATCGTTGATTCCGACGACTGCAACTTCATTGACACCCTGAAAATTAGAAATTACCTTTTCCACTTCGCCCGGATTTACATTTTGGCTGCCGGTGATAATGACGTTTTTCGTACGGCCGGTGATGGTCACGTAACCTTCGGAATCTATTGTCGCCAAATCACCCGTACGGACCCACGTCAGGCCGATTTTTTGAGTTAAAGCCTCTTTAGTCGCTTTCGGATCATTCCAATATTCCCTCATCACTTGCGGAGCCGAAACAATAAGCTCGCCTTCCTGACTGCCTGCAATGATGTCCCAAGTTCCCGGCTTCACAACACGCGCCACAACATCACGGTTTGGCTTTCCAACCGTTCCGGGTTTTTCGGCGTTAATCGGGTTCGTGATGGTGCTGGTGGCTTCGGTTAATCCGTAACCTTCGATCAAGCGCGCGCCGGTTGCTTCTTCAAACGCACCTTTTACTTTTCCGAGAGCGGAACCGCGGCTTAGACCGATCAAGCCCGGAAATTTCCGGCCTGATTGCGCCAGCGAATGGAAAATTGCGGGAACCGCAAACAACAACTTCGCGTTTGATTCGGCCAGCGTTTGCGCCAAGCCGTCTACAAATGATGCGGAAGTTTGATTATAAGGAAGGCGGGGCGCGAGAATAATCGGCCGGCCTTGAAGCATGCTCGCAAACACCACATGCGTTCCGTAAGTTTTCGGCTGTAAAGGAATCACGGCCGGTCCCGGCTCAACATCCTTCAGCCAATCCTGATATTGTCCGAGCGTCGCTGCAATATTCGCATGCGTCTGTGCCACAATTTTCGGAGTCCCCGAAGTTCCGGTCGATGGTGAAAGCTGCGCAATATTTTTTTCATAAACCGGCCTTCTGGAAGGAGCGCCGTTCGTGGGCGTATTAAAAATGTCATCGAGCACTTTCGCGGTTCCGTGGCGTAGTCTATGTTCGCCCAAATCAGAAACATAAATCCTTAAATTCGGGAATTCCTGAACAATATTTCTCAAATCATCTTTGCGGTAATAGTCAGTCAAAATCACCAACGCTTTTGCGCCGGTTTCTTTGAGATGGCGGACGATATCACTGCGGTTCCACAAAGTTTCAAACGGAACACGGACGGCGCCTGCCCGCCAAATCCCGAGGTCGACGGCAAGATCATAGGCCGAATTCGGCATCATGACGGCCACGCGGTCGCCTTTTTCAATTCCCGACCGAATGAGCTCTGCGCTGAACCGGCCGGCCCATTGGCCGAGCTGTTCGTATGTTATAGATTGATTTTCCATCGGAACCACGGCAGAAGCGCTTCTGGCCAGCCGGATGGTTTGCTTCGGATATTTTTCTATCGCATCGTCAATCATTCGCACAATGTGGTAATTGCGTGCTTCAATTTCCGATGTCACCTGCGCTCGCATTGATATAGTTGCGTGATCAGGTACCATTGGCGATGGATTTAAATCGAGGTCTTCCATATTAACCGGCTGCGGCGCATCCGAGACCCACTCTAAGAGCGAGCGCGGAATTGTGACGGAGTAGCGATCCGCAACTTCTTGAACCAGCGACAGGACACCTGCGGCGCCGATCTCGGTCATTTGCTTAAAAATGCCTTTTTCCCATTTGAACGCGAGCCGGACGGCAACGTCGATGCCCTCTTTGGCTTCTTCGGGGCTTTCAACATCCAGAATGGCATTTTCATCGATCAACTGCCATGCCACCAAAAATACGCCGCCCAAAATAAAATCACGGACCGCGCCCACAACATTATTCGGAAGCGTTTCGCCCGCGGAAAACTCAACTCTTCGGGCTTCATTAAATTGAGATTCAAAATCAAGCAAAGACGGAGAGGGCGCATAAAATTGATCCGGATACGCGCTGTGCAGAATTCTTTGAGAGTTTGCCACAATGTCAGGCGCAATGTACTTCGCGACAAGCTCTGCCGCTCCTTGTGCGGCGCCGAGCGCCATTTTGAATGCTTCGTCAATGGTCGCGAAATTCACGTTTTCCATATTAACGCCGATGCCGCCCAAAATGGTTGCCGGAGCGCCTTCATCCGCGATCCGAAGCGCGTGATTGAGCACGGGAATAATCAAACGGCTTGTCACAAACCCCGGCTGGCTTTTTACGACAATGGCGGTTTTTCCGACCGTACGCACGAACATTTTTGCGCGCTCGACGGTTTCCGGCGAAGTTTCTCTTCCAACCACAATTTCGACCAATTCATTCACGTGCGCAGGAAGCTGAAAATGAATGCCGATCACATATTGTTTCCGCTCGGCACTGACCGCTTCGGCAAGCTCTTCAATCGGAATCGTCGTGGTGTTGGTGGCTAAAATCGCACCTTCTTTCGCCAGCTTATCCAATTGCCTAAAGAGCGCCTGTTTCACGGCTTTGTCTTCAACCGCAGCTTCTATAATGATACCTTTTGAAGCCACTGCTTCCGGCAAGCTGGTGCCATAATCCAACAAGTTATCGAGCTGGCCGAGCTGGGCTTCCGATAATTTTCCATTTTCATGGGCTTTTCTAAAGCTATCTTGCAAGGTTTTCTGTGCCTTTTGAATCATTTCCGGTGAAATATCATAAAGCGACGTCCATAATTCGCCGTTCTGTGCGGCGACTTGCGCAATCCGCGATCCCATCTTCCCCGCGCCCAATACTGCCACATAATTATCTTCATGACGCGAGCGCAACTCGGAGCGCGGCATTTGGACGAGCTCGGTGAGGACTTTCTTGCCGCCCTGAATGGAAACAAGCGTGAAGAAAACGGTCGTGCCGTTTGCTCCGGGGCGCGGCGCTTGGTCGACTAATATGATTCCGGAAGTTTTGCTTTTGGCGGCTTCAACGATGTCTGCCGCGGCAGCTTCGATATTGGGCGTCCAGATTTCAACCTGCTGGATACCTTCGCCGAATTTGGCAATATGTTTTGTAATCGTATTCCGCGGGCTATCAGGCGTATCCGTTAAAATATCAAGGATTCTGGGCGATCCATCAGCCCCGCCGACGGTGATTTCGAACTCATTAACGCCGACACCTGTCGGAACATCGGAAAGCGGATGATCTTGCTCGCCCCACAACACACGGATTTTGGCAAAATTTTCGGCCGATACGGCAAGCCCCGCCGAAGCAGCGCTGGAGTGGCCGATTGCGGGCAAGAGGTCTCTTTCCACGGGAACGGAATGATTGTAAATAACCGGATTTTGGCGGACAACATCAATCAATTGGTCGCCCGCAATCGCAAAAATCCGCGCTGCATACTCTCTGATCTTGGGATCATCTGACACCAAGTCTGCGGTTGTGACGACTCGTGTTTTTGAAAACGGTTCGCGGGCATCGCGAACGAGCGGCTCGGGCTGCGGATTTGGTCCCTCACGAAACGCTGTGACCCCCACAAGCGGCGTAAGGCCGGCAACAATTTTTGCGGTTTTCATGTCTGCTGCGCGTGTAATATCAGAAGCTGAAACGGGCACATCCTGCAGCAAGAACTTCCTGGTTGCATCAATCAATTGGCTGGTTAACTCTTCAATCACGAAGGAACCGCCCAAGGGGTCACGAACGCCCTCAAGGCCGGCTTCATATTCCAGTACGGCGACCGTGTCTTTGGCAAGCTGTTCCGCCCACGCACTCCAGCGGGTACGAATACCGAACGGAAGGTCAAACGGACGAACTTCGATTTTCTGGGCCCCGCCCAATTTCGCGGCGAATGCCTGAAGGGCACCGCGGGCGATGTTATTCCATGATTTTTCGGTTACAAGAGATGAAGCATCCGTGCGGGCAATGATGCGAAGCTGTTGGGCTTCGGTGTCTTCGATGCCCTTCTCTTTCAGTAACGTTGCCCACAATTCCCGAGCTACACGGAATTTTGCCACATTTTCAAGAAATTGGTTTCCTGCATTTAATCGAAAAACAACTGACCGTGCGCGCTCGGTTTGTATTTTTGAGTCATCGGCTGCGAAAACAAATTCAAGCGCTTTGTGCAGTGACCACGCCAATTCTTGCGCTGCCGTTACTCCGGTCTCACCGAGTTCAAAACCATTGACCACATAACTATTAGCCGCATCCTCGATTTCACGATTAATTCCGCCGGTGTAAGGAAATTGTGCCGACTCCGGCTGATTAAATGACGGTTCCGGAACAGAAGCCAATTGCGCTGATTGTTCGGTCAAGTAATTCCGAAGTTTTTCATTGAAAAGCGGTACAAACTCGCCTTCCCACGGCGTTTCACGGTCCGCAACGCCGAAAACATTTTTCAAACGTTCCGTAATTTCACCGATAGTCGCATAAGCTTCGACCGCTTCGATGATGGACGGCATCAGGTTGGTTGATTCGGACTTAGCGGCGGCTTCAACCGCGTCTAACTTTTCCGCAACCAGCGTGTTATCTCTTTCTGATTTTAATTCTTCAAGCGCTTCGATTTGCTTGGTACGGAATGTATCGCCTTTCGAATCAACGCTGAAAATTTTAACCGGCGGCGCCAACTTGTCGCCTTCGGTTTCTATATTCACACCGACTACCTTTTTTGTTCCGCTGTCAATGGCCTTGGTTTCCTCATAGGCATGTTGAAGCACGCGCTCATTTAAGTCGCTTAATACTTTGGTTAAATCGCTTTGCTTTACATATTCACCGAGCATGGACCAAACCTGGCGCTCGATACGGTCCGTCAATGTTTCCACATAACTGTTCTTGGCGCCGCCCAAAGGATCAATAAATTCGGTGATTCCGGTTTCATTCAAAACAATATTGCCGGTATCAAGAGAAATGGCCTGGCTTTCCGCCGTCGGGATAGCAATCGCCTCATCAAACGAAGTGGTATTAAATCCCTGAGCGCCGGTAAATACCGCTGTGACGGTCCGAATCGCATCACGGACAATATTGACATGCGGCTTATGAGCGCGTAAGTCGGTTCCGCCCGTGTAAGCCTGGACGCGCCAATGCATCGCGCGCGGATCTTGAACGCCGAAACCCTCCTTCATGATCTGCGCCCAAATGCGGCGCCCGGCACGGTATTTCGCGACTTCCTCAAGCGAATTCATTTTCACGTTCATGAAGAAGGAGACCTGCTTGGCAACCTCTTCAACATTTTGGCCGGCTTCCTGCGCCACGGTTAAATATTCGATTCCGGAAACGAACGCGGAAACCAGTTCTTCAACAGCCGTCGCGCCGGCTTCACGCGCGTGATAACCGGTCACGCTAATAGTATTGAAATAAGGGACAGCGTCTTTAGCAAAAGCAAAAATATCGCGAATCAGCCGCAAAGAAGGCTTAAGCGGGAAAATAAATGTGTCGCGGCGGCCCACAGCCATTTCTTTAATAATATCGTTCTGAACTGTTCCGCGGAGTTCTTTTACATCCACGCCGGCTTTTTTCGCGGCCGCGATGAACATGGCAAGCAAAATAGAGGCAGGTGCGTTGATTGTTTTAGAAACACCGATTCGTTTCGCGGTCAAGAGCTTCATCACTTCAGGCGTAAACAACGCTTCATAATCTTTTAATGAAGCAACCGAAATTCCGGCTTTGCCCACTTCCCCGAGTGTTAATTCGTTTGTCGGATCCAATCCTAGCTGTGTCGGGAGGTCAAACGCGGTGCTCAAGCCTGTAGCCCCTGCTTCAATTTGCTTCAAGAAAAGTTCTCGAGTTTCATCAGCAGTGCCAAAACCGGAATACTTTCGATTAACCGGAAGCCTGCCGCCAAAACGTCCGACATACATCGACGGATGAATGCCGCGCGTAAACGGATATTGTCCGGCTTGGCCAAGCACGCCCAGCGCGATATGCAGCTCGCTCCTGTTCGCCGGCCGTCCGCTCATTTCAATGACTTGCGCAACCCACTCCGCAGGCGCGCCTACCGGTCCGCTAACCGCCGCTTTGGCAGCAACCGCACCGACTCGTTCTTCAGGGGTCGGCTCTTGTGTCCCGGCGTCAAAATCGTATCCCTCTAACCACGCATCCGCATCAAATCCCGAAGAAGCAGCGCGAAGCTCGCTGCGGATTCCGCGTACTTCTCTAAATTTCTGTTCGCTTTCTGCCGTAATCTCATCAACCGACCGAAGCAAACGTTTATTAAATTCTTCCGCTGTCATTTCTTGAATCTCTTTCAGTGCGATCGCAATATCTTGATCCTGCTGCTTCTTTTGCAAACGTTCGGTTAGCCGTTTGATCAGAAACGCGCGAAATTCACGATGCTTCATGTTTGTCACATCTTCATCACCGATCGTGAGTAAAATTTGTCTGTATCGGATTCCCATGGACGGATCCAACGCGAGCGCGGTGAAATGATTAAGCATTTCCTGGGATACATCGCCCATTTCACGGAGGACGGCTTCTTTGTTAGCATCGCCAACCGTAATCGGACCCGTTGTGCCGATCAGCCCGGCCGCGTCGCTGCCAGATGTGCCTTCAAGTAATTCTTCTGCCGTATAAGGCGCCTTGGCTTCTTCAACCGGGAAAACCCATTCGCCTGCGGCGCGCTCTGCTTGAAGGCGCTGCATTTCCGCGGTAAGGTGCGATTCAAAACTTGCAACCGAAACATCTAGAAGCTTCTCATAAGCGGCATTAATTTTCTCGCCTTCTGCTTCGTTTTCTTTCGCGACTCTCTGGTAACGCTCCTGCATTTGTGTTTTGATTTCATCCAAAATTTCAGCCGGAGATTTATTTTCGATATTAATTTCGGGAACAGTTTTTAGAATTTCGATGTAAACATCGCCGCGTGCCGGATCAGCCGCACGCGCAATCGCATAAGCTTCCGCCACCGCAAAAATATCCGGAAGCCTATTTTCTATTCGCTCAAATAATTCATCTGTGTCCGGCTCAAGGCCCAAAGCTTCCTGCACGGCGGCAGAATCTGAATGAGCAATGGCCTGCCACGCTTCAAAAACAGCGGACGACAATTTATCTTCCGCCGGGGTTCTGGGCTCGTAGGCCGCGTAAGGATCGTAAACGATCCCCTGCTCTTTGGCGGTTTCAATCACTCGAAGCGCAAGTTTTATATTCCGGACCTGGTCACGGTGAACCTGTTTTTCATAAGCTTCGGCGATGGTTTTAATACCGCCTTCTTGAACACCGGCCAAAATATTATTCTTGCCCGTTCCTTGTGATTCAACGGCCTTGGGCAAATCTGGCCACGAGAAAAGTTTTGCCGGAGGCGGAATAATTTCGCCGCGCATGATCCAGTCAACCACGGCAGATGCCTCAGAGCCTGACGCGTAATGCGAGCCCAGCATGACTTTGCGGCTTAGTAAAATGGAAACTTGCGTCATCCAGGTATTCGCCGCGTGATAACGAAGCGATAGCTTGGAAGTATCGTTCGGATAAATAATTTGAGAGAAGAAACCAACAAATGTGAGCGGGTTTAGAATTTGTTCACCGTCTTCACCATCCCACAGTACCACCGACACATCCGGGCCGAATGGGGTTCCGTCTTTTCGCTTTCCAAAAACTTCGCCCAGAGCCTCGCCAAAAGGCAGAACAACGGAAGTCTGATAAGCACTGAACGCTTTCTGCCGTTTTTCGAATTCACTATTTTCATCAGCGGTTGACGTGTCAGAAAGCACCTGCGGAGGGTCGGGCATCCGCTGAAAATACCGCCCGGCGCTTTCGGCAGACGCGTTTAGCTGCGCCTGAACTTTACTTAGAATTTCACGCACAACTTCTTCGGATTGGCCGAGTTCTGAAATGAATTTTTTATTTTCTAGAATGTTGCCAAAATTTCCTGATTTCACCTCATCAAAAATTGATTTACCGAATGAAAGCGGAATAATGCTCTTCATTTTTTTGTCTTTGATTCCGCGTTCTTTTAAAACAACTTCGAATGCTTGGCGCAAACCGACCACATTTTGAACATGATCAAGGCGTAAAATTCCGTCCGGCACTTTACGGCCAAATTTTGTACGTTCGTCTAATAAACCCCAGTTCCGAATGACGGCTTCTTCAGCTTGATCGCGGGCAACTACAACAACTGTCGCGCGGTTTTTCTTTGCCTCAATCACAGATTCTTTTGCACGTTCATCGGACCCTGCGACCATGACTCGGCGCATTCTGGGAACGCGGTAACGATTACTGCGTAAATTTTTAGCACGGGCAAACATCACCGAAATTGGCGCATCATCACGCGTTCCGAAATGCTCGTGAGCAAAACCTGTGGCTCCGGCTCCGAAAAATGCGGCTTGGCCGCCCATGTCATTCGGATCTTTTGGATCGCCTTCGCGAAGTGCTGCAAAATGTAATCCCGCCATCTTTTGGCCGGAAGAAAACAGCGCCTTATTCGGGCGTGCTCCGGGACGCCCAAGACGTTCCATTGCCTTGTCTACTGCAGCCACATAACTAGCTTCATCGGAAATGGATGTACGATAAATAACTTCGTCCGCGCCATAAACTTTTCTTGCCACTTCTTCATTTTGTGCACTTGAAACGGTTGTAATGACTTGAGCGCCTCGAAATTTTGCAAGCTGAGTTGCCGGTCCACCCGTACCGCCCGCGCCGCCCTCATTGAGAAGGACTTGATCCTTTTTAACACCAAGCACGTTTAGCGCGTGTTCAACCGTTGGATAAACAAGACCAACAGGCCCTAACTGTTCAAAATCGTAGGCGCCGTCTTCTACCCGGACAACTTCGATGGCGCTCAAAACGGTTTCCTGTCCAAAACTGCCTTCAAAAGCATTTTTAGCTTCATACGCCAAAATGCGGAAACTTCGGTGCGCTTGCGCGCTTCCGCCGAATGCGTCCAGAACCAAAAGATCATGGGTTCCGCTGAGCATAATCACCATATCGCCGACTTTGAGCGCATTCTGCTGGGACGCCAACGACCCGACTTCGGTAACGATCATGAGGCCGGCACTGCCGAGCACGGTTCCTAATTCTTTATGAAAACGCGCGATATCAATCGGAAAATCGCGAGTTGCCCATACGCCATTGGCGTTGATGTCGGCAAGGATGGTCCGCAAACGGACTTGATGCGGCTCAACTGGTTGAACGGAAATAATACCTTCTTCAAATACTTGGGTCGCAGGGCCCTTCCGGCCGCGCGGTTTTACCCACACCCTTTGATAAGCTTGTTTTTCAAAAGAACCGTCAGGAAGTTTTTCGGGCAATCTGCCGATGCGAAGCTGTTTCAGTAAATTAGACGGCGCATACTCGTCGCCTTCTAATCTTGATAATAGGTCAAGCTGATCAACGATATCCTCAATACCATGCCGAAGCGCCCAGCCAAACGGCCCGGAGGTGACAACGCCCATTTTTTCGCCGATTTTCCGGTAATTGGCATCTTCGCGGGTAATCGCAAAAATACCGTCGTCAAACCGGATACCTTCTCCGATTTTTGTCGGAAAGTAAGTGCCCCACCGCATCGCTGTTTCAACATCGGCAAGCGTCGCGGTTCCGTCATCCACGGCCCTGGCGGCTTCGTTGACCATGACATAAAGCAGCCGGTTGGGATCAAAACTGCTGACATCTTCGTCGTATTTAATTTTCCAGCCTTTTTCTTGATTCCAAGTGTTGAAAAGCGAAATGGCTTCCGCATCATCCTCGGGCTTTCCTTTCGGATATTGATAAAAACCCTTGGCTGATTTGCGTCCGAGGCGTCCCTCCTCCGAAAGCGCTTGCACGATCGGATCCGGGCTGAAATATGAATTCAAGCCGTGATGCAGACTTTCCATGATGGAATCGTTGGTATCGTGGCCGATCGTGTCCATCAAATCAAACGGATCCATCGGCATACCGAATTCTTTCGCAGCAGCTACAATTTGCTTAAAAGATGCCTGGCCCGTGCGCAGCAAACGAAGCGCTTCATTAAAATAGGCATAAAGGACGCGATTGACGATGTAGCCGTTGTTGTCTTTGACAACAACCGCGACTTTGTTCATTTGCTTGGCGTAGGTTTTGGCAAGCTTGACAACATTTGAATCTGTGTGAGCAGTCGGCGCAATTTCAACCAACTTCATGAGCGGTACAGGATTAAACGGATGAAAGCCGATAACCCGCTTCTTCCATGCGTCCGGCAAATCGGTAATCAAATCGCTCACCCGCAAAGATGAAGTAGTGGTGCCGATCATGCGGAGCGAAACCGGCTTGCCCGCTGCCGCGCGCCTTTCAGCCTCCTCAACAACGGCCTTGAAAAGTGCTTTTTTGAAACTGGGGTCTTCGCTGATGGATTCAATCAAGATTTCGGGGTCATCTGCGAGGAGCTCTGCTACGTGCTCTTGAATGGTTTCGCCCGTAAAAGTATGCAGGTTTGCTTTCCACGCATCGACTTGGGCGGTCTTTTCATGTGTTTTTTCGCTGATTTGTGCGTCAATTGCGGCCGCATCGGCTCCCTGCTCGGTTTTTTTCTTCTTCAGCGCTTTAATACCGGTCGATATTTCGGCGGCAGAATCCAGGGCGGCAACAATACTGTCTTTCCGGTTGGGATCAATCGCTTCATGCATTCGGTCGCGGTGGCGCGTGGCAATACCGACTTGAATACCGGATGTTAACGAATTAACCGCAACTCCCTTTCCTATAATACCGGCGCCGAAGACCGCTACACGCGATACCGAATGCGGAACATCATTGCGGAGTTCAGACCGTACGATCGCGGTGTATGCGAATGCAACTTGCATCGGTGCGGGAATCACAAGCAATGAGTTGTTAATTGACTGGCGAATCGCCGATACGGCTCGCGCCGCAAAATTAGAAATGGAAGAGACAAGATCAAAAGAAGCGCCTGATGAGCGTACGCTTTCAGTCGCTGCAGAAACTTGATTGCCTGATGCCGGCGTTGTGTCGAGACCAGTTACAATGCTCGCATTAGGATTCAATTCCTCGTCAACGCGGGCTCTGCTGGTTTTTGCCGCCAGGCCAAGCAAGTCGCGGACTTCAGCTGAAACACTTCCTGCGTTTTCGGCTGCTCTAGGCGGAATCGTGTCGTTTTGCTGGCTGACAGACGGAAAAATGTAAGAAACTTCGGAATAAGCGATCGTATTGGTAAATGAAAATGTGAGGACAAGGACTGCTGAAATAATTTTTTGAACTGATTTTGCCGGCGAATTTTTCATTTTCATAGTTTTTCTTTTCCGTTATCTGACTTTTTTAAAGTTTTGACTTAAAGAGCCAAAGCTCCCCCGAGTAATAAGACTGGGATTTATTGTCGGGTGGATTTATTTGTAGAACCGCAACTGAAAGTCATGGGTATTACGGAAGTTCTTCCTTTCAATCAGATTTTTACGACAAGCACAAGGTAACATACAGCTTAAACCAAGTCAAATTTTTTTTAAGATATTAGGTAGTTTTTTACATCTATAAGGGCTTATTTACCGAATATATAGTATAAAACTACGCTGCCCGAGTCATGCTATTGTACAACTGCTTAGTCCTACTCATCTTATCTGCAAGCGCAACAGTGCTAAATTTCACCTTCAAATCTTCTAATGCCTGCTGTGTCAAAATGACAATCCGAATCTGCTTAAGAAACGGGCTTACATCCTCCCGCACAACTTCGATTTCCCGGGACGAACCTTCCAAAGTTAGGTAGCCGACATCAAAGATTTTTCTTAATGTAAAGCGGCGGGCGGCATCCTTTGCGGAGCCGACGATCATGATTTTTCCGGAAGCCGGCAGCAGTTGGTTTAAACGATAAAGTAAATCTTTATCCTTCTCATCCCGAGTAATAACCGAAAAAGTCACCTGGTCACCAAACGCTTTTAAAAATGGGACCGCAAACGCCGAAAGCCCTTCATCAAAGAAGAGGCTGGGCGGAATAATAATACCTTGTGCGGCAGTGCTCTTTGGCGCCGAGCTCACCGCAGAGTCATTTCCCGTAAAGACTTTCCAAGACGCGGAAACTGCCTCTTCGTTTTTGGTCAACTCATCCGGCGAAACTTGATCGGCAATGGTTACAAATTCATCCGAATCATTTTCCAAAGCTTCCGGGCGAGTCTCTAAACTCTCAAAGAAATCTGAGCGAAGCTCCGATCTTTCTGCCGGTTTGGACGGCTTTGGCTTAAAAGCTTCAACCTCCTGATTGTTTTGGATAATCAAATCACGGCCCGCATCCGGATTGAGGCCTGCCACAAATTCGTTAAAGAGCATCTGGCTTGTTTGATGCGTCAAATCGCTTGATTCACGGCGGATGATCCGGTCGCGGCGAACTTTGTCATCGGTTTCAACTAAAACTTGAATATCCGGAACGACGGACAACTCGGGCTTCGCCCTTGATAGAAGTAAATCCCCGAAAACACCAGCTACTAACACGATCTTCTTTCCGGATAATGCCTGCTTTAAATCCTTCTTAAAACGATTCACGTAAACATAATCGATCCATGTTTTATCCGCATCAGGCACAAACAGAAATCCGTCTTCATCCACGATACGCTGATCTTCCGGCACGGTCGGAGGAAGATAGTCATCACTTTCGATATACTGAATATCCTCTGGAAGAACGCCGGCAGTCCCTTGCTTTGTGATGATTTGTGAAAAAGTACTTTGGCCGCTGCCTGACAGGCCCGCAATCCGGACCACAACCGGATCTCCTGGTTTTTCCGAAAGTTTGGCCCGTATGAGACCTTGTAGTTGAATAAGCCCTTTTTGAAGGCCGCTTGTGAGCAACTGTTCGGTAAGGGTATCTTCAAACTTCCTAAGTTCCGAACGCTTAGCCCGAGATGGCTCGATGGTTGATTCGAAAATTTCCCCATTTTCTCTATAGTAGCCAAGATTTCGAAAGCGCCAGTAACGCTGGTTGCGGATTTCGTCCGGGGATAATTTGGACAGAGCTTCTAAATTAACGCGGATTCTTTCAACCATCTTTTGAACCGCGGCATTGTGGTCTAGGTGAGCGCCGCCTGCCGGCTCTTCAACAATTTCATCCACGATTTTAAGCTCTTTCAAACGTTCCGGTGTCAACGCCAATGAATCGGCAAGTAAAGCCACGTGTTCTGGATCATAATCCCGGAAAATAATTTTGGAAGCCGATTCGGGAGCAATCACGGAATAATAGGCGTTCTCTTGAATCAAGACCCGGTTGCCGAGCGCAAGCGCCATCGCGCCGCCTGAGCCGCCTTCGCCCGTAATCACAATAATCACGGGCACCGTCAGATTGGCAAATGTAAGCAGGTTGAGCGCCACTTCTTTGGCAATTCCGTTATTTTCACCTTCCGGCCCCGAAAAACCGCCCGGTAAATCTAAAAAGGTAATCACGGGGAGGCCGTTTGCTTCCGCGTGCTTCAGCAGCTGGCGTGAAAATTGGTAACCGCCATGGAGCGGCATTGCAGAATGCAGCCGTCCCTGTTCCCACTGGTAAAGGTACGAACCTGTCTCGTTCTCCGGGTATTTTTTCCTTTCGACTTTACCAGCTTGGCCTTTTTGTGTACCGATCACTACCACTTCTTTTCCATGATCCATGCGAACCACGCCGCCCACCACTGCCGGGTCTTTTTGATTGGGCCATACCGTAAACCGGCCTAACGCATTCATATATTCCATGACACGCGGCCTAAATTGGTCTTTTCCATTAATACGGGCTAACTTGACTACTTCAATCGCTGCGCGGCCGTTTTGTTTGGGTGTAAAATCATTGGGAATTTTTGGCAATGCTACTGCCGGAACGGCTCGATACTTTCCGCGCAATTCTTGATCGCGGCCCGTTTGATAAAACCTTTCGATCAGGACAGATAAACGGGCTTTTTGGTCTTTCCGATGCAGAATTCCGTCAATTAAAAGCCCCTCGAACCAAATTTTTGAGTTCTGAAAATCGGCTCCCAGTAAATGAGCGGTTTTTTCGGTAATTCTTAAAAATTCCCGGGTCACCCGCTCGCCGGCAAATCCGATCCGGGCTTCGGGTTCTGCAAACAGCAAATCGCCCTGGTTAGAGAAACTGACGGCAGGGCCGGCAAGCGTGGGATCTGCCATCAATGAAATATAAAGGCCGCCTTCCCGTTTGTATTTGGCAATCGCAACGCTGACTTTGCCCAGCTGCATCATTGAAGTATTGCCTTCTAAAATGCGTGCGCCGCCTGACTGCGACACAATCACGAGCGGCAGACCTTCTTCATTGGCGCGTTCAACTAATCTCGCGATTTTCTCGCCCATGACGGAACCAAAAGTTCCGGCAATAAAATAATATTCTAAAACGGCAATCGCTACTTTGCGGCCATTGATATAGCCAACGCCGGTCACGATGGCGTCCTTTTCTTTCATGCGCTCCTGATTTTCGGCGATGTCTTCCGCATAAGTTTTCTTGCCTTTAAAATTCAGAAAATCCACGGGTTCGAGGCCAGCATTCATTTCTTCAAACGGCTGATCTTTGTCTAAAAGCATGGCGAGCCTTTTTCGGGCCGGCAAATAATGATGCTTGTGGCAAAGCGGGCAAACGCCGTGGTTGGCGTGAAGCGCTTCCTCGTAAATCGAATCAGGATCATCAAAGGCATCTCTGCTTTTTGGAAACTTTGGATCATGTTTGGATTTCAAAATAGCGGATTCGAGTTTTGCTAAATAATTGGTATCAAATTCACCGTTGATAAAACTCGGCATGACAGCCAGCTGCTTATATAGAAGGAGGGTTGTTTTGATGGGCGTTCCGTTTAACTGACCCTTGATCTCAAATTGATCCAGCGCTTCCTTTAACCGCTCAATAGCTTCGGTTCGGGTTTTTGCCCGGATGGTGAGCGTGGCAAGGCTCGAACTTCTGCTGATATGAATCTTATCTCCCTCCTTGATATGAAGTTGGATGTCCACGCCATTCCCGGCAGGAGGCAAGGCTATCTTTTCAATAACCGCTTCCGGATATTTTGAAAAATCATGGGCGAAATCCTCGGCAAAAACCGACAGTTTGATCGTGTGATCCTGTGATTTGATATCCGGCTGCAATTTTATATCCGGAAGAGATTGTCCGCCCGCAATTGCGATCTGAAGCTGAATCAAATCAACGGGTTTTCCATCCTGATTGACAAATTCTCGGTTATCGATATTTCGGTTGATATCCAGAAAATAAATTTCGCCGGATTGGGTCATCAGAAATTCCATTGTGCCAACGGTCTGATACATCAAGCCGTCTTTGCGCAAACCGGCCAGGATTGTCCGGACAGCGGACCTGATTTCCTCATCTTTATCCTGCGACATCAAGGCAGGCGGGGTTTCCTCGATTAATTTTTGATAACGGCGCTGAATAGTACCGTCCTGAAACGGCCAAATCGAGACATTGCCGAACTGGTCGGCTGCAAACTGAACTTCAATGTGCCGCACCTCCGGAACCAGCTTTTCTATGAAAAGGCCGTCATGCCTGAAATGATAAACAGCGTTGCGTGCCAATTCGTTAAATATGCGCCGCATTTCATCTTGGTTTTGTACAAGGCCCAAAAGCCGGTCAACACCGCCAACCGCGGATTTCACCAAAACCGGATACCCCAGCTCGCCTGCCGCCCGGATTGCCTCCAAAGGCCCATCGACGGTAAATTCCGAGGACGGCGGCACTTTGATTCCATATCGCTGAATACGCTCTTTAATGGTTTCCGGATTCTTGCCTTCGGACTTAAGAGGATGAATCCGTACCGCGCTGACGGTTTGATGATCGGGGCCGATAACTCTGATATTTGCTTCTTTTGCGGCACTGATCAATTCCGGTGTTTCCGACAAAACACCAAATCCCGGATGAATGACATCCGCCTTGGCCTGCTTGGCGGCATCTAAAATTCCGCGGATATTGAATGCCTTGTTCTGGATCCTGGTAATTTGTATTTTTTCATCCGCCAGGCTTAAAACTTTCTTCTGTGCGTCCAAATCGGTATACAAAATAACGGTTTTAATGCCCATGGCTTTTGCTGCTTTAATCACGCGTTCTGCTAAGCGATCCACGAATGCGATGACCATTGTCCGAATTTCTAAAGATTTAACGCTTTTTGCGGCTCTTAACTCGCTCCGGGATCCTGTTTTTCCGGGTTTTGCTTTCAAAAACAGCCAATCCATTAAGAAATGATCTTTTTCATGTCCCTTGAGCACGCCTTTAAAAGCGCGTGTAATGATTTCTTTTCGGATTGTTTGAATTTCAGCTTCTGATCCGATCACTTCCGGCAAAATCGCCTCCGCCAAGGGAGCTGCTGTGAAAAACTGGATAAGATCTTGGCGGGTTGTTTGAACGGGGTCAAATTTTAGGGTTTCGACCGAAAGTCCGGCTGATTCTAAAGCCTTCGTATAAAATTCAAGCGGGCGGTGAGCGGGAAAAACCTTTTGAAATTGGCCCGCATGGCCGTTCGTGGTCAAGTTCCGGTGATTGCTGTATTGGCCATCTGAACTCAGAATCTCAAGCGCCCTCGCGCGGACCTGGATCAATAGGTTTTCAAAACCTTCTACGCCAATTTCGCGGTCATTTCTTAAAATGCCGGGTGTTGATAACACAAGTTTACCATCCGGATGAAGTGTTTTGGCAATTCCCTCAAAGACATGCGCAATCTGGTTGACAGCAACCGTATGAATCAGATTAGGCGCATACACGAGATCTATCAAACCTCTGGAAGCAGGGCCGAGTGCCTCGAAAATATTTTGATGCCCATTTCCCTCGGTTAATTTCTCAAGGAGATAGACGCGTAAATTGGGATATAAGTCCTTCGGAAGAAGTTTGATTAGGTGACGCAAAAATGATTTTGATATATCCGCTGCAATCACTTGCGCATTGATACCGGCAAGTTTCAATAGACGCGCGGTCCCATTCCCGGTTCCTGCGCCGAGATGAACAATTTTTTGAATCCCGGGCATGCCCTCTTGGCGTTTAAGGCCCGCGATCCTTTCTGTTTTATCCAGCGACAATTGATACATGTCGGTTTCGGTCGATCGGAAAAATTCCCTCGCTGCTTGTGATGGTTCCTTTCCATCTCCTTGCCACGGCGGATTGAATAAATTGCGCAGTTCAGATTTAACGCTCTGAATCAAGCCCTGCCGGCCGTCTTTTGAATCAGCTAGTATTTGAATATATTCCAGTGCTTGATGCAGTTCTCCGGTGTGATGACTAGGATCGAAAATCTGATCAACGCCCAAATATTTTAGATAAGGGCCTTCATCTTCAGTGATGCCGCCTACAATTACTTTGATCCGATCTTTGGCGCCGTATTGATCCAATTCATTCATTAAATCGCGTACAAAATGAAGCCGCGCACCCGAAAGGCTTGAAATTCCAATGATGTCGGCGTTTTCATCAACTGCGGCACGTGCAATCATGGCAGGTGTTTGACGAAGCCCCGCATAAATGACTTCGAGCCCGGCATTTTTAAACGCGGCGGAAACCAAATTGATGCCGCGGTCATGGCCGTCTAAGCCCGGTTTTGCCATTAAAATGCGGACGGGCACTTTGCTTTCGATTTTCCGGATCGGCGCTTGCCGGCTCGTTTTAGACGGAAATACGCTCTTTTTAAAATCACCAAATACGCCGCGCACGGCATCCATCATTTCACCGACGGTTGCTTCCGCGAGCGCGGCTTTAATAAAGTAAGGCATCACATTTTCATTCTCTTCAGCTGCTTTTGTAATCTCGGCCAAGGCTTTCCGTACTTTTTCATTGTCGCGTGTTTGTTTCAGTTTTTCTAAATTACCCAAAACTTCGGCGCGGCGTTCCTCGTAAGATCCCATCCGCTCACGCAGCATTTCTTCGGTAATGTCAACTTTTTCCGCTTTTTCTTCCCTTACCCCTTGCCCCTTGCCCTTTAATCCTTGTTTGGTGAGTCTTTCTTCCCGCAGCATTCCTTTTTTGGTCACTTCATCCTGAATGGCGTCGCGCATGTACTGCTCGACCGCTTCCTGGCCTTCGGTTTCATTTAATTGAATCAAAAATTGAATCAGCGCCGCGGCTTGATTGATAATTTCATCCGTGTATTTTTCAAGCAAATAACTGCCGCCGTTCGGATCCACTTGCTTGTCTGCGATTTGCTTTAAAATTTCATGGCTTCTCAGCGCGACTTTTGCGGCATGTTCGGATGGCAGGCGCCTGTTCTCATCGTAACTATCCAAATGAAGCGTTTGCGTGCCGCCGTCAACCGCAACCAGGCCTTCCGCCAAAATGCGGGCGATATTGGCCGGCTCATCCACCCCTTCCGGATCTCCTTTTAAAGGAACGCCTGAAGTCTGTGTGTGTACCCGGAACATCAGCGCTTTATTTTTATTTTCATCGCGTGCTTTCAAAATATGGCGGGCAATAATAGCCCACAGTTCGCGCGCAGCGCGGAACTTGGCGGTTTCGTAGGTTTTGGTTTCGCCGGTTTCGTCCATCAAAAGCGAATCAAAGAAAAATGAAAATTGCTCGAGCACCTGATTCACGGTCACTTGGCTTCCCGGGCGCTGATTTTTGAAGAAATTCTGCGCATACAAAATCGCGTTCATCAGCGTAAACGCAACTTCCTGAACGGCCGATGAGCCGGCTTCGCGCATGTGATAACCGCTGATTGAAATCGTGTTGAACCTCGAACCTGCGAAATACTCGAACATATCGTTTGCGAGACGCATGGAGCCCTTCGCTGAAATACCGTAATTGTTGCGCGTGGTTCTTTCTTTGTTGTTGTCGTTTTGGACAGTGCCGCGGAGTGTTTTCTTGGCGAGTTCGATTGCTTCGGCTTCTGACAAACTGCTGTCTTTCTGCATGAGCCGTTTCGTGCCGAGTGCGATATACATCGCCAAAATCGGCCCTGCGGATGCGTTGATCGTCATCGAAGTGGAAACTTCGCCGTCTGTGATGTCGATTCCGTCAAAAATGGTTTCCATGTCGCGGATCGAATCGACCGGTGCGCCCTCGGTTCCGATGTTGTAAATCGCGCGCGGGTCATCGGAATCAATGCCGACTTGCGTCGCGTTCTGAAACGCCAGACTGAATGCTTTGAATCCTCTTTCTAAAAACAGGCGGAATCTTTCGTTGGTTTCACGTGCCGTGCTGTAACCCGCATACTGCCGCGGCGTGACAGATTTGTAAGTCGCAAATGCGCCCCGGCGGAACGGATATTGGCCCGGCACCTGAACGGCCGGTACATCGCCGAAATCAAAAATGCGCGGCACCGGCTGCGCTTCGTTGGGGTCTAAAAGCCCGATGCTGTAGATCGATTCGCCGCGCTCACGGAGGAACTTGGACATTTCATGATCGGGATCCTCGGGTTCAATGAATTCAATAACACCTAGGTTTTCCGGCAGTTCCAAGACCGCTATTTTTAGTTTTGCATCTTTATCTTCATATATAGGAAGGCCGAATGACGCCGCGCTGGAAACAGGAATCATGATGCTGACGCGTTCTTTGGCAATACTTTTTAACCTGTCGTCCTGAAGCCAGCTCTCCCTGGCTTTCTGAATCATGGGCTCCGCAATTTTTGAAATTTCTCCGGCAATCACCTTTTGATGGTGTGTCTCCCGGAGGATTTGCACCAAATACGGAACCGATTGCTGAACGGTGATAAGCTCTTTCTCGGCAAGTTTTCTTTTAGTGGTCGGTTTTGTTTTTTGATTCAAATGAGCCAAATGCGCCGATATCCGGAGTAAAAGTTCTGAAAATCCTTTTTGTTTTTCGCCGGTTGAAACGGTTTGAACCGCAAGCGGCTGCCATCCGTCTTCACGCGCAGGCTGTGTTGAAAGACCGGCTTCGAGGTCGTGAATGGCGACAAACGCGCGTTCCGTGTCCGCCTGGTTTAATACCGCAATATCGGGCGTTTCCATGGAACCTGCTTTCATGGTCTGAATTTCACCCAGATAAGCGGGACTTAAAGTCAAAAGAAGCGTGTCGGAAACTTTCCTGATTTCATCCTGAGTTTGGCCGGCGCCTTCGGTTTCGATCAAAACAACATCCACGCCCATGTGGTCCATTAATTTGGCAACTTCATCCGTCGTTTTGGCAATGCCGCCTTGGCCGTCGCGCAAACTGACGCTTCGGATCATGACGCCCGTGTCATCCGCCAAATTACCCATGCGGTACCGGTCTACGAGAAATGCCCCGCCCGAAGAGTCTGATGACGGGTCTACGCTGACGATTCCAACCCGAAGACCCGTTCGCCTGATTTCGCCGGCAAGGTTTGCGATAAATGAACTTTTACCGACTCCGGGCGGCCCCGTGATTCCGATCCGGTAAGAATTGCGCGGCAGTTTTTGAATTTCAGAAACAACAACCGGCCGGATTTCTTCACCGGTACTTTCCATAAAAGTCATGAGCCGCGCAGCGGCGCGATGATCGCCTTGCTTGACCAAATTTAACAACTGACGGGTTTCCCACCAGATCAGCGGCATTGTGATACCGGATTTTCCGGAAGCGGCAATAACCCTTCTTTTAGCCGAAAACTTTTCGAGATAATCCGCTAAATTTTTCTCATCCAAAATCCTGCCGGCAGGTTTATTTTCAAAAACCTGATAAATTACATCACCGTCAGATTGGCCGCCATAAACAACAACTGCGCGGTCTTTCAAACTCGAAACTTCATGCGCAAGGAGGCCCTTCAGCTGCATGTCTTCTTCTGATTGGGGATCCAAATACACGATATCCGCATCTTCATCAATCGCGGCGCGCGCGATATGACGCGCTGCTTCCGGATTTTCCGATGTTTCCCGGACATAAATCACTTCGAAACCCTTTGAGCGGAAAAACTCCGCGGCAGCTAATGAACGATTTTTATCTCCAAGTTCCACGACCAGCGCGCGCCCTTTCGCCAATTTAAATTCCGAAGCAGGGCCCGCTGCCGGCTTGGAATGTACTTTTAAAAATTCTCCGTGCCGGCTGACGGCATCAATGAGTTCCGAAATTCCTTTGCCTTCGCCCTCAATCGCGACCGTTTCAATCACAGGCGGCATCCATTCGTCTTTCGCTTGAGGTTTTTGGAAAACGCGCTTTGCAATTTCCGCCGTTTCGCGGGCACCTTTTCGGTCGGCTTTATTGACAACCAGCACATCCGCAACGGTCAAGTAGCTGTCCTTGCTGAGCGTTAAAATATCGCCTGACTCGGGCGGAATCGCAGCCACCATGGTATCCGTAATTTTCCGGATTTCTTTTTGGGATTGGCCGACACCTTCGGTTTCGATGAAAACAAAATCCTTTGGAGTTCCGGAATCAACTCCGTAAATATCAAACACTTTTGCGACTTGTTCGGTTGTTTTTGCAATGCCGCCAACGCCGCCGCGCGTCGCCATGCTCCTGTAAAATACATTTTCATCCGTCAGCAGTTCGCGGGAAAGCCGCATTCTGTCCGCCAAAATTGCGCCGCCCGTAACGGGGCTTGTGGGATCAATCGCGATCGCCGCAATGCGTTTTCCCTGCCGCCTGTATTGTACGATCATGTCTTCGACCAGCGTGCTTTTGCCCACACCGACCGCGCCTGTGACGCCGATTCGGCGCGGTTTTTGCTCGATATGAATGGCGTCCAATTTTTGATGAATCAATTCCGCAACTTCACCGCCGTTTTCAATGAATGAAATCAACTCACCGGCTGCATGGTCATCGCCCGCGCGGACTTTTGAAATGAGCGTATCCACTTCGGCGTTTCGAAGTTCGGAACGCGAAGTCAAGGTTTGTGCCGCCAACCGGGCAAGCTTTTGGCTGTCCTCGCGGCGGCCACGTGACCCGACCCAAACCGCGATTCCGACCGGAATCATAACAAAAAACATTGAAGTTCCAAGCGCATAAAACAGGCCGATTACTTTTTTCTGGAACAAAAAGTCTTCGTATGCATCCCCTAAGATTAGCTGCTGAAGATTTTCACCGTTTGCAAATAGAAATTCGGGCCTTTCGCTCAACACGGTATCGCGAAGGCGCATGACGTCCATGCTCGCATCATTGCGGACGATTAAATAAGCGAAGTCGCGCCCGTCTGTTCCTGCTTGGATATCAATGCGGATAATTTTGTCGTTGATGTCCGGTAAAGATTTAATGCTCGAAAAGGAAAGGGCTTCTTTTATCCTGTCCTGCAAATACGCATTGTTGCCGAATTTTCCGCCCAATTGATCGTTGATCACAATCGGCAAGTCGGTACCTTTCGCTTCTTTAAGCGCACGCTCGGCGGCGCGGACCGGATCCATATACCAAAAATAGGCCGCACTTGAGATCGGAAGCACAACAACCATCGCGATGAGGAACGACAGCAGTTTGTGCTTCGAAATCCAGCGCGGATATTGGCGGTACCAAACTCTCTGCTTTTTATCGATTCTATGAACCTTGCGCAGATAATCGAGAACCTTCGCCTCAAATAAAGAATATTTCTTCGGTAAATTTAGGTCAGTTGGCTGAGTTTGATCAGTCACCTTGCTTGTAACGTAACCGCTTGGTTTCAGAAAACCTTTTTCCCTAAGGTGGTTATAAATTTTCTCGGATTCCGTTTCGTTAAGCCAGGTTAAAGTGGGGCCATCGGACAAATAGGTAATTGCCGATCGGCTGGCGGCATCATCGTTATCCGGCGTTAGGTTGGCAAAATCACCGGCATGAACTCTTGCCCGCAGCTCTGAGCGCGAAGAATCTGCTTCTTTGTTCCTCGGTTTTGGTTTTAAAGAACTGACGATACTTAGAGTTTCCAGTTCCTTCATGACATTGACGGTAAAAATAACGGAAACAGCGACTGTGATCATGGCGCCCGCAGTTAAAAGAGTAGGCACAGCAATCCACCAAGGCAATATTTGACCATCTAAAAGCGGATTCTTGGACTTGTCTCCCGTTCTCAACTCCGACCTGGCTTCCCTTTGAAGGAAAGTCGTTAAGCTCATCATAGCGGGCAGGCCCGATTCAGGCTTCGGAAATGGTTTAGCATCCCTCGTACGCACACCGGAAAGAGCCGCAATTAAGCGATACTCGGTATAAGGCATGATGGTTTGTGAAATCCAATGGGTGCCCCAATAAGCGGAGGCCGGCACTTGAGCGGCTTTGTTAACTGCCGTCACCGGATCATCTGAAGACAAGAAAACATCAGGGTCGGCGGTATGAAGTTCAAGCAAAATTAAGCCGTGATTAATATATTTTTCCCAGCGCTGGAAAAATTTGATAAGGTCGGCCGCCGCTACAACCGCGGGCACTAATTTTCCTTTATCAGAATAGGAAGTCCTGAATCGTGTAGCGATTAACTCGCTCAAGTCATCAAGATTTTCAGGCAAGGGCTGTATGTTAAGAATGCTCTGAAGAAGCGCTCTGTCTGTTTTCAAGACAGCTTCTTTAAGAATCTCTCTTGCTTCGTCTATACTTTTAATTTTCAGCTTTCTTTCGTGAGGCAAAACCATCTGCATATGCAGAAGATCCCGGGCGCCGACCGGGCGGTTCATCCGCAATTCGCGGTCATAAATAACCATACGCCTGTCCGCCATGCTCTTCTTAATTGCTTCGTCATACTCTTCCGGGTTTGTAACATCGCCGAACAACACATCCGTGACGATACCTTCGGTATTTTCAAATGCTTTTAACGTGTTTGCTTCTCTTAGGCGGGATTTTTCGTTGTAGTCAGCAGCAATTACAACCAACGGATGTTCCTTGAGATGTTTGCCGCGCAAAGTGTTCTGAATAATGTGATCGACTGTTAATTTTAAAAGATGCCCGTCGCCTGCGCCCATATCCGCAATTCCGGCAGGCTGGGCTTCAATAGGCGCGTTAAAAATCCGGTCAACCCGCGCAATAATATCTTGGATATAAGCTTTATGCGCAAAGCTGCTGCCCCAGATATCCATCACGCGGTCAATGTGGCCGTCCCGGTCAATACCAAGCGGATCCGGATTTCCAAAAAGCATTTGGTCTAAAACTTTGTAGGATTTTAAATAGGATGTCGTAACGCCATAGCTGCCCACTTTCTTCATAAACGACAGCCCTTTGGGTGTGAGGCGGACTAGATGACGCTGATGCGGCTGCCGCTCGGCCAGACTATGTATTGCCAACAGGTCGAATGCTGCGTCTATAAAACCGCGCTGAAAGCTTTCGGAAATGAGCCCAATATCAAAACTATTGTTTTGAGCTTCTAATTGATTAAAGATTGATTCTCCGACTTGGACAATTTCGCCGTCAACATCGCGATAAACAGGCATACCGAGCGCCACCATCGTTGCGCTCATGATGATACCGTCGATTTGAGTCCGTACTTCCTCAATTACCCTGCCCACTACCCTTGAATCATGGTGCCTGAATATAGGACTGGATGAGCTTGGCAAACTCCATCCACGCGCACTTTGTTCAACCAATGCCTTATACTGCTTAAGTTCCACGTAGCGCCCGTCTTGGCTTGGTTGATGAAAATATTCATGAAGCCTTACAACGTCCGCGATTCCTTTAACCGGTGTTTCTAAATAGCCGGCATTTGCAAGCAATGCCGCAATCTGCCCTTTTTCCGTTAGTGAAAAAACGGTCTGCTGGTCAATGCCCCACATCCTAACCCACCCCTGCAGGGCAAGCGTCCGCATCGCTCCGTAAATGTTGCCTGCATTAAATTTTTCTCCATACGATGCAAACCTTGACTCTAAACTGGCTAAACTTAAGGATTCAGGCTGTGTCCAAGACCCGAATTGATAGAAAACACCCGCTTTAGATAAATAATGAAGTATGGGAATTGTCATAAGGCCGTTAATGTGCTGGAAGATCAGCGACCGAACTTCGCTTTCGGATACAGGGCCGATATTGGATCTTAATTCCGACCTGGGATTAAAAAGCGTTTTGACAAACTGGACGGTGATATCCGCGAGCGAATGCTGCTCTAAGATTTTTTCTTCCGGAAGATCAAGTTCTTTTCTGAGTTCGGAACGGAATGCGGGCACCATATCCGCCGATTCCGGACGCAGCGTAGAATTATATTTCAGCGCCGAGGTCAGGTAAGGAATGTCGGAATAAGCGATAGAACTTGTAAATGAAAACGAAACTACAAGCAGTGCAGAAATTAACTTAAGAAAATAATTTTGTTTCATCTTATCCCTTACCACTGCTTTCGTCAGATTCCCCTTTAATGTACCAGCGGCCGTTTTCCCATTTTTCCGTGAGCATGCGGCGGTAAAGTTCGGGGCCTTGGCTGAGGCCGACAGTCGGCGCGATTACGACAACGTTAAAGCCAATCCGGTTCAGTTTTCGGATAAGGCGTTCTTTATGGAAACCGCCCGCGATTAAAACGGATTCGGGTTCCCGGTCAGCTTTGATTTTCTCCGTGAGATTTTCCACGAGCGCCTGGTCGCGCATGTTGGCGATGCGGTAAAAAGATTGAAATTCATCGAGTGTTTCATCCAGTTTCGCCAAATTAGACGGTAACGAAATATTTTTTCCCTGCCCGCCGGCCTGCGCATTGAGAAAATTTTTCCATCCTGCGATTTTGAAGCGGTCGCGCTCGTCCATGAAAACCTGATACTGCTCAGGGACGAGCTCCAATTTGACAAGCGATTCCAGAATCACGAGATCGTTTGACATCCGGTAAACCCGCTTCCCTTCCGGTGTTTCCAAAAATGCGTCTGCAATACGGTCTGTGAGCTTTGCTTTTTCATCGAAAAACGCGAGCGAATCAATCTGATCCTGCTTCCTCAAATACGGAATAGCGCCTTTGACGGACGGATACTTATTGGTATCGATCGAATTTTTTTCGGCAAGTTCGATTAATTTTTCGTAAAAATCGGCGCGCTTATTGGCGTCTTTCTCAACGCCGTGTTCCGTATCCAAAACCGCGCGCAGTTCTTTGGCATCGACGCGGCGCTGCATCTCACGGACCAATTGTGTGCGCTCGTAATCGACTTTTTCGAAATCGGCGGTAGATTCCAATTTAATCAAACTGGAAAGCACTTCGACGTTCGGATAATCCGAAATCGAGATATTTTTCTTAGCGGCGAACTGAAAAAGAAGTTTGGCTTCCTGGTGCAGGTTGTGTTTGGCTGTAAAATCCTCAAGCTGGGTTTCAAATTCTAAAAATTCCTTCGGATAGAGACCGGGCTTGACGGCATTCACCGCAATCCTGACCTGTTTGAGCTGGTCTAGCATGTTCTGCATGAGCGGCTCAACTTTGGTAAATGCAATCAGGTTTTCGTCATACAAAACCTGGCTTTCGATTCCCCACAAGAGCAACGGATAGTCTTCCGTGAAGTTTAAATATTCTTCTCCCGAAATTTTGCCTTCGCGCATCAGTTTGGTGCCGATTTCAACGCGTTTCTCCTTAGGGCCCACGCGGTATTCCGACAAACTCACATCGCCGATTCCGCCTTCGACCAAAACAAGCCGGATGTCGCGCGCTTTGTGGAGCGACTCGATGATTTTTGCCATCGCTTTTTGAGCTTCAAAATTAACGTGTGCGTCTAGGATATAAAAGATATTGAAAGGCTTTGAGCCCGGATGGTATTCCGAAATGCGGCCGGTTTCTTCGGGAATCTTAATCTGCGCGATATCGGCAGGAAGCGACACTTTGGAGCTTGCTGAGTAAAGTTCAGGGGCGCCTAAAAAACTCAGGGAAGCTATCAGAGCTAGGCAAATTGCGGTTGTGCGAAAACGTGGAGTGAAAACCATATGCAATCAGCCCTACCTCCCTATTTAATTCTGATTCGTACGATTTACGCCGAACGGAGCGTCCGCAATTCGCTGCGAAGCTGAATACTCAATTGCTCAACAATATCCCGGATGCCGAGCGCCCGATAAAGCGCGCTGACATCTTCGCGCGACACATACTCGACAAGACTTTTGTAACGTTCGCCGAGACGCTCAAAAAATGCTTTTTCGCGCTTAGAAGCAAGAATGCGTGTTTTATTAGCACCTTTTTCGATTAATTGCCGGCGCGCATCCGGATAACTTCTTGAAAATACCACATGATCGATTGAAATACCCTGAAGCACGTCCCGGATAGCGGCTTCACCGGTGCTGTCAACCACAAATGCAATCCGGTCGACCTTCGGAACGATAAAACGAAGCGCCCACAAAAGCTCCTGGCCCTTTTCCGTTCTTTCGCTTTCGGCCAGCACAAGATCTTGAGTCAAAATCGTGCCAAGAACTTGATCGGATTGAGAAGGCGCAAAATAATCAAAGAAACGGATGGTGCTCGTGGGGTCATCATAATTGGGAAACCGCAGGTTTTCAACCGCTGCGTAGACAAACCCGCCAAGCTCTGTGCGCGCATTCCGATCAACCATATCGCCGAGCGTCGCAAAATCATCAACAACAGCACTTGATGCCCTCAATTCAGATCGAATGCCGGATTTTTCACTGGTTGCGGCCAATTGAGATTCCGCGGATGGCCCTACGTTCCTCCGAACCACAATCTTTGAAATTAAATCCCTAATTCCGGAATCTGTTCTTTGATACGTACTCAAATTCGGTAATTTCAAACCTAAAGCCCCGGACAAACTTTTGAGCGTCGGGTGCTTAATTTTACCTTGAACCATTGATTGGAGCGCGACGCGAAGTCTGTCCCTTGTGGGGGCTGGTTTAGTTTCCATTTGGTCTTTCGAATTTCTGAGCGAACCTTCAGTGACAGCCCATTGTATGACTGCTTCAATAGCGGGATCGGACTTCCGATAGTTAACTAAAGTATCATAGGCGACATCCGCCTCAGCCGCTAACTCAGTTAAAGTTGTTTGCAGCCTACCTTCTTGGCCTAAGCGTTTCACCGTATCCAATATTCTGTCGCGGACAGACATCTTCGGAGTTTCTGTTTCTTCGCGCAACTCGGAACGGCCGGATTGTCGCGATCGGAAAGCCCGGATTCCTTCCATGAGCTGAGTGCCGGTGACAGCTATCGCTTCACTTGCACCGGAGCCACCCTGAATTTCTCGCTCAACATCTTTTATCTCCAGTGTATCAATGAACGCTGGGACCGTCTGATTATCAATATTCGATCCCGATGATTTCACATAATCGGCAAACAAACGGTCGATAGCAGAATTCACTTGGTCAGGAGTTGCCTCTGTCGCCCTTAATTCACTGCGCGGCTCCTGAATCCCGTCTGTATCAGAATCAGCCTGGCCGCTTTGCTCGGCTGTTTGAGCAACCGTAACGAAGTAGAAGGTCCCGCGTTTTGAAACACGGGCGCTTGGCACTGCGCCGGCTTCGGCTTGTTTCGGCATTGTTAGATTGATTCGGTTTATCAGCCACTCCAAAGTAAGAAGATTGGAAACACGCTGATCTCCGTCACGATAGAGTTCGGCAATCAAGTAAGTTTGCCCCTCCACTTTCTCGGAAATTGCAATTTTGTAAGAATAAGGCTCGATCAGAAAAACACGCTGCTTTCTGCCCACATACTTGATTGCAATATGAAATGGGCCGCTTAATTCAACTGCTTTCCGGCCAAGTTTAAAATCAGATCTTTGCTTCGACAATTTAATAGGAACAACCCACAGCGCCGCCCAAAGGCCGGCTCCCAGCGCTGCGAAGCCGTACTGAGAAACAATATAAAAAAAGTCACTCGCGATGCTGACCGAACCTCCCAAATTATTTCTGAGCTCTGAACGCGAGGCAACTACCTCTGCATCTTCGGGGCCTAGATAAATTGTGTTTAAAATATCCTCGGGAATCAAAGCAACAATTTGTTTTGCAATAACGGCCGGAGCCCGAATGGCTGCCGATAAAGTAAAATTCGATATTTCAATGATCAGCGTTTCGTTGGCAATATCAAATTTAAAATTGACTATATCTTCATCTGGATCGGGATGTAATTTGATCTCAATGCGCGGAAGTATATCGAGATTACGGTGTGCACGGCCAAAAGCTGATATTAAATGTGAACGCAAATACTCTTGCGGAGTCACTTTCGCCTCTTTTGAAGCTGCTGAAGAGAAAGGTGTATTTGTCCGGTTTGCGAATGCCGAAAATCCTCGCTTGATTACTAAAGTGACTAACGAAATGACACCAGCGAATAAACCGCCGGCAATATATTGAGAACCGGCATACACCAAATCAGAATATTCGGATGCACGAAGTTCGGATTTCTCGGCGCTGCCGGCTTGCGTTTCCAATTCGGCAAGTAACTTTTCGGCTTCCCTATCAGCTTCGGCGCTCTTTTTAAAAAGCGACAGGAAGAGATATATGAGAAAAGTAGAAATAAAACTGACACCGATTGCTACCTGCATCGGCTTTGAAGGGTCATGCGAAAGCCATTTGGTTAGCTGGTAAACAACAAACCCCGAAATAGCAGACGCGCCGGCAGAAATCGCCAACCTTACCAGTGAATTACGTAGTTCGGAACGGTGAGCATCATCCGAACTGGATTTTGGAGTTGAATTTTGATCTTTAATTTCACGAACAAAAAGTCGGAAGAAAATGCTCAACAGTACATTACCAATCCACAATCTGAATTTACGGGTTGAACTTTGGTCTGTGACTGAACTGCCTGCTACCGCGGCACTCATAAGGTCAAATTCATCGTCATTGTCATTGGCAACCTGAGATCCGCTCGTTTGATTTGTCGCTTGTGGTTTTAAACGCCAATACGCAAGAAGCGTCAAGCCAATAATCGTTCCCACCACAATTAACCCAACCCAACCTGCAGCGGCTCCTGTCAGAATTTTTAACGGCAGGTTCAATTCCGACCACGCGCTGCGTAGTTCGGAACGATGAGTAGTAACGGGGACGGTAGACCCCACAACGCCAAGAAGATCGAAACGTGCGCTGCTGTCCACGCGCTGGTCTGCTTTTGTGATTAAATCAAAAAGAGACTGCAAAGCTTGTTTCTGATTTTCGTCGCGGACTTGCGCAAAAGCAAGCTGCAAAGCAGCTTCGGCATGGCTAAGCTGGCCTTTATTGAAAATCACGGCGGCCTGACGGACTAAAGATTCTAAATCGACAATTTCCGTAGGAAGCGGGGCAAATGGAAGCGATTCAAAAAATTTCCGGCTCTCACGGTCAGCAAAAGCTTGAGGCGTAATGCCTTCCGCTTTGGCGCTTTGCAAAATAACTCTCGTGCGGTGTTGGATTAAAGCCGCGATAGAACTATCGGAAGAATCATGCCCCAAATGGCCGTCAACTCCGGTGACGCCACCGGCATTGGAAATATAATCCGGAACCGGTGTAATGCCCGCTGCTTTCAGCTCTTCCGCATCTTTCACCTTATCATAAAGCACATTATTCGTAGACCCGACAACGCCCTTTACTCCGGCAAACATTAACTCTTTTGCAGCATCCGCATTAATCACAGGCCCTCGGGCTGCCGGCACAAAAATATCGACATGATCAACGCCCAGCCGGTTAAAATCATCTTTGAAATGCTTTGCCGGATTAAAAATCTTGGTTGTATAACCGCCGCCGGTTTTCGGTTCTTCCAAAAAGTGAAAGAAACGGTTTTGGTCAGCGTAAGTTTTAAGCGCCGGATGATCTTCGAAAAGTTTATCGATCCTTCCCTGGCTTACATCCGAAGCGATGACAACGCCGCCTTCATCCAAAATGGGCTGAATGACTTCGCTGCCGACACCACCCACGCCTTGAACTGTGAAAACTTTTCCCGCGATTTCGGGATTATCGGGAAAAATTTCTGATAATAAACCTTTTAATGAAGCAATGATCCCAACGCCGGTCGGATGAGTCGGGACTTTGCTGTTTCCGGTTTCATCCGAATAAGGCACGATTGAAGTCGGCGCAAATTTAAACAGCAGTTCGGCGTCCCGGACCGAAATATTCATGTCTTGTCCCGTTAAAACACCGCCGCCGATTAAATTTCCTATTTTCTCAACTGCTTTAGCGTAACTTTCAAGAATCGCATCGCGTTCGGGAGACTGAACCGCCGGATTAACCTTGTGGCTTCGGATAGCCGATTTGGAGCCGCCGATTTTTAAACCATTAATACCGGCACCTGCATTTTTAAAACTCATTTCCTGAGAAAGTTCAAGAGCATCAATCAACGCATCGACATCGCTTTGATAGCTCAAAATTCGCGTGCCGCCGGTAGCGCGCCACTGCCCGTTTAGGACACGGCCTTTGCTCTGAATTTGGGTAAGCCGGTGAATGGCAACATAAGCGGTATAACCCAAGATCGGGTTGTCAATTTGAAATACGGCGTAATGCCGGTCCCAATGCTCACGGATCTGATCGACTGCTTCCGGAAAAGCCGCCATGAAATCACTCAAATTGCGCAATGCGTGGATTTCGGTGCCATCCGGCATCACCATTCCGTCAAGGCGCTTTGGGTCCAACCGGTTGGCTTCGATATCGTATAAACGCAAATCGGCCACAACAGCTTTGGCCTGCCCCACAACCGATTCGCCCTGCGAATGATAAAGCCCGATTTCAATCCGCTCAAAAATGCCGATTAACTGTTCAAAGGATTCCGCGAGAGATAAAAGTGTTTGCGCAGTGGGCGTACCGACAATATTAAATTTTTTTCTGGTTGAAAAATCTCTTAATACGGCAGCGAAACTCTGAAACTGGAAATTTAAGATTTGGACAGTCTTAAGATTGATTAATCCTGCATCAAGTACAACTTGAATATCGGTTTTGATTTTATTAAAAATCGGAGCGCGCACAACATCGCCCGCTACATCTCTTTCACTTTGTGTTGCCGCCGTTTCTTCCAGTTTCTGCGAACTGCTCTGAATTAACTGGACGCTTTCCAAAATAAGCCCCAGAACTTCACGAACATCCTTCTGCCGCAGCTCGGACTTTGCCAAATGGCTTGGCAAAGCCGAAGCAGTCCCGCGCAGTTCAGCGCGGGGCAGCTCGGCCGTTGATTTCGCCTCGGAGCGGGAAAGTTCTTCGAGAATAGAATCGGGTTGATTTGGATCGAGTATTTCCTTTAATTTTGCCAAAGCGATACTTCTATCTGAAAAATCTTTAACAGCCTGTATCAATTCTGACAGCGCCTTGCCTGTAGGACTCGTCGGCGCTTCAGCACGAGTCCGATGTTTGTCATAGCGTAGCGAATCTACTAAAAGAAACGCTTCGTGGGCTTTGCCGTGAAGCTGCTTCCACCGATGGTATGTATTGGGCATATTTCGTTGGAAGCCTGCTAAATCTGACTCCAGTTGCTCAAATATTGATTGGGCTTGAATAAGGCTGCTGTGAATAAATCTTATATCCTTTTCGGTTTGATGAAATTCCGGAGCGCTTGGGTTGATCATGACCAAGACAGGAGGAAATTTTTGTTTCACTTTCTGAACCATAGGAATAAGTTGAGTTAAAATTTCTTCAAGAGTCGCGCGCAGCTCGGAGCGCGAATTCTTGAAAGCGTTGTTTCGGACGCCGGATTGATACTTGAAAGAGGTGTAAACATAAGTAATCGCAGCACCAATAAGCCCTGCGCCTACGCCGATCAGAATATACAGCGGCGTTGATTCAATGCCGTATCCAATACCGAGGATCGGAACGCTTACCGCGCCGGCGATGCCACCTGTAAAAAGACCGATAACCACGGAGTGAAGCACGCGCTCCCCTCGTGACATGTCTTTCAAAATACTGAATGACCTCGCCCGCAGCTCGGACTTTGCCAAATGGCTTGGCAAAACCGAAGCAGCCCCGCGCAGTTCAGCGCGGGGCAGCTCGGCCCTGTGAAGACGCTCCGTATCCACAGGTCTCTCGAGTTGTGGTTCCGAAGGAACTTTACGAACCTCGGAACGGCTATGCAATAATGGTAGTTTCGACAAAGGCGTACCTGCATTGCTATCGAGAAACTCTTGAACGAGCTTAGAAACTGTTTCCGCTTTTGCGTTTTCTGCTTTAACAGTAATAAGCCATGTTGGATAACTATCCGCCCAAATAAACTGAAGGTCTTGATATTTCAAAAACCGTCGTGTTCCATAATAAGAATCGATAATTTCAACACCATTTTCATTTTGAGAAACAACCACGCCTTGAATGTCGTCACTCTCCTTAATTTTTGCGTGCAGAAAATACCAATAACCCTTTACTCCAGGCTTATTATTCCCAAGATGAAAATGCATCCGATCCCAAAGATTCATCCAATCCTGGATACCTTCCACAACTTCAATAATTTCAATTTTCTTAGCTTTCTGTTTGGACTGCCGCAGCTCGGAGCGGGGCTTTTCGCCGTCACGCAGACGTGAATGCCGGGCTTGAGTAATGTGCGGCGTATCGTCTTCCACGGGCTCTTGAATATCCTTAGGATCTGCGCCGTGGCGAAGCTTTTGAAGATACGTCAAGTCAGCGTCTGCCTGCGGCGGCGTTTGGTCATCTTCCGATGCGTGGCGTAATTCTGAACGTTGGTCAGTTTTAGGTTGCGGTGTTAATGTGGGCCACTCCTCCCAAACCCATTTCTTTCTCATACGTTCTTCCGCCGGATAATCAGTTGTACCAATCATGAAATGTGAGCCATGAGGAGAGAGCCAATATTCATCCTCTGCACGGCCTTTACCAGAACTTACGGTCAGGACGAAATCTTGGTGTTCGCTAAGAATGGCGGTTACTTTTTCAACAAAAGCTTGTGTCGTGGCTTCATTCATTAAACGGTATCTCAAATTTGCTACTTCATCGTCAATGAAATCTTCAGAAGGCAATAAACCGCTTAAATTTAAATTTCTCACCTTCTCTTCAATGCTGTGAATAATTTGATTTTTTCTGATTTCACGCGCACTTAACACAGGAGCAGATTGATACGCCTTGCGCACCATGCGGTAATAAGTAATCGCAGCGCTAATAAGCCCTGTACCAACGCCGATCAAAACAGATGAGGCGGTCGATTTAATGTTGTATCCAGTGCCGAGAATCGGGACACTCAAAGAACCGACAATACCTCCGACAAAAACACCGATGAGCAAGGTATTGGCAATAAGTTCTCCCCGCGACATACCCTTAAAAGCTCTTGCTCGCAATTCAGAACGGGATTCTGATCGAGTTTCGATTGAAATTTGAACTTGATCGGTAGAGGCAACTATCACGTTCTCAAGCGCAGGCTTTAAGTCAAAACGGATAACTAACCAATCCGTACTGACCGGAATGTTGCTTCCGTTGATTGAGATACCGGAAATACGGACATGGGACCAGGGGTCAAATTTGAGATGCAAACCGGTTTTTTGGCTGACGATATTTAAAATATCCAAAACGATTGAAGAGAGTTTCTTAGTTCCAATGCGCTGATTGTAAGAATACGGTTCTCCGTTGATGGTAAAATTGATATTCGACAGAGCCCGTTCGGTTGATTGCTCCGGAAGTCGTAATTCTGATTTTTTACCAAAATCATCCTCCGGAATTTCCAGTTTTGCGGGGATTTCAATGCCTGCTTTACGAAGCTCAGAACGCACGTTTGAGAACCCAGTGTGCGCTTCCGGATTTGCCCGTATGTGATAAACTTCGGAATTTTTAAGCGCAACAGAAGACGCAAAATCCGTGTAACCGACGGTACTAGTAAATGTAAAAGTGATGAGGAGTGTGAGCGAAATAATCTTCAAAAATGGCTTGCCGGACATTATTTGTTGGACATCCCTTTCAAAACTGAGATTCTCTTGCCAGACTTTTCCAAAGTTTTAAGCTTCAGAGCCAGAAAAATACAATGGCTGCTTTTGATAATGGATTGATCTTTTCTGCGCCTGACTGTGAGTTGGATCATTTTTTCTGCCGAATTTCCTGCCGAAAATTAAGAAAATATTATCATTAGAATACCTTTATTTCAAGTATATAAGGTATTTTTTTTAATATGATAAGATAACTTTGATACCTTTTAGTTCTATTATAGAACAGCTTATCAAAGCTCTTAATTAGGCGCGCGATAGGACTATTTGGTATGAACGGATGAATTGATCGATAGCTTCGACGGCTTTCCCAAGGCGGCCTCGGATACTGCTAATCATATCAGCCGTGAATAAAACAACGCTTGTGAAATAATCACTCAGTTCACTTCTCACGATTTCTGCCTCATGGCTTGAATCCGTAAAGTAAATGTTAGTCCGGATTCCCTTCGAACGCATGAGTTTGGCTAATTTTTCAGGCGTTGCGGCATATAAAATTTGTCTATCAATGGGAAGTGATGCATTGAGTTCATCGACAAAGCGAAGTTCGGAACGCGTGGGTGTTACAAATCCGATTCTCACATTCGACTGAGCTGCAATTTGAACATAATACGGCGCGAGCCCTTCATCGAACACAATGCTCCGCGCAAATACCCAGCCTTGGCTGGTACTATCGTGAATAAGTTTATCAGCAGCCATGGAGCGGTGAAGCTCGGAACGTAATCCGGGGTTTTGTTGAAGCTGGGTTCCAATGGCCTGATGCGCTTTTGTTAGAGATGAAAGCCTTGTATCAGTAATATTGAGGGCATCTTCTGCATTTAGCCTTTGGAAATCCGCGCTTGCTGTCCTTGAATTCCGAAGCTCGCTGCGGACTTTCCATGGATTGGACCTTTCCGGAGGATTTGTATACTTGTTACGTTCTGTTATTACTCGCTCAAGCCCTTCCTTTGCGCTATTGACAGCGGCCGACGCAGAAGCCCATTTGCTCGGATTAAGTAATTGCGTGCCATCCGGCTCTTCTGCAATTGGTGTTAAATGTTGAAGCTCGGCCCGCCGAAGATCGAGCTCTTTCTCTGCTAATGCGACACGCGCATTTAAGATTGCTCCTTTTTGCTTGCTTGCTTCGGCTTCGGTCAATGCCGCCTGCGCTGCATTGAATGCTGCTTCAGCCGCGGCCACTTTGGGATGAACTGTTTCAGTGCTTGCTCTTAATTCAGAACGCGATTCAAGAAATTGACGGTATGCTGCCAAGCTGGCAGATTCTGTGCGCGTATTGCCGTCTTTAACAGTATCACCGGAAATATGCGCAAGCTGCTCACGCTCAAGCCAATCAAACACGATGCCGCCGGTTGAGATGTACCGATTCTTTACGCTTTCCGATTCTAACGTTTCGCCGCCTTCGGTCCTGACGCGGACTTCATAGGAAGCAACAAAGGTCGGGTCGTTGGATGAAGCGCGAATCACGAAGCGCCCCGCCTCTTTCCCGGCTTCGTCTTTGAAGCGGATATCCGCAAACCGGTAAAGGCCGTCTTCGCCCTTGAAAGTTATGACTTCCCGGACTTTAAAAATACCGGCCGGCGATAAAAATTCTTTTTCTTTTGAGAATTCTTGAATTGCTTTTTCAACCGTCAGGTCACGGCCGAGCGCAATAATTTTCGGATTGGGTGTTGCTGTATCGCTATATTGATACCCCGTATCGTTGCGCGGATCTCCTGCCAATTTTTGCAAAAGCGACGCCTGAAACGGCGGTTGAAACCGCGTTGATTGTTTATAGGGTTTTGCATAATGCTCGAATGCCGCTTCAAACGGAAATGGATTTTGTGTTTTGTGTTCTTGGGCGTATTGAGCAACTTGAATAACCGAAAGCACTGCCACTGCAATCGGATTTTCGTATTCGCCGGTCACATCGAGCCACGCATGACCGGAGCGCTCGCTCAACATGGGGATACTGTAACCTTTCCCTTTTAATTCTTTGGCTTTTGCCTTCAAAAACGGGTAGCCGGAATCGGTTATAAATGTTTCAATTCCGTTTTCCCCGGCTGCATCTGCAACACCCAAAGTCGAAAGCACATCACTAATCACCGCCACATGCTCGGAGGAACGTGAATGATAACCGCCTCGATTAACCAAAAATGGGATGAGGATGGCCATTAAATTATCCGGCGGGAGCACAAGGAAACTGCCGTCCTTTCTCTTAATCACAATTGCTCCGCGATCGCCGTCCAAATCAAACGCGAGGCCGATATCAATATTTTCATCAGACATTTTGGTTCTTAATTCTTCAAGATTGGCCATAATAGACGGATCCGCTTTGTGCATTCCCGTAATCGACTGAACATCGCCGTTAATTAAAACGGCTTCGGCGCCCAAATTTTTGAATACAGCTTCCGCCAAATATCCGCTTGGTGTGTGGGCACCGTCAATCGCAATCCTAAGCCCTTCAAAGGGCTTTTGAAACATAACATACCCTGCGATCCGCTGCTCCCAATCTGATAATACTTTTTCCGGGAAATCACTCTTTCTCAATTGATCAGCCAAATTAAAAAGATTCGCCGCGCTACCTCCGATACCGGCAACTCGGCCAACCAGCGTCGTTATGCGGACAGTATTAACATCTACGTTCAGCGCCCGGATATAACCTGACCTTTCGCCGGCATCGTGCACCATCCATCCGTAATCAGCCATGTACTTTTGGACCATCGGAAGCGACACTGCTTTGATTTCTTGTGTCGTCAGACTCGCCAAGCGGCCTTCTTCGTCCTGTATGCTGACTTTTGCGCCGCGAATTTCATCCGTGCTGGCCACATGGCTCGACGTCAGCAAAACACTGACGAGCGGCTGTATCTCGCGCACCGCCCAAGAATAAGAAGTTGCAGCATTCGGGCCGTCTTCTGCCGTATATACCACATCCAAACCTGCATATAAAAATCCTGCGGTCAAAGCTTCGACAAGTTCGGGTTCGATTTTGCGTGCATCGCGCGCAATGACAACCGTTTCATTTTTAGAACCCGATTTCTTTGCCTTTTCAAACGCCATCCGTGCCCACGTAAGACCCCACAAAAACCAAAGCTTCGGCGACGGCGCATGTTCTTTGTCTCGTGAACGGTAATCATAATCGCGCGCCATGAGTTTCACGAGCGTTTCATCTGCTTCGGTTGCCTTCATACGAATATATTTGGAGATCAGCTTCGTCGCATCCATCTCGGAAAGCCGTCTTAATTCGCTCCGTGCGGCAATTTCATTGCGCAAAGCTGAAAATGCACTGGATATTTTCTCGTTCAATTCCGAGACTTGCGCTGCGGTTCCGGCCGAAATCATTTCGGCCAGCTTTCCTTCCGCCTGAGAAGCGGCGGAACCTTGAAACTGCGACTGCAGCGACTGCCATTTTTCCTGAATTTCCCTGGAACGTGCGTGGAGCTGCGTGGAAAGTTCTGAAAGCTCTTTCAAATTTTTTGATTCGATTTTTGTTTTCGCGGCAAGCTTGACAATTTCCTGGAGTTTTTCCTCCCAATACCGGAAACCAAACAGCCATAATTTCCCGCTTTGAACTTTCAACGCCGCATCCAAATCACTCATTGCTTCGATCGCCGCGCTAAACTCCGCATAAAACCGTTCGGCCGGATAAGGCGTAGCAGCAACTTCATGAAATGCGGCAGCGAACGGCTTTGCAACATTGTCCACCAAAGTTTTCAAGGCGGCTTCTTTTGCTTTTATGTCGGATTTGTCGCTATTGAGAGTTTTGCGTGCCGAAGGAAGCTCTGAAGACCTGACTGTATCGGTAACAAATATCTGGACAGCGTCATTTTCAACCAAATCTCCCAAAACCTGCAGTTGCGGCATTGAGTGAGACTGGGCCGTATAAATACCCGTCAAAATATTTAACAATTCTTTATCTTGGGCATCTTTCCAATCGACTGATAAGTTTGAAACAGAAATAGGCGTTTTGCCAATATGCCTAAATTTGCTGGTGATAAAAATTTTAATTTGGCTTTCGCTGATTTCAGGAGCTATTTTGTCAAATTCACCCGCACCAAAAGCTTGTTTAACAACAGCGGCCAAAACCTGCTTCAATGTATTCCGGCCACCAACCTCCAATTTAAATTGCCGGACATTTCCGCGTATGTTGAGATTGATCACGAAATAAACCTTAGCACTTCCCTCGCCAAGCTTGGGTTGATTGGGCTGGATTACCGTTGTGCCGGCGGCAGGCTCTGAAGCATCCGGTTTAAAAGGTGATTCAAGCGTTACCGAATCTGCGCTTGGCGCTTTTACGGAAACTGAAATAACGAACTTGGTCAAGCTGGCTTTAACAGGTTTGAGAGCCGGGCTGGCAGCAAATTCAACATCAGTCAAGACCGGTTTTGGCGCAGGTTTCTTGACTTCTTCTTTCTTATTTCCTTTAGCATCGTGATCGGCCTTGCGGGCTTCTTCAACTTCAACTTGCGGGACACTTCTTACCGCCTGAATGAATACAACACCGTGCAAAGACTGAAATTCTTCCAATGCCTCAATCATCGCCTCATCCCATTTCTCGGGGCGCACACCTTTCGCTAATTGATTCAGGAAATAAAGCCGGCCTTGATTGACAGCATGAAGCTCTGAAATCGCATCCCAAATTTCGCCGATTTCTTTGACAACCTCCGGTGTAATCCTGATTTTACTGTCGGTCAACTTCTTTGCGATATCATCCCTGAGCGCTTTTTCTTCGCGCAATTCCGAACGTCTTTCTTTTTTTGGCATCAAACTTAATTGGGGCAGCGAATCCCAAACCCAAACGGGAGCGTAAACATCTTCCTTCCACTCGTAAGTTCCTTGCAATCCCTCAATTGTATCCACCACATGGCTTTCTTCATGACCAGCACCAGGCTCCACGATTAGATCAAAATCTTCGTGTGTTTCTAGAATTTTTACAGCCATGTCGATGAAATGCGGTTCATTGGCAAGATTTATATAGGTATCCCGAACTGCTTGCTGGGTGGCTGTTATCAAATGCTGTTCTTTTAATTTCTGTTGAATCAGCTTGATTGTAATATTCCGCTTCAATTTATTGATCGCCCCTTTAACAACCGGCCTGTTGTCAAATAAAGTAACAAACTCGGGTCTCTGCTCTGTAATAGGACGTGATTCCATGTGACTGCCACCATACGGAGCCAAACCATGCTTTGCCTCGTAGCCATCTTGCTCAGGCCAAACTTCAACGTTTTCAAATTCGCCTGTTTCTACTGTTATCAAAGTTTCTACACGCCTGAAATCATCTTTTAGCTTCTCCAAATGCGGCAAAGCACGGTCATCTTCAAGATGCCCCAAAGCAATAACCGCAAGCCGGCGAGTTTCTGGATCATGTGAAGACAGGTTTTGGATTAAAACGTCATAAATAGAATCAATTTTTCTAATTACTATTTCAATCTCTTTTGAATTCCTACTATTCGCTAACCTATTAATCAATTGCAGTATGCTCCTCAATTGATCCAGCGAATACTGATTAATCGCCTTCGGCAACCCCCACTTTAATAAGTTTGACACGTCTACTTTCTTATAAACCAATGTGTTGACTAACATATCGATCGCTTGCTTGATTGATTTTCGCTCCAAATCTTCAAACCTCCGAAGCGCGGTACGCACAGATGACCATGAGCCTATAGTTTGCCAAAAAGCGGTCCAAGTTAATTTACTCGCCCTTAATTCAGACCTCGCAAGAATTTCGAGAACCGCAGCACCGCTATCAAGATCAGCTGCTTGCAGAATTTGGTCGCCCGTAAATGGTGCTTTGCCTGCGTCTTTGGCATAATGCACCAAATATTCGAAACCCGCTTGGCGCGCACCTTCGAATGCATCCGGGTCGTTATCAATCAAAACCGTGTTCCGGGCGTCTTCGCCTATCACAGACCTGAATCGTTCCAGAACCTTATCGAAAAATTCGGGGGCTTTGCCTTTCTTCATGCCCAATTCGGATGAGAGGATCACCAGCCGGGGATCAAACAAATTTCCGTAGTGCTTCTTCAAAAACCGAAGTAAATGTTCTTTGCCTGCCAATTCGAAATTCACCACCACGCCGATATGGACGCCGTTATCTTTGATGGCCAAAAGTTTCTCGATCACTTGCTTGATGGCGGGATTTTCCGGACGCTCTCCGAAAAAAATGTCTTTAAATTCATCCTCGCTGAGCCCTTTAAATCCGTCCTTTTGCGATAAAAATTCACGAATTGACTCAAACCAGGGGTAAAAAGCGTCAGGATCCGTGTAAAGCGCTTCGCGAATAGGGTCATCTTTATGCGGAACGAGCAAATTTTTTAACTTATTAAAGTCATCTCCGCTCAGATCTTCCTTCCGTAAGCCGGATTTGACAATCAATCCTTTGGCGACTAACTCGGCAAATGCGGGACTGCGTTCGTCCGCCAAAACACCGCCAAAATCGATAAACATGGCGTTTGAATCAAGTGCATTCCTGAGTTCAGAGCGGGCTTGGGCGGCTTTTCTAAATGCAGAACGTAAAACTTGAGCATGGTAGATATCATCGGTCAATCGAAGAAAAACACCTTCACCGCCCTGATCTTTTCGATTATTAACCAATGCTCCAAATGAAGCTTCGGCGAACATGTCCCGGACCATGTGAGGGCTCACGTTATGAAGATAGCCTTTCGCAAATCCGATAGCCGGAAGGCCTTTGGATTCTTTTCCTTGCTCGGGTACAAAGGAAACAAAAAATGGTAAAAATTTATCGGGGTTCGCCAAAACCTGCTGATAGCTGATATGCTGATCTCCCGTCCCCTGAATGACCCATTCGATCCCGAAATCGACTAAATATTTTTTCAAATTAACAAACTTATCCCCGTCTAAATAAATAAATGGGACAAACTTCCGGCCGCTTTGGTCCGCATAATCCATCGCCTTTTTAATAAGATTCGAAAGACGGTCGGTATTCTGCCAAGAAATTCCTTCTTCTAAAGAAATGCTTGCTCGAAACGCCTGTCCGCCAAATACCGGGTTTACACTGAGCTCTTTGGCCTTTTGCTGCGTCAGCGCGAATTCATGTTCAACTGCATCCGCCATCTGCAAATCTTGAAGCCAAGATTCCAAAAGTTTTTTGCCTAATTCCACATAAGGCTGCCGGGTATATAAATTTTCCTGTACAATTTTTGTTGCAGGATTATCCAAATCATTTAAATTAACATCGTTAACGGAAAAACCTTTCTCCTTCAAAGCGCGGGCAATCAAGCGGTTTCCAACGACGGTTGTAGCAGTATAAAAAATGGAAAATAATTTTCCGATTTGATCGGCGATAAATTGTTTATCAGCTTTTTTAATTTTGGATGATTGCCCAAGATTCAATTCATCGATATCAAAGACGTTAAAACCCACGGGAGGCATTTGAATATCGGCCAAATTAATTACCAAGCGGTTTGGCTGCTTAAAAAAGCGTCTCCATTGCGGCTGTTTTTGCCAATCTCTTTCGCGGATGGCAACCAAATTTGCGAAACCTTTTTGCCAAATGCTTTCGTTGAAGTTTTGCTCCACTGATTTTGCAAACCAGAAAAGATGATTCGGAACTATCAGTGCCACATCAGAAATTTCATCGTTCAAAATCCGGTTTCCAATTTCTTCTCCGCTGTTTCCACCACGCTTAATGGCTGAATTTCTACCGATCCAATATTCCAAAGGATTTAATCGATGGTAAGCCAGAAATGTCATCATGTGCAGATCGCCCGTCCAGCGTCCGCCGACATTGTCGAACATGGCGCCGAATCCGGGCGCATCGTCGCCCAAAACTTTATCAAGGCCGGAATTTCGGATAAATGCGGAAAGCCGGCTTTCAGCCGGGCGATCGGTGGTTTCAAAAAACATATTGCCTAGGACGGTCGCGAAAATTTCTTTTACTTTTGCTTCACCCATCACGCCATTCATCTTTTTAGCGATAATTTGAATAAGGCTTGATTTGCGAAATCTAACTTCATCAATCTTGAAGAGATCGCGAGCAGAACGTTCTTTGCCATCAACAAAATTAATGTCGTGAAGCGTGTTAAAAACCGTATCGGCAAACTTTTGGATGTCCGGGTGCGCTTTTGCATCACTCATGAAATCCGGTTCTAAATTTGTTTTTTCTTGGGCAACTTTTTTCAAAAGAACATAAAAAATTTCTGAGAAAATCATCATCGTTTCATCGGTAGATCCCGACTTTGAACTCGGTATTACGGCAATCTGATCCCAGCTGATTTGTTTTTCATCCACAATATTTTCCAAGGCTTTCTCGTAATCTTTTCCAAGCTCATATTCACCAAGAATATCTCCGCTTGCGGGATCCACAACTTGAAACACGTCCGCGATACCTTGAAACGGCGTATGCTGGCCGCCGATTCCGGTTTTAATGATAAGTTTGATTGGTTTTCCAAGACGCTCTTCACGTTTGATGAAAAATTTTTTCAATCGGTTGACACCATCTACAAATTCTTGCTGGCCCGTGCGGCCGGTCTCGGGATTTACGTCTTCGCTATAATAACCTTGGGTTCCTTTTACAGCAAATGAGCCGTGAATGGCAGCGCCTTCCGGAACTCCATAACCATCTTGATCATAGCCACCCTTCAAAAATCGAGCGGCCATTTCCGCATTGCCCTTGGCATCGAGCGGCGTGGTCAACTTCTCCGCTAGAATTTTCGCTTCTGCCGTTTCAGCCGCAATTGCTTCCGTATCCATTTTTCTTAATTCAGAGCGGGAATCTGGCAGATGGGAATTATCTTTTGTCGAATGATTTCGCCTCAACCAGCTAACAATATCAGGCCACAAAAGAATACCAAAAATGCCGCCGACGGAAAAAACAAGAAGCCCTGCGATTGCAAGCCAATTGGGCTCATGCAGTTCCGAACGGGATACAAAATAAACTTCATTGCCGGTTTGTGCTGAGCTAAAAACATTCCCAACCCGCTTTTCGTTTTCAAAAACAGGCGTTCCGTGCGCATCCGGAACCACTTCGAACTGCTTGCCGGCTGAGTTTTTGAAAACGACGATGTAATTTTTATAAATCGCCTTCCAGTCGCCAAAAACCGGTGTCCATTCGGACGTGATCCGGATTTTTCCGGTATCAATAGATTTCCGGCTCGTCGTTGGATGCCTAAAACTCGGGCTCATTTCCGGTGCAATAGCTTCCGGTGCTGGGCGTCTCGGGCGCCGCTTCTCGATTTCCTGCGGCGTCAAAAGGCGCGGCTGCGTGCCTTCCAGAGCCGTAACATCATGCTGATAAGGTTTATAGACAATATAAAAAGGGATGCTTCCTAACAGAACGACGCCGAGCGCAATTCTGAGAACGCTCATTTTCCGCGCGCGTGTCCAGAACGGCTTGCGCCCAGTTTCTGCTCTTAATTCCGAGCGGCTGAAAATGCCCGGCGTTACAAGCTCCGCTTCGCGGTTGTAGCGAAGCAGATCGGCCGCCAGGATTTTGTTGCCTTCGTAAGTTTCCAGCGTCACCCACAATTCATTGTCTGTTACGGGCCTTCCCAAAGCCTTTTCCATGGCCGCACGCGCTTCGTCAACCTCAGCTGGCGATTTCGTCCAATTTTTGGTAGATAGGAAGCGCATGCCTGCAAGATGAGGAATTCTTTCTTCCCATGAAAGTTTTAAATACTCTTCGATCGGAAGATTCCGGACCCCTTTAACACCAACAGCCGCAATTTTCATATCAGGGCCTGCAACACCCGTTGACTGCCACATGTTGGTTTCGGCTTTCACCACAACCGCATTGCCTGACTTAGCCGGCTTGGCATCTAAAATGCGCGGGAACTTCCGGCGGCCGCGCTCGGCAATGGCTTCACGCTCGGCCGGTGTTGCCCCGCGCAGTTCTTCGATGAATTCCCTGTCCGCTTGACCATCCTGTTTATAAAGGCCTATCACATAGCGCGGCGTAAAAAATGCGACGGCATCGTTAAACCAATAAGAATCAGTGGGCTTTACAACATCACGGTTTGCAACCTGCTTTTTAACTTCTTCATCGGCGCTGGAAACAATGTCGTTGGTGATATTGATATTCGGGTCTTCGGCAAGCTGATGAGCGCCGTTGTCTTCCATAATGATTAAGCTGCCGCCTTTTTGTCCGGGCGCGCGCGGCGAAACTTCCGGCTGGAAATCGAGCTCGCGATCGAGGAAAAGCCCCAGGGTTCTCAGCCAAACTTTGTCAAATTTGGATGCGTAATTGTCCACATTCTTGACGAAGGCCCACTTTACACCGGCGTCAACCATACGCAAAAGCTCGCCGCTTACAATCATTTGATGAAAATACTCGCCGTGCCCCAAAGGATCCCGCTCGCCTTCAAAAACAACAGCGTTTGTGTCACCGCTCGCTAATTTTTCCTTTACTTCATTAGATCTTGCGAGCGCCGCTTGAAAAGTTTCATCAGATGTGAATTTGCTGCGCATTTTTTCCACTTTTTCCGGTTTTTCAACAAACTTGGCGCCGAGCGGCTGATGGAAAAATCCGACTTGTTCGTTGTGCAGGCCGTAATGACGATTTTTTCCGAGCATTTCGTCGTGTTCCGGCCGGTATTCATCATTCGAAAGAAATCCGATTAGATTTTCCCACACCTTTGTGACCGGCATTCCGGCATTCCTTACCTCTTCAGCAACCGCACGGAAAAGCCGGGAAAGATTTTCGCCGAACTCACCGAAATAGGTTGTCACCTTTCCATCGCTTGTGCGCCCGATAGGCACAGCCGCTTTTGATAAAATTTCGCCGTCTACGTCCATAGCCAGCACTTCTTCGGGCGCTTCTTTGGTGTTCATGCGTGAGCTTGCGCCCGCAACCAGCATCGAAATATAGCCTTCGCCTCTATCCAGTGACTTGACGGCGATAGCTTCAAGCCGCAGGGCTTCCTGCGGGTCAATTTCTGTAATATCAAACACATCTTCTTTGCGGCTCGCGCGGAACGGACGCGAAATCGGTGTAGTTGCCAATTCCCCCCGCCAATAAGCCAATCCGGTCTCAACTTCGCTTCTTAACTCCGAGCGTGAAGCTTCAAAACGGCTCAAATCAAGCGAGCCGGTGGCGAGAGCCGCCGCCGCTCCTCCCGCATCTTTGGATTTCTTGAATGTGCCCTCAACGATGAAAGAAAGCGCCCCGAGATTTCCGGTATTTTGAACCGTCAGCTTGGGATGGCCATTCGTCAGTCTAATGTCACGAATATCGCTCAGCGTTACTTCCAGCTTACTATCTATTCGATCCGGCTTGAGCAGAGTGTCCTGAGTCGCGGTAGAACGCAAAGCATTCCGCACCGCACTTTTAATGGCTTGAGACAAACTCTTTTTTGTAAACTCCCGCTTTCGGCCTTCATCAGCTAAGGTCAATTCCGTGATTTTAACTGCAGATTCGTCCTCTGCTTTTTCTGATTGCCTGAGCTCTGCACGAGATTTAGCAGCAATTACTTTTACATTAATGAGAACGTTACGCGGCAGTGTGTTGATGGAAACGGTTGTCCGTGCCGGTTGGTCGCTTTCGGGTGGAAAGGTTGTTTTCCATATGGAGTTATACTCCGGAAAATCTCTTGCCATATCCGAAAGAGATACTCGCACCGCTAAGATGTTTTCCCACGAGGACCCCTCTTTTTCTAGCTGGGTCCGGATATTTTGAATGGCCGCTTGAACCTGCGCCCCGATTCCTTCCGCTCTGATCTCGCCATTGTCATTCTCAGGACCTACGGCCTCTAAAACAACAAGCTCGGCGGGTAATGACTCCGGCACTTTGGCAATTGCATTAACTTCAAATGCGATCGGCGTCGGCAGCGCAACGACTTCGATAATCGTGTGCTTGGGTTCATGGCCGACTTGTTTGAAATGCTCTGCCCAAACACGTTCAAATATCGCGCGCTCATCATCGTTATAATCTGTGAGAAACACTTCCATTTCCGTAATTGCCTTCCATGTAACACCCGCTGCTTCCAGAATAAATTCAACATTGGCAAAGGTTGAACGCATTTGGGTTGCAATATCACGTGAAAGAACTTTGCCTTTGTCATCTTGATGAACGCCTGGAATTCGGTCTGAACCAAGCTTGCGAGGGCCAACACCTGAAAGAAAAAGATGATCTTGAAACCGTCTGGCATGAGGGTATGCCCCAACTGCTTTCGGGGCGCGATCGCTATTGATTGCTTCGCCAATCCGCGGTTCAGCGCGACGAGGTTTTTCTCGATCTCTTATTCGCAATCTTTCATTCAAATCTTCATGGATTGACTTGTATCTTCTTTCCAATTTTCTCACTTCACTACCTGCCATATCCACTGCATGGGCTTGATGAGGATCGCGAAAAGGTCCATCACTTGCTTGCACCGTCATCAACCAATTCGCTCTTGCATTATTAAGTTGTCGTTCAACTTGAAACAGTTCTGCTTGAAGCTCAGCTATGCGATCGCTGCGCAGCTCGGCTCTGGCTTTGGTTGAAGGAGAAAACGAGAGAATGGGAGAATAATATATATTATTTAAACTTAATAAATAATTGATAAATAATAAATATTGTGGTAAGCTAGCGGCCGTAATGAAATCGAATGGCTTATTAACCGAATCGAAGCGTGACTTTATCCAGCGGTTTATGCTTAACCTGCTTTGCATTATTGCTGCATCCGCCCTGGCTAGCAATTTCTTTACAGCAATGCCATTGGGTGTTAGGATTTGTCTTGGCAGTGGCGCTTTAGTTGCTCTTGTGATCGGATTTTTTATCAAATAAGGAGGAAATAACAATGTTTGGAGCACTGCTTGTACTATCCATGACTTTGATATGCGCTGCCATAATGATCGTTGATTACTATCAACGAAAGCACCGCCGTCATCACTCCTGATTTTTCCCGTTTCAGCGTTTTCCCGAAGTTCGGAACGGTCAATAGGCACAACTTTTGCCAGGTAATTTCTAGGAGGAATACGGAATGTGAGCGAATCTTCTATCGTTGGATGTTCAAAAACAAATTGATAATCTTGCCTCATGTTTTTGATTAACCATGCTTCTCTTACAAGCTCTCTTAGATTTGTGTGGCCCCAATCCAGAAAATGATACACGCCGGGGTCCTGCTTATGGGCATCAGTATATAACTTTATAACTGCTTCAATGGTAAATTGAATCCATTCTTCCAGTTCTTGTGGATCTTTCAAACTCGCCGTCAAAGGACGTACAACCTGCCGTAAACTACGTCGTGGGATTCGAATGCCTGCCATATTAATCTCGTTCTTCATGCGCCAGACGATAGGTTCAACGTCACGGTTTAGCATCACAAAATAAGTAACAAAACTTCCCACTGCACCGATACCCAATAGGCCTATGTGCCAGTTTTTCAGTAGAGAATCTGCTACTTCTGAGATTTGACGCAACTCGGAGCGGGATTCTCCAGCGCTAGGCGATTCCGCCAAAATGCGCGGCGGATCCGTCTTTCTTTGTGGCGGAAAGTGATAGGCGTTAGGTTGTTTTGATTCACTTAACGTTTGACGCTTATCACTTAACGCTAGATTCGGAAGCCCGAGAAGCTCCCGAAATTCGGAGCGTTGAGCAGCTTTTACGAGTTCATAGCTACCGGCAAAAACAAAGCCAAGCGCGATAAACACAGAGGCTTTTGAAGTCGAGCTCACATCCGGAATGAAGCTGTTCAGTATTTTGTTTACCAGATAGAGCAACATTGCAAATGGTATTGCAAGAACCATCGTCTCAAGGTCACTTCTTCTAAAAGCGCCGCCAGCGCTCCTAATTTTCCTCGTTTTAGTGCCTTCCCGAAGCCCAGACCTATCCTCAGACAAAATAGTTTGACTACCAGCTTCTTGCCCTGCCGGAACAACCAACACCTTTTGATATACCGTCGAAACGCTCCAGCCGCCTGTGCTCTCTTCCTGCAGTTCCAGTTTGTAACCTTGGTTCTTAAGCGCCCAGGCTTGCTCTAAAATCTCGCTGAGATAATGCTCTAACCCGTAAAAATTTCTAGAAAAGAAAGGCCCTCTTTTCTCTGCATGTAAAAGTACGTCGAGCTCAACTAGAAATTCGGTTACAAATTCATCAAACGCAAATTCGTTTGCTGACGGTTCGCTCTGCATTTTATTTTTGATAAACTCGGCCCCTTTTTGAACAACGAATCTGGGCAGGCGGCGGGATCTTCCATAATCATACAAACTTTTGTCTAGCCTATTTTCAATATTTCTGAGACGGCTAGCTTTACTCTTCGCCATCGCCAAGGCAACGAGCACTGTAAATGCGCCTGACGCAAAAGCAGCCATCAGCATGAAGACCGAAACATCCGAAACGCGTAACTCGGAGCGGGATTTATCAATTGCGGAGTGCGAAGTGTCAAATGCGGATTGATCGCTTCCATTCCGCATTCCCTGCCTAGCCGGCAGGCGGGCGAAATCCGCATTCCGCACTGGAAGCCCGAGAAGCTCGCGGAGTTCAGAACGGCCTACAATGGAGGCGGCTAATTTCTTGGGAGTAACGGTGTTTAAACTTTTAAATGCGGAAATAACGGACGGTGCATCCGAGTAAGCAACGGAATTGGTAAAAGAAAAAGCAAGGACGAGCGTTAATGCGAGAGATTTTGTGAGAAATCGATTGAATTTCACAGCCTTAGCGCCTCTTTCAGCAAATTTTTGCCATTCATAAAAGCGCTGAGGCAGTCATGATTACCACATAGGAACGTTTTGAAACTCTTTATCAAAATCATGAACCCGGCTTCGCTCCCTTTGATCGCGCAATTGCGGTTAAACCGCTGAGCGAAAGAGTAACATGCGGCTTTAGCTGAGTCAATAGATAAAGAAGTATATTAGGTTGTAATGTTTTTATATTGGGTACTAGTTGGTACTAATTGGTAAGATTAATAGATGGGGCGACAGCAAAAGTTCAATAAGCAAGTGCACCACTTGGAGTTAAAATAGTCGGGTATTAA
>CAYLXA010000010.1:0-101058 GCA_964387845.1 uncultured bacterium
ACACCGAAAGAAATGTTTCAATCACTCAGTGGTGCGCTTCCTGGTTGAATGTAGCCAGTGCAACTTTAAAGTTAAAAGTTAAAAATTAAACGAAAGTAAGCTATTGGTCAGTTTTTAACTTTAAATTTTGAGTTTTATATGGCGGAAGGGCCGGCAGCGTGAAAAAGTCCGTCGATATCCAGCTTCTTGCGGCGGAAGAGTTCAAGGTCGGTTGAATTGAGGCTGGTAGAAGAAGAGGGCAGAAGAATGTTCACCAGTTCCAGATAATCAAAATCCTGGAATTGATAGCTTCGCATGACGGTCACAAATTCATTTACGACGATATTGAACACATACAGAAAATCTTCATCGTTCATCCAATCTTCAATCAGCGCGGCCGGCACACCCGGTGACGCAGGTTTAGGACGCATGCTGAACTCGAGCGAAAAATAGCTGCGCGCACCTTCTTCTTTTGCTTTTTGATAATTTAACTCGATTTTGTGTGCACTGATCGTATTAAAGACACGTTCATCAATCGACAAAGCCGAATTGATGCGCCGCGTAATCTGCGTCGCTAAAAAATCACCCGTCTGGATGTCATCGACTTCGAATTCGGGTTTCCATTCGCTTAAATTTTCATCGAGATTAAGCTCTTCGGGAAACGGGATTTTCTGCAGGATGCCGCTTGAATCCACAAAATTAAACGGGATGATCCTTGAAATTGCGTACTGTTCTGGCGTCTTCCCTTCAATGACAAAAATATATTCGACCGTGGAGCCGGAGGGATATAAAAATTCTCGCGGATTGGCTCCGGGTTTTACATCATAAGTTTCTTTCACCTTCACATAAACGAGCGCCTCGCCGTCGGATGAAACCTGAGAGCGGAGGTCGAGAAAATCGAAATGAATGTTCGTTTTATTGTCTGCTTCTAGGAGTGTCCGGTGGAAAAAGGGAGACAACGATTCGTTATCGATCTTGCGTGAGAAATTCTCAGGCAGGATTTGCTCAATCGGGTCTGTACCGATTGCGTTAAATAAACGCTTCACCGGCCGTGACCAGACGACCGTGCGGTTAAGCCGGAGATCGTGTAAGACGCGTTTTCTGTATTCATTCCGCGAAATATCCCAAAGCCGGACGCGCTTGATATCCGAAACATTGCCGACCAGCACCATTTCAAGGCCGGTGTTTTCCGTGTCGGTTGCCTGCAGAACGTAAAAATCGATTTTCTTGTCGGTGCTCAAAACGACCCGGGATGTCGTGAATAAAACATCTTCCACCTGCTCCATGGCTTCCGGTGACGGCTCGAGAAGCGATTCGATGTTCTGGACGTTGGCCAGCAAAGCTTCTTTCAGGTTTGTCGCAAATAATTTTCTCAAGGGCAGGAAAACGCCGATGGTGTTGCCGTTAAACTTCACCTGGATGTTTTCGATTCCGTATTCTTTGCGGCAAATCTCGCGCAGTTCATCGACAATCCGGTTTTCAGGGTATGTTTGATGGCAGCCCGCGAGCGCCAATGCCAGCACGATAACGATGAGTGATTTTGAAGTCATGTTTTTCATATAAAAGCAAAAACGCCTTCAGCGCTTAAACCTGTGCCGAAGACGTTTTGACTATCCGAGCAAAATTATTTTTTGCTTTCTTCGGTTGCTTCCGCTCCGACTTTGCCGTTGCCGTCCGTTTTCGCATAGGAAAAGAGGCGCGGGTTCGGCTTTCCGTATTCGTTAAATATCGCTTCGATTTCGTCGTATTCCAATTCTTCGCGTGTCAATAATTCATGCGCAAACCGTTCGTAAATCGCTTTTTCTTTTGTCAAAAGCTGTTCGGTTTCTTTCAAACATTGCTGCATGATATCGCCCGTTTCCTTATTGAGCTGGTCCTTCATTTTTTCGGACATCTGGCTCTCGGGCACAACCGTGAAATCGCCAACCAAACCGGAATTGCCCATGCCGATTTTCCAGACCATTGCATGCGCAAGCGCCATGGCTTTCTCAAAATCGGACGAAACACCGTTAGAAGTTGACCCGAATTTCAATTTTTCGCCCACATAGCCTGCAAGACAGACTTTAATATCCGCCAAAAGGGTTTCCTTGTCTTTCGTGAACCATTCCTCGCGCGGTGTCGGATGAACAACGCCTAGTGCGCTTTTTCGAGGAATGATGGACGCTTTAAACACGTCGCTGCGAGGATGGATCAAATAAGTGACGACGAGGTGACCGGCTTCGTGATGTGCTGTGATTTCTCGTTCGCGCGGCGTCATCTTAATTTTGTGTTTCACGCCGAGCTCAATGCGCTCAACAGCATCCGAAATTTCACGAAACGAAACAACTTCTTTTCCCTTGCGCGTTGCAATGAGCGCGGCTTCTTTTACAATGTTCTCGATTTCGGCCGGTGATTTTCCGACGGCTTTGCGCGCAAGGCGCCGGCAATCGATGGAGCTTTCATGCTTCACTTTCTTCAAATAGTACTGGAATAGACCTTCGCGTTCGTCTAAACCGGGGCGCCCGATGTAAACTTTTCGGTCAAAACGACCGGGCCGCAGCAAAGCAGGATCCAGGGATTCTTCGGGCGCGTTCGTGGCACCGATCACAATCACATTTTCCGCTTCCGCGCCGAGGCCGTCCATTTCGACGAGGATTTGATTTTGTGTTGAATTGGTTTCTGAATTTCCGAATTGATTGAACGTGCGGTTTTTGCCCATCGCGTCAAGTTCGTCGATGAAAATAATGCAGCCGCCGAATCCGTATGCAAGCGAACGGGCTTTCTTGAAAAGTTTGCGGACACGCGAAGCGCCGACGCCGACGAAAATTTCGACAAATTCACTCGCCGCCATGGAAATAAACGGAAGACCGGCTTCCGTCGCAATGGCTTTCGCAAGATAAGTCTTGCCGCATCCCGGAGGTCCGAGCATCAAAATACCGCGCAGGATTTTCCCGCCGATTTTTTTGAGTTTGGCGTGGTCTTTGATGAGTTGAACAACTTCCCAAGCTTCTTCTTTGGCTTCTTCAATGCCGATCACGTCACTGAACTTAACGTTGACCTCATCGCCCTTAATGGATTTCTTATCGACTTTGGCGAATCCACCGCGCATAACGCCCATGTACATATAAACGAAAATGAGCGCGTTTAAAGCCACCATTACCATTTGGATCGGCATGGTCGCAAGCGTGATATTGCGGTAATAAGATTCAAGAGACATCATTCCCCAAACTGCTAAAATCACCAGAACGATTCCGGCAAGAATAATCAGGATCGTCGTGCGGTAATTGAGGAAATGCATTTTCATGCGGCGGTAAAACCTGGATTGAGACATCTGACACTCCTTAAAAACTGCTAATTGCTGTTATTGAACGATCAAAACAATACAATTATAACCTAAAAAGACACGTGAGATTAAACTATACCTGAGAATGGCAACGCTTGTCAAGCTGACGGATCAGATAAAAATTTCCATAAGTCATTTATTAGTAATAGCTTATGTCATATTCCTCTTGGGAGCCCTCTTTATCCTCCGATTCATCCTTAACCCACTCCCACTTTTTCAAGGACGCTTCCTCTAATTGCTCAACCGGAGCTTTCACAAAAAATACGCCGGTATCATGCACCAACTTAAAAGTCGGTGCCGGAGCCCCAGGTTTTGGCTCATCTTTTAAAGTTTCTTCAGTTACCGGAACCGCTTTTGACTGGGTTTCCAAAATAGGGTCTCGAGATCCGAAGGCCCAAGCTAAATTTGAAATCATGCATAAAACGGCAAGAATCGGAAATAGTTTTACCATCTTTTTATGAACCCTTTAAACCACATACCTAAAAGTTTACCACATGTTCTGTAGTCGTAAGTGGTAAGCTCATACGATTCACTTACCACTTAGCACTTAACACTTACAACTGTTTTATGCGAGATACTTCTTCAGAAACTGGCCCGTATGGGAGCCGCTTGTTTTCATCAATCCTTCAACCGCGCCGCTGTAAACAATTTCGCCGCCCTTTTCGCCGCCTTCCGGCCCGAGATCGATCACATAATCGGCACATTTAATAATTTCCATGTTGTGTTCGATGACACAGATTGAATGGCCTTTTTTAAGAATCTTGTCAAAAGCCGACAGCAAAAGTTCGACGTCATGATAATGAAGGCCGGTAGTCGGCTCATCAAACAAATAAAGCAGGTTGGAAGTCCCGTTATGGCTCATCTCCGCCGCCAGCTTGAGCCGCTGCGCTTCTCCGCTTGAAAGCGTGGTTGCGCTCTGCCCCAGCCGTAAATATCCCAAACCCATATCCACCAGGATCGAAAGCTTCTGCACAATGCGCTCTTCGGTAGAAAAAAACCGGACCGCTTCATCAATCGTGAGCTGCAGCACTTCATGAATATTTTTTCCGTGATAACGGATATCCAAAACATGATTTTGATAGCGCGTTCCTTGGCAAGATTCACACGTGACAAAAACATCGGCCAAAAAATGCATTTCAACTTTTAAAAACCCGGCACCTTCACAGCGTTCGCAGCGCCCGCCGGGAACGTTGAATGAAAAAAGGCCGGCTTGAAGTTTTTTAGCCTTTGCGTCTTTGGTTTTCGCGAATGCGGCGCGGACATCATCAAAAACTTTGAGGTACGTCGCCGGATTGGAGCGCGGCGTGCGGCCGATCGGCGACTGGTCAATCAAAACCATATCGGAAATTAAATGGAATCCGTCCGTTTGCCTCGTTAAACCGACTTCGGAAATGGGTCGCCCGCGAAACCGTTCGTAATTGGCGTACAAAATATCATAGAGCAGTGTACTTTTCCCGGAACCCGAAACGCCGGTCAGCACCACCAGCCGGTGAAGCGGAATTTTGAGCGAAATGTCCTTCAAATTGTGGTGCCGCGCGCCGCGGATCTCGATCCAGCCGTCGTGCTTGCCGTTTGTTTTGAGGTGTTCGCGCTCGATTTCGAATTCATGTTTAAAATATTTGGCAGTCAACGATTGGTTTGATTTTTTTAGCTCAGCAAAAGGCCCCGCGTAAATAATTTCACCGCCTTTTTCGCCGCCAAACGGCCCCAGGTCGATGATTTTGTCCGCCGCTTCGATCATCGAACGGTCGTGTTCGACAATCACGACCGTATTGCCGCGGTCGCGGAGTTCTTTCAGAAGCCGGATTAGCATATGATTATCGCGCTCATGAAGGCCGATGCTGGGCTCATCCAGCACGTAAAGCGTATCGACGAGTGCGGAACCCAAGGACGTGGCCAAATTAATCCGCTGAGCCTCGCCGCCCGAAAGTGTGCGTGAAGCGCGGTCGAGCGTCAGGTAACCCAAACCGACTTCGTCCAAAAAGCGGAGCCGGTTATTAATTTCGAGGAGAATCGGTTCTGCAATTTGGCTTTGCTGCTCATCCAATTTGAGCGTATGAAAGAAAGCCCTGCTTTTTTCAATCGTCATTTTGCTGACTTGTGAAATATTGAGCTCGGCAATTTTTACCAGCGTTGCTTCGGGCTTGAGACGAGCCCCCCGGCATTCACCGCACGGAAGGTAAGCGCGGTACTTGCTTAGAAAAACACGGACGTGCATTTTATAAACTTTTTTCTCGAGATATTTGAAGAAATCCTGAACGCTGAAATAATCACTCGTGCCGTCACCGTTTAAAATCCAATTTTTTTGTTCTTCCGTGAGGTCGCGGTAGGGTTTATCGAGCGGGATTTTTTTGTGGCGGCAAAAATTCTTTAATTGGTCGAATTCGGATTTTGCACTTGGTTTTGTCCACGGTTCAATGGCGCCCTGCGCAATTGATTTTGAATCATCGGGAATGACCAAATTCCAGTCAATCGTAATTACGCGCCCAAAGCCCTGGCAGGCCGGACATGCGCCGAGCGGGTTGTTGAAAGAAAATAAATTCGGCGTCGGGCTTTTGTGCTCAATGTCGCAGGTTCCGCAGGCAAACCGGTTCGAGAAACGGAGCGTTTCCTTGCCGGCCAAGATTTCAACCCTGCCCTTCCCATATCGGAAACCTGTTTCAAGAGCTTCAATAACGCGCGAATGATTGTCTGAATGAATCTCCATTTCATCCGCCATAACGGACAACGGGGCTGCGACTTGTTCTAAAACATCAATCGCGGCTGTTTTCCCTTTTGACCTCGCTTTTAAAAACCCCTGCTTTTCATATTCGGCCAAAGCCGATTTCAGGAATTTCGCCGAATTTTCCGAAGTTTTAACGGGAAAAAGAATTTGGACATTTTCTCCAGAATAAGTTTGCGTAAGAAATTTTGAAATTGATTCGGGCGTATCAACGCTGACTAATTTACCGCACTTCGCGCAAAAAGTCTGGCCAATGCGTGCAAACAAGAGCCGCAAATAATCGTTGATTTCGGTTTGGGTGCCGACCGTCGAGCGGGCATTGGTGACAATATTCTTTGCTTCAATTGCAATCGACGGCAAAATGCCTTCGATGAATTCGATGTCCGGTTTCTCCATGCGCTCTAAAAATTGACGCGCATAGGAAGAAAGCGATTCCACATAACGCCGCTGCCCTTCGGCATACAGAGTATCGAAAGCGAGAGACGACTTTCCGGAACCGCTCACGCCGGTCACAACAGTCAGTGTCCGGTAGGGAAAATCAATACTCAAATTTTTAAGATTGTGCGTTCTAACACCGCGTAAGGAGATAGCTTTCATAGATTCTTCTTATTACATAGCCACAAACGCGGTAAAAACAAACCGTGCCGGTCTTTACTGAACTGCTTGAGGCTGGCTGACTTCCGAAGCTTCTGCGTCTTGAGGAGGCGTTTGTTTTTCGGGGCGAGGCGGCAAAGCGCTCAACACTTCATTAACCGCTTCAAGCAATTGCGTGCATGCTTTGCCTTTGCAACTGGTGTGGGCTGGGTCAATTTCAACCGAAGTTTCCTTCTCGCTCACATATTTCACCAAGACTCGGACATACTGCCTGTCCACACCAAACCAATTTCCGTAATTCGTGTTGCGCATCTCAATAACACCCAACTCTTTACGGGTTGCGCTAAATACCCAATCATTGTTCGAATCAAGCGTCTCCATCGTTCTCAAAAATACCAAATCATAAGGCTGCTCGTAGGTATAAACTTTATAAGTAATCGGTTCATATTTAGAAAAGGTGCCGCAACTTGATACAAATGCCAGAAGGAAAAGCCAGAGAATTGAGCGCTTCGTCATAGGATTAGGCTCCGTCATTGAGTTGAAAAATATTAAAGACCAAGGGGCATTTTATCGGAATTAAAGGCCTTCATCAACCATTAAAACTTGCCGGAAACCCGGGTAAAAAACCCGTGATTACGGTATGAATTTGAATTCCGAAGATCGTCATCAAAATCCGTAAAATTATAGCCAATGCCAAAACGGATATACTCGATAATTTCACGGTCAATTTCCAAAAGAATACCGTCATGGACGGTAGATAAGAGATCGTAATCAAAGCGGATACGATATTCGGCTGCAATATCCCATTTGCGCGTTACATGAAAATTAAACCGAGTGACGGTCAAGAAAATTCTTGAATTAATCCATTCGCCCGAAGCGCCCGATCGGATATTGCCGAATTTGTAACCGAATTTTTGCGCTAAACTAAACCAGCGTGAGAAATCATAAATACCTTCCAAGCCTAAAATTTGAGAAGTCTCATCAATTTGCACGCCGTTAAAATCTAAATTCTGAAATTGCCCCGCAGGTCCAAAATCACGCATCCACGTGTAGCGCGAAATAATATTAAGCCGGTTATGGTGGACAGGCCGATACGAAACGCCGGCGTTTAATTCCGTAAAACTGCCGTCTTGATTGCCCGCATCGCCTGTTTGCGTGCTTACGGATTGGTTTAACTTGGCTTTGAACCGATAGTCCTGGCTGATTTTCCAATCTAACTCATTGGCGGTCAGCCATTGATACCGCCGGATATTGCCGCGGTCAAGGCGGCCTTCAATCCGGTGGCTTAAACGCAAGCGTTCATGGCCATGATAGCCAAGCTGCAAAGCCATTGCGGTTCTTTCAACATTCAAAATGCCGTCTTGGACATCTACATTGTCTTTAATCTCCGTTATTTCTTTAAAATCATGGACTCTGCTTCTTTCACCGCTAATATCTAAATTCCATTTTTCTGATAAATCAGTATTGTAGCCAACCACATTACCCACTTTATCTCCCGTCCTATAGGTAGATATCTGACGTTCCGAGTAAATTCGGGAATTATCGTTAACCTGTTGCGAGCTTCCAATGGTTGTGTTTACAGAACGGCCGATGCCACCGTTTTTTGGAGCAGATTCGATATGAGAATAAATACTGGCGCCATCTTTAGGTTGAGTCTGAAATCCGATCCGCGCCGAATCGCCCAGATTGCCCGCCAAAACTTCGGCATGCACCGTGCCTTTACCCTCAATGGCCGCCTCAATACCGCCGCCGTAACGGTTGTTGGGCTCGCTGCCCGCGCTTGTCACCTGCCCTTTTAAATAAGGCATCCATTGATTATCCAGCCGATAGCCAAGTTTAGCGCCAAAACCATTTTCAAACTGCTGCTCATCAAAAATCGGTTCAAAGCCCAAAGAACCGCCGCGCGCGCCGTTGAATTGTTCTTTGCGATATTCCAAAACTGCCAAATATTTTTCATAATCAAATGTGCCCTGGACGGATTGGGTGAAAAGTTCGGGCTCATTGGTCACAAAGCGATTTTCCAGATAATCAGCCCGGTATTTGGCTCGTAAATATTTCCCGAATTTCTGGGCCAATTCAAAACCCGCGCCGCGGTCGCCTTTCTGACTAACTAAAGTTGCGTTCGAAAAACCCTTTTCGAATTTTTTTGCGTAAGCAGAAATATCGGTTGATTCAAATGGTTTTGATTCCGCTTTGACAAGCCAGGCGCCGTCAAGCAAACGGTTTTCTTTGGCAATTTCTTTGTCGCCGGTTGTGATATTCTTGAAAGTGATACCGCCGTTGTAAGAAACCGCATTCCGGACTTGAGGGTCTTTTGAGTGAGCGTATTCTGCCGTCACTCTCGTATTTTTGCCGACATGGATCGTCGTATCAACACCGCGTAAATCATACTCACGGTCCTGGCGCTGTTCGCGCAATGCTGTTCCGCCGACTTTTATGAAATTCCCCAAATAGGTGTAGCCGCGTACGCCGGCCGGCTGGTCGCCGAAAAGGTCTTGTGATTCAAATTCATAGTCAACGATCAAATAAACCTGGCTGCCATCCAGAACACTGTTTGACAAAATGGAGTCGCTGAAAGCGACGGATGAGAGCGGCTTCCTTAAAATAATCCTGCCGTTCGGATAATCAATTTCGTAGTCCGTTCCGACAATCAAATCTTTGCTGGATAATGCGGCGCCGTGGATCTGGTCCCGGATTTCAATCCTGATTTTTTCGCTGCCTTCCACCACGTTTCTATTTCGAAGATAATAAAGTGATCCCCCAGTCCCTACAAACTCGTTGTGATCGGCGAGCTGATTAGCTTTGGCGGCAAACACCGTAACGCCGCGCTTTGAATCCCCGTTCGGCGTTGTTGCCAACACCTCATGATGGACTTTGAGGCCGGAAAGCGTGCGGCTATAAGTTGATAATTCCGTATCGTTAAATTCCGTTTCAAAACTTCCCCACTTCAGAAACGAGCGGTTCATCTCAACCAGTAGGTAAAGTCTTTCCTGTGTATCCCGGGCTTCGTAATTAATCTCGGAATCATCGCCGTAAACCGGATAATAATGTTCGGGGTCTAAATTGGTAAAGAGCTGCTGTCTGGGGTCGCGGCTTGTGTTGTAATGAGAAGTGACCAGAAACTTCCCTTTTATTTTTCCTTTCAAATAGTAAGAAAATTTTCCGTCTTGATAAAAACTGTGATGAAATTTCTGATCCCGGCCTACGGTTTCAAGGTTGCCTTTGAAAATATTGCCGCCGATTTCTTCTTCACCCAAAGCGACCATGAAAAATGCGGTATCTTTGACATCGACTTCTTCTTGATATGTTACCGCTTTCCCTTCCGAGTCGATCGATTTGACAAACACCGACTGTTTTCCTGGTTCCGTAAACAACTCTGTTTCAAAAATGCCGTCAGGCTTGACAGTTATCCGCTGGTCATTCACTTCCAAATAACGGCCCGGCAATGTTTGGCCGCGAATCATCAAAGTTGGCTTTGCAGTCAATGGGATACTGCGTTTGCCGTCCCGTAGAATATTCGAAAACCCTGTTGCGGGAATTTCAACCGATGCAAATTCACTTGAAGAGTCCAGCTTGCTGACTGCGCGGAAAAACTGAAGCGGCGTCCAATCTTCATGCCCGGTTTCATTTTTGACAACCAAGCGATAACAATAAACACCGGGCTCAATCATGACTCTTTTCATATTATGCCCCGACCATACCGCTTCATTCGGCGGCGGCCCGAGACCATATCCGGTCCATATTTTTTCACCAACAACGTTATAAATATCAATGTGCCACGCGTTAATCATGTTTGAATAGTTCGTATCAATCTTAAAAACCGGCTCCTGTTCCAACATGCCTTGCCCGATCTTTAAAATTGGGGGATCCATTCGAACTTGAAGAAGCGGATTGCGAAAATCGGTGCCTTGCGTGATGACAACAGCGAGTTCCTTTTGATACCGCTCGGCCACTTTTGATTCGGGCAGTTTTACCGCAAAATCTACTTTTTGCATCAGGCCTTCGGTTATTTTGACGAGATAAGCTTCTTCGGTGATAAATTTGGTGCCTTGCGGGAGTGTGTGACCATCGATTTTAATGACATGCCTGCCCGGCGAAACGCCGGGAATATGATACTTGCCGTCTTTGTCGGTCAAAATCACAATACCGTCTTCGGTTGCCAAGCGAACTTTTGAAATCCCAAATTCACCCGCATCCTGAACGCCGTTTTCATTCCGGTCGTCGAATACTTTTCCGATAATCGTTCCTTCGTCAAAAAATGGGTCAGCAATAATATCAATCGGAATACTGCGGGTTTGCGACAGCGCACCTCTTTCATCCGTGCCCACTGTGCGCGCATATAGCGTAATTGTATAACGATGCCCTACCGATGCACCCGGAGAAGCCGCCGCTAGAAAAGAAAGTTGCTTGCTTTGACCTACATCTAAATTACCAAGCGTATAAACGCGTGTAAAATCCAGATTTTCCGGAGATGGGATCGTGCTGTCCAGCCGGGCTGAGTTATCAATCAGGTTTAATCCATTTGGAACCGTCATGATAAGTTCGAGATTATTTTGAGTGATGGCAGATATATTCATTGAATCAACAGTTACAAATGCCGCGCCTCCCTTCGGAATTCGATTCTTGTTGATATATACGCCTAGATCAATCGGAAAACCATTAATGGTGAGATTGATCAAATCAAAATCAACCACGCTGGCGCCGCCGCCGCCTTGCTCAGCGCCTTGGATTCTTAAAGTGACTACCACATAAGAAGTTTCTGCGGGAGCTCGATAACTTGTTGTCAGGTTCGAAAAAGTACCGCTGACAGTTCCGGGATTGGTTGCTGTACAAGCAGAACTAAACGTACTAGCGGTGCCAGTTCCCGCGATGGAGCATCCGAGCCGAGTATCATTTGCTCTATAAAATTCGATCACGATTTGACCTTCATCATCAGCGTCGTCACGAACGGTTTGGCGAATCATGGCTGATAGCGCAATCAAATCGCCGGGGCGGACCTCGGATAAACTTCTTTGAAACGTAAATGTGAATTCAGCTCCGCCCGTGGCTGCTTCGGATAATTGGAGGTAACGAGCACCGCCCGGAGCATCTGCTGCCGTAATAATTGAAATACCTCGGTTTGCCGTATTATCCCAATTTCCTGACCCGCCGATACCGCTTTCAAAACTGGGGTTTCCGATATCATTGGCAAGAACGGCCGGAGCAATAAAAAACTGTGCCGCAATAAACAAAATTGAAAATTTGATCTTTATGCTGCTCATGACTAAAACCGCCTATAGGAAAATGCCACACCGAAGCGCAAGTCCCGGCCGGGCGTGTTGGTCGGTGTATTGGCGCTGTAACGGATTGCACTGGGAACTCCGATATATTCAACAAACAGCTTGGTCTTAAATAACCATTCGTTCTCGGAAAATTGATAACTTCTGAAAGGCATGAGCCGCAAACCGGCGGCTGTCAAAAAATAATTTTGATAAAATAAAGGATGGTTGGGATTATTGACATGCTCAAAACGCAAATACGGCATAAACGTGAGTTCATTATTGACCGGATTTTCCGGAAGCGGAATGGACGGCCATTTAACGCCTAGTGTGAACGAGCTATTTAAAATCCAGGATTGATAATGTGGAATCGAAGAAAAATCGGTTTTCTGCCAGCGGTAATTTCCAAAATATTCACCCCAAACATAATTGTACAAAAAATTGGCAAAAGTCTTGGTTTCCGGTTTTGTGCCCAACGGCGGAAGTGCATGGCCCCATTCGTAGAAAATATCAACTCCAGCCCAAAGATCAGTGTCTTTACTGCCCAAAATTTCATCTTTTAAGTTCTCACGATATAGATATTGAACATACAGACGATAACTGCGTATGAAATCAATAAGCGGAATACCCACAGGGCGGAAATTCTGAAGCGCAGCGCTCCGAAGAAACGGATACCAGCCCACGCCTCCGACTAATTTCATATTGGATTTGAAATCAATGCCGTTTGACTCCATAGCAGGCGTCACTTCAACGTACGGATCAAACGAGGTGCCAAAAGGCCCCCTGAGGCCTTTGATGACAAACCGGTTGGACCAGAAACCGGTTTGGGCATTGTATTCGTCTGCCTCAAGGTTCGTGGTCTTAAAAGTGGTTTCGCCGAAAGACTGCCATAAAAGCTTTTCTCCGGCCGGCGAGGGTGCGCTCAGCACGCCGAACGGCCTTTCGCCGATATCGAGCCAATCCATGACTTTGATGGCGATTTCCTCTTCGCGCGCAAAATCGGCTTTCATTTCTTCATCAGAAAGTGCCTTCGGTTCCTCCGGTGCATATTCATAAATCAACTCAAGAGCGCGGTCAAAATTGCCGCCGGAAGCTTCAATTTCGGTTTTTGCCGCAATAATACTTGCCTGGGCAAGTTCCGATGTGGAAAAAGATTGATTTCCGACCCAATAAAACGTTTCTTTGCTGCCATCTTTTTTTGTTAATGAAAGTGCTTTGATAGGCACTGACAAATACTGCGTTGATTTTGAATTTTTCTTAATATAGGGCTCGATATCTTTGGAAAACCGGATATTCTGAAGCGGGTATGATTCAACCGTGGTACTGTCAAATCCCGTAATGACTGCGAATTTAGAATCCCAATCAGCACGGTTATCATTAATCACTAAAAAACCGCCGGGTTCACGGGTATCGTAAGCAAGCTTCATTTTTGGAGCCAAAAAGAAACGGTCTCTGAAAATATAATCAGGCCCGGTTTCTTGCGCTTGATCAACAGGTTGCAACTGAGATACTTGAAGCGCTGGTTCAGATTTAGCAGCGGGAGCAGGTTTTGGGGGCTTGGGTTCTTGAACTGGCTTTACAATCGTTTTTTGCGCGTATTCAGCATCTGAAATCGGTTTTACATCGGCGAAAAGCGGAAAAGAAATAAGGAAGGCGAGGAAGCAAAAGAAGATTGGCGCAGCCGCTTTTTGCCCCAGTTTCGGAATTCTAATTGAAAATATCCGAGTGATCACAAAGTTAAGTAATCGAGTTAGCTGCCGGCTTTGTTGATATTTTACAAATTCATCTCAATATAGACTGTTATAAAAATAAAATTAATCAAGCCCCAAGACTTGCTGCATAGTATAAAAACCGTTTTTCTTTTTCATCAAAAACTTTGCTGCCAAGAGAGCGCCGCGGGCAAAGGCCTCGCGCGAAGAAGCCCGGTGCGTGAGCTCCACCCGTTCTCCGTCAGCTAAAAATGAAACGGTATGGTCGCCGACCACATCGCCGCCTCGAATGGCATGAATTCCGATCGAACCTTTTTTCCGTGCGCCGGTGATTCCCTTGCGGCCATAGACTGCATTTGAATCCAATTGAATTTTGCGCCCTGCCGCAACTTCACGTGCAAGTTCCAAAGCTGTTCCGCTAGGCGCGTCCTTTTTGTGCTTGTGGTGCGCTTCCGTGATTTCCACATCATATTCATCCGAAAGAGTCGAGCCGACCAAGCGCGCAAGGCGGAATAAAAGATTCACGCCCAAACTCATATTAGGCGCTTGCACAATCGCTATTTTTTTTGCTGCTTCACGGACTTTACGAATCATATCCGGCGCTAAACCGGTTGTGCCGATCACCATCCGCCGCCGGTGCTCCACGGCAATTTTCAAATGCTGCAAAGTCGCAGCCGGCTGCGTAAAATCAATCAGTACGTCACCTGATTCAATACATTCACGAAGATCCGGATGGACAGGCACATGAATTGCCCTGCCGCCGGCCAATTCACCGACGTCTTTGCCCAAAAACGGATTGTCGGGACGTTCGAATGCGCCCGCAATCTTGATCTGAGAATCCTGCTGCGCCAGACTTAAAATGGTTTTACCCATCCGCCCGAGCGCGCCGGCTACGATAATTTTTGTCATGCTTATACCTGTTTACAGCAAACGAGTTTGTTTTAACGCCGCTTTTAAAATTTTTTCGTTCTCCGGTCTCATCGCGCAAAGCGGAAGGCGCATTTCGTTGGATATCAACTTCATCAAATGCAATGCGGTTTTTACCGGAATCGGGTTCGTTTCCACAAAAAGCGCTTTCGAAAGCGGGAGCAGCTCATAGTGGACGTCTTGCGCTTTCTTGAAATTTCCTTTCAGCGCCGCATGTACCAAAGCGCTGGCCCTCTTGGGATCCACATTCGCCGTTACCGAAATAACGCCGCGTGCACCAACCGATATCATCGGAAGCGTCAGCGAATCGTCTCCGGATACAACGGAAATGTTGCTGAGTGAAATAATCTGGCTGACTTGCTCCAGGCTGCCGCTTGCTTCTTTTACGCCGACAAATGCCGGGATTTTACTCAATCTGGCAATCGTCTCAGGGGCAATGGACACACCCGTCCGTCCCGGTACGTTATAGATAACAATAGGAATATCGACTTTTCGGGCCAGAAATTCATAATGCCGGAACAGCCCTTCCTGTGTCGGTTTATTGTAATAAGGCGTCACGACTAAAACACCGTCGGCACCCGCACGTTTGGCGTGCGCCACCAGGTCAACCGCTTCTTCGGTTGCATTGGAACCGGCACCGCAAAGCACCGGAACGCGGCCGTTGACATATTCAATCGTGAAACTAATGACGTCACGATGTTCGGCATGCGACATGGTCGCGGATTCGCCGGTCGTGCCACACGGCACAATCACGTCCGTTCCGTTCTTGATCTGACGGTCGATCAGCTTGCCGAGGGTTTTTTCATCCACCCTGCCGTTTCGAAACGGCGTGACAAGCGCAACCATCGAACCTTTAAAATTTTGACGAGTAAATGTCATGTTGAAACCTTAAATCAGCAATTTCCCTTCATAAACAAATTTTGCATCACCTTCGAGATAAACATTTCTTACAAAGCCGTCCGTACGGTCAAAATAAATTTTCAACACACCGCCTTTGGTTTCAACTTCGACCGGCGCTGAAACACGGTTGGTCAATACAGCCACAATCGCGGCTGCTACGGAACCGGTTCCGCACGCAAGCGTTTCTTCTTCAACACCGCGTTCGTAAGTCCGGATTTGAAGCCGGTTTTCACCCGTCACACTCACGAAATTCACGTTGGTTCCGGCCGGCTTGAAATGATCGTGATACCGGATCGCGCGCCCCAGCTCAAAAACGGGAACAGCTTCAAGTCCTTCTGCAAAAATCACAACATGCGGGACGCCGGTATTGATAAATGCCGAATGAACTTCGCGGCCGCCGACGCTGAACCGGACATCGGGCCGAAAATCTTTCGGCTGTGCCATTAAAACTTTTGCCGCAACGCCGTTGACTTCGACATTGATATCGCCGGCCAATGTTTCGAAAGTGACTTTCTTCGGTGCTTTCAAAATTTGATTGGCGAAAAGCCCCGCCAAGCGATAACCGTTTCCGCAAGCTTCTGCTTCCGAGCCGTCAGAATTAATCACGCGCAGAAAATAATCCGCCTTTTTGGACGGCTCCAGCAACAAAACGCCGTCGGCGCCGACCGATGTGTGCGCCGGGCACACTTTTTTCGCGAACGATTTCGGATCGCGGATTAACTGGTTGCGGTTATCGATCAGGATAAAATCATTTCCGGATGCGACCATTTTATGAAAAGTAACGGAATTCATATTTTTCTGCGCTTATTTGAGCGCCATTAAATTTTTCCAATCATTATCTGTTAAAATCTTTGCAAACTTCACATGCACGGCGTAAGTCTTATCGAACCTTTTTTTGGCATTAAAATCTTCTTTGCAATCAACCACCGAACCTTCGATGACAATCGGTCCGCCAAGTATGTCGATTTCAATTTTAATTTCCTGGTTTTCCTGAAAAAAAACAGGGGCAATAATTTTCGCCCCGCCCAAACTCACATCGCTGATCAAGCACAGGGCATCCGTATTGGCTACAAAACCGACGGTTGAAACTTTGGCTGTAATGTCGGTCTCAAATCGCTTGTGTTTTCTCCTGTCCAGCATCTGGTGCCTCCAAACCTTTTAAAATGCCCGGATAAAGTGTCTGCAGCTTTACTTTATGGTTATAAATTGGAGATTGATAATTTTACACGAAATGAGAGTAAAGCGGGTGAACTTTTTAAGCTGATCTATCAGATAAAATTAGGGGAAAAATCTACCGCAGGAATAAAGGAACCCGGCTTCCGCGCGCCAAATCAGGAAAGGTTTCGCGCTTCCGGATTATCTCAAAACGGCTGCCTTTAACCATCACTTCCGCTACCCGGGGCCGGGCATTATATTGAGAAGACATTGTAAAGCCATAAGCGCCGGCGCCCAAAAATGCCAACACATCATCACTCGTCAGTTCCTGGATTTTACGGTTGGTAGCTAAAAAATCGCCGCTCTCACACACGGGGCCGACCACATCATACGTGATTTTCCGGGCACTTGGCCTTTTCTGGAGCGGACAGACTTCGTGATAAGCTTCATAAAGCGCGGGGCGGATCAAATCATTCATGCCGCCGTCAATGATCGCAAAATTTTTGGTCTTCGCGCGCTTAATATAAAGAACTTTCGTCACAAAAACACCCGCATTTCCCACAATAAACCGGCCGGGTTCGAAAATTAGTTTGTATTTTTTCTTGGGAAAAAGCGGAAGAATTTTTTTTGCAAATTCTGCCGCGGTTTGCGGTTTCTCATTTGAATAAATAATTCCGAGTCCACCGCCCAAGTTGAGGTATTCGATTTTACAGCCGGAATCTTCCAGATTGGCGATGAAAATCAAAAGTTTTCGGAGCGCTTTGACAAACGGCTCGCCTTTTGTGATTTGAGAACCGATGTGAGAATGAATGCCGTCAATCGCAAGATTCGGATATCGCTCCGCCCGAACAAAAATCCGCCGCGCGGTCTCGAGATCGATTCCGAATTTTGAATCCGTCTTCCCGGTTGCAATGTAATCGTGCGTGTGCGGATCAACGCCGGGATTAACACGCAGCGAAACACTTACTTTCCGATTTAATTTTTTCGCAATTTTCTGAATCGTGGCAAGCTCCGGCTCCGATTCGACATTGAACAGCAAAATACCGGCCCGGATCGCAGCTTCGATTTCGCGCTCCGTTTTTCCGACACCGGCGTACACGATGCGTTTCGGCGGACAACCGGCTTTGCGTGCCAAATAAAGTTCGCCTTCCGATACAATATCAACGCCCGCGCCTTTTTGGATGAGCGCCTTTAAAACCGCGAGGCTGGAATTTGCCTTCATGGCAAAACAAATCAAGGGTTTTACGGTTTTGAACGCACGTTCGAGTTTGAGGTAATGCTCGGTCAGCGTTTTATAGCTGTAGAGATAAAACGGCGTCCCGACCTTTTCGGCGATATCGCGAACCCGGACATTTTCGCAGTAAAATTCGTTGTTACGGTATGTGAAATCATGCATGGTGATGCTGGGCTTTTTTAATTCTGGCCAGCTCCGGTTTTAAATTTTTCTTCCAACGGTTTAATTCGCTCTTCACCAGCGTCGGGTTCGGGCTTCCGTAGGTTTTTTTGTTAGCCACGGAAGTCTTCGCGTCAAAAAGATCAAAAACATCTTTTTTGAATTTCGGTGAAAATTTTTGATAAATTTTGAAATGAAGCCCGCTTAAACTCGTGTTTGAATCAATCGCATATTGCACAAGCTGGCCGACAATATCATGCGCATCACGGAATGCAACTTTCTGCCGGACCAAATATTCCAAAACATCGGTCGCATACAAAAAACTATCCTTCACGGCCTTCGCGCAAACATCCTGATTAATTTTGAGTGTTGATAAAACACCCGCCAACACTCCCAAAGATCCTTCCGCAATCCGGATGGAATCAAAAAGCGGCTTTTTATCTTCCTGCATGTCGCGGTTATACGTCATCGGAAGCCCTTTCATCATCATTGAAACGGTGACAAAGTTTCCGCACGCAGCGGCGGCTTTGCCCCGAATCAGCTCCAGCATGTCCGGATTTTTCTTATGCGGCATGAGGCTGGAGCCCGTTGAAAACTCGTCCGAAAGCGTGACAAACCCGAATTCCGTTGTGGCCCATAAAATCAAATCCTCAGAAAGCCGCGACAGGTGCGTCATCAAAACTGAAATCGCAGACAGCATTTCCAAAATATAATCCCGGTCGCTCACCGCATCCATGCTGTTGGAAGCCGGCTTTTTAAATCCGAGCAAACGAGCTGCAAACACTCGATCCAGCGGAAGGCTGCTTCCTGCGATCGCGCCTGAACCCAACGGGCTTTCATTCAACCGGTTTCGCAAATCTTCGAATCTGGATTTATCCCGCGCGAGCATATGAACGTAAGCAAGTAAATGATGCGGAATCGAAACTACCTGCGCTCGTTGCAAGTGCGTGTAGCCCGGAATCAAGGTCTTATCGTTTTTCTCGGCAAGCACAACCAGCGCCTGCTGCAGCTCAACGATTTTTTCGATCACATCGAGCGCTTTTTCTTTCGTATAAATTCTCGACGAAGTCGCCACCAAGTCATTCCGGGATCTTCCCGTGTGCAATTTTTTAGCCAGCGGGCCGATTTTTTTTGCAAGCGAGTCCTGAATGAGCGTATGCACATCTTCGACTTCGGCGCACATTTCGGGTGTCAGCGATTTGCGTTTAAATTCTGCCAAGACTTTCCAAAGCCCGCCTACGATTTTTTTCGCATCCTGCTTCGAAATCAGGCCGATCTCGCCTAGCATCAGCGCGTGCGCCATGCTGACTTTGATGTCAGCGCCCAAAAGCTCGTGATCGACTTCAAGCGAGTATGAAAACTGCTTTGCGGTTTCGTGAAGTTCTTTTTTGAACCGTCCGCCCCACAATTTTTTCATGCTTTTCTCCTGTACATGCCCTCGTAAGGCAAGCCCCAAATTTTCATAAACCCTTCCGCCGCACTTCTGTCAAAAGTGCTTTCTTTTGAATAGGTCGCCAGCTTTTCGGAATAAATCGAATAAGGCGACTTTCTTCCGGAGATCAAAACCTGTCCGGGAATTAATTTGAGTTTAATCGATCCGGTCACCCGTTTCTGTGGGCTTGCGAAGAACGCATCCAGAGCTTCCCGAAGCGGCGTAAACCATTGCCCGAAATAAATCATTTCGGAATATTTCTCTGACAAAACGCGCTTATAATGCGAAAATTCCCGATCAAGCACGAAAGATTCAAGCTCCTGATGAGCGGTCAAAAGCATCGTGGCGCCGGGCGCTTCGTAAATTTCCCGTGATTTAATGCCGACCAAACGATTCTCAATCTGGTCAATCCGGCCGATTCCATATTTTCCGCCGACGGCATTCAGTTTCTCGATTAAATCCACCAAATTCATTTTCTTTCCGTTGATAGAAACCGGAATGCCGGATTGAAATCCTATTTCGACATAGGCCGGTTTTCTGGGCGCTTTCAAAGGCGACTGGGTCAAAATATAGGCATCTTCCGGCGGTTCTACGCACGGGTCTTCCAGTATGCCGGCCTCAATCGCAGAACCCCAAATGTTCTTGTCTATGGAATACGGGCTCTTTTTTGTCACCGAAATTTTAATGTTATTTTCCTTCGCATAAGCGATTTCTTCTTCGCGCGAATCAAATTCCCATTCCCGAAGCGGCGCAATAATTTTGAGTTTTGGATCGAGCGTTCTGACGCCGACTTCAATCCGGACTTGATCGTTGCCTTTTCCGGTACAGCCGTGAGCCACGTGCGTCGCTTTTTCCAAATGCGCAACCCGCACCAAATGTTTCGCAATCAGCGGCCGACCGAGGGATGTGGCCATCGGATATTGGCCTTCGTATCTGGCATGTGCCCAAAGCGCCGGAATTATAAAATCACGCGCAAATTCCTGCTTTAAATCCTGCACATAGACTTTGCTTGCGCCGGCAGATTTTGCTCTTTTTTGCAGCATGGATTTGTCCTTCACTTCGCCGATAAATGCCGAGAAGCACACAACTTCTGCGCCATACCGATCCTTAATCCACTTAACGGCGCAGGAAGTATCCAATCCGCCTGAATATGCCAGAATAACTTTATCCATAAATCACCCTTTTCTCACTTTCCCCATTAAATAAATCAAAATAGCTTTTTGCACGTGAAGCCTGTTTTCGGCTTGGTCAAATACAACGGAAGCTTTGCTTTCAAATGCCTTGTCCGAAATTTCCTGGCCCCGGTGCGCCGGAAGACAGTGCATAATGATCGCTGTCTTCTTGGCGTATTTCATTAACTGCGGATTCACTTGAAATCCGACAAATTCTTTCCGTTTTTCAATTTCCAGGTTTTCCTCGCCCATACTCACCCAGACATCCGTATAAACCACATCCGCACCCGCCACGGCTTTTTTGGGATCTGTAAAAGCTTCGATCTTACTTTTTGATTTTCTGCTTGCCTGCTTCGCCAGCTGACAAATTTTCCGAGACGGCGGATAGGCTGCAGGTGTTGCATAAGCAAAATCAACGCCTAACTGTGCCGCCAGAAGCAAAAGCGAATGGCAAACATTATTGCCGTCGCCCACATACGCAATTTTTTTGTCCTTCAAAGAGCCGAATTTCTCCTGAATGGTGAAGAAATCCGTCACAGCTTGGCAAGGATGCGCCGTATTGCTCAAACCATTAATAACAGGCTTGCTGAAATATTCTCCAAATTCCAAAATGGTATCGTGCGAAAATGTCCTGAGCACTACCGCATCCAAATATCGGTTCAAAACACGGGCAATGTCCCGCACTTCTTCCCGCACACCAAGCTGAATATCATCGGGGCCGAGATACATCACATTGCCGCCAAGTTTGGTAAACCCGACTTCAAATGAAATTCTGGTCCGTGTCGAAGGTTTCTCAAAAATAAGTCCCAGGATTTTTCCCTTGAGAAAATCCTGATAGGCATCCGGATTTTTTTTGACCTTTTTTGTCAGCTCAAAAATCGTTTTGATTTCGGCCGTGTCAAAATCATACACATTGATAAAGTGCGGCTGTTTCTTCATTTCACTTCTCCGAGCGCCCGGTCTAAAACCCGGATTGCTTGATCAATCAATTTTTTCGATACCGTCATCGCGGGAACAATCCGCAGAACTTTATCCTGTGTGCAATTGATAATGAGTCCTTCTTCCAGACATCTGTCAAAGATCTTAGCGCCTGGTACGGACAACTCAACGCCCAACATCACGCCCATGCCTCTCACTTCTTTGATGAATGAATATTTGGATTTTAACTCTTCCAACTTCTCGCGCAAATATTTGCCCATCGCGACTGTATTTTGAAGCAATTTTTCGCTCTCAATCGCTTTAAAAACACCGAGTGCCGCGCTGGCCGCGATCGGATTTCCGCCGAATGTAGAAGCGTGCGTGCCGGGCGTAAAAACTTCCTTTTTAATTCGTTTATTCACAACCAAAGCACCGATCGGAACACCGCCGCCCAAGGATTTTGCGAGCACCATGAGATCCGGCTCAATTCCGTAATGCTGAAACGCAAACCATTTTCCGGTCCGGCCCATTCCGGTTTGCACTTCGTCAAAAACAAGGAGCATATCTTTCTCATCGCAAAGTTTTCTAAGTTTTTCGATATAGGATTTGTCACAGACACGAATCCCGCCCTCGCCTTGGATCGGTTCCACAATAATTGCGACCGTCTTGTCATTGACGAGCTTCTTCAAACCTTCAAAATCATTGAGTTCTGCATATTGAAAACCGATCGGAAGCGGTGAAAATCCTTCCTGATACTTCCCTTGTCCGGTTGCCGTCATAGCGCCGAGCGTTCTTCCGTGAAACGATTGCTTCATCGTGATGATTTCGTATCGCCCGCTTTCGGAGCCATATTTTCTCGCAAATTTAATGGCGGCCTCAACGCCTTCGGCACCGCTGTTGCAGAAAAAAACTTTTCCGGGAAAAGACCTCTTGATAATTTCTTTTGCAAGTTTCGCTTGTTGTAAATTATAAAAATTATTCGGAACGTGAAGAATTTTTCGCGTTTGTTCCTTCAGTGCGTGAATCACAACCGGATGACAATGTCCCAACCCGGAGACCGCCCAGCCGGGGAAAAAATCCAAATATTTTTTCCCTTCGATGTCCCAAACAAACGAACCCTTGCCTTTCACCATACAGACAGGCGTCTGGCGGTAAGTGGGAAGAACATTTTCCCCGTATAAGTTTTCGATGTCACGATTTTTCATATGATTTAACCCGTGGAAAAACTACGAGCGTACTTCGACTTCGGTTCCGATACCTTGATCGGTAAAAATTTCCAAGAGAAGCGAATGTTTGATGCGGCCGTCGATGATGTGCGCCTTTTTGACGCCGCCTTTGACGGCCTGAATGATGCAGCGAACCTTGGGAATCATGCCGTCTTTGACAATTTTGGTATCAATCAAATTCTGAAGTTCATGTATGTCCAGCGACGAAATGAGCGTTTCGGGATTTGCAGGGTCCCGCATAATACCTTGAATGTTCGTTAAAATCATGAGTTTCTGGACCTGAAGCGCAGCTGCGATTTTACTGGCCGCATCGTCGGCGTTCACATTGTACATTTGGCCTCGCTCATCAATCCCAAGCGGATAAATGACGGGAATGATGTTGTAATCTGTCAGCTCCCGGATCGGCAAAATATTGACGTTCGTCACATCGCCCACAAATCCGACATCGCCTTCGGATGTGTGTTTCACCACATTCAAAATTTCAGCCGCGTGGCCCGATAGTCCGATCGCTCGTGCTCCGAATGTATTTAAATCATGCGCAATACTTTTATTAATTTCCGCCAGCGTCGAAGAAACCACCTCGATGGTTTTACTATCCGTCACTCGCAGGCCGTTCCGGAATTCCGATTTGATGCCGGCTTTTTTCATGTTTTCCGTAATCGCCGGGCCGCCGCCGTGAATCAAAATCGGCTTAATACCTACATAGTGCATGAACACCAAATCATGGAGCACATTTCTCCGGATTTCAGGATCGAGCATGGCCGAGCCGCCATATTTAATCAAAACTTCTTTGCCGCGAAATTTTTTGATATACGGAAGCGCTTCGATCAAAATTCCCGACTTCTCGACAAGCTTTTCCAAACCATCAAAGAGACTGGGATTGGGCATAATTAACTCGAATACGACGCATTAATCCAAACGTAGAACTTGGTTAAGTCCGTGGTCAGAAACGTGTCGTGTGCCTTTCCGGATTTTAAATTGATGTCGCAATAAAAAAATTTCTTCTTCAAAACTTTCCTCACCTTTGACCGATTTTTATCAATCGGCCTGCCGTTTTTCAAAATCGAAACGCCTTCAAATGAAATATCAAGCTTTTTTGAAAATTGAATGCCGGTCGAACCAATTGCCGCCACCAATCTTCCCCAATTCGGGTCTTCACCGGCGAACATGGTTTTTACAAGCATCGAAGTGGTAATTTGCTTTCCGGCTGCCAAAACTTCCTTCGGATTTCGGCCGCCTTTAATCCTAAACTCGCACACGTGCTGAACGCCTTCGCCGTCTGCTAAAAGGCCTTTCGCCAAGTCCCTGCACATGGATGTCAGCGCATTTTGGAACAAATGAAAATCGGCGTTTTTGGTTTTGATGATTTTGTTCTTCGCCAGCCCGTTTGCAAAGACCACGACCATGTCGTTTGTACTCATGTCATTATCAATCGAAATCCGGTTAAAGGATTTTTCAGTCGCATGCATGAGCGCTTCTTTCAAAAGCGGTTTTGTAATCGCCAAATCGGTTGTGAAATAACAAAGCATCGTCGCGTGCCTCGGCAATGTCATCACCGGATAAATCATGCCGGAACCTTTTGCCATCGCCGCTAGCGAGACAGTTTTGCCGCCGGCCTTGAACTTGACCGCGACTTCTTTCGTGCGCGTATCGGTCGTTAGAATACCGAGCGCCGCATCGTGGCCGCCCTGTTTGGATAAATTCTTCACGAGTACCGGAATCGCGGCTTTGAGTTTGGCAATCGGAAACGGCCTTCCGATGATTCCTGTTGAAGCGAGAATAATTTCATCCTGCCTGATTTTGAGCGCCTTCGACAACAATTTGAGCGAAACTTTCACCGTATTAAGGCCGCTTTGGCCGTTGAAACAATTCGCATTGCCGCTGTTGGCCAAAATCGCCCGATGCGCTTTTTTCGAAATCACTTTTTCATCATGCAGAAGCGGCCACGCTTTTGCTTTGTTGACCGTAAAAACACCCGCGCTCACGGCAGGCACATCCGAAACAATCAATGAACAATCATATTTCCGTTTGTTGGCTTTAATGCCGGCATGCATGCCGCTGGCTTGAAAACCTTCAGGCAACGCAACAGAACCGTTCGGGATAATTTGCCAGGACTTTTTCATGAAAGAAGCCCCGCCTCTTCCGCAAAATTCATCCGGATGTTCATGTTCTGCACCGCTTGGCCGCTGGCGCCTTTCACGAGATTGTCGATAGTTGTCATCACGATGACTTGATTGGTTTTGGGATTCATCTGAATTCCGATATCGCAAAAATTGGTATATGCAACGCTCCGAATATTGGGCGAAACACCTTCTCCCAAAAATCTCACGAACGGCTCTATTTTATAATAAGTCTCGAAAGCTTCGGCGATTTTGCTGGGTTTTACGCCGGCCAACTTTTTGACATAAATGGTCGAAAAAATTCCCCGCGTAACCGGCAACAGATGCGGCACAAACGTGATTTTGACTTCGCCGCCCGCGACCTGCGAAAGCGTTTGTTCAATCTCCGGAATGTGCTGATGTTGATTGACTTTGTAAGCATTGAAATTTTCGTTCACTTCCGAAAAGTGAGTTGTCATCGCTAATTTTTTGCCCGCGCCGCTTACGCCCGACTTGGAATCAATGATGATAGAGCTCGGCTCGATCAATCTTTCCTTCAAAAGCGGCAGAAGGCCGAGTGCGGCGCCCGTCGGATAGCAGCCGGGATTGGCAATTAAATTGGCTTTTTTAATTTCGGACCGGTTCAACTCCGGCAATCCGTAAACAGCTTTCGATAAAAGTTTTTTCTGTGTGTGCTCTGCTTTATACCATTCTTCAAACACCCGGATGTTTTTCAGCCTGAAATCGGCCGAGAGATCAACGACGACTTTACCGTCTTTCAAAAATTCGGAAGCGGTTTCCATTGCCATCGTATGCGGCAGCGCCAGAAAAACAACGTCCGAATCCCGAAGTACTTCTTTGTGCGCCGTTTTCTTGATAACGAGGTTCTGTGATTTGTCGAGGCTTGGAACAATGCTCCGTGCCGGAAGCGCTTCCTCGCCCCGCGTCGTCAGATGCGCGATTTTGACATTCGGATGGACGGCAAGAATCCGGATTAATTCCGCTCCCGTATAACCTGTCGCACCGATAACCGAACATCGTGTTGTGGTAGTCATTTTTATCTTCCCTAAAAATAAAAAATTCTAAACATTGCCCCGAAAATTGTCGGAACCTGTTTAGAATTAACGTATTATAAAAAATTCGGGGGCCTTTGTCAAAGCAGGAAATCGGCTAAATTACCCCTTATTTTTAACCAACATGCGCCAAAGTAAAACTGGTCAAAACAAACACCTTATGTTAATCTGTTCGCTGTCTTTTTAAAAATATGCACGCCAAAAGCAAAAAGCTAGCCCGCTGGGCCTCCGATTTAGAAAAATTCCAGAAGAAAATTAAAATCCGGTTCCGGGAAAAACGCTACCTGAAATCGGCTTTTACCCACCCTTCTTATGATCATGAAAACTTTCTGGAAATCAAATCCGACTTTGAGCGGCTTGAATTCTTCGGGGATTCCATTTTAAATTTTGCGGTCTGTGAAAAATTGTTCGCGATTTTCCCGAAAGCAACCGAAGGCAATCTGAGCCGGCTGAGGTCAACTTTGGTATCAAAAAAAATCCTGTCGCGTATTTCAAAAAAGCTCGGGCTCTGGAATTTGACTTTATTCGGGCGCAACGAACAGATGCTCAAAGATCCTTATCGGATGAAGCTTCTGGCAGATATTTTGGAGGCGTTTATCGGCGCGGTTTATTTGGAGCATGGAATCAAAACATCGCGTGCGTTTGTGTGGAAATATTGGAACCCGTATTTTAATGTGCGGAAATTATTGGCGCTGGATCCCAATCCGAAAAGCACGCTGCAGGAATTCACGCAGCGTTTTTACCGTTCACTTCCGCACTATCAAATCAAACCAGCCAAGAATGGTTTTATCTGCAAAATCAAACTGCCGAACCGTACGGTTGGAATCGGAAAAGGAATGAGCAAGCAAGAATCAGAAGAACAGGCCGCGCAGGCTCTGCTGGGAAAATTGAAGAAAAAGAAAAACTATTCGGGTTTTTTCAACAAAGACTCAAGAAGCGCCATTCCGGTCTGAACCGCCCGCTCGGAATTTGATTTTTTCTCGCCGTCTTGTCTCATGAGTTCCGCAAGCGGATTGGCCGGCCCATTTTCCTCTGTTTTTGAATCTGCCAAATCACCCGCTTTCTCTGCGGACTCTTGAGGTTGGAAAAACTTCTGGAATTTTTCTTTCGCCAAATTGATCACGAAATTCTGAATGAGCGCCGGATCCGGTTTTAGTGAAGGTTTCTGAAGTGTGCCCGTCAAAATCAGCGGAATCGGGCCGATTCTTTCATTCTCCTCAATTGAGGGCTTGATTTTACGGCTCACGGCATGCGAAAGCGAAGTTTGGAGCCTGAAATTAAGGTTTCCTTGAAAATCAATGTCGCCGGCCGCATCAACCGAAAGATCGGCCGAATGAAGCAAAAGCTGGTCCGTCGTAATTTTACCGCCGCCGATCCTGAACTCGCTTTTAATATCTTCAAACCGGGTGTGGCCCGATGAAAATTCATTGAGCCCTGCAAGTTGAGCAACAATCGCCATCGAACCCAAAAGATCCACGGTTTTGAGATCACCGTTTGTGAGCGAAACCGTTCCGGACCCGGTTAAACTATTCTTGATATCATCTTCCGAAAAGCCGCGGCCCTGCGTTTGCGCAACCAAAAATAAATTTCCTTCGATCGGGCTCTGCAAGTCGGTTTCAAGCATTCGTGCAAGACTGATTTTTTCGATTTCAAGGTCAAGGCCGTAAGGCGGTACGGGCGGATTTAAATCAAGCCAGCCGTTTGCACGCACGCTTCCTTCATACACTTGAAAAGACAAACTTTTTAATGCAATCCGGTTGTTTTCGTAACCGAATTCGGAAACAAGATTTTCGAGCTTCACATTCGGTTTGATGACCGAGCCGACGGCTTGCTCAACCGGAAGCAACTGTTCGGGCGTCAGGTTGACGCCGAAAATGCGCGCAATGGGCCCGGCTTTTTGGATGACAGCCCGAAGGTCCAGTGCGGGCGAATCCAAATTCACAATGATGCGCGGCACCTCTTGGAAAAACATGGCAGCTTGGCCGGAAAATTGCGAACCGCCGATTTGGAAACTGAATTTCTTGGCTTCTAAATCCATGGGCCCGGCGTCGATGCTTCCGCTCAAATTTTCGATCAGCGCGGCTCCGGATTTCTCCCGAATGCCGACATTATCAAACGCAACGTTGTACATCAGCCTAGGTTCCGCAGGTGCTGCTTGTTCATCTGCTTTTGTTTTATTTTTAACATTCACAAAAAGTTTCAAAGCGCCCGACAGTTCGTAGCCGGACATCGTAGGCACCATCGCTTCCCATCCCGGAAGGTCGAACTGGTTGGTCATGAGCGTGATTTCACCCAGCCCGCTTGTCGTGTCAAATTTGACAAAGGAGCCCTTCAGCTTTGTTTGGTTCAGCGTAATGTCGACTTCGCCGTCTAGAATACGGCCTTCCTTAAAAGAAAGATGGTCAGAGGTAAATTGAAACGGAACCGATTTTGGCTTCTCAAAATAGCGTGAATATGCAAAAAGCGAATCGGTCAGATCGCCGTTGGCATGAATCGCAAGATTATCTTGCGTGCCGGAAATGACGATATCAAGCCGGCTGGATCCCGAAAACCCGAGATTAACGGGCATGACCTCAGCCAGGGGCAAAATATAATTCGGCAGCCGGTCCCATGTAATCGGGTCCAACGCCAAATGAATCTCTTCTGCTTTTCCCTCTTTGAGATTGGCAGCGCCGCTTATTTTCAGGCTCAAAAATGATGCCGACACCGTCGTGGGCTTGAAAGTCAAAAGCTGTGTATTAATGTCATAAACGGCATTGAGATCAAGTTTGTAATTTGTTTTTTCGCTCGCGGTTGTCTTTTGGGTACTCATTCGGTAAATAAAGTCATCCAAACCGAGCACACCTTGAACTGTGACTTCCGGAGAGGCCGCGGTTTTTTCGAGTTTTCCGTCCCAGGCAAAAGAGCCGCTGTCGATAAGTTCAAAAACCGGAATTCCAAATTGCTGAAGCGATTTGCGAAGCGGCGTCGTTTTGACGGTGATTTGCCCGTTCCACGACATGCCGGCCGGATCGGGATGGTCAAAATCAATTTTGGCTTTGCCTTCCAAGAATAAATTCGGTGTATCGCTGAGCCAATTTCCGGAGAGCTCGACATTCATCCAATGATTGGACCTGACATTGGAAAGGATTGCCGTCACATGGTTGAATTCCATGATCCGCGGCGCTTCTTGTTCGTTCATAGAAACGGGCAATTTCAGGTTGGCGTTCCTGAAAATCACTTTTGACAAATCAATCTGCCGGGCAAAAAGCGGCAGAATCCTCAACTGGCAGCGGAATTCCTCAAGTGTTAAAAACGGCGCGGCTTCCGGGTGATTGGGATCGCGGATCTCAATGTTGTGAAACCTGAACGTCGGCAGCGGCAAAAGCGAAAGACTGGGGCGTTCTAACTCAATATCAAAACTCGTTTTTTCGCGAAACTGGCGGCTTAATAGATCCTGCAAGGCGGCCGGCTTGACAAAAAAAGGCAGAACAAAAAACAAAATCAGAAAAAGGGCGGCAATTGAAGTGATCCAAATCAGGATGGGCTTAATGCGGTTTGGTCTCGCCACTGACACTTTATTCATACAACCGAAAGGTTAGTAGTTAGAGCTGGATGTGTATAAGGGGCCGGCCGGATTGTATTGATAATCCTCAAGAAATTCGGCGCAGCCGCTGACGGCAAAACAAATCAACGCAAGGAAAAGTGCCAAGTACCAATGCCGGACACTTTTCATCAAAATTACCGCTTCGTAAATTGGAAACTTCGGCGGGCGCCTTTGCGGCCGTACTTTTTGCGCTCTTTCCCGCGCGGATCGCGGGTCAAGAATCCGCCGCGGCGCAGAGTGGAACGCAAAGTTTCATTAAATTGAAGAAGCGCGCGCGCAACACCTAAGCGAATAGCACCGGCTTGTCCGGTAGGGCCTCCGCCGTTTACACTTGCGGAGACGGCAAACTTACCGACTGTTTCGGTAAGCTCAAGCGGTTGATTGACGATCATGATTAAAGTCTCACGTCCAAAAAATTGGTCGATCGGTTTATCGTTAACGGTAATGCCGTTTCCGCCTTCTGTGATCCAAACACGAGCGATGGATTCTTTGCGGCGGCCTGTTGCGTAAAATGTGTTCGCTTTTTCTTTAATGGCGGTCATGATTAATTAAGAACCTCGGGTTTTTGAGCCTGCTGCTCATGATTGGCGTCTTCGTAAACGTGTAAATGTTTCAGGAGTTTGTCGCCCATGCGGTTTTTCGGAAGCATTTTGCGGACCGCTTCGGTGATTACATAAGTCGGTTTTTTCTCAAGCAGTGTTTCAAGATTGTACTCGCGGCGCCCGCCCGGATAACCCGTGTAGTGCGCGTAAATTTTATCCCTGCGCTTGTTGTTGCCCTTGATGCCGACTTTCTTGGCGTTAATAACAACAATATAATCGCCGCATTCAATATGAGGCGTGTAAATGGTTTTGCGTTTGCCCATCAGCAAAGTGGCGATTCGAGCGGCCAGGCGTCCCAACACCTTATCAGTCGCATCAATCAGGTACCACTTGCGTTCAACTTGTTTTGGTATAAATGTCTTTGCCAACATGTTAACTTCCCTTTCTAGGAAAAATGAGCGGTAAGTATAGCAGAACGCTCAAAAGAATGTCAAAAGGTCTTTTTAGGTGTAATTTCGGCCTTTTTAGGGGTTTTGGGGGTATTTCCTGAATGCTTTGATCAGTTTTTCTGCCGAATGCTTCCAGGTGAAACTCTCAGCCCTTGCCTTTGCTTTTTGAATCAGCGAAGCTTTCTCCTGCTGATTAATAGAAAGCACATGCCTGATTTTGGCCGCCAAATCTGAAGCATTCCCGGCCTCAAAGTAAGCGGCTGTATCACCGCACACTTCCGGAATAGACGCGCACTTCGTCGTGATCACGGGAACTTGCGCCATCATGGCCTCTGCGAGCGGCAGCCCAAATCCTTCATAAAGCGACGGTAAAACAAAAAGCTCGGCGCCTTGGAAAAGCGGAACAAGCTGGGGCTTGTAAAAATGCTGCAAGCGGACCACGCGGCCTTTTGTGATTTGCGCTGTTATTTTTTCAAGCTCGCTTTCTCCGCGCCTGGGCTGTCCGACAATCACAAGCCTGTGCGGAATTTCGTTGGCAATTTGTGCAAATGCTTTTGCAAGCACGTGAACATTTTTATGCGGATAAGTATTTGCGACGCAAAGAATGTAAGGGATTTTGGTATCCGGCAAAATGTCTTTTAGAATCCTGTTTCGCTCATCCACCGAATAGGGCTTCGCAAAATCCCGGCTGACACCGCAAAAAGTCACGTGGATTTTCTCAGGCGGCACTTGATAATGTTTTACGATTTCGTTTTTCGAAAATTCAGAAAGGGTCAACACCAAATTCGAACGACGACTGGCGCCTTTCACCAAAAAATCCGTCGCAAATCGTGAAATGAAATTTAGATCTTCAGGATGCGTTTTGTATTGAACATCCAAAATCGAAACTGCCTGCGGTTTTCGGCAATAAAAAGGCGCCGTATAGCCCGGCGACCAAAGAAAATCAATGTCGGTATTCCCCGCAATTTTCGGAAGTTCATTTTGTTCCGCGATAATACGAGCGTATCGGTTGCGCGCCTTCAAGTTAAGCTTTGTATATTGAATACGTTCGGAACTCGGAAAAAGGGATTTTAAAAACTCATCGTTTTCGAGATTGGTAAAAAGATGAAGCCCAATTTCCGGAAAATCCCGGACAATCGCGCCGAGCATTTCAGAGAGAATGGTTTCCGAGCCGCCGACTTCCCTGGGGATTAGAAAAAGGGTGTTAACACCGATTCTCATTGGGCCGGATAAAGTTGTGGATTATGTTTTGCTTCGAATGCGCTGATGTCGGCTTCGGATTTTAATGTTTTTCCGATATCGTCCAAACCGTGAATCAAATGTTCTTTCACGGACTTGTCGATATCGAAATGAAATGAAATTTCCTCGTCTGTGTGAAGTGTCACGCGCTGTTCATCCAAATTGATGGTGGCCTGAAGTCCCGGAAAGCGTTCGGTCATTTGGAAAATCTCTTCTACTTCGGCTTCTGATAATTCAATCGTAAGAAGCGCATTCTTGCCGCAATTATTCCGGAAAATGTCCGCAAAACCGGGGATCACGGCGCTTCCTTGTTGAACACGCGGCGCAATCACAGCGCGAAAACCGTATTGCGCAATCGCCCATACGGCATGCTCGCGGCTGGATCCGCAGCCGAAATTATTGCGCGCGACTAAAATCTCCGCGCCTTTGAATCGCGGCTGATTGAGCACAAATTCGGGGTTCGGTTTTCCGTCCGGCAAATAGCGCCAATCAAAAAACAAACTCTCGCCGAATCCGGTCCGCTTGATGGATTTTAAAAATTGTTTCGGAATGATCGCATCCGTATCGATGTTGGCGCGGTCAAGCGTCGCGATTAATCCTTTAAATGTTTTGAATGCTTCCATTGTCAAATTTCAATATCAAATATCAAAATTCAAAATAATTTCAAATTTCTAAAATTCAAATAATTTTTATTGGAAAATTTGAATTTAGAATTTGTTTTGAGTTTTGAAATTTGAGATTTGAATTTACCTCCAAGTTCTAATATCCACAAAATGTCCTTCAACCGCTGCGGCGGCGGCCATTTCGGGGCTCACCAAATGGGTCCTGCCGCCTTTTCCTTGCCGGCCTTCGAAATTCCGGTTCGAAGTCGACGCTGCGCGCTCTCCGGGCTTTAATTGATCCGGATTCATCGCGAGACACATGCTGCAGCCCGATTGGCGCCATTCGCATCCCGCGGCTTTAAAAATTTCATGAAGTCTCTCGGATTCCGCCTGCTTCAACACCTGTTGAGATCCCGGAACCACCAAAACGCGCACGCCTTTGGCGACTTTGCGGCCCTTTAAATATCGGGCGGCGTTTCTCAGGTCTTCAATGCGCGCATTTGTGCAGCTTCCTATAAAGACCGTGTCCACCTTAATATCGGTAATCGGCGTTCCCGGTTTCAAACCCATATATTGAAGCGCAAATTCGACATCTTTTTTGTTAATTCCAGGCACTTTATCCGGCTCCGGCACGCGACCCGAGACATCTGTCACCATTCCGGGGCTTGTGCCCCAGGTGACTTGCGGCGCAATCTGAGAAACATCAATTACGAGCTCGCGGTCAAACTTAGCGCCCGAATCCGTCGGGAGTGTTTTCCAAAATTTGACTGACTTATCGAATTCCGCGCCTTTCGGCGCAAACGGCCTGTTGCCTGCGGCAATATATTGAAACGTTGTGTCATCCGGCGCAATCATACCGGCGCGTGCGCCGCCTTCGATGGACATATTGCAGATCGTCATACGCGCTTCCATGGATAACGAACGGATCGCAGCGCCCATATATTCCAAAACATAGCCCGTTCCACCGGCGGTTCCAATTTGGCCGATGAGTTTTAAAATCATATCTTTAGAAGTCACGTTCGGCTTCAAACTGCCTTTAAACTCTACTTTGAAAGTTTTGGGCTTTTTTTGCGGCAAACATTGCGTTGCGAGTACGTGCTCCACTTCCGACGTTCCGATGCCGAGCGCGAAAGTACCAAACGCGCCGTGCGTTGAGGTATGTGAATCGCCGCAAACAATCGTGAGGCCGGGCAGCGTGATCCCGAGCTCCGGGCCGATGATGTGCACAATTCCCTGCTCGTCGCTATTTAAATCGTAGAGTTTAATGCCAAACTCTTTGCAATTTTGCGTGAGGGCTTCGATTTGCGCCTTCGAGACGGCGTCTTTTATATTGAAGCGGTCCTCGGTGGGCACATTGTGGTCCATCGTCGCAAACGTCAGCTTTGGCTGGCGGACTTTGCGGTTTGACAGGCGGAGACCTTCAAATGCCTGAGGGCTTGTGACCTCATGGATCAGATGGCGGTCGATATAAAGGATGCTGGTACCGTCCGGCAAGGTTTTTACCAGATGATGGTCCCATATCTTTTCGAATAAGGTTTTCATAGGGCGAGCATTATAGCGGGATTATCGCAAAATTGGAAGAGCCGCTCGCATTTTAGGCCGCTGTTAATTGGGCCCAAGCTGCGCGAAGTTCAGAACGTAAAGATTCGGCGATTTGGTCGACGCCAAAGCGTGTGGTCAATTGATCGGGTGATTCCAGGCGAGATTCAAACTGAACATTTCGGAGTTCAGAGCGCAATTGATCCGCAAAATGCTCGTCTTTACCTTCCACACCATAAAGCACGAATTTAATATTATTTCCGGTGATTCCTTTGAGAACGGTTGTCGCATTTGTTCGTGTCACAATGTTCACAGAGTGGTTTGCATTATCATCTCTGAAGAAATGATTTTTCAAGAACGATGCCTGCATTTGTGTGCCGCCGAAGATAACAACAGGCCCTGATTTTCTCATGACCGTTGCTCCGGCATACGCAATCGGCAGATTTTCCAACATGCCCGGTGCGACACCATAAACAATGATTGTTTGATTATCATCGGTTTCAATTGCTTCGCTTTGTCCAGCTGTTAAAGAAACTGCTTCTTGAATTGAAGAATGAGGCAAAGTCGCATACGCTTCTTCAAATTGATTCGCCGAATTTGCCGCCCGGCCCTTAATTTCCGGCGCAATAACACTTTCCCAAGTTAAAGATTCAAATGAAACGTCAGATATATTATTTTCCTGATTTATAACGCGTAACTCGGACGAAGGCGGGATTACCAGCTTCGCCAAAGCAGCGCTTTTCGGGTCAGAAAAGCGCAATTTCGATCGACTTGAACGCCTCCTTTTTTCGCGACTAACACCTGTCTCTGTCTTTAAACGGCGCTGATGGCCACCTCTCGGAAAAACTTTTTTATTATAGGTGGGCGGCTCTTTTGTCCTAGAAAGTTTTCTATCTGGCCTTGGCTTGCCGCGATGGCTAAGCGCTCCGTAGTTTTGCCAATCATCAAGAACTCCGACTTTCGAACCGCGGCGTCCTTGCACAAATTTGTAAATATTGCCCTTGCCATCAATATAAACAAATCTCAAGTCCCATCCATTTATAACTCTATAAACACGATCTGGAAGGCCATCTCCATCCAATTCAATCAATCTCCATTTGTGCCGGCTGTTTTCCTGAACATATACTTCAATTCTGCCAAATATTTGATGATTAAAATGATGGTAACCAATCGCTTTAAGCGGCTCCCATTGTCCATATTCATCAGGCTGATTATTCTTGACCCAAACTTCATCTGCAAAGAATTTTTCCCGCAAATTGACAAGCCTCAGATTTCCTGTGAAACCTGATTCAATAGTGCGATTGGTTTGATAGGCAGCCTGGGCAATCCATGCCATAATTACCTTTGCAATTTTTTGTTTGGACCATTTATGATAGTAGTTAGCTGAGAAATTATCGAATGGCTTGAATTGACTTGTGATCAGTTTGTTTGAATCGAGATAAAAGCCTACAGAACCTGTACTTTCATATCCGTAACCCTCATCAAAACCGACTAGAATTTGATAATTTTGTCTACCTGCGCGAACAATCTGCAACAATACCGGATCTCGCGGAGAATAAGGATTATTTAGTTTAACGGTATATGTTTTCCATTTTGGATTATCAAAATTTGGAATAAAATCTGCGTTCGACTTCGCGCGCAATTCGGACTTTGCGTCATCGGGACGCGAATGATTGGCCATAGGTGCTTTTTCTACAATTTTATTATCACTATTTTCTATATTGACAGGGCCCCGTTTATTTGATATAAGAAAGTCCTCTTCGCGCACAAACTGAAAAGGAGAATTAAGAATGGTAGAACGTGAATTCACCGCAAGAGAAGTCGGTGCGCTTGTTGAATCTTTCCGGAATGACATTTCCGCCATTGCAGAAGGCGTTAGCGGGTTGGCTGTCCGAATGGATCGGGTAGAAGCCAGACTCGCAGTGGTAGAGGTTAAATTAACGTCTGTTGAAGACGCTGTTCGCGTGGCGGTTCCCAACCACGAATCCCGCATCACCAAACTAGAATCCAAAGTTTTCGGCCGCTGATTATCTTTGCGCAGCTCGGACTTCAGAGAGGCGATTCCAAAAAACAATGCCTGGCCCTGTTCATTTTTAATTGTTTTCATCACTTGCAGACCACCATCAATAAACTTTTGAAAAATGGTTTCTGGCATTCGATGGTCTGCCCTGATTCGGCCCGTTGGACTATCCCAAGCTCCCTCAAGCTGATTATAAAAAGTTGTGGCAAAAATTCCTTTTGGTTTAAGAATACGCCTAATGCTTCGCGCGGCCCGGCTGGCCCGCTCAGTAGACCAGATTTCGATTCCAGGCTTCAATTGAAGAATGGGCATCCCCTCTTCCCTGACATAATCCCACACTGCTTCATCATCTAAATTACGGTAATGTTGCTTTGTTTCAGCGTGATTGGTAATCAATGCCCAATATAAAACCGAAGAAGCAATGATTAAATCAAATTGCTGGTCAGCAAATTGACTTAAATCCAAAATATCTGCCTGAACCGCACTCGCCCCGAACCGTTCTTTCGCAAATTGAACCGCATTCTCGTCGATATCAGCCACAATAACATCAGCCCCTTTTTGCCGAAGCCATTCAAGGATACTTCCGTCTCTGGCAGTTCCAATTTCAAGCACCCGCTTGCCTTTCCAATAATCCTTTTTCAAACTGTCGATTTCTCTCAATCCATGCAAAATGAGTGGTGCTGTACCGCTAGAAATCATTACATCTTCTTCGCCGCGCAGCTCGGCTCTGGCTTTCCGATTAATATCTGACCCGGGCACTTCATTGTGAGCCGGAGCGGACTTCGCGGCGCCTTGGTTCTCTTGCAAATCAATCGATGACATGAAAATATCCCGCCGCGATGTGACATAGCCGGCAACATGCATGGTAGACCCTTCGACCGAAAGAGCGAGCGGCAAGTAGTCTTTGGGAAAGTGAAGCAGGCCATTTTCAAATTGCGTTTGATCAATTTGATTTGAGCGGCGGTCAAGTGCAACAATCGCTGAGCCCACTTCAGGATCTTCCCTATTTAACCGATGTGGTGCAACATGCAGGTATGCGGTATTTCCAAAAATAGAGTTCGGCCAATCTTGCGTAAAAAGTTGATAGGGTTTTTGATTGATCGTCACTTCTCCTAATAAATTGCCCGCTTGATAAACAAGCTCTCCTGTCTTGATATCCACAACACCTATACCGCTCAAAGGCGCATGCGAATCAAGAATTAAATGATCCTGATTCGAGCGTAAATATCTCACATATTGAAATAATTTCGCATTACGTTCATAAACACCTTCTTTTAGTTTGTCAGTACGCAAATGACCGCTGACAGGATCCAAGGCATAAACTTTAGAGGAGCCCAATCCTGTGAAAAATAAAACGCCTTGAGTGAAGGTGATAAGCGGCGTTGAAACTATTTCATCGGGAAATACTTGCTTCAAATCGAGAACGCCTTTTTCAAATTTGGCATGATCTGGCTTTCCGTCACTCATCCGAAACGCGTGAATATAAGCCTGGCCTTTCCGGGCTCTGTCATCAACCGGATGGACATCTGTCTTTCGATAATAAGCAGCATACAAAGTTTGTCCATCTTCGCTCACGGCCAACGAGTTAATCCGTGCTTCCGGGTCAATCTTTTTAACCTCGTCCGACAAATTTAAACGTCCGTTCGACCACTTTTCAGACATTAATGCTTTGCGATCTAAATCAACTGCTAAAATGTCACCCGTGAACGAAGTCAAAATGTAAGCCGCATTTCCTCTGGCCACCATTTCACGAGGCATGTCCTGAGACGAGATATGAAAGAATCTCTCATTATTTTGCCGCAACTCGGAGCGGGTTTCGGGCTTCGCTTCCATTAGTTTTTTAATTTGAGCGCGTGCTTCTGCAATCATTTGATCCGTAATTTCACCCTGCTCTTTGCCGAGCGCCCCCAAGATTTTCGAATCTAAATTGCTTTTTTGGCTGAGTTCTAAACTGTCATAACCGATGTCTTTTTTCAATTGAACGATCTTTTTATAATTAGAAAAGGTGCGAAGAAAATTAACAACCGGATCCAGCGAGACATGCTGCCCATCGTCAGTTGCATAAGATCCCAGCAAATCCAGAGTGGTTGTTGCAATCATCAATTCAATTGCCTGGTTAAATTGATCTTCGCCGCGGATGCCTGCCTGCTCAAATTCCTGCCTTAATTTCTCCAATTGTTGAGCACGATGAATCGAAAACGCAAAAATGTGATGTTTAATGATTAATTTCAAAAGCGCATTGCTTGAAACGTCCATTTCACCGAAGTGAATATGATTGTCACTTAACACGCGAAATGATTCGAGTTCATGGCCCGGAAATGAATGGTCTCCATTCTCTTTGAACTGCATTTTGGTTTTCTTGCCGATATCATGAAGCACGATAAATGCTTCCAATATCGCGCGGTCTTTTGCATTCCAATCCTTAATCAGATTGATCGCATCTTTGGGCGCTGTAGTGTTTCGGTCAATTTGATTGAGTGCCGAGAGAATGGCTTGTAAATGGTCCTGAAGTTTAGCATTCTGGCCGCCTTCCCTATGAAACAGGCTGTGATAATGAGGCGTTTCCAAAAAATCCGCATATTGATCCGGAATGCCAGATAACTGTTTCACCAATTCATCCAATGCTGAAGCCGGCCCATACTGGCGCAGCTCGGAGCGCTGTTCTTTTATCCATTGCACCAAACGCCGATAGTCAGTAACGCGAAGCGACATGCGGGAATTTCCGGGATTCGGCGCTATGATAAACTGGTCGGCGGTTCCTCGAACCTTTTGGTACACAAAGACGAGAAACATACCGTAAAACCCCTGTGATTCCGGAAGGCCCCGGGCAACCCAATCCGCTTCAAGAATTGACCTGAGGACATTTGCCTTGATGGTCAACTCGTCCGGTTCCTTGTTTGCATCTAATTGTGCGATGACGGATTGAAAATATTGCAGAACTACCGCGTTTCTCCGTTGACTTTGAAGATCATTCCCCAATCCTTCAAAAAGTTTTTGCGTAAAGCGCTGCGCATTACCCATTTGATTTAAATCACGGACCAATGCCCGATATTCGCGCCGGTAAGCAAGCCATTCGTCTTCCAAATGCATATCAACGGAGCGCACAACCTTCTTAAATGCTTCCGGACTTGTTATCAATGGCTCCATGTCTGATTTGCCATGCAATTGCTTAACAAAATCAATCAGATATTTCATGCCCTCATCTGCTTCTCTGGCCAATGCGGCATTGATCAAGTGCGTACCTTCATGGATCATGACATATTTAATAATCAGAGGTGGAAAATGAAGCGCGAAGTCACGATTGATAGTCACATGAGTCACGCTTCCGTCTAATGAAGTTTTTATACGTGCATACGAATGCCTCTGCAAAGAGCTTAATAAAGTGTCATCGAGAACGGGATTTTTTTTAAATGCCTCGATAAATTTTAATGCTGTTTTTTGATCGTCTAGGTTTGAAATTTCGGAAGCAATTTTTTCAAGGCGGTCCACAACCGCTTGAATTTCAGGGAGAAATTCGGGAGTTCTGATCCACCGCAAGATAGGCCATGCAGCAAATAAAGCGGTTGTTCCTGCACCGATTATTATTTGCCTGCGGCTTGGCAGCCAAAATTTCTTAGCAGGCTCTTCGCTTTTTACTCCCTGACGCCGCTCCTTATTTTTTCGTCCGTTCTCACTTGCGCGCAGCTCGGCGCGGGAATTTCCGCTTGGAAGCTTGATGTTAAATTCTGCGGCTGCGTGGGCCAGCGCACGGTCGCGGTGCTCTCCATACATCAAAGCTTCCCGATGATTGTTTAGGCCTTTTTTCTTCCGAATTCGCTTTGCTTTATGCACAGAAGCCCTGGTTGAGTACTTCAAAGAAAGCGGCGCTGCCGGAAGCTGAATGCCGAACCGTTTCGCAGCATTGTAAAGCGCCCTGTCCCGATGCTTGCCTCGGGTTAACTCGCGGGCATGACTTTTCCATTTCTTCTTCTCGCGTTTTTTTAACTCCCTGCGAACAGATCCTTCGGTTGGATACTCAAAGGGCACACCTCTTTTTCTTAATTCGGAACGATGATTAGAAACATGAACTTTTGAGCGAACGGGAAGCTGCTCTGATAAAACCGCTTCGAGCATTTGATCTTTAATCCACCAATGAATCGGGCCATTTTGTTTTGTCCAATCACGAATCGCATAACCCACTTCCTTTTGAGCTCGAATAAATAAACTTTCCATATTCCCATTACCATTTTGTGCCCGCGCGATCTGCTCGGCGAGACCTCGATAAATTCTGGCCGGCTCGAACTGATTGCGCCCATTAGAAGATTGATTTTTCTGAAACGTCGAAACCGCTTCCTCAATGCCGATATGTGTCAACGCATTCTTGGCATTAAAAGATGCGGCGATTCGATCTATTTGCCTTTTCATTTTTCTAAAATATTTCTTCCACGAAACAAAAGCCGGTTTTTCTCCGGCGCGCCGGATATCGAGCCCCAGCAAGATGCGATTTTGAATCAATTCTCCTTCTGGAATTTGATCTAAATAAAGGCCGTATCGCCCCTCAAAATTCTTTTCGTATTCAATTAATTCATCGCGCCAATCTTCAAGTTGTTTGGCATCAACGGCACCGATTAAATTTAGTTCATAAATCAGATGAAGAGCGCGGCCTGCAAGGCCCAACCACCTGACGGCGTGAAGTAATTCGGAAGATTGGGTGTGTTTTTTCGCTTTATTGAGCGAGCTTCGGATCTGAATTTTCAGAATTCTGGATTTTCTTTGGCGCCTGTCAAATTCTTCAAACTCATCTTGGCTCATAGTTGGCTCAATAATTAGTTTGGCATTTTTAAATAACTGCTTGAGCGCTCGATCTTGATGCAAACCCCTCTCATCCGTCCATTGTTGCCATGTCTGCTCGGAGGATTTTGTCGGTGAAAGCGGCTTTCTATCCCGTCCGGCTTTCGTTATTTTAAGGTTTCCGGTCTCAGCCCAATAACCCAGCCGTTTTGCTTCAAGTTGAATCAGATATCGCTCGGTTCCCTCAAGCGGACCCGGAACAAATTTTTGAACACCAACTAAACCACGGTCCGTCAGATAAGCACTATAAACAAAATCAACCAAATGGCCTTTTCGATCGGTCTTTGGATTGGTGCTATACAAATCGATCCGCTTTGTAAAAGTCCGGCCATCTTGCTTTTCTTGAACATTGCGAAACACCATGAAAAATCTTCGCGGCTTTTCCGGAGTACCTACGCCCGCCCACTTAGGCCGGAGCGGTATGAAAAACCTTGTGTTTTTTGGCTTTAAAAATATTCCTGTTTGATGGCGGTTATGGTTGTGGCTATGCGTTATGGTTTTTGGCTCAATGGGAAGCGGTTCCTCTCCCGTCTTGATCCACTGTTGTATGCGTCTTTGAAATTCTTCTTCATCTTTTAGAAATTGCTTGGTTTCCAAATCCACGTAAAACACGACCTGATGCTCCGGTTTATTCGAAACTTTTCCGCGTGCGATTCTCCTCACCCGCCAATAAACATTCTGCTTGAATGAGAAAACGGTAATTTCTAGGTCATCCCGATTTGAAAAATATTGTGAGGGCAGATAGAGCCGGCGCATGTTTTTTGCTTTTGGTAAGGGGAAAAACACGGTATTGGCATATTTGCCTTTTCGGACATGTTTTAAAACAGCCTCTTTCAAAATTCTAACGGCAGGAGGGCCGGATTCGCGTTGAAAAGTTAAATGAAAAAGTTCCTTGCGGACCTGTTCAAACTGATCAGGAAAAATAATTCCTTGCTTAGGTTGAAAACCGGTTAACGCATCAAATTCGAGCGTTCCCACTGCAGGCCTGAAAGGAAGTAAATGAACCTGCATTTGCGGACGGCGTTTGTCATCCGCGGAATCCCGGGTCCATATGACGCGCGGTTCTCCGGTCGGATATTGAAAAAGAGCCCACTTAACCGGCACTTTTGCTTCATGCAATTGGCCGTTTCGAAGATAAGAAAAGGATGTAATGAAAGGCGGTCGTCTTTTTTGTAGTCGCTGAAAAATACTATCCTGGTATGCATGAAGGCGCCGCGGGATCATAAAGCCGGAGGGTTGCGCCCGTTGGCCCATTAAAAAATCCCGTAAAAGCTGAGAACGCGAGCTATCGCGAACTTTGTTTGTGCGAAAATGGTCGGCCAATTCCATTTCCCGAATCAAAAACCGGTAACTCTCCTGAGGATCCACTTGAATTCCCAAACCTGCTTCGCCTCCGGTTGTGTTACCAATTTTCTGAGTTTGTGATGAAACATAAGAAATAAAACGGCCTTCCCCTGCCGCGGCCAATAATTTCTGTTCATCCCAATTGACCATGAATAAGCGCGGATCATCCGTTTTGAGGAGCGCTGAATGGCTTTCCGGTGACAGAAGCCAAGCACGCTCCAAAAGATCTGCCCGATCTAATAGTGCCGCTGTTGAAATCCGGCCAAGGCGAATAAAATCTGAAACAGTTATCTGATGCGCAAATAACTGACTCTCACGATATTGGCGTTCTTCATTCGAAAGCGAAGCCAGATAAGGAAGCGCGTCTGTTTGAGAAAGATCTTCTTCCTTTGAAATACGGCGCGACGAAGATGGGCGTGGCTTCGGAACGATTTGCATTGTTTCGCTATTTTGACGCAGCTCGGAGCGGGATTGAGACTGTTTTTGGCGAATTAATTTCACGGCTTCACGAACGCTAACACCCTTGCCTCGCATATCCATGTAATCAAATGCTAAATCTGCGTTTCCGTTGCTTAATTTCCAGGCAATAAACGCATTAATCACCGCATACGGATACATCCATCCTTGTCCTTTGTCTGTTAATGGATTCGGATCAAAGACACCGAAATTTTGCCGAGTCATTCCAATGGCATTTTCTTCTGCATATTCGTAAGCTTTATCGCCGGCTTCCCTGAGACTTCGGTCCAATTCTGCAGGCAATTGATCAACATACATCATCATTACTTCCCCGATACTGGTACCTTTATTGAAATTTCCTTTTACATATTTTTCAAAGAAAGATTGTTTTAATATATTGAGATCCCCTTTACTTTTTTGCAAGATTCTTAATGCGGCATAACCTTCGGCAAGTAACGCATCGTTATCAATATATTTCAAACCAGATCTAAGTTTTTTTCCAAATTTATGCGTCAATTCGTGAGCAATTAGAAGACGGAGTCCCCACCCAGAGCCCATGCGTTTTAATTCGTTAGGATTAATTCGAATTCCATAATCAAATCCCGTGGCAAGCGTGTCGGGAAGCATTGCCACAGCAGTCGGTTTATTTTTAATCCAGATTGTTACGCCGACAGCAGCCAGACCGATAGCAGCAAAACCAAATAAAAAATCACGACGTGTTAGTTTTTGTTTCGATTTAGTTTTATTTTTTCTTTCTAAGAAATATTTGAGGGAAAATATTGAGAAAATTCCGCTCAACAATGATAAGAAAATGGATAAGAATGTTAGGTATGCTTTTGGCTGCTCGATTGCAACCCCTATTGAGTCTGTTAAACGATTAATCAATTCTTCTTTTTGTTGCACAGATAAATCAACGGCGTAACGATTTATAAAAAACTCAACTTCTTCCCGTACAATTTTTCTCTGTTCTTGGTCTAATTGAAAAACAAACGGTTTGTTCGATTCGCGCAACTCGGAACGGGATTTTCTCAAATCTATGTCAAGTAAATGCTGCAAAGCTAATCTCACCTTCTCTTCTTCCATGCCATCCAACTCTTGAAGTTGCCGGTCTGTAAATGCTTGGATCAAGCGTGCCATGGCTATGGACCGTGTAGAAAATTGATGCAGGTAATCATCAACGATCTGTTTTTGTTTTGCGCTTACTTGTTCCATCGAAATTTCGTTACGAGGAGGAAGGTTAAATGGATTTGGCGAACTATCATTTTGATTTAAATCATCGTAAGCTTGCCACAGAGCTCCGTTCTTACCGTAAAAATATTTGCCCCACAATTGCATTCTGATATCTGAAACTTCCTTCCATTCTTTGTCGGCATCATTGATATCGGTTTCAAAAACGTATGGCGCTTTTTCCTCATTAATTCCAATCGACGCCTCAAGCGGACCAAAAATAAGCGCCCCAGATTCAGAATCGACAGTGTTAAGGCCTTCTTGAACATAGCCATGCAGGGTATGATTCATGAGCCAATTGAAATAATCATGCACAACTTGATTAAATCTCTTCGCACTCATTGATCTTCCATTCCAATGCTCTGCGAGAAGCCTGTCAAAAGCGCTTTTCTCTCTCGACGCGCCATTTTCTATAGGTTCTGAACGCAGCTCGGCCCTTGAGCCGAGCGGGCTCAAGGACGGCTTCGGCATCGCAGCTCGTTGCGGCAAAGTCCGAGCCGCCCTTTGTTGCAGCAGTTCCGACTTCGAATCGGCTGGAGTCGAAGTACGGACAGTCCTCAACTCCGCTCGAGCTGAGGACTCAGCGTGGACGGGGTTTAAATTAGGTGCTTTTTTTACAATTTTATTATCGCTATTTTTTATATTGACAAAGCCCTGATTGTTTGATATAAAAAAAGTCCCTTCGCGCGCAAACTTTAGGAAAGAAGAGAAAATACGATGACCAAAATTCCAAAGCCCGGCTCCGAATATTCTGAAGAGCGTGAATTCCGCGTCATTTTGGAGCATCTTGAAAGCCAGTTCCGTACTTTTGGTGAGGGGATGAACCGGATGGAACAAAAACTTCAAAAACTGGACGGCATTGATCGCAGACTGACTAGCGTAGAAGAAGATGTTGGATTGATTAAGGTCAATCTTAAACAAATTAATATTGATCTTAGAGAAGTCAGAGGTGATATCATGGTTCTGAAAACTGACGTTAGAGTCTTGAAAAGCGCTTTCAAACCATTCACCGCCCAAGTTTCCGATCACGAGCACCGGATTTCCGCTCTTGAGCGTTCCCGTTAAACGCAATTCCGATCGACTTAAAGGTAGCTGCAATACCTTCGTGATATGATTTTCAACCCATGGCCATAATTCTTTTGTGATAGATTTGAAATAATCGGAAGAAACTTGATACGGGCGCGCGCCAAACTGGATCTGATTGGCCAAATCAACCAAATCTATTAAGTGCCGCGCATCGGCTCCGATGAGATAGAAAAGAAATAAGTATTCCTGGGCAATTGTCAAACCACCTTTATTTTGCCGACTAATGACCAGGAATGCGTGATATCTCAAAGATTCTTCCAAGATCACCTCTGGATTCCCTTTTGAATCAAACAAGCGAGCTTGTTTGATCCTTTGATTGAACAATGCCGTGTTGCGCTTTTGCTTTAATGCGTTTTCTATAAACAACGGGTGATACAAATCTTGATTGTATGCCCAGTGCAGAAAACGGAATTGGCTGAAACTCTCGTAAAATTCGGATGAAATATTTTCAGCAGCTAATCTTGAGATATCGGATAAATGTTTAACTGCAAAATTGGGAATTCCTGATTTTTGAGGCCACCTTCTTTCTCCTAACGGAATTTTCTGAAATTCTTGCATAACACCTTGTAATTCTGAAACATTTTTCGGCATCCAATTTTTTGATTTTGACAAATAATGAACCCCATAAGCTTCCCTGACAATGACAGATGCCAAGTTTTCAACAAAATAATCCTCGGCATATGGAAATTGGTTAATCAATTTCACGGAATCAAAAAAAGATTTCACGTTGATTTCTAAATCGATTTTTCCGTTCTCATCAATTGTTTTTTGAAAATGAATCCCCAAATTAGCTGCTTCCTGCGGCAGCAGTTTAGCCTGTTTGACTAATTCGGAGTAATTCTTAAGAATGTCAGTATTCGGATATCCTTTGGCAATTAACCAGTCGATTGTTTTTTGAATAGCGTTTTGAACACTTGCTAAATCGGCACGCGAAAGTTGAATCTCGTCCATCAGGGATTTATTTTGTTTAAAAGATTTTCGAACGGCGTAAATCGTACCTGCTATCAATGAACCGCTGACGGTTAAGCCTAGCCCATATTTAATAACGGTTCTTCGTGATAAATCCGTTCCTCCTTTTGTCTCTTTTGTTTTATCTTTTTCTTTTGTTCTCAGCTCGGACTTCTTTTGAGTATTTCGTATCTCGTGAAACGTATCTCGGTGCAGCGGCTCAGCGTGGTTTGCTTCGGGATTCGTGACCCGCGTATCGTGTTTCGCAACCGATTCACGATTCACGAACGACGATTCACTGGATTGATTTTGCACCAAACTTCTCAACTCGGAAAGTGCGGCGGGAGAATTGGCGGTGAGGCGCGGGACGTTCAGCGACGGAACGGAGGAAGCATAGGAATTAGGAATGGACGGAGATAGTCCGATGGTGTTCTGGATTGAAAAGCAGAAGATGATCAGAATCGCGGTAATTTTAAGGTATTGCTTCAAGCGAAGTTTCCTACTTTCTTAAGAAGTAGTAAAGTGTACCTTAAAATACCGGATATTTCAAATTTACGACCTAATAATTAAAAGTAACAGATAAAGTTTATCTGAAATCTTTATACTTATCATTCAGCGTTTTTTGGATATCTTTTACCTGCGCTTTTGCCTGCTCGCCCAACCCAATTTGGGTCTGAGTATAACCGCCGGTTAATTGATCAAACAGGCCTTGTGAGGCGGCCTGCTTTCCCTGCTTCGGATGTTTTTGTTCCTTCTTCCCGATCCACTGGTCTAAGTAGCCCATTTTCCCCGCGATTAAGAACATAATGATAATCAGCGCAATTAAAAGATTGATTAAATTGAACCCTTTTTCGTTTTTCATGATGTCTCCTTTTAAGAAATCATTCTCAAAATTTGGGCACATAAAAGCCCGGCGTAAGTTCCGGCGATATTTCCCAAAATGCCGAGCAAGAGGCCAACAGGTGCAAGCTGCGGATGATAAACCGCCGCCACAATCGGCGCCGACACCGGCCCGCCGATATTCGCCTGGCTTGCGGCAGCGGCAAGGCACATCGGCGATCTTGTGATCCGGGATGCGGCAACTAAAAATGCCGCATGAATCAAAACAATGAGAAATCCCGCCGCAATCAATATCGGCACTCCGCCGATTTCATTCAAATTTGCTTTTGCGCCGATCGATGCCAAGACAAGATAAAGCAGCCCATAGCCGATTTTTGAGGCGCCGTAAGATTCTAATTTCCTCACACGCGTAAACGAACCCAAAATGCCAATCGCGGTCGCGATTAAGATGGCCCAGGTCGTCACAGAAAATCCGGCGGTTACCGGAACCAACCGGGCCAAATAAATTGAGATGATGAGGCCGATAAATGCGGTGCACAAAATTAATCCTGTTTTTTGCGCAGACAAGCGTACCCCCGCCCCTTTCGGAACCGTCCCTTTAGCTCCGAGCGAAACAACCATTCTCTGATTTGATTGATTCCATTGGTCGTAGCGGTGCTGAAATGTTTGGAGCGCAATCAAAATAGCCATCCACGAATAAGCAACGACGATATCGACAATCACCATCGGCAGAAAAATAGGATCCGGAACCTGAATTGCTTCTTTGACGGCAATCATGTTGGCGCTTCCGCCGGTCCAGGACCCGGAAAGCGCCGCAAAACCCATCCACGCATCAGTGCCGAGCCATGGCTTAAAAATCGTCACGACAATGAGCGTTCCGGCAAAAATTCCGGCACTTCCTGCGAACATCATGAAAAGCGCATACGGGCCTAATTTTAAAATGGCGGGAATATCAACACCAAGCAGAAGCAAAATCAAACTTGCCGGCAAAAGATAAGTTGAAATAGCCGAATAAACAACGCTTTCCGACGGAATAATTCCCGCAGCGCTGAAAATCATCGGCAAAAAATAAATCCAGAAAACGGCGGGGAGAAAGCGGAAATATTTTGAAAATTTTGGCTGAGACGACATTCGAAGAACTGATAACTCGATCGTGATTAAGGCAATCACAACGAGAATAGGATTTTGCATCACGATGAGATTGTGTGCCTAACGGGTTCGGTCCCGATTCCTGATTTAATTTTTTCTAAATCATACGTTCCGTCTTTACCCGCAAAATTTTTTGTCATGATTTTGTCTTTGATGAAAAACGGCGCATCCAGGTCCACAAAATCAAACCCGCCGAATCCGGCGGCAAAATGTGCCGCCGCGGTGGTCGCAAGCTCCGATTCCATCATTTGGCCGATCATGAGTTTTAAATTCGATTGCTTGGCCAGCCGAGCGGCCTCCAAGGCCTCCAGAAGGCCGAATTTCATGAATTTAATGTTAATCGCATTTGCCGCACGTTTTTTAATCAGTTTTTTGACATCCGCAAGCGTGGAAACGGTCTCATCCGCAACAACCGTTAACTTGCCTTCGCGCGTTACCTTGGCAAGGCCTTCCCAATCATTCTTCGCAACCGGCTGTTCGATTAAAACAGGTTCGATTTTAAATTTCCGGAGCGTTTTTAAGAAACGGATCGTTTCTTCGGCTGTCAATTTTGCGTTTGCATCCAAATAAATCACCGAATTTTTGATCACTTTCTTAATCCGTAAGGTTCTTTCAAGATCAAGCTCTTCCCCGGCCCCGATTTTGATTTTAAAAGTGCGAATCCCGCGTTTTAAAATATTTTTAGCCGATTTTTCGGCATCTTCCGCACTGCCGAGCACAATCGTCATCGCGGTCTTCAACTCTTTTGGTTTTGATCCGAAAAATTTCCAGAACGGGATTTTCTGGCTGCGCGTCAATGCATCCAAAAGCGCCATTTCAAGCGCCGCCAGTGCAGCTTTGTTTTTGGCTAATTTTTCACGGGATGAATTTGAAATATCCACACAGGTAGAAAAATCTCTCCCCGCAAGTTCTTGCGCAATTTGATTCAAATGGCCCAATGTTTCTTCGACGGTTTCGCCGGTAATGTGCACTGCAACACCCGCTTCGCCATAGCCCGAAATTCCGTTGTCTAATTCAACGGAAAATAAAACATTGTCGAGGATATCGTGCTGGCCGAACGCAGTCCGGAAGGGCTGTGTGAGTTTAGCTTGAAGCGAAATTGCGGCAGCACTGACGATCGTGGCCCTCATTTTTATTGATCGATCTGAATAATTACTCATGGGAATGAGGGCGGAGCTCATTCTTTATAAAACAATTTGCTCCTCCAATGAAAATGAGACTCCGCATCAAATATCCTTCGACGCGGTATAAATAATGCAGGTGATGACAACCAGCGCCGAAAGAACAAGGCGAGCGACAACATGCTGATTAAACGCATACCCATGATGATCAAATTCCAATTGAACGGACTTTCCGTCAAACTGGATGGTCTCCGGTTTTTCCGATTCCATTTCAACTTCAATGCCGCCGGCCAAAACACCGTAATAAGTTTTGCCGATTCCGGTTCCTACAATTACCGCGATTAAAATAGCACCAAAGACCCAGGCATTAAGCACTTGCTTGCGCCGAACCTGGCGGGCTTGTTCTTCCAAAATCGCTTTGTCGGCCAGCGCGCGCGATGCAGCGGCGGTTTTGATGGCTTTTTCGCGGAACCAATTGACGTCTTCCAGCGTTTTGGCTTCGTCAACAAACTTAATAAATTCTTCAAGCCGCTCCCTCTTCACTTCGTCCGTTTCAGTTTCGACAAACCGGTGGAATGCGGCTTTGGCTTCGGGAAGCGCGATTTCCTCTTGGGATTGGAACTCTTTTTTCCGGTCTCGGGCAAGCTTCTCTATATCAGAATCTTCGGGGTCCATACACTACTTATCGGCTAGTGCGCTACTTTTTTCCAATCATCCAAAATTCGGCATTGGTGGCCGAATTTAATGATACGCGTCGCGATTTTCTCGATAAAGACAGGCTCGTGCGTCACAATCAGCATCGTGAGGCCGTCTTTGGCAAGGTCCGACATCACTTTGACGATTTCTTCCTTCATTTCGGGATCAAGACTGGAGGTCGGCTCATCAAACAGGACCGCTTTCGGATGCATGGCAAGCGCTCTTGCGATTCCGACGCGCTGCTGCTGGCCGCCTGAAAGTGATTGTGGATGTGCGGCTGCTTTTTGCTCCAAGCCGACGTGTTTAAGTAATTTCAGTGCATTTTCGCGGGCTTGCTCCGGATGTTCTTTCAATACTTGGATTGGACCGATCGTGAGATTTTCAAGCACTGTGAGATGCGGAAACAAATTAAAAAACTGAAACACAAATCCCAACCGCTCGCGGACCGATTTTATTTTTAGTTTTTCTTTGCGGACATCCATATCGGCATAAAGCTCGACATCGCCTACGCTCACCGTGCCCTGCTGAAATGGTTCTAAATATGTGAGGCAGCGCAGAAAAGTGCTTTTCCCGACACCGGACGGGCCTTTGAAAACGATGACGTCACCTTCATCCACCGTCAAATTTAAATCTTTGACGACCTCGTGATTCCCGTAAAATTTGGAGAGATTCTTAACTTCGATGCGCATTCTGCCTCCTCTCCAACGAACGAGACCAAAGTGACAGCGGAAAACTCATCAGAAAATATAAAAGCGCGGTCAGCAATCCAAGTTCCAGAAAGCGGTAAGTGGTTGTCGCGGCCTGTGAATATGCGCGCGTGAGTTCCGTTACAGTGATGATCGAAACAAGCGATGTGTCTTTGAAAAGCGCGATAAAATCATTGGTGCTGGGCGGCAGCGAAATCCGGAATGCCTGCGGGACAATAATAAAGCGCAAACTTTGCCGGGTATTCATACCGAGCGATCTTGCGGCCTCATCCTGGCCCTTAGGAACGGATAAAAGCCCCGCACGATAGATTTCAGCCTCGTAAGCCGCATAATTAAGCCCCAGGCCCAGCAGGGCTGCCACAAAGGCATTCAGCTGAATCCCCAAATTCGGGAGCCCATAATAGAGCAAATAAAGCTGAATCAAAAGTGGCGTTCCGCGAATTACCTCTATATAGGCATTACAAAAATAACGGACTGGTTTTACGCCGTACACTTTTCCGATACAAAGCAAAAATCCCACAAAAACCGCGAGCGCCATCGAAAACACCGACAAAACAACGGTCACCGCAGCGCCTTTTAAAATGAGCGGGATGAATCGCGAAATGGAATGAGTTTCGCTCAGACGTTTTGAATCGGGCACAGTGCTTTGTTTTAATTTCTCCTGATTCGCCGTCCACATGTTCCATTTCTTGTAAATGGCTTCGAGCTCTCCGGATTCGATTAAGCTATGCAAAGCTTCATTCATTTTTTCTCTCAAAATCGGAGAATCTTTTCGGATACCGCCCGCGTAAATTCCTTCGCTTATCGGTTCGCCGACATTTTGGAGAGCAGGATTTGGCGTTACATAAAACGCTGCAATCGGCACATCCATCAAAACCGCATCAATGCGGCCGATTTCGAGATCTTTGTACGCTTCCACAGGCGACGGATACGGAACGACCGTGATTTTTCTTTCTTCTTCCAAAATATTTTGCGCGAGTGATGCAGAAAGTGTTCCGGCTTTTTTCCCGTGAAGCGCCTCAAGCGTATTTAAATCGGAATTTTCTTTGCGGGTTGAGATTTGTTCGGAGAAATAATAATAAGGAATGGTGAAATCGACGGATTCTTGGCGGTCTTTCGTGATTTCTAAGCCGTTAAAGGCAATGTCGAAATCGTTCCTGAGGAGCGCAGGCACCAATTGATCCCACGGAAGCTTGACCAGTTTGGACTGAACACTCAACTTCTGCGCAACCGCCTCCATGATCTCAACTTCGAAGCCGATGATTTTTTCCGGATTTTTGACGTCCGGAAAAACAAATGGCGCGCCGCCTGCATCATCCGCGCCCCAGCGAAGTTCGCCGGTTCGTTCGACGCGGTCCCAGGCCTCATCTGCCCGGAGAGACGGGATCTGCAAAAAAAAGAGGAGAAAAACCGGCCAAATCCATTTTTTCATGGGGGAATGTTAATATTTTACGGTCAGTAAAGTCAAGCCATGCGCAGGCGCTGTCGGGCCGATGTGGCGGCGGTCTTTAGCTTTCAAAATTTCTTCAAACTGTTTCACGCTCAATTTTCCGGTTCCGACCATGATGAGTGTACCGACAAAATTCCGGACCATATTGTATAGAAAGCCGTTTCCTTCCACGAGAAAACGGATCTCATAATCATGTTGAATGATGCTGAATTGCTTAATCGTGCGGACAGAATCGCGGCCGTCAGCTTTTGCCTGAAACGACCTGAAATCGTGTTTTCCGACAATTAATTTTGCGGCTTTTTTCATGGCCGTCACATCCAAAGGATGCGGAAAATGATAGTGTGTCAGGCGTTTTAAAGCAGAGCGGCTGGAGCGGTTCCAAATCAAATACTGATAAACTTTCGTTTTGGCTGAGAAGCGCGCCGAAAAACCGGCCGGCATTTCCTGGACAAACTCAGCCGATAAATCCGGCGGCAAATACGTGTTGAGTGCGCGGTGAATATTGTAGACAGGAATTTCTGAATTGGTTTTAAAATTAACGACTTGGCCTTTGGCGTGAACGCCGGCATCCGTGCGTCCGCTGGCAGCCGAAATTTTCAGGGATTTCTTGAAAATTTGCTTCAAAGCTTTTTCGAGTTCGGATTGAACCGTGCGCCGCCCGGGCTGTTTCTGAAAACCCGAAAATTTGGCGCCATCATACTCGAGGATAAGCTTGATGTTTCGCATTTTTTGTGACTCGTGGTTCGCGAATCGTGAATCGATGCACGAATCACTAAGTTTATCGAATTAGGTATTCGGCGATTTGAACGGCATTGAGCGCGGCGCCTTTGCGGAGCTGATCACCCGCCACAAACATCGCGAGGCCGTTTGGATTGGACATGTCCTCGCGAATCCGGCCGACCAAAACATCATCGCCGCCTGAAGCGTCAAAAGGCATCGGGAAGAGATTTTTTTCACGGTCGTCAACCAGCTTCACGCCTTTTGCTCTTTTTAGAATTTCACGCGCTTCATCCGGCGACATTTTCTTGGAGAATTCGAGAACGATGGATTCCGCATGCGCACGAAAAACCGGTACACGGATACAAGTCGGGCAAATTTGAATATCCGGAGCGTTCAAAATCTTCCGGGATTCTTCAACCACTTTATTTTCTTCTTCGTTGTAGCCGTTCGCAGCAACCTGTGTGTTGTGCGAAAAAAGATTAAACGCGATTTGATGCATGAATGCTTCACGCTTGAGCGCCTTTCCCTGCCGGACTTCTTTTGCGGCTGATTCGATATTTTCTAAAATATCCGAATTTTTCTGAGACTTTACGCGCTGCAAGAACTCCTCGGTCTGCGTAAAAAGTTCGCGCATCGCATTTCCGCCCGCGCCGCTCGTGGATTGATAAGTCGACACCAAAATGCGCTTCACGGGATTTGCTTTGTGAAGCGGCGCTACGGCCATCAACATAATGATCGCTGAGCAATTGGGATTTGCGATGATTTGGCTTTTATATTTCTCAATATCGGAGCCGTTAATTTCGGGAACCACGAGCGGGATCTTGGGATCCATGCGGAAAGCACTCGTATTGTCCACAATCATACAGCCGGCTTTAATCGCATGAGGCGAAAATTGTTTGCTGACAGTTTTTCCGGGACTTGAAAGGATGATATCAATGCCTTCGTAACCTTTTGAATCCATCGGCAGTTCTTCGGCGGCGACTTTTTTGCCGTTAAAGTCGAGAGACACGCCTTTCGATTTGGAAGAACCGAAAATCCGCAAGTTATCGACCGGAAATTTGCGCTCTTCAAGAATGTGGCGAAGTTCCGAACCCACCGCGCCACGCGCACCGACAATGGCGACATTGTATTTTGATTTTTTCTTTAACATGATTTTAGAGCTCCAAGCTACAAGCTGCATGCTACAAGCTGTACAATCTTCAAAAACTTGAAGCCTGAAGCTTGTAGCCTGTGGCGATTATTTTGTTATTCGTTCACAAACCAATTTTCCCATTTCCTGACAACCAACCAGTTTCATTCCTTCACTAAAAATATCTGCGGTGCGGTAACCGTCGTCTAAAACTTTCTTCACAGCCGCTTCAACGTGAAGTGCCAAATCATTCAAGTCAAATGAATATCGGAGCATCATCGCGCACGACAAAATCGTCGCGAGCGGATTGGCTTTGTCTTTACCGGCAATATCCGGCGCAGAGCCATGAACCGGCTCATAAAGCGCGTGATGATCACCGATGCTGGCTGACGCGAGCATGCCGATTGAGCCGGTGAGCATGGATGCTTCGTCGCTCAAAATATCGCCGAAGAGATTCGTGGTCACGATCACGTCGAATTGTTTGGGATCGCGGACAAGCTGCATCGCGCAATTGTCCACATACATGTGTGACAACTGGACATCCGGAAACCGTTTTCCGAGCTGCATGACGACTTTGCGCCAAAGTGCGCTTGATTCTAAAACGTTTGCTTTGTCGACGGAACAAACTTTGCGTTTGCGTTTGCGCGCAAGCTGAAATGCTCTTTGCGCAATCCGTTCAATCTCCGAAGTGGAATATACTTCGGTATTGAATCCTTTTTCCGAACCGTCTGAATTTTTCTCGATTCCTTTCGGCTTTCCAAAATAAATGCCGCCTGTGAGTTCGCGCACAACCATGATATCGGTTCCGCGCACCACATCCGGCTTCAAAGTAGAAGCAGAAATCAGGCTGTCGTAAATCATCGCCGGGCGGAGATTGGCGTAAAGCCCGAGTCCGCTGCGGATACCGAGAAGGCCCGCTTCGGGCTTTTTATCGTGTTCCAAATTTTCCCATTTAGGGCCGCCGACCGCACCGAGCAAAACGGCGTCTAAATCTTTCGCCACTTTTAAAGTTTCATCCGGCAAAGGAATTCCAAACTGATCGATCGCAACACCGCCGATCAAAGCTTCCTTGAATTCGAAGTTCAGGTGAAACGTTGAAGCCACATGCTTCAAAATTTTCACGCCAACTTGTACGACTTCTGGCCCGATTCCATCGCCCGGGAGAGCAAGCACTTTATACATAGGGGTAAGGATTAAGGGGTAAGGGATAAGCTTTTGCGAAGTCCGGAAAGCATTCTTCCGATTTCGTTACAGTAGTTAATAAGCATTTCATAATGTTCATGATCAACATAATTTAAATCCCTGCTTAAAAGTAATAAATATTTGGTTTCTTCAAGTGAAGAATTCGACAAATTCAGAAAATGCAAATAATCTTTTGTACTTTTTCGTTTTTGTCCTTCTACAATGTTTGTGGCAATCGAAACTGTGCTTCTTCGTATTTGAGAAATAATTCCAAATTTTTCATCATTTGGAAAACGTTTCGTTAACTTATAAATTTCTAAAATTAAAGTGTGAGATTTTTGCCAAACTTTTAAATCTTGAAATGTTTCTATCCTATACATACACCCTCCATGAATTTTATTTGTTATTCGTGGAGGGAAATTGTTTTACTACTTAATCCTTACCCCTGAATCCTTAATCCTTAATCCTTCTTGTGGGCTCGAGGCAACCGCGTAATCCTTAATAGGAATGCGGCCCGCCCAATAAGCCTTGCGGCCCGCAGAAACAGCTTCCTTCATGGCTTCTGCCATCAAAACCGGATTATCCGCGCAAGCGATTGCGGTATTCATCAAAACGCCGTCGGCGCCGAGCTCCATACAAACAGCCGCATCCGATGCGGTACCAACACCGGCATCCACGATGACCGGAACCGACACAGCTTCTTTAATAAATTGAATGTTCAGGCGATTTTGGATTCCGCGGCCCGAACCAATCGGTGCCGCAAGAGGCATGACACACGCAGCGCCGGCTTCTTCCAATTTTTTCGCCACAACCAAATCATCCGTTGTGTAAGGCATCACCGTAAAACCCTCCTGAACTAAAATTTTTGTCGCTTCCAGAAGTGAAACCACGTCCGGCAAAAGTGTTTTTTTATCGCCAATCACTTCGAGTTTAACCAAATCACCAAACCCTGCAGCGCGCGCAAGCCGTGCGATCCTCAGAGCATCTTCTGTGTTATAAGCACCCGCCGTGTTCGGCAGGATTAAATATTTGCCCCGATCAATATAGTCTAAAAACGATTTTTCGGCTTTGTTGCCAAGCGGAACGCGACCGATCGCGACCGTCACCATATCGCAGCCGGATGCTTCAAGCGATTGCGTCATATCATCAAACGTGCGGTACTTGCCGCTGCCCGTGATGAGCCGTGATTTCAAAGTATATTTTCCGATTTTCAATTCATCGTTCATTTCACACCAATCGATTTCCGTTCCACTTTTTGATAAAGATCAACATACTTTTGTGCGCTGGTATGCCACGAAAAATCCTCTTTCAAGCCGTTTGCCATTAAAACCGACCACTGTTTTTGATCTTTGTAAAGTCTCGCCGCGCGGTGCATGGTCTGCAACAAAGCGTCCGGCGTGTAATCTGAAAATGAAAAGCCGTTTCCCTGCCCAGTTTTCGGGTCAAACTCAGAGACCGTATCCGCAAGCCCGCCGACTTCGCGCACAAGAGGCACAGTTCCGTATCGAAATGAAATCATTTGCCCGAGCCCGCACGGTTCAAACCTGGACGGCAATAAAAATACATCGCAGCCGGCATAAATCCGCTTTGAAAGCGCAACATCAAAAGTAATATTGGATCGTATTGAGCCGGCATAGCGCTCTGAAACGCGGCGAAGACGCTCCTGATAAGTCTCATCACCCGAACCAAGCAAAATAAGCTGCCAGCCTTCGCGCGCAATTTCTTCCAGAATCGGCTCCAAAAGATCGACGCCCTTTTGATCCGTCAGCCGGCCCACAAATCCAAAAAGAGGCGCTTTTGAATCCTGTGCCAATCCGCTTTCTTTTTGGAGCGCGGTTTTGCAAGCTGACTTTTTCGCAATTGATTTCGCATCAAAATTTTGCGCGATTTCCGGATCGTGCGCAGGGTCCCAGTCCGACAAATTGATGCCATTCAGGATCCCGTACAAATCATTTTTCCGTTCCGCCAAAACGCCTTCCATGCCGCAGCCGAATTCTTTTGTCTGAATTTCCTGGGCATAGCGTTCGCTGACGGTCGTCAAAACATCCGAATAAACGAGTCCGCCTTTCATAAAGCTAAGCTTTCCGTAAAATTCCAAACGGTCGTGCCGGAATTCATCCCACGAAATCCCGGTAGTTGAAATCGAGTCCGGCGGAAAATTTCCCTGATACGCTAGATTGTGAATCGTAAAAACAGTTTTTGTGTTCGAGAAAAAGGGGTCTGCGCGGTACAGCGTTTTCAAAAACACCGGAACCAAACCGCTTTGCCAGTCGTTGCAATGAATAATGTCCGGCCGGATTTTCAACTTTTTCATGGCCTCGAGCGACGCGCGCTCGAAAAACGCAAAACGTTTGTCGTTGTCCGGATAATCACCTTTGGGCGTCCCGTAAAGACCATCCCTATCAAAAAACGAAGGCTCATCAATCAAAAATACGTTGATTTGATCGAAGCGGGCCGAAAACACGCGGCCGGTTTCAACATCCGAACCCAGCGGAATGTGCAAAGGCTCATAAACTAATTTGAAGGGATGTTTCTGCTCCGAAATAATTTTATACTTGGGCAAAAAAACCGATACCGAGTGGCCGAGCTTTGCAATTTCGTGCGGTAAAGTTCCACCGATATCGCCTAACCCGCCCGTTTTGGCGAACGGCGTCATTTCTGAAACAACAAAGACAATTTCCACAGTTTTTCCTAATAACGATTGATGATAATGGGTTAACCGGTTAGTTCTTTAAAACGATGCGGTGAAGTTTCCAAAGCGGCTATATCAAACGCAACTTATCGAACCTCGATAACGCAATTCCATGTACCAAAGTTGTTCGGAACAAATTCGGTCGATTTCGGATCGTTTTCCCAATTGCCGTCTACCAAGAACCGGTATTCATAACGGCCCGGTTTCAAATTTAAAACCAGTTTCCAATGCCCGTCGGCACCCCTCTTCAATTTGGCTTTCGACGAATCCCAATTGTTAAATTCGCCTGCAATACAAACTTCGCCGGCAAACGGCGCATAAAATTCAAAGCTGACGGATTTTCCTAAGCTTTTATCATTCGATGAGTTACGACTATTTTTAACAGCAGTCCGGGTTGCCATAGGTACCTCCTGGTTTCAACAAAAGTTGAAGGCAGTATAGGACAATTTTTTGGAAGGTTCAAGGGCTATGAAGCAGCGGCGAATTTAAGAATAAATCAGCGTTTTTCGACTTGTCCAATAAAGGATTTGAGATTTTCTTTGAAGGCGAGGTCAGACTCTACCGACTCCAGGCGCCTTAATTCGGATAAAAAATGAATAGCGGCATCCCCGGCTAAATTCAAGCCTTGAAGCGCTGTTTGGCGGAGCGCGATTGTATTTCTAGAGTCTTGGACTATTTTGATTAAATCCTGCGGATAATCGGGGATGCGGAGATAAACGCCTTTCATGACCATAAATCTCCTGAAATCGGAATTTTCAGACTGATTTAAAATCACGCTTTGATAAAGCTTGTGAATTTCTTCCGTTGCAACCCTGGTTTCTAAATAACCAATACATGCTCTCCGCATTACTATGGATTCATTTTTATTGGCCAGGATTTTGCGCGCTAAATTGAGCACCTCGTCTTTCAGATCCTCGGCAAATCCGATCCGCTCAAGACAAGCAAGGCGAAGTTCGTCGGGTTCCGAAGAATTCTGGATGATCCGGAATATGGAAAATGTAATTTCTTCAGGATTTGCTTTCCATAAAATCGAAAGCGCGGATTTCCTGAATGCAATATCTCCGGAACCTTCCAAAGAATCCCGGAGCGACGTTAACATTTTTTTATCAGCACTCGCCAGAATTTTTTCTTCCAGGTATGCGCGGAATAGCTTGGCTTCGTCGGTTGCTTTATCGATCTTTAGAGCTTCAAGGACAGCAGCCCGTCGCTCATCGGTCAAATCCGCCAATAATTCATCAATAACGGTTTTGCGCTTTTCAAGCAATGCATCGTTGTTGTGGAGAATATACAGAAGCTGCTCTTCGGACATCTCTTCTTTGGCATGAGCAGAATGATTGAATGGCAGAATGCCGACCGCGCCGATAACCAAAAACAGCAATAAGATTCTTTTCATTATCCGAGACGGCCTGCTGTATTTTTATTATCGATCCAATTTTTAACCGTAACAGTTTGCAAACCGCCACCGCCGCCTATCGCAGGAAGATTCCTTAAAATATCCGGAGAATACCGGATTTTGGTAAATTCACTTTCGGTCGGTGTAAAGTCAATGCCGCCGATGATCCAACCGGTATTGGTATCAACGCTCACCAACCCGCCGGTTACGGAAGATGCTTTTTGAAAAATGCAGTTGTTGCAAATCACCAGGCCTTTAAAATGCCCCGCCAGATGAACCCATGAATCATGGCTGGTATTATCGACGATTAAAATTCCTGTTCCCGGGTTTGCACTGGTTCCCAAATCAATGCTCGCAACCGGAAAAAGAACGTTGCCGGACGACGTTGGCGTGTAATAGTAAATTTGATTATTTAAAACACTGGAAGGCGCAGACGTTGATTTGTAGCTGTTTAGAGCCGTGGAATCGCTTGGGAGGCCCATCACGGCATTCACCGATTGCGTGTCGGCCAAGTCTTGCCCTGTCAACAGCAACTTCGCTGCGGGATTTACCGGCTGGCTCGGGGCAATTCCGTTACCGCCTACTTTCGGTAGCACAAGCCCGTCAAAAGAAGGATCTGAGCCATAAGCCATTCCGTATGTTCCCGGATTTCCGGTTAAACTTCCGGATGTATTATGTTCACGGCCATCGGAAAGAAGACCTGCCAAAAGCATTAATTGGCTTGCACCGGTCATGCTGGCCTTGACTCCGGGAGGCAGCGATTGTCCGATATTAACCACCGCTGTCGTGGTTCGTGTCGTGCCGCCATAAGTGCCGGTCGCCGTAATCTTCTTGGTGCTGGCGTCATACAACGCAGAATAAGTACCATTGCCGAGAGATGTGGAAGAAATGGCGGCGGTATTATTTAATTTCAGCTCCGCAATTTTCCTGTCAAGCGCTGCCTCTGCCAAATAAAACGCCTGAAGCTCGGAAACAGACGTCAGTGAATTTCTGGCCTCAACACTCGTTGCCGCATAGGAACTGCTAATAAGAACAGCCAACCCGAAAATAATAAAACAAACCCAAAGCAAGGCCATTCCTTTCTCGTTAGTTTGATTAATAAGTCGTTTCATGTTTTTAATCCTTTCTCCTCACAATTTATTTATTTCTCAATGAAATTCGAGATGATAAAGACTGAGTGCTCGTCGCCACAGTAACTAAAACATAAGCTGCGTTTGTTTGCGAAAATGAAGCCGACGTGATCGACCTTCCGATCACCGCCGAAGTCACAGGACTCATCACGCTCGGAATTTGATAGCGCGTAATGGTTTGTGCAACCGAATCGTAAATGTATTTGATTGTCTTATAGGTGGTTGACGTACCCACGGTTGATTCCGGAACCTTGAATGATAGAGTCGGCGGAGATACAAGAATGCAGACACCGTTCTGAGGATTGTCTACATTGCTGCAGCCGTCGATTCCCTGCCGGGCTTCCCTTAAATCGCGTTTCACAAACGCGAGCGCGGTGCGAAGATGGTTGCGTTCCACGATATTGGCATTGCTTTGATCAAAAAGGGTTTGCGTCGATTGTATGGAATTAAAAACAAAAATAGTCGTAATCATCAAAAGAGACATCGTAAAAATCATTTCCAAAATCGAAAATCCCTTTTGTGATCCGATCCAATTTTTATGAATGTTTTGATTTTTCATTCTTTCCATTCTTATGCCCGCTGCGTCACCAGACTATAAAGCCTGAAAGTCCGCGCCGCACCTTTCTCACTCCAATTGATAGTCACTAAAACTTGTAAAGGATCCGTGCCGGTTCCGGCCGGAAATGTCACGCTGACGGATTGGCTTGGAAGTCCCGAAAACGTTTGCCCGGAAACCCAACTGGTCCAATACGTTGAATCGCTTGCCGAATTACTTCCGGTCAAGCCGTTTGCATTTGCAATGCGCCGAACTTCTTCCATCGTTCTTTCGGCATCATTAGCAGCCGTAATTTTATTCTGCGCGAACGAGCTTAAACTTGCTGCATACTGAAAGCTGGCGCCGACAGCGGCAATTACAACCGTAATCAAAGTAATAGCGAGTAAAATTTCAACAACCGTAAAACCAGATTTTTGATTGCGGTAATTCATGGCCTTTAAAGTTACGGCTCCTTTCTTAAAATTTTAAATATGCTGAAAATAACTCAAAACACATCTTCTAAATTCAACCTCTATAATTAAATTTTCCTATGCTGATTTTAGGTTTACAAGGGGCCAAAATAACCTAAAAAACTATCTTAAAAGCTTTAAAAAGTAGCCCATCCTTTCAGGTAAAGTTTATTGCATTTAAGGATAAAAACTTGTACACTGGGTTCGCTTCTTTAATCAGGAGGTTGGGCGTGCTTGAGATGGTTCTGGAAGAAAATTATCCGAAGACAATGACCACTAAAGACGGGAAATCCATTACCGTCAGACCGGTTACTCAAGAAGACGAGCAAGCCCTCATCACGTTTTTCAGTGAGTTCCCCGCTGAAGAAGTTGCTTACCTCATTCATGATGTCAGAAACCCCAAAGTCATCCGCCAGTGGCTAAAGAGTCTCGATTACGAACGGGCCCTTCCGCTTGTCGCAATTTATGAAGGAAAAATTATTGGGGATGCGGTGCTCAATCAAGACGCCCGGGGATGGCAAACGCATGTCGGCCATGTGGCAACTTTTACTCATCCCAATTACCGCGGCATCGGCCTCGCCAGGCTGCTTGTAGGAGAAATCATCGAAATCGGCATGCATTGCGGATTGGTCAAACTGGATGCAGAGTTTATGGGAGAGCAAGGAAAACCGATGTCTGCATTTCAAGAAATGGGTTTCGTGCCGACCGCAACTTTGCCGGGGCATGTTCAGGATATCAAGGGCAATTTTCACGACCTTGTGATCCTGGTTTACGATTTGCGTTCCGAAGAACGTTACGCTGCTGATTAATTTTTAAAAGGGGTTCTTCTCTCAGATTTTGCCATGCCGAACGCACTCCCCCTGATTGCTGACCGCGAATGGGAAGTTTTTATCATCGGCGGCGGCATCAACGGATGCGCCATCGCACGCGATTCAGTCCTCCGCGGTTTTAAGACCGCACTCGTCGAACGGAATGATTTCGCTTCCCAAACTTCAAGCCGTACCACCAAACTCATTCATGGCGGCATCCGCTATCTCGAACAAATGGAGTTTGGTCTCGTTTACGAATGTCTCCATGAACGCACAATTCTCATGACGATCGCACCGCACTTGGTGCGTCCGCTTCCATTCTTAATTCCGGTGATGAAAAGCGACCGCTATCCCCTGCCGTTTGTCCAATTCGGAACCTGGCTTTACGCGATGCTGGCCGGCCGCGATCAAATCAAACCCAAAGAAAATTTCTCATCAAAAAACCTTTTAAGCCGGTATCCGTTTCTGGACAAATCAAAACTAAAAGGTGCGGTCCGGTATTTTGATGCGCAAATGGATGACATCCGGCTTTGCCTTGAAACCGCATTATCCGCCCAAATGGAAGGCGCTGCGATTGCCAATCACGTTGAAGTCACCCGGATCGGAATCCGGAAAGACGGAAAATTCGACATCACAATGGAAGATACGCTTACGCGTGATCAAGCAAAGGCCCGCGCAGTTAAAATCATCAATGCCGCAGGCCCTTGGGCAGACCGGATGCTTTCGATTTTAGAACCCCGCCACAAACCTTTGCTTCATTTGAGCAAAGGCGTGCATTTGATTACCAAGAAAAAAATCTCCGATGATGCCATTTTGCTTTTATCAAGCGACAACCGTGTCATTTTCATTATCCCCTGGCATGATAAATCCTTAATCGGAACAACCGATACCGAATTTCGCGGCTTGCCGGAAGATGCTGTAGCTACCGAAGATGACATTTCATTTTTATTGGATGAGGTAAAGCGGATCGGGCCTGATTTGAACATCAGCCGGCGGGATATTGTTACTACCTTTGCCGGTGTACGGCCGATTGCCGTGGGGAGCGCTAAAAATACGGCAAAATTAAGCAGGCGCCATGTGATCCGGGAACTGCCTCCTGGATTTTTCTCGATCGCCGGCGGAAAATATACGACACACCGCTTGCTTGCACAGGAAGTTTGCGATTTGCTTGAAAAGTCCCTGAAAAAATCAAAGCGTCTGTGCAAAACTGCCGAAATGCCGCTCCTCGGAAGTTTTGACCTGCCTTACGAGGAAGCCAATTTTCACATTCCAAATGATATCTCCGGGCTCAATCGGAATACGCTGGAACATTTGATCCAAATTTACGGGCGCCAAATCAGGCATGTGGTTGCCGTTGCAAACCGCAGCCAAAATTTACAGAAACCATTCTGCGCGCATCATGCCATAATCGGTGCACAAGTCATTTATGCCATTGAGCATGAGCTTGCACAAACTTTAGCGGATGTCTGCGTGAGAAGGCTCCGGCTTGACCAAACCGCCTGCCGCGGACTTGATTGTGTCAGAAAAGTAGCCGATTTGATGTCAGACCGGCTCCGTTGGTCACCTGCCAAGAAAGAAACGGAAGTAGCCCACTATTTGGATTGGGTTAAATTAAACACGCAATTCGTGGTTTAGTCAATTTTTCGATACGTAGGCCAAAAATTGCTCGGCGTTTTCCAGATTGGGCAACAAAAAATCAGGGTTGAGCATCTTCAACTGTTCTACGGAAAGCGAACCGGTTGCAACTCCGATGGCATGAAGTCCGAGCGCTTTGGCGCAAGCCATGTCGGCTTGAGCGTCCCCAACTAGAAAAATATTCTTCTTTTCAATCGGTTTTCCGAATGATTGAAGGCCGCGTTCAAGTGCTTTTTCGGTCATTTGAAGCCGGTCATGAGAATCACTGCCGTAGCCGCCGAAAGAAAAAAAGTGATCAATTTTTCCGCGCTTCAATTTTCGAATCGCCGTCTCCTTGTAATTTCCGGTCGCGATACCCAAATGATATTTTTCCTGCGACAACATGCTCAGAAGTTTCTCGACTCCCAGCAACAACTTGAAATGAACAACCTGTTCAAACATATCGTTAAAATATTGAATATAGCGCTTGGTCACTTCGGTTTTCTCAGAATCTTCGAGCTTCCGGCCCAGTGCCGACTGCGCAAGATCGTGAATGATGAGGCAGTCTGTTTTTCCGTGCGGATCATAATTTCCCCAGACATTGTCGATTTGGAACATTTCCTGAAAAATCCGGTTAAACGCGATTCGACCGATGCCGCCTGCCAGTAGCAATGTGCCGTCGATATCGAAAATAATGATTTTCATCGGTTAAGCCAAAAAACTATAAGCCGGTAAATTGTCTCCGATCAGCGGAAGCGCGTATTCGCCAAATGCTTTGGTGACAAAATTTCCCTCACGATTGATAAACCGATCCGGAAGCTTCTTTTCGGTAGCGGCCACGTGCTCCAGCGGAATTTGAGAATATAAAACGCGGTATGGCTTTGTTGAAACCCGCTCGATGGCAACCATGACACCCGAATAATCGGATCTTGCCAAGCGGACCGCGTGCCGGCCGCACTGAAAAGCTTCTTTTTGATCAATTTTCGAAATATACGGCATCGACATGCGCTGAAGGGTACCGGGTTTATCAAACCGAGCGCGAATCTTGAGTTTCTGGGCAATAAGTCCGCACAAATACTGCGCTGCGCCTTCGACATACACATGGCCGAATTTATCTTTTTTAACGGCTTGATTGGCAGAACCGATTCGCTTTCCGTTTTTGTCGCGGATAGTCTCCGAGATAACGATCAATGCATAACCAAATTTCTTATGAATTTTCCGGACATCTTGTATGAATTTCTTTTCATCAAACGCCCGCTCCGGAAAATACAAAAGATGTGGGCCATCCTCCGGCTTCTGTATGGCCAGCGTCGAAGCGGCCACGATCCAGCCCGAGTTTCTGCCCATCACTTCAATAATTTTGACCGGATCCGTCGTCCTTGCGGCACGCGTATCCACGGAAGCTTCCTGGGCAGCAATTGCAAAAAAACGCGCGACACTGCCGTAACCCGGCGCATGGTCCATGCCGGGCAAATCGTTATCAATCGTTTTAGGAATTGCAATGACTTGAAGGTCTTGCTCATCTGCGCGTGCCGTTTTCTCCAAGAGGAGCCCCGTTGCGGCCGAATCATTGCCACCGATTAAAAACAAGACGCTGATTTTCTTTTTACTCAACGTTCTAACAATGGCTCTTGCTTCTCTAACGTTTAATTTATGCCGGCAGGTTCCGAGCGCCGAAGACGGTGATTGCTTTAAATTTTGGATGGTTTTTTTCGGAAGATGCGTTAAATCAATCCAATCTGATTTTAAAAGCCCGAGGACACCAAATTTGACACCGTAAAGCTTTGAGAATTCCCTGCTCGATTCGATCACGCCCGCCAAACTTTGATTGATAACGGCTGTCGCGCCGCCGGACTGCAAAATAACCGCACGTTTTTTCATGATGAATGTTTCATTATAAATTGAATAGGCCGTTCGTAAAAATCCGGACCGGCTTGAAACGGCAGTTCATTATGTGTCCCGCCCCGAACCTCAAATAATTCTTTCGGCTGAGGCGCTGCTTCAAAAAGTTGTTTTCCCATTTCGAACGGACAGATTTCATCGTCGGTGCCGTGAACAATCAATAAAGGTGATTTCAATTTCGATACTTTTTCGTCGTTTCGCATTTGAAATCCCGAAAGCCATCCCGACGGAATGAAAGGATAATGCTTTTTTGCCATATCGGCAAGCGAAGTAAAGGGGGCTTCTAAAATTACCGCTTTGTATGCCGAATGAGACGCAAGCTCTAAGATTGGGGCCGCGCCGATGGATTCGCCGTATAGAATAATATCCGAACTTTTAATTGTTTTTTCTTTTGTAAGCCAGTCAAGCCCCGATTGCGCATCAGCATACAAGTCTTTTTCGCCCGTGATTTTTCCTTCACTTTTTCCGTAGCTGCGATAATCCAGCAAAAAAACCGAAAACCCGCGCTTGATCCATTCTTCCGCTTTAAATAAGCGGTCCGCGATATTGCCCGCGTTGCCGTGTAAAAAGTAAACAACGCCTTTGGGCCCGGGCGCAGGCAAAAACCATCCGGAGATTTTAACATTGTCAGATGTCATAAGGAGAACCGTCTCCGACTTAAGGCCTAAATTCTCAGGCAAAACACCGTAGGATCCGGCCGGAAAGAAGATAAACGATGCGATCATGATGTTCAGGAGTTGTGCGATATTCATTTAAAGTGACGGATATTATCGCACAAAACAAGGAAAGCGGAAAGAGTAAGCCCTTGTGCTGGCTTAATTGAGCTGCGTGAGAGCCTTAGGCAGATTTTCTGGTCGTCGCGAATCCTAAAAACCGGGAAACCAAAGTCGTTTCCACAGAAAATGCGGAATTGCGCCGAAGAGATTCAAAACTAGCGTCGGCCTTGGCTTGTACGTCACGATTCAGCATATCGCTCAAAGCCGGCAGCATATCGTCCGCACGCGCCTCAACCGAAATTGATTTTGTCCGAATCTCCTCAATTTCATACTTCGCTGATTCAGGCTGTAATGCTTCGGTTGTAATATTGATGCCGGCCGAATGAGAAGCGCCCGGCAAAATAATCTGCGGATTGAATACTTCGGCTTCGTGAATCGGCTGAGCAAACATAGGCTGGCCGAATATAAAGACACATACCAATAAAATCTTAAGGAACTTAATCGGGTTTTTCATCTTCTCTTATCCTTTCTGGTTCTGCCCGAGCTCACTTCAAGCAAAGGCATAAGAGAAGAAACGGTGGGATTTATTTCAGCGTCTCTTTCAAAATGCCCCTCTGAGAATCTTTCGAAAAAGAATCTCTCAGAAGGGCTTTGAAAGAGTCCTTCTAAGAAGATTGGCAACCCAGCCTTCCTCACCCGTCCGTGTAGGAACCGTGGCTTTGCGTCACCGGATTACTCCCCCGCTAAACTGAATAGCGAGTCCGCCAAGATTTGTGGCGGAAGTTTTGCCTTTTTCAGACCTCCTAAAATGTGAGCTTTCAACGAGCAACTTGCTTAATAAAAAGGTGCCCCATGACTTTTTTAATGTCAAGAGTAACACCCCTCTTTTTTCAATACAAAAGGGAGTTATTTTAACGCTTAAATATGTATGTAAGTCATTAATATATAATGACTTACATCAATTTATTAGGAGAATAATGCGGGTTGTCTGCGAGTCGACCACTGAGGAAAAAGAGGAGATAACAGTTGGCTGACATCAATTCCTAAGCCGGCAAATCCTGAAAAAACAGGCGGAACCGGCGGAATATTGGGAAAAAGGAGGTTTCCGTTAAAAAACACATTTCCGGAAGGCTCATTGGGGCCGCCTAAATCGAAATTCAGGTCGGTATTCGGATTCACTAATTCACCATTAATATCACCGTCGATGCTAATCGATGTACCGCCGCCATCTTGGCCGCCTGCGATTGTGGTCAGAACCGCACCGTTATTAATATCAACATCGATGCCGTCACCGGTGACGCCAATCGTACCGCCTGCTGTTATACTGGAATCGGATCCGGCCGTAATATTATTCGCTGCACCGTTTCCATCCAGGACATTTCCGGTTGTGGCTTCAATCATCACACTGCCATTGCCGGCATTAATGGTTCCTAAAATAAGGTCACCTGTCGGCGTAATCACGCAAATATCGCCATTCGCAACGGATGAATTGGCATTGATCGTCGCCCCATCGGCCTCCATGATGAAAATACCGCCGGTTTGGCTGATCGCGTTGATCGTATTCGCTGCGGTATTCATTTTATTGAGAAGTGTTCCGACCGAATTTCCAAAAAATTCAATATTGCTGCTCGTAATCACCGTTCCGATATTTCCGTCATCAAAAACATTGCCTGCTTGCGCCGTAAAACTCGCTGAGTTGGTCGTGTTCACACTGCCGACGGTGATATCGCCCGCCGTTGTGGTCAATGAAAAATCAGAATAACCGTTGATGCCTGTTGCCGAAGAAGCGCCGCCTGCTGTTGCGGTGACTGAGCCATTGGTCAAAAAGTTAGCGCCCGTAAAATTCATCCCGTTCAAACTGTTCATCGCAATGTTGCCATTCGCCGTGCTTTGAGCCACAAATGAATTCACATTAAAATCAATGTCGCCGTTTGCAAGTGCAGAACCAATATTCCCAAGCGCCGTCAAGGAAAGTGAATTTGCATTAATCCGCGTTGATTGCACAAAATCATCCACGATATTTCCGCCGGATGCGGTCAATGTTACATCGCCGTTGCCGGCATTGATACTTTGCAACGCCGCATCACCCAGAACCATATCGCCTGTGGCGCTATTAATATTGATATCGCCATTCGCAGCCGAAGAATCCAAACCTTGAATGGTGACCGCGTCTAATTCATCAATAAAAATACCGCCGTTATTTGCAGTAATGCTGAGCGTAGCTGCTGCTGTGTTAATTTTGTTAGCAAGTGTCCCAACGGCATCTCCGATTAATGTGATGAGCCCGCCTGTGATTCTGGTAGCGTTGTTGGCGTCATCCACCAAATTTCCAGCTGCCGCCGAAAGCACCACATCACCCAAGCCTGCGTTGATGGTTCCAATGGTTAAATTGCCGAGTGTTGAAACAACATCAATCGTGCCATTTGCAGCCGAAGAATTCATATTGTTCAAAGTTGCGCCATTGGATTCACGCAAGAAAATGCCGCCGGCGTTTGCGGTTGCGTTCAATGTTGCTGCCGTCGTATTAATTCTCGCCGCCAAAGTTCCGATTGCATTTCCGACAAGCGTAATCACGTTGCCGCTTAAATTAGAAGTAGCATCTACCAGATTTCCCGCGAGCGCTGTTAAACCGATATTTCCGGCTGTCGTGATAGTGCCAAGATTTAGATCGCCGGTTGTGGACGTCACATTGATATCGCCGGAACCCGTTGTGGCACCGACGGTCGCTCCGTTGGATTCTGTGACGTTGATTTCGCCTGTGCCGGTTCCTGTGATGTTAAGAGTTGTGGCCGTGGTATTAATCGCAGCGCCTGATTGACCCACGTCACCGTCCGCGCCGCCTGCAATTAAGTTCACAATCACACCTGCAACACTGGAAGCCACGCCACCCAATAAGTCACCTGCCAAAGCTGTTAAAGTTACATTGCCGGTTGTGGAGATGGTTCCAAGCGTTAAATCACCGGTGGTTGTTCTGACATCAATATTGCCGGAACCTGTCGTGGCGCCGACTGTCGCTCCGTTCGACTCTGTTACGAAAATATCGCCTGTGCCCGCACCGGTTAAGTTTAACGTGCCGGCCGTGGTCATAATTCGTCTCGTAGAAGTTCCGACATCACCGTCCGCGCCGCCCGCTGCGAGATTGACTGTAGTGCCGGTTACGGATGAATCCGCGTTCGTGTCGGTCACATCGCCATTTGAAGCAGCTAACGTCACTGCATTCGTAGCGCTCACGGTCCCGACTTCGAGATCACCCGAAGTGGTTGTCATGGAAAAATTTGTGTAGCCGGTTGCGCCGGTAATGGACGAAGCACCCTCGGTTGTAACTGTCACAGACCCGGCGGTAACAAAATCAGCGCCCGTTAAAGTCGCGCCGCCGCCTGCGATTCTCGCAAAAATATCACCATTACCAGAACTTGTCAGCGCTCCGACATTAGTAGTGGATGTGATATCCACGTCGCCATTCGCAGCTGATGAACCGATATTACTGGACGCGGTCATGTTCACAGTTGAAGCAGAAACCGCCGTCGCTTGATTTCCGTCATCTAAAATGTGCCCGGCGTTGGCATTAACCGTCACCGTGTTTTCGGCATTCACAGTGCCAAGCGTCACATTACCGGTGGTTGCCGTTAAATCGATATTGTTTGTGCCGGTCCCGGTGGCAGAAGCATTGACGACCGTTAAATCACCGGCAGCCGTAATAATAATTGAATCATTTACGGCAGATGCGTTGTTAACCGTCAGCGCCTGATCATTGGTAACGATAATTCGCCCATTGGCAGCAGCTGCATTCAGGGAGTTTGCACTAAGGTCAATATCGCGATTGCCGGTCGTTTGTCCGATATCCACCGCCGCATTGAGCGTTACTTCGTCGCCCGTAATTCGGGTTGCATCATCGTTATCATCCAGAATCGATCCGTTGGTTGAAGTAACCGACACATCCCCGTTTCCGGCATCCACAGCCCGGACTGTAATATTGCCGCGGCCTGAAATGGCAATATCGCCATCGTTCGTTATGACAGATGAGTTATTCGCCATCGAGAAATTGCCGCTCGAATCATTATCGCTGTTGGCCGTCAGTGTAATATTTCCGCCTCCTGTACTCTGAACGATGGTATTTGAGGAAATCGAAAGATTGTTGCCTGCCAGCAAATTAATGCTGCCGGCAACGGATTGCACATCACTGTTGACGTTGAGATTGTTGAATGCGTTCGCGGTGACGCCGCCGTTGCCCTGGACCAGTCCGGCTAATGTAATATTGTTAAAACTGGTAGACGCTCCGGTTCCGATCGTGATTTGACTATTCGCGCCGGTTGCAGATACATTGCGAATTGTGGTATTACCGGAACCGTAAATTTCAACATCGCCGCCGGCCAAAATTCCGGAATTGTTCGCCATAGTGAATGTTCCGCTTCCGTCATTGTTTGCATCCGCGTTCAGCAAAACATTTCCGTTGGTGGATTCAATTTCATAAGCAACGCTTCCGTTGGAATTGTTGCTGATTGAAATTCCGTCATTGGCCATGACTGTAATCCCGGCTGCAGCTGATAAATAAGGAACCGTGAGATTTCCGCCGTTAATGGTCACGCTGTCGAAAGCCCGGTTAGTTCCGACCCGGATTTGTCCGTTTGTCGAGCGCACTTCGCGTAAAGTTGCAGAAGCTGCGGATGACCCGTCAATGGTGATATCACCAAACGCCAAAAGCTTCGAACCATTGTTCATCGTAAAAACGCCGTCATCGTTTGTATTGTTCGCATCGGTGATAACGGTAATAGTTCCGCCAGTTGACTGGATTGTGACGTTGTTATTAATGATGATGCCGCCGGCTGAGGTAAGCAAAATGTCGCCAGCAATAATTTGATTGGTAGAGATGGTAATATTTGCGTCCGGATCAAAAATAACGAGCCCGCCCGTGAAGCCATCCGCCACAACTTGCAGAACGGTACCGCCGACATGTAAATCGCCGCCGAAAGCCGACAGGTCGAGCGTCCCGCCGTTTCCGGTAATACCGCCCGAGATATCAATCAAAGCATCCTGCTGAAAATCAGTACTGCCATAAAGGGAATTGATATAGATATTGCCGCCTTGCGACAATTCGCCGATTCCGCGGGATGAAACGAGAGAGCCGGAAAGTAAATAAGTTCCGTACAGTGAAACAATATCAATGTTGCCGGCCGTGCCGTAATCCAACGCATTGGCTGAAATAATTCCAGAATGCTCAATCGTGTCGGACAAAATATTGATTGAGCCTCCGTTCGGATTTTCTACCGAACCATCCGCAATAATGCTTCCGGAATTCACAATCGCACCGTTGGCAACCAATTCGATAACGCCATTTTGATTTACAACGCTCGTTGCTTCAATGATGCCGGTGTTGTTTACAAGATAAGTAAAAAGATCATTAACTGCCTCAGCTTGTAAAATAATTTTTCCGCCGTTTGCGCGAATCACGCCGGAATTCAGAATCGCATCTTCGGCATCGGTAATGGTAGAAGCCAGCTGCTCATCGACAACCAGATTGATCAAGCCCTGCGGATCAAACGTGAGCGTCAGTTTTTCGCCGCTTGCCATGACAATGGAACCAAGGTCCGCAATCACGCTGCCGGAATTAGCGACCGATCCGCCCAAAAGCACCACAAAACCGCCCGGTTGAGCCGTGATGGTTCCTTGATTGACCACACTGCCCGCCTGCGAACCGTTTTCAAAAATTAAACTGCCGGCCAGAAAATTTGAATTTGAAAGCGTGAGACTTGATGCAATAAAACCCGCAACATTGATGCTGGCGCCTGCGCCGATATGAATGCCCGCCGGATTGACGAGAAAAACATAACCGTTTGAGAAAATGGAGCCAAAAATATTGGACGTCGCTCCGCTGATATCATTATTGAGGATAGAACCGCCCGCAATGGAGAAAAGAAATGAAAATGTTTGCCCGATGTCGATATTAAAACCGTTCCAATTGAGAATCGTGCCGTCCTGAACGTCCGTAAAAGAATATCCGGAACCGGTATCCGTGCAGCCGCCGTATCCACCGGTTACAACCGTAACGCCGTCGCAAGCAAAGGCAGAAAAAACCTGAAGGAAAACAAACAGGAAAATAGCGAGAAACGCAACGGGCTTGGAGCGCTTTCGTATTGTAATCAGCTTTCCTTGTCTCGGAAAATCCATTAACACTCTTTCCTCTTGGATTTCCCTGAGTTCGGAAGCTGACTGCCATGACGGTTGCAACCGTTTTAGGCTCTTGAGTTTTGCCTCATTCTACGCTCAGTCGCTTACGCGCTGGGCTTCGAAGAGCTCTACGAAGCCAAGCCGCGAAGGACTTGGCGAAGTAGAGGCCTTACTCTTTCGAGTAATTTGCCTCCGCCATACAGCGTAGCGGATCCGCCACGCTTTGTGGCGGACTTTCGTTCAGAGATAAGATGATAAAACTAAAAAAAATTTTACCATATTGAGAAGATATTGCAAAAATTAAGATAAAAAACAGATAAAACTTACCGCTTTGAATCAGTTAAGGCGGATTTTAATTCAGATTGGGCTTTTAAGCATTTGTCGCCCACGCAAGACGGCCAAACAGGCCTATCCGATCGCGAAAGGCTTAAATGATCAAGGTAAAATGTTCCCAATTTCGGGTTTGTACTTCTTTCTAACTTCAAAGTAAACTCGGGCGATTCGCCGGGCTGCAGCTCTCCTGAAACCGGTACCTCATAAAGCTGCCATGCAGTGGCAACATTTTTCGCAATCACAGGATGAGCGACCAGCGTTGCGCCCCTCCATTCAACTTTTAATTCCTTCGGGAAAGGCTGGGATGATCCCTTTAAATAGAACTTTAAGGTTTTGAAATCATTCGGATCAATGGCCGCAATTTCAAAAGTTTTCGGATTGATGCTGACCGTTACTTGGCAAACCGGTTTCTGTTTCGACTCAAGGTCGTAATCAATTTTTAAAGATTTTCCCCGAGGATCATTAAGCGCATCGCCACGGCTGAAAGCATAAGAGCATTCGCCATATGACTTAACCGAATAAAACTCGCTTGGCCGGCTGTTCGAAATCTTCTGAGGAGAAATGTTTTGATTAAAATCAGCCAAAACGAAATCTTCTATTAATTCGCAAGTTTGCGAACAATCTCCGGCAAATTCAGCCCGGTATTGACAAATCTCGTCGCCAATACCCAAACATTCATCTTGGTACAAACACTCTGTTCCGTCATCGCAAAACGAGCCGTTGTCGCATTCTTCCCCTTCATCTTCCACATTATCGCCGCAGCAAGATGGCTGCCCGGACGGATCGCAATCGCTGCAATCGGGCAAGCAAGTTTGTGCACAAATATAACCCTCACTGCTTGCGCAACCGATATCTCCGTTCACATCGCAAACTTCATCTCCGGTGATTTGACCATCTCCGCAGAAATTGGACGTCACACATTCACAGCCCGCACATACGTCCCCGCCTGTGCAATCACCGTCGGCTTCACATTCTTCACCCGGATCGACAATTCCGTTTCCGCAAATTCCCGTCGGAACACAGCTTCCTGACGGATTGCATGCTTGGTTAGGACCGCATTGAATGCAAATCGGATTTGCGCCGCATTGAGTGGCAGTATTTGTACACCCAAAACTTTCATTGCAAATATCTTCCGTACACGAAATCCCGTCATCACAAAGCGTATGATTCGGCGCATATTGGCATCCGTTCACCGGGTCGCAGGAATCTACCGTGCAGGCAAATGTGTCATCACAATCGAGAGGCATGCCTGCGGTGCAGGTACCGGCCTGGCAGGCTTCATCACCGTTGCAAACCGTGCCGTCGGCGCAGGAAGTGCCGTTTGAAACGGGCGCATGCGTACAGTTACCAGCGTTACACGCATCCGTTGTGCATGGATTGTTGTCATCACAGCCACCGGGACATGGCGCGGCGCATACGTTCGCCCAAAATTGAATATCGAGCCCGTTAACGGCGCCGTCTACATTTAGATCGGCTGAACAAAATTCTTGCGGTGACGGAGGCGGCGGAAACCCGAGTAAAATGTTGATGAAAAGATTGAAATCGTCCTGGCCTTCGGCGGGTTCGATTGTGCCGTCATTATCGATATCGCAGAGTGTGCAAGCGACGCCGGCATGAGCAGGAAGAGAGCATGAAAATAGAACTGTAAAGAAAAACGTGGAAATGATTAAAAGAAGCTTAGACTTGCGAATCACTACTGTGAGATTTCCCTTCAGAAATGACGTTAAGCGGTATTATAGCTAAAATATTAAGCAATTTCAAATGATTTTAGCTATTTGTGTGAGTTTAGGTGTTGATTAGTATTGGATTTCATCTAAAAAGTGAGGGGGGATTAACCAACGAAGAGAAACTTGATGCCCTGCTTACAATCAGCGCTCGGGTTGATACGGGCGGCAAAGATAATACTTTGCGCGCCCGAATCTCCTGAGTTCCTATTCTTTTTTCAAACCAGTCTCTCAAATTAATTAGAAGATTCCGAGAGACGGGCCGTGTCCTTGCTGTCCTGTTGCGGGCAAAACAAACAAAGCATTCAACAGATCAGTTGGTGTAATACCCGCCGCTAATAATTGAGCTAACGTTGTAAGGCCGCCTGTAGCGGTTGTAGTCACAACAACTGCATCGATCGGGAAAAGCTTAATACCGTTGAAGAAAACGGTTCCGGGAGGCGTTGTCAAGACATCCGGATCGCCAAAATTAAGATTGGCACTAGGGTCTTCAACTTCGCCATTGATAACACCTTCTAAATTAATCGAGGTATCATCAGCATCCGTACCGCCTGCGCGGACAGTTAGCGTTGCGTCATTTGTAATGTTGACATCGATTCCGTCAGCGGTAACGCCGATTGTACCGGCGGCTTCTAAGGTCGAATCCGCTCCAGCTACCACATTAACCGCAGCTCCATTTGCATCCAAAATACTGCCGGTTAACGCATTGATAAATACCGAACCCGCCGTAGAAATCAAGCCAAGCAGCCAGTCACCGGTTGTAGATGTAACATTGATGTTGCCGGAATCTGTTATTGCATTCAGGTTCGCTCCATCTGCCTCTACGATATTGACTTCACCGGTTCCAGTACCTGTAATGTTGAGCGTATCGGCTGTCGTGTTAATAGCAGCGCCAGCCTGTCCGACATCTCCATCCGCACCACCTGCAATTAAATTCACGATAGTACCCGTCACACTCGAAGCAACACCGCCCAAAAGGTCGCCTGCAAGCGCCATAAGCGTAACATTGCCCGTTGCCGCAATTGTGCCTAACGTCCAATCACCTGTTGTGGTAGTGGCATTAATATCGTTTGCAGCTGTTGCATCCAATATCGCACCATTCGATTCCGTAACAAAGATTGATCCCAATGTTGAAACAAGGTTCAAAGTGCTAGCCATTGTATTAATCATCAAATCGCCTAGCCCCCCAACATTTCCATTTGCTGTCAGAATCACGGTGCTGGCTGAGATCAAAGACCCTGCGGTGCCTAAAATGCTGCCGCCGAAGGCATTCAATTCAATATGATTGGCCAACGCATAACCGATCAGCAAATCACCGGTAATAACATTGCCCAAGATGCTGCCGGGAGCTTCTGCATTCAAGATAACGCTGTCTAATTCATTAAAGATGATGGAGCCGGTGTTCACTATGAAGTAAAGCACATCGGCAGCCGTATTGATGATTGCATCACCCACGCCGCCGATATCATTGCCGGCCGATAGAATCACGGTGCTGGCTGAGATCAAAGACCCTGCGGTGCCTAAAATGCTGCCGCCGAAGGCCGCTAACTCAACTGTTCCATTTCCCGCGTTCATTGTGCCGACGTTAATGTTTCCAGAATTTGACAAGACTCCAATCATTCCATTATTTGAGGACGTATCAATGTTCGTGATAGTCGCGTTATTTGTAGTAATGAACACATTGCCGCCGCTCACAATATCGCTACCGGCAGCTTGGACAAAATCTCCTGAGTTGTCGGCATCAACGTCCGTATTGATATTCAGAACACTGCCAGTGTCCGCTGTAATATCTGCATTGACCGTAACGCCTTCATTTGCCGTAATGGCAACATTGCCAAAAACCTGCAGGTCGCTCAATAATGAAACCCCGCCATCGGCAAAAATACTGGAGCCATCATTCATAACAAATGAACCTGCGCCGCTGCTATCGGCATCTGCCTGAAACGCTGCGCTTCCGCCTGTCACATTGACACTTGCACCAGCATTAAAAATAAGGTCGTTATTAGCAAAAAAGTTTTGATCTCCGGCAAAATTATTAACACCGTCAAAAATAATGTCGTCACCGGCGCCTAATTCAAAATCGCCTCCGCCGGAGCCTGTGCGAGCATGCACATCTGACCGCAGCCCACGGACAGAAATTGACCCGTTGTCTAAATAGATGTTATTCGCAAAAATTCCGCCATAACCGGCAAGCCCGCCTTCCAAGGCATCTGCCAGAATACTGCCGGAATGCGCAACAGTTTGCCCTTCAATGCGGAGATAGCCAGCATCTGCATTTTCAACGCTGCCGCTCACATTCAAAACTCCCGAATTATGAACAGCGCCACCATTACCAATAAGCTCGATCACACCGTTTCTAACAACCACGCTGACGGCTTCGATAATGCCTGTGTTATTGACAAGCTGAGTAAAAATATTTCCCACAGTCTCGGCCCGCAACAGGACTTTTCCGCCATCGGCTTTAATGAGACCTGCGTTAGCAACCGCGACTTCGCTTTCATTATTAATGGTTGAAACAAGCGCTTCAGGAATAGAGAGATTGATGAGGCCGTTCGGATCAAATGTAATCGTCGCAGTTTCACCGCTGGCAAGAACCACAGACCCTAATTCAGCGACAATGCTTCCCATATTGGCTACGGAGCTGCCCAAGAGGACAACAAAACCGCCCGGCTGAGCCACAATATGGCCTTCATTAATAACACTTCCGGCTTGAGAACCATTTTCGAAGGTGTAATTTCCGGAGAGGAAGTTTGCTGTAGAAATACTAAGTGTTGAGGCAACCAGGCCGGCCACATCGATATTGGCCATTGACCCTATGTTAATGCCGGCTGGATTAACGATAAATACAAAGCCGTTTGAGAATAAATTTCCGAATATATTGGAAGCTACACCGCCGGTCACGTTATTTAAAACCGAACCGCCGGCAATATTAAACCAAAAGTTAAAGGTTTGTCCCAAATCAATATTGAATTGATCCCAATTAAAAACCGTTCCATCTTGAAGCCCGTTAAATGTACAACCCGAAGCATCGCAGCTATAGCTATCATAACCACCCGCTTCAACCTCCGGCGGCACAACATCGTCCGCATACAAAGGAATTACTTGAAAACAAAAAAGGGCAAATGAAAGGACAAGGGAAAGAACTTTGAAATATTTGGAAACCCGAATGGAGTTAAGCGTTACAACTTTTGGAAGCTGCATGGAACACCTCTATCTTTAAATTGGTTTTCCCTGATTCGGGAGCTGATGATCTGAATGAAAATGAAAATTTCGATTGCAGACTCTTGAGCTTTGCTTCTCACCTACTTGACATTGATCAATTTGGCAAGCGCCATTTCGTCAGAGATAGGTTGAGCATATCATTTTGAATTATTGTGTCAACGCTTTTTTCGGTCAATTTTGAACAATATTTGGCTTGCGTGCTAATTTAGGCCGAAAGAGTCCCAAACCGCTCCCGCGGCTAAAAGCTGGAAGCTAATAATTTACCTGAAGACCGAAATGAATACGGCTCGCACTGCCTTCTGATGATTTTCCGCCAACCGGAATACCCCAATCGATACGGCCTTGCAAATTGCGGGCAATGTTCACTCGAATACCGCCTCCCACGCTCGTCATACGCTGACTTGAATCTTCATTCTCAAACGGATCAATCACAAATGCTTTTCCAAAATCAACAAACGCAACTCCGCGAACGATATCTCGGATTGCCATTTTTGTGATTGGGCATTTTAAATCTTTGGGAATGAAATACGGAGGAACGCGGACTTCAAGAGAGCCTTGAAATCCGTAATCGCCGAGATATTCGCCTTCCGGATATCCGCGGACAGTGTCATATCCGCCTATGCGGAATTGTTGAGCCGGTATCAAACGGTGCGGTGTCAATTGAAAACTGGTTCGGCCAACCGCCTGAATTCCGTTCCAAATATTCTGAAGGCGGCCGATAGAAGCGTTGTATTGCCAAAAATAGCCGTCGGCTTCACGCCTGCTGGCATTCGGGTCATTGTTATCCAAACCACCCATGAAACCCCCAAAAGCGACTTGGACGTTATTTGAAAAAATGCTCCTGCCCCATCGATCGTTTTCAATAAAGTTAGGGCCAAAACGAAAAACACGTAAATCATCTTTGGCAACCGGAATGCCCTGCACTAAAGTTCGAATGCGCTTGTAATCAAAGCCGGTTGTAAATTCTCCCTGCACATATTTGGAATGGAGAAAAGGCATAATTAACGTGGGTCCGAACACAACCGCGCGGCCGGCAGCCGCCAGCGGTTTTAGATCCTTGCCCAACTCAACTTCAACACGGCTAAAGTCAAATGTCAAAATATCGCCGCGCGCATTTAAAGGAACCTGATAACTGCTTGAAACACCGATAAAATCTCTCCGCTCCGAAATTTCAACTCTGCTGGACAACTGGTCATCAAATCCCAGCAAATTTGTCGCAGTGGCCGTTGCAGATTGCCGAAAACGCCCGGTCGAAACCGTTCCTAAATTATTAAAACCATATCCGGCGTGAAACGGAAACTTTTCTTCTACTTTGAGAATAATATCCGTTGTTTCGGGCTTTTCTCCCGGCTCCAGCACAACCCGCACAATTCTGTCCGGATTTGCATTTAGTGCCGTCAAATATCTTTCAAGATTTTGATAGCGTAAAATGTCGCCTTCACGAACATTAAAACGCCTTCTGACCAAACTCTCACGCGTGTATTTAAGGCCTTCGATTTTAATCAAACCGACTTTTGCTTCATGAATTTGAATGCGCACTTGCCCGTCTTCGAGTTTTTGCGGCGGAACAATCGCTCGAGTCGTGACATAGCCGCGAGTGCGGTAATGGGCCGTAATGTCTAAAGCAAGCTCTTTTAATTTTTGAAGATTGGTTGATTGATTTTCATAGGGACGCTTAAACTCATCGATAACGTCTTGAGGGAAAACGGTTCCGCCATCAACGCGGATAGACGTAATCGGAAATTCGGTATCCGGAAGGCCGGCCCCTTCTTCTTCAACGTATTTATTCTCAATTTCGGGCAGCGCAATTTCTTCCAAACGCTTGTACTGCGGCTGTTCGCGGAATTTTTCAGCAAGCACGCCCGCCTGTTCCGAAGCCGGAACAGATTCATCGGCAGCATAAACAGAGGTTGTTAGAACACCAAGAAGAAGAAAATAAAATATTGCAAATTTAATTAATGAATTTCCGCGGGCTGACACGACCTCTCCCTCGTTAGACTTGTTATAAAGTGAGCCTGAGAATAGTGGTTATTTTATGCTTCGATAAATTTTTTGCAAGTACTTTCGAAATTTAATTTAAGGGGTTTGGTGCTATTAAGATCGGCAAAAGAGGCCTAAACATTAGGAGGTTACACGAAAGACAATAGAGAAGAAAGAAGGAAATAACCGACCGAAGTTAGAAAAGCCGGCTACGACTGTAACCGACCCCCGCCAGATAGGCGGAAAGGCAAAAGCCAGATTTCGAACCCAGTCGGAGAGTTTGTTTTCGAGTTGGGCTTGCCTTTTTCATAACTTCAAAGCCGTTGTTAAAGATCTAAAAAAACAAAATTAAAGCCTCTAAACGGTGAAAATCCCGCCCGCCACATATTCCGGCGGACGGGATTTTTAAATCTACTTGTGGGTCAATCGATTCGGCTTATTTCACGCCGATTCGACGGTAGAGCAGCAATACAGCGCCGATTACAAAGAACGGCATGTAGCTAACCAGCGTTGTTCCAAAATGCAGCCCTACGATAATCCCCACCACAATACCTAGTGTTAAATGTTCGTCGATCTTCATTTTGCTCACCCCCTTAGAATTTCAGCTTCGGGCTCTCCTACTAAAACAGCCCGAGCCGACATCCTAAAGAACCAGGCCAGCCGCCGGCAGAACCGGTTTTTGGCCTACATAAAAGATAACTCAGTGAGAATTAATTGCAAGTTGAGTGCCCTTTTTCCAGATAAAAAAGACTTCCTTTTTTTAATAAAAAAAGTCAGGCCTTTTGAACTTTTAATTTTGTTAACACAGCACGATTTTTTTCTAACAACTTGGCATAAAAATTAGTCAGGATTTGAAAAATTGTGGTCGTTATTATTATGGACTTGATTTGGAAAGCAGCTCTCTGATATTATTTTAGTCAGTCGCTGCATCCAAAGCGGCAAGTCTTTCTTAAAATTATTTGGGTCTTATTTTAGAAGCGAAGTTTTTGAAAGGAGAACGAAATGCCTCACGTGATTACAGAAAAATGCTTAGGCGAACGTTACGCTTCTTGCGTTTCCGTATGCCCTGTCGATTGCATTCACCCGGGAGATTATAAAAGCGAAGCTTTCATGATTATCGATCCCGAAACCTGCATCGATTGTGGTGCTTGCGTTCCGGAATGCCCGATCAATGCGATCGTGCCGTCTCCGGATGATGATCCCGCTTACGCGAAGATCAATGCAGAGTTAGCGGCTACCTATAAGAACAATCCGAAAGTTCCGGAACGTCCGCGCAACGATCCGCCGAAAAAACCAGGCAATAAGCTTTCATAAGTATTGAAAATACCCGGATGTCTTTAAGATATTCGGGTATTTTTATGCCTAATTTCAGCTTTCCTTTAATCTGGAAATTGACTACAATCTTCTCCTCTTTATGGCTCAGGGAAAATTACAAACAAAAGCAGCGCAAGGTATTTGGTTCTGGTTTAAGTGGATCTTAGCTTCTATCGGAAGCTTCGTGATTTCCATCTTTTTCTGGGATTGGCTGCTCATTCAACGCCTCGGCAGCAATTTCAAAGACCCCAAAATAGCCATTGCCTGGATCGCTGCCGTTTTCGGCACTTGGTTTGTTATTCTCATTTTGCTCATGGCTAAAAAGGAAAAAGTCATGGGCCATATGGATAATGACGATGAAGCCACAATCGGCTGGTGGCTGATTTGGATCGGATTTACGATCGGCTCCTTCTTTCTTGCAGTGTGGTTTTGGACCCCTTTCATTAAAGAACATTTCGGCAGCATCAAAGAATCCGGCACTTCCCTAATTTGGATTTTCGCCGTATTCGGCACCTGGCTGATCGCGCTCGTCCCGCTTATGATTTTCATGTACAAGAAAGTGGACCAAGCTTACGAAAAGGCGCGGATCCGGAAAGAGAAAACAGGCGAGCAAAAGCCGGGTGGACAATACCGGGACCCCGTAAAAATAAAAGCGATTTTAATAGAGCCTTCAAAGCGCGCGCTGCCGAAATCAATCGCAGCGCAATTGAAAGATGTGCCGCTCACGATTAAAAACGGCCATTTGGTAACCGCTGTTCTGAAGAACGGCAAACGAATTGAAAACGTGTTTGTGGCCGACCGGCACGAGGTTTTGGGAGTTTACGATCAAACTGAAATGCCGTTTGAAGTGAAAGACATCGCAACGCTCGAACCTACCGATTTGACAAACCCGCCCGATTTTACTCAAAAAGCTTGGCTTCGCTTGGATGGAAACGCGGCTTAACGGGCCGGCGCAATATCCTGGACGGTTTTTTGATTGCAGACGCTTTTGAGGGTGAGTTCTGGAGCTTTTTGAATGCCTTCCGCGTAACCATACATCGGAATCGTATCCCACGGGCAATTCTTCGCGCAAAGCGCACAGCCGATACAGCGCTCGATATCGACTTCGACCACCTGCTGAAATTGCGCGGCGCCCATTCCCGGTACAATTTCAATGCAATCCACCGGACAAAAAATAATACACGCTTCACAGCCCGTGCAGCCGTTTTGATTGATGACCGCCAATTTGTTCGGCTCTCGTTTTCTCTCGGGTTTGCCGGAAATTAACGCCGGTCTCTCGCCTTTTCGAGCGGTATTTGTGGTCGCCATAATTTTCCTATTTGGGCAGTATTATATCTGTTATCGAATGATCGTCAAACTCGACGTATAGCCGTGAACGTGATTTCTATTATCGACCGGGCCGAATTCTCCATTAGCAAAAAACCCCGAGAGCGGGATCGGCCCCCGCATCGCCTGCACCATTTTAGCGTCATGATCCAATTCGCCATACAAACCTTTTCCCCGCCCGCAGCAACTGACTAAAATCGCGCCTTCGGAAGTTTTGGATTTCCCCTGCTGTTTTAATTTTCCGAGAAGGATTTTTAAATCTTCTTTCGACGTTGCTGCGTCGCGAAGCTGAAATTGCAGAGTCTGGCCTGTTTCCAAAAGCGCACCGATAATCAAAGCACCGCTCGTTTCATCGATTCCCATAATATTGCGGATTAAGAAATCTCCGCGTTCAAAGTTGTACCGATTCTCATCCATCACAAGACCGACAAACAGCGAATGCTGCGCGAGCTGCTGATCATCGGGTAGCAGTGATTTAAATAAATCGCTTAAAACCTGGAGCGCCGGTTTTCCGGCCAATTCATAAAGGATATTGTTTTCAGATTTGGTGATAATCAGCGGCTCTCCGATCGGCCGGCAGCCTTGGGAAACCACGATCTCAAAATGGATATCGCCGGATAAAATAACACCCACTGCACCATCGGAAGCGATATCTGCATTTAAAGAAATCCAATTTTTTGCGCCTACCATTGCTCCGCTTGCTAATCCGCCCACCAAAGGCAAATTCTTGTAACCTTCGTTGAAAAGTGTCAATAATTTACCGACGTCACAAGTCTGCGGATCCGCTAAGCAAATAAAATGAGGGTTGCTGGCGGGAACAATGTCGAAATATTCGACCAAATCCTTTCCCGATTCAAACGCTTCAAGTTGGTTTGCGGAAAGAGAAAACGGCATTACTTTGGCGCCGTCCAGATGCATGGCCATCACGGAAATGGCGGGTTCCATTTCGATTTCTTTTTTATCGCCTATGACACCACTGGAATTGCATGCGATCAAGCACTCCGCGGACGTCAGGCTTTTAAACATATCTAAGAGCGCTTTGGGTTCTGCGTGATAATGTTCGGAGAGAAACAAAACCGCAAGATCACAGCTCTTGCCTTTGAGATCGGTATTAACTTTGGAAGCCAAGAAACGGATGGCGTTGGAGCCATCCGTTTCTTGTGTAAATGCAGAAGAAAATAATTTTTTTCCCATGCGAGCATTATAACATGCCCGGAATGGGGACTTCTAGGCTTGGAATCGAGAACTTATCAGCAGCAAGCGCCGGAATGCGCTAGCGAAATCTCGATTGATTTCCCTTTCTTCGCAAAGCTTACTTTTCCTTCGCGTGCCAGCCAACCCAAAGCTTGATTGTACAGAGCTGCGTCGGAAATTTTTGCGCTTTTTTGAAGAGACGAAGTCGAGGCAGTTCCGCTTTGTTCTAAAGCTTGATAAATCTTGCCCGCTGCTTCACCGATGTAGTAATTTTGGTCGCTCATGATTGATCTCCTTGCTTTGCTGTCATGATACAGCTAGGGTTGATGAAAGCTGTGACTTGGGTCACTAATATTGCAGAATATTACGCTCAAAATCAACTTCAATGATTTGGATCAGCTAAAATTTTTTTCTCATCCACTGCTCACTTTTGTGGGAGATAATAATTTTATCTTGTTATATAATAACCACTTATGAAAAATTCGGCTTCGCTTTCCACTGTTTTCCTGGTGGTCATGATAGACCTGATGGGATTTGGAATCGTCCTGCCGCTCTTGGCCTTTTATGGAACAGAATTTAAAGCCACGGCCGTTCAGATCGGGCTCCTCTACAGCATTTATTCATTCGCTCAATTAATCTTTTCGCCCATTTGGGGCAGCCTTTCGGACAGGTTTGGGAGGCGGCCCATCATGCTATTAAGCACTTTCGGATCTATTATTTCTTACGTTATATTCGGATTTGCAAATTCGCTGTGGATTCTTTTCGCATCACGCTTGATCGCAGGCATCATGGGCGGCAACATTTCAACCGCACAAGCTTACGTCGCTGATGTGACAACGCACGATGAGCGCGCGAAAGGTATGGGTTTAATCGGCGCCGCATTCGGCATCGGTTTTGTGATGGGACCGGCCATCGCCACACTATTGATCCATCCTTCTTTTCTAAATTTCGCGCATATTCCGTTCGAGAACCGTTTCTCCATCCCGGGATTTTTTGCAGCGGCGTTGTCCTTCATTAGTTTTTTGTGTGTTCTATTTAAATTGCCCGAAACGGTAAAATCAGGCGGACTGACGCCGGACAATGAGCGCATTGTCAGGCCGGGAATTTTCTCAAAATCGTTTTGGGAAGCGGTTTTTAATCAAACAAAATCCGGAGCCTCCGGTCTATTTGCAATGCTGATACTATCCGTTTTCCTGCTTTCCTTCTCACAAGCCAACTTGTACAGCGCTTTCCCGTTGTTTTGCAAAGATTTGCTTGGCCTCAATGCCGAGAAAGTCGGAATGTTTTTCGTTTATCTTGGCATGATCGCTGTTTTGATCCAGGGGATTTTTATGAAATCATTGTCGCAAAAATTTGGCGAGCGAAATTTATTTCTCACAGGCAGTATTTTGATGCCCGCAGGGCTCTTTTTGATACCCTTTGCCCATTCGACAGCCATTTTGATGCTCTTTTTATGTTTAATGGCGGTTGGAAGCAGTTTGTGCGGCCCTACTTTGAACAGTTTGATCTCCAAAGAAGCGGATCCGTCAAAAGTAGGCGCCACAATGGGTGTTTCACAGGGCATTGCAAGCTTGGGCCGGGCAATCGGGCCCACATGGGGAGGATTTTTATACGCGCTTCACTATCATCTGCCGTTTGCAGTTACCGCGATTGTTTTATCGGCCACCATTTGGGTCGGATTAAAACTTCGTTCGCGGACACCTTCTCTTTAATTCTTCGCCAGAATCCAACCGATTAGAAAAATGAATCCGGATCCCAGAAATAAAGTAAGCGCTATCTTTTCACTGTGCAAAAATTCTCCGGCAAAGATAGCAGAAGGCATCACAATCAGGGCGGCTAACTGCAGCAAACGCCCTATATAGTAAGATAACTTCTGCATACAAGCTACAAGCTGCAAGCTTCAGGCTTCAAGATTCCAACCTGCGGCTTGTGGCCTGCAGCTTGAAGCCGCGTTGTTTGGTTTTTCTATAATTGAGGAATAATACGGCGGCGAAACTTCCGATGATCAAGAACGGAATCGAGATCATAAACAAAACACTCCAATTAAAGCCCACCGATGTCCATATTTCTTTTAACTTACCGACCGCTTCTTTGCAGGCTGGGCACGCGTAGGCGCTTTCAGAAAACAGAGGACAGAGAACAGAGAACAGAAAAATCCGGAATGTACGTTCACTCTGTGCTCTGCGCTCTGTGCTCTGTACTCTTAGTTGTTTCTGCATATCACATCCTGTACAGCATCCAATAAATCACAACGCCCGTGATAGACACATAAAGCCAGACCGGAAACGCGATTTTAGCAATTTTCACGTGCTTTTCAAACCTGCTCTTGAGTGCTTGATATAAAGATGCGATTGCAAGCGGCGGAACAAATACGGCTAAAACTGTATGCGAAATCAGAATCGTAAAATAAACCGGCCGGATCCAGCCCTGATGCGGAAATGGTGTGCTTCCGTGATGAAAATGGTAATAAAGATAAGAAATCAGGAAAAGTGTGGACGTTACCATGGCAAAACACATGCAGAGCGCGTGTCCCGTCCATGCCCTTTGCTTGATCATGATAAAGCCCAGCACAATTAAAAGTGCACTGGTCGTATTGAGCCCTGCGTTTAATGCCGGGAGCGCCTCTAGATTCATAGGGATTGTGCCTCGCTAAGAAGTTCTTTCATTTTACCGGGTTCCGTACTGTCAAAAAAACCCCGGATATTGCCTTCCCGGTCAACCAGCACAAACCGGCTGCTATGCATAACAGGTTCAGCGCCCTGTTTTAAATCTTCGTCGCTTGCATCCTGAACGCCCAGCATAAATCCGCCCGAAACAAGTTCCCAGATTTTTGACTTGTCACCCGTCAGAAAAACCCAGCGGCTTTCATCTGCGCGATATTTTTTCGCATAATCCGATAAAACTTGCGGCGTATCATAATCCGGATCCACACTGAACGATACAAACCGTACATCCGTTCCCTTCAAGTCATCCTGCAAATTCATCATCTGCCCGCTCATTAAGGGGCACATGCCTTGGCAGCGCGTGAAAATAAAATTGGCAATCCAAACTTTGCCTGTGAGAGAGTCGGATGAAAAAACATTGCTGCTTTGATCAATTAATTGAAAGTGCGGCGCTTTTCCGTAAAAAGATTGCCCGGATTCTGCCAAAGCAATCGACGGGCTTAAAATCGGGAAAAGCAAAAAGGATAGAATGAGAATAAGTTTCATTAGAAAAATTTATTTTAAAATGGCCGCTAATGCGGAACGGATGTCGGGATATTGAAATTGAAATCCGGAAGCCTGTGTCTTTTTCGGTAAAACTTTCGCGCTTCCAAGCAGTAAAACAGACATTTCTCCAAGTAAGATTTTGAGCACAAATTCGGGAACCGGCATCAAGCACGGGCGGCTCAATACTTGCGCCAGCACCATAGAAAACGCTTTATTGGTAACCGGCTGAGGCGCCGTTCCGTTCAAAGCGCCGCTGACGCGTTCATTGGCGATTGAAAATTCAATTAATCTCACCAGATCGTCCCGATGAATCCAGCTCATCCACTGATTGCCGGATCCGAGCCAGCCGCCTGCGAAAAATTTAAACGGCGGCAGCATTTTCTGAAGTGCCCCACCGTCTTTTCCCAGCACAATTCCGATCCTGATTTTAACCACACGAACGCCGAAATCCTGAACACGGATTGCGTGCGCTTCCCAGGCCTTGCAAGCACCTGCTAAAAAATCGGCTCCTGAGTTTGAATCTTCACTGAGCTCCTCATTTCCGCGCTCTCCATAAATACCGATTGCGGATGCATTGACCAAAACCCGCGGCTTGCGCTTGGCCCTTTCAATTGAGTGAGCGATGGTTTTAGTGGCATTCACCCGGCTGGTCAGAATTTTTTCTTTTTGCAATTTTGACCAACGCTTCCCCACAATCGGTTCTCCGGCAAGATTGATCACCGCGTCTGAGCCGTCAATTTCACGGATAATTTGATTGTCGATATCGGGATTCCAGACAACATGGCGGATTTTGCCGTGAATTTGGCCGGGCTTTGCGGTGCGGCGTGATAGAACAGTCAGGTCGTGCCCCTGCTTCATCAAGGAATTGACGAGAGCACGGCCTATAAAACCGGTGGCGCCGGTAATGACGATTCTCATTTTATGAGTGGCTGCTTATCGAAAAGAACTAGAATGGTTAAAATACAGGCGAGAAAAAGCGGAAATACAACGATGAAGTAAATAATCAGCTTCTCAAATTTCAGATGCATATAGTAAAGTGCAACGAGCGCGGCTTTTACGATGGCGAGAAAAATTAATAAAAGCATAATTATAATTTTCGCGACCGGCAGCTGAGCGGTAAAAATTTCAAGTATCGTTAGAATAAACAAACTCCAGAAAACCGCCGCATAATTGGGCTGCTTGTGGGCTGCTGCTTCTGTTTCGCTCACTTTTTCTCTCCTTACACCAAATACAAAATGGTAAACAAAATAATCCAGACCAAATCAACAAAATGCCAGTAAAGGCCGGCGAGTTCCACGCCTGCGTACTCTTCCGGCGTATATTTTCCGTATAAACTTTTAATAAAAATAACGGCCAGCCAAACAACGCCTGCAAAAACGTGCGCGCCGTGAAAACCGGTCAGCGTAAAGAAACAGGATCCGAAAATGCTGGATGAAATCGTAAATTCTTTATGATGAATGAGTTCCTGGTATTCGTGATACTGAATCGCCAAAAAGAGTGACCCAAGAAGAACCGTCAGAAAAAGCCCGACATGGAGACCTTCTTTATAACCACGCTGAATGCTCGCAAGCCCCATCACGAGCGTCATGCTGCTGCAAATCAAGATAAACGTATTAAAACCGGTTAACGGAATATTAAGAACTGTAGCAGGATCCGGCCATGAGGCCATATTCTGAAACCGGAGCACGATATAAGCACCGATAAGCCCCGTGAAAAACATGATTTCGGAAGCCAGAAACAGCCAAATGGCGAACTTGCGCGAATCGACGCCGATTCCGCCCGTGTGTGAAGGTGTGTGGGTCTGTTCCATATTAAAATCCGGTTCCTTTATCGCCTACCATTAAAATAAAAACAAGTGTCAAATACGCGACCGATGCGCGCAGGACGTAACGCGCGCGCTCATCCAGATTCGGAAGCGCGTAAATAATCACAGCCGCAAAACAAATCCCGAGCAAAAAGACACCGAAAAAGTAAACGCTGCCCGTCATTCCGAAAATAGTCGGCAAGAGGCTTACGCATAAAAGCGCGCTCATATTAAGCACCATTTGCCGGCCCACTATTTTACCGTCCGGGTCCAAAACCGCAAGTGTCGGAAATCCGGCGCGCGCATAATCGGCTTTGTACATCCAGTCGATCGCAAGAAAGTGCGGGACCTGCCAGAAGAAAATAATTAAAAAAAGCGACAATGCTTGGATGTTGAACTCCCCGCCTGCGGCCGACCAACCGATTAAAGGCGGCAGCGCTCCTGGAATCGCACCCGCGAAAGTCGCAAGTGACGTCCGTTTTTTAAGCGGTGTATAGACCAACAAATAACTAAGCGACGTCAGCGCCGCAAAAACCGCGCTTTGCGGATTAACGGAGAAAAAAAGATAGGCAATTCCGGCAAAAGTTGCCGTCAATCCGAAAATGAGGCCCTGGACGGGCATGAGCCTGCCGGCTGCAACCGGCCGGTTCCGGGTCCGGATCATTTTTGCATCCGCTTCGTGTTCCATCACTTGATTGAGTGCCATCGCACCCGCTCCGACAAACGCCGTTGCTAAAATAACGCCAAAATACGAAAGAAACGAAATATTTCTTGCGGCCAAATAAAACCCAACGGATGCGCTGAGCAAGACAAGCGATAAAAGCCTGGGCTTCGCAAGCTCTAGATAATCCTGAATCGTTCCGGAGCGCAAAAATGCCTTCGGCAACGCGACAGATTCTGAATGGTGGTTCATGCGATATTTGCCTTCTGGAATTTATAAATCCGGAGCACCAAAAATACGCCCGTTCCAAGCAGTAAAGCGCCGAGCGTTTGGTGGCTCGTTACGAAAAACAGGCGGCCAAACGAAGGCTGAATGGTTTCCGGTAAAATCATCGTGTAAATAAAAGAACCCATGCCGAGTGAAATTTGAATCAAAGAAATTAATCCGAGAAAAACCGCCGGATAAATCAGCTTTTTCTCTGAAAAGTTCCTGAGCGCATATGCCGCAAGCGCTACCACATGAAAAATGACCAAAAATGCGCCCGCAATATGCGGAACCAATACAATTCGATGATCGGTATGGCGCACTGTCGCTCCCAAAATCAATTGCAGATAAATAAGAGCAATGGTCAGCAGTGCTAATTTTTTAAAAACGGGCAGTTCAGACAAACTTCCCGAAAATTCATTTGACCATTCTTTGGAATAAAAATAAGCGATGGCGATCACCGTTGCAAAAAAAGTTTGCGCGAGGCACGCGTGTAAAATAGAAATCGGCGCAGGAAGCAAAAACATAACCGTAAGGCCTCCCAAAATTCCCTGAGCAACCACCATACCGAGCGCGGCAATTCCAAGGTGCCTGAGCCAGCGCCGCTTTTCGGTGATTCCGCACCAAATCGTAAAAACAAGCGTCATAAAACCGACTAGGCTTGCAATCATCCGATGGCCATGCTCGTAAAATATACCGCCCACCATCGGCGGCATCCATTGTCCGTAAGAGAGCGGCCAATCCGGAACCGCGAGGCCGGAGCCGGTGCTCGTCACCATTCCGCCTGCGATGATCAGGAAAAATGTCACGGCTGCCAATAATTTTGTATATCTCGCCAACCAAATATTCATACTAATTCGGGTCTGCCTGTGCGTGCCAATCTTTTGAGCGGCCGGGTTCGCTGTATTCATAAGGGCCGCGGTAAACCGTCGGAACCTTCTCAAAATTACCGTGCGGCGGCGGCGAAGGCGCTGTCCACTCGAGCGTATTGGCTTCCCACGGATTTGCATCGACTTTCTCGCCCCAAAATAAACTTTTGATTAAATTCACGAGCATGACGATTTGGGAAACGCCGAGTAAAAACGCGCTGATCGTAATAAACACATTAATCGGCTGCATGTGCTGGATGTGCACATACTGCATCGGATCATAAATCCGGCGCATGTGGCCGCCGACACCCAAAATATGCATCGGAAAAAATGTGCAGTTGAAGAAAATAAACGTCAAAGCAAAATGAATTTTCCCGAGTTTTTCACTCATCCTGCGGCCGAACATTTTCGGAAACCAATAATAAATTCCGGCAAACGCGGCAAACATGCTGCCGCCGAATAAAACATAGTGGATGTGGCCAACGATAAAGTAAGTGTCGTGAATGAACATATCGACCGCGGTGGACGCCATAAAAATGCCGCTCAAGCCGCCGATCACGAACATCGAAACAAACGCGATCGCATTCAGCATTGGGGTCGTAAACCGGAGCGTCCCCCGCCACATCGTCCCGAGCCAGTTAAACGTTTTAATCGCCGACGGAACCGCAATTAACATCGTTGAAAGCATAAACGTAGTCCCGATTGCCGGATTCATGCCGCTTTGAAACATGTGATGGCCCCACACGATAAATCCCAAAAACGCGATTGCCGTAATCGCATACACCATCGCTTTATAACCAAATATTGGTTTCCTGGAAAATGTCGACAGTACGTCCGATACAATTCCCATTCCCGGCAAAATCATGATGTACACCGCCGGATGCGAATAAAACCAGAACAAATGCTGCCATAAAATCGCATTCCCACCGCCCTCTGAGAGGAAAAAGTGCGTACCCATGGTGCGGTCAAAAAGAAGCATGATCATTGCAGCCGTCAAAACCGGCGTTGCGAGAAGCGATAAAATCGAGGTGATAAAAATTGCCCAAGTCGTCAAAGGCATCCTAAAAAGTGTCATGCCAGGTGCGCGCATGTTAAGGATCGTCGTGATGTAATTCAGAGCGCCCATGATCGAAGACGTTCCGACTAAAATGACGCCGATGATCCAATAAGTTTGGCCGGAAGGTTCAATCGCACTGAGCGGCGGATAAGCAGTCCACCCCGAAGCACCTGCGCCTCCGGGAACAAAAAATCCTGCGAGCACCACAAAAGGCGCCGGCAAGAAAAACCAGTAAGAAAGCATGTTGAGGCGCGGAAACGCCATGTCGGGCGCCCCGACTTGCAGAGGAACCACGAAATTTCCGAAGGCGCCGACCAAAATCGGAATAATCGCGAAGAAAATCATGACGGATGCGTGAATCGTAAACAGCTGGTTATAAAATTCGGGAAGCATAATGCCGCCTACCATCATGCTATCCGGGAACCAATCTCCCAAAATCGGCATGGGTTTTCCGGGATATGCCAGCTGCCATCTTAATAGAAGCGCCAAAAGCCCGCCGACTAAAAAGAAGAAGAATGTGGTAAATAAAAACTGGATCCCGATCACTTTGTGATCGACCGAAAATACGTATTTTTTCCAAAAACTCATTTTATGCTGATCGTGACTCATACCGCGCCTCCATGCGCTGCTTCGTTAAGCCATGCTGTAAAACCTTCCGGCGAGTGAATCGTTAAAAATCCGCGCATACGGTAATGCCCAAGTCCGCAAAACTCGGCGCAAGCGATTTCATATTTCCCCGTCCGCGTTGCCTCAAACCATACGTCAATCGCCATACCGGGCACAACGTCCTGCTTCAAACGAACTTCCGGCAAAAAGAAACTGTGCAGCACAGGATGATTGTTGTCTTTACCGATCGATGTCAGCCGAACACGCACCGGCTTTCCGACCGGAATATGAAGTTGATTGACAGTTTTAATATCATCCGAGGTTCCGAATTTTCCGTCAGCGCCGGGATAATTCACATTCCACGCAAATTGCTCGGCCTGAATTTCAACAGAAACAGAATCCTGCGGCGGTTCTTTTTTAAGATCCACCCAAATTACCTGGCTCCAAATCATCAGCACCACCAAAATAATGGACGGAATAATCGTCCAAATCAGCTCCAAACGGTCGTTGCCGTGTGTATAAGTTGCCTTGGCGCCGGGCCTATCTCGGTATTTGAAAAGAAACATCACGAGTGCAATCTGCACGCCGAAAAAGACGACTCCGGTAATAACCAAGATCACATAAAATAATTGGTCAATCTTTGCGCCGTAGGTTGAAATATTTTCCGGAAGCCACCAACCTGTTTTTGCGCGCGGAAGGTCAGTTGCGGCAGAATCGTCGTAACGCTCGATCGGTTTCGGCTCTTCAGTCGTAATTTTAAGGCCGCTTGATTCATCAACGATTTCTTTTGTACTGAACTGAAAATCAAGCTGCGCTTCGCCTGCGGCATCCACTTTGATTTTTCCGGTCTTGGTGCCGTAAACTTCATGCCACGCCTCAATCGTATATTCACCGGCCGGGACATTTTCCAGCTTAAAACTGCCGTCATCACCTGTAACGCTAAAAAACGGATGCTTTAAAGCGCCGACATAGGCATTCATCCACGGATGCACATCGCACTTAAATTTGATCATGACTTCGGGGTTCGAAAATGTTTTCTCGAGCTTCATGCCCTGAAGCGGCATGCCGAGATTAAATTCCGGGTTCAGCTTGCCCAATGCGTGAACGTTGTGGAGTGTTGCATCGCTATTCAGGATGGACAATTTCTGGCCGGTCTGGATACCTTGTACGTGCGGCTCATACCAACAGCCTTTTTGATCCAAAATAACGGGCTCGGAAGGAACCGGGAATTTTTCGTCTTTCAGGCCTTCTTTAACATAAACAAAAACATTCTTGAGGGTTCCGTTTGAATTAATTTTGACTTTTTCCGCAATAAAACCGGAAGGATGCATGGATTTGCAGACGGGATCCGCGCCCATATCGACTTTTGGGTTGTCGGGCTGCGCGCCGTCAAAATTGGCTTTTCCCGTAATGGTTCCGGCTTGTGCGACGGAACAAAACAGGAACAAGCTTAAAAAGAAACTGGTTATTAATTTTGAATTTTTCATCAAACTCTATGCGTTGTAAGCAAACTCGATTGAAACGGGCGCGTCATCCGCAACCGTTACTTTTTGCGTTTGCGTACCGTATTTTTCATGCCAGGCTTCAATCGTATATTCTCCCGCCGGCAAGTCTTTGATTTCGAAATTTCCGGAATCATCCGAGACGCCGAAAAACGGATGATTCAAAATACCGATAAACGCGCTCATCCAGGGATGAACGTCGCATTTTAATTTCACCATGATTTCCGGTGCTTCAAACTTTTTCTTCAGCTTCATGCCTTGAATCGGCATGCCGAGATTGAACTGTTTGCTCTTCTCCGCCATTGAATGAACATTGTGGAGCGTCGGATCGCTGTTAAGAATTTCCAAACTCTGCCCAACTTGCATACCAAAAACATGCGGATTGTACTGACATCCTTTTTGATCGATCGTCACGGTTTCAGCCGGCACCGGAAAAGTTTGCGTCCCGAGCCCCTCTTTGACATAAACAAACACGTTTTTCAAGGTTCCGTTTGAATTAACGATAACGGTTTCAGCGCGCACAGGACCCGAGTGGGCTGCAACGCATGTCGGATCTGCCGACATTGATAAAATTTCGTTTTCAGGCGCAGTGCCCGAAAATTTGACGGATCCCGAAATGGTTCCGGCAAAAACGCTCACAGGAAATAAGCAAATGGATAGAACTAAAATGATTGTCTTCATAATCAAACCCCTTCTTATTTAAACGTTTCCTTGACCTTTGCCGCTTCTTCCGGCGTAAACACTCTCAAATATTCTTTGATCGCGTGAATTTGTTTTATCGCGTCGCCATCCAGAATGTCAGTGACGGGCGTCTCACCGTCCGGGAAAAATCCGGGCATCATCGTCCCCGGCTGAATCGCTTGCGGATCTTTCAGCCAATCTTCTACCCAATTAGGCTTAAGCCGGACATGCGCCATGGTCAAATCAGGCGCTAAAAATGAAGCCGACATCCCTTGAGTTTCGCCTTGGTGACATTGAATACACTTAAATTTTATGAAAAGTTCTCTACCCGCATCAATTGTTTTTTGGGAAGGTTTTAAAGAATCATCTTTTGAAAATGAGATTCTTTGGTGCGCCAAATTGTGAAAATATTGAACAACAATATCGGTTTCCTCATCATCAAAGCCAAATGTCGGCATTCTGTATTTAAGCCACGGCCGGATCGGCGTCGGCTCTTGTAAAAATTGATAGAGCCACTCTTCCTGCACTTTGGCACCTTGGCCGTCCAAAGTCGGCGGCGCGTTACCTTTATCTTCGAAAAGAGCTTGAACGCGGCCTTCAATTCCATCCAGCGTATGGCATCCCTGGCAATTGTATTTGGCAGCCAGGAAGCGGCCTTTTTCGACGGCTTGCTCCCTCAAATCCAGCTGTTTTTGCATCTCAAGCGGAATATGCTCTTCGCGCAAGCTCAGTAAGAAAGTGACGAGTGAATTGGCTTCTTCGTCCGTAAAATCAAACTGAGGCATCCGGAGTTTTTCGCTGAAAGTTTTGATTTTGCCTTCGTCAAAACCGCGCGGATGTTTCAGTTTTTGGAAAAACCACGCTTCGCGCGTTTTTTCGATATCCACAAAACCAAAATCGAGTTTGCTGACTTCCTTTTGGCCCTGTTTCGTGAGCTCCGTTCCGATCGGCTTCATCGTTTCAAACCCCTTGATGTCGTGACAGCCGAAACAGCCTTGCTGCAGAATCATTTCGCGGCCGACAAATTCCAATTTGTCGCTTGTGGTCATCTTAGACATTTTCTCGCGGGCTTCCGAATGGCGCATCTTGCCCGTCAAATAATCCATTGCCAATAAATCCAAATCTTTGTCCGAGGTTTCGGGCAATGAAATCTTTTCAAACTCATGATTGCGGCTTTCAAGCAAGTAAGTCGTGATGTGAGACGCCTCTTCATCCGTCAGGCGCAAATTCGGCATCCGAGTATTTTCCATGTAATGCTTGGGATCTTTCAGCCATGTAAACAGCCAATCAGCGCTCACTTTGCTGCCCATGTTGATTAATTCGGGGCCGTGGTCATTCACGTTTGAATTGTCAACATTATGACAGCCCAAACATCCGAGATCTTTCACGAGCTGCTTGCCGACTTCAGCATTGCCTTTTTTGCGCGGCTTTTCAAGCGAGACCTCTTCCGAATGTTTCATCAAATATTCCGCAATACCTTGAATGCCGACGTTCGATTTCGCGCGGTTTTCCGGCTCCTGCATATTCTCTAAATGGAAAATCCGGGGCATCCAGGTTGACGGGCGGAAAGCTTTCGGATCCTGCAGCCATTTGGCAATCCAATCTTTCTCAAGCTTGCTTTTCACATTCAGAAGGCTTGGGCCCGCTTTCCATTGATTTTCAAATCCCTTCACCGTATGACAGCCGAAACAGCCGGCTTTCCGCGCCAAATCGCGGCCTTCGTTTAATTTGGGCGCTTCGGGGACATGGACAACATTGGTATGGCATTTTGTGCAGGAAGCTTCCGTATGCTGCAGCGGGAGCATTTTCTTTTCCCACTTCTCGAGTTCATGCCAATGATATTTTTTCTCCCATTCTTTCTTTTGCTCTTCATTCTGCGGCGTGTGGGCCGTTGTCGTGAAAGTGAGCGAATGCCCGTTCCCGCCATGGCAAACCGTACAGCCGATTTTCTCAAGCGGATGCTTGGAGGATGACCCTAAAAACAAGTCGAGATTGGGATGGGTTGTGAAAGGCTGCGGTGCGTCTTCATACCCTTTCCGGTCAATCGCCAAATGGCAGGTCGTACAGCGGTCGACTTTGTTGGCTTTTGCGAAATAAAAATCGTCATACAAATCTTCCAGCACCACCTGCTGAATTTGCAAAGAAGGTGCGATAAAATCCAGCATCGGCGCATTTAAAATCGCTTTTGCAGCGGATGGCTCGAGCTGTTCGATTTTTTTCTGAAGACGCTCGACTTCTTTTAGAAGCTGGCCTTTTTCCTTTTCATGCTGTTTTTGATCCGCTTGAAGCGCCAGGACTTTCTGATCAAGCTCCAGATCTCTCTTTTCAAGCTCTTCCTGCTCAATTTTTGCCTTTTCGAGCCTGGGCTCTATCTCTTTTATTTTTTCTTCGTACTCATGCGCTTCTTTTTCTTCGCCTTTGTGATGATATTCTTCTTTGTAGTACTTATAAGAATCAAAAAATTGTTTGAGGTCCTGATACCGGTTTCTGGCCTGAGTAAGCGGGAGCTGGAGCGTTTGTTTTTCTTTGAGCAGATTTTCATATTCCGCTTTTTTCTGAGCAAACGCGTCTTCGGCAGACCGCAGTTTTTGTTCAATGGCCTCAAGTTCTTTCGGATCAATTTCGGCTTTTTGTTCTTTGAGCGCTTCTTCCGCTTTTTCGCGCTCAAGCTCGATAAATTTTTCCTGATAGCGCTTCCATTCGCGGCCGTGGTCTTCAAATAACATGAGCACAAGCGTCACGGTCAGAAAAATAGAAGCAACCGCAAACCAAGCGGTTGTTTTATTGACGCTGTAGAGTTTATTTTGATGATCTTGTGGCATGATCAGATATTGAAGAAAAATTCAGGGATCGCGACTAGATATTTTAAGTTGAACGCCCACCGCAGATACATTTTGATCGGGACGGCGATAATCATTAATAGAAGAAACGACGCAATGGCAAAACGGATCGGGCCCATTTCTTCATAAGCTTTTTTGCAGAACGTCATCGCGGCAACCGCAGGCGGAATCATCACGTAGCCAAACACCAGCAAAATCCCGGGCGCTTCGCGGATAAACCACTGCTCGGGCAATCTTTGGCCCATCCATTTAATGAAAATAAATTCGGATAAATTGACGTTCAGCAGCGGAACCACTTTGTGCACATTCCACTCTTCAAACGGCCCGAAAAAGTTCCAGTTGGGGCCGCGCAGAAATGTTCCGAGAATAATCAAAACGATCCAAAGCATCCAAAAACAAAACATGAATCCGCCGATCCATACGCGCCGCTGTTTATAGGAATAATAGCCGGAACCTTTCGGATCACGATCCAAATACGGAATCGCGCAAAGTCCGACAATGATTAAAGTCGGAATCAAAACACCGGCAATCCACGGATCAAAATAAACAAGCAGTTCCTGTAAACCCAAAAAGTACCAGGGCGCTTTTGAGGGATTCGGCGAAATAGAAGGATTAGCAGGATCTTCGAGCGGCGCTTTCAAAAGAAGCGACCAAACAACGAGCATAATCGCATAAAAAAGCGCCACGACAAACTCGATAAAAATCAAATACGGAAAGACCAAAACTTTTTGATCGGATTCTTCTTTTTCAATCGGCGGCTTCCCTGCAGCCATGCGCTCGTCATTCAAAACGGCTTTGCGCATTGCATACCACGTAAAATAAATCATGATGAAGAACATGCCCACAATCGGCACGTTATCGGGAAGTGCAACGATGGAACGAAAATGATCATCCGAAAGCCCGAAAAAGAAAAAGACGATGCCGAAAATAGCGAGCGGAATGCAGACCTTGGGCGAGGTTAATTGTTTCGGGAAAGCCAGAAAGAAAAACAATATCGAGCTCACCAGCGTGAACAACACCACGGGCGAAGAAATAATATTAAAAAATTCTTTGATCGCTAAAACCATAAAAATTATAACGGCCCGCTAATGCCGCCGTCTTTGCGGATTCTCCAAAAATGAACGGCCATCAAAATAACGACCACAGCCGGAATCGCGACACAATGTAAAATATAAAAACGAAGCAACGCGCCGGCACCGACAAATCGGCCCCCCAGCAATGCAAAGCGCGCGTCATTGCCCGCATGGACAAGCTGAATATCGCCTATCGCAAGAAGCGCCGCCCCGGGGCCTTCGTGGCCCAAAAATGGGGTTGCGCGGGCCATGTTGCTGCCGACCGCGATGGCCCAAATGGCCAGCTGATCCCACGGTAACAAATATCCCGTGAAACTCAGAAGCATCGTAAGCACCAAAAGCAAAACGCCGATGACCCAATTAAATTCGCGCGGCGGTTTATAGGAGCCTGTCATGAACACGCGCAGCATATGGAGCCACACGGTAATCACCATCGCGTGCGCGCCCCAACGGTGAAGCTCGCGCATAATGCCGAACGGCACATGCTCGCGAAGCGCAACGATGTCATTGTAAGCATATTCAACGGTCGGACGGTAATAGAACATCAAAAGAATGCCGCTCACGACCAGTGTTAAAAATACGAAAAACGACAGGCCGCCCGCGCACCACGTAAATCCAAAACGTGCGCCGGATTTCCGGACTTTTACGGGGTGCAAATGAAAGAAAACATTCGTCAAAACCGTCAAAGCACGGTCGCGCTCATCCGTAGAATATCCATGACGAAACATGGACTTCCAAATTTGGCCTTTTGTGATCCATTTCTTGAATTCTTCGAAATTGAAATTAATTTTAAACATACTTTACCTCGTTGATCACGCTAACAATTCAAAAACGACTCGGGATTATTCCACTCGCCTTTTTCCTGCTGAAACTTTTTACTCTTATCCACTAAGATTTGTCCGTCATCCGCAAAGCCGATTTTAAACCGTTCAAGCGGGCGCGGCGCCGGGCCTTCGAAGTTGATTCCGGTTTTATAAAATCCGCTGCCATGGCACGGGCATTTAAATTTCTGTTCCGTATCAAGCCAGTTCGGCGTACAGCCTAAATGTGTACAAATCGTAGAAAGTGCATAAATCCCTTCTGCTGCACGGACCATCCACACGCCATACTTTTCTTTCCAGCGCTCATCGACAATCCCGACTTCATAATCATCCGGGAATCCGGCTTTGAAACTGCTTTTCGGCTCAAAAAGAACGTTCGGAAATAAAAATCTCAGGATCAACGAAAGCGCGCCGCCCGTTGCTGCAGCAAAACCAATCCAGGCCACCACAAACCATGATAAAAATTTACGCCGGCCGGGCGATGAAACTTCTTCCAAGGGTTTTTTCGGTGCCGGAGGAGGCGTGGCCGGCAGCGGAGTTGCTGGTGTGGGAGTTGCCGGAGTTTCGCTCATACAGAAACCTGCCCCGACAAATTCTGAAGCGCCGAAAGCGCAGCTTGCCTGACTTTGACACTCGGATCCGTTTTTGAAACGGTTTCAAGCAACGGACGCGAATCCGGAATATCAAGAAGCGCGACGCCTTTTGCGGCATTCACCATCACGGTTTCGATTTTATCGCCTGCAAGGTCCGGCGTTCTTTCCAGAAAATCGCGATCGAGCATTTTAAGCAAAATTTCGGCACCTTCCGCACTGCCGAGCCGGGCCAGCGAAAGCGCTGCGTTCCACCGCACATCCATCTCGGTATCTTCCAAACGGCGCGAAAGCGTCGGAATCACCGACGGATTTTTAAGCGCGCCCAAAGCGTACGCTGCTGTTTTCCTGAGCGCAGCGTCTTCACTATCCAGAAAGGGTTTGATCACAGCCACACTGCGCGGATTCTCAAAACCGGCGATTGACCACATAAGGAATATCGGTAGGACGGCATCCTCGTTCTGAACATCCACTTCCGCGAGCGCCTTATGAAGCGCCATCAGCGCTTCGTCCGTCTGGAACCGGCCCACCGCCATCGCCATGTAAGCGCGCGTCTTGGCGTCATAGTGTTCTTTTTCGTTTAGGATATGCGCAGCTTCTTTTAATATACCGGTCTGACGGATTGTGGTTTGATTGGGATTGTTCAGTTCATTCGAAAGCTCAAACGCTTTCTGCCAGCGCTTGCTCGGAGCGCCGGTTTTAATAGAGGTAATCAGGGTTTCGGGCGTTTCTTCCTCATTGGTCAGAAATACGATCGTGCACAAGAGAAGCGCCATGCCTACCGCAATTAAGAGCGGAAATATAAAAAGGCCAAAAAACAGCTTTTGCTTGGATTTTGGCTGTCCAGCGGGAGAATTGGATTCCATTTATAATAAAATTTATCTAGTTTAAAAACGAAAAATACTTCTCTAATCTCAATAATTTAACTTGTGCACCTAAATGAATTGAAAGGAAGGCAAAAAACAACGCGGATAGAATATCAGATAAAATTTTTAACGTCAAATGCTTTACTCATGAAACCCAATCCGGCGCTTTGGCTTCTCCTCTTCAGCCAGAATTTCTTCGATGGCCGAGAATACGACTTTGAATTGTTCATCGTATTTATTTTCGAGGGCTGTAATTTTTCGTTTGAGTGAGGCGTAAGTTAAAGCTTCGCGCCGCAATTCCACAAATGCTCTCATGATTTGAATATTCACCGAGACCGCTCGCTCACTATTTAAGACGCTGGATAACATTGCAATGCCTTGCTCCGTAAAAGCATAGGGCAGGTGCCTTCTCCCGCCCCATCTTGAGGTGCCAATTTGGCACCTCAAGATTGCAACTTCTTTATTTGTAAGTAGATACATAAAATCGTCAGGGAATCTTTCTAAATTCCGGCGTACCTGCCGTGTCAATTGCTTTGTTTCAACCCCATACAATTCTGCCAAATCCGAATCGAGAATGACGTAGCGGCCTCGTAAATGAAAAATTCTATTCCCAATCTTATCAATATTAATCAATTCATTCATATTTCCCCCTGAAAGACAAAATCCCCTCCGCGAATTTTTAATCCATGGAGGGGATTTAATTGATTAATATTATATTAAATTATTTATATATGTCAAATCTTATTTTTAAGCAATTAGTCACAAATTTTCACTGGTTAATTAAATCCGGTATTTTTGGCACTTCCCTGCTTCATCTTATTTATGTAATCTTTCAAACCTTCGTTGAATACTATTGGATCTTTACATAAAAGTAAATTTTGACTGAAATGTTTAATAATTTTTGACCTTCCCCAATTTAGTGGACAGTTTGTTTAGACAGGGTCGCCTGCCTTTC
>CAYLXA010000011.1:0-98714 GCA_964387845.1 uncultured bacterium
TTAATACCCGACTATTTTAACTCCAAGTGGTGCACTTGCTTATTGAACTTTTGCTAATACTTCACCTTATATTATTACTATTCAGTAATATAAATTAACTTTAATAATACTTTTTATACCGTTTATATTGAAAAATGAGGATTTTTAGGTATACTTTTATCAATTCGCCATTTGGAAGGAATGTCGAATTATCCTCCGGCAAGAATAATGAGATCACAAATTATTTTCCTCAAAGTTGTCGCCATCACGCTTTGTTTTACATTTTCGGTTACCAGCACAATTGCCTATGGCGATTCGTCTGTCATCATAGAATCTTTCAAGCATAATGCATGGCACGTCACGCCCGCATTTCCGGGGAATAAACCTGCCCAACTCCTTGATTTTGCCCGCAAAGCCGATCTCGTTGTTGCCAGCGGACGTGCGGAGCTTCGTGCAAAAGAGCTGCAAGCTACAAGCCTCAAGCTGCAATCTGATCCGTCCGCGCTGAAAGTCTTGAAGCCTGAAGCTGAAGAATCCCGATCTGAATTGAGGAACGAAGAAGGTGAACTTATGAAACGTCCTCGCGCGCGGCGTGACGCTCGGGAGGACGCCGCTGAGATTGAGCCCGCAGTTGAAACTGAGGCGGTGGTCCAAGCCGAAGACGCTGAAATCAATTACAACCATTTTGCGCAAAGAATTATTAATGAACCGGTGGGGAAATTGCTGATCGATAAATCTATGGTTGAACAGATCGGCAAGTTAAACGTACCGCAATTCAAACAGATGTTTTATATGGATGTGGGGGCACTCAATGCGTATTTCGTCTTGTATACAATGATCAAGGAAAATCGGGAATTAAATCCGGCTATTCATGACCATATTTTGACGGAAGAAGCAAAGGAAAGGGAAAAAACGGCCGCAGCGGACAAGGCTGTTCAAGCCAAAGCCCAGGAACAAGAAGTTACTGCCCGAGATACAGCTTCAAAAGTGAAGTTGGTTGAGAAAAAGCGGGCAAAGTCTCAGAAGAAAGAAGCCGGTATAGATACGATTGAACGTGTACAGCTGGCGCCGGTTGAAGCCACAAAATTGACGCAGGGACTTTTTAGGCGGACGTTATCAAAATATAAACAGCTCTGGAAACAGATCAGACAAAATAATCTGGATAAGAAGGACCGTGCGTTGGTCATGGCGACAAACATTATGTTGCTGGGCGGCGCTGCTTTCAGCACGATGCTTTGGGTATCGACTGATTTCGGCAAATATGCCGCGTGGTTTGGATATTTATCAACCGTTTTTTTGAGTGAAGCCGGCCTGCCGCTGTTTGTTAATTTTGTGGGAACGATCGATGAAATGGTTTTGGATGTGAAGGCAGTCAACGCGACCGAACGATTTATCGAATCACTTGATCGCTTTGAAGAATTTTTCCGCCGAATGCCGTTAAATCCGATCACGGAAAAAGGTTTGATCAAAGGAATCCGGAGTTTGCCGGCTGAGATTCAGCTTGAGTTGAAGAAAATCTCGGAAGGCAAAGATTGGGATTACCGGAATCTTGAGAAGTGGTACGAAATCCGAAGAAATCAGGTTATCCGGATTTTGAGAAAAGCGGATCTTGTTATTCCTGGCGAATTGGAAAATGCGCCGGCTTGGCAGGAGGAGGAAAATGGTGGCAACCCAAGGGTTCATCGCGGCAAACTTCTAAAATTGGTTTCAGAAGCGGTTAATGATTCACGCAACGCGAATCGGGTCGAGGAATATCGGAAATGGGCGGAAAAATACAAGAAGGCGCGGACATTATTGCGTAAGATCAAGGGCTTGAATGAAGAAGAGATGCACTTGCTCGCTGTTCAACTCACCACAACATCGTTTTACGGGCATCCGGAACTTGAAAAACGTCTGGTACGCGCATTCTCGCGTATCGAGAAACGCCAAAAAAACGCGGATCAGGCGGTCTTTCTTGACCGGGAAGAAGGAAGCAGTTATACATTCAGTGCGCAGGGCCTTGTTGATTACGTGGCCGCGCGCTTCAGATTATCGGAATCAGACTATGATCTGGAAATTGATCCGGTGCCGCCTGATTTTGTTAATCAGGTCCGCATCCGTTCCGAATTGCGCATCTCATTTCTTCAAAAACTAGCAATTATCACAACGTTACTGACCGCATTCTTTATCCCGAACACATCAAAAGCTTCGACCATTCCTGTCGGATTTATGCCGCCCATTGACAGCGCTTACCTTCATTCAGAAGGCGTCAGAGAAATCCGAGACGATGAAAAAAATGTTTGGCAATATCAAAAATATTCCAACCTCGATATTTTAACCGCCGCCGCAGTTTTAAATGCGACGAGAGAAAGTCCAAACGCTTCAGTTGATGCTGGTGTGATTGGCGTTTTCAGAAATGAAAGGAAACCGCTTGAGGAGCGGATCTTGGCAGCGACCGTTTTAATGCTTAAACAGAAGGATTTTAAGAAAGAAGCGGGTGACTTCCTGGTCAAAATTCTGCATGACGAAACCAAGCCCGGTCTTGACCGTACGATGGCCGCAGCGGCTTACGCGCGGCTCATTGACGAGTCCTCTCATAAAAAAACACATAAATTTGCTATGGATTATTTGGTACGGGTTCTTTATGACGCCGACAAGCCTTATGCAGAACGTTTATATGCCGCGTCAGCCTATGCGTTGTTCAAAGCAGGAAGAGATTACATTGACGGGCCTAATTATAAAACAACCATTGAATATGCCATGAGCATTCTGGTCAGCGCATTGCATGATGAGGAAGCGCCGGTTTCTCATCGGCTGATTGCCGCTGCTGCTTACGCCGGGCTTGATGATATGAATTTCGGCGATACGCATGAATATGCTATTCGGTATCTCAAGCAGGTTTATCAAAATCCGAAATCTCAATTTTCAAACCGTGTTACAGCTGCAGCGGCGCTGCTTGCGGCGGATGAATATGATTCAGAAGACAAATTTCTGGCTCTTATGCTTCGTTTGCCGTCGTTTGATAAAAAAGGAAATGTTGTTAATGAAAGGACGCCTGTTGATTTGCTTGATGCGATTCAGAACGGTGCGTTAACAGATGCCGGTGCGCATGCGGTAAAAGAGAAATTAAAAACCATACTTGATGAAGGCCGTTTGAACCATGACGTGGGTCTTTTAGTGCGTTACGCGGAGGTATTGGAAAATCCGACCGCCGTTGATTTTGCGGAAATTGTGAAACTGGTTAGTGCTGTGCTGCCTGATGAAGAAAATCGACTTGAGTTTTGGTTTGATATCGCCAAGAAAGTTCAAGATCCGGAAAAGTTTAATTTTAATTCTTACGTCTTAAAAAATCTTCTGACCGATCCCGTTCTAGATCCCGCTCAGGTCCCCGATCAGGAAATCATGGAATTCCTGATTAAGAATCATCCCGACCAAGAACTGCGCAAGCAGTTGAAAGTTCGCATGAAAGAGTCGCAGTGGCAAATGGTTAAGGGGACGCAGGTGGTATACCTTGCGCTGGTTTTTATGGTGGGTGTCGGAATCAGCATCCAGCAAATGAAAGCCCGCCGCCGTTCCGAACTCAGAAGTATTTTGATTGAATTGTGGAATTCAGTCCAAACTATTGCACGTGATCCTATTTATGGCCCGTCGTATGCGATTTGTTTCGGTTTGATGGCTTATATGGTAATTAAGTTTGGGCCGAGACGCGGCAGTTTCTTCCCGGGAAGTTCGCGGAATATAGAAAGAATGATCCGCGCAAAATTCAAGAATGCATCTCCATCAGATTTAGATCAAGCCCGGACGATTGTCAAAGAACTTCGGGATAAAATCGAAAAAAACCTGGAACGGCCGCATTTCGAAATACGCTATGTGCTTCCTGCGATTATTCAAAGTGCAAACAGCGTTGAGCAATTGAGAAAGTTTGTGGAATCCTTGGGCGTCTGGAAGGATGCCGGATGGTTTGATCGATTAATTGGCGGAGTTCTGCCTTTATCTTTGGTTGGACGCCTTGGTGAAGCACCTCTTTTAGTCGGAAATCCTTATGAAAAGCCGGCAATTGAAAAGGCGATGAAAGGGATTGCCCGGGCTATTCAGAGCTCCGATGAATTCCGAGAAGGGTTTGAAACCGTTGTCATTTTCTTTGAAAAATTGAAGCAGGCAACTGCAAGAAAAAAATATTTTCGAAACGAAAGTATTATTTCTCCTCAAGTTGCTTGGGAAGAACTGCTCCAGAAAGCGCACCAAATTCGGATGCAGCACGGCGATTTTACCGTTTCTTTTCAGCCGGAAGAGCGGGAGATCATTAACAATCGCTACACTGACAAAGTTCTGCAACACCAAGTAATTTCTGTCAATGAACCGAGCGTGGCTTCTGCGCGTTCCGTCCCAACTCACAATAAAATGCCGGGAACGTCTATTGATGGGAAAGTTGGGACGGCTCAGACTTCCGATGAAAATTCGTCAGGTTCTTCAATGAAAGTCAGGGCCGAATTGCGGCAGGCGAGCAGCCGCATGCGCGCCAAGCAGGAACGTTTATTTACCGAGCGCGCGGCGAGCCGGCGTATTGCAAGAATTGACCGATGGTTTCAGCATTATCATGATGATTATGACATGAACTGGAACCCCGAATTTTTTGCGAGTAAGCACGAAACATTCCTGGACCGTATCAAAACACAATTGCGGGATTTTGAAATCGAGAACGAAGCTATTGATATCGCGATAGAACAATCCATGTCAATTTTAATAGCGGGCGTTCCCGGCGGCATCATCCGCGCTTTCCTCAAGCGTTTTACGAACATGGTGCATCGCCATATTTACGGCCCCGTGGCGGTAGAAGAAATCAATGACCGCATGCGGCATTTTAAAGAAAGAATTGATAGAAGTCTTGAATCCGCCGCCAGCCTCGATGAAAGGCGCCGCTTGATGAAAGGTTACCGCTTAAAGCACGGCTATCTTTGGATAGACAATGTGAGGACAAGTTTTGAGGAACTTCCGGTTGATCATTCTACCGCATCTACCGTGAAAGTGATCGGCCCGCGTGAAATGAAAATCCATCAAATTGCCGGCTACTTCGAAAATATTTTGCACCGCAAGAGAGGATTGCTGACGGATCAAAAAGACCATGAAATTCTCAAGTTTCTTGTCGGCCGTTTAACGGATTCTGACCCTTGGGTGGTAAAGGCGGCAGTGTGGGGGATTAACCGTATTGCGGACCGGATGGATCCCGTGCTCAAACAATTTATTTTGGAGCGTTACTATGAAATTCTGAGCGGCAATCACAGTGAAGTTGCCCGGGGCTCTATTGCACGGTCCATCCGTGAAGTTTTTAACCCGCAAAGTTTGGATGTCGCACTTGAGATGTTGAAAACGGAGCAAACCGAATGGGTGCAGACTTACCTCGTTGAGGTCATTCAAACCATTGTGAGCCAATCCGATAAAAAATCACTCCGCTACAAACATTCCCGCGACATTATCGAGCAGCTGCTTGAGAAGGCGGTCGGTGATCCTGACGCAAAAAGATCGCACATCATGCTGCGCGTCGGAAGCATTAAAGCATTGGCCGAGCTTTTATGGTATGACCCTGAAGTTTTGGACCGCTTGAAAGAAATGGTTTTAACCGAGCCGGATTCTACCATTCAAGAAGCTGCAATGTGGGCACTTGCAAGATTGCATGTGGCAACGCCGGAAGGGATGGCTCAGATCGATTCGTTGCTAGAAACTTTGACGGCATATCTGGAAAGCAGTCATGCAGGCCGAAAAAACGTTTTCTTAGAACAATATGCCAGACAGCTTCTTTTTTGGCTGCAGCGGCTTTCGTCCAATCGAGATCTGAAAGCAAAAATTTTATCGATGAAGCGTACGAATCCTGATTTTTCTTTGACCGAGAAAATTATTTTAGGCGCACTGAACCAGATTGAAAAATATACAAAGAGATTGAAACTGCTGGAACATGCAAATTGGATTTTTGAGTTGTTCCAGAGTGCGATTTTTAGGCGCGCCCGCTCAGGCTCAGCCCGTACATTAACAGCGTATCATGACCGATTGAAAGCACAGGCCAAACGTGACGCGGTTTATTTCAGCGGTCGCGCGATGAATCCGGTTATTTTACTCGACATCGATGCGATTCTTCCGAAAGAGGGCGATGAAGCCGCAAAAGCATCTGAATCCGACCACGTTTTCGATATTTTAAAATCGTTTATGGATAGAGGCTGGAGCGTGGTCGCGACAGACCGGTATCGCGAAGAGCGTGATGCAGCTCACTTCAACGTTGCCCAGGGCGCCGAAATGAAATTAAAAAGCAAGGTGCTCAGGCAAGCCATCAAATTTTTGGCGTCAAACCGCCCGATCCGTATTCCTTCAAAAGACTGGTCGCGGGGCAAGCGGCATCAGCGCATGTCCGGCCTCTTGGTTCCTGTTCCGGACGAACCGATTGTCGTGCTTGTACACGGGCCGGAACTTTGGATGGTGAAAGACATCATGCCCGGCACTTTTTCGGGAATCGTATCGGTTGGTGATTATAAAGATGCTTCTAACGGTGTCTATTTAGACAAACTCATTGACGCCATCGAAAAGAAAGCCAACGGCCGGATTGTTCAGCGTGAACCGTCACGTTCTGAGCTGCGGCATGGGCCTGAAGATTTTGTCAGAGACGAAACCGCGCGAATGGTTCGTGAGCTGGTCGGCACTTTCTACAAAAAATCTGTTTATCCTTTCGCGCACGAAATCGACAAAGGCAATATACGCATTGAAGATCAAATTTTAGAGGAAGCGGCCCAGGCGGGGCTTTTCGGCCTCGCGATTCCGGAAGAGTTTGGCGGCTCGGGCCTCAGCCCTATTTTAAAAATCATTGCCGACATCATCGGCTGGTATATCAATCCTTCCGTTGCGCTTTCGATCGGTGTTCACAATAGCGTTGTCAAAGGGCCGATTCAAGATTACGGAACGGAGGAGCAAAAAAAGAAATATCTCACGAAACTCGCGAGCGGTGAATTGATCGGCGGCTATGCGCTCACAGAATTGGAAGCCGGGTCCCAGGCATTGAGCAAGCGGTTTCCACTCCAGACGACCGCTGTCCCCGTGGAAGTCGACGGAAAACAATACTACAAACTAAACGGAACCAAACGGTTTATCACGAACGCCCGTTTTGCCGGTGTTTTTGTGGGTTTTGCGATGCTGGGTGACGAGCGAAGAGTATTTATCATTGATCGTGACTTGGAAGGTGTTTCGGTCGGAGAGGACGAGCAGAAAAGCGGTTTAAAAGGTTCTTCGACCGCGGATTTAATTTTGCAAGACGTTTTGGTTCCGGCTGAAAATCTGATCCCGGGAGACGGGATCAAAATCGGCATGTCTACCATGAGCCAGGGGCGCCTCAGCATCGCCGCAAGCGCTTTGGGCGGAAGCATGCGGATTTTTGATGATACGCTGGAATATTCGAAATTGCGCAAACAATTCGGCGGGCCAATTTGGCAATTCGGCGGCGTTAAGCAAACTCTGGCGGAAATGGCCGCGGATCTTTACGCGCAGGAGTCCGTTGTTTATGCGGTCGCATCTCTGCTGACCGAAGGCAAAGTGAATGCGGCATTTGAATCGGCGGTTGCCAAAGTTTTCGTGACGGAGAAATTTAACCACATTGCCCAGAAGGGCGTCAAAACACACGGCGGCGCCGGTTACATTTCGGATACGCCCACGGCGCGCATCGGCCAGGATGCGATTGTTACTGAAATTTTTGAAGGCATGAATGATGTGCTTTATTCGAACGTGATTGCAGCCCTCTATCTTAAGAAATTGATGACGGAAGGCAATCAGGTGCTGAACATCTCGGATTACGGCCAGTTTTATCCGGAAATCCAAAAACTTTCGAGTTTAATCGGGCAAACCGGTAAAGTCATTCTCGGAAAATTCGGAACGCTCACGCCGGAGAATCAAGATGAGTACATGGCATTCGGGAAAATGGCCTCCGAATTTTACGCAATTGTGTCCGCAGTGCGCAGGACCCGGAAAATAACATCAGAAATTAATCCGGATGACCCCAAACTGAAGCATTTTTTGGATGTCACACGGCTGGTTGTAGCGAGAGGCACTAAACGGATCCGCGATGAGGCGTCTCATTTTGTAGATCCGGATGTGTTCGGCGTTTCTTCCGACCAGCGTAAGTATTTTGAATTAACCCGCGGCATTGCGGAACATCTCGTTGTCAATCCGCCGAAACGCATTGTTGAATTCAACGCCTCAAACGAAAGTCAGTCAAGCCGCGCCGAGCTTCGTCTCGATCCCGTTTATCTTGTCGATTTGACAGTGTTTGGCTTGCTTGCCATTTTACCGTCTTGGTTTGCGCTTAAACTGACAACCGAGCGCTATGCTAAGCGAACGATCGATCAGCTATATTCGCCGGCGGTTCAAGAAGAGATGGATGCGAATCGTTCTTTCAATGTCAATTTTTTAACATTTTTTTATGACCGGGCAGTTCATTGGGTCCGGTTTCTTGTAATATCATTTTTGCACGGTTTTAGTGCATGGGTAGCCAGCTATTACGCTTTCGCCATGTATTATCCGGCGGCTTCAATTTTTTGGCCTCTTGTTGCGGCTGCGGCTGCATTTGGCGCTTCCGGTGTTTCTTTATGGATTCGCGACAAAAAGCAGGTGCGGCAAAAAATAACTGTGGCTGCACAAATTCCGGCCAAGCAAATTCACGGAAAGTTTGAGCTGAATTTTGATTTGGTTTTTGGCTTTGATTTACGCGAACTTTTAGACGGTAAAACAGGGGAAGAGCAAGCGCTTCAAAATTTACGGGCAAAAGTAGAAGAGCAGGTGGAGAGGATCGCCGCAAACAAGGGCGCCGTTCCCGCCGAGGTGGGAAAAGTTTTGGTTCCGGTGACGCCTGAAAGCTTTGCGAGCACAGGACCCAATTTCAAAGTGGAGGGCCTTCGCGGCCAGTTTACAGTTCGCATCCCTCGAAGCAATATCAATACTATGCACTCTTTTCCGCTCAATGTTACGTCCGTCTATTTGGGCGGCCAAAAAATCGCGGTCGGCACCGTGTTTTTCGAGAAAAATAAAGATGCGCGCTCAGAGTTGAGGTCCGAGGGTGCAGCAAAAAGTGCTTTTTCGAATTTCTTAGCGAGTGTGCCGGAAGATTCTGAAAAATGGAAGAGTTTTTTGCGCGAGCAGCTAGCGCTTTTTGCAGCCGAATGGGTTAAGCTGCCAGGGGAATTGCAAAATTTTTTCCCGGAAGAAACGCATTTATTTCAGGAATTTACGGCTGATAATATTCCGGCGGTCAATTTAGACAATTTCTTTAAATTAGCTGCCGTGCGCGATGCCGTGGTTGATTTTATGCCGAAGCTTAACCAAAGCAGCTCTCTTCCGCAAAATGCCGAAGCCGTTCAGATCCCGGGTTTTAACGGTGCGCTTCTGGATGGCTGGGTGATTCGCGCGGCTGACAGCAAGCAAGAAAATCATCCGGCGTTTCTGATTTTGCCGCCATGGGGCGATGATATCTCAAAATACGGAAAGCTCGCCGAACTTCTTCATCAAGAGTTTCCATCTTTTCATGTGATTGGTTTGGATTACACCAAAGATCCAAATCTCGAAACCATTTTGAATACCGGCGGAATCGCAGAAAGTTTTGATATTGAAGCGGTGATTCGCGCGCTTTCCAGATTTTCCGATTTGAAGATTGATCCGTCCAAAATCACGGGCATCGGTTATTCGATGGGCGCTAATACTTTGGCGATCCTGCAAAAGCGCACCGGGCTTTTGTCTCATTTTGTGCCAATCGGGCTGCACGACAGTTACGCCTCCGTGCTTGCCGGCTATTATGAGAATGTCCATATTCCGCGCATTGCAAGAATCGTTACACGCCGGGGCTATTCATTCATTGATTGGACTGACCCAATGATACGAGAGCATGCCAAGCGATTATTGATTGAAGCCAGGCTTCGAATGAACCAATTTACTATCGCAAGAAGGGAAATTCCTGTTAAGCCGGAGGATGATCCGTTTTTAGATTTGGCAGAAACCGCATCATCGCTCCAAATTCCGGTTCATTTTGTATTTGAAGAGGAGTCTGATCTGTTACAGGAAAGCGTTCGTGATTTTTACCGCGCTCTGGCAGGGCAAATGAATGAATCAGGCCGAACGGCGCAATACAACACCTATCCCGGAAAGCACAACAAGATTGATCCGGCATCTTTGGTCAGCGATCTCAAAACTTTTCTGACCTCTCGTTCCGAATTGACTTCGGCTCGAGCGGAGCCGAAGACTATTTCGGCATCATCGCAGAGCGCGATGATGTCCGAATTGCGGAAGCAAAATCATTTTATTTTGTTTGTGGCTGGGAGCATTTTGTTTTGGGCGGGCTGCTTAATGACGGAGCAAAAACCTGTCAGCGAAATGCCCGCGGAAACGCCAATTGAACAAATCGCCGAAACTTCCGAACCGGTTACAAACGCACCGGCCGATGATATAAGTGAGCCTGCCGAGATTCAGAAGCAGCCGCGCGCACCGCCCAAAAGTGAATTTGAGACTTTGCTTGAAGCTTTAGAAACAGGAAATGACGACGAGCGCTGGGATGCCGCCAAGACGCTCAGCCGTTCCGCCAACTCTGCCGCAAGCGGCACATTTTTAAAAGCGCTTCAGGATTCCAATAGTTTGGTCCGCCGCGAAGCCATTATTTTCTTCCGCTATCACCATGATCCGCGAGCACCGAAAGTTTTGATCGAGCTTTATCGCAAAGAACTCGATTTGGGCATTCGATCCGACATTGTCGAAACATTGGGAATTTTGCAGAGCGCCGAAGCCGTTTCGTTTCTAATCCAACGGATCAAACGGGAAGACGGCGCCGCTTTCTATGTTTTAAAACGCGCGTTGGTCCGTATCGGCGTTCAAGCGATTGAGCCGCTTATCGATGCGATTCGCTTTGAATACAACAAAGAATTGGCCGCTAAATATGAAGAAACCCTTCGGGAAATCTTCAGAAATCCGGACGCTGCCGAACAGCGCAAAAAAGCGGAGAAACACTGGTACGAAGCCGTCCGCCGCGCCGCGCTCGGAATTACCAGCCGTTCAGAGCTTCGTAAATTTCACGAACCAAAACCGCAAGCAAGCGGCGTGGACGCGGGCATTTATATTGAAGGGTTAGAGAAAGTAATTCGGGCGAATCGGTTCAGCGCGCTTCGCTATGACCGAACGAAAAAGCGCTGGGTCATGACTTCCATTTTGATAGATGGAAAGAAGCGCAAGGGCCTTCTGCTGTCTAGGAAGCAACTCGATGGAGTTAATCTTGCTTTTAGTACGCTTCATCAAAAACTACAAAAGGAAATGACGGAAAAGTCGAATGCACGCATCATTTTTGTTAAAGGTTTGATGCCTATATTGGGAAACCACATGCCTTGGGTTCAGCGCCCGGCCGGCCTGAGCGGTTTTTCGAAGCCGGATTTTATTCTTGACCGCAATGCTGCTTACAATCCTCTGGCTTTGTTGGATCAATTTGAATATGAAATCCGGCGTAAGCGCTTGATGGCCGGTCAATTTTCTCCTGCGGAGAAAAGAGAATTAATCAGAAACCCAAACACTTTTGATTTGCGCGTTAAATTCAAGCAGGTTTATCTGGAAGCTCATGCTCAGTTGATTCAGGATAATGTTATAAATTCCAGAGATGAGCTTTCGTTCTACGATTCAACCCAGAGAACGCGCCTGCTTGAGCTTGTGATTTTGCAAGCTGCGCAGGAAGCGACCCAAGTTCGTTACCGGTCTGTCGAAAACGCTTTAAAAGCACTTGATGAGGCAGCCAAGGATGGAAATCATTCAGGACATCAAGTCGCAATTGGTATCTTGGCCTTGCATGCATCTGACATTGCAGCCCGATTAATTAAAAAATCCGATAATGAGTCAATCAAGATCGCCGCACTGGACTATATTGCATCGGCGCTTATTGATCAAGATACAGCTTCCCCAGCAATAGAGATTACTGGTGGCCTTCATCATGAAATCCGAAATATTCTAACCAATTCTAAAAACCCCCGGCTTAAAGCTGCCGCACTTCAACTTTTCACAGTCTTGATTTATGTTCAGCTAGTAGATTCGAACGAGAAGCTTAATGCGCTTGAATATCATTATGCCAATCTCGAACTGGTGATCAGAAGCCTGATTCCAACTATCCGTCAAATGGCGCTGACGGAGAAGAACGCGCTCTTAAGATCTCATGCCATTATTTTCTTTCTCGCTCTGTCTTTGCGGTATCCTCAGTTCAGAGGAAGCCGAAGGACGTTAAAACGCTTAGCGCCCGAATTGGAGCGGTATGTGCTCGAAGGGAAGGATTCCAACATGACTCAAACGGGTATTTTAGTTCTTGAGCATCTTTGGCGTCAGTTAGACAAAAATCCGGAGCGCTTCGAAACATTTATCAGCCGGTATATTTTCGGAGAAAACCATGCGCCGACCGGAATTCGGCGTACTGAAACTTATTGGGCGGGCAAATTAGCGCACTCCGAAATCTCGGAAAAGATGCCGACTCTGGACCGGATTCTGGCTAACAATGATCAGTTATCTCGTTTTCTCACTTTTCTTTCCGTTATGCGGCTTGCTTATCCTTATAGCATGATTAATGGTAGTTATGAGCGCCCGATTGCTTGGGCTAAGAAGAACCAAAAGATTTTTAAGCTCGACGAGCTCCGCATTGCGTTTGTCAGTGAATCATACCGCCGCCATATTATTTTTACGGAAGACCAAAGTCTTGCACTCGAAATAAAATTCCCAGGCGAACGCGCTTCAAGCGGCGATGTTTCGAAAATTCACGTGACATTGGCCGAAAAGTTGCGGCAGCAGCCTAAGGGTGAAACGGTGGTCAGCGAACCACTCTTTTTTATAGGTTTGAAAGGGTTATTCAATCTTTATGGCCCCCGGGAAACCTCGATTGAATATAAAGAATTTCCTTTGGGAATTGTGGGGTTCCGGTATCAAGACTCGAAACGTTTGCGTAATGTGCTTGAAGATAAAGAATTGTGGCAAGCATTTGTTGAGGAAGCTTATGGGCCATCGGACAAGTATCAACAAAAGGCCTATGTGCGGATTGCTGCGGATTTAATTATTTTTGCACTCAAGATTCATGAATTGGGTTATCAGGCCAGCACGCGCCGCCTAACGGATCTTCACCTTGAAAATTTTGCGCTGTTGCCCGACGGCCACGTTTTTTCCGTGGCTGATTTCGGAATTTATTCCCGTAGCGGCAGCCGTTTAACCAAATTCCGTAAAAGAAAAGAAACAAGCGGCCTGCTTGCTGCATTAACGGCTTACAAAAGCAGTCTCATTAGCGCTTGGGACAATCCGACATTTGTCATGGAGGTCGTTGACGCTGTTTTGGTTAAACTTTTAACAGGCGTTACCGATCCGGCAGAAAGAACAGAAATCATTCTGCGTGTCTTTGGGGAAGTGCGGGATATTTTTGAAAAAGTCGGCATTTCACCGCTATTCGAGGATGCGCTTGTGCGGGCTTGGGATGTTAATCAAGAGCCGGATGGATATGAAGTCCGTCAAAAAATTGCAAAATCCATCATTTCCAGATCGGTTATCGCTATTGGAATCGCATCCGATGCGTGGTCTGCGCTTCGATACGACAAAGATCAAGAAAGATTGATTACATCACCGCTTCCGGACGATCTTGTGCATCGATTCTGGGATCATCCGGAATTGTTGCAACCGCTAGAACCGGTATTGCTAAGTGATAAAGAAGTTAATCTTCTCGATAAAGCTTTCAAGCTTCTGCCTGAAGTGGATCGAAACCAGTTTACGTCGGATCCTAATTCTATGATCGTGTTAATGAAAGGAATGGATGCGCACATTGCAGAATCAACGATTGATTTCAAAAGATTGACGAACCCGCACGCCTATCACGACTTGGTGTCACCGCGTTTCTTTTTTGACCAGCGGCTGATCAAAGACCCGTTTGAATTCATGAAAATACTTCACAACGAGATCAAACTGCGGAATGCGATTCTTCAGAGTTTAACCGAAGATGAAATCGCGATGCTAAAAAACCGTCATTTGCCGGCTGAGCTTCAATCGAAAATCATGAAAAAAACACAGGAAACCAGAGATTTGCAGTGGGACACTTACTTTCGATCAGCCGGAAAGCAAGAACCCAATCAAGAACAATTAAGTCTTTTGGAGGACCTTATTGTCTATGGTGCGCAGGATCATTTGCATAAAACATTCGAGTCTCCCGCAGAAGCTTTGTTGGCATTAGCAAAATCATTAGGAGAATTGAAAGGCGCTCAAAAGAAACGAACTCAAGATTTTCTATTTTACATTCACAACGAAATTTTATCTTTGATTCTGCTCAATCCAGATGCGGACTTAGATTTAAGAATATCGGCGGTTGTCTATGAGATAGAAAAGGCCAAGTTAGAATCGTTTGCGCTTTTGACTGCCGAGCCATTGGCACGGCATTTGGAGCGTATCTACGACCGGCATAAAAACGTCCGGCTGCGTGTTGTAATTCTTCGCTTCCTAGCAATTGTTCATGAGCAAGTTGAGCGGGAGATGAGAGATAATTTAAAGTCAGGGGACAATTTAGTTAAAACTCGTTACGTCGTCGAATCGATTGCCTGGAGGATGGCAGTCGGCGTTTTGAAAAACAATAAAAGCAAACGTGTCGAAAAGGAGATCGTTAAACTTTTGCTGCAGCTTTTACGGCCTTATGCCGCGGTCTCTCAAAAACCGAATCATGGGCAGTTACGTCTGCTTCTTGAGGAGGCTGTGATTTACATAAACCAGAATATCGAAAAAGATCCTTCAAAGGAAAAAAACAAGCTGCTTGCCCTGGCAATTTTAAGCAGGCAGATTCCGATTGCAAGCGACTATTTGGAAGCTGCGCTATTGCGGTATATTTTCGATTCAGATGACATTAAAGGAATACGGATGCGAAAGTCTGGCTATCCGGCGAGCGATGCTATTCAGCCTTTTGAACAAAGCATGCCCACGCTTATTCAAATATTGAAAAACAAGCAGTATTTAGCGCGTTTCATGGTTGCGCTCAGTATTTTGCGTGAAGCTTTTCCGTACCACGTCCCCAATTCGCATGATTTTAATGAAGACCTGCTTGAAACCGTAGAAACCAGTGGCGCCGTGCGGCTGAAAGAGCTCTTAATCGCGCCGCTTATGCATGAATATTCAAGCCACTTGGTTTCCACAGAGGACGGCCGCAATGTTTTGCGGCTGGTGATTCCGGGCGATTCTGTGCGGCATTTTAGTAACCATCTTCGGAAAAATCATGTAGGCAAAAGAAATTTATTATTTTTTATTCCCATCCTCGGCGTCCCATTTTTGTATGGAGCTCTGGATTCCCATCGACTTTCGGGGTTTGCGGGTTACCGGGAACGCGCCAGTGAAGGTTTGACCATGAAAGAAATCAGAAGGCGTGAAATGATGAATGATCGGATTCCATCGTTGGTCAGGACGATCTTGACGCACTTTGGCCAGAAGTATGATGCATCGGCGCTTCATGAAGCATTGGTTCGTCAGGATGTCAATCAGATCACAAAACTCATCTTCAGCGATGAATATTATCAAGATTTCAAGCAATGGCTGCTCAATTATATGCGGAACGTTTTTCATATGGAAGAAAGCGAAGTTCCGGATGCCTTCCGGCGTGCTTTAAAACAATACTTTGAGAAGAAAGAATCGCTAGGCCGCACAGAAGCAGCCGTAAAAAAATCAGCAGAAGGAAGCGACGCTCAATCAAAATCCCGTTCAGAGCTCAGGGCAGGTGAGTTGTCCGCGGAAGTCCAATTGGCCAATGAGATCACCAAAGCCGTCACAAATTTTGCATTGTGGAAATCATCGGAACACAAAATGTCGGTCTCTCGTCAGCAAATGCAAGGCTATAGAGATGCGCATCGGGAAGCGGATGCTTTGGTTAAGGCCGGAATCAAAACTTTGTTACTTTCCAGGGAAAGGGCAAAGCTCATTCAAGCTCGAACTGCAGTTCAACAGGCTATGAACCAGAGCGGCGTGACGGCAAAGGCAAAGAAAAGATACGAGTTTTATATTGGGTTGCTCAATCAAGCCACCGAAAATCGTTCCGTCCCGACTCACAATAAAACGCCGGATCAGACTTCCGTTGAATATCCTCGCAATTCTTCAATGAAAGCCAGAGCCGAGTTGCGTTCGAATCAAGCGTATCTTTGGAAATCGAAAATTACATTGGAATTGGCAAGCCCGGCCGGGAAGCCGGACGCTCCTAAACGGTATATATTTGAAATAGAAGGCCGCAAATTCATGACGTTCGATGATCCTGATTCGGCCATTGAAATTGTGGGCGAAAGAGCGACCGATCTTGGTGTGCACGATCCTTTTCTCAGTATTATGATCACCGAATTGCTGCCGTGGATTTTTGTTGAAAGCTTCAAAAATAGGAGGGTACGCCAACCAGACGGAAATTTTGCGCTTCAATTTCCGGAACTTGATTCCGGAGAAAAAGATATATTGGAAAGCGAAGTGCAGGTTGCTTTTGGTATTGGGAGTCAGCCGAGTTATGTTGCGTTTGGCCCCCGATGGTATCGCTTACCCGAGCGCGAATCGATTAATCAGATTGTCAATCAGGCCACCGATAGTTTTGCAGGTGATGATTCAATCGAAAAGCGTGCAGTGCCGGCTTTGGTGACTTTGGTCAAAGTTTTGAATGACGAAAGCCGAAGCGATGTTGAAACTTACATCGAACAGAAATTTGGTCCGCATGAATTCTTAAAACGTATGCTGACTTCCGAGAGAGTTACAAAAAACACTTTTTTTGATTTTGTCCGCCGTAATTTATTTTTGGAGCGGATCGGTGAAAAGTGGTTTCCCTACGGCCTATATACAGATACTAGGCGGTCTGAGCTAAGGCATGATTTTCGCTTTCTCCTAGGAATAGAGCGCGAAGAAGAAATGCAGAAAATCTTCGACAAGATTAAGCGGGGAGATTCCAACGACATCGAGCAAGCCTTAGGTTCCTTGATTGATTTTATCGGTACGATTCCCAATTTTTTAGATGACCGAAAGTGGGCGGAATTAAGGAAGTGGATTGCCCGGAATGTGGTTGGCAGCATCAATGTTTCATCTTTTAATACAGCCGGTATTCAAGATTTACTTATCCGTTTTTACAATATCCTGCCGGGCCCTACGACATTGGCTCTGTCTGCTTCGCTGGATGATGAAACCGAATTTGGTGAGCGCATATTTATATTAACTTTCTTATTAGCGGGTATTCAAGAATCCGAAAACATAGCAAAGGTTGTATTGCGCAATCGTGTTTTTCAACGAGAAGCAAGCCGGCCAAAAACCGATAATGAAGCCCAGCTTTTTAATCAAATTCACCAAGCAATCGATAGAAAAATTAAAGATCAGGCTTCGCCTAGCCCGGCTGCCGGGGAATTATCCGACCCACGATCTGAGCTTCGGATTGCGTTTACGGATGAGCTTCATCCGGAATTGTTAAGCAGGGAATTTGCAGACGAAAATTCGATCCGAAACAATTTAATAGAGGTTATGAGCGAGCCCAAGACTCGTGTGGAACTGTTGGGAATTAAAACAGGCGAGTTCATTCAGCGCACGATGGGCAAGATGCAGGTTGTTTTCGAGAAAACCGGCGAACGGGTCGATTCCCTGACGGGTGAACATGTTATAGAAATCGAATTTAATGTGATTGCGACAAAAGTTCATACCGAGTCCGGAACTATCGAAGCGCGAACGAAACCAAACAGCCGGTTGTTTGAAGGGCTAAATGCCGGTATCGTGCCGGAAATTAAAATTCGTTTTAACACGGCAATGACGAACGGGATTCGTGCGGTCAATGCGCGCCACGGGGAAATGGACGAAATTTTCGCTTCTCAAGTTCCGGATTTGGCGAGCGGTTTGGAACGTGTCGGACCCATTGCGGGCCATGATCTTATTTTCGGTGAGGATGGATCGCCGCTTTTTGCGGAATATTTTCTTAAAAGATTCGGCGTTCTGGCCGTCGTTACGAGTTCACAAGCTGAAGAAGACTTTTTAGATCCGATCCGGGATGACTTACAAAACGGGGAAGTGTTGATTGTCGCTCAAAGTTTTGAAGAAGCGCGCTTGGAACTTAGGAAAAGGGGATTTACGAATCAATTATTGCTTGTTTCCGAGTTTGATTTCGTTTCTGATTCGGTTAAGTCACGGGCCTATCAAATGAAAGTCTTCAGCAGGTCTGAAATGCGGCGGTTGCTTTCGGTTGTGGAAGAGGCAGCCATTCAAATCCGTTCGGAGCTCCGGACAGCCGTTTCGGCGTAAGATTAGTGGTAAGTGGTAAGTTGTAAGTAGTAAGTGATAAGCAATTCGAATAACTTAAAACTTACCACTTATCACTTACAACTGAGATTACCGACGCGCTTCAACTGCAGTCAATCGATTGGCAATAACGCCAATATTTTCAGTCAATTCACTGCGTGTGTCTTTCAAGTCTTTTGTGAGTTTCAAAAGCCCATCTTCAAGTCTAACGACTTTACTTTTTACGACATCAATGCCTAACTCTACCAAGTCTAAACGGCGATTAACGCCATGGAGCTCCGTTTCGACATTGGCTAGCCGCCTGTCTGTTGATACTTGGCTTTCGGCAATGAGATTGATTTTTTGATCCATCGACTCGAGCAAAGTACCCACTTCAGTGACGGTGAACTTATCTGATTTAATAGCTTTTTCTTTTTTCATAACATTCTCCTCTTTGGTTTGGCGTGGAGGAGAGGAGAGGTTTATAACAGAAAAGCCGGGCTATGTCAATGAAGTAAATATAGAAATATAAAAATTAATATGATTAATATTTATTTTTAATCCTGGACGGCCTTGCGCAACAAATTTCGTGCTTTTTTTGTCAATTTTAGGTAAAATAACTTCTCTTTCGGCTTCCCCTGATAGTTTCGTATGGGTTATGTCTCAGTAGTTTGTGCGGTTTTTTAATTGATAAATTCAAAATTCAAATATCAAATCTCAAAATTTTGAATTTTTAATTTTGAAATTTGAGTTTACGGTCATTAATTACATGAACGGTATTAAAAGCAGGACCAAAGAAGCGATTGCGGCGTATTTGTTTCTTGCGCCCAACCTGATCGGCTTCCTGATCTTTACTTCCATTCCGGTCTTAGCATCCCTCGTCCTCAGTTTTATGAAGTGGGACCTTTTTTCACCCCCTCAGTTTGTCGGTTTTGAAAATTTCAACGCGCTGTTTCACGATTCCTACTTTTGGCAATATTGCTGGAACACGGTTTATTTGATGATGGCAATTCCGTTCAGCATTGCCGGCTCGCTGATTTTGGCGCTGGCGCTGAATCAAAAGTTGAAAGGCATGACTTTCTTCCGGACTCTTTACTTTTTGCCGACGATTTGCTCCGGCGTTGCGATTTATATGCTGTGGCGGCTGGTTTATAACCCGGATTTCGGCATTTTCAATATGCTGATCGCCAAATTCGGCGATTTGATCGGCGTGCCGCTTCAGGGGCCGTTTTGGCTGACGGATGAAGCATGGGCAAAGCCGGCGCTGATTATCATGAGCGTGTGGCAGACGGTCGGCGGCTACAACATGATTTTGTATTTGGCGGCGCTGCAGGGCGTTCCGCGCGATTTATATGAAGCGGCAGAAATCGACGGTGCTAACAGCTGGCAAAAATTTTGGGCTGTGACGTGGCCGCAAATTTCGCCGACCACTTTTTTTATTGCCACGATGTCCGTGATCGGCGGCTTTCAGGCTGGATTCGATCCGGCCTACATCATGACGGGCGGCGGGCCGAACGGTTCAACCACGACCGTGATTTATTACATTTTCAACAACGCCTTCAAGTGGCATCAAATGGGTTATGCGGCTGCCATTTCGTGGGTTTTGTTCCTGGTGATTTTTGTGGTGACGCTCGGTAAGTGGAAATTATTCAGTAAAACAGTGCACTATTAACGCAAATTCAAATTTCAAAATTAAAAATTCAAAATTTTGAGATTTGATATTTGAATTTTGAAATTAAATTATGAAATCAAAAGACTCCGCAAGGCATCAGCTGACGGCTCGCAAAAAGAAGCCGCTGACGATTAAGGACCTCGGGATTTATATCGTGCTGATCATTGGCGCGATTACGATGGTGGCGCCTTTTCTGTGGATGATCACGACATCGCTCAAAAATCCGGGCGATGTGTTTTCCTACAAGAAAATTTGGTGGCACGACTGGGTGCCGATGTCGTTTGTGTGGCGCAATTATATTGAAGCGTGGAATGTCGTGCCGTTTGCGCGCTTCTATTTAAATTCGATTTTGGTTGTTTTGCTGACCACATTCGGGCAGGTGGCGACGAGCGCGATGGCGGCTTATGCATTTGCGCGTCTCCAATTTCCCGGGCGCAATCAAATCTTTTTTTCCTATTTGGCAACCATGATGATCCCGGGTGCCGTCACGATGATCCCGGTTTTTATTTTGCTGCGTCAGCTCGGATGGATTGATACGTACAAGGCCATGATCTTGCCCGGCATTTTTACGGCGTACGGAACTTTCATGCTCCGGCAATTTTTCCTGACGCTGCCGAAAGACCTGGAAGATGCGGCGATGATTGACGGCTGTTCTTATTTTGGAATTTTCTGGCGGATTTTGCTCCCGCTTTCGCAGCCGGCACTCGCAACGCTGACGATTTTTACGTTCATGGGCTCCTGGATGAATTTCATGTGGCCTTTGATCGTCATGAATTCCGAAGAAAAATTTCCGCTGCCGGTGGGCTTGGCGTATTTCCAAAGCTTGCACCATACGGATTGGACATTGTTGATGGCAGGTTCTGTGATGATGATTCTGCCGATTCTGCTTGTCTTCATGTTCGGCCAGCGCTATTTCGTGGAAGGTATTAAGCTGACGGGAATTAAAGGTTGATGAAGCGCCCCGTTGCGGCCCTGATTTTCATTGAAGCATCCAAGCGGTTATTAATTGGAAATCAGGACCGTCGTGACTACCAATGAATAAACGGCAGGGAAATAATAGGAAAGTCACGGCGGCTCTGATTTTAGCAGCGGGTAAGGGCGTCCGGATGAATTCGGATTTGCCCAAAGTACTTCATCCGGTTAGCTGTAAACCATTGCTAGGACATATTTTAGAAGCAGTTGAAGGAATCAGCGCAAGATCGATCTTTGTAATTGTCGGGCACGGCGAAAAAGAAGTCCGCCAATATATCGGAAGCCGTGCGCAAGGAATCCGGCAAATGCCGCAGCTGGGGACGGGCCATGCGGTTTTATGCGCAAAGCCCAAACTCAAAAGCTGGAAAAACGATCTTTTGATTTTGCCGGGTGATGCACCCTTTGTGGAACCTGCGATGCTCCGCGAATTGGTTGCGCGGCATCAAAAGAGCGATGCCGGCGCCACGGTGCTGACGGCGCAAGTTTCGGACCCGAAAGGTTACGGTCGGATTTTGAAAGAGCACGGCAGTATTTATGCGATCCGAGAAGAGCTCGACGCGTCGGAATCTGAACGCGCGATCACTGAAGTCAATACCGGCGTTTATGTGTTTGACACCGTGCGTCTTTTTGAACACCTCGGGCGCCTGAAAGCAGACAATCAGAAAAAAGAATATTATTTAACGGATGTGATCGATTCGTTCGTCAGTTCCGGCATTGAAGTCCAGAGTTTTGAAATCAAATTATCGGGTGATGCGTTGGGCGTTAATTCGAGAATAGATTTGGCCAAAATGGAAAAAGCAATCAATCAAAGAGAAATTGAAAAACATCAGCGAAACGGCGTGACGGTCGTATCGCCCGAGAACACATGGATCGCATCGGGCGCTAAAATCGGAAAAGACACGACCATTTTTCCTTTTTGTTGGATTGAAGACGGCGTTGTGATCGGCGAAAAATGTCAAATCGGCCCGGCGGCGACAATCCGGAAAAATACGAAAATCGAAAGCGGCGTTGTGATCGGCAATTTTGTGGAAGTGACACGTTCGAAAATCGGCAAAAAAACACGGATCAAACATTTGTCCTACATCGGCGATGCGCAGATCGGTAATGACGTCAATATCGGCGCAGGGACGATTACGGCGAATTTTGACGGGAAAAATAAGAATAAAACCGTTATCCAGAACGGCGCTTCGGTCGGCTCCGGGACCACGCTGGTAGCGCCGGTGAAGCTTGCGAAGAAATCAAAAACAGGCGCGGGATCTGTTTTGTTAAAAGGAACTTCCGTGAAATCCGGTGAAACATTCGTCGGAATTCCGGCTCGAAAAGTGACACGAAAAAAATAATCAAAGAAAGAACTTATCCATGAAAAATAATATCGCTGTGATATCGGGAAATTCAAACATTAACCTCGCCAAATCCATTTGCCGAGGGCTCGGTGTTCCGCTTGACCGCGTTGAAGTGGGCCGGTTTCCGGGCGGGGAAATCCGCGTCCAGATCGATGAAAATGTGCGCGGAAAAGACGTCTTCATTATTCAGTCCATTTGCACGCCGCCGAATGATCATTTGATGGAGCTTTTGATTTTGATTGACGCCGCACGTCGCGCATCTGCCGAGCGCATCACGGCTGTGCTTCCTTATTATGGATATGCCCGTCAGGACCGAAAAGACCGTCCGCGTGTTCCGATTTCGGCAAAGTTGATCGCCAATTTGCTGGTGACGGCCGGTGCGAACCGGATTTTGACGATGGACCTTCACTCCGGGCAAATTCAGGGTTTCTTTGATATTCCGGTGGACCATCTTTATTCGGTCAATGTGCTTCGTCCGTATTTTATGAAAAAGAAACTGAAGAATTTAACGGTCGTATCGCCGGACGTGGGCGGCATCAAAATGGCGCGTGCTTACGCAAAGCTCCTGAGCGCACCTTTGGCGATCGTTGATAAGCGCCGGGAGGATGCTCAAAAGACTTCCGTGATGAATATCATCGGCGATGTGAAAAATCGAAACGTTGTTTTGGTGGACGACCTTGTTTCAACGGCCAGTTCGCTTGTGGAAGCGGTCGCGGCACTCAAAAAGGCAGGCGCCATCAACGTTTATGCCGGAATTGTGCACCCGGTTTTGGCCGATCCGGCCTTAGAGCGCATCAAAAAATCGGACTTGAAAGAATTGGTCGTTACGGATACTATACCCATCCCCGCGTCTCGGAAGATCTCCAAGATTAAGGTCCTATCGGTTGCCGGATTATTAGGGGAAGCCATTAAACGTATTCATGGTAATCAGTCAGTGAGTTCGCTTTTTAGAACATCAGAAGTTGAGGCGTAGTAAGGGTTTACATTGAATTTAAAGGAGAAACGCAGGTCATGAAATCAGTAGAATTAGAAGCAAATTTGAGAGAAAAAATAGGCAAAACGGCTGTGAAGAAGATCCGCGCCCAAAAGCGGATTCCGGCGGTTGTTTACGGTCATCAGGTCAAAAAGCCGATTTCGGTCGATTTTGATTATAAGCAGTTTGAAGCGGCGCTTCATACAAAAGCCGGCGAAAACGTGCTGATCAATCTTAAGATTTCGGGCAAAGAAAAGCTCGATAAGACCGTGATCATCAAGGATATTCAGCATCATCCGGTGACTGATTTCATCGAGCATGTGGATTTAAACGTTATTTCGCTGACTGAAAAAATCAAAGTGAACGTTCATGTGACTGTCGCTGGCGAAGCTCCGGGCGTTAAAGAAGGCGGCGTGCTGGATTTGGTCCGTCACGAAATCGAAGTCGAATGTTTGCCGACTCACATTCCGGAAAAGCTCGAAGTGAATATTGAAAAACTTGGAATCGGCGATTCGATTCACATCAAAGATATGAAGTTCCCGTCTGATGTGCATTGCATGCTCGATCCGGACGAAGTGGTGGTCGCAGTTCATGCGCCGAAGGCCGAAGAAACGCCTGCTGCCGAAGGTGAGGCTCCGACGGAACCTGAAGTGATCGCAAAAGGCAAGGAAGATAAAGAAGGCGAAGAAGGCGCAGCTCCGAAAGCAGAAGCGAAGGCCGACAAACCTGCGGCGGAGAAGGCTGAAAAACCCGCGAAGTAGTTTGAATGAAATGCATCGTTGGGCTTGGAAATCCCGGAAGCGATTACGAAAACACCAGGCACAATGTCGGATTTATGGTCATCGATTTATTGCGGCGCGGATCGGTCAGCCGTGAGAAAGATTCAAAATTGTATTGGCACGCTCTTTTAAAAGTTGAGAATTCCGAAACGGTTTTGGTTAAACCCAAAACCTTCATGAATTTAAGCGGTCAAGCGGTGCTGGAAGTTTTCAGCGAATTTTGCGAAGCCAAACCGGAAAATTTGCTCGTTGTTGTTGACGACGTAAACCTGCCTCTCGGTCAAATCCGAATCAGATCCAAAGGAAGTTCAGGCGGCCATAACGGCCTCGAATCCATTATCGGTATGCTAGGTACCAGTCATTTTCCACGTTTAAGAGTTGGTATCGGTAAGGAAGGTCTGGCAGGGCAGGATTTAACAGATTATGTGCTGGGCAAGTTCACGAAGTTGGAAAGCGAAAAGCTTTCCGATAGTTTACGCCGGGCCGAGATGGCTTGCAAAGCATGGACGGCTGAGAATATCGTAGCGGCGATGAATTTGTTTAATCAGAAGGATGTTCCGGATCAGGAATAGCAGTTTAAAACTTAACGTTGTGCAATGATTGGGTTTGTGTTAAATTAGCACCTTTAAAAGTAAACATTGACGGAAGCGAGGGAATGAAGTGAGTTCAACTAGGCAATATGAAGCAATTTTGATCTATCCGCCGGTTTTTGCGGGTGAAAAGTTAAACGAGGCAGTCCATGCTTTTCAGGATTTGGCGGGAAAATTTGGAGCCAAAGTCGCCGCACATCAGGATATGGGTAAACGTTCGATCGGTTTTCGCATTAAGAAAAATTCAGAAGGCAATTATGTGCATATCGATTTAAATATGGATCCTGCCAAAGTTTCCGAACTCAAAAAAGCGCTGACGCTCAATGGCGATATTCTCCGTTATTCGATTTTTTTAAAGCCGGTCATTACACGAGTTTCCACTTATAAGAAACCCGCAACGCCGCCTCAGCATTCCGCTACCAGCTCAGCAAAAGGATAAAATCAGGGATAGGAAGGTGAATCATGGCCGCTTCATTTAACAAAGTTTTCTTAATGGGAAATTTAACGCGCGATCCGGAACTTCGCTACATTCCTTCCGGCCAAGCCGTGACTGGTTTTACAATTGCCGTCAACAGGGTCTATTTATCGCAGTCAGGCGAGAAAAAAGAAGAAGTCAGTTTTCTTAAAGTTGTTGTGTGGGGCAAGCGCGCGGAAGTTTGCAATGAATATTTGAAAAAAGGTTCCCCAGTTTTTGTGGAAGGAAGGCTGCAAACCCGTTCATGGGATGCGCCGGACGGCACAAAGCGCAGCGCGGTGGAAGTTGTGGCACAGAGTGTTCAGTTTTTAAGCCGTGGCACATCAGGTGGCGCAAAATCACAGGCATCTGACGCGCCGGCAGCAGGCGATGATTCGATCATCGATGATTCATTTGGTGCTCCGCCTGAGGCAAGTGCCAAACATTCTAATGAGCCCCAGCACGACGAAGAAGTTCCGTTTTAATAACCAAAATTAATCTAGAAAGAGGTAAGACGTGTTTAAACCAAGAAAAACATTCGGTGGCGGCGGACGTTCAGGCGGCCGTTCAGATTCTGCAGGAGGCCGCGGTGGTTATGGCGGCGGACGTTCAGGCGGCCGTTCGGCCGATTCGCGCGGCGGGCGTGATTTTCAAGAAGGCCGGGAAGGCCGTGGTGGCGGAAAGTTTTTCCGCAAGAAAACATGCCGCTTTTGTGAGGAACGCGTTTCTTTGATTGATTTCAAGGAAATCGACCGGCTGGCGAAATTCATGACCGAAAAAGGAAAAATCATTCCGCAGCGTATTTCAGGCAATTGCGCAAAACATCAAAGGATGTTGTCGCGTGCCGTGAAACGCGCGCGTCACGCAGCGCTTGTTCCGTTTCAAGCTGCTTAATTCAGGATTCAAACATGAAAGTTATTTTACTGAAAGACGTTGAAAATATCGGCAAGGCCGGCGATACCGCCGATGTCAAAGAAGGTTATTTCCGCAATTTCTTAAGCCCGCGTAAATTGGCGCAGGAATCATCCGTTTCCGGCCTCAGGTTTCTAGAAGCCAAGCGGAAGCAGTCTCAGTTGAAAGCCGCGAAAGAGAAAGAAGAAGCGCTCAAGGTTTTAACCAAGCTTGAAAAAATAAAGATCGTGTTTGAGCGCAGAGTCAGCCAAGAAGGAAAATTGTTCGGTTCTGTTACGAATCGTGACGTCGAAGAAGAGCTCCATAAGCAGGGTTTTGCGGTTGATCGCAAACACATCGAGCTGGTTACGATGCATCAGGTTGGTGAAGGTGTCGCAAAAGTCAAGCTTCACCCTGAAGTCGAATTGAAACTTGCGGTTTCTGTCGTGGCTTCCGCGGCTAAATCGTAAGACCAAGTTTCATTCTAAGATTAATCAGAATTAAAACGATCACAAGGCTTTATACAAAAAACCGATCCCATCCATGCCGTCAAATTCTGACCTCAATCTTGTCGAGAAGATTCCCCCTCAAAATATTGAAGCTGAAACAAGCGTATTGGGCTCAATGCTGTTTGAGTCTGATGTCATTCCGCTTGCGATCGAACTTCTGAACGAATCATATTTTTATATCGAAGCGCACCGGAAAATTTTTAACTGCCTGATTTCGCTTTTTGACTTGAACCGGCCGGTCGATATCATCACTGTCACCGAAGAGCTCCGGAAGCGCAAGCAGCTGGAAGAAATCGGCGGCGCAAGTTATCTTACACAGCTCACCGCTAATGTACCGACAGCCGCCAATTTTGAGCAACATGCACACATCGTCAAGGAAAAAGCGATTTTGCGCGATTTGATTCAAACTGCGACACAAATTGTGCAGGATAGTTTCGACGCGGCTGCCGATGTTTCTGACGTGTTAGACCGCTCGGAACAATCTATTTTCAAGATCAGCCAGCGCCGCGTTGAAGGCAAGTTTTTTGGCATGAAGGAAATTATCAAAAGCAGCATTGAAACCATCGATCAGCTTTATCAGCGCAAAGAGCATGTGACCGGCGTTGCGACCGGCTTTCATGAATTTGATATTAAAACTGCAGGGCTTCAGCCCTCGGACTTGATTATTGCCGCAGGCCGTCCGTCAATGGGAAAATCAGCGTGGGTGACTTGCATCTGCGAACATGTCGGCATCACACTCAAAAAACCGGTTGCATTTTTCTCGCTTGAAATGAGCAAAGAGCAGTTGGTCCAACGTATGTTGTGTTCTCATGCGCGTGTTGATGCGCAAAAAGTGAGAACGGGTTATTTGTCGCATTCCGATTGGCCAAAGCTGACGAGCGCGGCCGGAAAATTATCGGAAGCGCCGATTTTTATAGATGATACCCCGGGTCTGAGCGCGCTTGAAGTGCGCGCAAAAGCCAGGCGCCTGAAAGCGCAATTCGGAATTGAGATGGTTGTGATTGATTATTTGCAGCTCATGCGCGGTAATACGCGTTCTGAAAACCGCCAGCAGGAAATTTCCGAAATTTCGCGCTCACTCAAGGCGCTGGCGCGTGAATTGCGCGTTCCGGTAATTGCAGTCAGTCAGTTATCGCGCGCGGTTGAGGCGCGTACAGGAAATCGGCCGCAGCTTTCCGACCTCCGCGAATCAGGCGCAATCGAACAAGATGCCGACGTTGTTGTGTTTCTTTACCGCGAAGAGTATTACCGGCCGACCGAAGATAACCGCAACAAAGCGGAAGCCATTTTGGCCAAGCAGCGCAATGGCCCCACAGGCACGGTTGATCTCGTTTTCTTGAAGGAATGGACACGTTTTGATAACCCGGAATTTCATCGTGAAGAAGAACCTGTCGCTTAATTTTTTAGTAGCGGCTTTGCTGCTTTCGTCGATGCTTTGCATACCTGCATATGCAGAAGACCAAAATCCGCCGCCGGCGGATCCTCAAACCGCTCAACCCGCTCCGCAACCGGCGCAGAATTTGACGGTGCTTTCGGTTAATGTCCGAGGCAATCAGGTTGTGAGCACCAACACGGTCCTCAATAAAATCATCACCCGCGAAGGCCAAACGCTTTCACAAGAAGCCATTAATGAAGATATCAAGCGCCTTTATGCAACCGGTTTTTTCCGGGATATCCGGTTTGACGTTGACCCGCAGCAGAGCGGCGTCAATGTGATCCTGGTTGTGGACGAGAAGCCGGTAGTGAAGAAAATTACGATCCAAGGCGCCAAGGCTTTCAAAGAAGACAAGCTTCGTAAGGAAATTAATATTCTGGAGGGCCAGATTCTTGATGAAAAATTTGTTGTCGAGGGCGTCCAAAAAATCGAACAAAGGTATTTGAATAAAGGATTTCGTTTTGCCAAGGTGACTTACGAAATCAATGTAAATGAAGCAAGTAAAGAAGCTATTGTTACCATCCGGATCGACGAAGGGCAAACTTATCTAGTCCGGAAAGTCAGCTTTTCCGGAAATCAGACCTTTCCAAGCCGGCAGCTTCGTAAAATCATGAGAACCAAAATTCGAAACCTTTGGATGCTCCGCAAAGGCGTATTTAAAGAAGATGTATTTAACGACGATTTAGACCGGCTCAGCTTGTTTCATCAGGATGAAGGCTTTTTGGATGTCAAAGTAGCGCCCGATTTTGAATATGATGAAGGCAAGAACCGGATGCATGTTTCGATTATCATTGAAGAAGGCCCGCGCTACACAACAGGCGACGTAAAGTTTCAAGGCAATAAGCTTTTCGCCGACAGTGACATCTGGCAGCGCATGACCATGCTTCCGGGCACGGTTTATTCGCAGCGCAATTTGGCAAACGACATAGATTCAATCCGAAAATTCTATTACTCGAAGGGTTATATGGATGCCCGCGTAATTCCCGAAACCAAACTGAATCGCGGGACAACGAAAGTGGACGCAATCTACACGATCACGGAAGGGGATTTGTATTTTGTCGATAAAGTCAAAATCCGCGGCAACAACAAAACAAAAGATATTGTGATCCGCCGGGAACTCCGCGTTTATCCGGGCGAACGTTTTGACCTTGAAAAGCTGGAGAAATCAAAGGAACGCCTCACCAATCTGGGTTATTTTGAGGAAATCACTTACGATACCGAACCAAGCACAACGCCGAACCGTAAAGACATCGTGTTCCGCGTAAAGGAAAAACAGACGGGCGAACTTTCTTTTGGTGCAGGCTTTAGCTCCGTTGACCAGTTCATAGGATTTGCTGAAATTGCGCAGCGGAATTTCGATTTGACCAATTGGCCGCGCTTCACGGGCGGCGGACAAAGTGTGTCGCTTCGGGGCCGTTTGGGATCAATCAGCCGCAATGTCGAGTTTAATTTTACCGAACCTTATCTTTTTAACTCAAAATATTCATTTTCGCTCGATGCGTACAATACGCGGTTTGAGAACCGGAACGTCGACTTTAGCCATGACCGCCTGGGCGCCGGCGTAACATTTGGCAGGCGGCTGAATGACCGTGTGGCGGTGGGTACCGGATACACGCTTGAAAATGTCGAAGTAGATGACATTGCAGACAGCGCTGCTCAGATTATTAAAGATTTCGCGGGTGACAATCTTTTGAGCCGTGCACGGGTGTTTGTGACGCGCGATACCCGGAACAACGTCTATAATCCGACCAAAGGCTCTTTTGCACGTGCCGTTGCGGAATTGGTCGGCACATTTTTAGGCGGTGATCACGACTACTATATATTGCAAGCCGGCGGTACGAAATATTGGACAGTTTTCAAGAAATCGGTTATCGAGTGGCGCAATCAATTTGCCGCAGCGGGCGGTATTAGTTCCACGGAAGACGTTCCGATTTTTGACCGGTTCTTTGCCGGCGGTCTTGGCACGATCAGGGGCTACAATTATCGCCGCGTCAGCCCGAAGGAAAATAACCGTCCGATCGGCGGTGAAACGCTGTTTATTACCAGTATCGAATACACGTTTCCGATCCCCATTTTGGACAATTTTAAGGGAGCTGTGTTTATAGATGCCGGTCAGGTTTCGAGCGAAAGCTTTGATTTTTTCGGCTCCGATGATTTTGTAGTTTCAATCGGCCCCGGCGTTAAAATCAATACGCCGATCGGCCCGATTGCTTTCTATTACGGTCTTCCGATTTTAAATCGCGATACGGAAGATGAAAACGGACGTTTTGAATTTAGTTTAAGCCGCAGTTTCTAAAATAATCACCAGACGAAAGGATGCAGCCATGAAGTTGAATCAAAAATTATTGTCAGTGTTTTTATTATTCGTGTTTGTTTTTGGATTGGCCAAGGCGGGTTTTTCGGCTGAACAGAAAATCGCTTATATCGATATCGGCAAAGTGTTCGATGAATACGAAAAAACCAAAAAGTTTGACCAAGAACTTCAGGAAGAAGGGAAAATCAAGCAAAAGGAGCGCGATGAAAAGGTATTGGCGATCCGAAAGCTGAAAGATGAGCAGGCTATTTTGTCGGATGAAAAGAAGAAAGAAGCCGACGTTAATATTGAAAAGAAACTCAGAGAGCTCGAAGAGTTTGATCAATCAATCGGGCGCGAACTAAATGCAAGACGCGACAAGGTTGTTAAGGAAATTTTTCAGGATATCGACGGGCTTCTCAAACAATACGGAGAGCGCAAAGGTTATGACTTTATTTATAACGACCGCGCACTCGTGTACCGCAATCCGAAATATGATAAGACCGACGAAGTGCTCAAAGAATTGAACGAGTCGTATAAGAAGAAAAAGTAATGAGTGAACACCAGAAGACCATTCGCAAGCCGATTTCCTTAGAAGGTAAAGGGATTCACTCCGGGAAATTAGTCCATATTTCGCTGAAACCGGCGCCCGCCAAAAGCGGTATCCGTTTTACGCGGACGGATATTGACCGCTCCGAACAGGTTGCCGCATCGGTGGAAAATGTTCATCAAGATCACGGCCGTCAGACGTCAATCGGCACAAAGCGATGGAAAATCCTGACAATCGAGCATCTGATGGCGACGCTGCACGGTTTACAGGTCGATAACTTATTAATAGAAGTCGACAGCGAGGAATTGCCGGCATTGGATGGAAGCTCCAAGCTTTATGCCGATGAGATATTGAAGGCCGGCCTCGAAGAGCAGGATGCCGTTCGCGAATATCTGAACCTTACGATCCCGATATTTATTCAGGGGAAAGACTACTCGCTTGCGCTTTTTCCGGCTTCTGAGTTATCAATTTCTTACACGCTCAGCTACGGTCATTCCGATTTGAGCGAACAATTTTACACAACCCTCATCACACCCGAGATTTTCCAGAAAGAAATCGCGCCGGCGCGCACGTTTTGCCTCAAGGAAGAAGCTGAAATGCTCCGCAAAAGCGGTTATGGAAAAGGTGCCGACTTTGACAACACGCTTGTTTTCGAGAACAATAAACCGATGAATAACCAGCTTCGGTTTCCAAACGAAGCGTGCCGTCACAAAATTTTAGATTTGCTGGGTGATTTATATTTGGTCGGGCAGCCGTTTAAAGCGCATGTGATCGCTTGCCGCACCGGCCATGCACAGAATTACGAATTAGTCCAAAAGCTTTATGATTTACGCCTGACGGCTGCGAGGTCTGTGCCCGCTGCTTGCAATCAGCCGATTTCGGAAAGCGGCAAATGCGGCCAGGCCATGATTAAAAAGATCCTCCCGCATCGCGATCCATTTTTGTTTATCGATCAGATTCTCGAAATGGAACCCGGAAAGCGGATTGTCGGCATCAAGAAAGTGAAGCCCACCGAATTTTTCTTTCAAGGGCATTTTCCGGGCCATCCCGTAATGCCCGGCGTGTTGATTATTGAAGCGCTTGCACAGTGCGGCGGATTTTTGATGTTGTCGAAGCCGGAAAATCTCGGAAAAATTGCATACTTTATGACTATCGAAAAAGCAAAATTCAGAAAACCCGTGTTTCCCGGCGAGGAGCTTCGGTTAGAAGCGGAAGTGATCCGCGACCGTATCCGCACCGGCGAATGTTCGGGCAGGGCCTATGTCGGCGAGAATTTGGTCTGCGAAGCCAGCGTGCGCTTTGCGGTTGTGGAAGCAAACACCAACGGGAGCCCTGAATCCGAGCCGAGCATTAAAGGTGATTGATAGCCAATTATGGAAATCATGACAAACAAAACCAGCATTCATCCGACAGCCATTGTTCACCCTGGCGCCAAGTTGGGCGCCGGAGTTGAAGTGGGGCCGTATTCCATTATTGAAGGCACGGTCCAAATTGGCGACGGAACCAAAATCGACTCGCACGTGGTGATCAAAGGCCACACGACAATCGGCCGTGAAAATGAAATTTTTACTGGCGCTGTTGTCGGAAGTTTAACACAGGATAAAAAATACAAAGGCGGCGTCACTTATCTAAAGATTGGCGACCGGAATAAAATCCGCGAGTATGTCACAATCAATCCCGGCACGGGCGACGGAACGGAAACTGTTATCGGTAACGATAATTTAATCATGGCTTACGCACACATTGCGCATGATTGCATTTTAGGCAGTAACATTACACTCGCAAATAATGGCACGCTTGCAGGTCACGTGATTGTTGAAGACCGTGCCATTATTGGCGGCTTAAGCGCGGTACACCAATTTGTTCGCATTGGATATTTGTGCATTGTCGGCGGTTGTTCGAAAGTCGTGCAGGACATTCCGCCTTTTATGATGGTGGATGGCCATCCGGCCGAAGCATACGGACTTAATTCCGTCGGCCTGGAACGTGCAAAGGTTTCGAAATCAGACCGGTCTAATTTAAAGAAAGCTTTCAAAATTCTTTTTCGTTCTAAATTGACACTTCCTTCTGCGCGCGAGCGCATCAAAAAAGAAGTTCCGAAGTGCCCATCCATTGATACTCTCCTGGAATTTCTTTCCAAGTCAGAACGCGGTATTTGTAACTAATTCATTTTAAATCACTTACGCTAATTCCGATAGAAACTTTGAAATAGTTGTATACATTTTTGTAACAGTCATATACCATACCGCTCTTAACAATTTTGTAATATAGAGAAAAATCAAATGGCAAAAATTGGGCTCATAGCAGGAAACGGAAAACTGCCGATCGCAATTGCTCGGGAAGCAAAGTCATCGGGTTTTGAAGTGCATGTGTGCGCGATTAAAGGCGAAGCGCTTCAGGATTTAGAAAAAATAGCGGACTCTATTGAATGGGTAAAGCTCGGCCAACTCGGAAAACTCATTCATTATTTTCACGCTCAAGATGTTCGTGACGCTGTAATGGCGGGCAAGATTACGAAAACCAATATTATGAAAGGCGACATCATTCCGGACGTTGAAATGGTGAAGATGGTTGCCGGAATCAAAGACCGGAAAGACGATACGCTGCTTGGCGCTGTCGCCGATTATTTGGGCCGGAAAGATATCCGAATTTTAAGTTCCGTAAAATTTCTTGAAGATTCGCTACCGAAAACCGGTGTTCTGAGCAAGCGCAAGCCCAAAAAAAGCGACGAAGAGGAAATTGATTTTGCGTGGCAATTGGCCAAACAAATCGCCGGGTTTGATATCGGCCAGACGGTTGTTACCAAAAACAAAGCCGTCCTTGCCGTTGAAGCGATCGAGGGAACTGACGAAGCCATTTTACGCGGCGGAGAATTGGGCGGCGGCAGCGTCGTGGTTGCGAAAGTCGCCAAACCGAATCAAGACATGCGGTTTGATGTTCCGACAATCGGGCTTCAAACTTTGGATGCCATGGTGCGTGCCAAGGTCGATATTCTCGCAATCGAAGCGGGGAAAACGATCCTGCTTGAAAAGGACGAATTTTTGAAGAAAGCGGATCAGTATCACATGCTGGTCGTCGCGAGGTAAAAGAAGATGAAAAAAGACGATTTAAGCGGGTTAAAGCGCGAGGTTAAGGAATTAACAGCGCTCAACGAAATTTCGAAAGCCATTTCGTCTTCCCTCAATTTAGAAGAAGTGGTCCAGAAAATGATGGACGTGCTCCATCAGCATTTGGGCATGGAGCGGGGCACGCTGACGCTTCTTGACCCCAACACACAAGAGCTGACAATCGAAGTTGCGCGCGGCCTTGACCGGCATGCCATTGAGCGGGGAAAATACAAGCTCGGCGAAGGCATTACCGGAAAAGTGGTGCAATCCGGCAAGCCGATCGTGGTTCCCAATATCGGTGAAGAGCCGCTTTTTCTTGACCGTACAAAATCACGAGGTGATTTAAAAAAGGCTAACATTGCTTTTATTTGTATTCCCATCCGTCTCGGCCAGCGAGTTGTCGGAGCGCTGAGTGTCGACCGCTTGTTCCAGGAAGACATTTCATTTGAAGAGGATTTGCGCCTTCTCAACATTATTGGTTCGATGGTGGCGCAAGCCGTCCGAGTCCACGAACTCGTCGAAGAAGAAAAGCGGTCACTTACCATTGAAAATCAACAGCTTCGTACGGAACTCAAGAAAAAATTCAGGCCGGATAACATCATCGGCGACAGCAAGCGGATGAGTGATGTTTATTCGGCGATCCAGCTTGTCTGTAAAACCAAAGCCACGGTTTTAATCCGCGGCGAAAGCGGTACCGGAAAAGAACTTGTGGCGCATGCGATTCATTATCAAAGCGACCGTGCGAACAAACCGTTTATCAAAGTATCCTGCGCTGCACTTCCCGAAACCCTGCTTGAGAGCGAGCTCTTCGGCCATGAAAAAGGGGCATTTACTGGCGCCAATGCCATGAAAATGGGCCGGTTTGAACTCGCCAATGAAGGAACGATTTTCTTGGACGAAGTCGGTGAAATGAGCCGCGCGACGCAGGCGAAGCTGTTGCGCGTTCTTCAGGAACGAGAATTTGAACGCGTCGGCGGCGTCGAAACAATCCGCATCAATGTGCGTTTGATTACGGCTACGAACCGTGATCTTGAAAAAGAAGTCAGGGAAGGGCGTTTCCGGGAAGATCTTTATTACCGTTTGAATGTGGTTCCGATCTTTATGCCGCCGCTTCGGGAGCGGAAGGAGGATTTAACCCTGCTTGTGAAATATTTTCTCGAGAAGTTTAATAAAGAAAATAATAAACAAGTGAAGCATTTAAGCGAAGACGCTTGGGATCATGTGATGGGTTATTCGTGGCCGGGCAATGTCCGGGAGCTTGAGAACGCAATCGAGCGCGCGATGATCATGTGCCAAACTGATACGATTTCACGTGAACATTTTCCGATTGATTTACAAGCACGCATTTCACCTATTCAGGAAATCATCAATAGCACCAATGCGGATTCTGGGCCTGATTTACTGAAAGCGGTCGAAGCGCTTGAAAAGCGCATGATTATGGATGCGCTCCAAAAAACTGCGGGCAATAAGCGCAAAGCGGCGCAGACGCTGGGGATCACAGAACGAATTCTGGGCTATAAGGTTAAAAATTATAATTTGTAAGAATCGCCCTTTTTTATCTGAAATTCTTCCTTTTATTTCCCCCTTGCTTGCAAAAGGCGTTGCAGTACAATAAGTCCTTCATGTTTAATAGCCCTTCTAAATTCTAATACGAGCTTATTGATGCAAACACTCATTAAACGTGTTGACCGCCCCAGAGAATTAAGCTGGTTTCAGGCCGGCGCCATGCTGTACGGTGACTGGGGGACGAGCAAAGCCTACGTGCTCGGTATCGCATTTGCGCTTTCAGGCCACGCATCCTGGTTCTTTCTCGGGTTGATGTCCGGGCTTACGGCTTTGGTGGGCGTTTGTTATATCATCATCTGCCGTATTTATCCGGACGGCGGCGGCGTTTATTCTTCCGTCAAACATCGCTCTAAGAATTTGGCCGTGGTCGGCGCTCTTCTATTGGTGGCTGATTATGTGATTACGGCTTCACTGAGCGCGCTTGAAGCGTTTCACTATTTCAATGTACCGCACCCGGAAATTTGGGCAATTTGCGTCATTATTTGTATCGGAATTGTGAATTGGGTCGGTCCGACAAAAAGCGGAAGCGTTGCGGTCTTTATTGGCCTTACCGCATCAATAACCGCCGGCGTTTTGTTTTTCTGTACACTTCCTTCTTTGCCGCACGTTGAGTTAAGTTGGCCGCAGGGTGATTGGTTTCAAAATTGGGCGAATTTTACGGGAATCGTTTTAGCGTTATCCGGAGTTGAAGCCGTCGCTAATATGACGGGCATCATGAAAAATCCGGTTGATCAAACAGCCAAAAAGGCCATTTGGCCGGTCTTGTTAGAAGTATCGGTATTAACTTTTTTGCTCGGTGTTGCCATGAATGCAATACCGGGACTGACGGGCCACACCGAAGATATGTTGAGAGCGCTCGGCAGTCACTTTGTGGGTCCCTGGTATGGCCAATTGATTTCCATCGTTTTCGGATTTTTGCTGCTGTCAGCAACCAATACGGCAATCGGAAGTTTGGCAAGCCTTCAATTTTCGCTCGCTAAAGACGGGGAGCTGCCGCATGTTTTTGCAAAACTAAACCGTTTCGGCATGCCGTTTGTAGGGTTGATGGTTGCAACCGCACTTCCTGTTTTGATCCTTATCTTAGAGCATGATGTTCTGCATTTGGCCGCGCTTTACGCGATCGGTGTTGTGGGCGCGATTACGCTCAATATCGGTGCTTGTGCGACCAATTTTCAAATTCAAATCGGCAAGAAAGAAAGATTATTATTAACGATTGCTGCCATTATTCTTTTGTTGATTGAGCTGACTATTGCTTATCAAAAACACCACGCCCTCATCTATGTTTTGAGCGTGATTGGTATCGGTTTATCTCTCCGATATCTTGCAAAACTGGTCTTGCCGGCTCCTGTGGTTGAGCAGATTCCCGAAGTTAATGTGTTAACCGTTGCCGAGGCAAAGGAAATTGCGCCGCTTTATAAAAGTTCATCGCTCGTAGCGCTTAAATCCTTAAATCCATTATTGCTCGAAGAGGCTGCCTTAAGACTGAAAGCGCGGAAAGAAAATTCTATCTATTTAACCTACGTTGAAGAAAGTCCCGCAGGCCGTGAACTGCCGACGGAACTTGCACCTTCGATTGAATCGATGGCACTTTTGGAGCAAGCGCAGAAGGCTTTGGAAGAGCGCGGCATTACCGCAGTTCCGATTTGGCGGTTCGGTGAAGACCCGGGTAAATTAATTGCCGATGCCGCGCGCGAGTTGAATGTCAATACGGTTATGATCGGCGCAACCCGTAGGAGCGCTCTCATTAGTCTGTTAAGAGGCGATGTGCTTCGAACTCTTGCCAAACATCTTCCCACAGGTTGTCATCTCCTCATTAGCGGATAAAAATTCTTCCGGCACATTTTTGTGAAAAACCGACAAAAATGTAGTTTTGAGGCTGTTTCTAGCCTGACTTTTTAGGGCCTGTCAGTTTTATTACCTCTAATATCCCGTCTTTTATTTTGAGAGCAAGCGGATTGGCATGACGCTTGCTATTCAAGCCGCTAATTGAAAGTCCGCCCTCTATCCTATTTAGAGCAAGCGCTGGCAATCAAAATCAAAAAAACCCTGATAAGGGAGGATAAAATTATGGAAATCTCAGAAGTCAAAATAATGGCAGATACAATATGGGTGCTGCTGGCAGCCATGTTGGTGTTCTGGATGAATGCCGGATTCGGATTGGTGGAATCGGGCTTTGCACGCGCAAAAAACTGCGTGAACATCCTGTCGAAAAATTTCATCGTATTCGCAGTCTCCAGTATCGCGTTTTATTTCTTAGGCTGGGGCTTAATGTTCGGCGATGGCAATCCGTTTATGGGTTTGCAGGGCATTTCGATGTTGGGCGGCGCTGATAATAGCCCGGCGTCTGGAGATGCTTATCAAGGTGTTTACAGCGCAATTAGTTGGGCCACCGTTCCTTTGTTGGCAAAATTTTTCTTTCAGCTCGTGTTTGCAGGAACGGCGGCAACGATTGTTTCCGGAGCGGTAGCGGAAAGAATCAAGTATGTTTCCTTTATTGTGTTTTCATTTATTCTTGTCGGGTTAATTTATCCGATCGTCGGCCATTGGATTTGGGGCGGCGGATGGCTGGCAAGCGCAGGCATGTGGGATTTTGCAGGTTCAACGGTTGTGCACTCAGTGGGTGGCTGGGCGGCACTGGCCGGTATTTTGGTGTTAGGTCCTCGCTTTGGAAAATATGGAAAAGATGGCAAAGTTCATCCGATTCCGGGCCACAACATGAGCACCGCAACGCTTGGTGCTTTTATTCTTTGGCTCGGCTGGTTTGGATTTAATCCGGGCTCCACAATGGCAGCTGCTGTGAATGATATTGCGCGTATCTGCGTGACCACAAACAGTGCTGCGGCTGCGGCAATTTTGAGCGCAACCATCGTTTCCTGGATTTTGCTCGGAAAACCGGATCTTGGCATGACCATCAATGGTTGCTTGGCAGGTTTGGTTGCCATCACGGCACCTTGCGCATTTGTGAGTGTTAACAGCTCGCTTATTATCGGAGCACTTGCAGGTGCATTGGTGGTTGTGGCAGTTATTTTCTTTGACAAGGTTAAAATAGACGATCCCGTTGGTGCTTTGTCAGTTCATTTGGTGAACGGCGTATTTGGTACCATTTGTGTCGGCCTTTTTGCGCAAGCGGATATATTGCCGAATACCACCGGAAACGGGTTATTTTATGGCGGCGGCGCCACACTTTTAATGGCACAATTAAAAGGCATTGCTGCAACCGGCGCGTTTGTGTTCATCGGTTCGCTCGTTGCATGGTTTATCATTAAGGCGCTCATGGGTATCCGCGTGACCTTGCATGAAGAAATCGAAGGTCTTGATATCGGCGAACATGGCAATGCGGCCTATCCGGAATTTGCGGGCAGAAAGCAAAGCTACACTTTTCTCGGGCTTGGCAACCGCAGTGAATTGACGTCGGAAGCTGAGAAAAAAGAAGAGTACGCAAAAGTTTAAGCGCATATTCGCACCATAAACTTCTTAAAGAAAGGAACGAAAATGAAAAAGATTGAAGCAATAATTCGGCCCGAAAGGCTGGAAGAAGTGGTCGAGGCGCTTGAGCGCGCAGGATATCCCGGTATCATGATTACCGAGATCGAAGGCCATGGGCTCCAGAAGGGCGTACGCCAGCAATGGCGCGGTGAAGAGTTTCAGGTTAACTTTCTGCCGAAAGTGAAGGTCGAGATCGTCGCCAATGAAAAAGAAGTGGATAGTATTGTTGACGCGATCATTCGGTCGGCCTCTACAGGCGGAGTCGGTGATGGGAAGATATTTGTTTCCAACGTTGATGAAGCGATCCGGATCCGCACGAAAGAACGCGGCGTCAAGGCGCTCAGTTAATTCGGTTAACTGAAGTTACAAAATTTAGGGGCAGTCCTTCGGGGCTGCCCCTATTTTTTTCTTTAGAGGTTGTTGAGGATGGCTAGGGCCGCTCGCTCGGCAGCGCCTGAAGGCCCGATGTTGTTTCGGATTTCTTCCAAGTCGCGGATTATGCGGCTTCTTGATTCTGGATTCTGGATTAAATCCAAAATTGCTTTTGAGATTGCCGCAGGTTTTGCGTCATGCTGGATGAATTCCTGGATAATTTTCCGGCCCGCTGCGACATTGGCGAGGCCGATGTAGGGGATTTGAATCAGCATTCGCCCCAATAGGTAAGTCGTCCAATGCGTCTTATAAAGAATCACAAAAGGCGTGAGTGTCAGTGCCGTTTCAAGTGTAGCAGTTCCGGATGTGACAATTGCGGCATCGGAGGCGTGCAGCATGGGTTCTACCGCCTTGCCGCGTATCCGCTTAATCGATAGCATAGGCTCGTAATTTTTGAGAATTGAATCGTAGATTTCGAGGCCTACATTTTCACTTTCAGGAAGTAGAAACGAAACCGATTTGGTTTCTTGTGAAATAAGCCGGGCAGATTCCAGAATGACGGGCAAAATCCTTTCGATTTCTGTTTTGCGTGAGCCGGGCAGAAGTGCAATCACTTTTTCGGCGTTTTCCACGCCGAATTCTTTCTTTAACGCCTCTTTTGATTTTGTAACCGGCGCGCGCTCTGCGAGCGGATGGCCCACCCAAGTGACGGGAACGCCGGCTTCCTGATACATTTTCTCTTCGAAATGAAATAAAACAAGCATCCGGTCGACCGTTTCCTTGATGAGATGAATCCGGTGCTTGGCCCAAGCCCAAAGCTGCGGTGAGACATAATAAAAAGTTTTGATCCGCCGGTTGATTTGTTTTGCAAAGCGCAGATTGAAGCCGGGGTAATCAATCAGGATGAGGCAGTCGGGCTTTAACTTCAAAACATGCTGCAGTGTGGCATAGAAAATTTTCCGGATTTTGAAATATTTAGCCAGCACGTCGCCAAATCCGATGGCAGCCAGCGCGCAAAGGTCATCAAAGAGCTTGACGCCCTCGGCTTCCATTAATTTTCCGCCGAGGCCTTCAAATTTTAAACCGGGATTTTGCTTTTTAAGCGCACGGACAAGCTCGGCACCGCGTTGGTCGCCTGAAGGTTCCCCCGCGATGAGAAAAATGGTCTTAGATTCAGGCATTGGAGTACTTTGGGGAATTTTTTTTGATATCGTCAACGATCTGAAGCCCGATTTTGAGCGCATCGCGGGCTTCCACATCAACTTTTCCGTCGGTTTTTCCGGAGAGAACCGCCTGGACAAAACTTTCGAGTTCGGCTTTGAGCGGTTCGCCTTTTTGGATTTCCAATTTTTCGCTCGTGATGCCCAAGATTCCTTTTTTAAAGATCTGGGCGGTTTGCGCTTGATAATCGAGAGAGATGTAAGCGTCTTCCTGAAAGATCCGGATTTTGCGCTGTTTGTCGGGCGTTAGGCGCGAGGCCGTTAAATCAGCAACAGTGCCGTTTTTGAACCGGATTCGCACATTGGCGATGTCTTCGTGCGGCGTGAGCACATTGATGCCGACACAGTCCATGAACGCAATTTCGGATTTGACGAGCTGAAGCACGATATCGATATCGTGAATCATCATGTCGAGCACAACGCCGCAGTCTTTGACACGGTCGGTGAAAGCGCTTAGGCGGTGAATTTCGAGGAAACGGATGTTTCTTGCAATTTTTTGAATTTTTTGAAGCCCGGCGTTGTGCCGTTCTACGTGACCGACTTGGAGAACGAGTTTCTTTTGCTTTGCGATTTCAATTAATTCATCCGCTTCACCCAGTTCAAGCGTGATTGGTTTCTCGATCAAGACATGCGTCCCGGCTTCCATAAAAGGTTTTGCTACTTCATAGTGGTAAGCGGTCGGTACGACAACGCTGACGGCGTCGACTTTTCCGATCAAATGGCGGAAATCGGTCGTAAATTGTGTTCCAAGCTCCCTGGCTTTTTCTTCTTTGGATTTATCGCGGTCGCAAAGAGCAATCAAGTCAACATTGGGAAGGGAGGCGTAAATCCGGGCGTGTTCTTTGCCCAGATGCCCGATTCCGATAACAGCAACTTTCAATTTTTTACCTGTATTCATAACCGAGTCGGCATTTTATCAGACGGGGCTTGAAAAGCAAATTGATAAAGTTTGCCGCAATTGACTTTCGTTTTTGAATTGGTTAGTATGGCTCGTTTTCTCTAAAATGTGATGTGACCTTCATTTAGAAAGTTTTAGGATATGGGCGTCTATAAGCGGCTTTTAGGATATGTTTACCCGCACCGGCACAGGCTGGCGATGGCTGTGGTGTGCATGTTTTTCCTTTCTATATCGCAGGTACTGGTTTCGGCCGTGCTTTATATCGTCGTTAACGGCTTTTACAACGAAGGTTACGTTATTATAGAAAATATTCCCCACGCGCCGGATTTTGTGCAAGGAATCCGGTTTCCGGTCACCTGGATTCCCATTATAGTTGTCGGCGTCTTTTTATTTCGCGGTGTTTTTGATTACGCCTCCAATTACCAGATGGCAGCTGTTGGTATCCGCGCAATCCGGAAAGTGCGCGATGATTTGTATGAAAGGCTGGTTCATCTGTCGCTTGATTTTTATTCGCGCGGGCGTACCGGCGAATTGATGAGCCGCATCTTAAACGACGTCGGATTTATCCAGGGCGGTATTACGGATGTGCTGGTCGACCTTGTCAAACAACCCTTCGTTATTTTGTTCAACATCCCCATGATTTTCATTTGGGGCGGGCCGGTTGCGATCGCGGCAGTTTTGGTATTTCCGATTGTGGTGATTCCGATTGCCGCACTCGGTAAGCAGCTGCGCGGACTGACGCGGAAAATGCAGGAACGCACCGCCGATATTTCATCGATGCTCGAAGAAACTTTTACCGGCATCCGAATCGTCAAAGCGTTTAACATGGAACAGCGGGAAATCGAAAAATTCAAAGGCGTTAACCGCAGCGTTTTCGAGTTTTTCAAAAAAACAATTCGTGTGACCGTGATTCAGCGCCCGATCATCGAAGTGTTTGCCGCAATCGGTGCCGGCACGGCAATTTGGTTTGGCTATCAACATTTGACCCCTGACCGTTTCGTAGCGCTCATCGGATCGCTTTTTATTTTCTACGAGCCGTTTAAAAAACTGAGCAAGGTCAATAGCACGATTCAACAATCTATTGCGGCCGGAAACCGGATTTTTGAAGTGATGGATCAAGTGCCTTCCGTGCAGAGCAAGCCCAATGCGGCGAAACTCGCGGCGCCGATTCAATCGGTTTTGTTCGACAACGTTCATCTTTCCTATGAAACCGGCAGTGAAATATTGAGCGGCATCTCAATCGAAGTGAAAGCAGATCAAGTTTTGGCGATCGTGGGTCCGAGCGGTTCCGGGAAAACTTCCTTGGTGAATATGATTCCGCGTTTTTATGATCCGACCAAAGGAAGCATCAAGATCAACGGGATTGATATCCGTGATTGTGAATTGAAATCACTCCGTGAACAAATCGGCATTGTGTCGCAAGAAACTGTTTTGTTTAACACAACGGTCATGGAAAACATTGCTTACGGAAAACCTTCCGCAACTTTAGAGCAGGTGATTGAAGCCGCTAAAGCTGCGTTTGCTGACGAATTTATACGAGCACTGCCGAATGGATACGGAACGATCGTGGGCGAAAAGGGCGTCAAGCTTTCCGGCGGTCAGCGTCAACGGCTTTCGATTGCGCGCGCGCTTCTCAAAAATCCGCCTATTTTAATTTTGGACGAAGCTACGTCACAGCTGGATACTGAAAGCGAAAGACAGGTTCAGGCCGCGATTGACCGCCTGATGCAGGGAAGGACCGTTTTTGTGATTGCGCACCGGCTTTCGACCATTCAGAGCGCAGACCGGATTATTGTATTGGAACGGGGAAAGATTGTGCAGTCCGGAACAAACGACCGGTTGCTGCAAGAAGAAGGTCCCTACAAACGCCTTTACAACCTACAGTTTAATATTTAGCCTCAGTTTTCTTTGTTTTTATCTGTAAATAAGCTATAAATCCTGCTTGCTCCCATCAGGCGATATTGATATAATTTCCTACTTTTTGGTTTCCCGCTCGTTCCGCAGGTCTTCATGTTTCACGACAACATGAAGGGCTTGAAAGTGAAGATGCGACAGGCGATTGTCCCGCCTATTTTTCCTGAAAAACAATCATTGGATTGAGCAGGTTGTAAAAAATAGTTTGTTCACTAGGAGGTTTATTTTGTCAATGTCAGTAACTTTGAAGCAATTGTTGGAAGCAGGCGTTCATTTTGGCCATCAAACGCGCCGGTGGAATCCCAAAATGGCGAAGTATATTTTTGGCGAGAAGAACGGAATTTATATCATCAATCTCGAGAAAACGCTCACAGCGCTTCAGTCTGCCTGCGAATATGTGAAGCAGGCGGTTTCGCGCGGCGAAGTGATTCTCTTTGTCGGTACCAAAAAGCAGGCGCAGGAATCCATCCGCACCGCAGCCGACGAGCTGCAAATGCCTTACGTCAATCAACGCTGGCTGGGCGGCATGCTGACCAACTATGAAACAATCCGCAAAAGTCTCCACAAGCTTGATGAAATCGATACGATGGAAAGAGAAGGCACCTATCAATTTCTTGCCAAGAAAGAAGTGAACCGGATCAAGAAAAAAGGCGAGAAGCTCAACAAGGTGCTTTCCGGAATCCGCAACATGAAGCGTTTGCCTGGCGCCGTTTTCATTATTGATCCCACAAAAGAAGAAATCGCAGTCCAAGAAGCCCGCAAGCTGGGCATTCCGATCGTTGCATTGATCGATACCAATTGCGATCCGGATTTGATCAATCATCCGATTCCAGGCAATGACGATGCGATCCGCTCCATCAAGCTGATTGTCGAAGCTGTGAAGCAAAGCGTGATTGAAGGCCGTAACGAACATCAACGCATTGCCGACGAAAAGGCACTTGCCGAAGCGGCCGAGACCGCTAAGCAGATGCAAGAATCCAGCGAAGAAGCTCAGGAAGAAATCTTGGAAATTGCAGATGAAGTTGTCGCAAAATTAGATGATGAAGACAAACCCCGCGCCAAGAAAGCGCGCGTTAAAAGCGATTAAGGAATTTAGATCATGACTACTAATGTACATTCTTCTCAAGTGAAAGAACTCCGCGATATTACCGGAGCCGGCATGATGGACTGCAAGCAGGCGCTGCTTGAAACCGGCGGTGATATCGAAAAAGCAAAAGACTATCTCCGGAAAAAAGGCGTTGCCTCAGCCGATAAGCGTGCGTCGAAAGAAGCTAAAGACGGTATGATTTTTATCCAGAACGACGGAAAAACCGGCGCCATGGCCGAAGTCAATTCCGAAACTGATTTCGTTGCACGGACAGATGATTTTCAAAAACTAGGCGCAGCAGCAGTCAAAGCAGTTGCCGAGAAAGGCGAAGCTGCGATTGAGTCGGATGCGATTCAAACACAGGCAAAAGAAGTCAGCGGAAAAATAGGCGAGAAGATTTCGGTCCGCCGCGCTGTCCGTTTTCAAACGAACGCAGGCCTCGTGGTTTCGTATCGCCACCACAATCAAAAAATCGGTGTGATGGTTGAGCTTGCATTTTCGAATGCGGCACTGGCCCAAAATGCGGAAGTAGAAAAGCTGGGCAAAGATATCGCCATGCAGTCCGCCGCTCTTCGGGCTCCGTTTTTGAGCAAAGATCAAGTATCTGCCGAATTTTTAGAGCGTGAAAAATCGATTTTCAGGGATCAAGTCAAGGACAAACCGGCCAATGTGCAGGATAAAATTATTGACGGCAAATTACAGAAGCGCTTCGAAGAAGTTTGTCTGCTCGAGCAGAAATCCGTGATTGATCCGGCAAAATCCATCGCGCAATTGGTGGATGCGCTCGGGAAAAAACTTGGAAGCCCGATCACCGTAAAACGTTTTCAGCGCTTTGAAATCGGTACTTGATATCATTGAAAATTTCAAAGCGTTTATTAATATGAATCAAGTACCGCACTTACTACGCATCGGACCTTATTTGTTTATTAATGAGGTAAGTGCGGCGCTGAATAATCAATAGAACACAGCCTGAAACCAACGGAGCCTGTCTCTATGAAAAGTAAAAGAGCCGCGTTTAAGCGCGTTGTTCTGAAAATCAGCGGTGAAGCACTGCAGGGAAGCCAGCATTACGGCATTGACCACAAAGTGGTTCTCACCATCGCCAAACAAATCAAAACCGTCAACGATTCCGGCGTTGAAATCGCTTGCGTTATCGGTGCGGGCAATATTTTCCGCGGCATGCAGGCTGTTCGTCAAGGGATGGACCGCGTTAATGGTGACTACATTGGCATGCTGGCGACGATGATCAATTCGCTTTCACTGCAAGATGCGCTCGAAAAGTTGGGCGTGCATACCCGCGTGATGACGGCCATCCCGATGGAAAAGCTAGCGGAGCCTTACATTCGCCGCCGCGCACTCCGGCACTTGGAGAAACGGCGTGTGGTTATTTTCGCCGCCGGAACCGGCAATCCTTATTTCACGACCGACACCGCCGCTGCACTGCGCGCCATTGAAATCAATGCCGATGCGGTATTAAAAGCAACGCGGGTCGACGGTGTTTATTCGGGCGATCCATTGAAGGACAAAAAGGCTAAAAGATTTGTCCGGCTTAAATATTTAGATGTTCTGAAAAAACAGCTGCAGGTCATGGATGCGACCGCAGTGTCATTGTGTATGGAAAACAAGCTTCCGATTGTCGTATTTAATTTAAATACGCCGGGCAATATTGAAAAAGTAATGCGCGGCGATTCGATCGGAACCGTCGTTAGTTAATTCAGCAAGCGAGGATTATTATGCAAACCGCAACTTCTGCCAAATCTGTTCTCGATGAAACCCAGAACCGCATGCAAAAATCCGTTGATGCGACCCATAGCGAATTCCGCAGTATCCATACGGGCCGTGCTTCCATTGCATTGGTCGAAGCTATTCCGGTTGAGTGCTACGGATCATCCAAGCCGCTAAAAGGTATCGCGTCCATCACAACGCCGGATGCTAAGACGATCAATATTCAACCTTGGGATCCGTCGATCATTAGCGCAATCGATAAGGCCATCGTCAAAGCCGAGCTTGGCTTGGTTCCTTCAAATGACGGCCGCGTGGTTCGGATTAAAATTCCGTCACTGACGGCAGAGCGGCGCAAAGAATTGGATAAAATTATTCGCAAAATCGCAGAAGACGGGCGCGTTTCAATCCGCAACATCCGCCACGAAGCAAATGAAGCGGTGAAGCGGCTTGAAAAAGCGAAGACGGTCAGTGAAGATGAATCGCGGGGTACTCAGAAAAAAGTTCAGGAGGCCACCGATCGCTTTACGAAAATGGTTGATGAGCTTCTGGCGAAGAAGGAAGTTGAAATTCAGGAAGTTTAAAGACACAGTATCTAGTATCTCGTATCTAGTATCTAGTTGAACTTATTATTATATGAATAGATATTGTTTCTTTCACGTTTTCCTTCCGTTCAATTCTTTACTAGATACTAGATACCAGATACAAGATACGAGATACGGAAATAACGGGCCCATAGCTCAGTCTGGTAGAGCACTGCCCTTTTAAGGCAGGTGTCGTTGGTTCAAATCCAACTGGGCTCAATTTGATTTCGGATTGTGGAGTGCAGATTGAGAGAATAGATTGATGATTGTTGATTCCGAAATCCGAAATTAACAATCCGAAATTGTATAATTTGTTAATGTCCCCATCGTCTAGCCTGGTCAGGACAAGAGCTTTTCAAGCTCTCGGCAGGGGTTCAAATCCCCTTGGGGACACTTTTCTCCGGTATTCATGCCAAAATTTATTCGCTCAAACCTGATTATTTTTGCTGCGGGGTTTTTGCTCATCTCTATTTTTTCCACTATTCGTTACGAACGGTTTGCATCGAAACGCCAGTACGGGGATTTTCACGTTTACTATGTAACCGGTGAACGGATGCTGGCAGGCCAATCGATTTATGTCGATGAAACCGAAAAAGTAACGCCCTATAAATATTCACCGCTCACTGCATCTTTCTTTTCCTTACTCGCACTTTCAAACGAAAGAACCGCAGCCGGTGTTTGGCACTGCCTCAATCTGGTCTTTTTGCTGGTAAGCGTAATCGCCGGGGGAGGGCTTGCGCGAAAAATTTCAGACGGTCACGGAAAATATTTCGTTGCATGGTCTTCGATTTTAGCCGTTATCGGAATTTCGCCGGCCATTCTCCATTGCATGAATTCGGGGCAGGTGGGAATCGCGATTTTATTTTGCTATGTGCTGGGCGTTTATTTCACCTCCCGCGATCGGGACATCGCCGCCGGATTTTTCTTTGCGCTATCGTGCATGTTTAAATATCTTCCGATTTTGATTTTGCCTTATTTTATATGGCAGAAAAAATGGAAACTGGTTTGGTCTATGATCGGCTGGCTGTTTGTGCTTCATTTTTTGCCGGCGCTTTGGCTCGGCTGGGATATCAATCTTCGGTATCTCCGGCAATTTCTTCCGTTTTTGACCGGAACCACGCTGGATCATATTTCTCTCCTGGATTTCAAAAATCAGTCCATGTGGGCGTATTTATACCGGCTGTTTTTCTATGATTTGGGCTTGTTTGAAATCAGAAATCACCCGCACTGGATCTTAGCTTTCGGGGCAATCCTATTCACCGCGCTTTACGGACTTGTGATTTCTAGGACGCGTAGAGGATTTCTAGTGCTAGGCTGTTCGTTGCTGGCAATTTTGATCGTGATCTTCAACCCTAATGCTTGGAAGCATAATTTTGTCCTCTTTTTGCTTCCATATCAAATTTTACTTGCCGCGGCGCTGCAGCTTGGTTGGCAAAGCCGGCAAGCCACGCTTTTGATGCTGGTCAGCATCTTATTTTTCGCCTCAAACCAGTCTCTGGTCGGTTGGGGCGGCCGGTTGGAACTGATGTCTTTATCGATTTTGCTTCTGGCCGGGCTGGTTCTATTCGCCGGATTGCTTCTCAGCCGGTTCCCTCAGGATCCTGCCCCAAAACACAACCTTTAGGGCTTTATCTGACCCTTTAACCCAATATCTAGTATTACCCAAAAAGTCTTTCTAAAGCCGTTAAGTTTCTCTAAGTTGTTGACGTACTTGTTGTTTAGGCGATATCGGTGATTCAAAAGTCGCATTTTGGAGGTGGCTCATGATCACTAAAATGTTAAAAGTATTTGTTCTGACTGTTGCCATGACCTCAACTGTGGTAACCGCATCTTTCGCTTTTGACGGGAAAGATGCGCTTTCTGGTGTAGTTGTCAAATCAACACTTAAAGCAACGACTTGTCTTTGACTATCTCTTGAAACCTTCCCGATCTTTTTTCTTCATAACAGCAGCAGGCTTTTTACTCTTTATTTTGATTTCACACCATCCAGCGGTTCATAGTTTGGATGTTTATTGGATGGGCATATTATACCGTAGCGATATTTCGTTCTTTAATATTGTGTTTATTCCGTTTATTTTGTGGGGATCGCCTCAAATTATAATCCCCGCGTTTCTTTTGTTATCATTCTGGTTTTATCAGCAAAAGAACTTTAAAGCGGCTTATTTATGTCTTGCGTCTCTTATAATCGCAACAGGCCTTGAGTTTGTGCTTAAGAATATTTTATGGGTTCCCAAGCCTTCCACAGAGTCATTCGGATCGCGGTTTCCATTTAAATGGACAGTTGCTTCTTACAAAACCCAGTCGTCATTGCCTAGCGGGCATGTTCTTAGAACGGTTCTTTTTATCTTATTCCTCGTTCATTGGATTCCTGCGATTCGTAACCGCAAGGCCCTGAAAGTATTTTTAATGTTCTTGCCCTTCATTACAGCTTTTGCTGCAGTCTATTACGGTGCGCACTGGACAAGAGATGCCGTCGCAGGAGCGTGGCTTGCGGTCTTGGCTTTTCTAGTCTGTGATAGATACGTTGCCTCTTGAATGTTCGGCTGCCTTGACACTCTACTTTCCTTATGATAATTTAAGCCCACTTTTTAAAAATCAAACTCATGTAGTTTGATTTTTAGCGTTAGTTTCCGGACGCTAAATTCCAAAAGGAGGGACTTCAGCATGGCAAAAAAGCTGGAAGAAAAGATTTTAGACGTTGATGCGAGTATGCAGGGAACGATCACATTTCGTGATCCTGTTAACCTGCGTATTAACGGAAGTTTTGAAGGCCGTTTGGATGTCCGAGGGAATTTGACCATTGGTGAAAATGCTAACGTGAAAGCCGATATCAGAGGCGATAAAATCTTAGTTGCAGGAAAAGTGACCGGTAATATCACGGCGTCTGCCAGTCTGGCGGTTATATCGCCTGCGGTGATTCGCGGCAACATTAAGTCCCCGATTTTCAGTGTTGCTGAAGGTTCCGTTATTGAAGGTCAAGTATCGATGACAAATTTACAAAATTTAGATGCCAATAGCACGCTGTCGTTGCGCGATTTAGCCCAGTACCTTGAAGTTGAGATGCGCGTCATTGAAGAGTGGGCGCGTGAGAAAAAAATTCCCGGCCGTCAAGAAAACGGCGAGTGGCGGTTTAATAAAGCCACGATTGATAAATGGGTGCAGGACGAAAAAGTAAAATTGTAAAGTTGATCCGATTCTTTCCGATTTTGTTCCACCAAAGATTTTGCATTTGAAATGCTGCTAACCGAAGAAGAAGTCCAGAATTATTTAGGAGTTGACCGTTCTCATATTGAAAGGTTGATGAAACGCGGGAAACTCACGGCTTTTCGTGTCGGCGGCTCCTATCTCCGATTCCGCAAAGAGGAAGTCATTGCACTTAAAGCAGGTAAGCGCTTTGTGCCGGCCGAACAAATGGGCCGCAGGAGTTGGCTGGATCGTGCGCGTGATTTTTGGAAGTTTTACAGTTTTTATGTCCTCTCGTCGATTTTGATTGCACTCGCGGTTCTCCTGATTATCCAATACATCTAATATTCATGACCGTTCCGTTCCAAATTGGCGTTGATATCGTGAGCGTGCGCCGGATGGAAGAATCCATCAAGCGTCACGGAAAATCCTTTCTCGATAAAGTATTCACGGCCGGCGAGCAATCTTATTGCGAAAAAAAGCGCAATAAGTATGAAAATTACGCTGCACGGTTTGCTGCCAAAGAAGCAGTGATTAAAGCCAAGGGCGGCGGTGCGGGCCGGATGCGTTTTAAAGATATCGAAGTCAAACGAGGCAAGAACGGCAAGCCATTTATTTCGATTACTCCTCAAGTCCGGCGTGAAATGTTCATCAAACCAAAAGCCGAATTTGAGCTGACTATGGCGCACGAACGGGAATTTGCGATCGCAACCGTCCTGATGTCAGCCTAGCGCTATGCGTTATCTGATCGTTAACGCCGACGATTTTAATCTCACCCAAGGTATTTCCCGCGCGGTTTTTTGCGCGCATGACCGCGGCATTGTGAATTCCACAAGCGTGATGATTAATTTTCCGCTGTCCTCATATCAAATATCGGGCCTCAGTAAACGCCCGGGCCTTAGCGTTGGGCTTCATTTGAATGTCACATCGGGTTCTCCGAAATTCAAAAAGGCAAGCGCATACCTATCCGGCAAATTTGACCCGCATGTTTTATTCGCTGAATATGAATCACAGATCAAAAAGTTTCAAACAGTGTTTAAAAGGAAGCCGGATCATTTAGATACGCATCATCACATTCATGCATCGCCAAAAGTTGCGTTGGTCTTATCCAAAATTTCGAGAAAATATAAAATCCCGGCCCGTCGGTCGGCTACGCTTCGAAGCGCAGCGACAACCGATTATTTTTTTGGGAATTTATCGCCGCAAAAATATTGGACTCACACAAGTTTGCTGACGATTCTTGAAAACTTACCGCAGGGGACGAGCGAAATTATGTGTCATCCCGGTTTTGTTGATTCCGACCTGCGTTCCAAAAGTTCGTTCTTAAAGGGGCGCGAATGCGAGCGCAAGCTTTTTTCGAAACGATCATGGCGCTTGTTTTTGCGCCGCCACGGCATTCAACAGGTAAAATTTTCAAGCCTGCTTCCGGGCTCTGTGTTATAATACGCGGCTTATGAGAGTCCTGATTACCAATGACGATGGTATTCACTCGCCGGGGTTAAGGGCGATTGTGGATGCGATCCACAAAGAAGCCGAATGCCTGGTAGTAGCACCGCACAAGGAAAGGTCGGCGACGGCGCATTCTATTTCTCTTTATGATGAAATTTGGGTCGAATCGGTTCACATCGGGGACGGGCTAAAAGGATATTCGGTCGAAGGAACGCCGGCTGATTGTGTGAAATTTGCGTTTGCGGAGCTTTTGAAGAAGAAAGTCGACCTCATTATATCGGGCATTAACCTGGGGTTAAATACGGGTATCAGCGTTTATTATTCAGGGACTGTGTCGGCGGCGCGTGAAGGATTGATCAACGGCGTTCCGTCGATCGCCATTTCGCAAGGCAAGCAGCAAACGCGCGATTTCGCATATGCCGGGAAGCTCGTATCAAAGTTGGTGCATGGCTATAAAAATTTACATTTTCCGAAAGATACATTTTTAAATATCAATGTACCTCCCGTCGAATCTCAGCAGGTGAAAGGGATTCGAGTGACGAAACAGGCGCATTCACGGTTTGACGAATGGTTTGAGGAAATTAAAAAATCCGGATCTAACGGCCGGAAACCGTATCAAGTCCGCGGCGATATCGAAATTTTAAGTCCGGACGGCACGAGCGATGAAGAAGCGATTCGAGAAGGTTATGTGTCGATGACGCCACTTCTTTTGGATTCAACGCATTACAAGCAGATGTCCCATTTTGAGAAATGGGTGAGGGATAACGGAATTTAGTTTTTTGGAAATTTGAATTATTTCGGAACGGCGCCGTCAAGTGTCTCGAACACAATGGTGACGAGGCTGTGGCAGCGCGGGCACTTGATTTGCTTGAAAGCTTGGATGTTGTCGTGTTTGGGCCGGTACATAATGCTCAAGATCTTGGTTGAGAACTTGGCTTCTTCGCCGGACCACTGACAGGATGTACAAGCGTATGTCTGTTTCATCGTGTAGAGTTGTATCGGCAGCGGGTTAGCGAACTTAAGAAATTTGCAGGAAATTTTTAAGATTTTTTATCAGTAATACTAGATTTAGTGGTATCTAAGGTAAAATACCACAGGATTATGGGTAGCCCCGCGTCGCTGACTTTGTCAGCTCCTGGGGCGAACATCTTCCTTTATGAATAAGCACCTGAGACTTTTAAGGCAGAAGATATTCGGGCCAGTAGCTCAGCTGGGAGAGCGCTACAATGGCATTGTAGAGGTCACGAGTTCAATCCTCGTCTGGTCCAAATTTAGTTTTTGATATGTTGTTGTTTGTTATCACGTTGTACTAATCCTTGTGCCGAAGTGGCGGAACTGGCAGACGCGCTGGACTCAAAATCCAGTGGTGCTCAAACACCGTGTGGGTTCGATTCCCTCCTTCGGCACTGATTTTCATTAAAAATTAAATAACACTATTTGGGAATCAGCGCTGCCCCTGAATCTCGATAAAACACGTTTTTTCGTTTCTTGATATTCAGGGGCGGCACTGACTTTCATTAAAGTGTTCCATTCGATTATTAATCAAAGTCAGCGCCTGCACTTGAGTGGCAAAACTCAAGTGCGGCACGTGTAAAGTTATGACCGACAAACACAAACCCTATCCATTCGACCAAATTGAACCCAAATGGCAAAAGCATTGGGTTCAAAATAAAACTTTTAAGACGCCGGATCCGGGAGAGCCGGGAAGCGAAAAGCCGAAATTTTACATTCTCGACATGTTTCCGTATCCTTCGGGTGCGGGGCTTCATGTCGGCCACCCGGAAGGCTACACTGCCACCGACATTCTCGCACGCTATAAACGTATGCGTGACTTCAATGTCCTGCATCCGATGGGCTGGGATGCGTTTGGACTTCCGGCCGAGCAGCACGCACTTGAAACCGGCACGCACCCCAAAGCCACCACCGAGAAAAACATTGGTGTTTTCCGCAGGCAAATCCAATCGATCGGTTTCAGCTACGACTGGGACCGCGAAGTCGATACAACCGATCCCGATTATTTCAAATGGACACAATGGATTTTTCTCCAACTGTACAAAAAAGGGCTCGCTTACGAAGCGGAAGTTCCGGTGAATTGGTGCGAAGCGCTTGGGACTGTGCTCGCCAACGAAGAAGTGATTGACGGCAAATCGGAGCGCGGCGGCCATCCGGTTGTGAGAAAGCCGATGCGGCAGTGGATTTTAAAAATCACGGAATATGCGGACCGGCTGCTGGAAGATTTGGAAGAACTGGATTGGTCGCCTGCTATTAAAGAAATGCAGCGCAACTGGATCGGAAAGTCCGTCGGTGCTGAAGTGGATTTTCAAGTAGCGGGTTCGAATGAGAAAATCCGCGTATTTACAACTCGTCCCGATACTTTATTTGGCGCGACTTACATGGTTTTAGCGCCTGAGCATCCGCTTGTCAAAAAAATGGCAACCGCTGATCAGAAAAAATTTGTTGAAGCTTACATTGATCAGACCGCGCGTAAAACTGACTTGCAGCGCACAGACCTAGCCAAAGAAAAAACGGGTGTCTTTACCGGCGCTTACGCCATCAATCCCGTCAATCAAAAACAAATTCCGATTTGGATTGCGGATTACGTTTTGATCAGTTACGGCACAGGAGCCATCATGGCAGTTCCTGCGCACGATGAGCGCGACTTTGAATTTGCGACAAAATTCAAACTCCCGATTGTCGAAGTGATTTCAGGCGGCAATATTTCGAACGAAGCTTTCACCGGTATCGGAAAATGCATCAACTCAACCACGCCGGATAAATCATTTTCTATCGACGGACTTCCGAGTGACGCTGCAAAGGAAAAAATCACAAAATGGCTCGAAGATAAAAAAATCGGCGAGAAATCAATTCAGTACAAGCTGCGCGACTGGCTTTTCTCGCGCCAGCGGTATTGGGGCGAGCCGATTCCGGTGATTCATGTCGACGGCAAACCAAAACCGCTTTCTGAGAAAGATTTGCCCATCATGCTTCCAGAAACTAAATCTTACAAACCAACCGGAACCGGCGAAAGTCCGCTCGCCGGGATTCCGGATTGGGTCAACACCAAAGATCCTGAAACAGGGAAGCCGGCGAAACGCGAAACCAATACGATGCCGCAATGGGCCGGTTCCTGCTGGTATTATTTGCGCTACCTGGATCCGAAAAATGGCAAACAACTCGTTGATCCCAAAAAAGAAAAATATTGGATGCCGGTCGACCTTTATGTCGGCGGTGCCGAGCACGCGGTGCTTCATTTATTGTACGCACGCTTTTGGCATAAAGTGCTTTACGATGCCGGCGTGGTTTCAACAAAGGAACCTTTTCAAAAACTTGTTAATCAAGGAATGATTTTGGGCGAGGACAATCAGAAAATGTCCAAATCGCGCGGCAATGTGATCAATCCCGATGACGTGATCCGCGAATATGGCGCAGACAGTCTGCGGCTTTATGAAATGTTCATGGGCCCGCTTGAAATGGTGAAGCCGTGGTCCATGCGCGGGGTGGAAGGTGTTTCACGGTTTTTGGCGCGTGTTTGGCGCCTTTTTGTTGATCGTGACGACAAGCTTCAAAAAACGATTGAAAACCGGCAGCCGACGAATGATGAATTACGCGTTCTGCATCAAGCGATTCAAAAGGTGACGGACGATCTGGACAACATGCGTTTCAACACAGCGATTTCAGCGCTGATGGTGTTTGTGAACGAAATGACAAAAGCTGCAACGCAGCCAAAATCAATGCTCGAAACCTTTCTGCTGCTTTTGGCGCCGTTTGCGCCGCACATTGCCGAAGAACTTTGGAGCCGGCTGGGGCATTCGCAAACACTGGCTTATGAAAAGTGGCCTTCTTACGATAAGAAGTACTTAGTTCAGGACGAGGCCGAAATTGCCGTTCAAGTATTGGGTAAAATCAAGGCACGCATCGTCGTTTCGCGCAATATATCGGAAGATGAATTAAAGGCAAAAGTACTCGAACTTCCTGATATTAAACCCCTTATCGACGGCAAAAAGATAAATAAAATCTTTATAGTCCCCGGGAGATTGGTTAATATCTTAGTCTAACAGCGATGCTTCAAGCTACAAGACTCAAGCTTCAGGCTTCAAGATAGTGCGTTTCTGCTTGTAGCTTGTAGCCTGTAGCTTGCAGTTTGAAATTTGAAACTATGCGACACATCCAGGTTAAAGATCGTCAGCTTCAGTTCGGCAACAAAAAAATCCCCCTTATCAGCGGCGAAGTTCATTACTGGCGCCTCAATCCCAGCTACTGGAAAGCCATTCTTACCAAAGTCAAGGAAATGGGCCTTGATATTGTTTCTACCTATGTGCCGTGGGATTATCACGAATACAAGCAAGGCAAATTCGATTTTCATGGCAAAACGGATGAAACCCGCAATCTCGTAAGCTTTCTGGAGTTAACACGCAAGATGGGTTTTTGGGTCATCATCCGGCCCGGTCCTTATATTTACAGCGAATGGCCGAATGACGGCATTCCTTCTTACGCCTATAAATATCACCGCCTTCATCCCAAGTTCCTGGGATACGCCGAAAATTATTTAAGAAAAGTCACCGCCGTCATCAAACCATATTTGGCATCGCGTTCCAAAGGCCACATTGTTCTTGTCCAAGCCGACAACGAAATCGATCCGTGGCCGGATGCATTCGGGCATCAATACGGACTTGCCGGAAAACCCGGCATGTTCCAGGAATTTTTGAGCCGGCGTTACGGCGGCGATATTGATTTGCTCAACCGAAACTGGAAAACCGAATACAAAAGCTTCAACGAGGCCGGCCCGTTTATTGCTTGCATGATGAAAGATGAGCGCGGGCTTCCTTTAAAGGGTGATAAAGAACTCCGCCGAAATCTTGATTATTTTGAATTCAAATATGATTACGCACATCAGTGTGCCAAATGGAATATCGAGATATTCCGCAAGCTCGGCGTCGATGTTCCGCTCTATTTGAACCTGTATCCGTTTTTTTATGCCCACGATTGGGCGCGCATGCAGTCTGAAAGCGATATGGTCGGAGTCGATCTTTATCCTTCCAATGAATTAATGGAAGATGAGCATGAACACCGCAAGATGGTTGACAAGATCCGATATTTAAAGAGCATTTCGAAAGTTTCTTATATTGCCGAATTTGCCGCAGGTGTCTGGCATGCGCGGCATTATGAATCCGGTGTCCTGATGCCGAATCACTACCGCCTGATCACACTTTCCGCTTTGCAGGGCGGTGCGGCCGGATGGAATTGGTATATGCTCGTCAATCGCGACAATTGGTACATGTCGCCCATTAACGAATGGGGAAGGCCGCGCGCCGAGCTTTATCACGTTTTCAAAGACTTGGTTCATCTTTATCGCGAACTTGATCCGCCGTCATTGGAAAAATTAACGAACATCGCTGTGACGTTCAATCCCATTCAATATGCGGCGCGCACGATGCCGGTCGAAAGCCAGATTTTGACGGCGCTTTATGAAGCTGACCTGGATTATGAATTTATCAACCCCGAAATTGGATTGAGCGACAAGCCGATTCTGTTTTATTCCGGTAATCAATGGCTCGGCAGGAAAGCGCAGAATAATTTAAGAAAGTACGTGGAGAAAGGCGGTATTTTGGTGGCATTCCGCAATTTTCCGAGAAAAGATGATAATTTCGAAACCTGCGATATTTTGGGCTTTGAGGAACCCTCCCGGATTTTATTTGAATTCCGTAGGAAGTTTGTCATCAAGCTTGATAAAAAATCCAGCGCAGAAGCGAATAGCTCGGTTTTTAGTTATGATCACTGCAGCGGCAAACCGGTCAAGGTGGATTTTGGCAATTACGGTTCCCATATCATCGGTTATGAGAAAAAAGTAGGGAAAGGCACGATTTTCCACTTGGGCGTGGAACCGACGAAGGAAATTATTCTGGCTATCCTTAGCTATTTCGGAATTGCGATTTATACCCATACGACTACGCGCGATGTTAAAACCAGCTTATTTCGGAAAGGGAAACGTTTTTATTTGATCGCGGTCAATAACGGAAAAGAAGACAAAAGCGCCGTGGTCGAATTGGGCCTCCCCAACGGGCGGGTCAGGCGCGTCAAAGCTACCGACCTTCAAACGCACGAAGAAAAAGAATATGTTTGCCATCAAGGTGTTTCGGTAAATGTCGATATTCCTAGAAAGGACGGCAAGGTCTTAGAAATCACTATTAAATAAGAAAGCATCCGCCCGATATGTACGAATCGTTTTTCGGATTTAAAGAGTGCCCCTTCAACGTTACCCCAGATCCCAGGTTTATCTTCTTTAGCCGTCAGCACACCGAAGCTTTTTCGAGCTTGCTTTATGGAATTGAATCCCGGAAAGGTTTTATTGCCGTTACCGGCGAAATCGGAGCCGGAAAAACTACGCTTTGCCGCCTTTTGCTTGAGAAATTAAAAGGCCGCGCGAAAACATCGTTGATTTTAAATCCGAATTTATCGGAATCCGAGATTTTGCTTTCGGTGGTTGAAGATTTCGGCGTGGGTGTGCGCAGAAGCCTTTATCCGCAGAATGTAGAGAAAGATTCAAATCTGGTGATCTTGCCGCCCGTTTCGGGAAATAAAAAAAGATACTTTGATTTATTAAACCGCTTTTTGCTTCACGAGTTTGAACAGGGGTCGAACGCCGTATTGATCGTGGATGAAGCGCAGGATTTAAAACCAAGAGCGCTTGAGCAAATCCGCCTGCTTTCGAATTTAGAAACAGACAAGCACAAACTGATTCAAATCATTCTGGTCGGCCAGCCCGAACTTCGAGATACCTTGAACAGCCCGAATTTGGAGCAGCTCCGTCAGAGAATCGTGGTTTCCTATCATCTGCGTAATCTCGATTTGAACGATACCAAAGCCTACATCATCCATCGTCTTCGTGTGGTGGGCTGGATGGAAGAAATGCTTTCGATCGATGCGTCTGCGTTTGAAGCAATTTACCGCTGCACGGAAGGCATTCCGCGGCTCATCAATGTTTTGTGCGACCGGACGCTTTTGTCGGCTTATGCAAAAGGCGCGCGGGCCGTGAACGCTTCCAATGTGGAAGAAGCCAGAAGTGATTTGGCATGGATACCGGAGATGGCCGCCGCTGCTTGAGGTCATGACATGAGCATTATCAACGATGCCCTTAAAAGGGCCGAGCAGTTTCGAAAGTGGACCAGCAGCGAAGTTTCAGCCGCCACTCATTCAGCAAGCCGTTCCGAAGTTGCGGTTTTAGACGAGCCGCCGCCTCCAAAAGTTCAACCGGTTACGCCGCGCCCCAAAATCAAAGTCGAGGCGCCAACCGAAATTCCGAAACCGCTTCCTGAGAAGAAAGCCAAAACTCAGGCTGCTTCTCCGAATTCATTCTTAATTGTTTCATTGGTCGGATTATCAGTCTTGATTGTGGTGGCGCTCTTCCTGCTTTTATCTCGTTTTTCTGTCAGCCATGACTCGATTTTGAACCAAACAATCGCAGAACCTGTTTCCGGCATTCAGGCCGATGCAGCTCTCTTGACGGAAATTCAAGCGCCGGCGGTTGTTAGTCAAGCGCAAGCTCCCGCGATCCAGGCGCCCAAACCGGAATCTAAACGCATCATCCGCAAAGAACGAAAAACACCGCGGCCTCTGAAGTCTCAATATCAATTGACCGGTGTTTACGGGATCGGCGGGTCAGAACGCTATGCGTTCATCAACGGCAAGATCGTGCAAACCGGCGGAATCGTGAATGATGCTTCCGTGGTGTCGATCGATCAAAATTCCGTGACGCTCAAGCGCGGAAGCCGTGTTTTTGTTTTGACGATGCCCTGAGTTTTTGATATAAACCCGAATATTCCCTCCACGCAATTTCCTATGAAGCCATACTCTGTCTACGAAAAGATTATTTTCCTGATTTTCCTGATTTTGCTACTTGTGTGGACGGCTTGGGGGCGTTGGGATGACCTGAAGTTTGAAAGTTTCGGCCTCATTCAGTCTTTGCGGGATTTTCTGATAAAACCCGATTGATTGACATTCCTTTCAGCGGATGGTAGAGTACGCACCCATGTTAATTGTCATCCATCCAAACCGTATTCATTAACATGGCGATCAAGAGCAAGACACCTAAAACTCCTAAAACATCGATTCCCAAGAGCCGTTTTACCAGTCTCATTCGGCACTTCAACAAAAATCACCTCATCATTATCGGCGATTTCATATTAGATGAATTTGTCTGGGGAACGGTAGACCGCATTTCTCCCGAAGCGCCGGTTCCGGTTGTGCGTGTAGACCGTGAATCATTCATGCCGGGCGGGGCGCTCAATGTGGCGCATAATATCCGTTCGCTGAAAGGCATCGTGTATCCGTGCGGCGTCGTGGGCCGTGATCTTTACGGTAGAATGCTGCTGAAAGTTATGCGCCGCGAAAAAATCGAAACCGGCGGCGTGATTTACGATAAGGCCCGCCCGACAACCTTAAAAACACGTGTGATTGCGCATTCGCAGCAAGTGGTCCGCTTCGACCGCGAAAAGTCTGGGAATATCAGCGAAGCCGACTCCAAACAAATCCTCAAATTTGTCCGCGAAACTCTCAATCATTCACATGTTTTAATTATCGAAGATTACGGAAAAGGCGTTGTCACGCCCGAGCTTTTGCGTGAAATCATTCAACTGGCCCGTTCGCGTAAAGTTCCGATCCTGGTGGACCCAAAAGAGAAAAACTTTTCATACTATAGAGGCGTCACTGCCATTACGCCGAACAAAAAAGAAGCACTGGCGGCTTATGGCGCCCGAACTTCGGATGAACAACCGTCGCTCGAAAAAGTCGGCGAGCGGTTGCTTGAAAAATTTGAATGCGATGCCGTGTTAATGACGCTCGGCGAAGAGGGAATGATGCTGTTTGAAAAAAATGGCGACATCACGCGGATTCCGACCGCCGCGCGCGAAGTGTATGATGTTTCCGGAGCGGGCGACACCGTGATTTCCGTTTTCGGTTTGGCATTGGCATCCGGCGCCACGATGAAAGAAGCCGCGTTTTTAGCGAACGCAGCCGCGGGCGTTGTGGTCGGCAAACTCGGAACCGCAACACTTTCGCAGGAAGAATTGCTGGATGCGCTGAGCGGGAAAAGCACATGAAAGCAATTTGCGTGATTCCGGCCCGGCTTGAATCCACAAGACTTGCGCGCAAACTTTTAAGGCCTCTTGCTGGCAAACTTTTGATACAATACGCCTACGAAAATGCAAAGCGCGCCAAAAAATGTGCAAAAGTTTTAGTGGCCTGTGATCACGAAGATTTGATAAAGGCCGTCGAAGCGTTCGGCGGCGAAGCGGTGCTGACGAGTGAGTATCACCAAAGCGGTACCGAAAGAATTGCGGAAGTGGCGGAAAAATTTCCGGCCGATGTGTATGTGAATTTACAGGCGGACGAGCCGCTCCTTCATTCGAGCGCAATCGATGATCTGATTTCCGCTTTTGAAGTCGAGCCGGATTTGAAAATGGCGACGGCTTGCATCCGGATGCGCGAAGAATCCGATTTTCTGAACCCGAATGTCGTAAAAGTGGTCAAAAATCAGAAGGATGAAGCGCTTTATTTTTCGCGTTCGCCGATTCCGCATGACCGCGAAAAGGCATCGACAGATTTTTTTAAGCATCTCGGGATTTACGCGTATGAGCGTCAGTTTTTGATTAAAATTCCGAAGCTGACGGCGTCGAATTTAGAAAAACGCGAGAAATTAGAACAACTGCGCGTACTCGATAACGGTTTTACGATCAAAGTTTTGGAAACGGCTTACGATTCGATCGGCGTTGATACGGAAGAGGATTTGAAAAAAGTGGAGAAAATATTGAAAGAAGGCGCCCGTGCCTAAGTATATTTTTGTGACCGGCGGCGTGGTTTCATCGCTCGGCAAAGGCATTGCTTCCGCGTCCATCGGCAAGCTGCTCGAAACCAAAGGGCTTAAAGTCATGATGCAAAAGCTGGATCCTTACATCAACGTGGATCCCGGCACGATGAATCCTTACGAGCACGGCGAAGTTTACGTGACGGATGACGGCGCCGAAACGGATTTGGATTTGGGCCATTACGAGCGCTACACACATTCACCGCTCGGAAAGTTCAGCAACGTCACGACCGGCCAGGTTTATTACAGCGTGATTTCAAAAGAGCGGCGCGGCGATTATTTGGGCAGCACCGTTCAAGTAATTCCGCACATCACGGATGAAATCAAGGAAAGAATCCGCGCAGTGTCGAAAGGCAAACGCTGCGATGTCGTGATTTCCGAAATCGGCGGAACGGTCGGCGATATCGAATCGCTTCCGTTTTTGGAAGCCGCGCGCCAATTCCGCCACGAAGTCGGGCGCGACAATGTGATTTTCATTCACCTCACACTTCTTCCGTTTATCCGGGCAGCCGGAGAACTCAAAACAAAACCGACTCAGCACAGCGTCGGCCGTTTGCGCGAAATCGGTATTCAGCCCGACATTTTGCTTTGCCGGACGGAACGCCGCCTGGGAAATGACTTGAAACGTAAGATCGCGCTTTTCTGCGACGTGGATACCGACGGCGTCATCGAAGCGCGCGACGTTCGGACGATTTATGAAGTCCCGCTGATGTTTAAAGAGCAAGGACTCGACAAAGCGATTTGCCGCTTTTTGGGAATCGATTATAAAGCCGGCAATTTGCAGGATTGGAAATCGAACGTTGTGGATAAGGTCCTTAATCCGAAGCATCGCGTCAGAATCGCGGTGGTCGGAAAATACATCGAACTGAAAGACGCCTATAAATCAATTTATGAGGCGCTTACGCATGCCGGTATTGCAAGTAATACGGAAGTGATCATCCGCCGCTACAACGCTGAGCGGATGATGAAGGGGAATTTGGACCGCTTTCTCTGGAATATTGACGGTATTTTGGTTCCGGGTGGATTCGGCAGCCGCGGCATCGAAGGAAAAATCCGCGTGATTCAGTACGCGCGTGAAAATAAAGTGCCGTTTTTCGGCATTTGTTTGGGGATGCAATGCGCTGTGATTGAATTTGCGCGCAACGTTGCCAATCTCAAAAATGCAAACTCCACCGAATTCAATAAAAAGACCCCGCATCCCGTGATCAGCATGCTGGAAGAGCAGGAGGGCGTTAAAGACCTGGGCGGCACCATGCGCTTGGGTGCATATCCGTGCGATTTGAAAAAAAATACGAAAGCGCATGACGCGTACCGCGCAGACCAAATTTCAGAGCGCCACCGCCACCGTTACGAATTCAATAACAAATACCGTGAAACGCTCGAGTCACACGGGCTGCGCGTTTCGGGAACCTATCAAAATAATAAGCTGGTTGAAATCGTTGAGTTGCCGGAACATCCGTGGTTTGTGGCCGGCCAGTTTCATCCGGAGTTTCAATCAAAGCCTGACGTGCCGCACCCATTGTTCAAATCATTTGTAGCCAAGGCGCTTCAATTTAAGCGCTCGGTTGATTTAGCGGATCATGAACAAGACGACGATAACCAAAACACCGAAACCATCCATGAAACCAGTACGCTTGCTTGACATTACTTTCGGAAGCCCGAACGAGTTTGTGTTGATCGCGGGCCCCTGTGTCATTGAAAACGAGAAAAGCGCGCTGCGCCACGCCGAGAAAATTTCGCAGGTCGCACGCGAACTTCAGATTCCGTACGTGTATAAATCCAGTTTCGACAAAGCCAACCGCTCTTCCGGAGATTCCTTTCGCGGTCCTGGTATCAAAAAAGGCTTGGCAATTCTGAAGAAAATCAAAAAGGAATTTGATGTTCCGATTTTAAGCGACATTCACGAAATTGCGCAGGTGAAGCCGGCTGCTGAAGTGATCGACATTCTGCAAATCCCGGCGTTTTTGTGCCGTCAGACGGATTTGGTGGTTGCGTGTGCCAAGACGAAAAGAATTGTGAACGTGAAGAAAGGCCAGTTTTTGGCGCCGTGGGATATGAAAAATATCGTCCGAAAAATTGAGGCCGCCGGAAACCGCAATATTTTACTCACGGAGCGCGGCGTTTCGTTCGGCTACAATTATTTGGTGAGCGATTTCCGCGCGATCCCGGTCATGCGCGAACTGGGTTATCCGGTTGTGTTCGACGCAACGCATTCCGTACAGCTTCCGGGCGGCTTGGGGCATGCTTCAGGCGGTAACGCCGAATTTATTCCGACGCTTGCACGCTGCGCGATTGCGAGCGGTGCCGATGCGATTTTCATGGAAGTCCACGAAAATCCGAAGGAAGCCAAATCCGACGGGCCAAACAATTTGCCGCTTTCAGAACTCAAGTCGCTTCTTACGGTTTTAAAACACATCCGCCGGGTAGCGCCTGTCCACTAAAATGAAATCCGACCGCACGCTGGCCAAAAAAATCATCAAAGTTGAAGCTGACGCGATCAAAGCGCTTTTGTCGCGCATTGACCAAAAGTTTGAGAAAGCGCTCAGCTTGCTCGAAAATGCCTCAGGCCGTGTCATCATCACGGGAATGGGCAAGCCCGGTTTGATCGGCCGAAAAATCGCGGCAACACTTGCTTCGACGGGAACGCCGAGTCTTTTTTTACATCCGGCCGAAGCCATTCACGGTGATTTGGGGATGGTGACGAGGCATGACGTTGTGCTAGCGATTTCAAACAGCGGGGAAACGGAAGAAATCACAAAACTGCTTTCCACGATTAAAAAAATCGGCTCCAAATTAATCGCGTTAACGGGGAATTTGAAATCCACTTTGGCGCGCCATGCGGACGTGGTTCTGGATGTCGGCGTTCATTCCGAAGCTTGCCCATGGGGCTTGGCACCGACCGCTTCAACAGCGGTTGCGCTTGCGCTTGGCGATGCGCTTGCGTTATGTCTTGCGAAACGAAAAGGCTTTAAATCCGAAGATTTCGCATTTTTGCATCCGGGCGGCAGTCTCGGTAAAAAACTGCTGCGCGTGAAAGACATCATGCGGACCGGAAAAGCGCACGCGGTTGTGAAAGAATCGACCACCGTCGAGAAAGCGCTCTTTGCGATTACGGCTGCACGTGCAGGATCTTGCAGTGTTGTGAATTCAAGCGGAAGGCTGGTCGGGTTTTTTACCGACGGCGATTTGCGGCGTCATTTGAGGGAAGAGGGTGTCCGCATTCTTCAGATGCGGATTTCGAAAATCGCTACCCGGAAACCGACCACGATTTTGCAGGATCATCTGGCAGCGGAAGCTTTTCAAAAGCTTCGGGACCGTAAAATTGACGAACTTCCTGTCGTAGATCAAAAGGGCCGCGCAGTCGGGCTCTTGGATGTTCAAGATCTTCTCAAAGCCGGTATTTTTTAGTTTTCCTGCCTTTTACTCCTTATTTCTTTTGCCGATTTCCATATCTCAAGTGTTTTCAATAGGTTACGTATCCAAACAAGGTTTGACAAAAAATCAGGCTCTCACTATAATTAACTTCTCCATTTATCGATAGTTACGGCAAATCGGAGTTGTTGTCTATGCTTTCCACGCGAAGAAGCATGAAACGCGCCTTTATGCGGCATGCGAATTCGCGTTTTTTATTCTTATATCTGAAATCATAAATTATCTGGCAAGCAAATGAAGCGACTACTTGGTTTGGTGTTTATAATCTGCGGGCTATGTATTTTTGCCAACCGTTCTTTTGCCGAGTTTTACGGTGATCCGGTGCTCGGTCTGGTTGATTTCAAGGAAGACCGCTACGGCGCGTCATTCTACGTTCCGGAAAATTATGATGCCAAGCAAGATTGGCCGCTTGCCGTGGTGCTTTATTCGGATGAGGCAGAAAAAGGAAAATTGTTTGTCGATAAATGGCTTGCGGAAGCCAAAAAGCGGAAGGTAATCGCTCTTTTTATATCGTATCTGAATCCGCAGGAAATGCCGTTCGGCTCCGACGAACGGACGCTCGGGATTGTGGAAGAGATCAAGCGGCGTTATTCGATCGCGAGCGACAAAATTTTACTTTCAGCGTTCGGCGAAGCCGCTCATTACGCTTATTATTTGGCGTTCCGGTATCCCGACGAATTTCGGATGGTTGGCTTAATCGGCGGCGGCGCAGAAGGCCGCTATGAACCATTTTTAAATTACGGTCACAGTAAAGTTAAAAATGTTTCGTTTTTGATTTTGTACGGTATGAAGGATCCGTTGATTGATGGGACAAATTTTACCGAGAAGCATAAACAGCTTGCGCTGCGCGGGCAGAATATCGAAATTGAAGCATTTGAAAATTTAGACCGCAAGGCTTATCCGGAACAAATCGGAAAAGTCATGGACTGGTTTACAACACTGAAAAAAATAAAATGAAACTAACTGGCGCACAAATTACGATTGAAATGTTAAAGCGCGAAGGCGCTCCGTATATTTTTGGGTTGCCGGGCGGCGCGATTTTGCCGACCTTTGATGCACTATATGATTCGGGCCTGAATTTTATTCTGGTTCGCCACGAGCAGGGCGCAGGCCACATGGCAGATGGTTACGCGCGTTCAACCGGTAAGCCGGCGGTTTGTATGGTGACTTCAGGCCCCGGCGCACTCAATTTGGTGACGGCCATCGCAACGGCGAATATGGATTCGGTGCCGATGGTGTGCATCACGGGGCAGGTGGCGACTCATTTAATCGGGAACGACGCATTTCAGGAAGCGGATGTGATCGGCTGTACGCGCCCGATTACGAAACACAGTTATTTAGTGAAAAAAGTTGAAGATTTGCCGCGCATTATTAAGGAAGCGTTTTATATCGCATCGACCGGCCGGCCCGGCCCGGTGCTGGTCGATCTTCCTGTGGATGTCACGCGCGCGACGATGGAGTTTGAATATCCATCTAAAATTTCCATTCGCGGCTACAATCCGCCGATCGCAGGCGAGCCGGAAAATATTGAACTTGCGGCCGATTTGATTGCCAAAAGCAAACGCCCGATTCTCTATGTGGGCGGGGGAACGATTGCAAGCGGTGCGAGCAAAGAACTTTTGGAACTCGCGGAAAAAACCGGTATCCCGGTGACCACAACGCTGGCGGGCCTTGGAGCGTTTCCGGAAACGCATGAACAATCGCTGCGGATGCTCGGCATGCACGGAACGGTTTATGCAAATTACGCGGTTCAGGGCTGTGATCTTTTAATTTCGGTCGGTGCGCGTTTCGATGACCGCGTGACGGGGAAGCTCGATAAGTTTGCGCCGCACGCGAAAATTATTCACATTGATATCGATCCTGCTTCGATTTCGAAAAACGTGAAAGTCAATTGCGCGATCGTGGGCGATGTGCGCGCGATTTTGAAAGAACTGAACAAGCTCGTGAAACATTTGAATTTGAAAGCGTGGAACGAACAGATTGCCGCGTGGAAGCAGAAGCACCCGATGCGTTTTGAAAATGGCGGAGACGGAATTAAATCGCAGCTTGTTATTCAAGAGCTTGGGAAAGCAACGAACTCGAACGCGATTGTGACCACCGGCGTCGGGCAGCATCAAATGTGGGCCGCGCAGTGGTTTAATTTTATTAAGCCACGTACGATGATTACCAGCGGCGGGCTTGGAACGATGGGCTACGGATTTCCAGCCGCAATCGGCGCGCAGCTGGCACATCCCGGTGAAACGGTGTTTTGCATTGATGGTGACGGTTCGTTTCAAATGACCAGTTTCGAACTTGCAACGGCTGTACATTATAAAATTCCGGTGAAAATTGCACTCTTGGACAACGCTTACTTAGGCATGGTGCGCCAGTGGCAGGAAATGTTCTATAAAGAACGGTATTCGGGGTCTGAGCTTGGTTCTTCAAATCCTAATTTTGTGAAATTGGCCGAAAGCTTCGGCATGATGGGAATTTCGGCATCCAAGAAAAATGAGGTCCGGCCGGCGATTGAGAAAGCGCTTGAGCATGACGGGCCTGTTTTGATGCATTTTAAAGTTGAAAAGCAGGATAACGTGTTTCCGATGGTTCCGGCGGGCCAGGCGCTCGATCAGGTCATCGACATGGCGTAATTCATTATCGAAAGGGTACTGACATGGCTAAAACAGCAGCGAAAGCAGCAAAAAAAGAAGAACCAAAGGGCTCAAACGGGTCGGGCTCTATTGATAATGGAACGGTGCATACACTTTCTGTTCTGGTTGAAAACCACTTTGGTGTCTTGGCGCGTGTCGCAGGCCTTTTCTCGGCGCGCGGGTTTAACATCGACAGCCTTGCCGTCGGCGAAACGGAAGATCCGACTGTCTCGCGCATGACGATTGTCGCACAGGGCGATCAGCGTATTTTGGATCAAATCATCAAACAGCTCGGCAAGTTGATTGACGTGATCAAGGTTGTCAAAATTTTCTCTGAAGAAAAAATTGAGCGTGAGCTGGTTTTAATCAAAGTAACGGCTTCCAGCGCCAAGCGTGCCGAAGTTTTACAAATTGTGAACACATTCCGTGCAAAAGTTGTTGATATTAACGCGAAATCGCTGACGGTCGAAGTAACCGGCACGAAAAGCAAGGTCGATGCCATGCTCGAACTATTGCGCCCGGTCGGAATTCGGGAAGTCGTGCGGACCGGAACTATTGCGCTCAGCCGAAAAGGCGAGCTGAAAGCTTCATAAAAAGGAAATTAAAATGAAAAAAATTTATTACGATCAAGATGCGGATTTGAATCATTTGAAAGGCAAAAAAGTAGCCATCGTTGGTTATGGCATCCAAGGCCGCGGACAAGGTCTCAATCTGCGCGATTCCGGTGTTGACGTGATTATTTCCCAGCGTCCCGGCGGCAAAAATTACGAAATGGCGGTTGAAGACGGTTTTAAGCCCGTGAGCGCTAAAGAGGCGGCCCAGCAGGCGGATATTATCCAGATTTTAACCCAGGACCATTTACAAGCCGAGATTTATGAGAAGGATATCGCGCCGGAATTAAAACCGGGCAAGTCGCTTCTGTTCTCGCATGGCTTCAATATTCATTTCGGCTACATCAAACCGCCCAAAACGGTGGATGTGTTCATGATTGCACCGAAAGGGCCCGGCGCTTTGGTACGCTCGCAGTTTGTGGAAGGGGGCGGTGTGCCGTGTTTGGTCGCGATTCATCAGGATGTCACGAAAACGGCGTTGAAAGTGGGCCTTGCTTACGCAAAAGCGATCGGCGGAACCCGTGCGGGCGTTATTGAAACGTCATTCCGCGAAGAAACCGAAACCGATTTGTTCGGCGAGCAGTCTGTTTTGTGCGGAGGACTTTCAGAATTAATCCGTGCCGGCTTCGAAACTTTGGTGAACGCAGGCTATGCGCCCGAAATGGCGTATTTCGAATGTTTGCATGAAGTGAAATTGATCACTGACGCTGTTTTTGCCGGCGGAATTTCCGGCATGCACCGCCGCGTGTCGGATACGGCGGAGTATGGTGATTATACGCGCGGCAGCCGCTTGATTACGGCCGAGACGCGCAAAGAAATGCAGAAAATTTTGAAAGAAATTCAGACCGGCTCTTTTGCGAAAGAGTGGATGGAAGAAAACAAAAAAGGCCGTCCACTTTATAACAAACTCCGGAAAGAATGTGATGAACACCCGATTGAGAAAATCGGAGCCAAGCTACGTGAAATGATGCCTTGGATTTCGGCTTCGCTAGAAAAAAAGCCAAAAGCCAAAGCCCTAGCAAAATAAATTTCAATCCGCCTTTGGCGGGGAAATTTTGACATCATTCACATGAGCTTGGAGGTACGAATTCGGTGGAAACCAAACCAAAACGAAAAATCTATATTTTTGACACCACATTGCGCGACGGCGAGCAATGCCCGGGCGCGTCTTTGTCGCCCGATGAGAAAGTTGAAATCGCCAAACAGTTAGAACGTCTGAACGTCGACATCATCGAGGCAGGATTTCCGATTGCGTCGCCCGGTGAAATCGAAGCCATCCAGAAAATATCAAAAAGCGTTAAAAAACCCGTCATTTGCGGCCTTGCCCGCATGATTGAAAAAGATATTCAAGCCGCTAAAGAAGCTTTGAAGTTCGCCAAGCGCAAACGCCTCCACGTTTTTTTGGCGACTTCCAAAATTCACCGCGAGCATAAGCTCAAGAAAGACCCGACCGAGATTTTAAAGCTCTCATCGCAGATGATCCGCGCTGCCAAAAAGTCTTTCGACGATATCGAATTTTCACCGGAAGACGCTTCACGCACGGAACGCGATTTCTTGGTGGAAGCCGTTGCTTCCGCCATTGAGGCCGGTGCAACGACGGTCAATATTCCGGACACGGTCGGTTATGCGCTTCCATATGAATTCGGCGAATTAATTCAGCATTTGGTCCGCAAAATTCCGGAATTGGGCCGTTCCGTCAATTTATCGGTGCATTGCCACAACGATTTGGGTTTGGCCGTGGCGAATTCCTTGGCAGCGGTTGAAAACGGCGCCAATCAAGTGGAATGTACGGTGAATGGCATCGGCGAGCGCGCGGGTAACGCGTCGATGGAAGAAATCGTGATGGCCATCGATACGCGCAAGGATCACGAAGCGTTTTCCAATCTTTATACCGATGTGAAACCGGAAGAAATTACAAAAGCCTCCCGTTTGGTATCGCGCTTGACGGGCATGGTGGTTCAGCCGAACAAGGCGATTGTCGGGCGTAACGCGTTCTCACACGAATCCGGCATTCATCAGGATGGAATTTTAAAACTCCGGCAAACTTACGAAATTATGGACCCGAAACGGATCGGGCTTTCGGGCAGCGAGCTGGTCATGGGCAAGCATTCCGGCCGTCACGCGTTTCGTGAACGTTTGGAAAAACTCAATTTTCATTTAAGCGCCAAGGAAGTCGACAAGGCGTTCGATCGGTTCAAAGTTCTCGCGGATCAGAAAAAATATGTTTTTGACCGCGATATCGAAACCATTGTTGAAGATCAGCTGTCGACTGTTTCAAAAACTTGGGAATTCGATTATTTAAAAATCTCAAGCGAAACCGGCTCAACACCCAAAGCCACTGTCCGTTTAAAGCGGAAACAGAAAACGTTTGAAGCTACATCAGAAGGCGATGGCCCGGTTGATGCCTGCTACAAAGCGGTCGAGAAAATCGTCAAAATGAACGCGAAGCTCGTTCATTATGCGATCCAATCCGTGACAAGCGGCAAAGACGCGGTCGGGGAAGTGACCGTAAAACTTTTAATCGGCGGCCAGGAAGTCGCCGGGCGCGGTACGAGCACGGACGTGATCGAAGCCAGCGTCAAGGCGTACATCTTTGCGGTTAATAAAGTCTGTGCCCGTTATTTGAAAACAAAACGCGCGCCCGTATGAAATTTCCGAATTTCAAAGGGCCGAGCGATGAAATCCGGGTTTACGGCCTTTTCGGGTTTCCGCTTGGGCATTCACTGTCGGCCGAAATGCACAACGCGGCATTCCGTGCGCTCGGCATGGCGGCGATTTATCTTCCGTTTGAGCGCAGCTCGAAACAATTTCTAAAGCTCGCGTGTTCAAAAAAACGGATGATTCTGGATGGTTTCAATTTAACCATTCCGCACAAAGAATCGATTTTGCCTTATTTAAACCAAATTGATCCGGCGGCGAAATTGGCAGGTGCGGTCAATACCGTGAAACGCGATGGAAATCGTTGGACCGGTTGGAATACCGATGTTTTCGGGTTTCTGGCAGGGCTCCGCGAAAGTAAATTTCACGCGCGGGGCAAAAAAGCCGTTATTCTAGGTGCGGGCGGTGCGGCGCGGGCGGTGATGGTTGCACTTCTGAAGTCAGGTGTCCGCGAAATCGCGGTCATCAACCGGACGCAGTCGAGAGGAAAATCTCTCGCTCGAGAATTCCAGAAGAAATTCCGGAAAGCGGCCATCCGAAATGCTGCAAAAACTCGGTTGAAACAGGAGTTGGCAAACACTGATCTTTTAGTGAATTCGACTTCGGTAGGTTTAAAGGCGGGCGAGCGCGGTCTTTTATCAAAATCGGATTTTCCGAAACGAAAAATTTTAGTTTACGACCTGATTTATCACAAAAAGACGCCGCTTTTGAAGCTTGCCGGCCGGCTCGGGCACCGGGTTCAAAGCGGCGAAACGATGCTCTTGATGCAAGGCGTTAAAGCATTTGAAATTTGGACCGGGAAAAGGGCGCCTGTCAACGTGATGCGAAAGGCTTTAAAAGATGCCATCCGAACTGCTTGATGTTTTTCTTTTTGTGTTTGGATTGATTGTCGGAAGCTTTCTGAATGTGTGTATTCACCGCTTTCCGCGCGAGGAGTCAATCGTTTCGCCCGGCTCGCATTGCCCGGCATGCGGCAAGCCGGTTGCGTGGTATGACAATATTCCGCTGGTCAGTTATTTGATTTTGGGCCGGAAATGCCGGCATTGCGGAATCAAGATTTCATCACGTTATTTTTTTATCGAGCTCATAACCGGCATCGCATTTTTAGCGTCCGTGCGGTTTTTCGGCTGGACGGGGCAGGCGGCTGCCTCGGCGTGCTTTTTGGCGATTTTGCTCGGAATCAGCGCGACGGATATGGAGCATCAGATTATTCCGGATGAATTCAGTCTCGGCGGTTTGGCGCTCGGGTTTTGTTTTAGTGCGGCGTTTCCGGTTTTGCACCGCGAAACGGAAATTTTGCGCTCTATTTTGATGAGCGCAATCGGCGCGCTGGCCGGCGGCGGCGCGATTTATTTGACCGGCGTTTTCGGCGAATTTGTTTTCAAAAAAGAAAGCATGGGCGGCGGCGATGTGAAGCTCATGGCTATGATGGGCGCTTTTTTGGGCTGGCAGGGTGTCCTGCTGGTTTATTTTTTATCGCCGCTCCTTGCGCTTCCGCTCGGGGTTTACGTGAAATTCAGGAAGAAAGAAGATTATATTCCGTACGGCCCTTTTTTGGCGCTTTCGGGCGTTGTGGTTTTATTTTTTGGTGATTATTTACTTCGCAATCTCATTTTTTAAGAAAAGAGGAAATTCATGCTGCAATACATGACATCAGGCGAATCGCACGGCGCATATTTGTCCGCCATTTTGGAAGGCATGCCGAGCGGCATTCCCGTAGACTTGGCGGCGATCAATCAGGATCTTGCGAGGCGCCAGCAGGGCTACGGCCGCGGCGGGCGTCAGCAGATTGAAAAAGACGAAGTTGTGATCACAGGCGGCATTTACCAAGGCAAAACAACGGGTGCACCGATCGGCTTTTTGCTTGCCAATAAAGATGTCAAAATCGACAAACTTCCGCAGCTTTCGCGGCCCCGGCCCGGCCATGCAGACCTGTCAGGATCTCTGAAGTACAACGAAGGTATCCGTGAAATTTTAGAGCGCGCCAGCGCCCGCGAAACCGCAATGCGAGTCGCGGTCGGCGGAATGGCAAAATTATTTTTGAAGCAATTTGACGTCCAAATCGCGGCGCATGTTGTCCAGATTGGATCCGTTAAAATTAGCGAAAAGCAACCCGTCACTTTTTCGGATATTTTGAAAAAGAGAGAAGGTTCGCAAGCAGCTTGCATCGATCGCGATGCCGAAGCGAAAATGATTACATTGATCGATGAAGCTTTGAAAGCGCGCACGACCGTCGGCGGCATTTACGAAGTCCGCGCAAACCATATTCCGATCGGCTTGGGTTCGCACGTGCATTACAAACGCAAACTCGACGGCCGCATTGCGCAGGCATTCATGAGCATGCAATCCGTGAAAGCCGTGGAAATCGGCCTCGGGACGCGCGTTGCCGAAACGCCCGGTCACGAAGCACATGATGAAATCTTATATGAAAAGGGAAAAGGATATCGGCATGCCACGAATCGCGCAGGCGGCATTGAAGGCGGGATGTCAAACGGCGAAGAAATCGTGGTCCGCGCGACAATGAAGCCGATTTCGACTTTAAGGCAGCCTTTACGCTCGGTCAATATGAAGACCAAGCAGGAAGAGCGCGCCGACTTCGAGCGTTCCGACATTTGTGCGGTGCCCGCCGGAAGCGTGATCGGCGAATCCATTTTGGCGTTTGAACTTGCGGATGCATTTGTTGAGAAGTTCGGCGGTGATTCTGTCACCGAAATGAAACGCAATTACGACGGCTATCAGGAACAATTGAAAAAAAGTTAATCCACAGCATTCCCTCCGCTGGCTGATTGGCTTATCTATGGAAAATATTTACCTCATTGGGATGATGGGTTCCGGGAAATCCACGACGGCGGTTGAGTTGGCAAAATTTTTGAAGTCAAAAACCGCCGACATTGATGACTTGATCGTCAAGGCCGCGAAAAAAAGCATCAATCAAATCTTCCAGGAAGACGGCGAGCCGGCATTTCGCGATTTGGAATCGAAGCTGCTTGGAGAAACGTCGCAAAAGAAGGCACAAGTGGTGGCAACGGGTGGCGGGGTTGTGCTGAAGCCGAAAAATGTGGAGCAAATGCAGGACTCGGGAACCGTTATTTATTTAAAAACCAGTTTTTCGATTTTATGGGAACGCGTGCAACACAATCAAAACCGGCCGCTTTTGCGGGGCGATTCTCCGGAAGCAGCCCTGAAACAGATTTTTGAGGAAAGAACGCCGCTTTATGAAAAGGCAGCGCAGCATGTGTTTTTGACGGACCAAAAAACACCGAAACAGGTTGCGCAGGAAATTTTTGAACGGTTATTCAAGTGAACTGATGAAAAAAATCAGAGTGAATTTAAAAAACAGGCCTTACGACATTCTCGTCGGGCGTGGTTTGCTTAAGCAAGCCGGAAAACTCTTGAAATCGGTTGCTTCGGGGCGAAAAGTGTTTGTGGTTTCGAACCGGAAAATCGCAAAAGCAGCCGGAATTTTCAAAATCCTGAACGCTTCGCTCAAAAAGTCCGGCTTTGAAGTGATTTACCACGAACTGCCGAACGGCAATGAAAAAGATAAGTCAGAAACAGAGCTTCTCAAATTGTGGAAATCGATGGCACGCGCCCGGCTCGACCGCTCGAGCACCGTGATCGGATTGGGCGGCGGTGTTGCGGGTGATATTGCCGGATTTGCGGCGTCGACTTACATGCGCGGAATCAATGTGGTGCAAATTCCCACGACGCTTTTGGCACAGGTGGACAGCGCCATCGGCGGAAAAACCGGAATTGATCTGACGAACGCTAAAAACATGGTCGGTACTTTTCATCAGCCGAAATTGGTGATTTCGGACTTGGATTTGGTGGCGCATTTACCGCTCGGTGTTCTGCAAGGTTCTTTTGCGGAAATCATTAAGTACGGCGTCATTCGGGACCCGAAATTATTTGAGCTTTTAGAGGCGTATGGTGAGGCATTTTTGACGCATGCCGCACAGAAGCGCCTCTCAGGCCGTGATTTTGCATTCTTGCAGAATGTCGTGGCCCGGTCGGCCAAAATCAAGGCTGAGGTGGTTGCGAAGGATGAATATGAGACAAAAGGGCTCCGGATGATCCTTAATTACGGCCATACTTTTGGCCATGCTCTGGAAGGTGCCTCCAATTATAAGCTAACTCATGGTCAAGCAGTAGGTTATGGCATGCATTTGGCGGCTTGCCTGGCTCATCGGTTAGGCCTGGCAGGGCCTCGTTTTGTGATCCGACAGGGCTGTTTGATCGAAAGTTTGGGCCTTTCGACCGACATTTTGGAGGTTGGCCGGAAAAATCGGTTGCATTCGAAGGCTTTAATTGATTTAATGCTTCGGGATAAAAAGACACGCAGTGGACGTGTTCGTTTTATCCTGCCGAGGCGAATCGGAAAAGTCGAGGTTGTGACGTTTCAAAAACCCGATTTGGCTTTGGTGCGGGATATTTTTAGGAAGTTAGGGATTCGTTAACGTTGAACGTGAAGGTTTGTCATGAAGGTAGTCAGGTTTGTGCTCGGCGTTGTGGTAGGGCTGGTATTTGTGCAGGTGATTAGCTGGCTGAATGCGACGTACTTGTGGGCATATTTTTATAGATAAGGAGGGCTATGCGGGACGAAGAAGCCATTCTTCTACTGTCTCAAACTAGCCTCCACGCAAAAAAGCTCAAAACGGTTTTTGAAAGCAAGATTCCGCTTGCGCGTTTTCTCGAATATCCTCTCCAATTTCAAAATCAGTTAGCCGGCGTTATTTCTCCGGAATTTTTGAGTTCGCTCGAACTTGCGAAATCGCAGTATAGGCCGGAGTCTGTCCTGGAGCGCTGCGCAGAACTCGGCGTTCAAATCATCGGTTACACGGATGAACGTTATCCGTCACTTCTCCGGGAGATTCATGATCCGCCGGCGCTCCTATATGTCAAAGGCCGTTTAATTCCGGAAGACCGGATTGCCATGGCGCTCGTCGGTTCGCGTTATCCGAGCGCCTACGGGATGAAAATGGCGCACCGGTTTTCTTATGAACTGGCGGAAGCCGGCGTCACGGTTGTCTCGGGGATGGCGCGCGGCGTGGATGCCGAAACGCATCGCGGAGCGCTGAAAGCCCGCGGCCGGACGGTCGCGGTTTTGGGATCCGGAGTCAACGTGGTTTACCCGAAGGAAAATCAGAAATTATACGACGAGATTTCGGAGAAGGGCGCCGTGGTCAGCGAATTTCCTTTGGATATGAAACCGCTCGCTTTCAATTTTCCGATGCGTAACCGCATCATTGCCGGCATGTCGCTCGGCGTTTTGGTCGTTGAAGCGCATTCGAAAAGCGGTTCATTAATCACTTCATCCTTTGCAGCCGAAGAAAACAGGGAAGTTTACGCCATTCCGGGGCCTGTTGATGCGATTCAGTCGCGCGGAACCAATACTTTGATTCAGCAGGGCGCCAAACTGGTTCAATCTTCGGAAGATATTCTCACGGATTTGGAACTTGTGTTTAAATCGGACCCCTTATTGAAAGAAGAGGCGGTTGTGGACGGCGATCATTCTGATTTGGCACTCGATGATGAAGAGTCAAAAATTCTTTCGATTTATGAAGCTCGCGGAGTCCAAGAATTGATGCTGGAGGAAATTGAAAAAGAAGCCAATTTTCAGCCGAGGACACTTTGCAAACAGCTGCTTCAGTTGGAATTGAAAGGATTGGTCCGTAAGCGCCCCGGAGGACTATACGAAAGGGCTCAAGAAAACAGCGTTTGAAAACGTTATTATCTTCAGGTATTATCTCTACAGTTCAATCCATCAGTTATGAAAGGAGTTTGTGATGAGTGAAACAATTCAAATGGGAAGCGGTTCGGCATCGGCTCCAAAGGGCAAGCGCTTTGCGGTAGCCATTATCGATCTATTCTTTATTCCGATTATTTTGGGCGTGGTTGCCGGCTTGATCCTGATTGCGGTACCTGAAGTTGTCCGTAACATTTTGCTGATCGTTCTCAACATCGGATGGTTGATTTTTCGCGATGTGGTGTATTCTCCGGGACGCAGCATGGTGGGTCTGAAGTTGGTCAGTCTCACGGGCGGAAAAGTGACAGTTGCTCAAGCTTTCATCCGAAATGTCCTCTTGATTGTGCCGTTTGTGCTGATTATTGGCTACATCGTGGAAATCGTCATGGTTTTCAGTAAGGGCAATCGGTTAGCAGACGGATGGGCGAAGACCCAGGTGGTTGCGGCTTAATTCAAAACTGTTGGACGAAAATGCCTTCTGATTAAGGTCAGAAGGCATTTTTTGTTAAAGGGGAAGGTATGGCCAAGCGGAAGGTGAATGTTAAAAAGATCACAGCAGATCAAGAGCTTCGGGAGCTCCGGCGCGAGCTCCGGCTGATGCAGCAGGACATGGGGTATATGAAAAAGCATGTCGATAAGCTTTGGGAGCTGGGTACCGAGTCGAGCAAAAGACTCCAGGATGCCGAAGTCCAGATCAACCTCTTAAGCCGCTTGGTCGTGACTTTGGCCATTGAAAAGATGAATATGCGTCTTTCGGTTTTAAGGCGCATGATTCGCCGCATTGAGAAGGACGCTATTACAGATTCGCAAATCCAACAGCTTGAAAGTCTTTACAAGCTTGAACATCCGGCAGATGCTGATAAGAAATCCAAGGACGCTGAATCGGACGCATAGCTGTCACAAGTTGTTTTATTTAAATAAGTTACAAGCACTCATTAACGTCCGATAATCCTCCCCTTTACAAATCTAACGAACTTCTATAGAATTAACCGTTTTTGTTTGGTCTCAAAATAACCGATATAAGTAGGGTTGCAGGATTTATCTGTCAGGATCGATTTGATGAAACTCAGAATTAACGGCGATTGGATGGAGATCAAGGAAGGCCTTAACTTATCGGGCTTACTAAAAGATATGCAAATAGCGCCTCGGGGCGTGGCGGTAGAACTGAATAAACAAGTGCTTTCGCCGAAAGAACCATGGGAGAACATCATGCTGAAAGAAGGCGATATGCTTGAAATTGTCCACGCTGTGGCGGGGGGCTGAGCGGCATGTCAAAACGTTTAGTGATCGTCGAATCGCCCTCGAAGGCTAAAACCATCAACAAGTTTCTCGGCAAGGAATACCAGGTTGAAGCCTCTTTCGGCCACGTCCGCGATTTACCAAAAAGCAAAATGGGTATCGAAGTTGCGGATAGTTTCAAACCGACCTACATCATTCCTTCCAAAGCGCGGAAAGTGGTAAGCCAGCTCAAAAAAGCCGCAAAAGGCAAGAAAGAAGTATTTCTCGCACCTGATCCTGACCGTGAAGGAGAGGCAATCAGCTGGCATCTGGCGACTATTCTTGAAGATGACGGCCGCGTTATCAAACGCGTCGAATTCAACGAAATTACGAAAGACGCCGTCCGGCGTGCTTTTGATCATCCGCGTGACATTAATGAAAAACTCGTGAATGCCCAGCAGGCCCGGCGCATTCTTGACCGCCTTGTCGGCTACGAGCTCAGCCCGCTTCTGTGGAAGAAAGTCCGCCGAGGTTTGAGCGCAGGCCGCGTACAGTCGGTTGCGCTGCGTTTAATTGTAGACCGCGAACGCGAAATCAAAAAGTTTGTTCCCGAAGAATATTGGTCGCTTCAGGCGAAGTTATTCACAGACCGCGAAAAAGACAAAGTTTTTACGGCCAAGCTCGACCGCATTGAAGACAAAAAAGTCGAACTCAAAAATGAAGCCGAAACTTTAAAGATCAAAAATCTTCTCGAAACTTCCGATTTTAAAATTCATTCGATCGACAAAAAAGAACGTGTCCGCAGACCACAGGCGCCTTATACCACGAGCAAACTCCAGCAGGAAGCTTTCAACCGCCTTGGTTTTCCGGCGGCCAAGACCATGAAAGTGGCCCAAGGGTTATACGAAGGCCTTGAAATCGGCGACGAAGGAACCGTTGGTTTGATCACTTACATGAGAACAGACTCAGTGCAGGTTTCGAAAACCGCGGAAGAGGAAGTGGTTAAATTTATTCAAGACAGCTATGGAAAAGATTTCCTCCCGGAATCTCCGCGCGTCTATAAATCAAAGAAAGGCGCGCAAGAAGCGCACGAAGCAATCCGCCCCACATCCGCCGCGCGTACGCCGGAATTAATGCGCCAATATATGGATGATGACCAATTTAAGCTCTACGACCTCATTTGGCGCAAATTCGTGGCCAGTCAGATGGCGAATGCGGTGGATTTGGTGACGTCCGTTGAAATTGTCTCGGCCGAAAAATATTTCTTCAAAGCCAGCGGCACGACCAATATATTTCAGGGATTCGGAAAAGTGTTTGAGGAAAGACAGGTAAGAAAGAAACGCAAAAGCGCGGAAGCCGAGGAACAAAAAGAAGACGAAGAGGAAGAGCAGAGGGTGCTTCCCGAAATGCAGGAAGGCGAAAAGCTGAACCTTGAAGAACTTGTCGGTAACCAGCATTTTACGAAACCGCCTCCGCGTTTCAATGATGCGAGCCTTGTGAAAGCGCTTGAGGAAGACGGAATCGGCCGGCCGAGTACGTATGCGCCGACCATTTATACTTTGTTGTCGAGGTTTTATGTTCAGAGAAAAGGCGGCGCATTGATGCCGACCGATTTGGGTGAAACGGTGGTGGACCTTTTGGTACAGCACTTTCCCACCGTTTTAAATTTGGAATTTACAGCACAAATGGAAGCAGAACTGGATAAGATCGAGGAAGGAGAAATCGAGTGGGAGCAGGTGTTGAAGGATTTTTACGCGCCGTTTTTGGTGGATTTGGAGAAGGCCAAGGTTGAGATGCAGAACATGAAGATCGAACCGGTCGAAACGGATCAGATCTGTGAAAAGTGCGGGCGGAAGATGGTGATCCGCTGGGGCCGTTTCGGAAAGTTTATCGCATGCCCGGGATTTCCCGAATGCCGCAACACGAAGGCAATCTCAACCGGTGTCAAATGCCCGCAGGAAAATTGCGGCGGCGAATTGGTCAAACGCAAATCACGGCGCGGCGGTCCGTTCTACGGCTGTTCCAACTATCCGACCTGCACTTATCTGGTCAACGAGCTTCCCAAAACCGGCGAGGAGTCGGCCGAAGGAAAGGCAGCTAGCGAAGGCAATCCGACTGCTTAAATCTGCAGGCGCTTTGCTCGGTCGGGCTGATCAAGTTCATGTCTTCTAAGGAAACAAAAGAATCGTCTTTGGTAAACCGCTTTCTTCAATATTTAGAAGCCGAGCGGAACGCTTCCAGCCACACAATCAAAGACTACGGCATTGATCTCCGTGATTTTCTCATTTTCTCAAAAGAAAAAGATTTGGCTGCCCTCGATTATCTGGATGTCCGCCGCTATTTAGCGCTTCTCAAGGAAAAACAATACCAACGCAGCACTGTTGCGCGCAAGCTGGCCTGCCTCCGGTCGTTTTTTAAATTCCTCGTCCGCGAAAACATGCTCAAAGTCAATCCGGCAGTCGGTGTCGCAACGCCCAAACGCGAAAAGAAACTGCCGTCATGCCTTGAGCTTGAAGAAATCGAGCATCTTTTAGACGCGCCAAACGGCAGCAAATGGGAAGAAAAGCGCGACAAAGCTATTTTGGAAGTGCTCTATAGTTCCGGGATTCGCGTGAGTGAATTGACGGGCCTTAATCATGAAGACGTCGATCTGTTCAGCGGTATTATGAAAATCCGCGGAAAAGGGAAGAAAGAGCGGATTGTGCCGGTCGGCTCTATCGCGCTTAAATCGATTCAAGCCTACGCGGATGCGAGGCCGGCGTCAAAGAACGGAAAAAATTCGGATGCCATGTTTATTAATAAAAGCGGTACGCGGCTCACGGACCGGAGTGTCCGCCGGATTTTGATTAAGTACGCGCGCCGGATTTCGCTCACAAAAGAAATCTCGCCGCACATGCTCCGGCATTCGTTTGCGACTCACATGTTGGATCGCGGCGCCGATTTAAGAAGCGTTCAGGAACTTTTGGGCCATCAGAATTTATCGACCACGCAAATTTATACGCATATTTCAACCAAACGGCTGCGCGAAGCGTACGACAAAGCGCATCCGCGAGCCTGACGCGATGTTGTTTCGCTTGTTGTACAAAGCAGCTCTTTGTTTATACGGTTTGGCTTACTTGCCTCATTTAATCATGCGGGCAAAGCAGGAGCCCGATCAAGGCCGCTTTTTGAAAGAACGGCTCGGAAATTTCGCGCAGGATTTCGGCGGTGCGCCGTGGATTTGGATTCATGCCGTCAGTGTCGGTGAAGCCATGGCGCTCCGAAAATTTCTCGAAAACCTGCAGGCGCGTTTTCCGGAGTTCCGGATTTTAATTTCGACCACGACGCCGACAGGCCAGAAAATCGCGCAAGGTTTTAAAAACGAAAAAATCCGCGTGGTTTATTTTCCGCTGGATTTCCGGTCAATGATGAAACGCGCAATTGATGCGGTAAAACCGCGCATGATTGTTTTGATGGAAACCGAAATTTGGCCGCATCTGATTGATTTGGCGCATGAACGGCGGATTCCGATCGGCATTATGAACGGACGGATTTCGGAGCGTGCTTTTAAGAAATACCGAAAGATTAAGTTCTGGATGTCGCCCATTTGCGCCAAGCTTTCATTTTGCCTGGTACGTGAAAACGGTGACCGGGAGCGTTTTCTCGAGCTGGGAGTTTCGGTGGATAAGATTCAAGTGACGGGCAATATGAAATATGACGTTGATGCGGAATTAGATGCAGCCGCGTTGCGTGAATTTCAGACAGCGCTCGGACTTCAAAATGAATTGCTTTGGACCTGCGGCAGTACGCATGACGGGGAAGAGGCGGTTTTGCTCGAGGTATTTTCGAAATTAAAGGAGAAATTTCCGAAGTTGAAGCTGATTTTAGCGCCGCGCCATCCGGAACGTGCACTTCAAGTATTAAATCTGGCAAAAAATGCCGGATTTCAAGCCGTGCTTTACAGCCGGAGGGAATCAGCTTTTGATGTGTTGGTGGTGGATCTTGTGGGGCTTTTGCAGAAATTTTATGCGGTATCGAATTTGGTGTTTGTCGGCGGAAGCTTGATTCCGCACGGCGGGCAAAACCCGATTGAGCCGGCTCGCGAAAGTAAGCCAGTGCTTTCCGGGCGCCATGTTCACAATTTTGAGCAAGTGTTCGAACAGTTGGAAAAATCCGGAGGTGCTGTTCTGGTTTCCGGATCGGAAGAATTATACAAGCACGCTTTATCGCTTTTAACGGATCTGCCCAGAACGAAAGAAATGGGTGAGCGTGCTTACAAAACAGTTAACGGATTAAAAGGCGCTTCGCAAAGAAATTTGCAGGCCCTCGAACCTATTTTGCGTTCAGCAGAAAAACTTGAGGTGGTTACATGACGACAAAGAATTATTTTAAGTCAATTATTGAAGGCAGGCGCAACGACGCCGACGCTTCGTTCTGGAAACCCTTGCTGTCACTGGCAAGCCGTTTGTACCGGACGGCGGTCGAGGCGCGCAAGTCGTTTTACGACAAAAAAGTTTTCAAATCCAAAGCGCTTCAGATTCCGGTGATCAGTATCGGAAACATCACCTGGGGCGGCGTCGGGAAAACACCGCTTACGCAATACATCAGCCGGTTTTATTTGGACCAAAAGAAAACCCCGCTCATTTTAACGCGCGGTTACGGTAATGACGAAACGCGTGAGTTCCAGACCAAGGTTCCGGAAGCGCTTTTGGGCGTCGGTAAAAACCGTTTTGAAGTGGCCAGTCAGCTGCTCAAAAGCCAAAAAGCCGATGCTGCGATTTTAGACGACGGTTTTCAACATTACCAGCTTGCGCGCGACCTTGATATTGTGGTGATAAATGTGCTCAATCCTTTCGGAAATGAAAAACTCATTCCGCGCGGTATTTTGCGCGAACCGCTTGAAGCGCTTGACCGGGCGAATATCGTTGTATTCAACGATGTGAATTTAATTTCGCGCAAATCATTCGAATCCATCCGCGACCGCGTGAAACAACTAGCGCCGCGCGCGGAACTGATCGAAGCGCAGCATGAGCCGCTCTACTTTTATTGGGCAAAATCAAAAGCGCGCATGGACCTGAACAAGGTCAGCGGAAAGCCGGTTACGACATTCTCGGGCGTCGGAACCCCTCGGTCATTTCAGCTTTTGCTTAATTCCTTGGGCGTGAAAACCGTCCGGAATTTTGAATTTTGTGACCATCATCCGTTTTCGGAAAAAGAGCTCCAGGAAATTCAGGAGGTCAAACGGTCAAGCCAGTCCGAGTTTGTCATCACGACCGAAAAAGACCTTCTCAGAAAAGAAGAGCTGATCACAAACATCCTAGATCCGCTGGTTTTAAAAATTTCGATGCGCATCACGGTCGGGGAATCGATTTTGCAGGACCGTTTGCGGCACATTTTGCGTTAAAAAGGAGAAAAGCTTGTTCGATTCACTGGCTTATCATACGGTTAAAATTTTCGCGGGGTTTATCCAGCGCATGCCGGTCGGTTTTAATTTTTTTCTGGCCGGTATTTTGGGGAATCTCGCGTATTTATTGGATAAACGGCGCTACGTGGCTTATGCCAATCTGAAGGCCGCCTTCGGTACCGAATGGACGCCGCGTGAAATCAGGGCGATTATCCGGAAAAGCTACGTCCATTTTGCGAAAACTATGATGGAAATTCTTTATTTTCCAAAAATGGATAAAGCTTATATCGAAAAATATATTCAAATGAATAATCCCGAGTTTTATCAAGAGGGTGTCAGCGGTAAAAAAAGCACTATTTTTATGATGGCACACTTTGGCAATTGGGAGCTTGCGCAAATTTATTCCGGCATTCTAGACAAACCGCTTCATATTTTTGCGCGTGATCAAAAGCACACCCGCTTGAATGATTTTTTAAATCAACTCCGCGCCGCGCACGGCGCCCAAACCATTTCAACCTCACGGGTCCGCGAACTTATGCGGGCCATTCGGGAGAAAAGGGCCATCGGCGCTTTGGGCGATCAGGGCGGCGGGCCGGATGGAGTTATCGCGCCGCTTTTTGGGCGCAAAGCCACATTTCCGAGAGGGCTGGTTTCGCTTGCCGCGAGAATGGGAGCATCGATTGTGCCTGCTTTTATGATTCGCCAAAATGGCCCGTATCAGCTGATCCAGGTTTTTCCGCCGCTTAATTTAATTCAGACAGGCAATCAGGAAAACGATGAAATTAAGAACAATCAGCTCTTTTTAAATCACCTGGAAAAAATGGTCCGGCAATATCCGGAACAGTGGTTATGGCAGTATAAATGGTGGAAATTTTCCAGGACCAAGAAAGTTTTGATTTTGGAAGATACGAAAGCCGGCCATGCCGCACAGGCGCGCGCGATCGGCCGGGAATTTGAGAGACTGGCCAAAGAATTGCCCGAGGGTTATGAAATCAAAACCGAATATGTGAAGGTTGAATTTAAAAACAAACTGGCTTCGATTCTATTTTTTCTCGACTCGTTTTTCTTTTACCCTTTTGCGCAAAGCCGGCTTTGGATTATGAAATGGTATTTGAAGCCGTCTTCGTTCGAAAAAATCAAAAATGTGCATGCGGACGCCGTTGTGGCCTGCGGCTCCAAATTAACACCGGTTGCGTTATGGCTTTCGCGAGAAAATTTGGCCAAAACGGTTATCGTGATGAAACCTTCGTTCCCATACCAATTTGCGCATTTTGACCTTGTGATTTTGCCGAAGCATGACCATGCCGGGAATTTGAAGTCTCATCATATCCGGACCACGGTTGCGCCGAATCTGTCGGATATCGATCATTTGAATCACCACCGGCAGAAATTGGCGGATGTTTTGCATCTCAACGGAAAATCAAGGCTTTCGATTTTTATCGGCGGTGACTCCAAATCATACAAATTGGAGAAGTCAAAGATGGAAAATTGGCTGAATACTTTGGCCGAGCTCAGCCGGAAAAAACATATGGAGTTTATGATCACAACATCGCGCAGGACAGGCGCCGGCATTGATGCGCTTGTCCGAGAAAAAACGGCGAAAAATCCGAATTGTAAGTTGATGGTGATTGCAAACGAGAAAAATATCGAAGGCATTACTTACGGGATGCTCGCTTCTTCCGATGTGGCGGTTGTGACCGAAGACAGCGTATCGATGATTTCGGAAGCTTTGAGCGCGGGGAAGCGCGTGATTGTGCTCAAGGCCGGAAACGGCCAATTACCGCGTAAACACCGTGAATTTCAGGAACTTTTGGCGAGCGAGGGTTTAATCGAAGTGGCAACTGCCGATGATTTTTCTGTTAAATTCGAAACTGCTCAAAAACACGGAGCAAATACAAATTTGATCGAAGCAGAACGAAAATTAATTCGGGATGAGCTCAGAAAAATTTTAATCTAGAGGAAACCTCATGAGAGTACTTCAAGTATTGCCGGAACTGAATGTGGGCGGGGTTGAACGCGGCGTGATTGACCTTGCGCGCGCCATGAAAAAACACGGCGAAGAAATTCATGTGATGTCGCGGGGTGGTGCGCTTGTCCAGGAACTCGTGAAGATGGGCGTGCCGCATTATGCGCTGCCGGTTCACGATAAATCAATTTGGTCATTGCGCCTCGTGAAGGAAATCGCAAAAATCATCGAACGTGAGCGCATCGACATCGTGCATGCCCGAAGCCGCGTGCCGGCTTGGCTTGCATATCTGGCAGCACGCCGCACGAATTGCGATTTTATTACGACCTGCCACGGTTATTATTCGAAGCATTTTCTAAGCCGCATCATGGGCTGGGGAAAGCGCGTGATTGTAATCTCGCACAGCATCGGCCGCCGCATGATCGATGATTTTCACGTGCCGCCCGAGCGGATCCGTCTCATCCACCGCGGCGTAGATTTAACGCAGTACACATTTTCACCCGAAAAATATCTGAAGCCGGCCGGCGAGAAATTCAAAATCGTCAACATCGGCCGCATCACGCCCATCAAAGGCCAGAAGGAGTTCATCCAGGCGATTCATCTCCTGAGCAAACAAATTCCGAATGTGGAAGCTTGGATTGTTGGTTCGGCGGATGACCGGAAAATGGAATATTTCGAAGAGCTGAAACTTTTTGTCGAACGGACCGGCATGACCAAGCACGTAAAATTCTTGGGAACGAGGCGCGATATTCCGGAGCTTTTGCGCGAGGCCGACCTACTGGTGCTTTCCACGAAAATTCCGGAAGCATTCGGGCGCGTGATCATTGAGGCAGGGGCAGTCGGGACAGCGGTGTGCGCATCGCGAATCGGCGGCATTCTCGATATCGTTGAAGACGGCAAAAACGGGCTTCTTTTTTATCCGCTTCACATCGAAGAAATGGTCAAAGCGATGACACAGCTGCTCAAAAACCGGAAGCAATGCTACGACTTCGCGCACAAGCTCCGCGAGAAAGTCGAGCGTGAATTCAGTCTCGAGCAAATGGTCGACAAAACACTCGAAGTTTACCGCGAAACCCGTCAGGAGCGCAGGATTTTGATTATTAAACTTGGCGCGGCAGGCGACCTGGTTTTGGCGATACCAAGTTTCCGCATGCTGAGGAAAAAATTTCCGAATGCGCACATTTCACTTTTGGTTGATTCAAAATTGACCTCGCTCGTAGAAAATTGCCCCTATATTAATGAAGTGATCGCTTATGACCGCGGCGAAAAAACAAACCGGCTGCGAAGGCTTCTGAAACTTTCGAAAAGCCTGGCTGAGCGGCGCTTTGATTTGTCGATCGACTTACAGAATAACGCCAAAACGCATTTAATCAGCTTCCTGGGCCGTATCCGCAACCGAATCGGGTACTTGAGGGGATGGAGCGGCCATTTGCTCAGCAAGCCCGTGTTAGAGCCCAAGCAGCTTTTGGCGCCGATTGAACATCAGTTCGAGCTCCTGAAACGTGTCGGAATCACACAGCTCGATACCGAAATGGAATTGTGGCCGACGGAACAGTCGGAAAAGTTTGCGGAAGAGCAATTGAATACAAACCAGCATTCACATCAGCCGCTTGTCGGCTTTGTGATGGGTTCAAGTCCGGGTTGGCCCACAAAACGCTGGCCGGTAGAACATTTCCGAGAGCTTGCGGAACGCATTGTGCAGGATTTAGACGGTAGAGTCGTCCTTTTGGGCGCGCCGGGCGAGGAAGGCCTTGCGGATGTATTTAAAAATCATTCTCTGGGCACAGACCGCCTCATTAATTTGATCGGAAAAACCACTTTTTCGGATATGGCAAGCGTGATCAAGAGGTCGAATGTATTGGTATCCGGCGATAGCGCACCCATTCACATTGCGGCTGCTACGAAAACAAAACTCGTCGCCTTTTTTGGGCCCACGGAGCCTAAGCGCCATTTGCCGCCCGGTGCCGATCACGCGGTTTTGGTGCGGCGGATTCCGTGCCAGCCGTGTTACTCGGGCCATTGTAAAAACCCGGATACGTTGGAATGCCTCAAAAAAATAAAAGTAAACGAAGTATTTGAGCAAGTGAAATATCAGCTTGCATCCGCACAAAAGAGCCGCGCGAAGCATGACGCTTCGGAAGATAAGGTCGGCACGCCGGCGGAATCCGTTTAGCAATGGTCATTATTTGCGTCCTCAAGAATTGGCTCGGCGATGTGATTTTCACATCGCCTGCGCTCCGGACGATCCGGATGAATTATCCGGCCGCACAGATTATTTGTCTGGCGCCCAAACGCTGCTCGGATATTTTGCGGGCAAACCCCAATGTGGACGAAGTCATTTCATTTGACGAACGTAGCGAACAAAAAAGTTTATCGGAAAAATGGAAGCTGATTTTAAAGCTGAGGCGGTTTAAGCCGGATCAAGTTTATTTGTTTCACAGGTCGCTCACGCGCGCATTTTTGATGTTCCTGACCGGCGCTAAGGAGCGGATCGGGTATGCCGGCAAGCGCGGTTTTCTATTAACAAAAGCAGTTGCCGAGCCCAAAGAAAGAATGCACGCGGTTGATTATAATTTAGAGCTTTTGCGAAGAGCCGGATTTCAAGTCACGGGAGATGCTCTCTATGAATTCCGCTTTGACAAGAAAGATTTGGAAAACGCGAAAAGAATCATTACGGAAGCGGAATTGGGCCATGAACGGATTATCGCGATTCACCCGGGCGCCAATTGGCCGCCCAAACGCTGGCCAATCGAGCATTTCCGCGCGTTGTCACTTGAGCTGACGCGCCGTTACCGGGTGTCGGTTGTGATTACGGGCGGCGCCGATGACCGCGAAGCGGCCGAGAAAATTGCGGCTGATGCCAGTCATCCGAACATTCGGTCACTTGCCGGAAAAACAAGCTTAAAAGAGCTCGGCGCATTATTTTCACTTTGCACGCTTATGATTTCTTCCGATTCGGGGCCGCTTCATATCGCAGGCGGCGTCGGTACAAACGTGCTCGGCATTTTCGGGCCTACGAATCCTGCGCTCACCGGCCCTCGGGGCAGGGGTAAAAATGTGGTCATTCATTATGTGCCGAAAGGAATGAAATCGCCTTGGTTTGGTGACGAATTTCCTCAGTCCGGCTGGATGGAATTAATTACGGTCAATGAAGTTTTACAGACTATCGAACGGGAAAGGCTTTTGTAGGATGGATCTTTCAAAGGTTGAAAAAATCTTGGTCGTGACGCTGAGTAATTTGGGCGATATTGTGCTCACGACACCGGTGATGGCAGCGCTGCGCGACCGATTTCCAAAAGCATTTATGACAGTTATTGTCGGGCCAAAAGGCAAAGACCTTTTAGCCAACAGCGCGACGATCAACGAAATTTTGATTTATGATAAAACGAAGCCGCTTTTCGAAAGGGCGAAATGGGTCTTGGAACTTCGGAAACGGAAGTTCGATCTTGCCGTCGACCTTCGCAATACAGCAATCCCACTGCTTGTCGGCGCACGATATTTTAACAGCATCTTTTTTGATCATCGCGAAAAGCGAGCCCGGAAAAAGCATTTAAGCCGGATTCAATTTTTGGGGATCGGAGAGCCGAAGAGCCGGTTTCAATTTTTTACGCCGGATGAAGAAAAATCGGCGCTTGCGAAATTGAGAAAAGCCGGTGTGTTCAATGAATCTTGGATTGCGATTGTGCCGGGCGCGGCCAACCATTTGAAGCGCTGGCCGTATGAGCGTTATGCTGAAATAGCAGCTCACTTTAAACAGAAAGGATTTCAAACGGTTATTGTGGGAAGCGGCGCCGAACGTGCGATGGGCGACCTGGTTGCTAAGTGCAATCCGGGCATTGGCATTATCAATGCCTGCGGTTCATTTGAGATCCGCGAGGTGGCAGCTGTTCTGAGTCATTCGAAATTGATTGTATGCAACGACAGCGGCCTGATGCATTTGGCAAATGAGCTTGATATTCCTGTGGTTGCTATTTTTGGGCCCACGAATCATTTGCAATACGGTAAGTTTGGCCCTAAAAACCGGGTGGTTCACGGCGACGGCAGCCAGTTTTCTATTCATCAAATCAAAACTCCGGATGTTGTCCGCGCGTGTGAGGAATTATTAAATGGCGCCCAACATTAACCCGGGAAAAATCAAACGCATTTTGCTGGTTCGTACAGACCGCATTGGTGATGTGGTGGTCACAACGCCGGTTTTTCGTGCCGTTAAGGAACAATTTCCAGCCGCACATCTTGCCATTCTCGTCGACAAAGCGCTTCGCGATTTGGTGGAAGGACATCCGGATTTAGATGAAGTTATTTTGTATGATAAAAAAGGAAGCGAAAAAAGTTTGCTGGGAGCTTTCCGCTTTGCTCGTACTTTAAAACAAAAAAAGTTTGACGCTGCCATTCATTTTCATCCGCGCGCCCGCGCATACTGGACAAGTTTTCTGGCCGGCATTCCGGTTCGAATCGGATACAAAAGAAAGAACCATTGGCTGCTTACGCATTCGATCAAAGACAATAAGGGCGAAGGGAGAAAGCATGAAGCGGAGTATGTTTTTGATTTGCTGGCACTTTTAGGAATCAAGCGCCCCCAAAAACTGATTGCTAGCATACCGCTTCAGGAAAAGAGCCAGGAAAGTGCAGAGCGGCGCTTGAGCGGCATCGGCCGGTTTTTTGCAGTCCACCCGAGCGCCAGTTCGCCGTCTAAAATTTGGCCGGCTTCGTATTTTGCGGAAGTCGCGGATTTTTTAGCGCAAAAATTTCAGCTGACACCGGTTTTAATCGGCGGAGCTTCGGATTCGAAGCAGGGCAAAACCGTTTTCAGTTTGATTAAATCAAAATCGATTAACTTGTGCGGCCAATTAAGCTTGGGTGAATTGGCCTGGGTGCTCAAAAAATCCGAATTGGTGATTTCGAATGACTCCGGGCCAGCACATATCGCTTCTGCGGTCGGAGCGCCCGTCATTTCCATTTTCGGCCGAAGTTTGGCCGGCCTCGGGCCTGTGCGCTGGCATCCGCTCAATGAAAAGAGCTGGTATCTGCAGAAAGACGTGGGCTGTGCGGTTTGCCTTGCGGATTTATGCCAGATTGAGTTTAAATGCCTGACCGAATTAAAGCCTGCGGATGTGATTCAATTGATCGAAGAAAAACAAAGCGAGATTTTTCAGCATGCAAAAGCCCGTTAAACGAGTGCTTCTCATTCATCCTTTCGGAATCGGCGATGCGCTTTTCATGACGCCCGTGATTGATGCGTTGAAGCAAGCCGGTGCCGAAAAAATCGATTTGCTTTTGGGCAGCCGGACAAAAGCCGTTTTTGAGCATAACCCGTCCGTTGATGAAATTTTCGTTGTTGACCGAGACAAGATCCGGAGCCAGTCAACATTCCGTAATATTTTGGAAACAGCGAAACTGGTTCTTAAACTCCGGAAAAACCGGTATGACCATCTGTTTGATTTCTCTTTGGCGCGGCAATACGCATTTTTTGCTTTTTTATTTCTCAACATTCCGAAACGCATCGGATTTCATTATAAAAGGCGCGGCATTTTCCTGACACACAGGATGGTTCTCGAGAAAAGTTTTTCCGGCAAGCACGTGATTGAATATTATTTAGAACTTTTGAAATTCGTCTCTATCCGGCCGTCTACGCGCTCGATCCAACTGTCCATCACAAAAGAAAATGAAGACGAAGCAGAGGGTGTTCTACGCAAAGAAAACGTTCCGCCATTTTTTGCCGTTGCGGTCCCGGGCGGCGGCGAATCCTGGGGGAAAGATGCCCGGCTTAAGCGGTGGCCGACGGCGCATTTTGCGAAATTGTTTGAACTTATCGACAAAGACAAAAGTTTAGGATCGGCGCCTTTCAAAGTTGTTATTTTGGGCGGCAAAAGTGAATCGGAGCTTGCCGAATCTCTAAAAGCTTTGAACCCCGGCCGCTTTATTAATTTAGCGGGGAAGCTGCCGCTTCTTGCTTCGGCGGCGGTTTTAAAACGCGCACGGCTTCTTGTGGCCAACGACGGCGGTTTGGTGCATGTCGCAGCGGCCGTTGGGACGCCCACGATTGCTTTATTCGGGCCGGTTGACCCGAAAGTTTACGGCCCGTATCCGCTTCACCCGGCGCGTATCGCAGTCACAAACGACGGACCGGAATGCCGTCCGTGTTATCAAAATATGCGTTATAATAGCGCCTGTGAACATGTGGAATGTTTAACCGGACTTTCGCCGGACGGTATTTTTTACCGGCTCAGTGAGTCCGGATTTTTTGAACGAATTCAAAAAGCGCCGGTTTCTGCGGCAGCCGATACTCATTTATATGAAAATCAATAAGATTTGGTGGCTTATTATTTTGTCATTGGCGCTCAGCGCATGCGCCCATAGACCGCGCGCCGTTCAATTTCCGAGTAAAATTGAAAAGCCGAAATTTACGATCCCGCTCGGTGAAAAAATCAACTACAGTATCCGCTGGCTCGGCTTTGAAGTGGGCACCGCGCAAACGGAAGTGAAGGAAATTGTGCAGATTAACGGCCGCGATGCTTACCACGTCGAAGTGAAAGTACGCTCGAATCGGCTGATCAGCTTGATTTATCCGGTCCGCGACGAACACCATAGTTACATTGATGTCGAACATCTTTACTCGCTTCGCTATGAGAAAAAGTTGAAAGAGGGAACCTACGAAGCAGATGATTTAATCGAATATGACCAAATTAATCACAAGGCGCGTTACGAGTCGCGCAGAAACGGGACGATCAAAGAAATGCTGATTCCAAAAGACGTTCAGGACCAGCTTTCGTGCACATATTGGTTCCGCATGCAGGAAATGAAGCCCGGCGACCGGCTCCAAATTCCGGTCAATGTCGACGAGAAAAACTGGAATTTGGAAGTTCAAGTGCAGGCATGGGAAGAGCTGGAAGTCGACGGTTTTGGCCGGGTAATTGCAATCCGCGCAGAACCTTTGGCTCGGTTTCACGGCTTGTTTGTCCGGAAAGGGCGCGCCTGGGGCTGGATGGGAACGGACCATAGGCGCATTCCGCTTTTAATGAAAACCGAAATTCCGATTTTAGGTTCGATTGAAATGGTAATTACGGAATACAAGTACGGCGATGACCACATCAAAGCATAAAAAGAAACATCAGAAACTCATCAAGAAGCGCGGCCGCCGCCGTTTTCGCGCGCAGGTTTTGCTGTGGATCGCGGCGTTTTTGGCCGCATTTTATCTTTTCACATTCCGCGAAATTCCGGTCTTGATGTATCACTTTATCGGGACCGAAGCCGAAGCGCGCGAGAACTCTTTGATTGTTTCCGCCAAAACGTTTGACCAGCAGCTTTCTTGGCTTCGTCAATGGGGTTATCGGATTTACTCGTTGGAGGAATATGAGGCGCTCAGGGCTCACCGTTCGTTTTCTTTCGAAAAGGGTGTTGTGATTACGTTTGATGACGGCAATATCGGATTCTTGACGAATGCGCTGCCGATTCTCGAGAAATACCAAGCGCCTGCAGCCAATTTCATGGTGACTGATAGCATGCGCAAAAAAACAAACGGCAGCGTGTCGGTGGAAGATGCGCGCAAACTTGCCGAAAATCCGCTGATTACGCTAGGGTCCCACACCGTTCATCACGTCGGTTTGATGGACCAATCAGAGCTTGCGCTTCGGAAAGAAATAGCGGGTTCACGGCGCGAACTTTCGAAAATGCTCGGCAAAGACATTGCCTATTTTGCGTACCCGGGCGGATTTTTTGACGAAGAAGCGCTTGAGATGGTCAAATCGGCCGGTTATCGGCTGGCATTTACGACTTCGTGGAAGCGTTTGAAAGGCGACCAGGAAAATGCGTATTCAATCGTGCGCGTGAAGGTAACCGAAAAAGACAGAAATCCGGCCAACTTTTGGTACAAAATATCCGGCTTTTACACGCTCTTGAAACGGCTGCAGAACGCATTTTAGTTTTATGTTTATCGAGGTCGAGCCCAATCCCAACTGCAAGAAAAGCGATTTATTTGTTTTTAATGAAATGGAAAGCCCGAAGCCGGTTGCGGGTTTGAAACTCACGAGAAAAGGTGCTGATATCACAGCCGATGTGACGGGCGTTGATGCGGGCGGAAAATTCGTGCAGGCATTTGCGCAAAAAGTGCAGGATTCAGGCGCCGGTTTCGGTTTTCTAATTTTCGGCGGCGCGTGGGGAATCCGCCTGAGGCCTTCGGATTTAAGGCATGAAAAATGGGACCTGGCGAATCCGAATCAATGGGGCGAGGCCTATTTGGTTTATGCAGATGAGGAAGGGATCATCGCTCCTCCTCATTAAACAGTTCGGGAAAATATTAATCAGAGAGGAGCGTTGCCCCTAGGAGCGAAGCGACGTGGGGTTATCTTAAGGAGTTAATCATGAGCGAAATTACAGTTTATCAAAAACCGACCTGCACAACTTGCAAGCAAGTGTATGCCGCGCTGAAAGAAAGCGGTGTTGATTTTAATTCGGTGAATTATTATGTCGATCCGATCTCAAAACCCAAACTCAAAGAACTGCTGAGAAAAATGAACATTTCTGCCGCCGAACTTCTCCGCAAGAAAGAAGATATCTACAAAACGCTGGAATTGGCCGACAAGAAACTTTCCGAAGACCAGATTGTGGAATTGATGGTGAAGCACCCGGATCTCATTCAGCGTCCGATTGTTGAGAAGGGAAACCGTGCGATTCTTGCCCGCCCTGCCGAACGTTTGAAAGAAATCCTCTAATTCAGTTAGTTCTTGAAAAGGACTAATTTCCTAACTTCTTAAAGACTTTTCTAACAAAAAATCTCGTCACGACAGATGTAAATCTGGTGATACTAGATTTTTCATGTTTTTTAAATGCCGGACATTGACACAGTCAATTTGGTTGTGTAACTTTTACGCAAACCAGTCATGAATTCGACCCTTGCTAATCGTTCAGAAACCGGAAGTTTTTCGCGAAGTAAAAACCACCGGCCCCTCTTTGTTCTTATTTTTCTTTACGCTATGTTTTTCCTGGTTTCGAAACCATCCTTTGCCGACACCATTGTTCCGGGCGGGAATATTTCATCTAACATAACCTGGACTTCCGCCGGAAGTCCGTACATTGTTCAGGGTAGTATCACGGTTAGTTCGGGCACTTTAACCATTGAACCGGGTGTTGTCGTAAAAGCAGAGCCAAATGCAAACGTAGAAATCCGGACTTCCGGTGGAAAACTTTTTGCGGAAGGAACGTTAGAAGAGCCAATTTTGTTTACTTCAAACAGCGCAAATCCTTCCCCGGGCGAGTGGAAAGGCATTTTCTTTGATGGAGGCACCGCGACCGATTCGTCTCTTAAGCACTGCACAATTGCCTATGCTCAGAATGGAATCCGAATTAGTCAAAATGTTTTTATGTTTGTGCAAAACACCACGTTTCAAAACAATTCAAGCGTTGCTGTTTCAGCGCCTACTCTCAAAGAAACCCGTAATTTCGGCTCTGGAAACACTTATATTGGAAATGGCAGAGATGCAATTGAGTGGACTGCTACCTTAACCGCTACGGTCGATCAAGATATGACACTTGCCAGTCAAGGTGTCCCGTATATTGCGAATGGGAGTATCAACGTAGCTCGTTTTGTTGGTCTTTCGACTATGACTGTCCAGCCTGGTGTTGAAATCCGATTTAAACCGAATCAAAATCTAAAATTTGAAGTTGGCGGAGGTGGTTGGCAGGGCAGAGTACTTTTTCAAGGCTCGCAAGCTCAGCCGATCCGTTTAACAGTTGATAGCCAGAACCCTACGCCCGGAAGCTGGCAGGGAATTCGGTTTGACACTGGAGCACAGCCAGGTTTTATCCTAGATTATGTCATTTTTGAATATGCCGGCGCCCCCGCTGTTAGTGTTCCGCAGGATCTTGGTTTTTATACCATCTCCCATTCTACTATTCGTCATTCATCCGGAATCGGCGTATCTTTAAGAGGGAATGGCGCGTTACAAAATAACATTATAGAAAATAATGGCGGTCAAGGAATTGAAATTTTATCCGGTTCACCATCCATCCTATCCAACACGGTTCAACAAAATGCATCAACGGGTCTTTTGATGCAATCAAATGCGGGAACTCCATTAATTGATGACAACCATTTTCTGAATAATGGAAGCCGAGCTGCGAACATCTATTCATTAAGGCAAATTCGCAATATGACTCAGAATAATACTTTTTCCGGAATAACCAATCCAATTTGCCAATGTATTGAATTTATGAATACGGCACCTACTTTGATTAATTATGATACGACACTTTATGATTTTACTTACCCTTATGTGTTTAATGGAAGTATCCAGGTTTATCGGGAAGTTCCTCCACATTCAACATTAACCATTCAACCTGGAACCGAACTTAAATTTAAGCCAGGCCAGAATTTAATCCTCGGAATTGGATATAGACCCAACCAGTATGTGGGCGCTTTAGTTGCTTTAGGCGATGATCAAAATCCTATTCGTTTTAGTTCTGCTGCTGCAGTGCCGGCACCCGGCGATTGGCAAGGGTTGAAATTGGAAGGATTTATGATTCCCGATCAAATGTCCAATGTGATAGTTGAGCATGCCGGAAATGCCGGTATTACCGTATGGGATACGCATCTTGAAATTAACAATTCGACCATCCAAAATAATTCCGGCGATGGTATGCAAATCGTTGGTTCCGGCCAGCTGGATGTGAAAAACACTTCATTTCTCTCTAACGGATTAAAAGCCATTAATCATACAGGATCTTCCGGCGCGGTACTCGCTCCGCTTAATTGGTTCGGAAGTTCGAACGAGCCATCCGCACAAGTTTCAGGTAGTGTTCAATATGAACCTTGGCTTATTTCAGCACCAACGACGCCGTTTCAATGGACAGCGGCCAATCTTTCATCCAAACAGTTTAATCCCGACGAAAGTTCGGCAACATTTCAATTTAGTCATCCGGAAGCTGCCAATTGGATGCTTGAAATTTTAAATTCAGACCTCAGCCAGGTACTAAAAACGATCAAGGGGCAAGGCCCGAATCCGTCCATTATTGAATGGAATGGAAATGATGATAGTAAAGAATTTTTGCCGGATGGTATGTATAAGTATCGTTTTAGCGGCTCAAGCCAAATAACCAGCCAACAGGCTGCGCCTGCGTTGGGCAACATTCAATTAAATAATGCGTTGCCTGCGGCGGAAATTATTTTGCCGACCGCTTCTCAAATTATTCCCGGCCATACAATTGTGCAAATCCAAGGAACTGCTCAAGGAAAGGGTTTCACCAATTACACAGTCGAACGTTTTGATACGTTTCAGCAAAACAATTTTGTCCAAATTGCGGCAAGTACTTCTCCTGTTTCGGACGGTGTGCTGGCCAATTGGGATACCGGAAATTTAGCCAACCCCATTTTCAAAACTTTGCGTTTAAGCGTTAATAATAATGCTTCTCATACCGCATTTGTTGAAATTCCGGTGACCATTTTTAATATCTTTAATATTGCAAGTTCTCAAGGTTTTATTTCACCCAACGGCGATGGCTTGTTTGAATCCACGACAATTTCTGCAAACAGCACTTTAACTGCGGATTGGTTGCTCCAAATTAAGAATTCTGTTAATCAAGTTGTTCGAACCGTTAATGCTGCCAATGAATCATTTTTCTCATTCGAATGGAATGGCAAGGACGACAGCAATGTTTTATTGCCTGACGGTGTTTATACCTATCATTTTACAATCACAGAGCCTGACTCGGGAGTGAATGTGCCTGCACAGCAAGGTCCGAGCGTTATTGTCATCGATACAACAGTGCCGCAGCTTGCGATAAGCGATCCACAGATAGATCAGGTAGTTTTTGGGCTTTCATTTCCTGTAATCGGCACCGTGAGTGATTTGAATATTCTTAGTTACAAAATGTTTTATGCAAATGCCGAAAATCCGAACAATTTTATTCAGTTTGCAAATGGTTCTTCAAACGTAAACAACAGTTTGCTTGGCGTCTGGACAAATTTAATCAATTTGACCAATGGCGGATACATAATCCAACTGCAGGCGACCGATCGAGGCGGCAATACAGCCGAAATTTTTGTGCCGGTTCAGCTTGACAATATCACCATTACGAATGTTGATCGTGCGCCGCTATTTTTTGATCCGCTCAATAGTGAAACAACCCAGATTTCTTATGCAATTAACCATGATGCTTTTATAACGATCAGGATTTTTACCGAGACAAACGGTCAATTGGTTCGAACTTTGGTTAACCAAGCTCCCAAAAAAGCCGGTACCAATTTTGACGTTTGGGACGGCCGCAATAACTCCAACCAACCGATTCCTTATGAAGCGTATTATTTCCGAATTGATGCTGAATCTCAAGCCGGAGAAGGCCGTCATGGTCAATTTGTTGATGTATTTGGCGGGTCGCCCGGGCCTAATGATTTTGAAGTTAATTTGCAAAATCTAGATTTTAATCCTTATCAAAATGAAGAATTGCTCATTCAATACCCGGTGCATGCTCCCGGCCGTCAATTGGTGGAAATTCGTCAGGGGAATACCGCGACACGGCTTCGATTAATTGTGGAGAACGAGCCAAAAATTCAAGGTTTAAGAACGGACAGATGGGACGGCCGCGATGATAATGGAAATATTTATTCCGGCTCTTATCATCTCTTTTTTGGAATCGCAGTTCCATTTCGCAGCAAAACCATTATTCTCAAAAACACACTTCCGGCACCTGACAATCTTTTATCAGAACCTTACTTGATCATTCCCGCATACGCTGGAGTGAGCAGCTTGCAATATGATTTATCCGAAGAATCCGGTGTTACAGTTATCGTGAAGGATTCCTTAGGTAATTATGTCAGAACTTTACTGGATCAAGTGGTTCAAGCAGCGGGAAATTACTCTGTGCTATGGGACGGAAAAAATGATTTAGGCGAATTTATTTCGGGGACCGGCAATTATTATTTCTACGTTCAAGCGGCACGGTCAGGCTCAAGCGAATCAGTTCAGGCGATAGGGAATATTCGGGTGCAAAATTGATTTCAAAATTACTATATAAACTTGTCGGCCTTTTTTTAATTGTAAGTATGGCGACTCAGCCGGTGTATGCCGCCGAAAACTTCAAATTAAATGGCGGCACATTGCCGCCTGCTCCGCATGATCCAAATGAACAGGCAGGCCAAACGCCGTGCCGGGGCGATAGCGAAAGCTGTGGGGATAATCCGGTGGATCCGGTTTACCTCGACCGCGGGGAATTTATTTACCGCGCAACCGACCTCATGCTTCCGGGCCGCGGGATTAATTTAGAGCTCAAGCGAACTTATCGTTCCAACTCGGCTTACCATTCCCAATTCGGTTACGGCTGGGATATTAACTACAACATGAAAATCCGCAAAATGGCGGACGGCTCTTTTACATTTCTTTCAGGCACAAACAGAAAAGAAGGCCTTCAAGCCGGCGGCGGAGGGCCTGCGGGATTTTATGACACTCTGGAAGTTCTGCCAAACAACACTTACATTTTGACGCGTAAACACGGTGACAAAGTTTTCTTTGATAGCAATGGCAACGCCACACGCATGGAAGACAGGTTCGGTAATTTTCTCACGCTTACCTATGATCCGGCCGGCGCGCTTCCGTTAACAGGTCCTTCTGCTTATTTTGTTAATCAAACCGAAGGCGTTGTGGCGCTTGAATATCGCCTGATGCGCGTTGAAGATTCGCAAGGCCGTTATTTTCAATTTTTCTATGACTCAAGAGGCCGGCTTGACTATGTGACCGATTCAACAGGAAGAACCGTTGATTATGAATATGATTCTAACAATGACCTTCGCTCCATCACATCGCCGGCGGTCGAAGAGTATCCGGAAGGCCTCACAACCTCATTTACTTACAACACCAAACACAAGCTGGAAACGGTTACGAATCCCCGCAACCAAACGTTCGTTACCAACGTTTATAATGCGCAAGGGAAAATTCAAACTCAAACGATGCTTG
>CAYLXA010000012.1:0-72109 GCA_964387845.1 uncultured bacterium
AAAAAAAAAAAAAATAAATTTAAAAAAAAAAAATTTTATTAAAAAAAATTTAAAAAATTTAAAAAATAATTTAAAAAAAAAATTTTTTATTATGATTAAAAAATAAATTTTTTAGAGAACAGAAAAATTAAAAACCTTTTGAATTTTTACTTTTTACTTAAAAAATGGGGAGAGCAGGATTTGAACCTACGTAGGCTTGCGCCAACAGATTTACAGTCTGTCCCCTTTGGCCACTTGGGTAACTCCCCGTTGCTCAGTCGTAAGTTCTAAGTTGTAAGTGGTAGGTAAAAAAGTTAACAACTTTGACTTACGACTTACCACTTATCACTGAAAAAAGCCGGCGGAGGGGATTGAACCCCCGACATGCTGTTTACAAAACAGCTGCTCTACCACTGAGCTACGCCGGCATCTCGAATCGTTAATCTTATCAATTTTTAACAAAAATTCAACTGAACTAATTTTCCCAAAGCACCTTGCGCACTCGTCATCTCTTGTATTAAAATCAGCCTTCACGGAGGTTATTTATGCGAAATTGTCTGATATTGATTTTCTCTCTCTTTTTGTTTTCAACCAACGCTCACGCGAAAGTGGTCGGCCAGGCGGTTGAGTACCAGCACGGCGATGCGGTGCTTGAGGGTTACATGGCCTACGACGACTCGATTGAAGGCAAGCGGCCCGGCGTGGTTGTGGTTCATGAATGGAAAGGCATTAACGAATATTCTAAATCCCGCGCCGAGCAATTGGCCGAACTCGGTTACGTCGGGTTTGCCATTGATATGTACGGCAAGGGCATTCAGGCAAAAGATCACGAGGAAGCCAAAAAGCTTTCGGGGCTTTACAGAAGCGACCGGAATTTAATGCGCGATCGCGCGAAAGCCGCGCTCGATACTTTGACGGCAAATCCTTTGGTCGATACTTCCAAGATTGCCGCGATCGGCTATTGTTTCGGCGGAACGACTGTTCTCGAAATGGCGCGCGCAGGATTCAATTTAAAAGGCGTTGCCAGTTTCCATGGCGGCCTCGATACACCGATGCCGGCCGATGCCGAAACGCTCAAAGCCAAAGTCCGCGTGTTCCACGGCGCCGAAGATAAATTTATTCCAAACGAACATATCGCGAATCTCGCAGCCGAAATGAAAAATGCGAATGCTGACTATAAATTTTTTGCATTTGAAGGCGCAGTCCACAGTTTTACCGTTCCGAGTGCCGGAAACGATCCTACGAAAGGAGCGGCCTATCACGCGGATGCGGATAAACAGTCGTGGCAGATGTTGAAGGAATTTTTGAAGGAAATTTTTGAATAAAAAAGCCGTCATCCTGAGGAGCGAAGCGACGAAGGATCTAAGTTCGCAGATCCTTCGGCTTTGCCTCAGGATGACGTTTTTGTTTTAAATCGCGTCGTGCCCGGCTTCTCCGGTGCGGATCCGGATACATTCTTCCAATTTTGTGACGAAAATCTTCCCGTCTCCGATTTTCCCTTGCCCGTGCTTGGCGCTTTTAATGATCGCTTCGCAAATTTTCTTCACTTGATCATCGTTGCAGGCAATTTCGATTCTCACCTTCGGAATTAAATCCGGCACAATCACTTGGCCGCGATAAAGTTCTTCATCATCGGCCTGCCGCCCGCGGCCGGTTGCCCTTGAAACCGTCATGCGCGTGATTTGCACAGAGGCCAATGCTTCGCGGACCTCGTGAAGTTTATCTGGCTGAAAAACTGCGGTTACGAGTTTCATTTTTTCCTCCCTTAATTCACGTTGATGAGGCCGTAGCCGTATTCGCCGTGCAAACTGTGATCCATACCGGCTTTTTCATCCATTTCAGTCATTCTGAAGCCGAACAGTTTATCGATCACGAAAACCAGCACGATTGTGACAACCGATGCATAGAGAACCGTAATTCCGACCGCAGTTACTTGTACTTGCAGCTGTTGCCAAACCGACCAGGATCCGGCAATTGATGCAGCATCTGCCATCCAGCTTGGGCGGATAAAGAACGTGAGCAAAACAGCGCCCGCCATACCCGCAACGCCGTGGATGCCGAAAACATCCAAAGTATCATCGTAGCCGAGTTTGGTCTTCAGCAAGATTGCGTTGTAGCAAATGAAGGATGCAATAATGCCGAGCACAATAGCGCCCGGAACTTGCACCACGCCGGCTGCGGGCGTAATCGCAACGAGCCCTGCCAAAATTCCGCTCGCAATCCCAAGACTCGTGGCCTTGCGGTGATGAAAGCCTTCCATAATCATCCAAGCTAACGCACCGGCCGCTGCCGCGACTTGCGTTACGGTAAGCGCCCGCGCCGTATCAAGGCCGCTTTGAATAGAGCTTCCGGCATTAAAGCCGAACCAGCCAACCCAGAGAAGGCCTGCGCCGGTCAATGTCATGACGAGATTGTTAGGATGAGCCGAGATTCGCGGATAATTACGCCGCGCACCTAAATAAAGCGCCATCACAAGCGCGCTAACGCCGGATGAAATATGAACCACTGTGCCGCCCGCGAAATCAATTGCGCCTTTTGCGCCCATATTGAAGAGAAAGCCGTCCGACGCCCAAACCCAATGGCAGAGCGGGCAATAAACGAGCAAACTCCACAGCGCGATAAAAATGCAATAACTTCGGAACTTGACTCTTTCCGCGAATGTTCCCGCGATGAGTGCCGGTGTGATAATCGCGAATTTCCCCTGAAACATGGCGAACACATATTCCGGAATTCCTGCCGGCATGATCGTGTCGTCAATGCCTTTTAGGAAAAGCAAATCCGGATTCCAGCCGATCCAACCGCCCAAAATGCCGGGGCCGAAGCTGAGCGCATAGCCGCACACGACCCACATGACGCCGATAATTGCCATGGCGGCGAAACTATGCATCATCGTACCGATGACGTTCTTGGTCCGGACGAGGCCGCCGTAAAACATGGCGAGGCCCGGAATCATTAAGAGAACGAGCGCTGTAGATGTGAGCATCCAAGAAGTGATGCCGGAATCGTTGGTGCCTTGTTCTGCTGCGAAGCTTAGGGTTGGAAGTAGAAGGGTGAGAAGACCGAAAAATACAAACTTTCTAATTTTAAAACTCATCGAAACCTCCCGTTTTGTTTGAGTTCGGAACGGTGAAAATCATATAATTTTCTACAAAAAAGTAAAGTATAAACTTATAGATGGTAACAAAAATGTATTTGGCTCAGGATGTTGAAAATTGATTGCCGATAATTTCAAATTCCAAGGAGGGGTCGTGATCCGAAATGCCGTGTTTGGCAAGTAAGCTGTGAAGCGGGTGTAATTTGCGGGATTTAAACATGTCAGTAATAGGCTCAACAGAATCTGTAAACGTTTTTCCATTTACCGTGACGCGAACGATATCGCCTTCATAGATTTCAACACCGTTTTTATCGAGCACATCCGAGCTTTCGAGCATAAAGCAATCATCATAGCCGGCACGTTTAACGGGGGTACCTTTGCCGTCATTGGTTCCGCGGTCGTCGTCGCAGAGTAAAATATAAAACCACTTTTGGTAGCCGCGGAAATAAAACCGTTTTTCTTTCTTATGCCAAACTCGAAATTTAATTTCTCTCATAAAATTTGTTGTACAATAACCGCCTCATGAAAAGACAACTTCCTATTATATTCATGGTTCTGCTTTTGGCTACGGCAGGTTGCGAACCCACGAATCAGGTAAAGTGGGAACCTTTTAGCGAAGCGAAATTGACGGAAGCTGCTCAGCTTGGCAAACCTGCAATTGCATATTTTTACGCCGCTTGGTGCGCGGCTTGTTATGAGCTAAAAATAAAAACTTTCTCCGATTCGCAAGTCATCACAGCGTTAGAACCTTACGTTCGTTTGAAAGGTGATTTGTCTTTTATACGGTCTGAAGAATCCATGAAAATTTCAAGGCATTACAAAGTCCGCGGTGTTCCGACGGTTGTTTTATTCGATGCAAAGGGCGAAGCCGTCAAACGTTTTTCCGGTTTTCTCCCGCCTCAAGAATTTTTAAACTTACTTCAACCTACGCCGGCTCCCAATGCTTAATTCACTTCAAATTATTTTGGTGCGTGCTGAAAATCCGGTGAATATCGGGCAAGCGGCGCGTGCCATGCGCAATTTCGGCGTGACGCAGCTGTCGCTTGTCAATTCCGCGCCGCATCAGGTTCAAGATGCCTATACAACCGGCTGGCGGGGCAAGGAAATTTTGGACCAAGCGAAAGTTCACGATTCACTTCCGGCTGCACTGCAAGATTCAATTTTGTCGGTCGGTTTTACGGCGCGAAGCGGCAGGGAACGCGGCGAGCCGCGCTGGCTGATGGATTTAATCCCGGAAATGATCGAAGCGATGCAGGAAGGGAAAGTGTCGCTTGTATTCGGCAACGAGAAGAACGGGCTTTCCAATGAGGAGCTCGGGCATTGCCATAAAATTGCGATGATTCCCGCCGAAACGGAATATTCCTCTCTTAATTTGTCACACGCGGTGTCGATTGCGCTTTTCTCAATTTACAGCAGTCTTGTGACAGGTAAAAAGAAAACCGTTAATCCTGAGCGCTATTTCACGACGCAAAGCGAATTTGACGAGCTAATGAATGATTTCCGTGAAGTTTTGAGGGTGTTGGGATACAATGACGGCAGGCGAGGCGATGTTTTAAGCCGTACGATAAGCCATATCAGTCATTATTTTAAACGAGCAGGGCTGGATCTTCGCGAGTTTCATTTGTTCAAGGCATTCCTCGCACGGATTCAGAAAAAAGTTACCGAGCAAATGCCGATTTAAAGTACAAAATGAGAGGAAAATCATGAAAAACGTGTTGTCGGGTTTATTTTTAGGAATGGCCTTGCTGGTCACATCATCCATTTATGCAGAGGAGGCCAAAGTGGCACAAGTTGCGGCAGGTAAAACGGTAAAATTTGATTACACGCTCACGGTTGATGGAAAAACAGTCGACAGTTCTGAGGGTGCAGAACCGTTGCAGTATGTGCACGGACAAAGCCAAATTATTCCCGGCCTTGAGAAACAAATGGAAGGTTTGAAAGCCGGAGATGAAAAAGAAGTCGATGTTAAGTCTGACGAAGCATATGGTCCTGTCAATCCGAATGCGTTTGTCGAAGTTCCAAAGGATAAATTGCCGGAAGGAGAGCTAAAGCCGGGCCTTCAACTTCATTCCATGGACAAGAGTGGCCAGCCGATCGTTGCAACAATTTCTGAGGTAAAAAAAGATTCGGTGGTCATGAATCTCAATCATCCGCTTGCGGGCAAGGACCTGCATTTTAAAATCAAAGTGGTTGAGGTTGTTTAATGATTCTACTTCGGCTGGCCGGTGAGCGCGGGCGGACGCAGATTGATTGGTTGGATAGTTATCACACATTTTCATTTGACCAATACTACGATCCGGAGAACACTCATTTTCGAAGTTTGCGCGTTATCAATGAAGATTTTGTAAAGCCCGGAGCCGGATTTCCGACACACGGCCACCGGGACATGGAAATCATCACCTATGTCTTAGAAGGCGAACTGGCCCATCAAGACAGCATGGGAAACGGTTCAACGATCAAACCCGGTGATGTCCAACGCATGAGTGCGGGCTCCGGAGTCACGCACAGCGAATTCAATCACTCCAAGACCAATCAGGTTCACTTGCTTCAGATTTGGATTTTCCCAGACAAGAAAGGCCTTGAACCAAGCTATGAGCAAAAGGAATTTAAGAGAGCTGAAAAACTCAACCAGCTTTGCCTGGTTGCTTCCGGAAATCCGAAGCAAGGCGCGGTTAAAATGCATCAGGACGCCGATTTGTTTGCCTCGGTTCTGGAAAAAGGAAAGTCCGTCGAGCATTCCTTGAAGTCCGGCCGGTTTGCGTGGCTTCAAGTCGCGCGCGGTGCTTTGAAATTAAACAATCTTGTCATGGAAGCAGGCGACGGCGCCGCCGTTAGCGATGAAAAAAGAATCAGCATCTCTGCCGAAAAAGAATCAGAAATTTTATTGTTTGATTTAAATTAATTTATGAGTCAAAAACCAAAAATATTGGCATTTGCCGGAAGTTTACGAACAGAATCCTACAACAAGAAATTGGTCAAGCTTTCCGTGAGCGGTGCTGAAAAAGCAGGCGCCGAAGTAACTCTCATTGATCTGCGCGATTTCCAGCTTCCGATTTTTGACGAAGAACTGGAAGCAAAAAGTGGACTTCCTGAAAACGCGGTCAAACTTAAACAATTATTTCTTACCCACCAAGGCTTACTGATCTCCTCGCCGGAATACAACAGTTCCATTTCAGGCGTTCTCAAAAATACAATCGATTGGGTTTCGCGAGGCGATCCTCGCGATAAACCGCTTGCATGCTTTAATCAAAAAATAGCGGGGCTCATGAGCGCTTCGCCGGGTGCTTTGGGCGGATTGCGCGGGCTTGTGCATGTGCGTGCGATTTTGGGAAATATCAAAGTTCTGGTTTTACCCGAACAAATTGCGATTTCGAAGGCACATGAAGCGTTTAATCCGGACGGAAGTTTGAAAGATGCGCGTCAACAATCTTCGGTTGAGAGAATTGGTGCGAGTCTTGCTCATTATGTATCCAAATTGAATTTGTAGGGTTCCGGGACCGGTTTGGCAACAAAATTCGAGGATTTTGGAAATCGTCTTTTTCAGGTCTATGTAAAACTTATTGAATTGAACGGAGTCTGGGGTTAATTCTGTAAGTCATTTTATTATAAAGACTTACGTAGTTCTAAGACAATTTAATAGTTAAGCGCAGGGCTATTAAATGGTTTAAGAAAGACAAAAATGATCAATCTTGACCGGAAAGCCTACTTTTATTCAATTCAGGAATAAGATAAAATTACTGTAATGGCGAATAATCCGAAGGCTTCCTCACAGCACCAACTCAAAGCGTTGCTGGTCGAGAAGGCGCCCGATGATGCAAAGGCGCTGATGAAGATTCTTGACTCGACCAACAACGGCCATGTCTTCGATGTTGCTTGGGTTGACAAACTCGAGTTAGGACTTACCCAATTATCCAAACATCAATTCGATGTTGTTCTGCTTGATTTATCACTTGCCGGCCACAGAGGCCTCAACGCTATTTCCAGAATCCGAAACTTGGTTGCTCATGCACCGATTGTAGTCCTCAACAATATTCACGACGATGAGTTGATGGTTGAAGCTGCCCGGCAAGGCGCGCAGGATTATATCGTTAAGTCAGAAATCGATGCCAAAACGTTTACGCGGCTAATTTTATACGCGATTGAACGTAAGCGTACGGCCGAAGCACTTCAGCAGACCGAAGCCAAGCATCGCCGTCAAAACCGCGTGCTAGAAGAACTCGCCAAGCGCAAAATTCTTGATTCAGGCGACCTTCGGACGGCTGTGATGGAAATTTCGGAAGCTGCAGCGCGAACGCTCAGTATTGAACGCGTCGGTGTTTGGCTGTTTGATGATGACCGGCTAAAACTTCATTGCATTGATCTTTTTCAATTATCCACCAAAAACCACTCGAGCGGCGTTGAAATGCTTGCCGTTCAATATCCTACTTACTTTGAAGCGCTGAAAGGTGACCGTACAGTCTCCATTAATGATGTGCAGAAAGATGCCCGGACGGTTGAAATCGCGAAAGCGTATTTCGCGCCGCTTGGTGTCAACTCGGTCTTGGCAATGCCGGTCCGGCTTGGCAGCCAAATGGCAGGCGTGGTTTGCTATGAGCATGTAGGCCCGTCAAAAGCTTGGACTTCGGAGGAAGAAAACTTCGGTGATTCGATTGCGGATCTGGTATCGCTTGCGCTAGAAGCGTTTGAAGAAAGGCGCGTCAACCGCTTGGCGTATCACGACCGGCTGACGGACCTTCCGAATCAAATGCTTCTCATGGACCGTTTGAATCAAGCGATCATTGCCGCGCGGTTTTACAATCAAATGGTTGCGGTTTTATTTATCGATTTAGACCAGTTGAAACGTATCAATGCCACTTTGGGGCATGCTTCGGGCGATCAATTGCTGCAGGCTGTTGCCGACCGTTTGCGGAAAGCGCTTTATGAAACTGATACCGTAACCAGAATCGGCGGTGATGAATTTGCTGTCCTCCTTCCGAAAATTACGCGCATGCAGGATGTGACGCGCGTCACCGAGAAAATTTTTAACGCACTTACGCCTTCCTTTATGATCAGCGGCCGCGAGATTTCCGTTAATTCCAACATCGGTGTCAGCATTTTCCCGAATGACGGAGAAGACGCCGAAACGCTTCTGAACAACGCCAATGCCGCAGTGACGGTTGCCAAGGAGCAAGGTCGAAACAGTTATCAATTTTATTCGCCTGCCATGAATGCGCATTCACTGGAACGGCTCGTGATTGCCAACGACCTTCGCCAGGCCATGCAGAACCAGGAATTGCGGGTTTATTATCAACCGATTGTTGATTTGGAAACGGGAAAGATCGCGGGCGCCGAAGCGCTTGTCCGGTGGGAGCGGCCGCATGTGGGCTTGGTATCGCCTGCGAAATTTATTCCGGTTGCGGAAGAAACGGGACTTATTGTTCCGATCGGTGAATGGGTATTGCGGACGGCATGTATTCAAAACAAGAAATGGCAGGCCTCAGGGCTTTCGCCGATTAATATTTCGGTGAACGTTTCGCCTCACCAATTTTATCAATCCAATTTGCCTGAACTTGTCGCGAAGGTGCTTACGGAGTCGGGCCTCAATCCAACCCATCTTAAACTTGAAATTACAGAAACCGCCATCATCCAAAACGCCGAGCAAACGATCAAGGCTCTGCATGAATTAAGCGCCATGGGCGTCAAGCTTTCGATCGATGATTTCGGAAAAGGGTATTGGCCGCTCAGTTATTTGACGAGTTTCCCGATTGACCATCTAAAAATCGATTTATCCTTTGTCCAAAACGTTACACAAAACCCGAACGACCGGGCCATCGTCAAAGCGATTATATCGATGGCACACAGCTTGAAGCTCGAAGTCGTTGCCGAGGGCGTTGAAACCGAGGATCAGCTTGAATTTTTTCAAAGAAGCAGTTGCGATTTTGTGCAAGGGTATTTATTTAGCAAGCCGGTTCCGATCCAGGAGTTTACCAAAATGCTTTCTGAAGATAAGAAGTTGGACCTAAAAAAAGTCAAAGTTTCCAGATCGTCCGGCACCAACGGCCACAGCCGCAAATCCGTTCGCCCCATTTCGACGCGTCCCACCAAATGAATCCTGAAATTTCCGATCCGAAATCGCTAAGCCGTATCTTGCTGATCGAAGACGACCCTGCCGCAGCCCGTATTCTAAAAGCCTCGCTTGAAAGCGAGAGAAATCCGGCAATGAACATCCAATTGGCCAGCCGGATTGAAGAAGGGCTCCGCATTCTCGGGAATTCTTCCGTTGATTGCATTCTTCTGGATTTGAATTTACCTGACAGCAAAGGGCTTGAAACCATTACGAAGATCCAAGTCCAATCTCACAATATTCCGATTGTTGTCCTAACGGGTACCGATGATGATGAGATTGCTATCGAAGCGGTCCGGCGAGGCGCGCAGGACTATGTTATTAAAGGGCGGGTGGACGGAAAGGTTTTGTCCCGCATTATTCGTTATGCGATGGAGCGAAAACGTTTCGATGAAGTGCTTCGGGAAAGCGAGGCCCGGCACCGCCAGATTGCGGCCAATATTCCGGGTGCGATTTATCAATTCATGATGAAACCCGACGGTTCCGTATCATTTCCGTATATGAGCGACGGTATTTTCAAAATCTTAGGCATTCAAGCGGAGGAAATTGAAGCGGATTCCGCCAAAGCATTCGGCATGATTATTTCGGAAGATTTGGAACCCGTTAATCTCTCGATTTCAGAATCTGCGAAGAAAATGACAATGTGGAAAAAAGAATTCCGGATTAAAACCGCGGGCGGGCAATTGAAGTGGCTGAGAGCAACGTCAAGCCCTCAACTCATGCCCAATCGTGACATTGTGTGGGATGGTGTAATTTTGGATGTAACGGATTTAAAAAATACGCAGGAAGAGCTTCAGGATGCTAATTTAGAAATTCATCACGTTTTGGAAAATCTAAAGAAAACGCATCTCGAACTTAAGGCAACACAATCGCAATTAATAGAAGCCGAAAAAATGGATTCGGTTGGGCGGCTTGCGGCCGGCGTTGCCCATGAAGTTAAAAATCCGCTGGCGATCATGCTGCAAGGAATCGAATATTTATCGAGCGTGATCCCGCCGAATAATTTGGCCGCGCTTTCAACGTTGCGCGATATTGAAGAAGCCGTGACGCGTGCCGATACGGTTATCCGCGGGTTGCTGGATTTTTCAAGTCTTTCCGAAAGTGTGTCGCGTCCTGAGAATATCCACGACATCATTGAAGAGGCGCTGTTGCTTGCGAAGCACGAATTTGAGCGCTGTAAAATCGAAGTCGTGACGGATTTCGAGAAGAATTTGCCAAAGGCAAGGCTTGACCAAAACCGGATGCAGCAAGTTTTCGTCAATTTGATCCTTAACTCTGTTTACGCGATGGAAAATGGCGGAACGCTTAGAATTATGACCAGGTCTTGCCAATTAAAGGAATTGAATTCCTATATTCAAAGCGGCCCTTATCAACATTACTTTGGTGAAAATGACAAGGTGATTCTCATAGAAGTTATAGATACAGGAACGGGCATTCCGGCCGATATATTGGGTAAGATTTTTGAACCCTTTTTTACAACCCGCCGCGGAAAAGGCGGCACGGGCCTCGGGTTACCGATCGTGAAAGGCATTGTTGAAATGCATAACGGAAGGATTCAGTTGGTTAATCAGCCGGAACGCGGGACAAAAGCCAGCATTATTTTGAAAGCTTGCGAGGAGAAAAAGCCATGAGCAAGAAAAAAATCTTAGTTGTCGACGACGAAGAAAAGTTTTGTAAGATGCTTAAATCCAATCTGGAAAAAAACGGCGAATACGAAGTCCAAATCGAAACCAAGGGCGCCAATGCGCTGAATGCGGTGAAAACATTCAAGCCCCACTTGGCATTGATGGATATCCTGATGCCGGACTTGGGTGGATGCGATGCTGCCGTACAGATCAAGAAAGAAGAGGCGTTTAAAAATTTACCGATTATTTTCCTGACCGCGCTCGCCAAGAAAAATACTTCCGAAGTCTTCGGCGGTATTGTCGACGGCCGCCCGTTTTACGCGAAGCCGGTTCTTGCTAAGCCCGTTAAAACAGAAGAGCTCATTAAGGCGATCGAAGAAAATCTCGCAAAGCCTGCCGCCTGATTCCGCTCTTGACCGTCTGCAAATCCTTACTATAATCAGTGAACCGTAAGGATTTATATGACGAATACTTCGCATCTTCAAGTCATTAAGCAGGAATTACTTCCCAAATTAAAGTCACAAGCCTTTATCCGGCTCGACAAACCGATTACCCTCGCATCCGGCAAAACAAGCCAAGTGTATTTTGACGGAAAACAAATCACGCTCATGCCTGAAAATGCTCTTTTATTTGCGCGCGGGATTTTAGAGCTTGTGGCTGATAACAAAATCGACGCGGTCGGCGGGCCCACATTAGGTGCCGATCCGATTGCAACTGCCGTAAGTTTAATGGCCTATCTGGATCGCGGCAAAAAAATCCCGGCTTTTATTGTGCGCAAAGAGCCGAAAAAGCATGGCCTTCAGAAATTAATCGAAGGTTATCAGCTTAAAAAGGGCGATAAGGTTCTCATCGTCGAGGATGTCATCACGAGCGGCAAATCGGTTTTGGAAGCGATCAAAGTCGTCGAATCGATCGGTGCCGTGGTTGCGCAGGTCGCGTGCCTGGTGGACCGAAAAGAAGGCGGGACGCAAGCTCTTTCCCAATACCGTTTCACCCCGCTTTTCGTGCGCGAAGAAGTTGAAAGTTAATTTATGAGACTTTTGGAATTCCTCATTTCTCCCATTCAAAGTCTTTACAGCCCCGCATTTTATAGAGCAAAGCTCAAAGCGTCTTCCAAGTATGGTTTCTTATATTTACTTTATCTCGCAGCCGTCGGCACCGTCGCTTTAGTCAGTTTATTTCAAACGAAAGCCATGCCGGTTGTGGACCGATTTTCTGAGTGGATGATCCGTGAAATGCCCGAAATCGTTGTGACAGAGGGAATTGTATCAAGTCCGGTTGAACAGCCGTATACGATGAAGCATTCCGAATTCGGGATGATTTTAATCCTGGATTCCAATAAAGAGAGTTTAAAGCCGGATGAAATCGGCCAAGCCGCCGTTTTTATCACGAAAAGGTTGATCTATGTTCATAATCCGGTTCAAAACGACACGCAGATCATAGACCTTGCGCAATCTTATGAAGACCTCAAAAAACAAGGCAAGCAAGTGCAGCCAGCGCGCGTAGACGGAGAAATGCTGCGCCGCCTTTATAATCAAATGAAACCGTCGCTTGCGGCGGTTATCGGAATTGTTACTTTTATTTATTTATTTCTATGGAAATTAGGCGCGGCGTTTTTGTATTCGCTGATTGCCGTGATCTTCAACCTCTTCCGCGAGAAAAAATACCCTTATCCTGCGCTTTTTAATATCACGATTTATGCAATGACAGCAGTATGTGTATTACAGCTGATCGGGCTTTTAACGCAGAATCTTGCGCTCAATATACAGCCGTGGATTGCGATCGGAATTACAACCGCTTATCTGGGATTGGTTTTCTTCGTTGCCGCACCGGACGAGCCCCGCTAAATCGGCAGCCCCGCGTCGCTTTGCTCCTGGGGCGCTAATCCGCTTTGATGAATAATCACTTGGGAATTTTAATGTGGCGGATTAGCGGGTGGAGGGAATCGAACCCTCGACTCCTGCTTGGAAGGCAGGGGCATTACCACTATGCAACACCCGCAAATTAGAAATTCAAATCTCAAATCTCAAAATTCAAAACGACGGGCTTTTGATATTTGAAATTTGGATTTTGAATTTGTATAGACATCTTACCGATTTTTAGCGCGAAATCAAGATTGCTGGACATTCGTGGTACAATGTTTCTCATGAAGCAAATCATCATTCTGGCCATGCACGGCCAATCACCCTCCGATTTTCCAAAGGCCGAAAAGATGGAGTTTTTCCGTCTGCACTCCCAATTGAGTCATTTGACAGGCAAGGCAAGGGAAGTAGCCCAAAAGCGTCATGACGAAATTGAGATCAAAATGCGCAAGTGGCCCAGAACCCAAGAAAATGACCTCTACTACTTCGCTTCCTATGAATTAGCCGAAGCGCTCGCAAAAGCATCGGACAGCAAGGTGATTGTCGGTTTTAATGAGTTTTGCGCACCGGATATTGACCAAGCGATTGATGAAGCCGTTAAGCTTTCTCCCGATCAAGTCTGTGTGATTACCCCCATGATGACTCGGGGAGGTGGCCATTCTGAACACGAAATTCCTGAAATCGTCCGGGAATCCCAAAAAAAGCACCCACAAGTACCTATAATGTATGTTTGGCCCTTCGACTCTTCTGCGATCGGAGAGTTCCTTGCAGCTCAGGTTGATCGTTTTTTGGCAGGAAAAACCGCCTCGAAACCCTCATAGTTGTATCCTTTTGACACGTTTTATAAAAAAATTATAAGTATATATATTTAAACAACTTACGTAATTTTTTGCGAAACACCTAAAAAATCATTTTTATTCCTAAAAACCATACTCGAAAAAAAATCGTATTTTTTTCAAATTAACTATTGACGAAGATTTTGGTTTTGATAGAATGCTTCACCTTTTCGCTCTGGGGAAGACTGTGTAAGTTTGTTCAGTTTTCTCAGTTGTTCAGCGAAAAAAATTTCTAAATTGCTGCTGCCCTGACTTTGTCAGGACTGCATCAATAACAATCATCATTATTTATTTTTAGATGATGATTGCTGCTGTAGCTCAGTTGGTAGAGCACGTCCTTGGTAAGGACGGGGTCATCGGTTCAATCCCGATCAGCAGCTGATTGTGAAAAGTTTTTTGGTAGAGAAGGCGGAAGTGTCGTGGTTTGGTGTCGCTGAAATTCTCCCCTCGAATCTGATGAGGGTCCTACCATCCATTAAGTCGAAGACACAAAAGCATTGAAAAACAAGACGGTGGAGTTTTTTCATTTTTTTTAATGGTTTAAGATGCGCGAAATTATCACGTTAGCTTGTACCGAGTGCAAGCGGCGTAATTATACGACTCGGAAGAATAAGAAGAAAACAACCGAACGGCTCGAACGGAAAAAGTTCTGCCGATTCTGCCGGAAACACACGGCTCACAAAGAAACAAAATAATGAACCAGGGTCGCGGCAGTTTGGCGTACGGAAACGAAGGAGCGTCGGTTAATGGTAAACCACCGGTCTCCAAAACCGGAACTGCAGGTTCGATTCCTGCCGCTCCTGTAGTTGTGGTCGGAGCTGGCAGTCACCTGAAATAATTCGAAAGAAATCAGGCAATCAACAAATGGCGAGTAAATTTTTTTCATTTTTTACGGAAACAAAGCAGGAATTAAGCCGGGTCAATTGGCCGAGCCGAGAAGAGCTTGTACAGTCTACCTGGCTGGTAATCGTGGTGACGATGATTTTGGCGCTTTTTATCGGTGCCTGCGATTTCGTATTCTCTTTTTTAGTTAGAGTTGTTTTAGGTTAGGAATTATGAGCGCTCGTTGGTACGTAGTTCATACGCAAACAGGTGTGGAAGCGAAGGTCAAGACGAACTTGGAAACTCGCGCACAGCTGGCGGGGCTTTCGCACATGATTCACCAGGTTTTGATTCCGACCGAGAAGGTCAGCGAAGTCAAAGAGGGAAAGAAAAAGATTTCAGAGCGCAAATTTTTCCCCGGGTACATTCTGGTGGAAATGGATTTGACCGACGAAAGTTGGTACCTGGTAAAGAATACGCCGGGCGTTTCTGGATTTGTCGGATCGGGCAAGAAGCCGATTCCGCTGGGCGACTCGGATATTCAAAACGTGTTGGTTCAGCAAAAAGAAAAAGCTGAAAAACCGAAGCCGAAGGTTGAATTTGAGATCGGCGAAAACGTGCGCGTGAAGGAAGGTGCCTTCGCGAATTTTAACGGGACAGTGGAAGAAATGAATCCGAACCGCGGCAAAATGAAAGTGATGGTCAGCATTTTCGGGCGTCAAACGCCGGTTGAGTTGGAATATTGGCAGGTAGAGAAGATCTAAGAGAAAAACAATGCCTAAAAAAATTACGACAAAAATTAAATTGCAAGTAACAGGCGGACAAGCGAATCCCGCGCCGCCAATCGGCCCCGCGCTTGGTCAGCACGGCTTGAACATTATGGATTTCTGTAAGCAGTTCAACGAGAAGACCAAGGATAAGCAAGGCATCGTGGTTCCGTGCGTCATTAGTGTTTATGAAGACAAGTCTTTTTCTTTTATTATGAAAACGCCGCCCGTGGCGAATCAGTTGAAGCGGGCAGCGGGCCTCGCGAAAGCAAGCGGTGAGCCGAATAAGCTTAAAATCGGAAAAGTGACGCGTGCAGACGTTGAGCGGATTGCCAAAGACAAGATGGCCGACCTCAACACAAACAAACTCGAAAGTGCCATGAGAATGGTGGAAGGCACGGCGCGCAGCATGGGAATTGAAATCGCATGAGACCGAAAAGCAAACGATATAAATCAATCGCAAATGTAGCGGAAAAGGGCAAGCTTTATCAAGTTGCCGAAGCCATCAAGCTGCTTAAGCAGCTTCCGGCGCGCAAGTTTGATGAAAGTTTGGAGCTCCATTTCCAGCTCGGCATTAAGCCGGATCAATCGGGTGAAATGGTCCGCGGATCCGCGGCGCTTCCGTTCGGCAGCGGTAAAAAGGTCCGTATCCTTTGTTTCTGCAAAGGTGAAGGCGTAAAAGAAGCTGAAGCCGCCGGTGCTGATTATGTCGGCGCAGAAGAGTTGATTGCAAAAGTGCAGGGCGGCTGGATGGATTTTGACGCGGTTGTGGCGCATCCCGATATGATGCGTGAAGTCAGCAAGCTTGGAAAAGTTTTAGGCCCCAAAGGCCTTATGCCCACCCCGAAATCAGGAACCGTTACTACCAATTTACCGAAAGCAATTAAAGAAATTAAAGCAGGCCGCGTCGACTTTAAAAGCGACAAAACAGGCGGGCTTCATGTGTCATGCGGAAAACTTTCTTTCGAAGAAAACGCGCTTGTCGGAAATGCTACTTCCGTAATTAGCGCAGTTGTTCAGGCGAAACCGCAAGGCGCAAAACCCGATTTTCTGAAACGTGTTTATATGTCCTCGACACAAGGCCCCGGAGTTCAGCTTCAAGTTTCACAATTCACCGCAGCAAAAGAAGAGAACGACTAAAATGAATAAAGAAAAAACACCCTCAGCTGAAAAAGAACTGCTGTTAAATCAATTATTGCAAGTCCTCGAGGGATCGAACTATGTGTTTTTTGCCAAGTTCAAAGGCATTTCGGCCTCTGATCTTAACGACCTCCGCCGGAAATTGGACAAATCCACCGAGCGCGTGCTCGCCGTCAAGAACAGCTTGGCGAAAATCGTTTTAGAGAGGATGAATGCCAAGGAAGCGCACAACTTTTTGGACGGCCAAGTTCTGATGGCGGTCGGTAAAAATGATCCGCAGATTGTTTCAAAAGTTCTTGTGGATTTTGCGAAAGACAAAGAAAATTTCCAGTTGCAAGGCGTTTTTATTGATCAAAGAGTTTTGCAAAAGCAATTTGTGAAAGAATTAGCCGCATTACCGTCAAAAGAGCAATTGATTGCATCTGTGGTGGGCGGCATTAAAGGACCGATTAACGGTTTTGTTCTGGGCTTGGGACAAGTACTGCGGTCGCTTGTGAGTGTGTTGGACCAAGTCCAAAAAAGCAAAGCGTAATTACGCGGAATTTTAAATTATTCTTGGAAGGAGAATAACAATGTCAACAGAGGCAACTGTCATGGAAAAAACAGAAGAAAAAGAAAGCGTTAACTTGTCAGACAAGTTAGCAAAGATCTTAAAGGCGATCGAGGAGCTCACAGTGTTAGAGCTTGCCGATTTGGTGAAAGGCCTTGAGAAGCGTTTTGGCGTATCAGCTGCAGCAGCCGTTGCAGTCGCAGCGCCTGGCGCAGGTGCGGCAGCCGGAGCAGGTGCGGCAGCAGCAGCCGAAGAGAAGACCTCATTTCAGGTCGTTCTCGCCAGTGGTGGAGATAAAAAGATCCAAGTGATCAAAGAAATCCGCGCATTGACCAACTTGGGCCTCAAAGAAGCCAAGGACCTTGTCGAAGGTGCCCCGAAAGTGATTAAAGAAGGCGCCACCAAGGACGAAGCCGCTAAGATTAAAGCTGCCGTTGAAGCTCAGGGCGGAAAAGTAGAAATTAAGTAAGGGAGAGAATCCACAGGATTCTCGAACACTTATTCTGAGGCCTTTGGCCGAAGAGGGGTCTGCGTTTAATCGTAGACTGCTTCGGTAGCTAACAAAGTGCCTCGCAATGACTCTTAAAGAAGGAGTAACGAATGCCACCATTAATTGAGCGCAAGTCGTTTGCAACGATTCAAGATGCAATGGATTTGCCGAATTTAGTTGAAATTCAAATTCGGTCATATCAGGAGTTTTTGCAGACAGAACGTGCAAAAAAGCGCCGCAAGCGTCAGGGTTTGGAAGCCGTATTCCAGGAAGCGTTTCCGATCGAAAGTTTCGATGGAACCTGCAAATTGGAATACTTAGGGTATGTTTTGGGAAAACCCAAATACTCGATTCCTGAATGCCGCAAGCGCAGCATGACTCATGCCGCTCCTTTAAAAATTCGGCTTCGCATTGTCCGCAAAGGGGAAGCGAAAGAACAGGAAGTGTATATTGGCGAGTTGCCTCTCATGACCGAAACGGGCACCTTCATTATTAATGGTGCCGAACGTGTTGTGGTCAGCCAATTACACCGTTCACCCGGCATTTCGCTTGAACAAACGCTCCACCCAAGCGGCAAAAAGATTTATAGCGTCCGCATTATTCCGTATCGCGGCGCCTGGATTGAATTCGAAGGCGACATTAATGACATTCTTTATGCGTACATTGACCGCCGCCGCAAAATTTTGGCGACGACCTTGCTTCGCTCAATCGGATTTTCGACCAGCGAAGACGTTATTAAAGCTCTTTACGCGACTGAGAAAGTGAAAGATTTTGACCGCGGTTCTTTCAAGAAATTAGAAAACACAGTTCTCGCAAAAAGTATTTTAGATCCAAAGTCAAAAGAAGTTTTAATTCCGGCCGGCACCAAGCTGACCAAGGAAGTTTTAACAACGCTTGCCAGCCATGATATTTCGGATCTTGAAATCATCCGCGGAAATCAAGATGATTTCGCGATCTGCAAAACGCTTGAGCGCGACCAATACAGCAGCAAAGAAGAAGCACAAATTGCGATTTACCGCAGGACCCGGCCCGGCGATCCGCCGACTCCGGAAAGCGCGCAGGATTTGATTAACAAATTGTTCTTTGATTCACAGCGTTATGATCTCGGCCAAGTCGGCCGGTTTATGATTAACCGCAAACTTTCTCTGGATGTTCCAATTGAGAAAACCGTGCTGCGTCCCGAAGACGTTGCAAAAGCAGTTCAAGCACTCTTGAGACTCCGTAGCGGTGAATTGAAAGTTGATGACATCGATCACTTGGGCAACCGCCGCGTCCGTTCAGTCGGCGAATTGCTTGAGAATCAATTCCGTGTCGGCCTTGCCCGCATGAAGCGTTCGGCGCTTGAGCGGATGTCAATTTACGATTTGGATGCCGCGATGCCGCACAACCTGATCAACCCGAAATTGATTTCGGCTGCGATCAAGGATTTCTTCGGCAGAAGCCAGTTGTCGCAATTTATGGATCAAACGAACCCGCTCGCCGAACTCACGCACAAACGTCGTCTTTCGGCTCTTGGGCCCGGCGGTTTGTCGCGCGAACGCGCAGGCTTCGAAGTCCGCGACGTTCATCCGTCTCACTACGGCCGTATTTGCCCGGTTGAGACACCGGAAGGCCCGAACATTGGTTTGATCGCGTCGCTCAGTACTTTTGCACGCGTTAACGATATCGGATTTTTGGAAAGCCCGTACCGCAAAATCGAAAAGGGCCGAGCGACCGAAAAGATCGATTTTCTATCTGCCGATTTGGAAGATAAGTATGTGATTGCGCAAGCCAACGCCCGTTTGGATAAGAAGAGCAACTTTGTTGATGACTTGGTTGCGACACGATTCCGCGGAGATTTCCCGAAAAAAGATCCGCGCGAAATCGATTACATGGACGTTTCGCCGCGTCAGCTGGTGTCGGTAGCAGCTTCATTAATTCCGTTCTTGGAGCATGACGACGCAAACCGCGCACTGATGGGTTCGAACATGCAGCGCCAAGCGGTTCCTTTGATGGAAACCGAAGCGCCGCTCGTCGGAACCGGTATGGAATACCGTGTGGCGGTTGATTCCGGAGCGGTTGTCAGCGCAAAAGAGCGCGGAACCGTTAAGGCCGTTTCGTCAAACGAAGTCGTTGTCGATGACATTGTTTATAAATTGAGAAAGTTTGAACGTTCCAACGCCGGCACTTGCATCAATCAGCGTCCGCTCGTGGAACTTGGACAAAAAATTAAGCGCGGCGATGCAATTGCAGACGGTGCAGCCACTCAAAAGGGTGAGCTCGCGATGGGTCGTAACGTGCTCGCGGCATTTTTGCCTTGGCGCGGATACAACTTTGAAGACGCAATCGTGCTCAGTGAAAAACTCGTGAAGGAAGATACTTATACTTCGCTTCATATCGAAGAGTTTGAAATCGAAGCGCGTGATACGAAGCTCGGCAACGAAGAAATTACGCGCGATATTCCGAATGTCTCGGAAGAAGCGCTGAAAGATTTGGACGAAGAAGGTATTATCCGCATCGGCGCGGAAGTAAAACCGGGCGATATTTTGGTCGGAAAAATCACGCCGAAATCGGAAACTGAATTGTCGCCTGAAGAAAAACTTCTCCGTGCAATTTTTGGTGAAAAAGCAGGCGATGTCCGCGATGCGTCTCTCACGGTTCCTCCGGGAGTCGAAGGCGTGGTGGTGGATGTGAAAGTGTTTGCGCGTAAAGAATCGCGCGCCCGCACACGCGAAGAGCGCCGTCAGGAATTTAAAGAAATCGAAGATATTAAGGAACGTTATCAATCCCGGATCGATACGCTCAAACAGGAGCGTTTGAACAAAGTGTCCGGCATGATTATCGGCAAGCGCTTATCGGATGATTTGGTGGACGATGTGCTCGGCGAGGTATTGCTCAAGTCCGGTAAAGTGATTGACAAGAAAGACCTTAAAAAGTTTGAAGATTGTGATTGGGAATCCATCCGCATTGAAGATGAGCCGGAGCTCGAAGAGAGCATCCGCAAAATCGCGCGTGTGTGGAGCGATGAAATCGACGAGCTCGTTGAAGAACGTGCCCGCGAAATTGATCGTGTGAAAAAAGGCGACGAACTTCCGCCCGGCGTCATTAAGCGCGTGGTAGCGTATGTTTGTTCGAAGCGCAAAATTTCGGTCGGCGATAAAATGGCAGGCCGTCACGGGAACAAAGGCGTGATTGCGAAAATTCTGCCTGAAGAAGATATGCCGTTTTTACCGGATGGCACACCGGTTGAAATCGTACTCAACCCGCTCGGCGTTCCTTCGCGTATGAACGTGGGCCAAATTCTGGAAACGCACTTGGGTTGGGCGGCAAAAGCGCTCGGAATTCATGTGATGACACCGGTTTTCTCCGGCGCATCCGAATCCGATATCAAGGCGCTTTTAAGGGAAGCAAAACTTCCTGAGGACGGTAAAGTGATTTTAAGGGATGGCCGCTCAGGAAACCGTTTTGATGAAAAAGTAACCGTCGGCTACATCTATATGATGAAACTTGCGCACATGGCGGATGACAAGATCCATGCGCGTTCGATCGGGCCTTACTCGCTCGTCACACAGCAGCCGCTCGGAGGCAAAGCACAATTCGGCGGTCAGCGGTTCGGCGAAATGGAAGTATGGGCACTCGAAGCTTACGGCGCCGCGTTTACACTTCAAGAGCTTTTGACAGTAAAGAGCGACGACGTCGTTGGTAGAACCAAAGTTTATGAAGCGATCGTTAAGGGTGAGCCTGCGCTTCATGCAGGAACGCCGGAATCGTTTAACGTGCTCGTGAAGGAATTACAAAGCCTTGCTTTGGATATCCGTCCCGAAAAGAAACAATCGGCGATCCGCGCAAGCGAAAAGGCCGAGAAGCCGCTCAGCAGCGCACAGAAACGTTCTGAAGAACGTAAAGAAAAAGCCAAAGAAAAATTGGGAATAGCATAAGGAACCCACATGACAGTCAATTACGAAGATGTAAATGTATTTGATTCTGTGACAATTAAAATTGCCGCACCGGAAGCAATCCGTTCATGGTCGCACGGCGAGGTGAAGAAGCCCGAAACGATCAATTACCGGACGTTGAAACCGGAGAAGGACGGCCTTTTTTGCGAAAAGATTTTCGGTCCGGTCCGTGACTATGAATGCAGCTGCGGAAAATATAAGCGCATCAAGCACAAAGGCGTGATTTGTGACCGCTGCGGCGTTGAAGTGACGCAGGCCAAGGTCCGCCGCGAGCGCATGGGCCATATTGAACTTGTGACCCCGGTATCGCATATTTGGTTTTTCAAAACCATGCCTTCCCGAATCGGAAATCTCCTTGATTTAAGTGCCCGCGCCCTCGAAAAAGTCCTTTATTACGAAGATTACATCGTTGTTGATCCCAAAGAAACACCTCTTAAACCCAGACAGTTGCTTTCAGAAGAAGAATATGCCAAAGCCGTCGAACAATACGGCTCTACCGCTTTTGTCGCCAAGATGGGCGCTGAAGCGATTAAAGAATTGCTCGCGCAGCTTGAGCTTGATAAGCTCGGCCAAAAATATTCACGCCAGGTAAATTCATCAAAGTCCAAACAAGCACGTGCCCGCGGCGTTAAGATTTTGAAAATCGTCGAAGCGTTCCGCAAATCAGGCAACAAACCGGAGTGGATGATTTTGGACGTGGTTCCCGTGATTCCGCCGGATCTCCGCCCGCTCGTTGCTTTAGACGGCGGCCGTTTCGCGACTTCTGATTTGAATGACTTGTATCGCCGCGTGATCAACCGCAACAATCGTTTGAAAAAATTGATCGAACTCAAAGCGCCGGACATTATTATTCGTAACGAAAAGCGCATGCTCCAGGAAGCTGTGGATGCATTGTTCGATAACGGCCGTCATGGACGACCGGTGTTGGATGCGTCAAACCGTCCGCTCAAGTCTCTCAGCGATATGTTAAAGGGCAAACAAGGCCGTTTCCGTCAGAATTTGCTCGGAAAACGCGTTGATTATTCGGGCCGTTCGGTTATCGTGATTGGTCCGGAACTCAAGCTCCATCAATGCGGGCTTCCGAAGAAAATGGCGCTCGAACTTTTTGAGCCGTTTATTATCCGCAAATTGAAAGAGCGCGGCCACGTTCATACAATTAAGTCCGCAAAGCGCATGGTCGAAGGAGTTCGTCCGGAAGTTTGGGACATTTTAGAAGAAGTCATCCGCGAGCATCCCGTGATGCTGAACCGCGCACCCACACTTCACAGATTAGGTATTCAGGCATTTGAACCTGTATTAATAGAAGGTAAGGCAATCCGCATTCATCCGCTCGTCTGCACGGCTTTTAACGCAGACTTTGACGGCGATCAAATGGCCGTTCACGTTCCGCTTTCTATGGAAGCGCAGATGGAAGCCCGTATTTTGATGCTGGCCGCCAACAACGTGTTTTCACCGGCAAGCGGACAGCCGATCACGACTCCGTCACAGGATATCGTGCTGGGCAGCTACTATTTAACGAAGTCGAAAGACGGCTGCAAAGGCGAAGGCCGTACATTTGCCGACCGCGCGGAAGCGATCACGGCTTATCAGGATGAAGAAGTTGAAAAACACACTAAGTGCAAACTTCGTCTTGAAGATGGCAAGATCATCGAAACAACCGTCGGACGCATTCTATTTAATGAGGTTTTGCCGGCCGGTTTTGAATTTGTAAATGACAACCTGAACAAAGGCAAGCTTTCGAAAATCATCGCGAAATGCTACCGCAAGTTCGGCCATGCCGAAACGATCAAATTATTGGATCGTTTGAAACAGCTCGGATTTGAAGAAGCTACGAGAGCCGGCATTTCGATCGGTATCGATGATATCCGCATTCCAAAAATCAAAATCAAAATTTTAGAAGATGCCAAGAAACAGGTGGAATCGATCGAATCGCAATATCGCAACGGTTTGATTACCGAAGGCGAGCGGTACAACAAAGTGATCGATATTTGGACGCATACCACAGACGAAGTCGCAGACCGCATGTTCGAAGAACTTGAATCCTTCAACCCGATTTTCATGATGGCCGATTCCGGCGCTCGCGGTTCGAAGCTTCAAATTCGTCAGCTCGCCGGTATGCGCGGTTTGATGGCGAAACCTTCCGGTGAAATTATCGAAAGCCCGATTGCGGCAAACTTCCGCGAAGGTTTGACGGTTTTGGAATACTTTATTTCTACCCACGGAGCTCGTAAAGGTTTGGCTGATACGGCTCTTAAAACCGCCGATTCCGGATATTTGACACGCCGTTTGGTGGACGTGGCGCAGGATGTCATTATTTCAGAAGACGATTGCGGTACTTTGGCCGGTATTTTTATTGAGCCGGTGTATTCCGGTGAAGAAGTGGTGGTTCCGCTTAAAGACAGAATCTTGGGACGTGTGGCACTCGACAATATTATGGACATTGTCACCGATCAACAGGTCGTGAAAGCCGGAGAAGAAATTACGGAAGCTATCGCAGACCGTATCGAGGAACTTGGGATCGAGAAAATCCGTATTCGTTCCGTGTTGACCTGTGAAGCGAAGCGCGGCGTTTGCATTCGATGCTATGGCCGTGATCTTGGTACGAATCAATTGGTTGAGCTTGGAACCGCGGCCGGTATTATCGCTGCGCAGTCCATCGGCGAGCCCGGAACGCAGCTCACGATGAGAACGTTCCATATCGGTGGTACGGCATCCCGTGTTGTTGAACAGTCTTACTATAAGACGAAAAACGGCGGAACAATCAAATACCACAACTTGAAAACCGTCGTGACGAAGAACAACGAAATTATCGTTCTTAATCGAAACGGCCAAGTCACAATGCATGACAAGACAGGCCGTGAACTTGAAGATTACACAATTCCATCCGGTGCCATTCTTGCTTATAAGGACGGCGAAACTGTTCCGAAGGAAGAAATTTTCGTGAAATGGGATCCGTATACGGTTCCGATTTTGACGGAAGTCACCGGAAAAGTCCGGTTCGAAGATTTAAAAGCTGGTATTACGATGAATGAAGAAATGGATGCAACAACCGGTCTGATCGAGCGTGTGATTATCGAACACAAAGAAGAATTTCATCCGCAAATCGTGATTGTCGGCAATAACGACGAAATTTTGGCGTTCTATCCGATTCCGACGGGCGCCCATATCGTCGTGAAAGATGCTCAACAGGTGACGAGCGGTACCTTGATTGCAAAGACACCGCGTAAAGTTGCGAAAACCCGCGACATTACGGGCGGTCTTCCGCGTGTGGCCGAGCTTTTTGAAGCGCGTAAGCCAAAGAATCCGGCCATTATTTCCGAAATCGACGGCATTGTCGAATTTGGTGACGTGGTGAAAGGCCAGCGGAAAATTATTGTGAAGAGTTCTTCCGGAATGACGAAAGAATATCTCATTCCGCACGGAAAACATTTGAACGTCTATAAAGGTGACCGCGTTGTCGCAGGCGAACAGCTTGTTGACGGACCCGTCGTTCCTCAAGACATTCTGCGCGTGAGCGGCGAACGCGCGCTTCAGGAGTATCTCGTTCAGGAAGTGCAGGAAGTTTACCGTCTACAAGGCGTGAAAATCAATGATAAGCACGTCGAGGTGATTGTCCGCCAAATGCTCCGCAAAGTCCGGATCGAAGATTCGGGTGACAGCGAATTTTTAGTGGGCTCACAAGTCGATCGTTTGAGATTCCAGGAAGAAAATGAAAAATTGGTGAAAAAGGGCAAACAGCCGGCCAAAGCAGTTCCGATCTTGCTTGGCATCACCAAAGCATCGCTTAGCACCGAAAGTTTTATTTCGGCCGCAAGCTTCCAGGAAACCACCCGCGTTCTCACGGATGCGGCGGCAAGCGGCAAGCGCGATAGCCTCTTAGGCCTTAAGGAAAATGTGATCATGGGTCACTTAATTCCCGCCGGAACCGGCTACGAAGCGCACAGGGGTATAGAATTGATCCGCGAGCGGATTGCGAAAGCCGAAGCGACTAACGTTGCGGTAGAGAATGCACCTAAAAAAGAAGACGAAGACGAGGAAGAATAACCTATTTAATTTGGAATTAATATGCCGACAATCAATCAGCTAATTAGACACGGAAGAAAGGCTTTTAAAAATCGTACCAAGTCACCGGCGCTTTCGAGCAATTGCTTTAAAAAGGGCGTCTGCTTGGTTGTGCGTACGCAGACACCGAAGAAACCGAATTCAGCGCTTCGCAAAATTGCGCGTATTCGTTTAACAAACGGCGAAGAGGTTACGGCTTATATTCCCGGTGTCGGCCATAATTTGCAAGAGCACTCAATCGTGCTCGTGCGCGGCGGCAGGGTAAAAGACCTTCCGGGCGTTCGTTATCATATCGTTCGCGGTAAATTGGATGCCAGCGGCGTTGCGGACCGGAATCGTTCACGCTCAAAATACGGCGCGAAAGTTCAAAAACAAGCAGCAGCAAAAAAATAAGATTGGATTAAATCAATGAGACGAAGACGAGCAGCAAAACGGAAAATTTTACCGGATCCAAAATATAAAAATTTGGTAGTCGCTAAAATGATCAACATCATCATGGAGCGCGGTAAAAAATCAATTGCAGAAGGAATTGTTTACGGCGCATTTGACGTCGTGAAGAAAAAATTGGACAAAGATCCTTTGGAAGTTTTTAAGCAGGCTGTTGAAAATGTGCGGCCGCTTTTGGAAACCAAATCACGCCGTGTCGGCGGTGCAACGTATCAGGTGCCTGTCAGCGTAAAACCGGATCGCGGCGCCGGGTTAGCTTTAAGATGGATGAAAACATTTGCGTATGATCGCAAAGGCAAGCCGATGGAAGAAAAGTTGGCGGAAGAATTTATGAACGCGTTTCAAAAAACCGGTGCGGCCATTAAAAAGCGCGAAGATGTTCACAAGATGGCCGAATCAAACCGCGCATTCGCACATTATAAGTGGTAAGGATTTTATAAAATGACTGAAAAGCATTACGCATTAGACAAAATTCGCAACATCGGCATCGCGGCGCACATTGACGCCGGTAAAACGACGACGACCGAGCGTATTTTGTACTACACGGGAAAAACCCATAAAATCGGCGAAGTTCATGAAGGTACAGCCGTCATGGACTGGATGGAGCAGGAACAAGAGCGCGGTATCACAATTACGTCCGCAGCGACGACTTGCTTTTGGCGCGATTGCCGGATCAATATTATTGATACTCCCGGCCACGTCGATTTTACGATTGAAGTCGAACGGTCGCTCCGTGTTTTGGACGGCTGCGTTGCGCTGTTTGGTTCTGTGGAAGGCGTAGAGCCGCAATCCGAAACCGTATGGCGTCAGGGCGATCGTTACAAAGTTCCGCGCATTTGTTTTATTAACAAGATGGACCGAACCGGTGCACAGTTTGAAGTCAACGTGGAAATGATCCGCGAGCGCTTGGCCGCTAATGCGGTGCCGCTTCAATTGCCGGTTGGAAGAGAAGAGAATTTTAAAGGTGTGATTGACCTTGTGAAAATGAAAGCCATGATCTTTCATGAAGAAACACTCGGCGCTAAATTCGAAGAAACCGAAATTCCCGCCGATCTTCTCGAGGCGGCAAAGAAAGCGCGCGAATTTATGATTGAGAAAGTCGCCGAACACGATGATGCGCTGATGAATAAGTTTATCGAAGGTCATCAGCCAACAGAAGCTGAATTAAAAGCAGGCATTCGGAAGGCAACAATGGCTATGAAGATTTTTCCTGTGATGTGCGGATCTTCTTATAAGAACAAAGGAATTCAACAGCTTTTGGATGCCGTTGTCGAATATTTGCCGTCACCGATTGATGTCCCCGCGGTCGTTGGAAAAGACGTCAAGACTGGCGAGCCGTTAGAGCGTCATCCGTCGGAATCAGAGCCGTTTTCAGGTTTGGTTTATAAAATTGCGGCTGACCGGTTTGCGGGCGGCGGCGGAAATTTGGCCTATGTGAGAGTTTATTCGGGAGTTTTTAAAGCCGGAAGCTACGTTTTAAATTCGACGCGCGGTACCAAAGAACGCGTCGGCCGTTTGCTGTTGATGCACGCCAATAAGCGTGAAGAAATCACGGAAGCAGGCGCGGGCAATATCGCAGCTTGCATCGGTTTAAAAGATTTGCGGACGGGTGATACGCTTTGCGATGAAGCCAAGCCGATTGTTCTGGAAACGCTTTTTATTCCGGAACCGGTTATTTCGCTTGCGATTGAACCGAAAACAAAGGCGGACCGCGATAAATTGTCGACCACTTTGCAACGCATGATGCAGGAAGATCCGACATTCCGCGTGAAGTCGAACGAAGAAACCGGGCAAACCATTATTTCCGGAATGGGCGAGCTGCACCTTGAAATTATCGTGGACAGAATGTTGCGCGAATACGGCGTTCAGGCGAACGTCGGTAAACCGCAAGTAGCGTACAAAGAAACCATTCAAGCATCAGCCAAAGCGGAAGGAAAATACATCAAGCAAACCGGCGGCCGCGGTCAATATGGGCACTGTTATCTTGAAATTGAACCGCTTGAGCGTGGCAAGGGAATCGAATTCGTGAATAAGGTTGTTGGTGGTGCGATTCCGCGTGAATATATTCCAGCCGTTGAAGATGGTGTCCGCGGCGCATGCCAAACTGGTGTGTTGGCCGGATATCCAGTCACCGATGTTCGGATTACGGTATTTGACGGATCATTTCACGAAGTTGACAGTTCGGAAATCGCGTTTCAAATGGCAGGATCCATTGGTTTTAAGGAGGCGTTTAGAAAGGCAAAACCGGTTTTGGTGGAGCCGATTATGAAGTTGGAAGTTATTGTTCCCGAGGAGTTCATGGGATCAATCGTTGGCGACTTAAATTCGCGTCGTTGTCAGATTCAAGAAATGGGATCGCGCGGAAATTTGAAAGTGATTAGCGGTTTGGTTCCGCTTTCTGAAATGTTTGGGTATGCGACGGCGATTCGTTCGCTCTCGCAAGGCCGTGCGGTGCCGAGCCCGCTTGAGCTTCACGGATATAAAGAGGTTCCGAAGCAGCTTGCGGAGAAGATTATTCAAGCATAAGAAAGTTTTCATAAATTATTATTTATCATATAAAATAAGCAACTTAACGTAACACAACTGACTAAGTATTTAAGTTATAAAATTAAATTCAGGGTAAGGAGATAACAATGGCAAAAGAAAAATTTGATCGTACAAAACCGCACGTCAATATCGGAACGATTGGTCACGTTGACCATGGTAAAACCACTTTGACGGCCGCGATCACGCGCGTACTTGCAGAGCAGGGAAAAGCTGAGTTCAAAGAATATGCGGATATCGCAAAAGGCGGTACGGTTCGTGACGAAACAAAAATCGTGACGATTGCCGTTGCGCACGTTGAATATTCCAGCGATAAACGTCACTATGCCCACGTGGACTGCCCTGGACACGCGGATTACATTAAAAACATGATCACAGGCGCAGCCCAGATGGACGGCGCGATTCTCGTGGTATCAGCCGTTGACGGCCCGATGCCCCAGACGCGCGAACACATTCTGTTGGCCCGCCAGGTCGGCGTGCCGGCGATTGTGGTTTTCTTGAACAAAGTTGACTTGGTCGATGATCCAGAGCTGTTAGATCTCGTCGAACTCGAAATTCGTGATCTCTTGAAGAAATACGAATTTCCCGGCGACGAAATTCCGATCATTCGCGGTTCCGGCCTGAAGGCGCTCCAAGCACCGAAGGATCCGAAAGCAATCGAACCCATCATGAAATTGATGGAAGCTGTTGATAGCTATGTTCCGACACCAAAGCGTGATGTCGAGAAACCCTTCTTGATGCCGATTGAAGACGTTTTCTCAATTTCAGGCCGTGGTACGGTCGGTACAGGCCGTGTCGAACGCGGACAAGTAAAAATTAACGAAGAAGTCGAAATCGTAGGCCTCCGTGAAAAGGCGATGAAGACAACCGTCACCGGAATCGAAATGTTCCGCAAGCTTCTTGATGACGCTCAGGCAGGTGATAACGTTGGTCTCCTTCTCCGGGGCGTTGAAAAGAAAGATCTCGAGCGCGGAATGGTGATTGCGAAAACCGGCAGCGTGACGCCACATACCAAATTCAAAGCTCAGATTTATATCTTGAGCAAAGAAGAAGGCGGACGTCATACACCGTTTTTCACCGGCTATCGTCCTCAGTTCTATTTCAGAACAACGGACGTGACAGGTGTTGTAACGCTCCCGAAGGGCACCGAAATGGTAATGCCCGGCGATAACGTAACGGTTGAAGGCCAGTTGATTACTCCGATCGCAATGGAAAAGGAACTTCGATTCGCGATTCGTGAAGGCGGCCATACCGTCGGCGCTGGCGTTGTCAGCGAAATTTTAGCGTAAGTGAAAGAGTAACGTTGGCTCTATGACGACTAAAGAGAAAATTCGAATCAAACTGAAAGCGTACGATCACCGCTTGCTGGATCAATCGGTGTTGGAAATTGTCAACACCGTGAAACGCACCGGCGCGCGGGTGATCGGCCCGATTCCTCTGCCGACTGATATGTGGCGGACCACAGTTTTGCGCGGCCCGCACATTGATAAAAAGTCGCGCGAGCAGTTCGAGATGCGTACGCACAAACGTTTGATGGATATCGTAGAGCCGACGGCTCGAACAGTTGATGCTTTGATGAAGTTGGATTTACCCGCAGGTGTTGATGTGGAGGTAAAGCTGTAACCTACTTCGGTCTTCCATCCTGGTTTTGCTCTCGCATTCACCGCAAGTGGTAGGGAGGATAAACAAGGTAAGAAGCTTCAGCGATGTGGAAGTTTTGTCTCTAGACGGATTAAATGATTGATTGAAAAGAGAAAACAATGATCGGTTTACTTGGAAAAAAATTAGGCATGACTCAAATTTTTGACGGCGAAGGCCGCCAAAAAGCTGTCACGGTTTTGGAAGTCGGCCCGTGCACTGTTCTTCAATTAAAGAAGAAGGAGACGGACGGCTATCAGGCAGTGCAGTTGGGTTTTGATGATAAAAAAGAGAAACAAACCGTCAAAGCCGAACAAGGTCATGCTAAAAAAGCCAGCACGGCGGTAAAGCGCTTTGTCCGTGAAATCCGGACGGATTCGCTTGAAGGTTTGCAGCAGGGCACCGTATTAAAGGTGAATAATTTCGCAATCGGCGATCTTGTTGATATTACTGGAACCTCTATCGGTAAAGGTTTTCAGGGTGTTGTAAAGCGGCATGGTTTTAAAGGTTCTCATTCAATGTCGCACGGCCAGATGATGGGCCGTCAGCCGGGCTCTATCGGCTCCAACACTGATCCGGGCCGTGTGCTGAAGGGCTTGAAAATGGCCGGTCATATGGGCAACGAACAAATTACGACGCAAAATATTCGCGTATTGAAAATTGATCTCGAAAATAATTTGATGGCTGTTAACGGTTCAGTCCCCGGCCATGAAAATTCTTATGTCATTATTCGTGAAGCGATTAAAAAGCGCAGGGCGCGTACGTGGAAAATGCCGGATGCGCCGGTTGAAGAATTGAAGATTGAAAACAAGCAGGCGCCTTCTAAGAAAGCGAAGGCCGCGGCCGCAAAAGCCGCAGCAGCCAAAAAACCGGCTGCAGCACCTGCAAAAGGAAAATAAGTCATGAGCAAGATTTCGGTTTTAAAATTAGATGGCAAGCAAGGCGGAGAAGTAGAGCTTAATCCGCTCGTGTTTGATGCCCGGGTCAACGAGCGCTTGTTGCAGCTTGTTTTGACGGCCTATGCCGGCAATCAGCGCCGTGGAACGCACGATACAAAAGAGAGAAAAGAAGTATCAGGCGGCGGCAAAAAGCCGTGGCGCCAAAAAGGCACCGGCCGCGCGCGCCAAGGTTCCATTCGCGCTCCTCAATGGAGAGGCGGCGGAACGGTATTTGGCCCGACACCGCGTGATTACGATACGCATTTGCCTAAAAAAATTCGCCAAAAAGCATTGATTTCAGCTTTGAGCCTTAAGAATAAGCAGGCTGAAATTACGGTGATCGAAGATATTCAATTGTCAGAACCTAAAACCAAGCATTTGGTCAAGATGTTGGATGTGCTGAAGCTCAACAAAGCGCGGAATTTGTGCGTGGTTTCATCGGTCGATGAAAAATTAAAGCGGGCGGCCCAAAATTTGAAAGAAATTTTTTCGGTAAAACGCGCAGACGACTTGAACGCCTATCATTTGCTTCGCAGAAAGCATTTGGTCATTGCCAAGTCGGCGCTTCCGGTGATTGAAAAGCGCGCACTCGAAATCATTAGCAATAAGCGAAAAGAATTGGTGAGCGCATGAGCATTCATTTATACGACGTGATCGAGTCGCCGGTTATCACGGAAAAGGGTAGTAAACAGTGGGAGCAGGGAAAATATTATTTCCGCGTCCGCAAAAACGCCACGAAACAGGATATTAAAAAAGCGGTTGAAGAAATTTTCCGCGTCAACGTATTGCGCGTCAATACGGTTTCCATGAAGGGAAAATGGAAACGTTTGCGCTTCCAGCCCGGCAAAACCAGCGACTGGAAAAAAGCGATTGTGACGATTAAAGCGGGGCAAAAAATCGAATTCGCCTAAAAGGCGGATGGAGAGGAAGTTGATTTATGGCACTGGTTAAATTTAAACCAACAACACCGGGAAGACGGTTCGGAACGACGGAGGATTTCTCCGATATTACCGCAAATCGTCCTCAAAAGTCGCTGACGGTTCCCAAACGGAAGACCGGCGGACGCAATCTCTACGGCCATATCACCGCTTACCACATCGGCGGCGGCCATAAGCAACGGATTCGTTTGATTGATTTTAAGCGCTTGAAACACGGCGTTGCGGCGACAGTTGAAACCATCGAATACGATCCGATGCGCACGACCCGAATTGCGCTGATCAAGTATCAGGACGGCGAGAAAGCGTACATTTTAGCACCGGACGGACTAAAAGTCGGTTCAAAAGTGATGAGCGGCGAGCAGGCTGAAGTAAAAGTGGGCAATCACATGCCGCTTCAATCCATCCCGGAAGGCACGCCAATTCACAATATTGAATTGGAGCCGGGCCGCGGCGGAAAGTTGGTTCGTTCAGCCGGTGGCGTAGCGCAAATTCTTGCAAAAGAAGGCGATTATGCGCACGTGAAATTGCCGTCGAGCGAAGTGCGGATGATCAAAATCAATTCTTATGCCACAGTTGGCCAGTGTTCGAACACGAACCACATCAACGTTTCGCTCGGCAAAGCCGGCCGTAAGCGTTGGATGGGCGTCCGTTCAATCGTTAGAGGCGTTGCCCGAAACCCGGTCGACCATCCGATGGGCGGCGGTGAAGGAAAAGCGCATGGCGGCCGTCAACCTTGCAGCGCGTGGGGCCAGTTAAGCAAAGGTTTGAAAACACGGAATCCGCATAAAGTGACAAATAAATTTATCGTGAGACGAAAAGGAAAATAAGCATGGGCCGTTCAAGAGCAAAAGGCGCGTTTGTTGACGAAAAGTTACTAATGAAAGTGCAAGTTGCACAAAAGGTCAAGGACCGCCGGCCGATCAAGACTTGGTCAAGGCGCTCGACTATTACGCCCGAATTTGTGGGCCTGACTTTTGCGGTTCATAACGGAAAATCATTTCAGAACGTATTTGCAACTGAAAATATGGTTGGCCACAAGCTTGGCGAATTTGCGCCGACCCGAATTTTCAAGAAACACAGCACATCGCAGGATAAAGCCAAAGCCGTTGCGGCCGGTGCAAAAACATAACGATTGGTAAAGGAAATGCAGAATTTAGAAGCGATTAGAAAAAATTCAGCAGTCAATGCAAAAGCGGTTACGCGTTACGTGCGCGTTTCGCCGCGCAAAGTCCGTTTGCTTTTGGATATGATCCGAAAACAGCCTGTACAGAAGGCGTTTTTGATCTTGCAAGGCACGCGGAAAAAAAGTGCGCGCCTGGTTTCAAAGACGCTGAAAAGCGCTTTGGCCAATGCCCGCGATAAAAAGATGGATGAAACCAAGCTGTTTGTCCGTTTGGCATTTGCCGATGGCGGGCCGAGCATGAAACGGTTCTTGCCGCGCGCGATGGGGCGTGCCGATCAGATTTTGAAGCGCTCATCCCACATCACAGTCGTGCTTGAAGAAGGAAAAGTGAATTCATCGGAAAGTGGATTGCCGCCCACAGAAGATAAGGCCGGCATGAAAAAGAAATTGTTCAGCAAAAAGATGGGAAAACAAAAGGAGAAAGCGCAAGCTGCCGCGTAACTGATTATGGGACAAAAATCGCATCCTTACGGACTCAGGCTCGGATACATCAAAGATTGGAAGAGCAGGTGGTTTCTCCGCAACTACAAAGAAACATTGCATGAAGATTTGGAAATCCGTAAGTTTTTGAAAAAGGAATTGGCAGCCGCCGGCGTTTCCAGCATCGATATTGAAAGGAAAAGCGGAAAAATCCGCGTGATTATTTACACGGCGCGTCCGGGCGTGATCATCGGCCGCCGCGGGCAGGAAATCGACCGCGTGAAGGACAGCATTTCGAACATTACGAAAAACGAAATCTTTTTGGATATTAAAGAAGTCAAAGTTCCGCAATCCGATGCACAGCTTGTTTCGGACAACATTGCGCTTCAGCTTGAAAAACGGACTTCGTTCCGCAAGGCGATGAAGAAAGCGATTTCCGGCGCATTGTCGAAGGGCGCGGGCGGAATCAAGATCATTTGCAAAGGCCGTTTGGGCGGCGCTGAAATTGCACGCCAAGAGGGATATAAAGAAGGCAAAGTACCGCTCGGAACGCTAAGGGCGAATGTCGATTACGGATTTTCGGAAGCGTTTACGACCTACGGAACGATTGGCGTCAAGGTTTGGATTTATCACGGCGAAATTTTGGTGAAGAAAGAACAGGCTGAGCGTGCTAAGGAAAGAAAAGCACGCGAACTTGCCGAAGACAGCAAGGCAGAAAATGTAGCGGCCGGCCTCGAGCACGCGATTGAAGCGTCGATGGCGCAGCCTGACAGTTCAGCTGAAAAGAAATAAGAATTAAAGGAGATTTGCGATGTCATTAATGCCAAGCCGAGTGAAATACCGGAAAAATCACCGGGGAAAAATGCGCGGAAACGCGATGGCCGGCTATGAGCTTAATTACGGTGATTTCGGGCTTAAATCGTTAAGCCGCGGCTGGTTGTCTGCTGCTCAAATTGAAGCAGCGCGTGTGTCGATTGCGCGCCACGTGAAACGCGGCGGCAAATTGTGGTTGCGTGTGTTTCCGGATAAATCATATTGCAAAAAGCCGGCGGAAACGCGTATGGGCAAAGGAAAAGGCGCGCCGGAGTACTATGTGGCGGTTATTAAGCCGGGCCGGATCTTATTTGAAATGGGCGGCGTTCCCGAAGAACTCGCAAAATCTGCTATGCGGATTTGCGCACATAAGTTGCCGTTCCGTACGAAATTTATTAAACGTTAAAGGGATTTTCAAATGCCGCAGACGAAAGCAAAAGATTTACGGGGCTTAAGCGTTGACGAGTTGAGCGACAAATACGAAGCGCTCAAGAAAGAGCTTTTTCAGCTCAGGCTGCAAGCCAAGCTTCAGAAATTGACGAATGTGGCCAAAATTAATCAGACGAAGCGTTTGGCCGCGAGAATTTTAACCGTGAAGCGTGAGCTTCAGAACGAAAAGAAAGCTTAATCATGGAAACGACTCAAGCCGCGGCACGTCATACAAAAGAATTGGTCGGACTAGTGATCCGGAGCAAGATGCAGAAGACCATCGTGGTCGAAGTGACGCGCCTTGCGCCGCATCCGATGTATAACAAAGTTTTGAAAATCAGGAAGCGTTACGTGGTCCATGACGAAAAAGGCGAGGCAAAAGTCGGCGATAAAGTTCGGATCGTCGAGACGCGCCCGATTTCAAAAACAAAACACTGGCGCTTGCGCGAAATTATCAAGGCTTAATCGGTATTTGAGGAAATTATGATTCAGTTAAGGACGATTTTAGAAATTGCAGATAACAGCGGCGCTAAGCGCGCTTCGATGATCGGCGTCTTGGGCTGTCACGGCAAACAATTTGCGACGGTAGGCGACATTATCACTGCGTCAGTGAAGGAAGCGCTGCCGGACGGTGTTGTGAAGCAAGGCGAAGTAGTGAAAGCTGTGATCGTGAGAACTCGCAGCCCGATCCGCCGCGCCGACGGTTCGACCGTTCGTTTCAACTCAAACGCGATGGTGATTATCGATAACCAGAAAAATCCCCGCGGAACCCGTGTTTTCGGGCCGGTGGCACGCGAGCTTCGTGACCGCGAATTTATGAAAATTATTTCATTGGCACCGGAAGTGGTTTAACAACCGGAATTTTTATGAAACTTAAGAAAAACGACCAAGTTACGGTAATTGCAGGCAAGGAAAGAGGGAAAAAGGGCAAAGTCCTGAAAGTTTTCCCGGTTGCCAATCGTGTGATCGTGGAAGGCCTGAATTATTCGGTTGTTTATAACCGGCCGACTCAGGAAAACCCGAAAGGCGGACTTTCAAAAGTGGAATCTCAGATTCACATCTCGAACGTTCAGCTCATTTGCCCGAAATGCTCCAAGCCGACTCGGATTGGATACCAATTTTTAGCGGATAATACAAAACAAAGAATTTGCAAGAAGTGCAACGAAATCATATGAAACACGCAGAAGCACATACAAACGGCGCACCGACTTTATTGAAGAAGTACCGCGATCAAGTGGTTCCGGCTTTGATGAAGGCACGCCAATATACCAACGTTCACCAGGTTCCGACGCTTGAAAAGATCGTCATAAACATGGGCGTCAAGGAAGGCGCTTCAGACATTAAAATTCTGGATCAGTTGGCGCTTGAACTGGGGCAAATTACGGGCCAGAAGCCGGTCGTGACACGTGCAAAAAAGTCAATTTCGGCGTTTCATTTAAAGCAGGGTATGCCGATCGGGCTCAAAGTGACTTTACGCCGCGGAAAAATGTATGAATTTATGGAGCGCTTAATCAGCGTTGCAATCCCGAGGATTCGCGATTTCCGGGGTTATATGCCGACAGGGTTTGACGATCACGGCAACTATTCGTTCGGAATTCAGGAGCAATTGATATTTCCTGAGGTTGAATTCGAAAAGATCAAAAAGACGCAAGGTATGGATGTAACGTTTGTGACATCCACTAAGGACAAAGCCGAATCGAAGGAACTCCTGCAGTTGATGGGTTTTCCGTTTAAAAAGTAAGGAAAAGAAATGGCCAAAACGTGTTTAGTAGTTAAAGCAAAAAGAAAGCCGAAGTTTCCAGTGCGCGCGTATTACCGCTGTTATGTGTGCGGCCGCCGCAAGGGATTGATTCGCAAGTTTCAATTATGCCGGATTTGCTTCCGCGAACTCGCAGTACGCGGCATGCTTCCGGGTGTCAAGAAATCGAGTTGGTGAAAGGAATATCATGGGAGCTCCCACAGATCCGATAGCTGATTTTTTAACCGTCATTCGAAACGGTATACAGGCCAAGAAGGAGAAGGTCACGACCCGTGCTTCGAATATGACGCTGAAAATCGCTGATATTTTGAAACAAGAAGGTTTTATCGATAATTTCAAATTAATCGAAGAATCCGGCAAGCGTACGATCCGGATCCAGCTTCGTTATTTTAAAAATAATCAACCGGCGATTCGTGCGCTTGAGCGTATTTCGAAGCCCGGCATTCATTATTATGTCGGCGCCAAAGAAATTCCGCGGGCACTCGGCGGTTTGGGAATCACGATTTTGTCGACTTCAAAAGGCATCTTAACGGACCGCCAGGCAAGAGAAGGCCATATCGGCGGCGAAGTCGTTTGCAAAGTTTGGTGAAGTTATGTCACGAATTGGTTTAAAAGCAATTGCAATTCCCTCAGGAATCAAGGTTAACGCGACTCAGGCCGCGGTAACTGTGGAAGGCCCGAAGGGTAAATTGGAAATGAAAATCGATCCGCGGATTAAAGTATCTGTGAAAGATGGACAGATCAGTGTTGCGAGATCCAAGGACGAACGTTTGGATAAAGCGCTGCACGGGTTTACGCGAAGCTCGATTCAAAACATGATTGCAGGTGTTGCGAATGGCTACGAAAAAAACCTTGCCATCGAAGGCGTCGGTTTTAAGGCAGCGATTCAAGGAAAAACGCTGCAGCTTGCGCTTGGTTTTTCGCACCTGATCAATTACACGATTCCTGAAGGCGTTAAAGTAGAAGCGCCGAAACCAACCCAAATTTCGGTGAAAGGAATCGATAAGCATTTAGTCGGACAGGTGGCGGCTGATATCCGCCAGTTTTTTGAGCCCGAACCCTACAAAGGAAAAGGCATTCGTTACGTTGGCGAGCATATTCGCAAGAAACAAGGCAAAACAGTCGGATAAGACGGAGCAGGAAAATGGCATTTACAAAGGACGAACTTTTAAAACGCAGGCATATCCGGGTCAGACGGAAAATCACGGGAAACCCCGAACGTCCCCGGCTTTCGGTTCGCCGTTCGCATTTGAATTTGAACGTTCAAATTGTCGACGACTACGCCGAGAAAACGCTTTTGTCGGTTTCTTCGCTCAGCCCGGAATTCCGGAAAAAAGCGAAAAGCGCAGGCAATGTAGAAGCTGCCAAATTATTCGGACAATTTGTGGCAGGTGAAATGAAAAAGAAAGGTTTGCAAAAAATCGCGTTTGACCGCGGCGGGTATTTATACCATGGCCGTGTGAAAGCACTCGCGGATTCTTTGCGCGAAAATGGGATTCAATTTTAATGGCCACTGATACAAACGAAACACAGCAAGATTCAGCAGCATCAACGTCAGAAACCGAGCGTCAGCCGCAAAAGACGCGCAGGGCTCGTCCACCGAAGCGTAATTTTCAGGTTGTCGATTCGGGCGTTATCGAAAAAGTTATTCAAATCAACCGCGTCGCCAAAGTAGTGAAAGGCGGCAAACGGTTTCATTTTAGCGCACTTGTCGTGACCGGAAACGGCCAAGGCGAAGTCGGTTATGCGCTTGGGAAAGCCAATGAAGTGTCGGATGCGATCAAGAAAGCACTTCAGCAGTCAAAACGCAGTCATTTTAAGATTAAAATGGACGGAACTACGATTCCGCACGACGTTTTCGGAAAATACGGAGCCGCCAAAGTGCTGCTTCGCCGGGGCGCTCCCGGAACCGGTATTATCGCAGGCGGCGCCGTGCGCGCGCTTTGTGAGTGCAGCGGTATCAAAGACATTTTGACCAAAAGTCTCGGCAGCGATAACGCGATTAACGTGCTCAAGGCCGCGATCCAGGGTTTCCAGAGTTTGATGTTAAGAGACGAATTGCTGGAACAGAAGAATGAAGAAAGGCAAGTATCATGAAGGCCAAGAAACCTTACCACAAGCGCCGGAAGATTATCGGGCGGGGTGTCGGTTCAGGCCATGGCAAAACCTCAACCAAAGGCCATAAGGGCCAACGCGCCCGCGCAGGATTTCAGCAGCGCCCGGGGTTTGAAGGCGGGCAAAATCCGCTGTATCGCCGTGTGCCGAAAAGAGGTTTTAATCAGTCTGACCGGAGAACATTCGCGATTGTGAATTTAGACCAGATTGCTGCTCTGAAAGATAAGGAAGTGACGCCGGAAAGCCTGCTGAATCTGGGCGTGATCCGGAAGCGGGAGGACGGGCTTAAAGTATTGGGCCGCGGCGCATTAACCCGCGCGGTGACGATTAAGGCGCATCGGTTTAGTGAATCTGCAAAAGCAGCGATCGAAAAGGCAGGCGGAAAAGCAATCATACTTGAATTAATCAAGCAAAACGCGACTTCATAATATATGTGGCAGGCGTTAAGCAATATTTTTAAAGTTCCGGATTTACGGAAAAAAGTTTTATTTACGCTCTTTATCATCGTGATTTACCGTTTAGGCGCACATGTGCCGACGCCCGGCATTGACGGCAACGCTCTCAGCCAGTTTTTTCAGCGGATGAGCGGTGCGGGCGGAAGCCTCTTCGGTATTATGGGGCTCTTTTCGGGCGGCGCTTTGAACCGTGCGACAATTTTTGCGCTCGGCATCATGCCGTACATCTCGGCTTCCATTATCGTCCAGCTTTTGACGGTCGTGATTCCGTCATTTGAAAAAATGGCGAAGGAAGGCGGCGAAGAAGGCCGCAAGACACTGATTCAGTATACGCGCTACGGCACAATTATTTTGGCGCTGATTCAAACGTTTTTTATTGCTCTTTGGCTTGAGAACCCGAATGCGTTTCAAGGAACCGTGATTGTTCCGAACCCGGGCTGGGCGTTCCGTCTGATGACGATTCTAACAATGACAACGGGAACCGCATTTATCATGTGGCTTGCCGAGCAGATTGATGAGTACGGCATCGGAAACGGCATGTCGATTTTGATTACGGCCGGCATTATCGAATCAATCCCGACTGCGATTTATCAGACTTGGGTTTTGGTTTCACCGTTTGACCTGGCGCGCCAACAGCTCGCTTATTGGAAGCTGGGGCTGATGGGGATTTTGTTCGTCGGAACCGTCGTGGGCGTGATCCTGATTATTCAAGGACAGCGCAAAATTCCGGTTCAGTACGCGAAGCAAATCCGCGGGAACCGCGTTTATGGCGGCCAAAGCACTTTTTTGCCGCTCAAAGTGAACCAGGCGGGCGTGATCCCGATCATTTTTGCGCAGTCGATTATTTTGTTTCCGGCAACGATTGCAGGATTTTTGCCGCAGCAGAATATTGTCCGCAATGTGGCCGCGTGGCTGTCGCCCGGAACCGTGCCGTACGAAGCGATTTATGCATTTTTGATTATCTTTTTTACGTTCTTTTATACGGCAATTACGTTTAACCCGATTGAAGTGGCGAACAATCTGCAGAAATACGGCGGATTTGTGCCGGGTATCCGGCCGGGGAAAAACACGGCCGATCATTTGGATTATTTGATGACGCGCATTGCATTTAGCGGTGCAATCTTTTTGGCGCTTTTGGCGATTTTCCCGAGTATCTTGAGTTCGCCGAAGGTGCTCAACATTCCGTTCTTGATTGCGAGCTTTTTCGGCGGCACGGGTCTTTTGATCATTGTCGGCGTTGTGCTCGATACCATGAAACGGATTGAATCGCAGCTTTTAATGCGTCATTACGACGGATTTGTCCGAAAGGGTAAATTGCGCGCAAGATTTCGTTAAGAGGAAGGTGACTGATGCGAATTGTGATGATGGGGCCTCCGGGAGCGGGAAAAGGAACCCACGCTAAAATTATTAGCAAACAATTTGCTTCGGCCCATATCGCGACGGGCGATCTTTTGAGATTGAAGGTGCAGGACGGTTCTGAAATCGGCAAGCGGGCCAAAGCCGTGATGGACAAAGGCGAGTTGGTGCCGGATGAAATGGTCATTCAGATGATCAAGGAAAGGCTCCAGGAACCGGACGCGAAAAAAGGATTTGTGTTGGACGGTTTTCCGAGAACCGTTGCGCAAGCGCAAGCGCTTGATGCTCTTTTGAAAAGTTTGAAACTAAAATTGGACGGCGTTTTGAATCTTACCGTATCCGAAGCAGTGGTGCTGAGGCGCCTTTCGGGCCGGCGGGTTTGCTTAAAATGCGGTGCAAGTTTTCATGTTACAAATATTATTCCGAAGCGCGAAGGAATTTGCGATGTGTGCAATTCAGAGCTAATCCAGCGCAAGGATGATAAGCCGGAAACCATTTTGGAACGCATGCGGGTTTATCACGATAAAACCCAGCCGCTCATTGATTACTATAAGGCTTCCGGAGCCATGCATACAGTTGACGGCGACCTGGAAGTCGAACCGCTTCAGAAGGTTTTGCAGAAGCTTTATGAAAAACTCGGCTGGCTAAAAAAAGCGCCGGCCAGTTCTCAATGATCACGATCAAGTCCGAGCGTGAAATAGAGCTCATGCGGGAAGCCGCAGTGAAGCTGAAAAACGTTTTTTCAGAAGTAAAAGGAATGATCAAGCCGGGTGTTAAGACATCCGACTTGGACAAAAAAGCCGAGCAGGTGATTCGCGCTCAAAGCGCAAAGCCGGCCTTCAAAGGCTACCGGGGTTATCCGGCGAGTCTTTGTATTTCGATCAACGAAGAAGTTGTTCACGGAATTCCGTCGGCCAGCCGCGTGATCGAAGAAGGCGATGTGGTCAGTATCGATGCCGGTCTTGTTTGGCGCGATTACTTCAGCGATTCGGCCAGAACCTGGGTCGTTGGAAAAGTTTCGGATCGTATTTTGAAGATGATTCAGATCACGAAACAAGCTCTTTATGAAGGTATGGATCAGATGAAGCCGGGTGCGCGGATAGGCGATATATCCGCCGCGATTCAAAAGTGTATTGAATCAAACGGTTTCGGTGTGGTGCGGGATTATGTCGGGCATGGCATCGGAAAAGCGATGCACGAAGATCCGCAAGTTCCCAATTACGGAATGGCGGGACGCGGCCAGAAAATTGAAATCGGTATGGCACTTGCGCTTGAACCGATGGTGACCGAAGGTAATTGGCAGGTCAATGTGCTGGAAGACGGCTGGACGGTCGTGACGAAGGATAAAAAAATCGCCGCGCATTACGAAGACACGATCGCGGTAACGGCGAATGGCCCTGAAAATTTGACGGGCGAACAAACGTACCAAGAAAGCGAAGTTTGCGTATAACCGAGTTTGGTCGAAAGGATTATGCCGAAAGAAGATTCGATTGAGGTAGAGGGAAAGGTCATAGAACCGCTCCCGAACGCCATGTTTCGTGTTGAATTGGAAAACGGACACGTGGTATTGGCGCATATTTCGGGAAAAATGAGAATGAACTATATACGGATATTGCCGGGCGACAAAGTAAAAGTAGAATTATCGCCCTACGATTTAAACCGGGGCCGGATTACTTTCCGGGTTAAGTGAGAACATGAAAGTCAGAGCATCTGTTAAAAGAATTTGTCAAAACTGTAAGATTGTCAGGCGCAAAAGGGTTGTGTACGTGATTTGCAAAGCAACTCCGAAACACAAGCAGCGCCAAGGTTAAAAAGGAGAAAATAAGTGCCACGTATTTTTGGTGTTGATATTCCGAGAGAAAAACGCACGGAAATTGCGCTTACCTATTTATTCGGCATCGGCCGGGCTCTGTCGAACACGGTTCTTCAGAAGACCGGTATTGATCCCAATAAACGCGCGAAAGATTTGACCGACAAGGAAATTGCCGCGATTACGGCCGAAATTCAAAAGACTTACAAAGTCGAAGGCGACCTGCGGCGTGAAATTCAGCAGAACATCAAGCGGTTGATCGACATTCGCTCGTACCGTGGCACGCGGCATTTAAAAGGATTGCCTGTCCGCGGCCAGCGCTCGCATACGAATGCGAGGACGCGTAAAGGACCCCGAAAAACTATCGGCGGCCTGATTAAAAAAGCACCGGCACCTAAATGACAGCAGCTCCTGTCACCCTGAGCAGAGCGAAGGGTCTAGATTCTTCGCTTCGCTCAGAATGACGGCGTAAAAAGGAAACATAAATGGCGAAGAAGAAAGTTAAAAATATTACAAAAGGCGTTGTGCATATTTTGGCATCGTTCAACAACACGGTAATTACGATTACCGACGTTGTAGGTAATGCGGTTTGTTGGTCCAGTTCGGGCGGTGCAGGGTTCAAGGGATCTAAAAAATCAACACCATTTGCTGCGCAAGTTGCTTCCGAGCAAGCAGCCAAAAAAGCCATTGAAAACGGTATGAAGGAAGTGGAAGTAAAAGTGTCAGGCCCCGGTTCCGGCCGCGAATCTGCCATTAGAGCTTTGCAGGCTGCCGGATTACAAATTACATCGATTAAAGACGTAACGCCGATTCCGCACAACGGATGCCGGCCGCCCAAGAGAAGGAGAGTCTAAGACATGGCACGTTATACAGGACCCGTTATTCGTTTACACCGCCGTGCAGGCGTTAATTTGGGGCTTCGCGGCCGCCGCGCATCAGATGAAAAGTATGACCGCCGCATTGATCAAGCGCCTGGCCAACACGGGCAGAATCAGCGCTCGAAGCTTTCTAATTACGGCATGCAGCTTCGCGAAAAACAAAAGGCGAAGAAAATTTACGGCATGCTAGAACGCCAATTCCGCGTGTTTTTCGCGCGCGCAGTCCGAATGAAGGGTGTTACGGGCGAGAACCTGATTCAGCTTTTGGAACGGCGCTTGGATAACGTGGTATACCGGCTTCTATTTACAACCACTCGGCGTGAAGCACGTCAGATGGTGAGCCACGGATTAATTTGCGTCAACGGCCACGTTGTTGATATTCCGTCTTATATTGTGAAGGTCGGCGATAAAATTTCGCCTAAGAGTAAAGAAGCAAACATCAACCGCATCAAAGCAAGCCTTGAGAAGTGGAAGGATTTAAATGTAGCGGACTGGCTGCAATTGGATCCCAAAACCTTCGAGGCAGTCGTCGTGAGAGTTCCCACGAAAGCAGATGCCGCTATTCCGGTTGAAGAATCTCAGATTGTTGAGTTGTATTCAAAATAAAAAGACCCAAGGAGGGTAGAAAGACATGGGAATTCGTTGGAAAACATTTGAAACACCAAAGCGCCTGGAAGTAGAGAAGTCAACCTTGACGCCTACTTACGGCAAATTTGTGGCAGAGCCTTTTGAAAGAGGTTTCGGCGTCACGATCGGAAACGCGCTCCGCCGCGTTCTGATTTCATCGATTGACGGCGCAGCTGTGTCGCATATCAAGATTGACGGCGCGATGCATGAGTTTTCGGTGATTGACGGCGTCATGGAAGATGTTGCACAAATCGTGCTCAACATCAAGAAGCTCGTGCTGCGTTATCACGGAAAAGATGCGAAGAAAATCGTGATCGATGTGCACAAAAAGGGCGAAATTACGGGCCGCGATATTCAGGCGGATGAAACGCTTGAAATCATCAACCCGAATCAGCATATTGCCACGCTTACGAAAGACGTTAAGTTTTATATGGAAATGGAAGTTGCGCGCGGCCGCGGCTACATGCCGGCTGACCGTAACAAAAAAGATGGTGCGCCGATCGGCTCTATCGCGATCGACTCGATCTTTTCACCGGTCACCAAGGTCAATTACTTTGTCGAAGAAACCCGTGTCGGCCAGATGACCGATTACGACCGTTTGATCGTCGAAGTATGGACCAATGGTGCCGTAAACCCTGAAGAGGCAATGCTTTACGCATCAAACATCCTTCAGCGCCATCTCGATATTTTTGTCAACTACGGCGAGCTTCCGGAAGAGGAAGAAGAGGAAGAAGAGGAGGATAAAGATTTTCTTGAACTCATCAACAAACCGATCACAGAACTCGAGCTTTCGGTTCGCAGCGCCAATTGCTTGGAGGCTGCCAGCATTAAGACAATCGGTGATCTTATCCAGAAAAGCGAAGCGCAGATGCTGAAATATAAAAATTTCGGCAAGAAATCGCTTGTTGAAATTCAAAATATTCTTACCGGCATGGGCCTGCAGTTGGGCATGGATGTTCAGGACCGGATGAAGAAAAAGAAAGAAACAGTGGCAGGGTAAAATGTGGCATCAAAGACAGCGCGGCAGGTTAGGGCTTGAAACGGAACACCGGGTATCGCTTTTGCGGAATCTCGCCAAGGAACTGGTCGAGCATCACCGTGTGATCACCACACGCAAACGCGCAAAAGAAGCCTCGAAGTTTGCCGATAGGCTCATTACCATTGCGAAGAAACAAACTTTGCATGCACGCCGTCTGCTCATCTCTGAATTAGGTTCAGGCTCCGAATTGGTTGCGAAGCAATTGATCGAGAAAATCGCACCGAAGTTTTCCGACCGTAAAGGCGGCTATACGCGCGTGCTTCAATATAAATTCCGAAAAGGTGACGGTGCCGAACTTGCGCTATTAGAGTTTTCGACCCAAATCGCTGAGCCGAAAGCGCCGAAGCAAAAGAAGGAAAAGAAGAAAAAGCCGGAAACGGGTGAAGCAAAAAAAGAGCACGCTCATCCGCACACACACGAAAAGCCAAAAGAGCCGAAAAAAGAAGCCAAAAAGGCCGAAGAAAAGAAAACCGGCGAGACCCCGAAAAAGGGCGGTTTCCTGGGCGGCCTTCGTAAATTCTTAACCGGCAAAGACGAATAATTCATGAGCCGATTGGCCAATCGCGTTCAAAAAGTCACGCCTTCGCAGACGCTTGCCATCGAAGCAAAGGCCAAGCAGATGAAACAGCAAGGCATTAACGTTGTTTCGTTTTCTGCCGGCGAGCCCGATTTCGATACTCCGGATTACATTAAAGAAAAAACCATCGAATCCCTGAAAAAGGGTTTTACCAAATACACGCCTGCACCGGGAACGCCCGAATTACGCGAATCCATTTCCAAAAAATTGGCTGCCGAAAACGGCTTAAAATATGATCCGAGCCAAATCATTGTTTCCTGCGGCGCCAAGCATTCGATTTACAATATTTTCCAAGTGCTGCTAAACGAAGGCGACGAAGTCGTATTCCAGAGCCCGTTTTGGCTGAGCTACCCTGAAATGGCAACATTGGCGGGCGCCAAGTCCGTTATTGTTCCGACTACTAAAGAACAGGACTACAAATTATCCGCTGCAGCGCTTGAAAAAGCCATCACGCCCAAAACCAAATTGCTCGTACTCAATTCACCGTCTAACCCGACGGGAGCCGTGCTCAACAAAAAAGAATTAATGGAAATAGCGGAAGTTTGCAAAAAGAAATCCATTTTTGTCCTGAGCGATGAGATTTACGAAAAACTGGTTTACGACGGCGAAAAGCATTATTCGATCGGTTCTTTCGATGAGGATATTTTGAAATTGACGATTACCGTCAACGGCGCAAGCAAAGCTTACGCGATGACCGGCTGGCGCCTGGGTTATGCGGCTTGCCCGAAGGAAATTGCAAACGCTGCGTCTTCGCTGCAAAGCCATTCCACATCAAACCCGACATCGTTTGCACAAGTCGGCTTTCTGGAAGCTATTAAACAAGGCGATAACTTTCCAAACCAGATGCGCGAAGCTTATGAAGTGCGCAGAAACTTGATGGTCGATCTTTTGAATGAAATTCCCGGCTTCAGCGCATTTAAGCCGAAGGGTGCTTTTTACGTATTTTGCGATATTTCCGGAACCAAAATGTCTTCGTTAGATCTTTCTGCCAAGCTGCTTGAAGAAGCCAAAGTGGCGGTTGTGCCCGGTGTTGCATTTGGCGACGATAAAGCGATCCGCCTCAGTTTCGCGACGTCGGAAACCCAAATCCGCGAAGGCGTCAAACGTATTGCCGAATGGTTCAATAAGAGCCCGGTTTCTGTTAAGTCGTAACGATTTTCCTCCGTTTTTCTTTCCCCGAGTTTCCTAGTATAATTCAAATTTATGAAATCCCTTTTCCAGCTCCGGGTCGGAGAAAAAATAGAAAAAGACGAACTCATCGACAAACTTTTCGAACTCAATTATGTCGAGGAGCGCTCCGTCGGTTCCCCGGGTGAATTTGCGCATCGGGGCGGTATTGTCGATATTTACCCAATCTCTTACCGCGCGCCTGTGCGGGTTCATTTTCATCTAGACCAAATCGAATCCATCCGCGATTTCTCGCCCGAGCAGGGCAAAAGCCTGACCACATTCGAAGAACTTTTCCTGATGCCGGCAAGCGACCTTTTTCTCAAACGAAAGAGCCGGATGCGCGAGCGTTTTGAATCCTTTGAGCCCTTAACCGAAATCGGCGACGTCAAACAGGGCTCTTTGGTTGTTCATCTCCAGTATGGCGTGGGGCGCTTTTTAGGCGCCAAAATGCTTAATATCGACGGTAAATCAAAACGCCACCTGGCCATTGAATATGCCGACAAAGAGATCCTTTACGTTCCTGCAGACGGCCATGAACCGATTGAGCGTTACATCGGCGTTGAGGGCAAGCGGCCGAAACTCACCAAACTCCACAGCAAAGAGTGGATCCGCATCAAAGAAAAGGCGCGGCTTGCGGCACGCGGCGTTGCGCGTGATATCGTCACGCTGCAGGCGAAGCGCAGCATCTTAAAAGGATTCGCGTTTGCCGAGGACCACGATTGGCAAAAAGATTTTGAAAATAAATTTCCGTTTGAACTTACACCCGACCAAAAAAAATCGGTTGAAGAAGTGAAGCGCGATATGGAAAGCGAAAAACCGATGGACCGTTTGATTTGCGGCGATGTGGGTTACGGAAAAACCGAAGTTGCGTTCCGCGCTGTTTTCAAAGCCGTCATGAATGCCAAACAGGTTGCGATTTTAGCGCCGACCACGATTTTGGCGGAGCAGCATTATGTGGTCCTGAAGAAACGCGCCAAAGATTTCCCGGTAAAAATAGAGCTTCTCTCCCGGTTTCGTTCGAAAGCGGAACAAAAAGAAGCAATTCGCCAAGTGGCGGATGGCGCTGTTGATGTGATTATCGGGACACACCGGCTTTTGTCGTCTGATGTGAAATTTCGTGACTTGGGACTTGTCGTGATCGATGAGGAACAGCGCTTCGGCGTCCGCCACAAAGACCGCTTGAAGCATTTGCGCGAGCTGGTTGATGTTCTGACGCTCACCGCAACGCCGATTCCGCGTACGCTTTACCTTTCGCTTTTGGGATCACGCGATATGTCGATTATCAGCACGCCGCCGAAGCAGCGGCTCCCGATTATTACGCAAGTTTTGGAATTCGATGATCTGATCGTGAAACAAGCGATTGACCGCGAGCTTGCACGTAAGGGCCAGGTTTATTTTGTCCACAACCGGATTGAATCCATCGAAAAAATCCACGCGCATTTGCACGGGCTTTTGCCGCGCATCAAGTTCGGTGTGGCGCACGGGCAAATGAATGCACATGAACTTGAAAAAGTGATGACGCAATTTATCGACGGCAAAATTGATTGCCTGATTTCAACCAACATCATCGAATCCGGCCTCGATATTCCGAACGTGAATACGATCTTAATTAACCGCGCGGATGCATTCGGTTTGGCGGATCTGTATCAATTGCGGGGCCGTGTGGGGCGCTATCATACGGAACGTCAGGCCTATGCCTATTTCTTGATTCCGCGCAACTGGGTGATGACGCAGGATGCCGAAAAGCGGCTTTCAGCGATTGAGCGCTTCAGCGAACTTGGTTCCGGCTTTAAAATCGCGATGGAAGACCTCGAAATTCGCGGTGCCGGGAATGTGCTCGGGGAAGAACAGAGCGGATTTATTTACCAAGTGGGGTTTGACCTCTACTGCCGGATGCTCCGAAAGGCCATTGACGAGGAAAAATCCCATCTGTAAAGCAGGCCCAGAGAGGTTGAAAAAAGGGCTTCTGTGTGATAACTTAAGAATTCTTATGTCTGCCAAAATCTTTAGAAATACACTTCTTTTATTGCTTGCAGCGTTGCTTCAAAGCACTTTCGTGCACGCCAGGGAAGCGCTTGTGGACCGCATTGTGGCAACCGTCAGCGACGAAGTCATCACGCAAAGCGAATTAGACGCGCTTTTTCGTCCTGTTGCCGAACAGTTCCAAGGTGTTTATCAGGGGCAGGAACTCATGGAAAAATTAACGGAGACTCGGAACAAACTGCTCAGCCAGCTGATTGAAGATAAGCTGGTTTTGCTTGAAGCCAAGCGGATGGACATTGATGCATCGGAATCAGAAATCAACGAGCGGCTCGATGAACTAAAAAGCCAATTTCCGGATGAGGCGGCTTTTCAGAAGGCTTTAGAGGATCAGCAAGTTACTTTGACCACTTTGAGAAAGCGCATGGCGGAGCAGGTTATTATTCAAAAACTTCATTATATAGAGATTCGCCAGAAAATCATTGTTTCACCCTCCGAAATTCAGGAGTATTTCAATGCTCATCCAGAACAGTTTCAAGATAAAGCCAAAGTGGAAATTTGGACGATTGCTATTCGAAAGAAGCCTGAAGCTGCCCAGCGCGGCATCGCGGATGAAGCCGCAAAACAAAAAGCTGAAATAATCCTAAAGGAATTAAGATCCGGCAAGGATTTCTCAGAGATTGCCAGGAAAGAATCCGGCGATTCTCATGCGGCGAAGGGCGGTTTGATAGGCATGGTTCAAAAAGGCGATTTGATAGAGGAAATTGATAATGCTATATTTCAATTAGAATCGAATCAGATTTCGGATATTGTAGAAACTGCCCATGCTTATCATATTTTTAAAGCCGGGAGCAAGCAGCCTGAAAAAAAACTGACATTCGAGGAAGCCAAAGACCAGATTTCGGATTTTCTTTTCCGTCAGAAAGCCAGCACGCGTTTTAAAGAATGGATGCAAGAACTTCGAAAAAAATCCTACATTTCAATCCGGTAGTGATTCGATGCCTCGCCAATCAATAATTGCCGTGACGATGGGCGACCCGGGCGGTATCGGCCCCGAAATTATTCTGAAAGCCTTAAAATCCTGCAAAAAGAAACAATCGCAGCCAATCTTGGTTGTCGGCAGCCGGGCGGTATTTGAATTCGCGGGCAGAAAATGCCGCGTTTCCATTCCTTTTCATTTCATCTCTGAGCTTGATCAATTCCGGCTTCGGTCTGATTCAATCAATTTTTTGGATATCTCGCGAGAAACCGAAAAATCATTTGCGCCCGGAAAAGTTACCCGCGCCAACGCAAAACTCGCTTTCAAAAGCCTCGAAACAGCAGCGCGCCTTGCCAAAGAGAAAAAAGTTCAAGGCATCGTAACGGCGCCGGTTCACAAAGAGGCAATGCGGCTTGCGGATCCTCATTTTGTCGGTCACACCGAATATTTAGCGAAAGTGTCACGAACGAAAGAATTTGCGATGCTTTTTCACAGTCAATATTTCTGCGTTACACTTGTAACGATCCACGTGCCGCTTCGGAAAGTTGCGGACACAATTACGGCGCAAAGTATCCGGTCCAAAATCAGGCTGACTCATGATTTTTTGAGGAAAAAACTCAAAATCAAATCTCCCCAAATTGCCGTTGCGTGCCTCAATCCGCACGGCTCCGAATTCGGGCCCGAGGAAGACCAGACCATTATTCCGGCAATCAAATTTGCCCAAAAGCAGGGAATAAAAGTCTCAGGCCCGCTTCCGGGCGATCAGGTTTTCCACGATGCCTATCAAAAGAAATATCATGCGGTTGTAAGTATGTATCACGACCAAGGGTTAGCGCCGTTTAAAATGATTGCGTTTGACACCGGCGTCAACGTAACTGTCGGTCTTCCCTTTATCCGAACGTCTCCCGATCACGGCACTGCATTTGATATTGCCTACCGAAACAAAGCAAACCCGACTTCGTTTTCTCAAGCTCTTCAGTTTGCCCTCCAACTAGCTTAATTTAAGTACTAAATAGTTCTATTTATAGCTATATATATGTAAATTATCACCTAAAAATTTGACTTTAACCATCATCTCAGATATATTATTATCTAATCACTCAGTAAAATCTAAATTCCGTTTTGGACGGGGGTTTTTACCCTTCATGAAACAAAAATTAAAGCCGGCAGAGCGCTTACTCATAGCGTTGTTTGTATCGATCTTCACGTTTTCTGCGGTGGTATCGGCTGCTCCTCAGTCTTCCGGCTTTCTACACGCTTACGAGGCAGAAAGTTTTCTGGGTCCTGTATTGGCATCGCTCCCGCGTGATGTCTCCAAAGTTAGCGAGACATTCGTTCCTGCCCATTGCTCAGTCGGTCAAGCGGATTGCCCGGTTATTCTGCACATCCAGGATGCCCACGCCAATCCTGAAGCGCAAAAGCATATTCAAGAAATTATCGAGGCCGTGTACCGCCGGTTTGGTAATGTCCGGATTGCCGTTGAAAATGCGGAAGGGCCGCTTGATCCGGAGATTTTCAATCGCTCACCAATCGATCCTGTTATGCGGGAGAAGATCGTTCAGGCTTTGGCGAATGAAGGCGAGCTCACTGGCGCAGAATTGTTTTTGCTGGATCTTTACAGAGAAGGGAAAGAAAAGCCTGCTCATGTTCCCGTATTGGGTGTTGAGGATCAGGCGTTGTATTTTAAAAATTTGGATCGTTACTTAACGCTTTTACAAAATCGAAAAACCATCGACGCATCTTTCTCAAAACTGAACGATCTTTTTGTCCGAACGAAAAGCCTTCACTTTAATCCGGCGCTGAAGCAGTTTGATGACGAGCGCAAAGCGCATTCTCAAAACCGGCGTGAACTTTTGTCATATTTGAAAACACTGAATGCTCGGGCTCAGTCGATCCTCAATACAGACTTGTCCGATCCTATCGAACAGCTCCGCTTTCCAAATTTAACCCGGCTTGCGCGTCTTGGGCAATTGGAAGAAAGTTGGAAAGATGAAGAATTAAGTGAAGAAAGAGCGCAGTTAGAAGCAGAATTGCTTAAGCGGGGAGGTTCGTCGGATGTGATAGCCGAACTGATTCAATCGATTAAAGCGCTTAGCCAGAAACCGGAAAAATTTGGTGTTGATTTTAAAATCGCGCCGCGTCTATTGCTCGAGCAGATGGAATTTTTTGCGCGTAGACATCAGGTCAATTTAGCTTCCTACTCTCGCCTCATTCGTTTTGTTTCGTTTCAAGTTTTACAGTCTGAAATTAATGCGGTAGAGCTTTTTGGTGAAATCCACCATTTGGAAAATTCGATTTTAGGCCGCCTGGCCGAAAGTGCAGAAGAAAAAAAGCTCGTTGAAATCGGCCGGTCTATGGCGTTGCTTCAGAAAATGTTGCACGGAGAAGTGACTAGAGCGGACAAAGAGCGCTTTTCTGAACAGCAGAATCAAATAGGTCCCGCCGCAATTGTTGGAGAGTTATTTGAGCTTAATCCAAAGATATCATCGACAATCCGTGCAGATATGATTCAGCCGATTGAGCTGTTGAAACGGTTTTTGTCGGCGTCTGCCGAGTTTTATCATGGCGCAGAGGCGCGCGAACATGCCATGATCGACAAAGCGCTTCAGATGCTGCCCAAGCGCAACTCATTTACGCTTTCAGAAATACAAAACAGTAATAGGCAGGTTCTTGTTTTAATTTCAGGAGGATATCACACGGGTGGTTTCGAACAAATTCTTGAAGCAAAACAAATTCCTTACGTAGTTGTATCACCTCGCATGTTCTTGCCCATAGACGATCAAATGTATGCGCGTGTCATGTTGGGTCGTGATGATGAAATTTCAGGCCTTTCTTCCGGAACCGCACAAAATATCTTTAGGCCTCTTTTGACATGGAATATTAACTCTGCGCATCGAAATCAAACGCTGGTTCGGCTGCAAGAATCCCTGCAGGCGCATGAAAGCAGAAGCGAGTTAAGAGCTGATCAGCCCAACGTCCGCTTTTTATCGCGTACCGCGGAAGCTGAAGTGATGCAGTTCGTGCAGGATATTAAGAAAAGGTTTGAGAATAAATATTATAAATTCATCGAGGAACCAAAGATTCTTGAGGGTGTTGCTGCTTTTTTTGGATTGAATGAGGAAAACGATCTTCTTCTACACGAAAAAGCAAAGCAGATTCTATCTTACTTAATCAAAAAAACGAAAAGAGAAGTTAAAGAAATGTATCGATCGCAAATCGTTGAGGCTCTTACCAAAGTTACGCGTCACTCAACAGGTGCTCATCGTTTTATGCCGCTTGCGCTTGCCGTTGTGAACATGTTCCGCGGCCAGAATATTTTTTCATCGGATATTATCAGCGAACTTGTCGCTATAGACAATTCTTTCGAATATTTAAGAAATACAGATCACCTTTATGCCAATCCTTTTAACGTCGAGTCTAACTGGATTTCTGACCATTTGCCAAAATTGGCGATTCCCAGAATTCCTTCAAAGAGAGTATATCGATGGCTGGATATTGGATCCGGCCCTAAGTTGGATGGAGCACCTACCCTTCATTTGTTAAACGAAACTTTCAAAAGCGCTTTACCGGATGCGCGGTTTGAGTTTGTCGGTACAGACAACTTCTTTCCGGCTTATTCATTCGATGACGAATCAGTTTTATTTTTTACCGGCCGGATTTCTTCTAGCCCATTTAATTCCGATGCGTTTCGTAAATCAGGCAAGATGAATTTGGCGGACGTTACTTATTTGGATGCCAATTTTCCTCAGAATAATGTGATGGATGAGAGATCTATGGAAGGGATGTTTAAGGACGGGCCGTTTGATTTTATTTCTTTAAGCATGGCCCTTCATTTTTTGCGGGAGCCTGACGAGGAAATAAAGAAATTGGCGTTATCGAGCAATAAAGGTGAAGACCAATTTGAATTTTATGACGAATCAGGCAGCCGGATTCGTCCCACGCCTACTTATTTGCTGACCGAAACGCAAAGAAGAGTCATTTGGCGCTTAATGCGAAACCTGTCTGACAACGGCATTTTATTTTTAAACTTACCTTGGGGCCCCGAATATGCGAAAAATCACAACCTTGATCTATTTTTAATCATCCAACGCGAAAATGCCGTTGCGTTTAAGCTTTACACTCAGGCGATTCCCTTTAGACCAACGCTTCGAAAGTTTTCATCCGGGGATTATTTAACAGTCGGTTATCAAGGTAAAGAAAAAATGGGAACCGTTTATCATAGCCCGGGGATATTTCATTTATATCCCGGCCGCGATGAAGCTTTCTACAACCAAGTGCGGACTTTTCTTCACATAGCAGACATTATGGTTTACCGGCATCAGGAGAGAGATAAATCTGCCTGGTCTAGCGTTATGCGTGCAGCCGAACAAATTGCAAATCATGCGTCGCTGGAAGAGATATTTCGTAGTTATATGGCCAACGTTCCCGACCATGAAGTTACAAAAGGATTGATCTTGAACAAGGTCCAGCAGTTAGAAAAAACGGTGACAGATAGCCGTTCTGAGCTTCGATTTTCGTTTCAAGACGTAGTTGAAGAATTGCAAGCCATCATTGACGCATCGCAGCGTGCCGGATTTACTCCGGTTCCTGAATTTTTAAAGACCCAGCATCCTAATTTGTCAGCTGATTTGAGCCGGATTGGTGAACTTACTTCTGTTTTGCATGCAATCACTTTTCCAAATACACAGAAACCACAACCTGTAGTGGGCCAGGTTGTGAAAGTGATTGATGCCCAAGATTTTGATCCCGCTCAATATCAATCCGTAATGGATGATTTGATCGATCGTGGAGTCAAATTGGTTCTTGCAGTTCAAAATCACAATCCGCAAACTTTTAAAGCTATCAAAAACAAGCTGAATCAATTGCTGATTAAAGCCGCACAAGAAAAAGGTTTTGCACCGGATGATGTCATCAACCGGCTGGCTGTTGAATCGTTTAGCTCGGCGACTGCGCAAGAAATTCAAAAATTGATTGCAACACGGGATTTGATTAATGCATCCGCAGTAATTTCCGAAGATTCAAGCATCTTAGAAAACGTTCGGTCCGCGCTTCGATTTTTAGATGACACACGCCACGAGCCGGAGTTGTCTGCCGTTGCATTGAAGGAAGTTGTAAAAGCGGTTACGAATCCGAAAGCGGTTCAGAATCGTTTTGGCGTGATCAGTTTAAGCGATTGGTTAAGTACGAAACTGACGGTGATCTTAGGCGAGCGTCAGGCAGCGATATCTGCCTAATTCAAAGTGCGATTTTCTCTTTTTTCTCAATTACCTGAGCCAAATTCAGAAAATCCTTCAGCAGCAATTCTTCCGCACGCTTTGTGGATTTGATTCCGGATTCTTCAAGCGCTGATTCAATTACGGCTTTTGGATAAATCTCGCGAAATCCGTGGCTCACGGCGTTTAAAACATTCTTCCTGCGCTCGTTAAAGGCAAACCGCACAACCTCAAAAAACAAAGTTTCATTCACATTCGGTTCTTTTCCGTGAAAGACGAACTTCGCAACACTGGATTTTACTTTCGGTTTTGGTGAGAAGCAGCTCGGCGATACATCAAACTCACGTGTCACGTCCGCGTAAAACCTCGCAAGGATTGTCAAGCGCCCGTAGTCTTTCGTACCGGGCTGCGCGAGCATCCGGTCAATAATTTCTTTCTGCATCATCAAAACCGCATAATCGATTAATTTCCGGTGGTTGATCAGAAACAAAACAATCGGGGTTGTGATGTAGTAGGGAAGATTACCGACGACTTTCAGAAGTTTTGCACTTGGTTTTTTCTTAGGCAAAATTTTGGAAAGATTAAAACTTAAGATATCGCCTTCAATTACAGTTAGATTCTTACTTGAGCTTCCAAATTCAGATCTTAAAATATTGGCAAAGCGCGGGTCTTTTTCGATCACGGTGATATTAGCGCCGGTTAAAAGCAGCTGATCGGTCAAAGCACCGAGCCCCGGGCCAATCTCAAGCACCAAATCTTCCGGTTTCGCATCAACGAGAGCGATGATTTTGCGCTGAATATTGGGATCAATGAGGAAGTGTTGTCCGCGAATACCGGCAACCGTAATCTCATATTTACGAAGGAGTTCCAACTGTTTTTGCATTTGGGGATTATACGGCTTCAAGCTCCCGGCTACAAGCTACAAGCTTTTTGCCTGAAGCCTGTGGCTTGAAGCTTGTAGCTGTTGACGGTGCTCTCTAGACATGCTACTATCTCATTTATTCAAAAGGACTTACGAAAAATGTCAGAGAAATTTGATATCGATAAAATAGCAAAACTTGCCCGGGTAAGTCTCAAGCCCGAAGAGAAGGCCAAATTGGCCAGTGATTTGGAGAAAATCCTGGGCCATATTGATGAACTCTCCAAACTTGATACCAAACATGTCGAACCCACCAGCCACGTTTTGCCATTAGAGAACGTATTTCGAGAGGATGTCGTAAAACCTTCCAAAGTCCGTGACGAAGTGCTGGATCATGCACCCAAACGCGAAGGTAATTTTTTCAAAGTCCCGAAAATCATCGGGGAATAACTTCTTCCATGGATTATCACAAACTCACCATCCGCGAAACTTCAGAGCTTCCCAAGAAAAATTCAGGCGAAGTGTCTTCAATTTTTAAATCATTGGCCTCCCGCGCTCAAGCGATTGATCCAAAAGTAAAAGCTTATCTGAAAATTCAAAAAGACGCACCGGACGTTAGCAAACTTCCAAAGGGCCCGCTTTTTGGCGTTCCGGTTTCGATTAAAGACAATATTTGCACGCATGGATGGGAAACAACCTGCGCATCAAAAATTCTCACAGGCTATATTCCGCCATATGACGCGACCGTCGTCCGGAAATTAAAAGAAGCCGGCGCTCTGATTTTTGGAAAGTGCAATATGGATGAATTCGCGTTTGGTTCTTCCACGGAATCTTCGGCATTCCAGAAAACCGCGAATCCTTATGATTTATCGAGAGTGCCGGGCGGCTCAAGCGGCGGTTCGGCGGCGGCGGTTGCGGCGGACGAAGCGATTTGTGCGTTAGGGTCTGACACGGGCGGTTCCATTCGTCAGCCGGCGAGCTTGTGCAATGTTGTAGGCGTTAAACCAACTTACGGCCGCGTTTCGCGTTATGGCCTTATCGCATTTGGTTCAAGCTTGGATCAAATTGGTCCGCTCACGAAAACGGTTGAAGATGCCGCGATTTTGCTCAACGTCTTAGCAGGGCACGATCCGCTCGATTCCACTTCTGCCAATGTTCCGGTTCCGGATTATACAAAGTCTCTCGCAAAAGATGTGAAGGGCCTCAAGATCGGCCTTCCGAAGGAATATTTCGCAAAAGGTCTCAGTCCCGAAGTGGAAAAGGCGATTCGCAATGCCGTGAAAACCTATCAAGATTTAGGCGCGAGCGTTCATGAGATCGCATTGCCGCACACGCCTAACGCGGTTGCGGTCTATTACGTGGTTGCCGTCGCGGAAGCAAGCTCCAATCTCGGCCGTTTTGATGGCGTCCGTTACGGCGCTCGCGCGGAGGCGTCCAATTTGCTTGAGATGTATCTCGAAACGCGCAATCAAGGATTCGGCGCGGAAGCAAAACGCCGGATTTTACTCGGCACGTTTGTGCTCTCAGCGGGATATTACGAAGCGTATTATTTAAAAGGTTTGAAAGTAAGGACTTTGATTAAGAACGATTTCGAAGAGGCGTTTAAAAAAGTGGATGTGATTCTCGGGCCGACGGCCCCTGAACCGGCGTTTAAGATCGGGGAAAAATCGAGCGATCCGCTCTCGATGTATCTCTCCGATATTTATACGATCCCCGCCAACTTAGCGGGCGTCCCGGCGATGTCGCTTCCGGCTGGTTTTTCCGAGAGTGGGCTTCCGATCGGAATGCAGCTCACGGCAAAGCCATTCGACGAAGAAACCCTCTTTCGCGCAGGCAGCGCGTTTCAAATGGTAACCGATTTTCATAAGCGAAAACCTCAGCTTTCTTAGATTTATTTAATGTATCGTTTGGTGTTTAGTGAAGTTAACTTTTAAAAAGTCCAAGTACACAACATGAGTGAATTTGAACCCGTTATCGGCTTAGAAGTACACGTTCAGCTCAAAACCAAGAGCAAAATATTCTGCTCTTGTTCAGCCGCTTTCGGCTCGGAACCGAACGCCAATACCTGTCCCGTGTGTCTGGGGCTTCCGGGATCACTACCAGTTCTCAATAAAGAAGTGATGCAAGTAGCGATAAAAGTTGGACTTGCGTTAAATTGCAAAATTGCCAATAAGATCAAATTTGACCGGAAGAACTATTTTTATCCTGACCTGCCGAAGGCTTATCAGATTTCGCAATATGATATGCCGGTTTGCGCAAAAGGCCACCTCACGATTGAAGTGAAATCCAAAAAAGACGGCAAAGACGCAGCAATCGAGAAAAAAATCGGTATCACGCGCGCGCATTTGGAAGAAGACGCCGGAAAATTGATTCACGAAGGCGTTAAAGACGGCAGCTGGGTCGATTACAACCGCGGCGGCGTTCCGCTTCTTGAAATTGTCTCAGAGCCCGACATCCGCTCGCCGGAAGAAGCGTATGAATATTTGCATTTATTGAAATCAATCTTGCTTTATTTGGATGCGAGCGATTGCAATATGGAAGAAGGAAGTTTGCGTTGTGATGCAAATGTTTCTGTCCGGAAAGTCGGCGAGACCAAATTAGGAACCAAAGTCGAAATCAAAAACATGAACTCTTTCAAAGGCGTTCAGAAAGCGATTCAATATGAAATCGAGCGCCAGTCGCGCGCGATTGAGTCGGGCGAGAAAATTGTGCAGGAAACACGGCTTTGGAATGAAGCCAAAGGTGAGACGGCCACAATGCGCTCCAAAGAAGAAGCGCATGACTATCGATATTTCCCGGAGCCGGATCTTGTGCCGTTTACTTTAACGGATGCCGAAATCGATACAGTGCGCAAAAAAATGCCGGAACTTCCCGAAGCACGCACGAAACGTTTCCAGAAGGATTTCGGGCTTTCGGAATATGACGCTTACTCACTGGTGAGCGACAAGCCGCTTGCCGATTATTTTGAAAATTGCGTGAAAGAAAAGGTCAGCGCAAAACTTGTCAGCAATTGGCTTCAAACCGAACTGATCGGCGCGCTCAACGAACGAAAAATCCCATTTTCATCCAACCCTGTTTCATCAAAAGATTTAGCAGGGCTTATCAGATTAATTGAAAATAATACGATCAGCGGGAAAATTGCCAAAGATGTACTTCCGGCGATGATTGATGAGAAACAATCCGCTGAAACAATCGTCAAAGAAAAAAATCTCGTGCAAGTGACCGATACGAAAGCCATTGAAGAGATCGCGAAGCGTGTGATTTCCGCCAATCCAAAAGTAGTGGAGCAATTTAAGGGCGGCAAAACACAATCGATCGGATTTTTGGTGGGGCAGCTTATGAAAGAAACCGGCGGGAAAGCCAATCCCAAAATCGCCAACGAAATTCTAACCAAATTGCTGAGCTAATATGCGCGCCCGCCGCCGGGGCAGGGGCCCCATCGACCGCGAAGTTGTCATTTTTGCAGCCTTTATTCTGTTTACCGGATTTTTTATCGGATTTTTGTTGGGTCGGCAATCCGTTTCACAAAAACCGGCGCCCGAAATCATAACAATTGAAAAGCATGTGCCATTACCGGTTCCGCAAGTTCCCAAAGAACAGCCGAAAGAAATTTATCCCGAAGTAAAACCCGAGGCACCGAAGCAGGAGCGCAGCGTTTTGTCTTACATTAATCCGTTTACCAAAAAGAAACCCAAAGCGCCGCGGATTGCGATCGTGATTGATGATGTCGGAAACGGAAGTAAATTAGAACAGCTGGTTTGGGATTTGCCAGAGCGGGTTACGCTTGCGATTTTGCCGCGGCTGTCTCATTCGCAATATTTTGCAGACGAAGGCAGAAAGCGCGGTTTTGAGATTATTCTGCACCAGCCGATGGAACCGCTAAATTCCAAAGAAGCGGATGATGTCGGAATAATCCGGGCCAACATGAAAGAAAATGAAATCCGGAAAATTTTGGATGACAATCTGAAAACAACGCCCGGCGTCATCGGCGTTAACAATCACCGCGGTTCAAAGGTAACGCAAGACCGCCGTGTAATGAAAATCATTTTGGAAGACCTGAGATCTCGCGGACTTTTTTTTCTGGACAGCATGACAAGCGCTAATTCGGTCGGCTGGCGCGAAGCGGATAAAATTGATTTGCCGCACTTGAAGCGCGATGTGTTCTTGGACAACGAACTCAATCCGGAATATATCCGCCATCAATTTGAAGACCTGCTTGCAATCGCCAAAAAACATGGTCACGCGGTCGGAATTGGGCATTACAAAACAAATACGTTAACTGTTTTGAAGCATGAAATTGAACAAGCCCGTGAAGCCGGCTTTCAAATTGTGCCGCTAAAGGATCTGCTTTGATGATTACTTTGGGAATTGAAACATCCTGCGATGAAACGAGTTGTGCGATCTTAGAAAATGCGGACAAACTGCGCGCGAATATTATTTCATCGAGTCTTGCCAAACATAAACCCTACGGCGGTGTCGTGCCCGAAATTGCGTCGCGGCATTCTTTGGAAGCAATCGATGTTGTTTATGAAACTGCGCTCAGGGAAGCGCGCGTAAAACCAAGCGACATTGATTTGGTTGCGGTCACCCAAGGCCCCGGCCTTATCGGCTCACTTTTGGTCGGCGTATCGTTCGCTAAAGCGTTGTCATTTGCGCTGGATGTTCCTTTAGTCGGTGTTCATCATCTGGAAGCGCATCTGGCTTCCAATTTTGTGCTCCAGAAAAAGCCGAAAGGCCCCTACATCGGTTTAATTGTTTCAGGCGGCCACACGAGCATTGTTCATGTCAAAGGCCAGAAAATTGAAGAGTTGGGTTCGACTGTTGATGACGCAATCGGGGAAGCGTACGATAAGACGGCGAAAATTTTAGGACTCGGTTTTCCGGGCGGGCCCGTCATGGATAAACTTGCGCAGCAAGGAAATCCAAAAGTGCACTCATTTACGAAGCCAAAGATTGACGGCCGCTATAATTTTTCATTCAGCGGTATTAAAACTGCCGTTTTACATTTGGTTTGCGGCCAGAAAATGGAAAAGTCGGCGAAATGGAAAGGCCAAAAGTTAAATGACCTCGCCGCCAGTTTCCAATCGACCGTTGTGCGTTGGTTGGTTGAGAAAACCATGCTGGCCTGCGAGGAGAAGAAAGTAAAAACCATTGTTGTGGGCGGCGGCGTGAGCGCTAATTCGAAATTACGCTTAGAACTTCAAAATGAATGCAAGCTTCGCGGATATAAACTTTTTATTCCGCCCCTGAGCCTGACGACGGACAATGCGCTCATGATCGCGCGCCTTGGCTATGAGAAATTCAAACAGGGAAGGCGATCCGGATTTGATTTGACGGCCGATCCAAATCTTAATATGGAGCTTGTGAGCGCATGATGACGCAGGAGGCGATTCAGGAAATTTTAAGACAAACCGGATCGCAGAAATTATCTCCCGAAAAAGCTTTTTCCAAATTAAAAAACCTATCCTATGAATCGCTCAAATTTGCCAAAGTTGACCATCATCGTCTTATCCGAAAAGGTTTACCGGAAGTAATATTTGCTCCCGGCAAAACTCTTTTGCAATTAAAGAAGATTATCACAGCTATTTTGAAATCCAAGCAGCCGCTTTTGGTCACGCGTCTCGATGAGAAAACTTTTTCCGGACTCAAGAAAGCGTTTCCGAAGCTTCAATATTCGAAACATGGGCGAGTCGCTTATTTTGCTCCCGGCAAAAACGGCAAGTACCATAAAGCATCTGTCGCAATTGTGACAGGCGGTACAAGCGATCTTCCGGTTGCAGAGGAAGCAGCCATTACGCTTGAAGTAATGGGTATTCCGGTCTCTCGAGTTTTTGATTGCGGTGTCGCGGGGCTTCATCGATTACTTGATCGCGTTCAGGAAATCCAGAAAGCGAATCTTGTGATTTGCGTGGCAGGGATGGAAGGGGCTTTGCCGAGTGTTTTAGCAGGTCTTATCGATAAGCCCGTGATCGCGGTTCCGACCAGCGTTGGTTATGGCGCCAATTTTGAAGGGCTTTCGGCGCTTCTTACGATGATGAATTCCTGTGCGCAAGGCATCAGCGTTGTCAATATCGACAACGGTTTCGGCGCCGCCTGCTTCGCCCTCCAAATCCTCAAAAGTATTCAGAGCTGAGATATTTCTCTTCCGCTTTCCTCCGCGCGATGATTTTTAGCCTAACCGGCTAGACAAAAATCATCGTGCTCAGCCTATTCTGAAAAATTGAGCCATTCAATTTTTCAGCATAATGGCGCTCCAGAGAAATATCTCAGCTCCTCATGACCTATACGCAAAGGAGCTCAGAGAATGTTGCGAAGGCGGCTCGCGCAGCTCGTTGAAGCTTGGTCCCCCGCCGCTTTATTTTGCAAGCGAAGTAGCGGGGGTTCAACGAGCGAGCGCGCAGGCAGGCGCAAGCCGCGGGAGCGTGCGAACTGCCGGCGCCGGAGTAACATTCTCTGAGCTCTTGGCCTCTGCTAAAACACTCGATTGACAGGGAGAGGAGGGCAAGATAGAATACGCAACTCATTTAAGGAATTAAAGATATGAAACTTAAGCTTGCATTGCCAAAGGGAAGCCTGGAAGAAGCGACTTACGATTTGTTCCGTAAGGCGGGCTTTAATATTGTGCCTACCTCGCGCTCTCTTTATCCCAGTGTGGATGATGAGGAGTTGGAAGTGGTGCTTTACCGTCCGCAGGAGATGTCGCGCTATATTGAAGACGGCGTCATTGATTGCGGCATTACGGGCCTCGATTGGGTTGCTGAAAATGGATCCGACGTCCTGGAAGTTGCCGAGCTTTCCTATTCCAAACAAACCACGCGCCCGGTCCGCTGGGTTCTCGCGGTTCACGAAGATTCTAAATTTAAATCCATCCAAGATTTGAAAGGCAAGAAAATCGCGACCGAGCTTATTAATGTCACTAAAAACTACCTGAAGAAACACAAAGTGAACGCCGAAGTGGAATTTTCGTGGGGTGCCACGGAAGGCAAGCCGCCGGTTTTGGCGGATGCGATTGTCGAAGCTACCGAAACGGGAAGCAGTCTTAAAGCCAACCGCTTGAAAATTATTGATACCGTTCTGGAATCGACCACGCGCTTTGTCGTCAACAAAAAGAGCAATCAGGATCCCTGGAAACGCCGCAAGATCGACAACCTGGTTTTACTTTTAAAAGGTGCTATGGCCGCGCGGAGCAAAGTCGGTTTGAAAATGAATGTTGCCAAGAAAGATTTGGAGAAAGTGATTAAGATCTTGCCGGCTTTAAAAAAGCCGACGATTTCAAATTTGTCCAGTGATGGTTGGTACGATGTTGAAACCATTATTGACGAAAAGATTGTCCGAGAGATTGTGCCGGAACTGAAAAAAGCCGGCGCCTCGGGAATTGTTGAGTATCCATTAAATAAAGTAATTTTCTAAATATAAACGGGAGAGGTCAAAAGTGCCTTGCGGAAAAAAGCGTAAAAAAGCGAAGATGAACAAGCATAAGTGGAAGAAGAAACGCCGCAAACATCGCCATATGAAGAAGGCGTGGTCGTGAAGAAAAAGAGGTAAGTGCTAAGTGGTAAGTGGTAAGTAATGGAAGTGTAATAGAATTTTTCTGTTACTTATCACTTATCACTGATCACTTAATGCTGTGAATTCTTTAATCGTTAAGTCGCCCGCCAAAGTTAATCTGTTCCTCAAAATTACCGGAAAAAGAAAAGACGGCTATCACACGCTGGTCACACTTTTCCATCGGGTCTCTCTTGCGGACGCACTAACGCTTCGAAAAATTCCTTCGGGAATTAAAATCAAGTCTAATGTTCAAAATCTTCCCAGTGATTCGCGTAATATTATTTGGCGCGCATTCAATACACTTCAAAAAGTGAGGCCGTTTAAAGGCGGCGTTGCCGTTACGATTAAAAAGCAGATTCCAATCGGCGGGGGAATGGGCGGCGGATCTTCAAACGCTGCTTCGTTCATGCTTGGCTTTAATCGGCTCTATCAATTGAAAATTTCACGAAAAGAACTCTTCAAAATCGGTTCTCAGTTAGGAGCCGATGTTAATTTTTTTCTAGCCGATGTGAATCAAGCGGTGGGATCGGGTGCCGGTGACAAGATTGAGCCCGTTCGGTGCCGCGAAAGGCTTTGGTTTGTCATTGTAACGATGCCGAAACCGCTTCTGACGGTAAAAGTTTATAAATCATTGGATCTTAAATGTGTTTTGGCGGGAAAGTCGCGCTTGTTGACAAACCAAAAGCGGATTGCTAGACTTCTTGGCGGTCAGTCATTCCTCAGTCACTTCAACGTTTTCCCCGAACTTATACATAACGATTTGCAAAGCGCATGTCTTCGGCTTTATCCGAATGTCCGGAAAGTTATGCGGCTTTTGGATGAAGGCGGGTCAATCAAAGCATTGGTTTCCGGGAGCGGGCCCACTGTTTTCGGGTTGGCAAAAAGCAAGCGCCAGGCGCGTCAGATTGCAGCGTATTTGAAGAAGCATTCTCGGTTTCATAAGAAAATTTTCATAGCGCAAACAGTCTGACCTCCAACAGGGAAGGCTTTGTGAAAATTACCGAAGTGCGCGTCTATAAGAAGGACGAACACGATAAAAAGCTCCGTGCATTTGCCACCGTTACTTTTGACGGCTGCTTTGTGGTGCGCGACATCAAAATCATTGAAGGCTCCAAGGGCCTTTTTGTTGCAATGCCGTCGCGCAAAATCAAAGAAGAGTGCTCCAAATGCAAAAGCCGTGTCGCTATCGGAAGCCGGTTTTGCTGCCAGTGCGGTGCCAAAATGCATGATGGCAGCCAGCCGCCGCATGATTTAAACGATAAGCAAAGCGAATACCGCGATATCGCACATCCCATCACCGCTGATTTCCGCGACCAAATCCAGAAAGCCATTCTGTCGGCTTACGAGGAACAAAAGCACAAATTGGGTGAGAGCCTGTCCGATTAAGGTTGTTGTTGGAAGGTGTTAAATTTCTGAGATTTAGCAATCAACAGTAGTACTGCCCGAAGTCCACTCCCGGACGACCGATATTTGAGATAGAAATTAGCATTTCCCTTTATCGCGTCGCCAAAGGCGAATGGAAAATACGAGAAGAAACCCTGTCACAAGAATCTACTCTGGAATGAATTCTATCGGAAGCAGATTGGAATTGCACGAATTTTTTGATGACTTTTGGCAAGTGTAGACTTTAAATGCTTTACACCATTTCGTCATCATGCTCTACACCATTTTCGGACAAAAAAACCAAATCTCTTTTGCTCACGAGTTTTTCATTTTGGATTTCCTTTTTAATTGAATCAATAATGAATCCATCAATGCGTTTCCAAATATAGGATTTAAATTTGACGGGTTTTGGGTTGCCATGCTTATCGTGGTAACGCAAATTATAAGTATCCACCTTTTGATACAGAACAAGGATTGTTTCCGTAAGCAGATCTTCACCAAATCGTTTCAAATGCTCAGGAAAGATTCTCCTTCTCAAACGGAAAATGACAAATCCAATATGACGCAGAACGATTTCTTTTTCGCTTTCAACGCAACCTTTTTGGGCTTTGGCGATTAATCGTCTTTCTTCTGAAAGTGGGAGTCTGGGATACTGATGAACAACTTGTTGGTAGGCTTCCCACATATGGGCAAAGTCTACCCGGTGATTTGATTCAGTTCAAATCAAGTAAACGTTTTAGTTCAGTATTTAAATCTTGAATTACCTGATCGAAGCCAATGAGGGATGAAACTTGCTTTGCAATTGAAGCTTCCCAAGCTGCTTTGTTTTTTCGAAGAAGCGCCGGATCAAAGAAGTCCTCGACAGAGTGATAAGGAACGTTCTTAAATTTGCACTTTTGAATGAAGGCTTTTCTCACTTGCGCAAGCTTGATTTGGTTCGCGTATTTCTTTAACAACATCCAAGCATCATAAAAATCGCGAGGCCTTGGAACCCGCATCTTTTGTTGCAAAATAGCCCGTAACTTCTCAGCTAGTATTTCTTCAAGCGAATAGACCAAGACCTTTGAATTAAAAGAGTCGGAATAAGGATGAATGATCTTTCTCTGAACGGCAGGAAGAGCAACAGTTTCATAAAAACTGAGGTCAATTTTAATGACGGGCTTTACGTTTTGAGGTTCTGTCGGCCCCCGGAAAGCAATCTTTGCTTCATATGCTTCTTCTCCCTGAATATCCCGTACCTCTTGAAAGTTTGTCAGTTCAAACCCGCAGCCGGATTCATCCGTGAGACGCTCACAAACCAGAGCAAAGCTTTCTTCCATATTTTTGCTTTTTAATCCGCTTAGAACGGTAAAATCAAGATCTTCAGAGAAACGGTAATCTTCAAAATAACATTTCCTAAGAGCGGTGCCTCCTTTAAAAATCAAACGCTTCTCAAACTCTTCTTTCTCTGCAATGCCTTTGAGGAGCCAGCCGATGCAGAAATCTTTTTCGACCACATCAAAACGGATTCCCCACGACTTTGACTTTTTAGATAACTCTGCTTTTGAAATCATTTAAATCGCCTTCAGGTTTAAATTAACTCGGATATTCCACTCGGAAACGATGGGGCCTTCTGGAACGCCTTGCGGATCAAACAGGCTAATGCCCTTTGAGAGATGACGCTGCCAGATCTTTTTTTGGCTGAAACCTGGTTTTAAATGATCCATTAAAATCCCAAGCCGCTTGAAAATAACTCCCTTTCTCATTTTTTGAGCGTAGCGTGTGAGTTTCTCAAAATCAATCTTAGCAAGTGCCGCCTTAAAACTCTTCACAACCTCAATCATGCCCCCACAATATTCCGGAAGCAATAAAGCGTCAAGGAGCGTCTTTTCAAGATCGGTAATCACGGCCTTCTTGGAGCCGAACCAAATCTCTTGAGCACCAAAAAAGCGCTTCTTGGGAATTACAACAATTTGATAAATGGAAGCTCCAATCTTTCGAACTGGCCTTGAAACGCGCCTGGTGCTTAAAACATAAACGCGGTCTGGAATTTGTTCGCTAAGACCATGCTGGTTTAGGGTTGACCATAAACCAATCATATATGGAGAAATGAAATAGGACGCAATAACGAATTCATGTTCCGTCACACCGCCCTCTTTGCCCATCTCAAAAGGAGAAATGAAGTAAACACCTCTCTTTAGCCGCACCAGCCATCCGCCCCTGACAAGATCAGAAAGACGGTCATAGGTTCCTTGGCGTGAGAGCTTCAAGTAACGGAAAGCATCCCTGGCAGTAAAAACACTTCCCGATTCAGTGCTAACTGATCTGAGTAAATGAGCGGAGCGTTCATCCAGAGAGTTTATATTATTAGCCATCTTTATAGTCCTTATGGACTAGTATTGTATCATATAATATAATAAATAAACAGATTATTTTAAAATAAAAATTAAGAGCCCGTAACCTTTTATCTGCAAATAAGTTACATTTATTTTATTGTCCGACTAATGACCGATTTATTGTCGGATCAGTCTGTGTCATATCAGGTTTTGCAGTATCAACCTCCCGGGATCGCTGCCGAGGATTTCTGCCCGCTCGCGGTTTTTCATTAAATCATCATAGAGCATGAAAAGGAATGTCTTGTGGGAACCCTGGGTCAATTTGATTAATTTGTACCGGAGAGCGGTAGAGCCGCAGACGTAGAGGATAAAGTCGTAATCATCGCTTGTGTTATATTTGCTTGTGATTTTCTCATACCTTCTTTTGCTTTTCTCTGAGAGCTCAAGCTCAAAAGCGATTCGTAGACTCCCGTGCTTGAAACATCCATCCGGCACCTTGCGTTCGCCCTTAAACCCAAGTTTCAGGAATTTCTCACTCTGCCAGTCTCTGGCGAATTCAAGCTCCCCAAAAAGAAACCGGATATCGGTTACTTTTTTGTCATGATCATAAGAGGCGAATTCAACCTCTTTTTGAGGGAAAGGAAGCATGCCCGGTTTCCGAGAAAAACCCATGGTTCCAATTGCATAGTGCTCCTTAACGGCTTCTACACCAGTTGCCCCAAGCAAGTAACATTCCGGCTCATGAATCAAACGTTTGACGGGCTTTAAATATCCGAATTTCTTAAGCTTCCTCAGTCTCACTTCCGCGTAGCTTGTCTTGCCTTTAAAAATATGATCCATAACATGATGCTTGGTTAGAAACTTCTGTTCCAGAATCAATCTGAATAACAAAATATCCCGATCTGTTAGATCCACATACTGCCAATTCTGTTTCCTGCTTTTAACTACCAAATCAACTGCTTGTGTAGACTCCATTTTAATAATCTCCTTTCAAAAACTATCTTCTCCTGCCGAGTAAGCCACCAAAGACCAAACGCTCTCCGAATCAATGGATGAGAGTGTTTGGTCTTTGGGAATTCGCACCGCAGGTGCGGATGGCGGAACGAGGCAGGAGAATGGGTTAAAGCCATTTATTGCCACACCAGTACGTACCAAGTAGCGCGTAGATACCGGTGGGGAGGCAAAGAACGGCGAAAAAATTTGAAACTTTTGATTCAATCCGCATGGACTGCCTCGTTTTTCTGTTTCATGGATTTATTTTTGTGTAGATCTACCCGATCGCCATCGCAATGAATCTGAGATTGCTTCGCTCCGGCGGAGCTCGCAATGACAGAATTGGTGGCAAGCCGAAGGACCCCAATCGCTAGAAGTTCGCAAGCTTTATCGATCCGTTCTTCTTCTGAAAGATGCGAGAAGATGGATGAAACAGGCGTTCTTTTTTTAAGGTCAGCCATGGCGCTCTACCTCTTCTACACCGGAAGTCATTTGAACCTTTTCAACCATTGACCTTGCGGCATCAGAGAGATAGAGAAGTTTCGGGTTTCCTCGGGTGATCAATCCTGCTTCGATTAGTTTCCTGATCCTTTGAAAACCAGCATGCGCTTTCCTTGACTTTTCATTCCAGAATTGATTCGATAATTCAGCCGAAGTTTTAGCGCCTTGAACTTGAATCAAACAAAACATCTCAAGGTCGCGCGGCGTTAAACGGACAGGGTTTCTTTGTCCGGCAAAGGTGTTTTTCATCGCGTGTTGCTCCTTCCAAAATCACCTGCGGAAAAAGGTTGCTCAAACAATTTCCGTCAGGTTTCCTCATTCATTGGGTAGAGGAACACCCTGCGATGGTGGTTATTTATTCTCCCCACACATTTGGAGAGAGGCTTTATCGCCTCGTTATGCGGGCTGAATATCACCTTTGCCGAACCAGTTCTGCTTTGCTATGTCCTTGACGGCATAGCTTCGCAGAACTGGCCTTCGAAGCTCTGCGCGAAAGTAGCAGAGCGAAGTAGGCCAGTCTTGGGCGCTTTTTGGATTGGGCCTTTGAAAAGGCCGGGAATCAGCAACCCGGTTGGGCGTTTTTAATATCCAGCTTTCAATGACCGCTCGCCTTTATGGGCTTAAGAGGGAGTGTGAGATTTTGTATCTTTTAAGGTGAAGACCTGAAAAACAGCTATCCCTTAATATTTTCACACACTCCTCCCATATATATTGTGCAAAAACACATTTTTTGACTGATTTCTAAAAGAGAGTAGTTTTGTAAGCCCTTGTAAGTTTTGAGGTTGCGGCGTTTTAAGAAATATGTGCTATGTAGTTGATAAACGACTATTTTTTCGTGTAGACTTAAAGTCATGCACGAAGATAAACTCGTTCAACGAAGGATGGGAAAGATTTTTAAAGGCTTACGCATGCGCAAGCACTTCAGCCAGCGAAGCTTTGCCAAACACATCGGAATGGACCGGAGTTATTACAACAAAATAGAGAGAGGCAAGGCCGATCTCTCATTTAGAATCTTAAGACGCATTTGCAAAGGCCTCGGTATCCCAATGGGAAAATTATTCAAGCGGATTGAGAAACATTTGAATTAAGCGGAGTACGCCAAACGGAGTTCGGAGCGCATAGCGTCTTGGATTTGGTCTGTGATTCCGAAGGCACGGCGAAGTTCACTGCGGCTTCCTTGTGAGATGAACTTTACATCTCCGATTTGCCGGAGAAGAGCTTCTTGGCTGCGTTCTGAATCAGAGGCGATGACACGAGTAAAGGTAACATGCTGCCTTCTAAGCTCGGCTCTTGCTTGTTCTCGCGTCTCGGCCATGACGATTTGTTGATCTTTGGATAACCCTTGATTTGCAGTTCTTACAATCGTTCTTCCGATTTCATCAGCTACACCCACTACCATCGGAATACGAAGTTCAGACCTGATTTGTCTTAAAACCAAAGCCAACGCTTCCGGATCATCCGGATTTGTTAACACGTTATTGGTGATATAAGCACCGACTAAGCCTTTGCTTTGATTGATAGGTTCAAGGCCAAGTGTTTTAATCACCAAAACCCGCAGTTCTGAACGAGGCAGGATGGGTTTTGCTTGATTAGATTCTTCAAGAGTCTTAACCAAAGATTTGCGTGTTTCCGGCAGAAGAACATTTTGACTTAAACTGTCAAAATCAGAGATAGATTTGGTGATTCTGCGTAATTCAGATCGATCAAGAGGTTCTCCTTGCTGCCACACTTGATATGCTTCCGATTTTCCCGCAGAATCAAGGTAATATTTCCCACCCAAATAACCGCCGATTTTTTCCTGCCCATAAGGGACTTTCCGGCTGCCGTAGCGGGTTTCAATAAAACCGCCTGTTCCGAAATATTTCCCATGCCCCGGCATTCCGATTAAAAGCCGCGGCGCATGAATAAAGGAAGCAAGCTTCACCGCATATTGAACCATTGCGTCGCCGACAAAATCCATCATCGGCTTGATTCGCTCATAATCGGCGTGAATTTCAAGATTTTGAACGACAAGACTCCCGTCTTTTGATATATAAAGCCATGCGATTGCCATTGTTTTATCTGTAGCTTCATCAATGACTTCAATCACATTCATGCCTTCATCAAGCAAACGGTCCAGCATGGCGTCCGGATATTGGTCAGAACTCATACCGAGGCAGCAAGTGGCGAAATCGCCCAGAAAAAGGTCGTGGCCGGGATTGCGGTCAATCACACGGATTCGGAAAAACTTCCTCAAGCGTTCAAGTTCGGCCTGATACTCAGAGGAGCCCAAACGCGAACGCAAAGTCTCGATCCTTTCCTTTAAGTGATTAACGGTTTCGAGAACACTGGCTGTTTTCGGAATTTCAGGTGAGTGGATTAAGTTTTGGACAAGCGCAAGTAAAGATTCAAGGAATTGCTTATCCGTGACAATCGATATTAAATCCTTCTTTTTGGATTCCTTTTTTGCCTTAAGCCGAATGGGTTTTCCCACTTCACCGCCTTCTTGCTGGATTCCGTGCTGGTTTAAAAATTGCGCAAGTGATGGGCTCTTTTGCGGCTCTTTCTCCTTTGAAGGTTCAGGGAGGAATTGAAGTGTCCGGCCCAAATAATCAATCACGGTTTGAGCATCACTAATCGGATTATATTCATATCGGGAAGGCTCCCGGTAGAGAATGCTTTCCTCCTCCATTTTTAAGTCAAAGGTCTTTCCAAGCCATTTGTCAACATCATCTCCTTTCGCCTTGATTGCCTCCCTGACTTGCCGGTTGTGAGCAGCAACTTCACGGCCAGCCTCGCTCTCCTGACTTTCATTTTCCAAGTAATCCCAAACTCTATCTTCGAGCAAAGAAACCAAAAGGCCTTGGAACCGCGGGAACTTCTCTGAATGATGGTCTTTTATGTATTGAATGCCTTTGGCCAGTCTTGAAAGAAAGGGGAGATAGATTTTCTGATAAGCTTTTGCGCTTGGATTGACTGGCGCCTCAATGCCGAAAGACCGGGCAAGGGATTTCAGGAATTCGCTTCTGAGCCTGCTTTCAAGCTGAACCAGTGTTTCTTTCGAAGCATCAAACCCATGAAGCGCTGCGATAAATTCTTTTTTGTCACCAGCTTCCACAAACCCTTGCGCCAGATCAATGATCTTATAAAAAGGCGTGCGGTCTATCTTGACTTTTCTTCTGCTGCCTGAATCCCGTTTGGCTCGCTCAATCTTGCGGAGAATATTGGATAATGAATCAGTGATTTCGGAATCGAGCAGCACATTTTTCTTGGACTCAAGAAAGCGGTAAATAACTGCCGGATGGCGTGATGATTTCAAGAGCTCTTCGGTATAAAGAATGGATTCGGGAAGGATGATCTCCAGAATAAAAGCGGCTGGGAGAAGCTCTTCTTGAAACTCTTCTTCATCAAGGCGCCTGCCTTCTGGAAGTTCCGCATTTCTCTGGTGAAATGAATCCGTGAATCTTTGGGCTAATGTGATGGATTCACTAAAACTCTCATCGGATAAATCCGATAGTTGATTGAAAATAGAATCATTTGATAATAAAGAAATCAAGTGATGTTCTTTCAAAAAAGAAACTGCATCGCTAACGATTTTGGAAGAAAGGTTGTGTGGAAAATCTTTTCGTGAGGTGGCATACAAATTGAGAAAAGATAAGAGCAGTTTACTTGCTTCATCATATTGCTCTGCGCCGAGAAGTTCGTTAATCCCTTTCGTGACGATTGCATGATCGACGCCTTCGATTTTCATTTCAATGGCTTTGAGGGCTAAATTGACAGCATCTGAGTACCATTCTTGCTTCACAAGTTCGTTAAACCATTTCGTGACGATTGCATGATCGACGCCTTCGATTTTCATTTCAATGGCTTTGAGGGCTAAATTGACAGCATCTGGGTACCATTCTTGCTTCACAAGTTCGTTAATCCCTTTCGTGACGATTGCATGATCGACGCCTTC
>CAYLXA010000012.1:72209-98510 GCA_964387845.1 uncultured bacterium
CCTTCGATTTTCATTTCAATGGCTTTGAGGGCTAAATTGACAGCATCTGAGTACCGTCCTGCGTCGAGGAGTTTATTGATGCTGGATAAAACTAGCGCTGTTATTTTCAACTGCTCGATAAATTGTCTGCGCTGGTCTTGATCAAGATATGAAATAATTTCTCTCAATACATTTTTTTTCGGTTCAGTAGGGTTTGTAGATTGGGTTGAACCGACATTGGGGTTCCCCCATAATTTATTCGTTCTCAATTCGGAGCGAACGTAGTCCGGATCCATATTCCCAAATGGTTTCGTCTCGAGGTGGGAAATATTTTGCGGGGAAACTTGCACAATGAAAACGGAATCGCCACTGTGCGCGAAGCTGCCCGTGAAAGCAAAAGAGAGCGTGAGCATTAGCGTAACACACTTATTCAGAAATGAACCGGATTTCACTGCTTAAAGAGACACTCCTTCTTCTATGGAATTTATTAGTTAAAAGTATAATCTATAATCTCTCTAAAATCAATATAAACGGTTAAATAATAGTAATATCAGGTAATATTGGTATCTAGATTATCTGTGATGACCTCAATAATTCAAGAAAAACCTTCTTTTTGGGGAAGTTTATGTATAATTATACATATGCACCCAGAATCGAAATTAAATGAAACCAATTGCGCGGTTTATACCCGTGTTTCTGTTGATGAACGAGCAGAAACGCAAGCGTATTCCACATTGGATAATCAACGAGACAGTTGCTTTTCTTATATTGAAAGTCAAAAAGCAAACGGATGGAAGTTTTTTAAAACCTACGAAGATTCGGGTCAGTCTGGCGGATCACTCCAAAGACCGGCACTGAGGCAACTAATTGAGGATATTAAAAAGAAGCGGATTCAAGTCGTTGTCGTTTATAAGATTGACCGTCTCACCAGAAACCACAAAGACTTTTATTCTTTGATCGAAATCTTCAATGAACACGGCTGTACGTTCGTTTCAACCACACAGCATTTTGATACGACATCTCCGGCCGGAAGGTTACTTCTTCACATCATGCTGGAGTTTGCCCAGTTCGAACGTGAAATGGCGCAAGAGAGGACTTATGACAAACGATTTGCCATGGCAAAGAAAGGGCTTTGGTGCGGTGGCCCCATTCCGCTTGGATACAATATCAAGAATAAAAAGCTTACTATCAATGATGAAGAAGCAAGGATTGTCAGGCTTTGTTTTGAAGTCTACGTGAAACTCGCTTCTCTGAGCGAGGTTGCCTGTAAGCTCAATGATATGGGTTACCGAACTAAGAAATACTTCAAAAAGGGCGATCAAGCTTCTGGAAGTGTTAAATTTGATAAAAAGAAGATTTCCTTGATTGTCTCTAACCCTACTTATATCGGTAAGATTCGCTTTCGAAGCACCAAAGAAGGCAAAGAGTACCTTTTTGATGGGGAGCATGCTTCCATCATCAAAGACCCCAAGCTTTGGGAAAGTGTGCAGAATATTCTTGTGAAAAACCGTGAGATCAGAAAAACGTTTAAACAGAACAAGTATGAACTCATGTTCCTTGGCCTTATTCGGTGTAGCGAATGTGGCAGTGTTATGACCAATTCATCAAAAGACAAAAATGGGAAACTCTATCTTTACTACCGCTGTACCAAGGAAATCACCCAAGGCAAAGAGGCATGTTCCACGAGAACCGTTTCTGCTGATGAACTAGAGAATTTCCTGATTCAACAATTCAAAGCATTGGGTAATAACGAAAAACTCCTCAAGAAATCCATCGAGAAAGCCAACATGCTTGCCAAAAAAGGGCTGGAGCCACTTCAAAAAGAGAAGGAACTTCACGAGTCACAACTCTTCAAAATCAATCAAGAGTTAAAACAAGTGATCGAATTCATTAAGTCGGGAGATTTAAACGATCAAAGGCGTAAGAGATCTCTTGCGAAGGAATTGTCTGATCTCGAAGATGCAAAAGAAAAACTCGAACTCGAAATTTACCGAATTGAAACCAACTTGCAGCAGTTAAGTCAACACGTGATTGATGTGGATACCTTCACAAGATTGTTCCGGGAATTCCCCAAGGTATTTGAAACTTTCTCATTTGATGAGAAAAGAAATTTAATTCTCTTACTCGTTAAAGAAGTAATTTACAACCCAAAGAAAATCACAGCAAGATTTTGGGGAGATATTCCTGAAATGAATTTTGATCTGAAAAACCCGCCGGATTGGACGCCTCCACCCAAAAATGAGGACGAACCCTACCCGCCAAAGGAACCTGTTGGAACCGGTGTAGGTTCTCCGGTGATTTCCAAAAAGCAGGTTCGCTTTCGAGTGTCAAATGGCTGCCCGACCTGGACTCGAACCAAGAACCTCGCCTCCAAAGGGCGGTGTGTTACCATTACACCATCGGGCAATATTTAGTGATAAGGGGTAAGTTATAAGTGATAAGTAAAATAAGTATTTTCTTTAACTTACCACTTAGCACTTACCACTTATAACTGAAGAAGACGTATTTTAACCTGCAACTACAAAAATTCACACCAAATAATTTTTCCGAATTCAGCATCTTGGGTTGACGGTCATATCGCCCGAAACGTATAATCTCTCAATATTTTGCCAACCCCATTTGCTGCAAGGAGAATGTTTATGACAGGTTTAAAACACCGTAATCTCGCTCTCATTTTTATCGCCCTCATTTTTTCTTTCGCATCCAACCCCGTGCTTCTCCAAGCATTCCCGGAAACGCAACATCAAGAAGTTCAACAAGGTAATGATATGCAGGAAGCTTTACGGCCCAGAACTTCCGTCGATGATCGTTCGCGAAATAGCGCATTCGGTGATACGGTCGGCGTTACCGCGCTAAACGATGAAGATTGGGAAAAGCAGGCAAGTGCGGCCGGGCTTACGACTGAAAATTTCAGTGACGTGAACGGCGAGCAAAATGAAGAACAATACGAATCCGATTTAAAAGGCATTGAAGCGCGCACGGCTCCGACGGCTGAGGAGCTTGAGCGCCAGCGCCAATATGAACTTCAACAAATCCGCGTGTTTGAAGAAGAGATGGAGCGTCAGAACCGCCTCAGAATACTTACACACGAACGGCTTAGCCGGGAAAGGGAGGATGCTTCTCGTGCGTCTCGCCGTTTTGCCGAACGCGCCGGGGCTGATGGTAAATGGACGCAAGAAGAACTGGATGAGTACGAACGCCTGACGACCACGGAAAACGAATTGTGGCAATTTACGCCTGAAGAAGCCGCCGAAATGGAGCGTCAAAATGCAGTGCGCACTCAGGTGGTGGATGACATCCGCCGCGCGGCTGCGAATATGGGCGGTACTTCCGAGCAGGAAATTGCGGACCGGGCGCAAAATGCTAACATGGTAGATGCCGGAACTAAAACATGGCGTAATGCGACGTTTACAGGCCGCATGGTGAATGAAGTGGGGCGTGATATTACCGCCCAGCGCGAGCTCGGCATTAAAGCCAACAATACAATGATGGCTGCGCAAGCTTATATGAACCGCACGGATATTACGGCCGAACAGCGTGCAGCCGCTCAACAAATATATGACGCAGCGCATTTCGCGCGCGGGGCTGCGGCGGATGCGATCAGTAAGGATGCCGCTTTAATTTTGGCTGGTACCGCATCAGATGTTGCTGTTTTGGGTGTCGGCAGGCCGGTTTCAATTGTAGCGGGCAAGGTAGGCCAAGGCGTCAGGAGTGTTTGGAACGGCCTTTTCGGCGGAACCGAAGCTGCTGCAACCACGGCGGGAGCGGAAGTCGGTGCGGCGCTTGGTGGTACAGCTAGTACGACGGGGCGCGCTGCCGGTACGGAAGCGGGAACGGTTGCAGGAACAGCCGGACGTACTACAGGCACGGAAGCCGGAACTGCTGCAGGAACTCGAGCAGCCGGAACGGAAGCGAGTACTGCAGGAAGTGCGGGAAGAACAGCCGGCGAAGAAGCGGGTGCTGCAGGATCCGGCAAAGCGCCCTCGCAAATGACGCGCGCCGAGCGGCAAGCTTACAATGACGCAAAAGCTCAGCAAGCCGCTTCTGAGGGATGGCGTTCAGGAAAAGCCATGGAAGACGGCGGAAGCGGAATTCTTGCCGCACCAAAGGGCGCTCTTACTCAACCGGCTGCCGGCGAATTAAGTAAAAATCTCACGCAAGCCGAAATAAATGCACTTTTTCAACCGGGTGCGAATTTAACAAGCCAGCAAATCATGCAAAAAGCGGATCTTTTATTAACGAGTTTCAGGCCGCCTGCAATTGGCGGCCCGGCACCGCAACTTCCCGGTGTTGTTGCCGGAGTTGCCGATGACGCTGCTACCGTCATTTTACCGGGACAGCAAGCTGCGGCAGGTATTTCGGCAGAAGCGGGAACAGTGATTACGAAACCTGGCGCAGCCGCCGCTTCGGGCGGAACTACGCAAGCTTTTAATGGGGCTATCACACTTCCCGGATCGACGGCGCCGGGTGCAGTAACGGGCGCCGCTGCAGAAGCAGGAACAGTAATTACAAGGCCCGGAGCGGCCGCGGCGGGAGGAACTACGCAGGCATTTAACGGTGCTATTACATTGCCAGGTTCAGCTCCCAGTGCTGCAACTGGCGGAGCTACGCAAGCTTTTAACGGTGCTATTACGCTTCCGGGTTCAGGAGCTGCGACAGGTGTATCAAGTCAAGCCGGAACGATTATTACGGGAGCCGGAGGGCGCGGCGCAGCAGAAGCAGCAGCGGGAGGATCAACGACCATTATCAATCCTGCCGGACAAGGCATCGGTGTTTCAAGTCAAGCCGGAACGATTATCACTGGCCAAGGCGGGCGCGGAGCCGCTCAAGCAACCAGCGGAACTACTATTATTGAACGCGGCGCCGGGCGCTAAACATTCTGATAGAAGATGCCATTTCCGGTATCACCGAAGAAAGTCGAAGAGCTGACGCGCAAACTGGCGGCGCTTGGCATCCGGGAATCCGACCTTGAAGAATCGTTCGTCCGCTCAGGCGGCGCCGGCGGGCAACACGTCAATAAAGTTTCAACCTGCGTTGTTTTAAAACACCGGCCGTCCGGAATTGTGGTCAAATGCCAGGAAGAACGCTCGCAGGCAATGAACCGTTACCGCGCGCGCCGGATCTTAGTTTCGCGGCTGGAATCTCAAATTCTGGGCCGCAGAAGCGAAGAAGCCAAACGGATTGCCAAGATCAAACGCCAAAAGCGCAAACGTTCGAAGCGCGCCAAAGACAAAATGCTTGCTGGCAAGAAGGCCCAAGGCCAGAAAAAAGCGTTGCGCCAGCGGGTTGATATAAGTGATGAATAGTCAATAGCTTAGAATTTAGCGCCTACATTTTTGTATTTTAACCTTCCTTTTTGTTGATTATTTCAGTCAAATTTTTTTCCAAAAATGACGGTTTTTAGCTGAAAAAAAGTCGAATTTTTTTATGGCATGAGAATTGCTTTTAGAGTATTCTTAACACTCAATTTCGCCTCTGGTTCAAGGACCCCGGGATTTATCCTTCGATATTCTGCAGGCTTTGGGAGACGATTTTTTAGATCAAAATAAAAACTGCAAGGAGATAGACAATGGCAAATCTAAGTGAAATACTTGAATCGCATGCAATCACCGGAAAAAGGGAGCCTGCGCCTCAGGACAGAATTAAATTAAGGAGAAGCAGTATGGCCAGTTTAAGAGACATTTTTGGTTCGCATGTTTTTAGCGATAAGGTCATGAAAGAACGCCTTCCTAAGGAAATCTACAGAGCAATCCGCAAAACAATCGAAGGCGGCGCGCCGCTGACGCTTGAAGTTGCGAATGTGGTTGCCAATGCGATGAAAGATTGGGCCATTGAAAAAGGCGCCACGCATTATACCCACTGGTTTCAACCGCTTACCGGTTCAACTGCAGAAAAGCACGATTCATTTATCGCACCGACCTCAGACGGCGGTATCGTGATGGAGTTTTCGGGCAAACAGCTCATTCAAGGCGAGCCGGACGCTTCGTCATTTCCGAGCGGCGGTCTTCGCGCAACCTTTGAAGCGCGCGGTTACACAGCTTGGGACTGCACTTCACCGGCGTTCTTAAAGACAGACGATGCCGGAAACGTCACCTTGACGATTCCGACCGCATTTTGTTCCTATACGGGTGATGCGCTTGATAAGAAGACCCCGCTTCTGCGTTCAATGGAAGCTGTTTCAAGGCAAGCCATTCGTGTTCTTCGCGCACTCGGCAATGACACTTCACGCCGCGTGGCTTCCACAGTCGGTCCCGAGCAGGAATATTTCCTGATCGACAAAAAGTTCTACGATCAGCGTTTGGATTTGATCACTTCCGGCAGAACTCTTTTTGGCGCACCATCTCCGAAAGGCCAAGAGCTTGAAGATCAATATTTCGGCGCTATCAAAGACCGTGTTTCTAAGTTCATGAAGGATTTAGATACCGAGCTTTGGGAAATGGGCGTACTCGCAAAAACGAAACACAATGAAGTGGCACCGGCCCAGTTTGAAATGGCGCCGATTTTCTCGACCACCAACATTGCCGCTGACCACAATCAGCTCGTGATGGAAAGTTTGAGAAAAGTCGCTCTTCGTCACGGGCTTGTTTGTCTTCTCAATGAAAAACCGTATGCAGGCGTGAACGGATCCGGTAAGCATAACAACTGGTCACTCGCCACAGACGACGGCCAGAATCTTTTAGAGCCCGGTCAAACTCCTCACGACAACGAGCAGTTTCTTCTGTTCTTAAGTGCGGTCATCACTGCAGTCGATAAGCACGCTGATAAATTGCGCGCAGGCGCTGCGAACCCGGGAAATGATTTGCGTCTTGGCGCCAATGAAGCGCCTCCGGCGATTATTTCCGTTTTTATGGGGGAAGAGTTGACCGATATTTTAATGACGCTTGCCAAGGGCAAGAAAGCTTCTTCCCGCGGGCAACATTATTTAAACATCGGCGTCGATTCACTTCCGTCGCTTCCAAAAGACAATACGGATCGTAATCGTACGTCTCCGTTTGCTTTCACCGGCAACAAATTCGAGTTCCGCATGGTGCCTTCATCGGCTTCCATTTCGGGCCCGAACACTGTTCTCAATACGATCGTTGCAGAATCGCTTGATGAAATCGCAACACGCCTTGAGAAAGCGAAAGACAAAAACAAGGAAGCTGCCGCTATTGTGAAAGAAGCTGTCAACAAGCACGGTCGTATTATTTTCAACGGCAACAACTATGCGGCGGAGTGGGTGAAGGAAGCCAAGAAGCGCGGCCTTCCGAACATCACTTCAACCGTCGAAGCATTGGGCGCAATGGCCAATCAATCCGCCATTAAGCTTTTCGAAAAATACAAAGTACTTTCCGAGACTGAGCTGCATTCGCGTTATGAAATTTATCTAGAAGGTTACGCGAAGCACATCAATATTGAAGCGCTGACTTCAATTGACATGGTGAAGAAGCTCTATATTCCGGCAGCCATTAAGTTCGCATCTGAACTTGCTGAGAATATACTGAAGCTGAAGAGTGCCGGCGCAAAAGCACCGGTTCAAAAAGCATTGCTTGCTGATGTGAGCGATCTTTTGGAATCAGCCAGCAAGAAACTCGCCAAGCTGGAAGCTGAAACCAAGAAAGCGCAGGGAATTTCTGAAGCGCATCACAAGGCCGAAGCTTACCGCGATAAAGTGTTTGCGGCACAAGCTGATTTGCGCCAAGATATTGATGCTTTGGAGCAGATTGTTCCGGCAAGTGAATGGCCGGTTCCGAGCTATGCCGATATGCTTTTCAAGCTCTAAGTTTAACGTTTAATCAAAACAAAAAAGGCGGAGTCAAAATTGACTTCGCCTTTTTTGTTTTTGTTCACGCCGTTATTTTCTTAGTTCGGAAAAAGTCGCTTTGATAACTTCGAGGTTTCTTTTGTTGACTAGCACAAGGACAATATCGCCAGCTTCCAGAACCGTACTTCCCTTGGCTACAACAAATTTGTCCGATCGCCCTATTAGCACCACCAAACTATCTTGAGGTAAGTTTAGCTTATAGAGAGGCTTTCCAATCGCGATTCCGCCATAAGGCACTATAAATTCAACCAAATCCGCATCAACACCCTCTCTTTGCTCAAATTCAATAGGAGGTTTGAGCCGCTTCTCAATTGGTATGTTGAGCTTCAAGAGTTGTGAAATTTGAGCAATCGTAGTACCTTGAGTTAAAATTGAGAGCACCACGACGAAAAAAACGATATTGAAAATCATGTCTGCACCTTGGATGCGAGCCAGTAAAGGAAAAGTTGCCAGCATAATCGGAGCTGCGCCGCGCAGGCCCACCCAGGAAATTAAAATTTTCTCTTTTAATCTTGCAAACGGTAGGCATAGAAAAATGCTAACCGGGCGGGCAATGAAAAACAGGGCTAGCGCAATCGCAATACCGGAGAACGCAACCGACACAAGTTTTGAGGGAAATACCAAGAGCCCCAGCGTTAAGAACATAGCGATTTGCATTAACCAGCCAAGCCCTTCGTGAAACCGGGTCAAACTGCGTTTATGAATAAAATCCTGCCCTGCTAAAATTAAACCTGTTAAGTAAACAGCTAGGAAACCGTTGCCTCCTACTGCTGAAGTAGCACTGTAAGTGAAAATAACAAGTGAAAAAGTTAATACCGGATAAAGCCCTTCATATTCAAGAGACAAGCGATTAATTAAGTTTGAGATTAAGCGCGCCAACAAAACACCCGCCAAAGCGCCAATCGACATTTGCTGAATAAAGAACCAAATTAATTGAAACCAGGGGAGATCCGGATTTTGAATTAATTGAATAAAGCCAAGAGTCAAGAAAACAGCCATTGGATCGTTGCTTCCTGACTCGAATTCAAGCAGGGGTTTCAGACGCCCTTTTAAACCTATGTTTTTTGAACGTAAAATCGAAAAAACAGCAGCTGCATCGGTCGATGATACAATGGCGCCCAAAAGCAGCCCTTCCAGTAAAGAAAATTTTAGGACCCATGTAGCGAAGGCGCCTACAATTAATGCCGTAATCAATACACCGGCTGTTGCTAACAAAAGGCCTTGTTTAAATATGCGCCGAGTAGCCTGAAAGTCAGTTCCCAAACCGCCTGAAAATAGAATGAACGAGAGCGCGATAATTCCGAGAGAGTTGGCTGCATAAGCGTTGTCAAAATAGATGCCGCCGATTCCTTCGGAACCAGCCAACATGCCTATCGTGAGAAAAATAGCAAGCGCGGGGACGCTGAACCTATCGGAGATTTTGCTAGCAAGCACGCTTAAAAGCAAGAGCGCAGAACCGATTAGTAGTGTGTATTCAATAGAATGGGTTGGCATTGATTGTCTGGGAACGAAGCCTAATGTTAAAAAGATTTTTGATCAACAAAACCGAATCATCATAACAATGAAATTTTCATTTTTGAACTGATATCTTCTATTTTATACTTTATACAAATCTGAAAACTCTTAAGAAAGTTCTAATAGTGATTCAATTATTCTAACGATATAATACAGTCATGTCTATCGAGCATTCCGTGCTTTCTAACTTCTTCATCGCGATCCTGCTGATTTTATTCTGCGCGCAGGCGTTCGGTATGCTCTTTTCAAAGCTCCATATCCCCAAAGTCATTGGCGAAATAATGGGCGGGCTCTTACTGGGGCCTACATGCCTTGGATATTTTGCACCTGATTTCTATCAAAAAATATTCTTCGAAAATGGGGAGCTGCTTTCAATTATCTATTGGCTTGGCCTCGTGCTTCTGATGTTTTGCTCAGGTTTTGAGATAGACCGCAAGCTGGACAAGCGGGATGTCCGCACCGTAGTGGCGTTAGTTGCCGGCACGACTATCATTCCTTTTGTCTCCGGTTGGTGGATTACGAATTTCTTTGATCTTCAAAAATTGGTGGGGCCTGCGAATAATATTTTATCATTACGGCTTATTATAGCGGTGGGCATTGCCGTGACATCCATTCCTGTTATTTCAAAGATTTTCTTTGATCTGGGCATCATTAAAACCGATTTTGCGCGGCTGGTGCTTGCGACCGCCACCGTCCATGACATTATTTTATGGGTTTTTGTTTCCATTGCCGCCGGCCTTGCTGTTTCGAGCCATATCGATGTTTCTTCCATTACGGTTCATGTTCTGACAACCGTTATCTTTTTTGCCGCAGCGCTTTTTCTTCTTCCGAGATTGATCCGTTTAGCAGGGAAATGGCAGTTGAAAAAGTGGCTTAACCAATACGAGTTAAGCTTTATTATTTTGACCCTGCTTCTGTTTTCAGCAGTTGCCAGCGTATTGGATGTTAACCTGGTTTTTGGCGCGTTTTTGGCTGGGATTGTGGTTAATTTTGTAAAAGATCCGAAATTTGAGGAAGCACGCAGCCATATTAAAGATTTTTCATTTTCTTTTTTTGTCCCTGTTTATTTTGCAATTGTAGGAATTAAACTTGATTTAATCCGTCATTTTGACCCGTGGTTTTTTGTCACCTTTTTGGTTTTTGCAGTTTTGGTTCAGACCTTTTCTGTTATGCTTACCGCAAGAGCGCTTCGTTACAGCTGGCTTTCAAGCTGGAATTTGTCGGTGGCGTTGAATGACCGCGGCGGGCCTTGTATTGTGCTTGCGACGCTTGCGTATGACCTGGGAATTGTAAGTGCTGATCTCTTCGTAACCTTGATCTTGCTCGCCATCATCACCTCTCTAACAGCCGGATCCTGGCTTAAATTTGTATTGACCAAAAAATGGCCGCTTCTTGAAACTCTTAAAAATAACTGATTAAACGGTCAATTTTTAAAGCGTTTTAAGAAGAGATCCTGACACGCTTCCTTGGATTGCCGAAATGCATTTTGTGTGGAATACTTTTCTCAAATTCTGTATCAGCGTACATGCAGAGAAGGGAAAGTATGATACATGAAGAGCGGAAAACGGTTTTTCCAGAGAATTTCAAGCGGGCTTATGGCCGCGGTCTTTTTCTGCAGTGTTTTCATTCCGTCAGCGCACGCTGTTCTTCAATCCGCATCACAACCTGTCAAAAACACACAAACGGTTACGAAAGCACCGGCGGCGAGTAGTAAGAGCTCAAACGGCCCGGTGATGGCCATTGTTCAAAGCGACGCGTCCGGCAGCGCGTCTGCTAATTCCGCAGCTGTCAGTGTTGTTTTGTCGTAATTCCGGATTCAAGCTTGATCAGCTTGACAACCCCAAAACTAAGCGTATAATTCCGCCCTTATTGCCGAATCCGTACAACCACGGAGCGGGGGACCCATCAACAATAAGGGGCTAATTACCACCAGGTAAGAAGCAGCTTCTTGCTTTAGCCCGTCAGCTAACCCCGTAGGTAAAAAGGAGCGTACCATGAAAGACTATCTCTACCAGGTTCTTTATCGCCTCAGGAATTCAAATCCCATCCGGCTTGTTACGCTGGGTTATCTCATTTATGTGCTGGCGGGTTTTATTTTTCTCTGCCTGCCGGCTGCACAAAATAAGGCCGTTTCTGTGCTGGATAACTTATTTGTCGCAACGTCGGCGCTGTCAACCACCGGACTCTCTCCGGTAGTTGTCTCGGAAGTTTATACCTTTTTTGGCCAGCTTGTCATTCTGGTTTTAATTCAGCTTGGCGGAATCGGGTACATGACTTTCGGTTCTTTTGTGGTTTTGACCACCAAAAGAGTTTTAGAAACACGGGCTAAAAATATTGCTCAAACGGTCTTTAGCATTCCTAAAAATTTTAAGATCGAAGAATTTATCATCAGTGTGATTTTATTTACTGCAGCCATTGAAATCGCGGGCGCTATCCCGCTTTTTTTTATTTTCTTGAAGAGTGGAGCGCCCAATCCGGTCTGGCAGGCAATTTTTCATAGTATTTCCGCATTTTGCACGGCTGGCTTTGGACTTTTTCCGGATAGCTTCGAAGGATTTAAAGACGATTTCGGATTAAATCTTATCATTTCAGCTTTAAGTATATTAGGCGCGCTGGGTTTTATAGTCTGTTTGGATATATGGAAAGTGATTAGAGGAAGGCAAAAGCGGGCAACTTTCACGACGCGAATCATCGTAGCCGCTACTTTCTGGCTGTTAGCCGGGGGAACCTTATTGATTTTTCTAACCGAATCTTTCGGCGGACATTATGCGCCGGAGAATCGGCTGCTTTACTCATTTTTTCAGGCAATGACAGCTCTTACGACCGTAGGTTTCAATACGGTGACGATCGGCACGCTGACCAGGTCTGTGATTATGCTGCTCACGATTCTCATGATCATCGGCGCGTCACCTTCCGGTACCGGCGGCGGTTTAAAAACCACTACTTTTTCAGCAATTTTTGCGTTGGTGAAAAGTGCTATTCAAGGAAGCAAGGAAGTGAGATTTGGAAATGAAGTGATTCCGGATGACCGCGTGAGAACCGCCGTAGCTACTTTAAGTATTTATTTAACCACACTCGGAGTCGGAACTTATCTGTTGTTGATCGCGGAACCGTTCAGCTTTCACGAAGTTTTTTTTGAAGCTGTTTCAGCTTTGGGAACGGTAGGCCTTAGCATGGGCATTACGGCTTCACTGAGTGGTTTAGGAAAAATTTTGATTACACTGATGATGTTCATCGGCCGTGTGGGGCCGCTTACTTTTGGGATGGCGCTCTTTGTCAAACCGGAACTGATTTTTGATGACAATGTAACGGATCTTGCAGTCTGATATTTTATTTCTGTTCAAGCGTATGGATGTCGAACTTCAATCGCCTTAATTGCGGCGCGAATACCGCACAGGCTGCGACAACCGCAAGCGTTGTGAATCCGCCGACGGCAACGCAGGGAACCGTTCCGATTAAGGCCGCGAGCATCCCGCTTTCGAATGCGCCGAGTTCATTCGAAGAACAAATAAAAATCGAATTTACGGCTGCAATTCGTCCGCGCAGGTGATCCGGCGACAACAGGCGGATCATCGAGCGGCGGATCACAACACTTACGCCGTCAAAAATGCCGCTGATAAATAAAGCAAACATCGATAACCAAAAATTTTTGGAGAAAGCGAAAATAATCATCGCAATACCAAAGCCGGCAACTGTGAAGAGTAAATTCCGGCCGGCATTTTCAATCGGCGGGCGGTGAGTTGCCGTGAGCATTATAATCAACGCACCCAAAGACGGGGCAGCGTTTAAAAGCCCGAGGCCTGAAGCGCCGACTTGGAGAATTTTCTCGGCGTAAATCGGTAAAAGCGCGATTGCGCCGCCAAACAGGACTGCGAAGAGGTCTAAAGACATGGCTGCAAAGAGCGGCTGATTATGGGTGACCGCATTCCAGCCGGTCCGAATACTTTTCAGGACAGGTTCTTTCTGGGTTGGGATAATATTCGGTACACCGCGCACAAAAATCATCGAAAGCCAGCCTAGTACGAAGAAGAGCGCGATGATCAAATAAGAATTAGCAGCTCCCCAGGCATCGAATGCGAATCCAATCATGGCCGGGCCGATGACCGAACAGCTGATCCATGTGCTGCTAATCCAAGAGCTTGCATTTACGGTCAAGTGTTTTGGAACAATCTGAGCTTCAAAGGCTGTGGCGGCCGGATCTGCAAATCCGCGGGCAACGCCGATCAAAAAAATAATCGTGTAGAGCCCCGCAAGCGTATATTCGCTTCCGTATTTTGAAATAAAAAAAAGTCCGAGTGCACAAACAGCCGAAAATGCGCGTGAAATGACGAGGATTTTGTAGCGGTCAAAATGATCCGCTACATAACCGCCGAAAAAAGCAAATGAAATCGCAGGAATAGCTTCAATGAGTCCGAGCCATCCGAGCGCAAGCGGCGAGCGTGTAATTTGGTAGATTTGAAAGCCGATGACGACCGCAAGCGCACGGCTTGCGATGGTGGCAGTCCCGGTGGAGGCGATGAAATAGCGCACATCCGCGAGTTTCAAAGCCGACAGGAAATAATGATGTTTGGGATCCATGGGTTTTGATTATCGGCCAAAATAGAAAAAAGGCAAATATTGCCGGGATTTGTGATAAAATTCTCCTTGTTTTCAGGACATCACAACTCAGAAAGGATTTGTCATGCTTTCAAAAGCCATCCAAACCGCGCTCAACGATCAAATCACCGAAGAAGCTTACGCCGCAAATTATTATTTATCGATGGCATCCTGGTGTGAAGTTACGGGGCTTCCCGGTTCTGCCAAATTCTTGTACGGTCATTCCGAAGGCGAACGGTCCCATATGATGAAGCTCTTTCAATATGTGAATGCAGCGGGCGGAAATGCGCTGGTCGGCGCCGTGAAAGAACCGCCGCGCAAGTTCAAGTCCATCGAGAACATATTGGAGCTTGTTTTGGAGCATGAGATCCGCGTCACGAAATCAATCAACCATCTTGTCGATCTTTGCCTGAAGGAGAAAGATTACTCTACTTTTAATTTCCTTCAGTGGTATGTCGCCGAGCAGCACGAAGAAGAACGTCTTTTTAAATCACTTTTGGACATGATTAAAATCGCGGGGCTTGAAGGTCGCGGCCTTTTCTTGATTGATAAAGAAATCGGCGGTCTGGCAAACCGGACCAAAAATTAGTCTAACCGGGGAGGGATCATGGAAAAACATCAACGCACTGACCTTGGAATTTTATGCCTGAGGATTTTGATGGGCGCAGGAATTGCGTATCATGGATACGGTAAGGTTTTCGGCGGGCATATGGCAATGATGGTGCCGGGCGTTGAGAAAATGGGATTTCCGATGCCTGAAGTTTTCGCCTGGGCAGCCGCGCTTTCCGAGTTTGCCGGCGGAATTTTGATTGCGGTTGGGTTGTTTACGCGCGCAGCCGCTTTCTTTGTATTCTGCACGATGAGCGTCGCCGCTTTTATCGCTCATGCCGCAGATCCGCTTCAGGCCAAAGAACTCGCGCTCGCTTATTGGACAATCTCTCTGGCGCTTATTTTCATGGGCGGCGGCGAATATTCGCTAGATCGAAAGTTCTGCTGTCAGAAAACCAATTCTTGATTTTTGGAGCTGCTTGTATAAAATAACTTCGTTTTGAAACGGCGATGGGGTTCGCCGTGGTATAACTGCCTGGAATCACAGCGCTGATAACTCCTACAAAAGAAACCAAATCTTTTGTAGGAGTTTTCTTTTTTTAGGAGGGCTGAAATGCAAAAATGGTACGGACTGATTATTGGGAGCGCAACGGGCGGAGTAGCGCGATATGCGCTTTCCGGACTTATTCATAAAATGATGGGAACCGGATTCCCTTATGGAACACTTTTGGTGAACCTAATAGGCTGTTTCCTGGTCGGTTTTTTATCCGCTATTGCTGAGGGAAAATGGAGGATTAGCGAGGATGTGAAACTCCTGCTTGTGATTGGTTTTTGCGGTGCTTTCACGACTTTTTCCGCCCTGATCGTTGAAACCACACATTTAGTTAAAACGGGCGAGGAACTGAAAGCATTTTTGAATGTGCTTGTCAGCGTTGTTCTTGGCCTCGTTATTTTTCGGTTAGGCATTCTGGCGGCGGATATTCTATAATCTATCCATGTCAATTGAGCGCGGCCGGTTCACAAAAGATGTTTGGCTGGTATTTATATTTAGTGCAACCTATCTCTTGGGTGCGATTCCGCTTTGCATGGCCGCCGGTAACCGCGAATTTCAACTTTATATTACAGTTACTACGATTTTGGTAGCCATCGTTGGCGCTGTTCATATCCGTGTCGGGCTCACGACTCCGCTGTTGTGGGGGATGAGCATCTGGGGGCTGCTTCACATGGCCGGCGGGCTTCTTCAGATTCCTGATTCCTGGCCGCGCGAAGGTGAAGATCTCGTTCTTTACAATCTTTGGATTGTTCCGCAACATCTCAAGTTTGACCAATTTGTACATGCCTACGGATTCGGCATGACCACCTGGCTTTGCTGGCAAGGCTTTCGTAAAATTCTTGCCTCAAAACTGAATCTAAAAGTTGAGCAAATCAAACCAGCCCTTGGAATGTTGACGCTTTGTGTGGCAGCCGGCATGGGATTTGGCGCGATGAACGAAATTGTGGAATTCATGGCGACGCTCACGGTCCCCAACACAAATGTCGGCGGTTATGAAAATACCGGATGGGACTTGGTTTTTAATTTTTATGGCTGTGTGATTGCCGCGCTTCTGATTAAACGATTTGATTAATTATGCGTCTGTGGAGTCTTCACCCAAAATATCTCGATCCTCAAGGCCTTGTGGCGCTTTGGCGGGAAGCGCTCTTGGCCCAAAAAGTGTTGCAGGGAAGAACCAAGGGTTACAAAAATCATCCGCAGTTGGATCGTTTCAAAAAAGAGCACCATCCTGAGCAAGCGCTTGCGGCTTATTTATCGTTTGTATGGCAGGAATCAAAGTCGCGCGGCTATGATTTTAATCAAAATAAAATAGGCCGTCGCCAATTAAAGAAGAGGATTCCGGTTACTGCTGGTCAGCTCCAATATGAATTTGAATGGCTTTGCCGGAAATTGAAGAAACGCTCACCCGCACAATTTAAGCATATCTCGAAATCAAAAACCATCTCTCCCCATCCCTTATTCCGTCAGGTAAAAGGCGGGGTTGAATCCTGGGAGCGGGTATAAATTATGGCCAGTCATTTTAAAATCAATCTTGACAAACTTGTATTGTTCGATTATTATCGAACTATGAAACTAACCAAGCAAATCGCTATTTTTAAAGCATTGGCAAGCGAGCAGCGTCTGCGGCTTTTTTTAATGATTGCTCAAAATTGCTGCGGCAAGGCGGACGGCTATGAAAAAGCGTTTACGGAGGCATGTGAATGTCTGCCGATCGGGCGCTCTACCGTTTCGCATCACTTGAAAGAGCTTCAAAAGGCGGGCTTAATTATCTGTGAACGGGACGGGCAAAGCATGCGCTGCAAGGTAAATGGTAGTGCGCTTGAATTAATTCGACAAGTTTTGGCGTAATTTTTTTTATCATATAGTTCGATATATATCGAACAACATAAAGAAAGGGGGTGATTAAAATGAAAGGTAATTGCTGCGATGTAAAAATATCCGAGACGAAGCGCGGGTATGCAGTTGAAGTCATCGGCAAGGGCATCAAAGACAGCGTAAGATCGTTCTTTGAGCGCTGTTGTTCGCCCGAGCATCTCCAAAATAAGCTGGAGTCATGCTGTGGGTCTAAGAAGTAAACCTGAACAGATTCTTGATAAGGCGGCAGCGCGCGCCGTCTATCAAGGTTTTTAACAATTATAATTTTAATTGACTCTGGAGTATGCTCTAGGGTGTAAACTTCGTTACCGGAGAAACTGATGAAACAGAAAACCTTCTTTCAAATTGGCGAAATAGCGAAGAAAAGCGAAACGCCGATCGATACAATCCGCTATTATGAAAAGTTGTCGCTGATTAAAAAACCAACAAGAAGCGAAGGTGGCTTTCGGATGTATTCAAGTGAAACCATTGAAAAACTTTTATTTATCAAAAAAGCAAAAAGCTTCGGCCTAACGCTTGACGAAATCCGTCAAATTATGAAGTGCGGCGAACGCGGCCTTGAGCCGTGCTGTGATTTAGTGGCAAAGGTATTTGCGAACAAAATAAATGAGTTTGAATCAAAGATAAAAGAACTTCAAAAAATGAAAAAGCGGCTCAACATTGTTTTGTCCGGATGGACAAAATCTCAATCCATCCAAAATCGTGCGCGCTGCAGAGGAGTTTGAATGACAACCTGCGTAAAAAGACTTTCGTTTATTGACCGCTACTTGACGCTGTGGATCTTTTTGGTAATGGCGATTGGCGTAATGGCGGGCTATTTTGTGCCGCGCGTAGAGCAGATTATTAATTCATTTCAATTCGGAACTACCAATATTCCGGTCGCGATTGGTTTAATTCTGATGATGTATCCGCCGCTAGCCAAAGTGCGTTACGAAGAAATGGGAAAAGTGTTCCGCGATTGGAAGGTGCTTGCTTTAAGTTTTATTCAAAATTGGCTGATCGGGCCCTTTTTAATGTTTTTCTTGGCGCTTATTTTTTTAAGAGGGTATCCGGAATACATGACGGGGCTCATTCTGATCGGCCTCGCGCGCTGTATTGCCATGGTGATCGCGTGGAATGATCTCGCGAAAGGAGATACAGAATATGCCGCAGCGCTCGTGGCCTTTAACAGCGTGTTTCAGGTTCTTTTCTATAGCGTTTACGCTTACTTTTTTATTACCGTGTTGCCGCCATTTTTCGGGTTAGATTCAAGCGTGATCCAGATTTCGATGCCGGAAGTGGCAAAAAGTATCCTCATTTATCTGGGCATTCCATTTCTGGCAGGCATTACGAGCCGTGTTGCACTGGTCCGAATCAAGGGAAGGAATTGGTATGACAATGTATTTATTCCTCGTATCAGCCCTATCACGCTGACAGCCCTATTGTTTACTATTTTGATTATGTTCAGCCTGAAGGGAAGTTTGATTGTACAAATTCCGCTGGATGTGCTCAAGATTGCTATCCCGCTTGTCATTTACTTTATTGTAATGTTTTTTGTCAGTTTTCTGATGAGTTGGCAGTTAAAAGCAAATTACGAAAAGGCCACCACGCTTTCATTTACGGCGGCCAGCAATAATTTTGAACTCGCCATCGCGGTTGCTATTTCGGTGTTTGGAATCAATTCGAGCGTTGCGTTTGCGACCGTGATCGGCCCATTGGTTGAAGTGCCCGTGTTAATTAGTCTTGTAAACGTTGCGTTCTGGTTTCAGAAGAAACTTTTTCTAAAAGGAGAATGACATGAAGAAACGTGTTTTATTTTTATGTACGGGGAATAGCTGCCGCTCGCAAATGGCGGAAGGCATTTTAAGAAACATCGCCGGCGATACTTTCGAAGTATTCAGTGCCGGAACCAAACCTTCGACTGTGAATCCTTTGGCGATTAAAGCGATGAGTGAAATCGGGATTGATATTTCAAGTCATAGATCCAAATCAGTTGATGAATTTGAAGATGACTTCTTTGATTTTGTCATTACGGTATGCGATCGCGCTAAAGAATCTTGCCCGATTTACCCCCAGGATGTTCAGCGAATTCATTGGAGCTTTGACGACCCCGCCGAAGCGGAAGGCAGTGAAGAGGAGCGGATGAAGGTTTTTCGCCGTGTGCGGGGCGAAATCGCGAGGCGGCTTCAGTTGTTTGTTTCGGCTAACCGCGAAAAAATTAGTTCCTAATTTTCAAGCGGACATTGCCAGAGGACTTTTCCGATAAAGAAAGGCCCGAGCGACTGGATGTACTTTGCGGTTTGCTGGGTTTTGCGCATATCCTGAACGATGCGCGACAAAGGAAAAAGTTCTTTTCCGACTAAACCAATTACAAACTCATTGTCATGCTTGTCCAATCCGTGGCAGGCGAGCCGGATATCATGCGCGTATTCGGCTTGTCCGTACGCAATTCCGATTTTGGCGTGTTCATATAAAATCTTTCCTTGTTCTTCCTTCGGCAATAATTCGAATTCAGACTTGCGGCGCAGGGGATACCAAACCGCCCATTCGTGCGCAGGATTGAGTGCGTTTCGCATCGGTTTCTTGAGCAGCCAATCTTCGAGATCCGCTTCGCGTCCCAACGAGTAAGTCCGGCCGAGCATGGTCATGTCCGGTTTATGAACAAGGGATTCAAAAGGTTTTGTGAGAAATAATTGCCGCAGCTCTTCCGAGAAAACATTCGGGTTTTCCGTTAAACAAAGGATCCCGATTCCGTACGGATCATTAACATCCGCATAAATTACACTCGCCAGTTCCGTTGCCTTCAACGGATCGATGAGCGCGTCAGGATTTCTGCAGTTTGTAAATGCCTGGAGTTGAACATAGAGCCGGCGTTCGCTGGTTTGCGGCGTGCCTTGCCGCGGGGAACCGTGTTCGCGGATATCCAGGTCAGTTTCTGCAGGACGGGTTTGATGTTCGATTGTCATTTTTGTGAGGTCATTTTACTTTGAACAAGTATCTCGTATCTAGTATCTCGTATCTCGCAAGAAACACCAGTGATTTTTTTGTTAATCACTTAACGAGATACCAGATACCAGATACGAGATACGGCGGTGTTATTTCTTTAATACAACGTTTGCAGCCTGATCGCCTTTTGGTCCGCTGGTGACGTCAAATGTTACGACATCGCCTTCTTTCAGGGTTTTGTAGCCGTCACCCTGGATTGCGGAATGATGGACAAATACGTCCTTGCCGCTTCCGCCATCAGGAGTAATAAAACCAAAACCCTTCTGATTGCTAAACCACTTCACAGTACCTTGTGCCATTGTTGTTTTCCTTTCGTTATTGTGAAGTCAAGCGAGGCTGCCCCGGAACTAAAATAAGGACATAAAATAAAAAAACCGTAAGCGTGTTAATTGCTTACGGTGTTATGTTATTTTTCACTTAACCTAAACTTCACATCAATTAACAGCGATAAAACAATACACGACATATGACACAAAGTCAATAAAAGATTGTACTTCAACAAAGCTTGAATCTTGCCGTATCTCACTGTAGAATTTGAACTTATAACACCCAAACAGGAGGAAAACGTGGCAAAACATTCAATGGCAACCAGGCGCAAGATGAGTTTGGCGGCAAGGGGCAAAAAGAATGCTTTTTACGGCCGTAAACATTCAAAGGTGACGCTGGCTAAGCTAAAACGGCTTCAGAAGGGTAAGAATAACGGAATGTATGGCCGGCATCACTCCAAGGCTGCCCGCGAAAAGATGAGGCTTGCTGCTTTAAAACGCTTTCGTTAAGCGTCGCGCTTCGCTCTTTTTCGGGCGAGGGGGTCTAAGCTTTTCTTCCGGAGGCGGATGCTCTTTGGTGTTACTTCCACCAATTCATCCGGCCCGATATACTCAATCGCAAGTTCCAGCGTCATCTCTTTCGGCGGTTTTAAGATGATGGCGTCATCCGAGCCGGAAGCGCGCATATTGGTGAGCTTTTTGGTTTTGCAGGGCGAGATGTCCAAATCTTCACCGCGCGAGTTTTCGCCGATGATCATGCCTTGATAGACTTCAGCGCCGGGCCCGATAAATAATTCGCCGCGCTCTTCGCAGTTATTCAAACCGTAAGCGTTTGAAGTCCCGTTTTCAAATGCCACGAGCGAACCGTGAGATTCCACGCTAAATGCTTCCTCGATGGGCTTGTATTCATCAAACACGTGGTGCATGATCGCGGTGCCGCGCGTTTTCGTCATCAAAGCACCTTTCAAACCAATAACGCCGCGCGTTGAAATTTGATATTCCAAATGCTGTTCGCCGGTCGGCGTTTGCAGCATGTTTTTCAAAATTCCGCGCCTGCGGCCGATTTCTTCGATCACAGCACCTTGATATTCGCCCGGAACGTCAATCACGAGAAATTCAAAAGGTTCGTGTTTGACGCCATTTTGTTCATGCAAAATCACTTCCGGCTGCGAGACCTGCAATTCAAATCCTTCCCGGCGCATTTGTTCAATCAAAATCGCCAAATGAAGTTCGCCGCGTCCCGAGACGAGCAGGGTATCAGGGCTTCCGGTTTCAGCGACGCGCAAAGAAACATTGGTTTCAAGTTCCTTAAAAATACGGTCTCTCAACACACGCGAGGTTACAAATTTGCCTTCACGGCCCGCAAATGGACTGGTGTTAACCCCAAACGTCATTTGGACCGTCGGCTCATCGATTTTCGGAGGCGGAAGCGGCGATGGTTTATTGGGATCTGTGATGGTGTCAGTAATGCCGACGTTTTCAATTCCGGCTACCGCGACGATATCGCCCGCGTCGGCATGTTCGATTTCTTTGCGGTCGAGGCCTTCATGCGTTAACAAACAGGTGACTTTGGTGGTTGCGATTACTTTCTCATTGCGCGCGAGCGCCACGGTATCGCCTTGGCGGATGGAGCCGCCCGTGATTTTTCCGATTCCCATCTTGCCTTTGTAAGAATCCGCCAGAAGCGCCAACACTAAAATTTGAAGCGGCGCGGCAGCGTCGGCTTTGGGCGGCGGAATCTTTTTGACAATCGTATCCAAAAGCGGCGTGATGTTGTCGTTCGGATGTTTCATATCGAGCGTTGCCGTGCCTTTAATGGCGGAGGCGTACACGATGGGAAAATCAAGCTGATCCTCATGCGCATTGAGTTCTACGAATAAATCAAACGTTTTATTGACGACTTCTTCCGTTTGCGCATCGGGAAGGTCAACTTTATTGATAACGACAATTACTTTATGGCCGAGCTCGAGCGCTTTGCGGAGCACGAAGCGTGTCTGCGGCATCGGGCCGTCTTTGGCATCGACCAGGAGCAATACGCCGTCCACCATCATCAGAATCCGTTCAACTTCGCCACCGAAATCTGCATGGCCCGGTGTGTCGACGATATTGATTTTGGTATCTTTATAAGTAATGCTCGCGTTCTTGGCGCGGATCGTAATGCCGCGTTCGCGCTCAAGGTCCATGGAGTCCATGATGCGCTCGCCCATATCCTCAATATTCCGGTGAACGCGCACTTGGCGCAGGATGGCGTCGACGAGCGTAGTTTTCCCGTGGTCGACGTGAGCAATAATGGCAATGTTGCGTATATTTTTCTGTTCTGTTTTCATAATTTTGGTTAACGCGGAACGTGAATAATACTCGAAGAATCCGGAATTAGCCAATCAAATTATCAAGTTCCGGTATTTTTTCCTTTTCAGCCAGGGCGGCCTGCATCCATTCGTGCATGGCAGGGAGCGACGAAATGGTATTCATGTATTCGGTAGGGATTTCCGTCAGATGAATGCTGTAACTGTTAAAACGGACCGTAATCGGCGCGTACATCGCATCGGCAACCGTGAAATGGCCGAAAAGAAACGGTCCCGATTTTCCGTAAGTTTTTCGGCATTCGGTCCACATCGATTCAATCCGGTTAATGTCGCTGGTCACATTAGAGGCAACCGCGCGGCTTTTGAGTTTGGTTCGGCAACTCATCGGCATCGCGCTCCGAAGTGCCTGAAAGCCGGCGTGCATCTCGGAGCTGATTGAACGCGCTGCTGCGCGGGCTTTTTGGTCCTTCGGCCACAAGTTTTTTTCGGGAAATTTCTCTGCAATATAATCACCGATTGCAAGTGATTCCCATACTTTGATATCGCCGTCGATGAGAACCGGCACCTTGCCGGAAGGTGAATATTGGTCAATTTTGGAGGCGCCCTGATGGAGCTGGACCTTGATTTCCTTAAAAGGAATACCGGCCTGTTTGAGCAGTATCCAGGCGCGAAGTGACCAGGAAGAATAATTTTGATTGCCGATCACAAGAGTTAATTCGCTCATAAGAGCCCCATTTTACATTTTTTTGGGAAAATGGGAAAGGAAGATATATAATACGAGGCTTCGGATGGAGTTATGTATCGAATTTTAATAGCCGGAACAGGGTTTGTCGGGACTGCGGTTGCACGGTATTTCAGGTCAAAAAACCAGAAAGTTTGGGCAACCACCCGTTCCAATGACAAGGCAGCGCAGCTTAAGGGATTGGGAATTCAGCCACTTGTCTGTGATTTAACAGATCCGGCTACGTTAAAAGATGTTCCGGTTGTCCAGTTTGCGGTGATTGGGGTGGCGCCGGATACGCGCGATCCGGCGAATTATCGAAAAGTCTATTTAGAAGGTGTCCGAAATTTACTCGAGCAGCTGAAGCAGGGCCCGGGCTTGCAGCTTCTGGTTTATATATCAAGTACGGGTGTTTATCCGGATTCGGGCGGTGCGTGGGTGGATGAAAACACGCCGCTTGAGCCCGATTCTGAGCGTTCAAAGGTGCTGCTGGATGCCGAAGCGCAGGTTTTAAATTCCGGTTTGCCGTCGATTGTTTTCCGCCTCGGCGGGATTTACGGCCCGGAGCGCAATCAGGTTTTAAAATTAAGAAACGGCGAATGGCCCGAAAGCCGGGTGGATGCATACGTCAACATGATTCACCTGGAAGATATTGTTCAGGCAATGCCGGTTTTATTTAACCGTGCAGAATGCGGCCAAGTTTATATCGGTGTTGATGATGAGCCCGTGAAACGCTCCGAAATGTTTGCGTGGCTGAGCGAAAAGCTAAGGCTCGAGAATCAAGCCGTGTTTGATCCGAATCAGAAAACAGGCGGCAAGCGCTGCCGTAATACAAAATTAAAAAGTCTGGGATTTGAATTTAAGTATCCGAATTTTAAAAAGGGTTATGAGCCGCTCTTAGCATGAACCAAAAAAATCAAGCGAGAAATATCCGCGGAATGAAAAATATTGATCCCGTCGAACGGTTCAATATCGCGATGGCGCGTGCCGAAGCTTCCGGAATCAAATTGCCGAATGCGATGTCGCTCGCAACGGCTGATAGCACCGGAAAACCATCCGTTCGGATGATGCTCCTGAAGGGCGCCGATGCGCGCGGCTTCATTTTTTACACAAACTTAAAAAGCCGGAAGGGCCATGAGCTTGAAAAAAACGAAAACGTTTCTCTCTGTTTTTGGTGGCCCGTCCTTGAAGAGCAAGTCCGAATCGAAGGCAAAGTCAAAAAAGTGAGTGACCGCGAGGCGGATGAATATTTCGCCACTCGCCCGCGCGGCAGCCAAATCGGCGCTTGGGCATCTGAGCAGAGCAACCGGCTCGAATCGCGCGAAGAACTTTTGACGCGCGCAGCAGAACTCGAAAAGAAATATCACGGCAAAACCGTTCCGCGGCCGCCTTATTGGTCAGGCTTCATTGTGGAGCCATCCAAAATTGAATTTTGGTTCGGAAAACCGGATCGTCTGCACGAACGTTTTTTATATTCAAAGCAAGGAAAAAACTGGAACCTGGAGCAGCTCTATCCATGAAAAAGTCAAAAGGAACCGCATTAATCACGGGCGCGGCGAAACGAATCGGGCAGGCGATTGCGTTCGAACTTGCCAAAGATGGTTTCGACATCGCCGTCCATTATCACCACTCCAAAAATGATGCGCTCAAAACTGCCGCGCGGATCAAGCGAATGGGCCGCCGTGCTGAAATTTTCCGGGCCGATCTTTCGCGCTATCACGATGTTTCCGAACTAGTGTCGACTGTTAAAAAAACATTTCCCAATTTATCGATTTTGATTAATAACGCATCCGTTTATGAAGCGGGAAAACTGGCAGAAACCGAAGTGGAGCTTTTGGAAGAGCAGATGGACGTGAATTTCAGGGCGCCTTTCTTTTTATCGCGCGATTTTGCCCGGGTTTGCAGAAAGGGGCAGATTATTAATTTGCTCGATACGCGTATCGCCAAAAATTCAAGCCGTTACGTTGTCTACACACTCTCGAAAAAAAGCCTCGAAGCACTGACAAAACTTGCCGCATCCGATTTGGCGCCCAACATCCGCGTGAATGCGATTGCGCCCGGCGTGATTTTGCCGCCCATTGACGGCAAAAATGCCAATTTGTCAAAACTCGTCAAACAAATTCCGCTCCGAAAAAAAGGAAACACGGGTTACATTATTGATGCGCTCCGGTTTTTGCTGAACAATGATTTTGTAACCGGACAAATTTTATATGTCGACGGCGGACAGCATCTTTCATCATGAAAAATCCAACGATTGTTCGAATTAAAAACCTCAAACTCAAGACCATCATCGGAATTAATCCGCAGGAACGTGTCACCAAACAAGAAGTTGTCATCAATGTTGAAATCGAAACCGATGCGCGCAAAGCAATCAAGAAAGATGAGATTCAATATGCGCTCGACTACAAAGTCATTACCAAAAAAATTATTTCCGAAGTCGAAAAAACAAACTTTTTTCTTCTAGAAAAGCTAGCGGATTATATTTTGCAGCTCGTGCTCAAATTTAAAGGTGCCAGGAAAGTGACGGTTGAAGTCGATAAGCCGCTTGCGCTTCGTTATGCGGATTCGGTTTCAGTTACGGTCACCGCAAAGAAGCAGCGTTAAGTGATAAGAGGTAAGTGTTAAGTTATTCGATTAACTTAGCACTTATCGCTTACCACTTACCACTTATCGCTAGGAGATCGGTATGAATATTGCCGCTATCGGCGTCGGCTCTAACATCAGCCCCAAGATGAATGTTCAAAGGGCGAAGCGGCTTCTGCGCCAGGAGTTTAAAATTCTGGCTTCCTCCAAATTTATCAAAACAAAACCCATCGGCGAAGCCAAGCAGCCCGATTTTTTAAACGGCGCTATTCTGGTTGAAAGCCATCTTAACCGCGAAGAAACCATCCGGATTTTGAAAGCCATCGAGAAAAAATTAGGCCGCCGGCCCACGCGTGATAAGTTTTCTCCCCGGACGATTGACCTTGATTTGGTCGTTTGGAATGGGGAGGTGATTGACCCCGACTTTTTCTCACGCCCTTTTCTTCAAAAGGCGATCCGGGAAGTATTACCGGATATAAATCCGTAACTTCATTTTCCCTTCTTTTGTTCGCTAGCTACATTCAACCAGGAAGCGCACCACTGAGTGATTGAAACATTTCTTTCGGTGT
>CAYLXA010000013.1:0-89520 GCA_964387845.1 uncultured bacterium
ACTTAATACCCGACTATTTTAACTCCAAGTGGTGCACTTGCTTATTGAACTTTTGGTCGTTAATAAACGGTTACTAATACTAATTAGTACTAAATTGTATATTTTATACATAATTTACTACCTAATAGCTATAATTCGATGTAAAATTACCTACTTTTAATCTTGCTCAAAGGTTTCTATGAATTCTTCTCTGAATTACAAACCTTCAATCCAGAAGAGCGTCGCTTTTTTTGTGTTCTTGATATTCACACATACAAGCACAATCGCCGGCCCGGATGCATCATCACTAATTTCCAATTTTAATCAAAACTCTATCTCGCATGCCCGTACCATTCCTATTACGAACGTTTATTCGCGTTCGGAGCTAAGGCAAATTCTTTCAGAGCAAAAAATTCTAGAGGCAGACGGAAAAAATCCACCGACGATTTCGAATCAAGCCAAGCATCCTCCTCATTTTTTTAATAGTGCTGCGGCTAACCAAAATGATTTATTGGATGCGCTCAGGCGGTTCGTGCTGCTTTTAGACAGAGGAGAAAAAAAGCAATTTTTTAATGCAGACTATCTTGCCCTGCATCGTCTTGGAAGAATTCAATCAGAGGCGTCTATTTATCCCGGCGTTAAATTAACATTCATGGCAAAACCGCCGCCGCGTTTTTTAAAGAGAGTTATTGATAAACCGAAATCAAAGAAAGCGGGTTCTTTAATCGTCCAAATTTATCACAAGAAAAATGCGACTACGAATCGCATGCCCGTCGGCATTATCGCCGGTAATTTACAAACGCGGTCCAAAGATCTTTTGCATATTTTCTTTCTTCAATTAAACAAAGAGTTGCAGGGGATGGGAATTGTGCGGAAAGCGTTTAAACGTATCGGGCATTCTTTGCCCAAAGAAGTTACCAAGATAGAACTCAATATTCTGCATTTTGCGACCCTGACTCAACTGGCACATAGAGCTATTGGTGAGGATCCGGAGTGGGCAAAGGAATTTGATGTGTCTGATCTTGTGGTAAAGCAGGACTTCGCGAATTTATACAATGCGCTTGTTGACTTTTTGAAAAGACGGTCAGCAAGACAGGAGCCGATCGCAGGGATTTTCCCATCTGATTTTTTAGCAGAAACAGATGAAGGCGCTTTGCTCAGAGAATCCGGTTTTTCAGAGCCGCAATTGGGTTTTCGCGAGTATGAATCGCGTCAAGTGCCAGGTGAAATACGGGCCGATCTTCATATTATTGCGACCAAAGCAAAAGTGAAAAAGCCGCAAAAATCGGCGATGAAGAAAAAGCCGAATTTTTTCGAAAATAGAAATTTTCTGAAAGCTTTTTCTAAATCACCGCTTTTGTTTTTAGACGATCGGCACCGGCGAGTGCTTGAACTTCATTACGGATTAAATGGAAATAAACGGCATTCGCTTATAGAAATAGCGCCCTTGATCAATGTCACTACATCAGAACGTGTTCGGCAGCTCGAAGAAGATGCAATGGAAAAAGTAAAATTGTTTTATGAAAGCAAATTATGGCATAAAGGTTCGCCAAAGTTTTTAAACACAAGAGGCAAATTGCAGCCAATAATTCTGCAATATATCCTTTCTTTATTACCCCATCAATCGGCAAAGAAAGCAAATGATCTGGGCATTGATAACCTTAGAACTCTTTTGTATGCAATAAAACCCAAATCGCTTGTCGGGAGAAAATCGCGGCGCGACCGGCGCGAACTGGTTGACGGAATTCTTAGAACCTTTCGGGACCATTTTGATTCAGCCGAAATCCCCGAAACAAAGCCAGATTCTGCCGGCGAAGATACAATACGGTCTGAATTACGCAAGAATGCGTTTAATCAAATCCAGTTATCATACACTGACAAAACATTTCAATTCGAAAGCCTGGGCACATCCAACTCAATGGATGCTTTTATTTTTGACAATGTCGAATTAGCATTGGATCAAGTTGAAGATAATTTGCCGCCAGCGACAACGGACACTCGAAATTCTTTCGGCGGGGCGCTTGGCATTGATTTGGTTTCAGATCAAATAACAGCAAATCAATCGGATGTGATGCCTATTATCGGTTTGCTGCCGTCCTACGGAAACATTGCTGAAGTGGTTTTACAAGCGGCAAAGAACATTGACGGCAAATTTCCGTTTGTCGTATTTGTGGAAACACCGCTTCAAAGGCGGACGCTTGAAGCGAGGCTTCCCGACAATCGTAACGTTTTGGTCGTGACGGAAGCTAATTTGGATCAACTGATGAATCAAATTCCGGGCCGCGCAGAGCTGCGCGTTGTCGGGAATCACAGTTTCGAAGATCGGCGGTATTTTCAGCGGCTTGATATTCTATTGAAAACGCGATATCCGGGCAGAATTGAGCTTAATCCTAAGATGTTTAATCCCAATGAGTTAGATGGATTATTGGGCATTGCTGAATTGGCTTCGAATTTAAGATCTAAATTAAGAAAAGCCTGGGCAGTTGCAAGTGCTGCTTAAAAAATGACTTGCAATGCATTTGGCGTTATGTATACTTTACCTAATTGCGATTGATCCACACGATCATCCCCACAATTGATAAATTCCCTGAGAAATAAAAATAAATAAGCAGTTGTACTTAATAAATCCTAAGCACTAAATCCGAAATCGTTCAATCCTTAATTCGTGAAGAAAACCAAATCAGCCTCCGGCAAGCTGCTCTTAATCGATGGACAAGCGTTTTGTTATAGGGCTTTTTACGCCGTTCGTGACTTAACCAATTCAAAGGGCGAGCCCACAAACGCGATTTACGGATTTATCACGATGCTTAAAAAACTTGTGCACAAGGAAAAGCCGGATTATCTGGCGGTTTGTTTTGACCGGAAAGAGCCGACTTTTCGGCATACGAAATACGAAAATTACAAGGCGCACCGCAAGCCGATGCCGGAACCTTTGGTTGAACAGATTCCGCACATTAAGGAATATGTGCATGCGTCGCATATCGCGACATTTGAGCTGGCCGGTTACGAAGCGGATGACATCATCGGCACTCTCGCGCATAAAGCAAAAAAAGAAGGCTGCGACGTTTTAATTGCCACGAACGACAAAGACGCTTATCAATTGATCGAAGATCAGATTTACGTGCTGAATCCCGTCACGGAAGAAGTTTTTGACGAAGGAAAAGTAAAAGAAAAATTCGGCGGCCTTGGGCCCCGGCAGATCATCGATTATTTGGGTCTGATGGGGGATGCTTCAGACAATATTCCAGGCGTTCCCGGAATCGGCGAAAAAACGGCGCTCACATTGATTCAAGAGCATGGTTCCGTCGAATTGCTTTACAAGAATTTAGATGATGTGAAAGGAAAAACACAGAAAGTGCTGAAAGAAAACGAAAACCTGGCTACTTTATCGAAAGATTTGGCAACGATTGATTGCCAAGTGCCTTTGGATTTTGATCTGAGTAAATTAAAAGTTCGCGCTCCGGATGAAGAAAAGCTTTCCGAGTTTTTTAAGCGCTTCGAATTCCGAAGTTTATTGAAGGATTTAAAACCGACGGATGAAACCGGTGATGAAAAGCGTCATTATCATACGGTGGATGATGAAAGTAAGCTTGAAAAGTTAATCGAGAAGCTTGAAAAATCAAAAGCATTCGCAGTCGATACCGAAACCACTTCTGCGGAGCCGATGCTCGCGCATTTGGTGGGTGTGAGTGTTTCTGTAAAACCCTTCGAAGCATATTACATTCCCGTTTCAAGCAAGCATCACAAAGGCGAAGGCTTGAAATCCGAATCGGTCCTTAAAAAATTAAAACCGGTCCTTGAAAATCCAAAAATCGATAAGTACGGCCAAAACATCAAATATGATTTGATTGTTTTCGCGCGGCATGGGGTTGATTTGAAAGGCATCGAATTTGACACCATGATTGCTTCTTATTTAATCAATCCGGTGAAGCTTAATCACAACATTGATGACATTGCGTTCGATTATTTGGGCGTACGCAAAATCCAGACTACGGAACTTCTGGGAAGCGGCAAAAATCAAATCACGATGGACCTGGTTCCGCTTGAGAAAATTACGCAGTATGCCTGCGAAGACGCGGATGTTGTGATGCGGCTTGTGGAACCTTTAAGAAAACTGCTCGGTGTGCATAAAATCGAGAAAGTATTTCACGAAATCGAAATGCCGCTCATGACCGTGCTTGCCAAAATGGAAATGAGCGGTGTTGCGCTTGATCTCAAATTTTTGAAAGGGTTGTCGGACACGGCCGAGAAGGATTTGAGCGGATTAACGAAGAAAATTTATAAAGAAGCCGGCGAAGAATTTAATATCAACTCTACGAAACAGCTGGCCGATATTTTGTTTACGAAGTTAAAGCTGCCCGTGATCAAGAAAACCAAAACGGGTTATTCGACGGATACCAGCGTACTTGAAAAACTCGCGCAAAGTTACGATCTTCCGAAACTGCTCTTAGAATACCGGGAAAAATCGAAATTAAAATCAACCTATTTAGATGCATTTCCTGAGCTGATACATCCCGAAACGAAATTAATTCACACATCGTTTAACCAAACCGTGACGTCAACGGGGCGGCTTTCGAGCTCAGATCCGAATTTGCAGAATATTCCGATCCGGACGGAAACCGGAAGGCAGATCAGGCGCGCATTTGTTCCGCGTTCAAAGAATCACAAGATTTTGTCGGCGGATTATTCACAGGTTGAACTCCGGATCTTGGCGCATTTATCGGAAGACCCGAATTTAATTAAGGCGTTTAAAGAAGATCTGGACATTCACAACTTCACGGCGACTTTGCTTTATGGCGTAAAAGAAGCGGATGTGTCGCGCGAGATGCGCGATGCCGCGAAAACCATTAATTTCAGTATCGTGTACGGTGTGAGCGCTTTTGGCCTTGCGGGAAGCCTCAAAGTCTCGTTTCCCGAAGCACAGGCATTTATTGATTCGTACTTTGCCCGATACCCGAAAGTTAAAGAATATTTGGAATCCGAAAAAGCGGAAGCACGCGAAAAAGGGTTTTTGACCACGATGTACGGCCGCAGGTCTTATTTTCCTGAAATTCGTTCGTCAAACCAAACGTTGCGTCAATTTGCGGAGCGCGCGGCGATTAATGCGCCGATCCAGGGCACGGCGGCTGATTTGATTAAATTGGCGATGATCGAAATTCAAAACGAGCTTGAGAAATCAAAATCTGAAAGTTTGATGATTATCCAGGTGCATGACGAACTTGTGTTCGATGTTCCGAATTCGGAATTAAAGGACACCGAGAAACTTGTCCGGGAGCGCATGGAAGGCGTTTCGAAAATGCATGTTCCGTTAAAAGTCGACGTGACAACCGGTGAAAGCTGGTTTAAGGAATAATGGCGAAGCGTATTTTGCTGGGCTTGACCGGGACTTTCGGAAGCGGAAAAAGTACGGTTGCGAAGATTTTAAATTCGAAAGGCGCAAAAGTAATCGATTGTGACCGGTTGGCGCACGAAGTTTTTGACAGGCGGAAAGCGCCCAAGATTTATAGAAAACTTCAAAGGCTCTTTGATTTAGAAAAACTCGACCGGCGCGAAGTTGCAAAAGTGGTTTTTAAAAACCGTTCGAAGCGTAAGAAGCTTGAATCAATCGTTCATCCGTATGTGAAAAAACGGATTTTTGATTCATTAAAGCGCATGATGCGCGGCTTGGTCGTCATTGAAGTGCCGCTATTATTTGAAAGCGGATTTAACAAGTGGATGGATTTTACGGCCACGGTTTCGGCATCAGAAAAAGTGATGCTGAAAAGGTTTAAAAAGCGCGGTATTCCGGCATCGGCTGTGAAGCCAAGATGGAAATCGCAGCTGCCGCTTAAAGAAAAAGAAAAGCGTTCTGATTTTATTATTGTTAATTCAGGAAACATCAAGCAGTTAAGAAAACAAGCAGTTTCGCTTTATCAGAAGTTGCAATTAAAACTGGAATCATAATGATTCAAAAGGAGAATTAAGAAAATGAGAGAAGCCAGAGAACCCAGTCAACGCAGTCACAACCCGAGAGGTGATCGTGACCGCGATCAAAATCGCGATCGAGATCGTGATCGTGGACCCGTCAGAAATAGTGCCGGGATGAACACATCCAGCACGGCCACGAACGGCGGTGAGGATTATCATCCGACCGGAAGCCGTGAAGGCCTTTTGGACATCGCAAGCCTTAAAAAAATGAAGGTGAGCGAACTTCACGAACTCGCGCAAACCAAATTTAAAATCGACCAAGTGGTCGGTGTCAAAAAGCAGGATTTGATTTTCAGGATCCTTCAAGCACAGGCGGAACAATCCGGCCTGATGTTTGGTGAAGGCGTTTTGGAAATCTTGCAGGACGGCTTCGGTTTCATGCGTTCTCCGAACTACAATTATCTTCCTTCGCCGGACGATATTTACGTTTCACCGTCGCAAATCCGAAAATTCAATTTGCGTACGGGCGACACCGTGAGCGGCCAAATCCGCCCGCCGAAAGAAGGCGAACGTTATTTTGCGCTTCTCAAGGTAGAAGCTGTCAATTACGAGCCGCCGGAGGCCGTTCGCGATAAAATTCCGTTCGACAATTTAACACCGCTTTATCCGCAAAGCCGGATTCTTTTGGAAAAGGAGCCAAAGGAGCTCTCGACGAGAGTCATGGATCTTTTGTCTCCGATCGGTAAAGGCCAGCGTGGTTTGATCGTAGCGCCGCCTTACAGCGGTAAAACGATTCTTTTGCAGAAGATCGCTAACAGCATTACGCAAAATCATCCGGAAATTTACGTCATTGTTCTCCTCATTGACGAACGTCCGGAAGAAGTGACGGACATGCAGCGTTCTGTAAAAGGCGAAGTGATTTCATCGACTTTCGACGAACCGGCAGAGCGTCACGTGCAGGTCGCCGAAATGGTGATTGAAAAAGCAAAGCGCCTCGTGGAACACAAGCGCGATGTCGTGATCTTGCTCGACAGTATCACGCGTCTTGCGCGCGCTTACAACACTGTTGTCCCGCATTCCGGGAAAATTCTCTCGGGCGGCGTGGATTCGAACGCGCTTCACAAACCCAAACGCTTCTTCGGCGCTGCGCGTAATATCGAAGAAGGCGGAAGTTTGACGATTATCGCAACTGCGTTGATCGATACGGGTTCCCGAATGGATGAAGTGATCTTCGAAGAATTCAAAGGAACCGGTAATATGGAACTCAGTCTCGACAGAAACTTGTTCCAGAAGCGGATTTATCCGGCAATCGACGTCAAGAAGTCCAACACCCGTAAGGAAGATATGCTCATGCATCCGGATGAGCTGAATCGTGTGTGGATGCTCAGGCGCGTTTTGAACGAACTCAATCCGACGGAAGCGATGGAGCTTTTGTTGGAGCGTTTGTCCAAAACTAAATCCAACGCTGAATTTTTACTGAGTCTCAATAAAGCAGAAAAATAAAATTAAAAAGGAAACTATCATGAAGAAAGATATTCATCCCAAATACGGAGCCGCCGTTATTCGCTGTGCGTGCGGTAACGTTATCGAAACCAAAAGCACGAAACCCGAAATTCGCGTGGATATTTGTTCGGCATGCCATCCGTTTTTCACCGGCCAGCAAAAGTTGGTCGATACGGCAGGCAGAATCGATAAGTTCCAGAAGAAATATGCTGGCAAAGTAGTTTCCAAAGGCACTTCAAAGCCTGTGAAGGTCAAGAAGTCCAAGGAAGAACGCAAGGCCGCTAAAGCCGAAACGAAAAAGTAAATACGCCAGACAAACGCCGAAATCCGGAACCGAAATGGTTTCGGATTTCGTGCTTTGTGGCACTTAATGAATCACCATGCTTCCGATTGACCGTCTCGAAAAAATAAAATCCCGCGTGAGCGAGATCCATGCGCTCTTAAGCGATCCGAATGTCTCAAAAGACCGCAATCAAATCCAGTCTTTGGGCAAAGAACTTTCCAAAATTGAGCCGACCGTCAAACTTTTTGAAAATTATCAGCTGCTCGCGAAGGATCTTTCGGAAGCCGAGCATCAAATCAAATCCGCAAAAGACGAAGAAACGGTCAAATTCTACGATGAAGAAAAAAAGTCTCTTTTAGAAAAACAGAAAACGCTTGAAGCCGAAATCGAATCAAAGCTGCTCGGCAGCGACGCCGATAGCGCGGTGAAAAGCATCATCGTGGAAATCAGGGCCGGAACGGGCGGAGAGGAGGCATCGCTTTTCGCAAAAGACCTCTTCCGGATGTATTCGCGTTATTGCCAAGAGCATGGCCTCGCCGTTGAAGTCATGAACACAACCATCAGCGGAAAAGGCGGTTTTAAAGAAATTATTTTTGGTGTTTCAGGCGGCGGCGCTTATTCAGCGCTGAAATACGAAAGCGGCATTCACCGCGTTCAGCGAGTCCCCGAAACGGAAGCAAGCGGACGCGTGCATACCTCCGCATCCACCGTTGCAGTTCTTCCGGAAGTTGATGAAGTGGAGATCGAAATTAAACCCGAAGACTTGCGGATTGAAGTGTGCCGTGCAGGCGGCCCCGGCGGACAAGGCGTCAATACGACAGACTCTGCAGTTCAGATTTGGCACTTGCCGACAGGCCTCATGGTTCGCTGCCAGGATGAACGGTCACAGCTTAAAAACAAAGCAAAAGGCATGCGCGTGCTTCGTGCCCGGCTTCATCAATTAAAGCAGGACGAACAAAACAAACAAATTTCGGAGGCACGCAAAAGCCAGGTTGGTTCAGGCGACCGGTCGGGGAAAATCCGTACTTATAACTTTCCGGACGGCCGTGTGACGGACCATAGAATCGGTTTGACTTTGCACAACTTGCATGATATTTTGGACGGCCATTTGGACGATTTAGTCATATCGATGCAGCAGGCCGAGAGGGAAGAAAAGCTGAAAAGCGGCGGCGAGGCATGAATTCGAGCGTTCTTGAAGTTCTCCATAAGGGTACGGATTACCTAAAATCACGCCATCTTATTAATGAAGAGGCAATCGCTTCTTCACAGCATTTGTTGGCACATATTTTACGTAAACCTAAATCAGATCTATACTTAGAGTCAAATCAGAGTGTTTCTGACCAGAAAGTTAAGCAGTTCTTTGATTTATTAAAACGAAGAGCCAAGCGCTATCCGGTGCAATATTTAACCAAAGAGACAGGGTTTCGCTTTTTGGGCTTAGAAGTGCGACCCGGTACTTTGATTCCGCGCCCTGAAACCGAAATTTTAGTAGATATTGTTCTCAAGCGTTTGGCGATTGATGACCCAACGATCTTGGATATCGGAACGGGAAGCGGCAATATTGCGATCAGCCTAGCCAGAGAAGTGTCGGGCTCGAAAGTAATCGCCACTGATTTGTCTGCAAATTCCATTAAGCTTGCTAAGAAAAATGCCGCAAGAAACGGGGTTTTGAAACGTATTAATTTTGTCCGAACAAATTTATGGAAAGGTATCCGGAAGAAGTTTGATGCGGTTGTTTCCAATCCGCCATATTTATCGGATCGTGATTTTAAAAATCTGCAGCCGGAAGTCCGTTACGAACCCAAGCTTGCATTGAGCGGCGGGCCGGACGGTTTAAAAATGTATCGAGCGATCATTCGTTCGGCGAAAAATATTTTAAAGCCCGAAGCTTTGATCGCATTTGAAGTCGGAATTGATCAAGCTGAAATTGTTGCAAAGTTGCTTGAATCGAATCAATTTCATAAAATTGAAATTGCAAAAGACCTTGCCGGAATTGATCGAATTGTTTCGGCGTATTCAAAATCATAATGGATAAAATTGTTATTCGCGGCGGTGACAAATTAAAGGGCACCGTTAAGATTTCAGGAGCCAAAAATTCGGCACTGCCGATTATGGCTGCTGCTCTTTTGACAGACGAACCATCGATTTTGTTGGACGTGCCTAATCTGCGGGACGTTTCGACGATGATCAAGCTGCTCAAATTTTTGGGCACTCGTATTACTTATGAAGACGGCCGGCTCGAAATTAAGCCGATTCGTAAATTAAATCCGATGGCGCCCTACAATTTGGTAAGCACGATGCGCGCTTCGGTTTGCGTATTAGGGCCTCTTTTGACACGGCTCGGTTATGCGCAGGTTTCGATCCCTGGCGGATGCGTGATTGGCGCTCGGCCCATTGATCTTCATTTAAAGGGGCTTGAAGCGTTAGGCGCCAAAATTCGGATTGAACACGGTTATGTGCACGCGACCACGAAAAATGGATTGCGGGGCGCCGAAGTTTACTTGGGCGGTGCTTACGGCTCTTCGGTTCTTGCGACCGGAAACGTGATGATGGCCGCAACGCTAGCAAAAGGTTTGACGCTGATTGAAAACGCGGCTTGCGAGCCGGAAGTTGTCGATTTGGCAAACTTTTTGATCAAAATGGGCGCCAAAATCGAAGGCCACGGGTCGCATTTAATTAAGATTCAAGGCGTCAAAAAATTGCATGGTGTAACACATACCGTTATTCCGGACCGGATTGAAGCCGGAACATTTATGGTTGCAGCGGCAATGACGGGCGGTGATTTGACGATTCAAAATTGTTATTACGAGCACAACACGGCTTTAATTGATAAATTGAGACAAGCCGGCGTTAAAGTCGAACGTTTGAAAAATGCACTTCGCGTGAGCCGCCGGAGCGCTTTGAAGCCGATTGATGTGACGACTCATCCTTATCCGGGTTTTCCGACGGATCTGCAGGCTCAGATGATGGCCTTGATGGTCACAACGCCCGGGATCAGCGTTATCACGGAAAAAATTTATCCGGACCGGTTTATGCACGTGAGCGAACTTAATCGCATGGGTTCACGCGTATTTTTGGAAGGTTCCAGCGCGATTGTAAACGGCGTCAAGAGATTGAGCGGTGCACCTGTGATGGCTTCGGATTTAAGAGCTAGTGCGGCGTTGGTGTTGGCAGGGCTTGTCGCGGACGGCGAAACGCATGTGCATCGCGTTTACCATTTAGACCGCGGCTATGAGCGAATTGAAGAGAAATTATCTAAATTAGGCGCCATTATTCGAAGAGAGAAAGAATAAAGGTTTAAATTCAAATATTAAATTTCAAATATCAAAACGTTGTTGTTTTAGATTTTGAAATTTGAATTTTAGATTTAAGTACAAGGAGGTTTAAAAGTGGCAGTTAGAATCAGACTTAAAAGATTAGGAACAAAAAACAAACCATTTTGGCGTATTGTGGTGACCGACGGAAAAATGCCGCGTGACGGCAGGTTTATCGAAGAGATCGGCTATTACGATCCAAAAATGAATCCAATCAAGCTTCACATTGATCAAGATCGTGCAAAGCATTGGATTTCGGTCGGTGCACAGCCTAGCGATATCGTTAAGCAGCTGATCAAGCGCAACGAAACGCAAGCTGCGAAGTAATTTTGCTCACGCAAAAAATTTGGAGTTTGGTTTGAAGATCGATATTGTAACGCTCTTTCCTAAAACATTTGAAGGGCCGCTTCAGGAGTCGATGATCCGGCTGGCTCAGAAAAAAAAGCTTGTGGATTTCGAAGTCCGTAATTTACGCAACTGGACTCACGATGCCCACAAAACGTGCGACGACAAGCCGTTTGGCGGCGGTCCCGGCATGGTGATGAAAGTTGAGCCGATTGATGAATGCCTGAAGGAAATCCGTAAAAAAGGGCGCGTGATCATGCTCTCGCCGCGCGGTGAACCGTTTACGCAAAAAACGGCAAAACGGCTGTCCAAGCAGAAGCATTTGATTTTCTTATGCGGTCACTATGAAGGTGTGGACGAGCGAGTTCATCAGCATTTAGCAGATGAAGAAATCTCAATCGGCGATTTCGTAACAACCGGCGGCGAATTTCCGGCGCTGTGCATAATCGATGCCGTTGTGCGGCTGCTACCGGGCGTTCTGGGGAATGAAAATTCACTCGATTCGGAATCGTTTGAAAAAAATCTTTTGGAGTATCCGCAATATACGCGGCCTTCTGAGTATAAAGGCTGGAAAGTTCCGGAAGTTTTAAGATCTGGGAAGCATTCGGAAATAAAAAAATGGCGCGAAGCAGAAGCGCTGAAGATGACCAAGCGTCATCGGCCGGATTTGTTAAAAAGTTGAAGTACATTGTTTAATTGGAGGAATGAAACATGAGTAAAATAGGGTTAATTGAAAAAAGTCATTTAAAGCAGGATCTCCCGAAATTCAGAGTCGGGGACCAGGTTCAGGTTCACGCCAAGGTGCAGGAAGGCGACAAGACCCGCACACAGCTTTTCGAAGGCGTTGTCATCAAGAAGCGAGGAACGGGGATCGGCTCTTCTTTTACCGTTCTTCGTGATGTGCGCGGCGAGATTGTGGAGAAAGTATTTCCTGTTCATTCACCGCATGTCGAGAAGGTGGTCGTGAAAAAGAAGGGCAAAGTAACGAAAGCGAAACTTTATTACCTTCGCCATAAAAAGGCCGGTTCCGTTTCCTAAGCTATTAGCCCTGTGAATATATCAAACCCGGATTCAAATGAATCATTTGAAAAGATATTCCGGGAAAAAGGTTTTACGAAAATAGCCGGCATCGATGAAGTGGGCCGCGGTCCGTTGGCCGGGCCCGTGGTTGCAAGTTGTGTTGTGCTGCCCGTTGGTTTTTCCTCTCCGCGTATCCGGGATTCCAAGCAACTCAGCCCCAAGGCGCGCTTAGCAGCCTATTGGGAAATTCTGCAAGTTGCACGAGTCGGGATTGGTATTGTTAGCCAGGAAATAATCGATCAAATCAATATTTTAAGAGCTTCCTTGCTCGCGATGAAAAAGGCTGTGTTGTCGCTTGCGTTGACGCCAGACGTGCTATTAATTGATGGAACTTACAGAATCGAGAAAGTTCCGGTTGAACAGATGCCGATTGTTTCCGGAGATCGAAAGTCCATTTCAATATCTGCGGCATCGATTGTAGCGAAAGTGACGCGCGATAAGTTAATGGAAGTTTATGATGAAAAGTTTCCTGGTTATGGTTTTGCTAAGCATAAAGGTTATCCAAGTCCCGAGCATTTAGATTTATTACAGCGTTTTGGCCCCTCCCCAATTCACCGAATGAGCTTTGGCCCCGTTGTTAAAGCAAAATATTCGGCTTCGTAATTAATACACTAAATACTTTAATTAAGTATTTATGACTAAAAAATCAATATTTTATGAGTAAGCACTTCAACACAAAAATTGGAAAATTAGGAGAAGAAATTGGTGTAACCTATTTAAATAAAATGGGTTACAAGATTATTGAAACCAACTATCGATGCCCGATTGGAGAAATTGACGTCATAACAAAGTATAAAGGTTTCATTGTCTTTGTCGAAATTAAATCGAGACTTCAGAATGCCTTTGGCCTGCCCGAGGAAGCAGTTGATTGGGCAAAGCAGCGGAAGATAGTCAAAGTTGCTCAGTGGTTCCTGAAGCAAAAAGGGTTATCGGACGCACGATGCAGGTTTGATGTGCTGGCCGTTTCGATAGTTCAGGGCAAAGAGGCAGAGTTTCGGCTCATTGAGAATGCTTTTGAAGTCGAATAAGCAACAATTCGGAATGTTTTTTGACAAAATTGTTTTGATTCGGTCTTGTGGCGCAGTATAATACTGGCCATCTCGCCAAATTGATCAAAAATTTTTAAGTATCTTTTTACGCTTTTCTTTTTAAAGTCAAGACTTGGCATGAGAGTTGTAAAGATTATGTAACTTTTAAGTGGCTTTATTATAAAAAATAAGAACAACAAACACCCGTTAGGTTTTATCAACCATAATTAAGGGAGGCTTAAACGCAATGAAAACAAAACATCTAATGAAAGTGATATCAGTATTTGTTTGTGCGCTCTTTTTAGCGTCAAATACAGTATTGGCTGATTCTATTGCAGTCGATAATTCCAAGCTTTTGGACAAAATCGCTGCTCTGGAATCTAAAATAGCCCAGCTAGAATCAAAAGTGGCTATGCAGGGACATGTAACTCCAACCAAACAAACTCCGGAAATGGCTCCTACCGGGTCCGGTTTATTGAAATCCAACGAGGATATCCATTTCGGCGGCTATGTTTCGACCGGTTATAACATTAACTGGTTGAGCCCGAACCCGGATGGTAACTCAGGCGCTGTTCCGGCAGCTGGCGCAGCGAATGTCGCTGGCAACAACACCAATATCCGTGCTTTTGATCGCGACTCGAATACATTCCTCCAGAATGGAAAGATCACAATTGAAAAAGCAGCGACTGATGCAGGAACGGCCGGGTTTCGCGCCGATCTCATGTATGGCCGCGATGCGCAAATTTTAAACTCCGCAACAATCGGTGATGCAACCGATAACTTCTTTGTCGAGCAAGCTTATGTCCAATATGTTGCCCCTATCGGCAATGGTATTGACATTAAGGCAGGCCGTTTTGTAACGATTGCCGGCGCAGAAGTGATCGAGAGCAAGGACAACTGGAACACTTCCAGAAGCTTGCTTTTCAACAATGCTATTCCTTTTACTCACAATGGTGTCCTAGCCTCTTATACCATCAATGATATGGTTGATGTGAAGGCCGGTGTTGTGAATGGATGGGATTCTTCTATTGACAACAACAAAGGAAAGACAATTTTAGCCGCGGTTTCACTTCATCCGATGGCGGGATTGGACATCACCCAAAATTACATTATCGGTAAAGAGCAAGCCCGTACAGTTATGGGTGCGGGCGGAACTCCTACTGCCGGTAATGCAGCCGAGCGTAATCTGCGCCACTTGCTTGATACTGTAGTTGCGTGGACACCGAATCCGGAGAATGATCGTTGGAAAGTGCTTGCCAACTTTGACCTTGGTTGGGAAGAAAGAGGAACCAGCGTTGAAGGTGTTTCCGTATGGCATGGCGTTGCACTTGGCACTAAGTACGATGTGAATGATAAGCTCACATTGGCTGCTCGTTGGGAATATTTCGCTGATAACGATGGCCATCGTATTGGCGCCCTCAACGGTTTAACCATGACAGAACGCACCAACTTTTATGAAATGACTTACACGGCTGATTACAAGCTGGCCGCGAACCTCATTTCACGTCTCGAATGGCGCTATGATTGGGCAAACGATTCTGTCTTTGATTTGAGCAACAACTTAGGCAACGGTGTAAACGCTACCAACGTTGGCGCAAGAAATTCCCAACATACGGTTGGCGCTGAGCTGATCTACGTTTTCTAAGTACTGAATTAAGTTTGTGCAGTACCGATTTTCTAATTAGAAAATCAGAAGTAAAAGCAACATGTTGTAAGTTTTAAGAAAGAACCTGTTCTCGGAAAAACGGACCTCCCCCGGGTTTTCCAGAACAGGTTCTTTCTATTCCTGCCTCAGTCGATAAATTCAAATATCAAATTTCAAAACTCAAAACAAATTCTAATTTCAAATGTCCCAATAACCGTTTGGAATTTTGTATTTGATATTATTTTGGATTTTAATATTTGATATTTGAATTTATTTAAACGATCTGTGAGATCAAATCAAGAAGCGGCTGCTGGAATACGCCAAGTAGTACAATTGCGGTCAGAATGCTAATTAAGCAAAACCGGATACCGGTTGGGACATGGATCAAATCCGGCGTCTCGGGCCGCTCGACGTAGATTTGACGGATGACGGAGAGATAATAAAAAAGGGATATGACAACACCCAAAACGCCAACCAAGGCAAGCCACATCATGTTTTCTTGAATCACTGCCTGAAGCAGCATAAATTTAGCAAAAAAGCCGGCTAACGGTGGAATTCCGGCAAGTGACAACAGGGCAATAAACATAGATGCCGCTAAAAGAGGTGAGCGCGCTGCCAAACCACGCAACCCCGGAATCGATTCATTTTTAAGTGTTTTAGATACCAAAACGAGCGACATAAAAATCGCCAAATTCGCCAGAGCGTAAACCGGCAAGTAATACAAAACTGCTTGAACGCCCAATTTCGACCCTGCCGCGATTCCCATTAATAGGTAACCTGCATGGCTGATGCTGGAATATCCCAGTAAGCGTTTGAGACTGCCTTCAAGCTGAAGGAGGGCTCCCAAATTACCGTATAAAAGTGTTGCAGCAGACAGAAGAGCCATTAAAGGCATCCAGATCGGATTTAAATTGTCGGTGACGGCAAATAAAAATCGGAGCAATGCAGCAAATCCAATTCCTTTCGAAATCGTTGACAAGAACGCTACCGAAGGTGTCGGCGCTCCTTCATAAACATCCGGCGCCCAGAGCTGAAACGGAAACGCGGCAATCTTAAACCCGATTCCTGCGATAACCAGGAAAAACCCAAGGAACAAAAAAGAACTTAAATGTGATGTGGTCTGTAAGTAAATCCGCAGGCTGTCGAATGAAAAACTCTCAGTAATTCCATAAATAAAACTGATTCCATAAATCATCAAAGCCGACGAAAAAAGGCCCATCAGAAGATACTTAGTTCCGGCTTCAACAGATCTGGTGTCGGTTCTGAGGAATGAGGTTAAAACATATAAGGAAAGCGTCGCCAGTTCGATGGTGATGAAAAGAGTGAGAAATCCGTTTGCGGAAGAAACGAATAAAGCGCCCAATAATGCTACCAGCAGAATTAAATAAAATTCACCGGCTCGGCTTTTAAAATAAATATCGTATTCACGGCTCATGACCACGATGAGAAATGCACATAATATGAAAAATCCTTTCATGAAAATCGAAAAGCTGTCGATTAAAAAAGCGCCGCCAAGAATTGCCGTTGCTGTTGTTGGAATTTGGGTGGTGGTGATGAATAAAATTGCCAGGCCGAGCAATGTAAGTCTTGAAAGGGCGCCGCCGCCGGTTCTTCGTCCGCCGAAGCTCTCGATTAAAGTTAAGGCAGTTAATAGAATCAAAGTTCCAATTTCAACGGATAGCGGATGAAAAACAAAGGACATTAAAATTCCCCCTGATGTGTTAGATCAACGCTTTTTTTAGCTTGGCTGATAATCGATTCAACTGTTGGCCGGATTGAATCCAGCAGAATCATCGGTTGTGTTCCGAAAAGAAGCAGCCAAATAAGCAAGAAACCGAACGGAAGCCGCGCCCAAAGCGTTTTTGCATCTTTCAAATTCGACCATTTTGGGTCCAATTTTCCGAAAAAGACATTCTTAACAAGGCGGAGCATGTAAACTGCCGTAATCACAATTCCAAAAATGGCGCCGATTGTTTGCCACCGGTAAGTTTCGAAACTGCCGAAAAAAATCAGAATTTCTGAAGCAAAGTTGGCGAAACCGGGAAGTCCGCTCGATGCCAAAGCAGCCATGACAAAACATGTCGCAACAAACGGCATGATTTTGGCCAGTCCGCCAAGGTTTTCGATCTGTCGTGTATGGGTTTGATCATAAATGAAACCGATTAAAGCGAAACAAAGCGCTGCCATAACGCCGTGTGCAAACATAAAGAAGACCGTTCCGGTTAACGCTGTTTCGGTCATAGCGCTAAGGCCCAAAAGGGCGTAGCCCATGTGACTGACGCTCGCAAACCCAACCACAAACTTCAAATCCTTTTGGGCCATGGCCGCCCAGGCGCCATACAAAATATTGATCACGGCCAAAATTGAAATATAGGGAAGCCAAATCCGGGCACCTTCCGGCATGAGGCCCAGCAGAATCCGGATGAGGGCGTAAATACCGATTTTTTTCAGAACGCCCGCATGGAGCATGCTGATGGGAGAAGGTGCTGCCGCATAACCGATCGGCGACCAGCTATGGAACGGCCAGAGAGATGCGATAACACCAAATCCGAAAATAAAAAATGGCGCGCAGTACTTCTGGAATAAGACGGGAAGCGGTTGGATCGCAAGATAGTTCTGAATTTCGATCAAATCAAATGTGTAAAGCCCGGTCATTTGATAAAGTGCAAGCAGCCCAATCAAAGACATGACTGCGCCTGCCGTGATGTAAAGCGTGAGCTTCATTGCACCGTATTCTTTATTCGTGCTTCCCCAGATGGCGATTAAGGGGTACATCGGAATGACTGCCATTTCGTAAAAAAGGTATAAAAAGAAAAGATCGACGGCGGTAAATACACCAAAAAGACTTGCAATTAAAACCATCAGGAAAACAAAATACTCCTTCACTCTGGTTTCGATCGAAAAAGAAACCATGACGGCTGCGAATGAGCAAATGGCGTTCAAAAGAATCATCACGCATCCGATTCCATCAATTCCGGCGTGATAAGAAATGCCGAAAGAGGGCAGCCATTCGGCTTTGAATAAAAATTGATATCCGGCGGTTTTGGCATCGTAAATCGAAAAGAGGTAAGCCGAAACCGCAAGCGTTGAAAGCGTAATCAGTGTTGCGATCCAGCGAATCAGCCGCTTGTTTTCCTTAGGCGTGAATCCGATCAAAAATGCGCCCAAAAGAGGCAGCCATGTTAAAGATGGGACAAGTAATTTGGTTGAGTTTATGATTTCCATAAGCTATTGAATTAAAAACAAGTAAATGATAATGACAACACCACCCAAAAAGACAGTCAGGTAGTTTTGAATTTTTCCGGTCTGCAATTTTCGGGCCCAGCCGCCGAGCCTTGTAAAATTACGTGCAGTGCCGTTCACAAATCCTTCCACAATGGTTTCTTGCTCAAACCGGTTTAAAAAATGAGAGAAAGGCTTTTGGACGGATTCCAAAATCCAGTCATAAATTGAGTCGATATAGTACTTTTGTGTCAACAACCCGTAAGTATTTTTAAGTTTCTTCTTTATTTTTTGTGCGGTCCCTGGTTTTCTTAAATATACGTAAGTTGCTGAAAATAAACCACTTACAGAAATTAAAAAGGCCAATACAGGGATAACTTTATTGTGATGAACATGAATATCATTCGGATGATGCAAGACCGATTCAATGCCAAAAAAGCCGGCTGTAATCGACAATACCGCAAGCAAAATCATCGGAAGCAGCATCCATTGTGCGGGTTCGTGGATTTTCTTCCGGCTGTGTGGCTTTCCAAAAAAAGTCATCACAACAGCGCGCGCGATGTAAAACGACGTCAAAAACGCGGTGAACAAGCTTACCCAAAAAAGGAGAGTGTTTCGTTCGAAAGCAAGCATCAGAATCTCGTCTTTGCTGAAAAATCCGCTCATCGGATAAATGCCGGCAAGTGCAAGCGAACCGATCACGAACAGCCACGTCGTAACCGGCATTGATTTTGAAAGCCCGCCCATATTTTTCATGTCTTGCTCATGTGTAGCGTGCAGTACGCTGCCGGCCGCTAAAAAAAGGAGCGCTTTGAAAAAAGCATGCGTCGTTAAATGATACATGCCGACTCCGACACTGCCGAGCCCGATCGCTATGACCATGTAACCCAGCTGGCTTAAAGTAGAATAAGCCAGGACGCGCTTTAAATCCGTTTGGACGAGCGCAATCGTTGCCGAAAAAATCGCGGTGAATCCGCCGACATAAGCGATGACAGAAAGCGCATCTTGCGACAGAGAGAAAAGAAAAAATGTCCGAGCAAGCAAATAAACGCCTGCGGCCACCATTGTTGCTGCGTGAATCAAAGCACTGACGGGTGTCGGGCCTTCCATCGCATCCGGCAGCCACACGTGAAGCGGAAATTGTGCGGACTTTCCAAGAACGCCGCAAAAAATAGAAACAGCTGCTAAGAAAATGAGAGATTCGTTTCCAAGGACTGCTTGCCCAAGGATATGTTCGAGCTTCAGAAAATTAAGCGTCCGCTCTCCGCTACGTCCCGACAAAATCCAAACCAACAAAATACCGATCAAAAATCCGAAATCACCGACACGGTTTGTTAGGAATGCTTTTTTGCCGGCATCAGCAGCCGAATCCTTTTCGTACCAAAACCCGATTAAAAGATAAGAGCTGAGGCCGACCAGCTCCCAAAAGATAAATAGCTGAAGCAAGTTGTTACTGAGCACAATGCCAAGCATTGAAAAGGCAAAAAGAGAAAGGTAGGCAAAATAACGCGCAAATCCTGGGTCATCTTCCATGTATTCGATTGAATAATAGAAAACAGCGCTTCCGACGCCAGTCACGATCAAAAGCATAATGAGTGATACAGCATTAATCAAAATACCGAATTCAAGCACAAGGCCCGGAAGTCTGATCCAGGGAACCGATATTTCCAGGAATCCATGGCCGCCTTGCGAGAAAAATTCATAGGCGAAACTGCAAGAAATCAAAAAGGAGGCAAAAATGCCGGCAAAAGCTAAGGCGGCACTTAATTTCGGCCGGTTGAGCGTGAAAAACGTAATCAAAACCGCAGAAGCAAGCGGTAAAAATAATATAAGCCAGGGGTTCATGCAGTTACCATTTTAATGTTGTGAGCGTTCCGGTATCGATTTTACCTTTTTGACGGAACAAAAGTACGGCGATCGCAAGCCCGATTGCAACTTCACTTGCTGCAATCGCAATAATAAAAAGAGCAGCGACCTGGCCGCCCAAGTGATTGCCGAAGCTCGAGAATGCAATGAACGATAAATTGACGGCATTCAGCATGATTTCAGCGGAAAGCAGCATCATAATTAAATTCGTGCGGCGAATCATGCCTAACGCGCCGATCGTGAACAAAACACCGCTCAAGATTAAATAATGATGGAGCGTCATACCTCTTTCCTCGTGAGTGAAATAACGCCAAGGATACCGACCAAAAGAACTAGCGACACGAGTTCAAATTGCAAAAGGTATTGGGAAAACAGAGTGCGCCCGACGCTTTCGATAGTTCCCAAAACAGATACGGATTTTAATTCGGTATTTGCCGAAGCATGGACAACGATCCAGATTTCAAGAAAAAAAGCGGTAATGACCGCATAAATCGTCAACCGCTTGAAGGATGAAGCCGTTTTTTGTCCCTCTTCGGATGTATTAACACCCATCAGCATCAGCATGAATAGGAAAAGAACCAAAATGGCACCCGCGTAAATTAAAATTTGAATAATGGCTACAAAATAAGCTTCAAGCAGCACAAAAAGACCGGAAAGGGAAAACATCGTAATGACAAGTGCGAGAACGCCTTGGGTCGGGCGTTTTGTGAAGACAACATAAAGAGCGCTTAAAATGGCGGCGGCCGAGAATAGATAAAACCAAAAAATTTGGGTCATGGTGGATGCGCGTAAGTTGCTGATTTGAAAGGCTTTAGTATAGCAAACTGTCTTTAAAAATCAAACATTCAGATGCTTTTTGGAAAGCAGAGACTAAGAGGAAGAGGAGGAGGAAACGAGAAAGGTGGCCTTATTTTTGTAGACTTCAAAAAAGCCATTGCCAACCTGATAGGCCAGTTCTTTTTGATTGGGTTCCCGGATTTTTAGTTTTCCGGGAACCGTTGTGGAAATGAGTCCTGCGTGATTGGCAAGAACGCCAAACGAACCCTTTTCGCCGGGCACAACAATGGATTCAACGGTGCCGGAATAAGCCCGGCCATCCTGCGTGATCAAATCCAATGTAAATGTAGGTACAGTCATGATTTACAATTAGTTGTAAGTTTTAAGTTATAAGTGCTAAGTAAATCGAACTACTTACCACTTACAACTTATCACTTAACACTTGGTTACGACTCTTTCTTCATTTTTTCAGCGTTTTCAAGAACATCTTCAATGCCGCCTGCCATAAAGAAAGCTTGCTCCGGAATGTGATCGAGTTCGCCGCTTGCTACCATCTTGAAACCGCGGATGGTATCGGCAACACGGACATATTTGCCTTTGCGGCCCGTAAATTGTTCTGCAACGGAGAAAGGTTGCGACAAGAACTTTTCGATTTTCCGGGCACGCATGACGATCGCTTTGTCTTCAGGCGAAAGTTCGTTAATACCCAGAATCGCAATAATATCGCGAAGATCTTTATAACGTTGAAGAATTTTCTGCACAAGACGCGCCGTATCGTAATGATCTTGGCCAACCACGCGCGGATCAAGCATTCTCGATGTTGAATCGAGCGGATCGACAGCCGGATAAATTCCGAGTTCTGCAATTTGACGCGAAAGCACCGTAATACCGTCCAAATGCGAGAAGGTAGTGGCAGGCGCAGGATCCGTCAAGTCGTCGGCCGGAACGTAAATGGCCTGCACGGACGTAATCGAGCCCGATTTTGTCGAAGTGATGCGTTCTTGGAGTTCGCCCATCTCGGTGCCGAGCGTTGGCTGATAACCGACAGCAGAAGGCATGCGGCCTAAGAGCGCCGACACTTCCGAACCGGCTTGTACGAAACGGAAAATATTATCAACGAAGAGCAGAACATCTTGATGCGCTTCATCACGGAAGTGTTCGGCCATTGTGAGGCCTGAGAGAGCGACGCGCAAACGGGCTCCCGGCGGCTCGTTCATCTGCCCGAACACAAGCGCGGTTTTCTTCACAACACCAGATTCGTTCAGTTCAAGCCAAAGATCGTTTCCTTCACGGGTTCTTTCGCCGACACCGCAGAAAACCGATACGCCGCCGTGCTCTGTGGCAATGTTATGAATGAGCTCCATAACAACGACCGTTTTTCCGACTCCGGCACCACCGAATAATCCGACTTTTCCGCCTTTGGCATAAGGCGCCAAAAGATCGATGACTTTGATGCCGGTTTCTAAAATTTGAGAAACGGGGTTCAAATCGTCAAAATGGGGAGGTGCTCTGTGAATCGGGCTCTTTTTAGCTGTAATTTTTTGAGTATTTCCATCAATCGCATCACCCAAAAGGTTAAAAATACGCCCAAGCGTCTGTTCGCCGACCGGGACGCTGATCGGAGCGCCGGTATCGGTTGCTTTCATGCCGCGCACTAAGCCGTCTGTAGATGCTAAAGCGACGCAGCGGACGACATTGTCGCCAATATGCTGTGCGGCTTCGAGTGTGAGGTTTTTTTCTTCGATTTTGATCGCGTTAAATAATTTAGGCAATTCGTTGGCTTCAAAACGAATATCAACGCTAGGCCCGATGACTTGTACAATTTTTCCTACTCCCATGTTCTCTTCTCCATTCGAGTCGTAAGTTGTAAGTGGTAAGTTGTAAGTTTAAATCTTTTACTTACAACTTATAACTTATGACTTACAACCGGTTATTTAGCTTGCTGCGCTTTTGACCCGGATACAATTTCAATAAGTTCTTTTGTAATAGAAGCTTGCCTTGCTTTGTTGCGCTGCAAGGTAAGCGAATCGATCATTTCTTTGGCATTGTCGGTTGCTTGGCGCATGGCCATCATGCGCGAAAGCTGTTCGGACACCAACGCTTCTTTCAACGATTGTTCGACTTTTAATTCCAAAAAATGCGGAATCATGACTTCCAAAATTCTTTCCGCTGCAGGCTCCAAGATGTAATCTTTGTCCGAATTTTTTTCGGATTTTTCAGACGGAATTTCCTGCAAAGGAAGCAGCTGTTCGACTTTTGGCTTATAAGACGACATCGAAATAAATTCCGTGTAAATCAGATATACTTGATCTACTTTTTTATTCAAAAATTCATTTTTCGCGGCATCTAAAATTGCAGCCGCCGCTTTTTTGATTTCGGTCGGCCTCGGAATTCCGATTTCGCCCACAACATTGCGATTTTTACGCTTAAAATAACCAAGCCCCTGGCGGCCAATTGAGAAACAGGATACATTTTCTTTTCGGGAACCAAGAAAAGCCTCGGTTGTTTGAAGCAAATTGAAATTATAAGAGCCGCACAGCCCTGAATCCGATGTCAGCAAAAAAACCAAGATATTCTCAGGTTCGCGCACATCAAAGAGCGGGTGATTAAACGACTTCACCTGCGTGCTGACTTTGCCCAAAATACGCCGCAGCTCACCGGCGTAAAGGCGCGTTTGCCCGAGGAGATCCTGATATTTCTTGAGCTTCGAAGCTGCCACCATTTCCATGGCTTTGGTGAGCTTTTTGGTGTTGTTGACACTTCGAATGCGCTGCTTAATCTGCCTTAAAGATTCAGCCATTTATTTTGCAAAATTCTGTTTGTGAGAAGTGATGGCTTGCGTGAGCTTTGACTTCAACTCATCGTTCAGCACTTTCTCGGAATTAATTTTCATCGGAATGTCGGGATATTTTTGCTCGATAAATTCAACCAAACTGTTTACGAACGGCCCGACCTTATCGATCGCTAGGTCATCCAAATGGCCTTCGGTGCCGGCAAAAATTGAAATAACCTGCCTGCTCAAAGGTTCCGGCGACAAAATATCCTGCTTTAAAATTTCAACCATCCGTTCGCCGTGCACGAGCTGCTGTTTGGTGGCTTTATCCAGGTCGGTCGAAAGCTGCGAAAATGCCGCAAGTTCGCGGTATTGCGCAAGACTCAAACGCAACATGCCGGCCACTTGTTTCATGGCTTTGGTTTGCGCGTTTCCGCCGACGCGTGAAACGGAAAGACCAACGTTAATCGCAGGACGAATGCCGGAAAAAAAGAGGTCCGATTCCAGGTAAATCTGGCCGTCTGTAATCGAAATCACGTTTGTCGGAATATACGCCGAAACGTCACCAGCCTGTGTTTCGATAATTGGAAGCGCTGTGAGCGATCCGCCGCCCAACGATTGATGAACTTTTGATGCGCGCTCCAAAAGACGGGAGTGAAGATAAAAAACGTCTCCGGGATACGCCTCGCGTCCGGGCGGGCGCTGCAGCAAGAGTGACAATTGGCGATATGCTTGCGCGTGTTTCGACAAATCGTCATAAATGCAAAGTGCGTGCTGCCCGCTGTACAAAAACTCTTCCGCCATAGCACAACCGCCGTAAGGCGCTAAATATTGCAACGGAGCAGGGTCTTCGGAAGCTGCGACAACGACTGTGGTGTATTCCATCGCGCCGTATTTTTCGAGCGTGTTCACAATGCTCACAACACTCGACATTTTTTGGCCGATCGCGACATAAAAACAGAAAACGTTTTTACCTTTTTGATTAATGATGGTGTCGATCGCGATTGCAGTTTTTCCTGTCTGACGGTCACCGATGATGAGTTCGCGCTGGCCGCGTCCGATCGGAATCATGCCGTCGATGGCCTTGATGCCCGTTTCGAGAGGTTCTTTCACAGGTTGGCGCTGAATAACGTTCGGCGGCATGAGTTCAATCGGCCGGAACTTATCCGTTACGATCGGCCCTTTGCCATCCAGGGGTTCTCCGAGAGGATTGACGACACGTCCCAAGAGGGCTTTGCCGGCCGGAACCTGTGCGATTTTGCCGGTCCGCTTAACCTGGCTGCCTTCTTTAATATTCTTGTCGGAACCCATAATCACGATACCGACGTTGTTCATTTCAAGGTTGAGAGCAAGGCCTTTCGTGCCGTCAGAAAACTCAACAAGCTCAGAGGCCATGACGTCGTCAAGCCCGTAAGCGCGCGCAATGCCGTCGCCGACTTGAAGAACGTAACCCACCGAATCCATTTTGAGTTTGGATTCGAATTTCTCGATTTCTTTTTTAATTGCAAATGTGACTTCTTCTGGTTTTAACATGACTTCTTTCCCGGGTTATGAATTTGATCCGATCATTTGTTGCTTTAATGAATCCAATTTAGCTCTGACAGAACCGTCAAACAACCGGTGACGGATTTGGACGTTGATGCCTCCCAAAATCGAAGGGTCTACCTTGATCTTCGAAATTATTTTCTCGCCTATTTTCTTTTCTAAAATTTTTTCAAGCTGGCTTTTTAAATTTTCGCTTAAAGGTCTGGCAGTCGTAATTAAAACTTCTTCGAAATGATTGCTCGCGTTTAAAAGCTCGTGATAACACTCTAAGATTTGATTTAAAATTTCAAACCGGCCCTTTTCCAAAAGGAGCGAGATGAATTCAATCGTGAGCGCGCTTAGTTTGCCGTGATTTGTTTTAGCAAGAAGCGATTTTTTTTCTTCAAACGAAATAATTGGATTTTTGAAGAATTGCGCAAATTGCTTATTGTTCTCGATGGCTCCCAGGAAGGCTTTCAGCTCTCCCTCAATCTTCAGCTCGGATTTGGATTGAGCTGCCAATTCAAACAACGCTTTGGCGTATCGGGAGGCAAGTGCGCGGTCTTTCATGACTCTACCAGCGGCCCTTTGGTTTCATCGAGTTCCTTGATGAAATCGATAATAAGCTGCTCATCCTTTTTGTCGGTGAGCTTGTCTTTAACGATCCGTTCAGTCGCGGAAAATGCAAGTCCCGCGATTTCCCGGCGCAAAGAAACATGCGCCTTGGCGGTTTCAAGCCGGATATCTTCCTTGGATTTTTCAAGGATTTCCTTGGCTTGATTGCGCGCTTCATCCTGAAGCTGGCGCGATAGTTTTTTGCCTTCCTGGATTACTTGCTCCATTTTGGCGCGCGCTTCTTCTTCGATGTGGCGCAATTTGTCGTCGTAATCCGACTTCAATTTGGCCAGCTCTGCCTTGGTGGCATCAATTTCGCGAAATCCACCCTCAATTTTCTGTCTTCTGCCTTCGAGCATTGCCAAAACCGGTTTCCAGACTTTGGCTTTGAGAAACAGAAAAATGATGATGAATGCAAGAAGCTGAACAAAAACTTCTCTTAATTGAATATTCGCTGCGAAAAATTCCATGTCAAAGTTTCCGGCAGCTTAGATTTTTCCCATCAATGAAAAGCCAAACACGAGCGCATAAAGCGTCAAAGCTTCGATGAGTGCGCAGCCGGCCATCATGTTAACGAGAATCTTCGTAGAAGCTTCAGGCTGGCGTGCGGTCGCATCCATGGCGGCGGCAACGGCTTTTCCGAGCGCGAAAGCGGAAGCGAGCGCGGTAACGGCAAGCCCGAGGGGAAGTGCAAATGATAATGCAACTTGAGGTGTCATGATTTTTATTCTCCTTTATTTTGGTTAATGAGCGTGCGCCGCTTCGGCAGCATGCCCGTGGTGATGATCTTCATGAGGTAAAACAAGTGAAATATACACCGTTGAAAGCAGCATAAACACAAACGCCTGCACCATGCTGAACGCAATCGCAAGCACGTTGGCGAATATTTGCAGCAGGAACGGTATTCCCTTAAATAAAACGTTTAACTCCGCAAATTTAAAAAGCAGTTTGTCTTCGCTGGAAACGTTTGCAAATAAACGAAGCGACAAACTCAGGGGCACGGCAACAAACTCGACTGAAAGATTAATAACGAGCATGAGCGGAATTAAAATGTAGCCAAACAAATTAGAAGGATTTCCGGCCACATGCTTCAAATAATGCACCGGGCCTTGTGCGCGGATTCCGGTCCATTGAACGTAAGCGGTTGTGAATATTGCAAGCGCCGCGGTAGTTCCCCAAACCGCCGTTGAAGATTTCATCAGAGGCACTAAACCGCTCCAGTTCATGAGAAGAATGTAAATAAAAACGGTCCCTAAAAAAGGCACATGCTCGCGGCCCCGGTCTCCGAGAATTCCGGTGACGAAGGTTTCGATGCCTTCAACGAATAATTCCACAAAATTTTGGATGCCTTTCGGGATGAAGCTTGCTTTTCGGACTGCCGCAACGCCGACGAAAATAATCAATGCCGCCGCTGTCATCGAGAAAATAACGTTTTCCCAGCGGTGCAGGAAATGAACGATTTCAGAATCCGGGAAAGTGTTGTTGAGTACGGTAATTAGATTGGCAAGCTCATGATGCGCTTCACCGTGATGGGCGCCGGCCGCTGCGTGATGAACGGCTTCGGCTGCATGTTCGGCGTGACTTGCGACTTCGTGTTCCGTCATTTCGAATTCAGATTTTGCTTCAGTTGATGAATTAATTTATATGATTGAAAACCGGATCCAACGAGGCCTAAAACCATCAAAATCGGTGTTGTTGGCTTAGGCAGTCCCATATATTTGACAAGCCAAAATTCGCCAAGCAAATATCCGGCCAAAGGACCGCTTAAAAGAATCATGGGGAGCGTTATCGCTAACCCCAACATCCACAATAACTTATAAGTATCTTTACTGTTAGTCAAAGGAGCCTTCAAGAAGGTTTTCAGACCGTCATGAAAGAAGGGTATTATAGTGAAAAAATCAGATAAAAGGAAGTAAAAAAGGAAAAAAGCGCTGATTTTTAAAACGTTTCCGGAGCGCCCGGCATTAAATGAAATTGGGCGTACAAAATAGTCATCGCAACGATGATTGTGATAGTTGATACGACAACACCCGGTTTTATCCAATCCATAAATTTAATACTTTGCCCGGTTTCTTTTTCAAGCATACCCATGGCCACAATGTTTGCCGTACTGCCGACCACCGTGAGGTTTCCGTACATGGTGCCGCCGAACAGCATGGCCCACCAAAACGGAAAGATGTAAACGCCGATTTTTTCGATATCCGCCAGGATCGGGATAAATGTGGCAACCGCCAATACGTTATCCATAAATCCGGTCAATAAACAAATTGCAGCCGTAAAAATGTTAAGCAAAAACGTATGGCCGCCGCCGGCGACGCTGATCATGCCTTGCGCGATTTGTTCGGTAACGCCTACGTATTTTAAAGTTCCGACGGATGAGAAAAGCGCCAAAAAGAAGGTGAGTGTCCACCAATCTACGCGGCGCATAAAGAATTCACGCGCTTCTCCTGCTTTTAAGAAAATAGAAACGGCGCCAAAAAAGAGAGCGGTCCCAAGCAGCATCGAATTTTTTTCAAGATGGAGCAATTCCTCAATCGTGTGATGCAGCACAAGGCAGATGACGGTGCTCAAAAACAGGATCCAGCACTTCTGAATCCCTGCATTTGTGTAATGCACATGCTTTAATTCGTTCATTTCGCCGCGCTGTTTCTTCATGGCATCCTGGAGCTTTTGGATGTCCTTCTTAAAAATGAAGAGGGATAGTCCGATGGTGATCGTTAAAGTCACGACGGAAATAGGCGCTGCCCAGCGGAGAAAATCGGCAAACGTAAGGCCGGATCTCATCGCAATCATGACGCCGATCGGGTTGCCGACCGGAGTTGCGCTGGAGCCGATATTGGTTGCAAACACAATCATCAAAAGAAAGGGAATTGGGTTCACTTTATAGCGCTTGGTGATGTGAAACATGGTGGACATCATGAAAAGGATGGAAGTGACCTCATCCACCAGCGCGGCTGACGAAGCGCCTAAGACCATTAAAACCGCCATCATTAGGAATGCTTTTTCGCCGATCCGGTCCACGACTTTCGCAACAACGTACTCAAAAAAGTGGTTTTCTTCCAAATAACCGATGATTGTCATCATGCCAACTAAAAACAGAATGATGTCTAATCCGGCAAATTCGATGATGTGCGGAGTATCGAGGAGATTGGTGGCCAAAAGGATTGCAATTCCGGAAAATGCGAACGCAAGCCTGAACTTCCAGTAGAAAAGTGTACCGAGCAGGATTAATAAGAAAATCAGCGTGGCGATGATTTGCTTTTGGGAAAAAGCAAAATGAGAGAGCGCCAAAGCGGTTCCGATTAAAATTCCGAGTATGATTAAAGGTGTTTTAAGCTTTTCCATTTTTTATGCCCAAATTCAGAAAGTTAGATTATTACGCGAAAGCAATAAAACGTATCATACGAAAAACTTCTGGGAATGTGAAGAGCTAATTCTCTCAGGCCTGCGCGGATTTCGGGCGCAAGCAAATCAATTCGCTGCCGGCCGGCAGATTGTTATGCGGAATGAGCAACTGAATTCCGTCCGCAGACCATGCAAAAACAGGACAGTCCGGATTCAGCTTCGTCATTAAATCCTGTGTGATTTTCTGAGAGGATTCTACTTTTTTAACGTAAAGTTCATACTCCCCGCTTTGAAGCAGCCGATCCAAACTGAATTGAGTCGGCGCCCCTACCAAAAAGGGTTTTCCCCAAGATGAATCATAATTTTCAGAGGTAACGGCCTGCCAGGAGTCGGTTTTATCCCAAAGCCTGAAGACGGAATTTCGGTCTAAATATTTTGTAAACGTTTGGCAGCAGAGAACATTGACTTCATGGTTGGTCGTAACCGCAATCATTTTACCGATGCCTTTTAAGTCAAGAGACTCAAGAAAATCAATATCAAAGCCGCTGCCCTGATAGATTTCAAGATTTTCGGATCGGGCGCGCTCACAATTAATGAAGCTGACGTCGATCATCTTGACGTTTACTTTTCGATTTTTGATTTCCCGCGCTAAAAGCAAGCCGGCAGCGGTAGCGCCGACAATCACAATTCCGTTTCGTTTGCCTTCTTTCAGGCCGAGAATATGCGCAATTAAAATAGAAATAATCGCATAAAAAATAATAGTTCCGGAAATCACAACAAAAGTCAGCGGAAGGAAATAACCTGTGCCGCTCAGCTCCCTGTGCTCAAATTCGATGGCAAAAAGGGAAGCCAGCGACGCGGAAACAATTCCGCGGGGCGCCATAAAGGACAGGAACGTTTTTTCGCGCCAGTTTAAAGATTTGTCGGTGGCTGTGCTGATTAAAACAGAGGCCGGGCGAATTAAAAAGATTACAATCGCCGTCAACCAAAGCCCTTCCTGAAAAATATGCTTGGCTTCCCGGACGGGAACGTTGCTGGCAAGCAGCACGAAGAGAATGGATAAAGCAAACAAAACAACCTGATCTTTGAAATGGTCAATCTGGTCTTTTAGCGGAACTTTGGCTTGTCCAAAATAAATACCCGCAACCGTTACCGTCACGAGCCCGGATTCTGTCAGCATGAATTCCGAAAATCCATACGAGAGCAAAACCATCGAAAGCACAAACAAGCCGCCCAACTCTTCACCCTCGGCCCTCAGAAGCCACCGGTTTGTGAGGCCGTTGACCATGACAAACCCTGTGATCCAGCCAAGAATCATGCCGAGCGTCAGACGGCCTCCGAGCGCAGCCAGAGAATGCCATATGGTCCCATGCTGCAGGACAAAGAACTCAAAGAGCACGACCGCGACGATGACACCAAGCGGGTCTATTAATATCGCTTCCCATTTTAGAATGTTGTGGATTTTCTCCTGTAATCTCAACCTCCGCAGGATGGGAATCACAACCGTGGGTCCTGTGACGACCATAATCGCGCCGAAAAGGACGGATTTATCCCACGACAAATGAGCGATGTAATGAGCGCCGGCGGCTGCGCCGACGAGTGTCACGAGCGCGCCAACAGTCAGCAGGTTCCGCAGAGTTTTCGAAATTTCTCGGAATTGCGAAATCTTCAGGGAAGAACCGCCTTCAAAAAGAATCAAACCGACCAAGAGCGCAACATAGTCCGGAAAATTAGACTTAAAAACTTGTGGCTGGACCAAATTGGCAAATTCGGGCCCGAGGAGGATACCGAACATGAGAAAGAAAAGAATGCTCGGGATCCGCATTTTGGAAGCCAAAATGAGCGACAAAATACCGCCGGCAACCGTGAAAATCAGGGTGGTTAAAGGCTGGATCATATGGCCTTAAAGATGAATCAGGTCGCCTTCGTGAAAGAGGGAAAGGAATAGGAGTAAGTAATCACGGACGTGGCGAGTCAGAAGAAAATTCTGGCGGACATGTTCACGGCCGTTTTCGCCTAATTTCTTGGCGTAATCCGGGTTCTGCAAAAGCTGCTTGATTGCATAAGCCGCACCTTCGATACTGTGGCACAGAAGTCCGGAATATTTGTGTGTGATTTGAAGCGTAATGCCGCCTACTGCCGATGCAACCATCGGGCAGCCCTTCCATAAAGCTTCCGAAATAGTCAGCCCGAAACCTTCTTTCAAAGACTTTTGAAGCACCACGGCAGATGCGCGTTGAAGCGCATTAATTTCAAAATCGCTGCCCGAAGGAATTGCAAGAACGTGAATGTCAGGATTGTCCGCCGCCTTCTCACGGACTTTGGCGAGGACTTCCATGCCTTCCGGGTCGTCGGTGGCTTCGCCGCCCGCGAGAATCAATTGGCAATCCACATTCCGTCGGACCATTTCGAATGCTTCGATGACGCCAACCGGGTCTTTGAGATAATCAAACCTGGAAATTTGTGTCACCATCGGTTTTTCAGGATCCAAATTGAACCGGCTCAAAACACCGTCAATCTCGTGCTGAGTAAGATCTCTATTTTTCTCACTCAGCGGATCAATGGATGGCGCGATTAAGAATTGATGAATCGGTAATTCCTGGCTGAAAGACGGCGCCGAAAATACGGAAGCATCGTATTGATTCACAAAAGGCCTTAAAAAATTCCAAACTTGCGGATCCGGATTTGAAACATCAATATGACAGCGCCAAACCCACTTTCCTTTACGGTCCTTTTTTTGATTAATGAGCGTGATCGGCTGCGGGTCATGAATAAACAAAACATCGCTGTCCATCGGCATGTTTTTGTTATTCATTTCGCCGGTTTCAAGAAATACGTCAAAGTCTTCTTTTGTAAAATCTTGCTCTTTTCCGTGAAGCGCGTTGTGGAATTTTTTGGTGACCTTGTAAAATTTCTCTCCGCCTTTAATCACGTCCCACTTTGCATTAATGCCCAATTCATGAAGCAGGGGAATCATACGGTTTAAAATTTCGGCAACGCCGCCGCCCACAGCCGTCGAGTTGACATTCTGCACCGTCATGCCCTTTGCTTTTTCGGCAATGACGCGAAGCTCTTCTAATGTTTCAGATCCTACAATTGGTTCGTAGTCTTTCAAATTCGGCATCGTTATTTGTCCTTTGAATGAGCGGCTGATTTTTGCATGCTTTTCTCTATCAAATGAATAATTTTATCTCTTAAACGCTCAACCGTGTAAGTGTAAGGATCAAGTTTCGCGATTTTTTTGGCGAGCTCTTTTTCTCCGAGCGAAGTATCAAGCCAATACGAGAAATCGTTGACTCCTTTTTCCAAGCGAAGACGCGCTTCAAACATATGGAAATAAATAGAATGCACGGTCACTTTTCTTAGAAGCACCGTGAATTCTTCAAGTGAATTGGCGGTATAAGGCGTTTGAAGAATAAAGCTGACGGATTTAATAAAGTGAAAATCGCGGCCTTCCGGAACATCGTTTAATCGCCTCTTTGATTTTGACAGATAAGTTTCGATGGTGGCGATGATTTTTTCCCGCAGCTCTCGAATGGTGTGGTATTCGATGGTGTTAATGCTGGCCAATTTTTCACCCAGCTCTTTGTCGTTTAAAACCTCGCTGACCCAATAAGCAAAATCATTCGGCGGTTCCGGGTTTAAAAACTGATGCTGTTTCAGAAAATGATGTGTGTGATGGTAAATCACCGATCCAGGGACGGCCTTGATGTGTTCGAGGAGTTGAACGAGATTTTTTGCTTTCAAACCCGTCAATTCCGGCAGGTGAACACGCGTATAAAAAGAAAACGGCGCAAGTGCTTTATGCATTTCTGATTCTGACATAGCTTTTTGTCCGGTTGTTTTTAAATTTTCTTAGGTCACGGATTAGTTTTAAAAAATCAGATACTTCAACTGGTGTCGTCAAAAAATATTCAGCATGCGTTGATTCGTCTAACCGGTTTGTAACACGAATTCCCAACCCCATTTTGTTTTTTCCCAACACACTGAGCGCGTCTTCGTCGGTCCTGTCATCGCCAATATAAATCGGAAACGTTTTCATGCTTGTATGGGCCATCAATCTGGCGATAATCCATAATACCGCAGCACCTTTATTCCATGCAAGCTCTGGCCGGATTTCCCAGACTTTTTTGCCTTCGGTCAGGACAACATGTTTTTCATTGACATAAGGCCGTACAACTTCCATGAAAATCTGTTTTGCTTTATCAATCTTGTCATGTGCGAGCAGCCGGTAATGAACGGCGATGCTGAACTTTTTATTTTCTACGATAACGCCCCGCATCTTTATTTTGTTTTTTAATTTCGCCGCAATTTCTAAAAAGAGCTTCTCTTTGATCACGGCATCCGGGTGGGTGTAAGTGATCCGCGGACCTTGGATTTCAAGGCCGTGATTCCCGACATAAATAATGTCTGGAACATTTACCAGTTTTTTAACATCATCAACGTGCCGGCCGCTGACGATCGAAACCCGGACGTTCTCGAGTTCGGTCAAATCTTCGAGTACTTGTCGATTCGGCTTCAATAACTTTGCTTGCCAGGGCTTGTCTTTGATGGCGGTTAAAGTTCCGTCGTAGTCCAAGAAAAGCATCAAGTAACAATTTTGGATTTGACCCGAAATTTCATTCCAATGTTTGAACAAATGCTTCATTTATACCTCCTGGAATTCAAATTTCAGGAGCTGTGATAAAATTTTCCCGGTCCAACGGTAAATATTGTTCTGGGCGACGATTTCGCGCATTTTACGCATGCGTTTCTCTTTTTCCTCCTGCGGCATCGCGAACGCTTGCTCAATCGCATCTGCAAATTGCTCCGAATCGTAAGGATTGATCAAAATCGCATCCGACAACTCTCTGGATGCGCCTGTGAATTTTGACAGGATCAGAGCACCGCCCAAATCCTCGCGCGCCGCAACAAATTCCTTTGAAACCAAATTCATTCCGTCGTGAAGCGAGCTCACAACACAAACATCCGCCATCCGGTAAAGGGCTAGAATGTCGTCATAACTCACATAAGTACGCTTTAATACGATAGGTGCCCACGAATCAGTAGAATGTTTCCAGTTAATTTCCTCTACAAGCCCGTTAATTTCATCATTCAGATGTTTATAGCGAGGAATGTGAATTCTTGAGATTTGGCCTATTTGAAGGAAAATAAATTTTTCTTTGTATTGAGGATATTTTTCAAGAAACCGGTCTATCGCGCGCAGTCTTTCGGGAATGCCCTTAGTGTAATCAATCCGGTCTACGCCGACGATTAATTTCAAATCACCGATTGAATACTCATCACGCAAGTTCTGAATCCGTGACCGGGTTTTGTCCGACGATGCTTGTTCCGAAATGGCTTCGAAATCAACCGAAATCGGAAATGCGCGTATCAGTGCTTCATGATTTTGAAACGAAACCGAGTCACGTTCACGGTCAATCCGGCTTTCAACCTCGCGGTCAACCGTTGCGAAAAAATTATCCATGTGGTAACGAATCTGAAATCCGACAAGGTCGCACGATAAGAATCCTTCCAAAATTTCCTGTTTTTGCGGGCAAATCCTAAATACTTCCGGATTCGGCCACGGAATATGCCAGAAAATCGATGTGATGATATTCAAACGCCCGGAATCACGTAGATATTTGGCAACGAGTGCGAGCTGAAAATCCTGGATCCAGACAAAAGCTTTTTCATTTCCGACTTCTGCTAAAACCGCATCCGCGAACATTTTGTTTACCTTCTGATAGGATTTCCAGTCGGCGTCGTTAAATAACGGCCTCGTATAAGCCACATGGCACAATGGCCAAAGCCCCTCATTGGAAAAACCGTAATAGTATTTGTCACGGTCTTCTTTGCTGAGAAACATGCGTTTTAACTGGTAAGAAGGATTGTGCGGCGGGAGCATGACTTTTGAATTTGCATCGACCGCTTTTTTGTCGTGCTCACTTGAGGAGGCAGCAATCCAAGTTCCTTGGACGGCTTCCATGACGGGGCTAAGGGCGGTTACGAGGCCGCCCGGTTCGCGCTGACAGATTAATTTACCGCTTTGCAGAACATGCTTGAACGGCTGCCGATTGGAGACTACGATGAGTTTATAGTCGGACAAACGTTCTTGTATGGTTTTTTGAAGCGTTTCTTTGGTCCACATGATTTTGCCTTAAAATAGAAACCGCCACCTGAATTTTTCATTCAGATGGCGGCCCGGCCATCACTTCAAATTTAACCTCCGGAATATTTCCGGACCCTTTGGCGTAGAAAAGATTTTAAACCGTTTTTAAAATAAGGGCAAGGTTTTTATCCGAGTTTAGGAGAAATTTTCTACGAATTTTATTTTCGACGGGTGAAAAATATTTTAGATTGCGAAGAAATTGACGAGTGCGACCTGGACGAAGGAAATCACGCTGGAAGGAAAAAGGCCGATTGCGACGGTTCCAAAAAGCGCCACAACAACGCAGGCAATCGCCAAATTGGAAGCCGTAACCGGTGAATGTTTGTCGCTGTGCGTGAGGTACATCGCGCGGACAATTTTGAAATAATAAACCGCTGCGATGGCGCTGTTGATGGCGGCTGCAACTGCGAGCATGATGAAACTATGCTGAATCGCACTCGCAAACACAAACCATTTTCCGATAAATCCCGCAAGCGGTGGAATTCCGGCCAAAGACAACATAAAAATCAGCATGCAGGCCGCTAAAAATGGATTTCGTTTAGAAAGGCCGTTTAACGCCTCAATGCGGCTTGAGCCCTCGCTCTCCTCAATGGCGGCAAGCGTCAAAAAAGCGCCCATATTGGTAAAGATGTAGGTGATGATATAAATGAAAACTGCTTCAACGCCGGTTCCTGAGGCCGTGGCAAGTCCCATTAATATGTAGCCGGCTTGCGCAACGCTGGAATAGGCCAAAAGGCGTTTGGCACTGGCCTGAGAGACAGCCGTGATGTTGCCGATCGTCATAGTCAAAATGGAAAGCACAACCAAAATCGAGCTCCATTCGGCGTGGAAATTTTGAAAAGCGCTGAATAAAACACGGCAGATCACCAAAAAGCCAATGCCTTTCGGTGCGACGGTCAAAAACGCCGCAATCGGTGTCGGCGCACCTTCATAAACATCCGGCGCCCAGGCATGAAACGGCACGGATGAAATCTTGAATCCGAATCCGACCAACAGGAACACAAGCGCTACCTTTGCCGTGGCGATGATGGAAGGGCTTGCGGCTTTAAAAACGGCGTTCATTTGCGTGAGCTCTAACGTTCCCGTGAGGCCAAACAAAATCGACATGCCGAAAAGCATGCAGGCTGATGAAACGCCGCCGAAGAGAAGGTACTTGAGTGATGCTTCGCTCGAGCGTTTATCGAATTTACGGAAACCGGTCAATATATAGGAAGACAGCGAAACCGATTCGATCGCGAGGAAAATCATCAGCAAATTGGTGGTAGAACCCATCAAAACGAGCAGGAATAGCAGAAAAGTGACCAAGAAATAGAATTCTCCCTTTTGCTTTTCCGGAATCAGTTTGGATTGAATCACGGAAGCGATGGCAAGGCTTGTCGCAATCGCAAGGCCGATCTGGAGAAAATAGCTGAACACATCGTAATAAAAGAGCCCCGAAAAAAGCGACATGGCTTTTTGCGGATAAGGCAAAAGCCAGAGGGAAACCGTAATGCCGATGAGCGCAATGAGGCCGTTCACTTTTTGTTCGAGGCCAAAAAGATCGAGCACCAAAACAAGCAGTGCAGCGCCAATTAAGACGGCGTGCGGAATAAAATACGGTAAGCTCGCGAGTGCGTCCATATTACATTAAACTTCCGATTTGGGCCAAAAGCGCGTTCATGCTCGGCGTCATCACATCAAGAATCAGTTTTGGATAAACGCCCAGGACTAAAATAATCACCATGAGCGGAATAATCGTAAAAAGCTCGCGCGCGTTGATATCCGTCAGTTTTTCCCACTTCTGGTTAAACGGCCCGAGCAATACTTTTTGAATCATGTAAAGCAGGTAGCAGGCAGCCAAGAGGATTCCGATGCAGGAAATTCCGGTGATCCAGGGATAAATTTTGAATGCGCCGAGCAATACCATAAATTCACTGACGAAACCGCTCAGGCCCGGCAAACCCATCGAAGCGAACGTTACAAAAATCAAAACGCCCGAATAAACACTCATTTTCACACCCAAGCCGCCGAAGGCGTTCATGTCGCGTGTATGAGCGCGGTCATATAAAACACCAACCAGCAAGAAGAGCGCGCCGGTGATGGTTCCGTGGTTGAACATTTGAAGCATGGCGCCGTTTAAGCCGTTTTGCGTAAAAACCGCGAGGCCCAACAGCACAAAACCCATGTGGCTGACGCTGGAATAAGCGACCATTTTTTTGAAATCGGTTTGCGCAAACGCTACGAATCCGCCGTAAACGATTCCGATTGCAGCCAAAATGCCCATCGCAAGCGAAAACCAATGTGCCCCAAGCGGCAAAATCGGATAGCTGATCCTGAAAAATCCGTAGGTCCCCATTTTAAGAAGCACGGCCGCCAGAATCACGCTGATCGGTGTCGGCGCTTCAACGTGCGCATCCGGAAGCCACGTGTGGAACGGGAAAACCGGGACTTTGATCGCAAACCCGAGGAAAAACGCGAGAAAAATGATTTTTTGGAATTCCAAGCTAAAGGAATTGTTGCGGAGCGCGATCATGTCAAACGTATGCGGCGTGCTCGAGAAAAAGAGCGCCAAAATACCCAGCAGCATGAACAAACTTCCGGCCAATGTGTAAATAAAAAACTTAATTGCCGCATATTCTTTGCGCGGTCCGCCCCAGATGCCGATCAGGAAATACATCGGAACCAGCACCACTTCCCAAAAAACGTAAAAAAGGAAAAGATCGAGAGACAAAAATGTGCCGAACATACCGGTTTCAAGCAACAAATAAAGCGCGAAGTATTCTTTTACGCGGTCTTTGATGCCGTAACTTGCGACACAAGCCAGAAGGGAAATCAAGCCGGTGAGGAAAATCATCGTTACGCTGATGCCGTCGATTCCGAGTGAATAAAAAACGTTCAACGGCTCGATCCAGCTGATTTTTTCCGCAAATTGAATGCCGGTGTTGGCGGAGTCAAAGTTAAGCGTGACGTAAGTCGTGAGCAGAAACACGACTGCGCTAACCGACGTTGCGATGGTCCGGATTAATTTTGTGTTTTCCTTCGGCGCGAGCATCGTCAAAATCATGCCGACGACCGGCAAAAATATAATGGAAGACAGAATTGGAAAATTCATCGAGTAAATCTCCTTTATTTAAAAACTCCGTAAAGAATCCACAAAATTCCGACAAAAACGAAAAATAGATAATGATGGATAAATCCGGTTTGGAAAAGCCGCAGCACGGAACTCAAAGTTTGCGTGATCCATCCCGTAAAGTTCACCAAGCCGTCAACGATATGCTGATCGATCCAAAATTTTACCCGAGCACTCCATTTGCCGAAGCGGCCCGTATCATTCACGATGCGGTCGACAACTTTTTGATCGAATTGAAATAAGAAATCCGCCTTCCATTGAAATAAGCGGCCGAATGTGGCGCTATAAATTTCATCGAAATAAAGTTTGTTGAGAGAAACCGTGTAAAGCGGTTTCAGGCTTTGTGCGATTTTAGCCGGAATGTCGGTTCTCACCAGATAAAACACGTAAGCCATTACAGCACCTAGAGTTGCAACAACTATCGATAGAATCATCAGCGTGTAATTTGGATGAATTTCCTCCGGATGGCCGCCGTGCAAAAAGGTTTGAAACCAATGATGCATGAAAGGCGAACCGGGAATACCGGCACCGACCGCAAACACAGCCAAAATCATCAAAGGAACCGTCATCGACGCAGGGGATTCGTGCGCGTGAATGTGGCCGCGTGTTTTTCCGAAGAAAGTCAAAAATGTGAGCCGGAACATGTAAAAGGAAGTTAAAAATGCAGTGATAACAAGCAGCGCCAAGATAACGTAATGCCCGGACTCGTAAGCGCTGAGCAGAATTTCATCTTTGCTCCAAAATCCGGCAAACGGCGGAATGCCTGCGATTGCGATTGTCGCGATTAAAAATGTCCACGCCGTTTTCGGCATATGCTTGAACAGCCCGCCCATTTCACGAATGTCCTGCGTACCTGTGCCGTGAATCACGGAACCGGCGCCCAAAAAGAGCAGTGCTTTGAAAAACGCGTGCGTCATTAAATGAAAAGAGCCGGCGCTGAATCCTCCGCAGCCCAAAGCTGCGATCATATAACCAAGCTGAGAAATCGTTGAATAGGCGAGCACTTTTTTAATATCCGTTTGCGTCAGTGCAATAAAAGCACCGATGCAAGCGGTTGTGGTTCCGATAACAGCCACAACGTCAGCGGAATTTGGAAACGCTTCATAAAGCGGCGTGAGGCGCGCAACCATGTAAACGCCTGCGGCCACCATTGTCGCGGCGTGAATCAAAGCACTGACGGGTGTCGGGCCTTCCATCGCATCCGGAAGCCATACGTGAAGCGGAAACTGCGCCGATTTTCCGATGGCACCGCAAAAGAGGAAAATTCCGGCAATTCCGACAATCCAGGCATTGTGATGATGGAAGAAGTCGTGATTGAAATCCGCGAAAAGTACGGTCCCGGTGGAATAAAAAAGAAGTGCAATGCCGATGAAAAATCCGACGTCGCCGATCCGGTTTGTGATAAACGCTTTCTTGCTGGCGTCAGAAGCGGATTTCTTTTCAAACCAGAATCCGATCAAAAAGTAAGAGCAAAGGCCGACAAGCTCCCAGAAAATATACATTTGGACAAGATTGGTTGCGAGCACAAGGCCGAGCATCGAAAATAAAAAGAGCGCCAAGTAAGCGAAAAAGCGCGAATACCGCGCATCTTCATGCATGTAGCCTGTCGAGTAAATCACGATGAGTGAGCCGATGAATGTGACGACAAAAAGCATCATCGCGGTCAAAGGATCCACCATAAATCCGAATTGAAGCGCTTTAGCGCCGAAGGGAAGCCAGTCAAAATTGATGAGAATCGTCTCGCCTTTCAGAACCGGCTGAATGACGATCATCGACAAAATAAAAGAACCGACGCTGGCTGCGATGGTGACGAGCGAGGCTTTGTGCTTCAGCGTTTTTCCGAAGAAAATATTAATCGTAAACGCCGCGAGCGGAAGTAATGGAATTAAAGCGAGTTGAGTTACCATTTTAAAAGGTCGATTTCGTCTGTGTAAATGGTGTCCTGGTTTCTATAGATAGAAAGTACGATCGCAAGGCCGACGCCGGCTGCTGCGGCCGCCATCACAATGATAAAGACCGCAAAAATCTGCCCCACTTCCGGGCTTGTATTGGTGTAGCGCGAGAAGGCGACCAAATTAACATTGACGGAATTAATCATGATTTCGATCGCGATTAAAATTCCGACAATATGGCGGCGCGTCAAAACGCCGTAAAGCCCGATGCAAAAAAGAATCGAGGTAAACACCAAAATATGCTGAAGCGGTACCATTATTGGTCTCCCCGTGCAATCACAATTGCGCCGATCAAAGCCACGACCAAAACAATCGAAATAATTTCAAACGGAAGCACATAATTTCCCATAAACGCTTTTCCGATTGCGACGGCGTCCACGGTGGTCAAGTTGTCTTTCACCGGCCACGCCGTGTGAGTCATTACTCGGACTAGAAACCCGATTAAAATCGCAATACCGATCGCGACCGGAATTTTTTGCCGGTTCGATGTCGGAATGGAGGTGTCGCCCATTTTTGAAGTCATCATAACGGCGAAAATAACGAGCGTGACGATGGCGCCCACATACAGCAAAATTTGAATGGCGCCCAGAAATTCGGCGTGCATGACAAAATAGGTTCCAGCAACACCCAAAAGTGCAAATACGAGCCCGAGCGCGGCGTGGAAAATATTCCGTACGGTCACCGCAAGAAGCGCTGACAGTAACGTGATGCCAAAAATGGCATAGATTCCGTATTTGGTAATCGCTGCTAGTACGTCCATAAATTCCTTATTTATTCTGCGTATCGATAAACCCGCTTCTTGGGAAGCATCGGTTTATTGATTGCCAGTAAAATAAAAACACTGAAAGCCAAAACAACACCTGTCGTGACAAAGTTCATCGGGAATGCCGAGCTTTTCCAGAGACAAGCGACAAAAATATTGACTAATGATAACGGAAGCAAAAATTTCCACGCAAAACCCATCAGCTGATCGACGCGCAGGCGCGGAAATGTGCCGCGGAACCACATCATCGTGAAAATAAGTGCGTATGTTTTAATCAAAAACCAAACCCAGCTGGGGAGAAGAGGGCCTTGCCAGCCGCCCAGATAAACGGTTGCGACCAGGGCTGAAACCGTAAACACATTCATAAATTCGGCCATATAAAAGAGCGCGAACTTCATGCCGCTGTATTCCGTGTGAAACCCGGCGATGATTTCGGATTCGGCTTCCGGAAGGTCAAACGGCGTGCGGTTGACTTCGGCAACGGCACAGAGAAAGAAAATAAAAAATCCGACAATTCCCCAAGGCGAAAATACGAACCAATTCATTCCGGTTTGAGCTTCCACGATTTTTACTGTCGAAAAGGAGCCGACCATTAAAAGAACGGGAACCACGGAAAGAATAAACGGAATTTCATACGAAATCATTTGTGCGACGGAACGCATTCCGCCTAAAAGTGAAAACTTATTCCGGGAACCCCACGCAGCCGTGAAAATAAAAACGGTTGTGGTGCCTGAAATCGCGAGGAAAAACAAAACGCCGATATTAAGATCGGCCGCGATCATGTTGCGGCCGAAGGGAAGCACGGCAAACACCAAAAGCGCCGGAATCACAATCGCGATCGGCGCCAGCGTGTGCGCAAATTTGTCGGCACCGGTCGGCACGACGTCTTCTTTTGTCATCATTTTAACGCCGTCCGCCAAAGGCTGCAGAAGACCGAACGTTCCGACACGGTTTGGGCCGTAACGATTTTGAACACGAGCTAAAATTTTGCGTTCAAACCATGTGAGGTACATCATCGTAAGTGGCCCGAAAATAGCGACGCCCACAATCGGAATTAAAATCGCGACAATGACCACAAGCCAATCAGGCAGAATGGGCGTTACGATACTCACAATCCCTGCTTTTAAATTGACGAATAATTGATCCATGTTATGAATTTGCCGGCGGAGTTGGTGGTGTTTGTGGAGCAGCTGCAGCCGCTTTCGCTTGGGCCAATTTCGCCGCAGCTTCCTGTGCCTTTTTGGCCTCTTCTTTTTTACGGCGGTCTTCAGCGATGCGCGTTGCATCGGTCGGCCGTATCTTCATAAAATATTCCGCCGGTTTCAGGAGCCTGTCTTTCGTGTAATTCAAATCATTGAAACGGCCGTATTCTCCGAGCTCAAACGTGTGGTCCATGTAAATCGCGTCAAACGGGCAAACTTCTTCGCAAATACCGCAGTTCATGCAGATGGAGTAATCGATATTGAATACTTTCGGGCGCTTCAGCGGTTTGTTTTGCTCATCGGCGTCTTTGACGATGTGAATGCATTTGGGCGGGCATTCTTTCGCGCAAATATCGCACGCCACACAGCGAAGATTATCCGGCGTTGCATCATAAATTAAAAAAGGAAAATTGCGAAAACGCTCTTTTTCCGGCAAACGCTCTTCCGGAAACTGAACTGTCGTCAAATGATCTTTTGAAAAATAGCTGGCCACAAAGTTTTTAAGCGTGACCGCCATTCCTTTTAATACACCTAACCCAAACATCTAAACTCCTAGTTGTAAGTTGTAAGTGGTAAGAGATAAGTAAAAAGCTTTTAACTTAACACTTATCACTTACCACTTATGCCTTATCTATCAACTTCCCCTAAAACGATATCAACACTTCCAAGAATAATGACAGCATCCGCCACTTTGTGGCCGAGGCACATATCTTCTAAAATCGTCAAATTAACAAAGCTGGGCGCACGGACGTGATAACGATATGGTTTGTTCGTGCCGTCGGAAACCAGATAAAATCCAAGCTCGCCCTTAGGCGCTTCGATGCGGCTGTAAACATCGCCTTTCGGCGGCTTGAAGTTACGCGGCGTTTTTCCGATTGTGGCACCTTGCTTTGAAATATGCTCACCGGCCGGAATTTCTTTTACGGCCTGCTCCAGAATCTTGATACTTTCACGCATTTCCAAAATACGGACATAATAACGGTCATACACATCGCCATGGTCGCCTAGCGGCACGCGGAACTTGAAACGATTATAAATTCCGTAACCATCAACTTTGCGAATGTCGTAATCAACACCGGCCGCGCGAAGCATGGGGCCTGTGACACCTGCATTAATTGCCAAATCTTTGGGTAAAACACCGACGCCTTGCGTGCGGGACATTAAAATTTCGTTTTCGGAAAGCAATTTTTCGAATTCATCGAGAAACTTCGGATATTTTTGGATAACTTCTTTCACGCGAGGCAAAAAATCCTCCGTCACATCCAGTTTTTGTCCGCCGAAGCGGAAATAATTACACATCATGCGTGAGCCGGCAACGCTTTCGAATAAATCGAGAATTTTTTCGCGCTCGCGGAATGCATAAAGCACGGGCGTAAAGAATGCGCCCAAGTCATTCAGCAAAAATCCGACGAGGAGCGTGTGATTCACAAGCCGCGTGAGTTCCGCCATGATGATTCGAATATACTGTGCGCGCTCTGAAACCTCGATTTTGGCGAGTTTTTCAACCGCCATTGCGTAAGAAAAATTGTTGGTCATCGAGCAGAGATAATCCAAGCGGTCCGTAAAGGGCATCGAGGCCAAGTAAGTCATATTTTCGGCGAGTTTTTCGTGATTGCGGTGCAGATAGCCCATGAAAGGCTTCAGCTGAACAATGTTTTCGCCGTCGAGTTTAATATCCATCCGGAACACGCCGTGCGTGGAAGGGTGCTGCGGCCCGAGGCTGACTTCGAGCGTTTGCGTGTCGAGCGTTTTATCGAGTAAATTATGTTCCATATTTATTTTCGTCGTCATTCTGAGGCGCAGCCGAAGAATCTAGATCCTTCGCTTCGCTCAGGATGACGATTAATTCTTATCCTGTCGCCTTCTGGATGACTTCGCTTTGATCATCCGACACATAGTCTTTGCGCATCGGATAAAACTGAAAACCTTCCCACATCAAAATTCTGCGTAAGTCCGGATGTCCTTCGAATTGAATCCCGAACAAATCGTACGCTTCGCGCTCTTGAAACTCGGCACTCCGCCAAACAGGTGTCACGGACGGAATTTTCCCCGTTTCGCGGTCGGTACGGACTTTGATGGCGAGCGGGCCATGTTTTTTTGTCATGGAATACAAATGATAAACCGCTTCAAGATGCGTGGTGTAGTCAACGCCCGAAACGCTTGAAAGGAAATTAAGCTCATAATCGGGATTTCCCTTAAGAAACATGGCCACTTCAAGCCATTTTTCTTTGGGAACTATCAAACTATCCGCTTCAATCGTAATTTGCGAAGACGTACGTGATTCGATGTCTTTTTTAATTTCTTCTAGGGATTTCACGAATACACCGTAATGTCTTTGCGGGAATTGGCCTGCGGATTCCAAATTTCAGGATTGTACTTCGGGATTAAACCGTTCGGCCCGTATTCCGGAACCGGAAATTCACGTTTCAGGCCTTTTTGATACCACTCGGTTTTTTCAATTTCTTGCGAATCGATTTTCTCTTGAAGCTTCATTAAACCATGCAAGAGCGCTTCCGGGCGCGGCGGGCAACCGGGCAGGTGAACATCGACCGGAATGTAACGATCAATTCCTTTTAACACATTGTATCCGTCGATAAACGGGCCGCCCGAAATGGAACAAGCGCCCATCGTGATGCAATATTTCGGCTCCGGCATTTGATTGTAGAGACGAACCACATTCGGCGCCATTTTTTTGGTGACTGTGCCGGCGATGATGATGAGGTCAGCTTGACGCGGCGAAGCGCGGAAAAGTCCCGCGCCGAATCGATCGATGTCGTAGCGTGCGCAGGCCGTGGCGATCATTTCAATCGCGCAGCAAGCAAGTCCGAACTGGAGCGGCCAAATAGAAGAGCGGCGGCCCCAATTGTAAAGCGCTTCAAGGGGCGTAATGTAAACGCCCTTTTTTGATAGTTCGTTTTTTAAACCGTCTTCAACTTGATTAACATTCGGTGTGAAAGCCATTATTTCCATTCCAGCGCGTGTTTGCGCCATGCGTAGGCAAGCCCGAGAGCAAGAATTGCGATGAAAATTAACATTTCAATAAAAGCAAAAAGCCCGAGCTGGTTGTAAGCAACCGCCCAAGGGTAGATAAAGACGGTTTCGACATCGAAAATCACGAAAATCAGCGCGAAGATGTAATACTGGACCTTAAATTGAATCCATGCGTCACCCTTGGCTTCAAGGCCGCATTCGTAAGAGGCATTTTTTATCTGATTGGGTTTCTTGGGTGCGACGATTTTGGCTAGTATTATAGGAAGCGCTGGGAAAACAATGGCGACCAGAAGAAACACACCCAGAAACCAATAATTGTATAAATACGAATCGATATTGTTCATCTGAAATAGGGAATTGGACAACGATATCCGTTGATTATAGTTAATCTGTAAGAAGTGTCAACACTGTGCTACTTATATAACGTTGGGAACATTTTCAAAGAAAGCGCAGGGTAGTCATGACTTCAACTAATTTAACGATTGAAAAATAAAAGGGAAGTCATGGCAACAACACTTAAACCGAGAGAGAAATTGTGGTTGGTGCTTTCTCGACTAAAATTTCAAAAAGGATTTCGAAAAATGTTTTCACCGGATTTCCGGAAGGTTTTGGGCCGCCGCGCAAACGGATCATTTCGCCGTTGAATTTGTCCAATTGCTGTAATGACGCAACGCCGATTTGCAGAGGGGCGACACGGGTTGAGCTTTGGATTAAAGACTTGGCAGTTGAAATCGGTTCATTCTGAACTACCGCAGATTCATCAAGCGTTTCCAAACCTCCGGTTATTGTAGCAATTGCACCGGAAACATTTGCTTTTGTATTGGAGGCAGCCTGTCGCGGAACATTGCCGCTGCCGGATGCTGCCGCAGGCTGTGTTCCAGGGCTTGGGTTATTATAGGGCACAATCACGCCGACAATTCCCGGCGTATAATATCCGCCTGTGTTTTGAGGATTTGCCGTCTCTTGCGGTGAACCGTTTTCCGGCCCGCCTTCGTCCGGATTGGAATCCGGAGGATTCTGGGTTTCACCGTTGGTAGCGGGGCTTTCCGGGATAACTGCAAATGTTGCTTCTATCGTATGATCAGAAGTGACGTTATTAAATGTATAACTCGAAACCGCGCCGACGGAGGTTGAATTCACAAGTACATCTTGGATTTCGTAGCGCGAATCGGGCGTAATTGTAAAAGTCGCATTGTCACCTTCGTTGACCACAACATCTCCAACCGGTGAAATTTGGCCGCCTTCCGAAGCGCTTGCGGTAATTGTGAAGGCTAGTGGATTACATGGAGCGCCTTCCGGGCAAATACACATATCGTTTGCTTCATCGCATTCTTCACCGGTGTCACAGGCAGAAGTTCCGGATTGGCATCCTGCTGTTGCATTACAAGTCTCGCTTCCGTTGCAGAATAATCCATCCGAACAAATCGAATCATCCGGCGTATTGGCGCAGCCGTTTACGGAATCGCAGGAATCATTTGTGCAGGAGACGCCATCATCACACACAAGCGGTGCGCTCGCCTGACAACCTAAGCCGGGGTCACAGGTCTCCGTACCGTTACACACATTGGCGTCATCGCACACAAGCGGTGTTCCGGCCTGACAGGTATTATTTACACAAGCTTCAGCGCCGTTACATAAATTTCCGTCGCCACACTCCGAATCACTGATACAAGCAAAACACTGATCATTCGGTTCATCACAATGGTCCGGATCCGAGCAAGGCTCGGTTCCGTTTTGGCAAATTCCGGCAATACAAATTTCGGCTCCTGTGCAGAATAACCCGTCAGAACAGCTCATACCATCCACAACCGGGGTTGATTCGCAGCCCGTTGCAGGATCACAAGCTTCCGCGGTGCATGGATTGCCGTCATCACAGACAAGCGGCGCGCCTGTTTGACAACCCAGCGTTGAGTCGCAACTTTCAGGGCCGTTACAGACATTTCCGTCATCACATGTTAGCGGTATCCCGGATTGGCAACCCAAGGCAGAATCGCAGGTTTCTGTTCCGTTGCAGATGTTGCCATCATCGCAAACGAGAGAAGTTCCGGCTGTACAGATGCCTGCCTGGCAAGTTTCCGTTCCATTACAAGCGTTGCTGTCATCACAGTCGGAGTCATTAAGGCATCCTGTGCATTGATCGTTTGTTTCGTCGCAGATCAGGTTTGGTCCTGAGCAAGGTGCCGGATTTGATTGGCAACCCAGAGCGGCGTTGCAGATTTCAGCTCCCGTGCAAAATAATCCGTCCGAGCAAACCGAATTGTCTGTTGTATGCACACATCCGCTCAAAGAATCGCAGGAATCATTCGTACAAGCAATTCCATCATCACAATTAAGAGGAACACCCGATAAACAACCCAAAGTTGGATCGCAAGATTCAATACCGTTACACGCATCGGCGTCTCCGCAGTTTAATGGCGCACCCAACTGACAGCCAAGGACAGAATCACAGGTTTCTGTTCCGTTGCAGAGGTTGCCGTCATCGCAAGCAAGCGGAGTTCCTGGCTGGCATGAACCCGAGACGCAGGTTTCTGTGCCATTACAGGTATTGTTGTCTGAGCAATTTGCATCGGTTAAACATGCTTGCACTACGATAGTGATTGCCGGTGAAAATCCGCTGCCGAAACCGCCATCCTGAGGCGGCTGGGACCAAGCCTGTACACGGGCGTAGTAAGTTCCGGTTTGTGAAATTACAAACGGTTCAAAAATTCCCGATGGCCAGCGTTCATCGATATTCTGTACAAAATTTGGATCCGGCGACAATTGTACTTGATAGATCGCAGCGCCCGGAACCGCGTCCCATTCCAAATTGAATGCTCCTAAATTCGGCGAAGGCGGATTTGCGCTCACGCCGGGCGGCGCCGAGAAATTCACGGAAATCATAATATCGTCGGAACCTGTGAGCATCGAGTCATCTGCGGTCAACCGTAATTGATAAGAACCCGGATGCGAAAATGTAACGGACGTGCTGGTATTGTTCGGCGGATTGAATGTGGCGATACCGCCGGAGCTGGTTACTTGCGACCAGCTGACCGTCACCGCACCGGGCGGATTCGGCAGACCATCATCCGTCACGCCGCCGTTAATGATTGCCGAAGTGCCGAAAGCGACGGTTTGATCATTTCCAAGGTCAACGGTTGGATTTTCATTCTGTAAAGTCGATTGGTACTCATACGGACCGATGTCGGTTTGCGCATCGCGCGGGCGGTCTCTGACGTCGGTATGCAAATTCGGCATCGGAAATCCCGCGTCAATGGCGGCTGATTCGCTGTGCAAATCGTAATCGTTGACCGAAGGAGCTTCTGAAAAATTAACCATCAACACATCCGTTGCGGTTTGCAGGCTCGAATATGTGTCGACGCCGTTGAGAAATGACCGCCAGTTGTTGAAATTGGTTATGGGATCTGGTGACGACCACTCGATCCCGCCGGCTGCGAAATACTGACAGTCGATATAGATATTGTTGTTGTGCTGAATCGCCGCAAAATCTGTGTAGTTGAAGTAAGCTGCGCAATAAGCCGGCGCCGCTTCTTTTTTGTAAACGATGTTGTTTAAGAACTGAATGTTGGGGGCGCTTGACGGACTTGCCTCTGCGCCGATGAGGACCACGTAACTATCGTATCCGTTGCCGATCAGTAAATTGTTATAGAATCGGCCGTTTTCTTGGACGTTGTCCAAAGACAAAGCTTTTCCGATCGATGCGTCTACCACGTTATTAAAGAATTCAATGTTGGAACCTATGCCGCCGACCGTGCCGTTGATGTAATTGTTGTAATAGCGGCTGTTACGGTTGAGTTGAAGTGCGCCCGAAAGGCCGGCGTTGATCGTTATGTTGTTCGAAAATAAATTGCCAGCAGCATGTCCATAAATCACATGGCCGTATCGGTCATAGGTGTATTGCCAAGGATCTGATATTTCTGAAAGGCATATCTCAACAGGATAGCTGGAGTCGTCGGCAATGACGAGAGGCCCGATATTTTCAAATCGGTTGTTCTGATAAGTAAAATAGTTATCAATTGTCGGGTGGGGCGTTAGATCCGCGATACCCATGCTATTAAGGCTTCTGAGAGTACTGTCATAAACTTCGATATATTGACCGGGATTTCCGCCGGGCAGCGGGTTCATTTTAATACCTTCCTCGCCATGCTGAATGGTTAAGCCGATGAAACGGATGTAGGATGCTGACGTGTAAAACCGGTTTTGTCCGGGAAAGTAAAACGAATGTTCTGACGGGTTGGTCCCGGACGGGAGGCGAATGTATAAGCGCCCACTTGTGCAATCGATAAAATAAGCGTTGAATGAAGTATTGGAATTCGGGATTGTTAATACATCAAGCATATCTTGATGACGGAGCATGCGGCTGAAGGGCCGTTCAAGATCCATGATTATGCCTCTCGGATAATTTCCTTCACCGCCGTTTGCGTTAGGATCGTATGTTCCAAGCGATGTATCAGTCCACCAGATTGAATAATTGCCCGCGTTTTCTGAAAATGTCCAGTTTGAAGGAATGCTTGCTCCCGAATCAATGACCGGTGTTTCGCCGGGATAGTTTCGAATGGTTACCCACTGATTCGGCGCTCCGCCGCGATCCATAAGGTTGTAGGATCCAAACGGCTGTGTTCCACCGCGGATGTAAACCGTATCTCCAGGATTGAGCTGATCAAACGTTGCGCTTACATTGCAAATCGGCTGGGCAAGAGATCCGGGGCCGCTGTTGCTGCACGCCGGATTATTTGCATCAACTACGTAGTAATTTCCCGCGCAATCGTTTGAACAATCAAAATGGCTTTCACGCCGGAGATCACAGTAACCGTCACCGCAAGTCCCGGCGCAATCCTGCGAGCAGGTTTGAACCGTCTCTGGCGCTTCACAAATACCGTCGCCGCAAAGTGCGGTAGTGGTAACCGAAAAAGACGCTTCAATGGTGTGGGTTGTTTGTACGTTGTTAAACGTATAACTGGAAATAGCGCCTTGCGAAACGCTGTCGACGAGCACATCCGTAATTTCGTAACCGATATTGGGCGTGATTGTAAATATTTGATCGCTGCCTTCGGCAACATTGACCGTGCCGTTCGGTACAATGTAGCCGCCGTTATTTGCTGTTGCATTAATTGAATGTGAAGGGCCTTCTACTTGGCAGATTGAGCTGCAGCCGTCGCCGCTTGCCGTATTGCCGTCGTCGCAAGTTTCATTGCCGACGACTAAACCGTCACCGCAAATTGGATTACATTCTGGGTTGCTGCCGGGATTTACAGTGTCAACGGAACAGGTCCAACCGGCCTCGTAATAAATCGTGTCTTGCATAATGGCCGAAATGTTTCCAACACTATCAATCAATCTGGCAAACACTGTCCGTTCACCGCTCGGCCCGCTGGCAAGTTTCCAGCGCATGACGTTTTCATACGGAGTCGGGTCACTCCAAATTGTTCCGTTATTAGAAAATATTACGGATGTGATCGAGGATCCGCCTGAGTCAGAAACCGTTAAGTAGATATGCGAGTCTAACGAATAAGTAACCGCCGCGTCATTCTCAATCAGTATTGTTCCGCTCGGCGGTTCAAGATCAACGACAAACTGAACCACATTGGAATATTCGGTTGGGTTCCGCCCAAGTTGAAACGGCGGCACGGGCGGTGATTCCCATCCGCGCACGCGGGCGTGATAAGTATTTGAGGTGCTCAACGAAACAGGAACAAACGTATCGTTTGACCAAAGAGTCGTAACATTGGAAGCAAAATTAGGGTCGGTTGAAATTTTGATTTCGTAAGCATTTGAGCCCAGCGACGGAGTCCAAGCGAGATTAAAATCGCCGTCATTGGGCGTTGCGGGTTGCGCCAGAACAGGCTGGACGGCGGCTTGTGACGCAAAAGCCCCAATGTGGCAGCCTGTGCTTCCGGTTGGCGTGACGGAAACATTAAAACCGTTTTCGATGACATTAAGGCACATGCCCGAGTGGCTTGCAGGACTGCCCGGTTGAAGATTGAAATCAGCGTTTGCGAGATCCACAAATTGCGGATCTGCTTGAATATTTGAATCTGCCAGATTGAAGTTATTAAAATCAGCTACTGAGTAAAGCCCGCTCACCACGATTTGCCCGTTTCCGCCGCCATCTTTTAAAGCTCTAATAACCGAAGTTTCGTGGGCCGGATTAGACGAGTAAATCAAATTATTTCGAATGTCATCGCCGTATCCGCCAAAATTCGTATCAACATATTCCAGCGGATCGTAATGAAGCATTAGTAGCTCAGCATTGAAAGTATTGCCGAAAGAGACTGGTGAAACATAATCATGGTTGGCATCCATCAAAATATTGTTCCAGATGCGGACATTATATATAGCATTCAGGGCGTCCGGAGGATTCCAGTTGAAATTGGCAGTATAAATTCCACGCGGCCCCGGACTGTGAATGGTATTGTTAAAGATGTATACGTCCTGAATTAAATTTTGGTCAGCAACATTTGCAACGAGCGTGATTCCGGTAGAATCGTTAAATCCGTCATAAATAACGTTATTGTAAATGTAAAGTCGTTCTGTTTTTCCGGGCCCGATTTGAATTGCGCCGCCGCGGTGATTTGATTCTGAAGGGAATTGGTTGGTTCCAAAAAACGTGTTATTTCGAATAATCGTATTTTGTGAAATGCCGGGATTTCCGTCAATTGAACCGATGCCGAATGAAGTGTGAAACCGATTTCGGAATGTATTATTCTCTATTAAAACATTTTCAGAATTCCGGAAACCGACAGTTCCATGTCCGCAATCACCGAACCAGCTGTTTTTAATAGTCGTATTTCTTGCATCATCGCCAACAATTCCGTCAACGCCGCCGCCGTTCATCAGAAGCAAGCTCGGGCTTGCCGTGCAATTTAAATTTAAATTGTCAATCTCTACTCCATCGGTATCGAGAACTTTAATTCCGTTTGCCCAAGGTTCCGCGTAACTTTGCTCCGGCGGCCAGCGGTGGCCAATGCCGATATCATCATTTCCGGTGAATGAAGTGACTGATATATTTTTGAGCTTGACGCCATTTGACCGTTGAATGCCAAGCACGTAGGGTGCATACAATCTTCCGCCTGCGGTATCGATATGCCCAATGAAATTTAATGAATCAAAAGTAATGTCGTTTGCCAAATAAGTTGTCAGCATATATATGCCGATATTGCTGCCTTGAGCCGTCATACTGCTGCCGTGTAAATTCACGGTTTCATTCGGATAGCCGCGAATCGTAATCGGGTTTGCCTCAGTTCCCGAACTTCGGATGACAATAAAATTGTTTGCATCAATGTAGGGGAGGAAGTAATCGCCGCCCCGAATGTAAACCGTATCGCCGATATTTAATTTTTCATAAGGAGACGTTTCACGAAGCGCTCTCGGCGTGCACCACGGCGTATTGGGATCGAGTGCTTGAGTTCTTGAGTAACTGTCCGAACAGTCACAATTATTTTGATCAATGAAAAGCATATTAGTTCCGTTCGCAAGCTCTTGCGGGTCGGAACTGCCGACCGTGCATCCGCCTTCGGATTGGCTTGTATATTCAAATGCGCCGGGCGCGCAACTTCCGCTTTCAGGACGCGGATTTCCGTCAAAATCCACCGCAACTTCCGGAAGACAAGGGACCGAGCCGATCGCAGGGCTGTCCTGCTGTAAATGAAAATCGCCGATACCAGCGTTTACGAAAAGCGGGTTGCCGTCTACGTTGTCTTCGGCGAATGACAGTGCATTAAATTCGTCGATGGTGTAGTGATAACGCTGCGTGTTCCGATTGTTGGTGCTTTGGACCGGGTCTTCGGCAGGATTGAGTTCTTTGACCCAGTTATTTTCAAACACATTTCCATAGCCATTTTGGCCTTCAAAATCCCAGCCGCCCAGCCGGATTTCGCCGTGAATTTGTTCTCCTTCGCCCGTATAAGTTTGAATTCCGTAGAAAATATTATTTTTGATTTGATTATTATTGGCCCAATTATTTTGGCCGAAAACGCCGTTATTGCCGACGCTCATGTTGGCGTAGCCTGTGTTGTAAACCGTGTTGTGAAAGATTTTATTGTTGTTGGCTTCAAAGAATCCGGTGCCGGGCCCGTTTTGATCCTGAGAATTGGCAATCGAAATTCCGTTTCCATTTAATGCGCCGTTGTAAATCACATTGTTATAAATCAGGTTGTCACTGGCCCCCAAAATCTGAATGCTGTTTGCGCGAAGCGTGGTCTCCGAAGGAATTGAATTGTAAGTATGAAACGTGTTATTCCGGATGATGTTATCGTGAGAACCGACACCAACGGCGATATTGGTATGGAGCGTATTTGAAAAATCATTATTTTGCACCAAAACGTCATGCGTATTAAAACGAAGCACAAGTAGAATGTGGCCGCAGTCACGGAATGTATTGTTTTCGATTAAGCCGCCCGAGACATAATCCATCATGATGCCATCGCCGGAATAGCGGTTGTCCGGGTTAATTTGATCGTTAACTTGCATGCATCGGAAAAAACTATTCTTCACTGTGATGTTGCTTGCATTATCAAATTCGATGCCGTTGCCATAAGGTGCATTAGGAGCGCGATCGTCGTAGCCGATGTCATCGGTGCCTTTGAAGTCAACAACCGAAATGCTGTCAAATACAATATCGCTGCTTCCGCTGACAACCTCAATGACTCGCGGGCCATACAATTTTCCGTTTGGGTTACCAACATCCACGTTGCCGACAAAATGAAGATTTTCAAATGTGATGAAATGAACGTCATTCAGAACAAATGTGCGTTCGAACGCTGTGTGCGCACCGCGGATGACTGCCGTTTCGCCGGGATATGAAGTGAATGTAATTCGGTTGCTATCGCTTGTGCCCGATGAATTGATTCTGACTGTGGTATCGACGATCGGATATTCACCGCCGCGAATATAAACGGTGTCGCCTGCGTTTAATTTGTGATTGGGCCGGTTTTCATGAAAGCCAAGAGGCGAACACCAGGGTGTATAAGGATCGCGTGCCGCATACCGGTCTCCAGCGTCGCTGCAGTTGCAATTATTTTTATCCACAAAGAGAACATTGGCGCCGTTGGCAAGCCCTTGCGGGTCAGAGCTTCCGGCTATGCAGCCTCCGAGCTCTGATGGGTGATTGTTGGGATCGTTGGGATTAAATCCGCCTGCAAATTCTTCACCGTCTGAGTAGCCGTCACCGTCTGTGTCCGGATTATTAGGATCCGTGCCGTTTTGAAATTCCTGCAGATTGATAAATTGATCATTGTCCGGGTCATCCGTGCCGTTTTGATTGAGATTGCCGAAGTGCAGCATTTCCCAAACGTCCGGCAAACCGTCTTGATCTGTATCTGAAGTGTCGTTGTAAACATACTCGAATGGACCGATGTCGCAGGCAGCGCCTTGCGGCCGGATATGGTTGTCAAAATCAAAATCTACTTCAGGAACACAGATTCCGGCATCCACTGCCGAGCTTTGCTCGGTTGGGTGAAAATCGTGATTCTGCGGATCGACAAATAAAGGCACGGTTCCGAGATTATCTACGATTGTTCCAGTCCCAAAAAGGTTATCCAGATTTTGAAGTGTGTAATCAAAGTGTATATACGGAGGATTGGAAGTTCCAAAATTTCGCGTAGACATCACAAATCCGCCCGGGTTGTCAGTCACCAGCAAATTATTTTTGATTTCATTTCCGTAACCCTGATTGGGTTCGAAGCCATAAATATCAAAGAAAATAGGACGGTTGAGATAATACGCATATGTCTGAGAGTAAGGTCCGTCGGCAGCTCCGCCGGTTTTAAGCTGGATGATATTGTTTTGCACTTTGTTGTCATGCACATAATTGGTATTTGGCAACAGGACGTCATTTATATCCGGACGATTATTAAACTCAATCGCTTTTACCATAGAGTTGTGCGTGGTTGCTGTCGGGTCGTCCATATAAATTAAATTATGATAAACCTGGTTCCGGTCGGAATTCGAATCGCCGTTTCCGATAAAAGTAATGCCGTGCAAGGAACGCCGCCTCGGCTCGTCAGCGTCGTAGTAAATGATGTTGTTGTGGATTTGGCTGTCGGAAGCCGAGAGCATTTCAATGGCATGGCCGCCTTGGTTTCCCGTGGTCGGGTACACATTCCAGTTGTAAATCAAATTATTTTTAATAGTCATTTGACTGCCGCCGAATGCAAAGCAGGTATGAAGTTCGTTATTACAGGAATTATTTTCAACCGTTATGTTGTCAGACCATCTAACCGTTAAGCTGATATGTCCGCAATTTCCAAAAGTACTATTTTTTACGCTGCCACCGGATACGCGATTAAATTGAATCCCGTCGCCCGAGAAGCGAAAATCTTCGGTCGGGCGCTCAGAGTATTCAGAGCAGCTGACAGATGCATTCTCGATTTTAATATTAGAAACGTCATCAAATTGTATTGCACTCCCCCAAGTTTCATAGTCTTCCCCGGTTTTCCGCCACCTAAAGCCGTAACCGATGTCATTGAGGCTTTGAAAATTAAGAACGCTTGTATCTAAAATTTGAATATCTTGGGCTGGATTTCCAACAGTCCCGCTAATTCTCAACGGATTCGGCATGTAAAGTCTGCCTTCCGGCGTATCTTCATAGGCAATAAAATTAAGCCCCTTTAACGTAATGTAGCTGGCGTTATTCAAGATCAGAATCCACGAATAATTATAAGAGCCGCCGCGTATGGTAACCGGCTCATAACCACTCGGTTCAGTTTGAGAGGGATATGCTTGGATCGTGATCCGCTGCGCAGGCCCGGCGCCGGACGTATTAACGCTCGCATTATGTTCCGTATAGTCGCCGCGGCGAATGAAGACTGTATCGCCCGGATTCAATTTATGGTTTGGCCTGTATTCGGTTAACCCGCGCAAACTACACCACGGTGTTGCGGGATTTAAGGCTTCCGGGCGTTCACGGTTATCGCGGCAATTACAATTGCTCTGATCGACAAACAGAACATTCAGCCCATTTGCCAAATTCAAAGGATCTGTATTGTTGTCACACTGACGAAGTGGAATACTGCTTGCGTTGGTCGGGCTACTGCCTAATCTGATCTCGTCGTCATCATTGACGCCATCTCCGTCTGTGTCATATCCGATGTTTCCGTTGCCCACAGTTGGATTGGTATTAAAAGCAACTTCCCGAAAGTTGGGCACTCCGTCTCTATCCGGATCGTCGTATTGATCATAACTTGTGATATCGCCAAAGTATTGAATTTCCCAATCATCTGAAAGGCCATCAAAATCAGTGTCAATTTCACCGGCGGCAATTTGGGGAAGGGGAATGCCCATGAAGACGAGCGTGAAAATAATGATCAAAGAAACAAAATCAGAAAGAAATTTGGAAACAACTTTCTTGAACTGCCGGGATTTTATTTTTTTTTTGTGTGATTTATCTGATTCGGAGCTTCGTCCCATTTTAGCTGTTCTGCTTTCTTCTTAACTGATAAAAGTTTATCATCTTATTAAAGCATTTACAAAAGATTACAAAACTATTTTAAAAATAATTAGTATATCCGGATATTAAGGAAATATAAGCGGTTTTGAATTTTGAATTAGCCGTCGTGGGCGCTAAAAATTAGACGACAGGGTACTATTCCATAGGCTTGAAAATGCCAAATTCTATGCTAAATTTTGCCTTCTAAATTGACACAAAACGCGTGCTGTGATAATTTCAATGGCTCCAAAGCAATTTTAACTGGATATTAATAGCAGTTTGAGTCATCAGGAGGTTGTTATGTCAGTACAAGTAGGTTCACCCGCGCCCGATTTTAAAATGCAGGCCGTTGTGGATGGCGGAAAGTTCCAAGATGTAAAGTTGAGCGATTACAAAGGAAAATGGGTGGTGCTGTATTTTTATCCGCTCGATTTTACCTTTGTTTGCCCGACGGAAATCACGGCTTTTCGTGAAAAATTGGAAGAGTTTAAAAAGTTAAATACTGTCATTGTTGGAGCCAGTATTGACAGCGTTTATTCGCACAAAGCTTGGATCGAGCAGCAGCTCAAGGATTTACACTATCCTTTGGCAAGCGATCTTTCAAAGGATGTTTCACGTCGCTATGGAATTCTCTTGGAAGAAAAGGGAATTACACTTCGCGGAACTTTCATCATCGATCCGAACGGTATTTTGAAATGGCAGCTTGTCAACGATCTCGGAATCGGACGCAATGTGGATGAGGTTTTGAGAGTGCTCCAAGCGCTTCAGACCGGCGAGCTTTGCCAGGCCAACTGGAAGCCGGGCCAAAAGACCTTAGGCAAATAAACTAGTTCAGATTTTAAAAAAATAGCCCACGCAAAGAAAAAGCGTGGGTTATTTTTTTGTGTCCTTTTGCTACATTTTTAGGTGTAGTTTAAGGAAAAACCAGATCAAAATTCGCCGTAAAAATCTTTTATTCACTTGCCAATTTAGGCGCGGTCGGTATAATAACCGCCCTTTTGAGGAAACCATGATTAAAGTAGCCAGAACAAGAAAACCAAAGAAACAGCACGTCGAAGCGGTTGCGGCGTTAATCCGCAACGAAAAGGACGGTTCTTTCTTTATTACCCAGCGGCACTTGGATGATTTTTTAGGGGGGCTTTGGGAATTTCCGGGCGGAAAGCGCCGCCGCGGTGAAAGCTTTGAGCAAGCACTTCGCCGGGAAGTCAAAGAAGAAACTGACTTGATCATTGAAGTGGGCGCCCGTCACCGCGCGTCGTCATTCGAATATCCTGACCGTGTTGTAAATCTTTATTTCTATTGGGCTCGTGTTTTAAAGGGAAAGCCCAGAGCGATTGGCTGCCGCGATTTTAAGTGGGTCCAGCCTGCCGAACTTCTCAATTATACGTTCCCGCCGGCAGATGCCGAGTTGATTTTGGAACTTTCCAAGCCGACTGAGCTATTCTGCAACTAAGCTAGTACTGTCATTGCGAGATACGTTATTTGGTATCGAAGCAATCTCGGTACTTAGATTGCTTCGGCACTGCACAACGCGCCTCGCAATGACGACTTGACCTTCCTTAGCAATTTGACGATAATCAATTCATCGATTTTTTGATAACCAGGAGGAGGAAAATATGGCGTTGTCCGATCTTTATAGCAATTTTCATTTGTTTTTCAGATGGCTTCACGTATTTGTCGGTATTATTTGGATCGGCCATCTGTATTTTTTCAATTTTGTGAACGTCCCGCTTCAAGCCTCACTAGATGATGCCGGCAAGAAAGTCGTCAACCCAAAACTGATGCCGCGCGCACTTTGGTGGTTCCGCTGGGGCGCCATGCTCACGTTTATTTCCGGGTTGATTCTTTATACGATGATTTACATGTATACGCCGGGAGCCGGATTTGGCCCTTCATCCGCGTTTCGTGATCTTTTCGGTAATATTACGGGTAGATCAATTTGGATTTTAATCGGAATGTTATTTGGCACGATTATGTGGTTCAACGTGTGGTTTATTATTTGGCCTGCTCAGAAAGCTCTTTTATCCGGAAAAGTTCCGGCCGATCAAGCCGCCGGCGTTCGCCGCAGAGCCTATTTGGCGTCACGTACAAATACCTATCTGTCGGGCCCCATGCTTTATGGTATGTTGGCTCCGGGGCATTACGGCGCGTTTAGCTGGGTGACGTTTTTGGTGTTTGGTTTGGTGGCGGTGGCCTTGATTTTCCACGCCATTCAGAAATCCCCCAAAGTCGGTACGTCAGTTTGATCTAATCGTTATTGCGAGGCGCCTTAATCAGCGTCGCGGCAATCCCTGTTCTGAGATTGCTTCGGCGTTAATCAACGCGCCTCGCAATGACAGTTCAATTTATACTTTAAAATTATTCTAATTCCTGCAAAAACGAATTCCGGCTTTTCAAATCGACAAACACAACCTGGTCTGGATAATTTAACCCCGCTTCACTGACAAATACTGTGGTGCCGTTGATCTGAAACGCCATTACCTCGCAACCCTCGATGGGAAGTTTGTTCCCGCCCCCTATGATTTTATCGACAATTTCCTGGCTTACGGCTTTGGCTTTTTGGCCGCGCGCGTCGAGGTAATTCACCAGGATTGTCTTTAGGTCTTGGATTGTCATTGTTATTTCCTCTTTTCTCCGGTTTTATTGTAACCGGTTACATAAAAATTAAAAAAAATATCAATCCGATTTTCTTATAACCAATTCCGGATCAAATTTGGTTTGAACAGGAGCTTTTACCTTATTTGTCACTAAGTTAATTAGAGTTTCGCATGCAGTGCGTCCCATGGTTTCGAGTGGTTGGCGCACGGAAGTAAGCGGCGGCGTGAACGTTTCGTTTTTAGGCGAGTCATCAAAGCCGGCGATGGCTACATCATCCGGGATGCGAAGCCTCGCTTCTTTGATAGCACGGACAGCTCCCCGTGCCAAATCATCATTGGCGCAGAAAATCGCGCGCGGCAGTTTCTTATTTTTAATCCAATTTGCAGTTACGACAAAACCATCTTGTTCGTCAAACCGGGCCGCTTGCGGTAAAAATTCATCACGAAGCTTAAATTTTAGATTTCTTGAAGCGGATTTAAATGCTTTGAATCGGGCTCTTGCGTCCAGGGAAATATACTCCGGCCCTCTGAGCATCCCGATGGTTCGGTAACCCCGCCTGATGAATCGTGAACAGATGGCTTCGACTCCGCTTTGATTACTGCAGTAAACGATACTGGATTTAACGCTAGGCTCATAGTCATTAATGAGCACGACGGGAAGTTTTGAATGAGTTTCGATTTCCCGGATTAATTTTGGGAAGAGGCGCCAGGTCAAAAAAATGATGCCATCAACAGCGTGTTTCTGCAGAAGGTCTTTGAGGTTGCATTGTTCAATTTCAGCATCGCGGATCATGATCCATTTCAAATCATATGTGCAAGCGTACATTCCTGTGATGATTCCCGAAATAAGGCCTTCATAGTAATTGCTTTTCACAAGATCGGTTGAAAATGGCGTCACCATGCCGACCGTGTTGGTGGTTTGCTTGCTCAGCGCGCGCGCAGATTGACTGGGAATGTAATTGAGTTTACGAATTACTTTTTCAATTTGTTTTTGCGTTTCGGAGTGCACAAGGTGCTTTTTGTCGGGATCCATGTAGCGGGATATGCTTGCTACCGAAACTCCCGCTTGCTTTGCCACATCTCTGATTGTTGCCATAAAGCTCCTTTTTTGTAACCGGTTACATTGGAAAGGTAGCACAGCTTTGCCCTTTGTCAAGGTGCCGATTTATGAGTGCGCCGCGTTTTTGAAAAACAGGTTGGCCGGTCGATATATTCGGCCGGATTGTCGGATATGCGGGAGATGTATTTTTTAAGTTTATCGAGATAAGCCTATAACTGACTATATTAGTCGGAATTTGGTTTGACAGTTCCGCCGAAGTGGACTATGATAGGCGTCACTTTCAGCAAGATTCCAAGCCGAGAGTCCCCAAATAAGGTGAAAAATGCTCGATAAATTGGTATTGCCTTCAGAAATTAAGAAGTTTGAGGAGATGGTGATTAAGCTCGAAAAGGGCGAAATCTCATCCGATGAATTCAAAAAATTCCGCCTCAATAATGGTGTCTACGGAATCCGCAATTCTGACGACACCCACATGATCCGCATTAAAATCCCGTTCGGCGCTTTGAGTTCCGAACAGCTGGAAGCCATTGCAGATGCGACCGAGAAATACGCGCCGCTGAAGATGGGGCACGTCACGACCCGTCAATGTATTCAGGTTCACAAGATCAAGCGCGAAGATGTTGCTAAATATTTGGATATCATCGGAAAAGCCGGTGTCACGAGCCGTGAAGCGTGCGGCAACACAGTTCGAAATGTGACCGCATGTCCCTACGCAGGTGTTTCAAAATCCGAAGCTTTTGACGTGAGGCCCTACGCTGAAGTCATAGTCGAATATTTTCTGCGCAATCCGCTCAATCAAAATTTACCGCGGAAATTCAAAATCGCACTCGAAGGATGCCCGGAAGATCACGCACGCACGCCGATTCATGATTTGGGGCTTGTGGCTGCGATTCGCAAGGTGAACGGAAAAGAAGAGCGCGGCTTTAAAATTTATGCGGGCGGCGGCTTGGGAAGCCACCCGGTCAGCGCCGTGCTGCTCGAACCTTTCACGCCGATGGAACTCGTTTTGCCGACGTGCGATGCGACGGTCCGCATTTTTGAGCGCCACGGAGACCGCAAGAACCGTTCACGTGCTCGGATTAAGTTTTTGCTTGAAGATTGGGGCGAAGAAAAATTCCGCAAAGCGATTTTAGATGAGCGGGCTGCTGTTCTTTTCACACGATCGGGCCTAGCGTATCCTAAATTTGATATTCAGGACGAAAAACCGCCGGTTGTAAAAGAAAAGGCTGAAAAAGTGACATCGCCTGCGTTCGAAAAGTGGCGAAAGACCAACGCGGTTGAACAAAAACAAAAAGGTTTTTACTCGGTCGCAATCCGCTGCCCGCTGGGTGATGTGACGGTTTCCCAGATGCGCGATATCGCAAAAATCGCGCGCAAATTCTGCGGAGGCAGAATTGTAACTACTATCACACAAAATTTCATATTCGCGTGGGTGCACGAAAATTATCTGGGGTCTGTTTATAAAGAGCTCGAAAAAATTAATCTCGCATTTGATGGCGCCGAGCGCTTCATTGATGTGACGCGCTGCCCGGGAGCTGACACTTGTAATCTCGCGATTACAAAATCGCGCGGGCTTGCGCAGGCAGTCGATCAGCTTTTCAATAACGGATTGAGCCCGCTTTCAGATCTCGAGGGAATCGACATTAAAATTTCAGGCTGCCCGAATTCTTGCGGCCAGCACCATATTGCTTCGATGGGTTTTTACGGAACTGCCCGGAATGTAAACGGAAAACTCGTGCCGCACTATGAATTAATGATCGGCGGCGGAACGGTAGAGGGAAAAGCCACGTTTGGCGTTGCCACGATCCGGATCCCTGCGCGCAAGACGCCGGATGCCGTCAAACACTTGGCCGGCATTTATCAAAAGGAAAAAAAGTCGGACGAGACATTTAATCAATTCGCTGCCCGCATCGGAAACGAGCGGATCAAGAAAGAGCTCGAACCGTTTACGCATTTGGAAGCGTATGATACCGATCCCGAAAACTATCAGGATTGGACCGACGAAGCACCGTTTAAACTTCAGGTCGGCAAGGGCGAATGTGCAGCTTAATTTAGTGATAAGTTGTAAGTGGTAAGTGCTAAGTTAACTGCCAAGCAAGTTCCAAAAAATCTTTCTTCGTAGAATCCCAGCCGAATAATTTCGCACCGCGGGCTTTACCCCTGACTCGAACGGAGTCAGGGACTGCGTCGGCCGCGAAGCGATCGGCTTCGCTGTCCGCGCTGTCTTTTGTAACGTCGACTACTAAATAATTCACATCAGGCATCAGAGGGCTGCCATCAAACGTCGCTTGTTTTTTATCTTCGTCCGAAAAATAAGAACCGACATCAACGTGAGAATGATAAATAATCCGGATGACCTCGTCTTTTGTACGGGCGACTTTTTCGATATTCAAAAGGTCTTTGGGATCTAAAAAGTAGGCAGTTTTGCTTGTTCGCGGAAACTTTTGAGGGTCGCTTGCGTGCATTTCATCCTGCAAATTCCGGCAGGGAAACGAGTTTTCAAGACTTGCGGGAATCCCTTTTTTGCCGGTAATGATACCGCAACATTCGGAAGGATAGGCTGAAATAGCATGGCGATAAACCGCGTCTATGATTCGTTTTTTGATTGTAACCATAGTTGTAAGTGGTAAGCGCTAAGTGTTAAGTAAAAGGGATTTTTGAAAACCGCAAAGCATTCTTCCGACCTCATCACAATTTTCTGAAATTAGTTCAAACTTTTCATGACTAATATAAGCCAAATCAAAGCCTAATAACAGATGATATTTAGTTTCTTCTAGAGAGCTATCAGCTAAGTTTAGAAAATGCAGAAATTCTTTCCTGCTTTTTCTCTTTTGTCCTTCTACGATGTTTGTAGAAATGGAAGCGGCAGCTCTGCGTAATTGACTAGATAATCCGAATTTTTCGTCTGACGGGAAGCTTTTAGTAATTTTATAAACTTCCAAAACCAATCGATGAGCTTTTTGCCAGACTTTTAAATCACGAAATGTACTAATTTTATTCATAAACCCTCCTTGAATTAATATGATTATTTAATTCGTGGAGGGAAAAACTTATCACTTACAACTTACCACTTAAAACTTAGTACCTTGCCATGCTCGGATCAACGCGCTCAGCCCACACATCGATTCCGCCGGTCAGGTTTTTCAACTTCTTAAACCCGCGCGATTGAAGGATTTGCAGCGCTTTCATGCTGCGCCCTCCGTGATGGCATTGCAGCACAATCTCTTTTGAGGGATCAAGCTCTCCGGTTCGATTTTGAATTTCACCCAGCGGAATGAGTTTTGAACCTTCAATGTGGCAAATGTCGTATTCAAACGGCTCGCGAACATCAATCAAAACCACTTCTTTCCTGTCGAGTCTCTTTTTGAGTTCTTCAACCGTGATTTCAATCGAATCGCCTTTTCCTTTTGCTGCATCTTCACCGACAGATTCCTGGCCGATCCGCAGGCCGCAAAATTGTTCGTAATCGATTAATTTTTTAATCGTCGGATTTTTTCCGCAGATGGGGCACTCCGGATCTTTTCTTAGTTTCAATTCGTGAAAGCGCATCTTGAGCGCGTTAAATGTGAGAAGCCTTCCGATGAGCGGAGTGCCTTGGCCCGTGATGAGTTTTACGGTTTCGGTGGCTTGAATCACACCGACAACGCCGGGAAGAATTCCCAAAACTCCGCCTTCTGCGCAGCTCGGGACCATTCCGGGCGGCGGCGGTTCGGGATAAAGGCAGCGATAACAGGGCCCGCGTGTTGAATCAAAAACGGAAGCCTGGCCTTCAAATCGGAAAATACTGCCGTAAGCGTTTGGTTTGCCGAGCAAAACGCAGGCATCGTTTACGAGATAACGCGTCGGAAAATTATCGGTTCCGTCTGCGACGATGTCGTATTGTTTGATGATTTCCATCGCGTTCGAGGAATCCAGTTTGGTTTCGTGCTCGATCACATTGACGTTCGGATTAATCTCGCGAAGCCGAGCTGCAGCCGTACCGACTTTGGATTTTCCGATATCTTTGGTGCCGAACAAAACCTGGCGCTGCAAATTGGTGTGATCGACGACGTCAAAATCAATCAGCCCGAGCGTTCCGATGCCGGCGGCTGCGAGATATAAGGAAAGCGGGGAGCCAAGGCCGCCCGTGCCGACACACAGGACTTTTGCGGCTTTTAGCTTTTTTTGCCCTTCGACGCCGATTTCAGGCAATATCAGATGGCGTGAGTAGCGCTTCAGCTCTTCAGTTGATAGATTTACTTCTTTTCCCATTGTTTTTGTCCTTTAATTCCCAGAAGGAGTCGTTCATATAGCGATCGCCGCCGTCAGGGAAAACAGTCACGATTTTACCAGATTTAATTTTTTGAGCAAGTTTGAGCGCAGCGCACATGGCCGCACCGGCTGAAACACCTGCAAAAAGCCCTTCTTCACTAGCCAGCCGAATTGTCATTTCGTATGCGTCTTCGGTTGCGACATCAATGATTTCATCAGGCTGTTTCGGGTCATAAATCCCGGGATTTAAGTTGGTCTGCATGTGTTTCCAGCCCTCAAGGCCGTGGAAAGTCGAGTCCGGCTGAGCGGCGATCGCTCGAATCTTGGAATTTATTTTCTTTAAGTACCGGCTCGTTCCCATAAAAGTTCCGCTGGTGCCCATGCCGGCCACAAAATGCGTCACTTCGCCGTTCGTTTGTTTCCAAATTTCAGGCCCCGTCGTTTCGAAATGTGCCTTCCAATTTTCATCATTATTGTATTGATCCGGAAAGAAGTATTTATCCGGATTGGATCTATAAGTCTCCTGGCATTTTTCAATTGCACCATCAGAACCTTTCAAAGGGTCGCTGAAGATCAACTCAGCGCCGTAGGCCGTGATCATTACTTTTCGCTCATGGCAGATATTTTTCGGTACGACGAGATTGACTTTGTAACCTTTACGCGCACCGATCATTGCGTAGGCGATTCCGGTATTTCCGGAGGTTGCGTCGAGAATTACTTTGCCTGGTTTTAATTTTCCGGATTTTTCACCCATCGCAATCATGCGTGACGCAGCGCGGTCTTTCACGGATCCGCCGGGATTAAACCACTCAAGCTTCGCAAAAATCCGGGCCGGAGAGACGGATTTTGTGATTTTTTTGATTTCTACGAGCGGCGTATTGCCTATTTTTGATAAAAGATCATCCAACATAGCTCGCCATTGTATAAAACCAAACGCGGAAAGTAAAGGAATGCGCCAAATCGAGATGGTTGAATCTGCGGAACCGTCAGGATATAATGCGCCACTTCCATGAAGAAATCAGCGGGATTTTTTTATCTGTTATTTGTGTATATTTTTGCGGCTCTTGTGATTTTGCCGGCTGCCTTCGCGGAAGAATCCGTGAAAGACGATGCGAAAAAAAAGGAAGAGCCGCCGAAAAAAGTAATCGGTTTCATTCCGATTCAAAAAACATTTCCATATCCGGTTTATTTGTCAACCGAGCCGAATGCTTTTGATGTTATCAAGCGTTTATTTCAGGACAAACGGCTTAATTTACAAAAGCAGGTTGACTACGATCCGCGTTATGTGCCGGCGCTGCTCGAGGAATTGATTTCCGAGAAGCTTTTCGACAGCGGTTATTTGGTGTATACGCCGGAGCAAATCGAGCCGCATTTTGAACAGCTGACGCTTTTTAAAGAAGAGTTTCCGATTGAACAATTGAAAGAATATTTTGATGCCGGCGCATTTTTGAACGTGACACTCACGGAATGGAACGCCGATGATTTTGATAAGAAAGGCACTCTTAGAGTTGGTTTCCAAGCGGTTTTGGTGGACGTACAAACGAAGAACGTGGTATGGTCTAGCCAGGCTGCCGGCATGAAAATCAAAACGCCGTCGGATGATTTTCTTTATTCTAAATATCAGCGCGATGTATTAAATGATTTAGCCAAACGGATTCTCAAAGGTTTTCCGAAAAACGACTGGATTGTCAATTCATGAAAACACTTTCGCCCGCCAAAGAAAAAGCCATGCTGAAATCCTTGCTCAAAAATCGAAGCAGAGAATTTGTAAAAAACATCGGCCTTGTTCAGAAGGGCAAAATAGAAAAAGCTTTCGAACCGGCGCTTTGGGCATGCCGCGGCCTTCAGGGTTTCAACGGAGTGTTTACTTCTTACTTTGCGAATCCGGTTTCCGCAGAAGTGTCCGGCGCGGTCGATCAGGCCGAAGCTTTGCTCGAAAAAATAAAAATTCACCGCGCATTTCGTTATTTGACCAACAAACTCTCGAAAGCAAGCGCCAAAGAAAAAATCTCGGGATTTTCCCAGCTTGTGGCGGATATTCAAAATGACGCGGACAAAAACATCAAAAAATTGTCGGCCGAAGTGAAGTACGTTAAAACTAAGAAGGCCGCCAAGCTTTCGGATCAGCTTCAGTCGAATTGTGCGGGCGTTGTACCGCATTTAATGAAAGCGCTCAACCGTGACCGCAAGGAATTGTTTGATCAAGTAGTGCGGATGATTCAAACCTCTCGGCGCGAAGAGTTGGATGAGCTCTGGCTTGAAGTCGGGCGGTTTTGCGCGATTTTAGAACTCGCTGTGGAATCGGGATTTCAAAAAGGAAAGCGCCTTTTGCAAACACTCGAAGTGCTCCATAAACGCCTCGAAGAGGTTCGTATTGAGGAGTTATTCCGCAGGTATATAGAAGAGCTGGAAAAAGAGCGTGAAAGACATCACGAAACCGTCCGCGATGTCCAGCTGATTCGCATTCTTAAGATTCAGCTCGGTATTTCTCAAGCGGCCGCGATCCAAAATTTACATTCTCAACTTCCTCCGTCACTTCAACTCCTAAAACGCCCTCTCAACTGGACGTTTTAACCCCTAAAAAGCCTCGTAGACAAAACCGCGAAGTTTTAGTACACTCACTCAGAGTAACCATGACTTTCATTTAAGCAGTAAAGGCGTTTATCTATGGAAAGTCATGATAATCCCAACGCTTTTTGTTAATGGAATATTTATAATTCTAATGATGCGTTGGGACAACCCAAATTCCTGCCAAACCGGTATAAATCCCTCAAAATTGGCTAGGGAGGGTGTTTAGCATTCATATATGATAAAAGCAGTCAGAATTTTTCAAGCTATAAACCAGGAGATTCGTGATGAGAGCCGAGTGGATTAAAAAGCGTTCTGGAAGCCAGAATGTTTCGCAAATGCATTATGCCAAAAAGGGTATCATCACTGAAGAGATGGCCTACGTTGCTCAGATCGAAAAAGTAGAGCCTGAGCTCATTCGTTCTGAAGTCGCGCGCGGCCGCATGATTATTCCGGCCAACATCAATCACCCTAATTTGGTTCCGATGGCGATCGGAATTGCGTCAAAGTGCAAAATCAACGCCAACATCGGCAATTCCGCGGTTACTTCCAATATCAGCGAAGAAGTCGACAAACTCAATCTCGCCGTAAAATATGGCGCCGACACCGTGATGGATTTATCAACCGGCGGTAATCTCGATGAAATCCGTACGGCCATTATCAATGCCAGCCCGGTTCCGATCGGTACCGTTCCGATTTACCAAGCGCTTTACGAAGCCGGTTCTGTTGAAGACATCACGCCGAAAATCATGCTCGATGTGATCGAAAAGCAAGCGAAGCAAGGTGTTGACTACATGACAATTCACGCTGGTGTCCTTGTGGAATACATTCCGCTTGTTGCAAAAAGAATTACCGGAATTGTTTCCCGAGGCGGTTCTATTCTTGCCAAATGGTGCATGGCGCATCACAAACAAAATTTTCTCTACACGCATTACAACGAAATCTGTGAAATCTTCAAAAAATATGACGTGAGTTTCAGCTTAGGCGACGGACTCCGGCCCGGATGTTTGGCGGATGCGAGCGATGCCGCGCAATTTGCGGAACTCAAAACGCTCGGTGAGTTGACCTCGAAAGCCTGGGAACACGATGTGCAGGTGATGATCGAAGGCCCCGGACACATTCCGCTCGACCAAATTGAGCTTCAAGTTAAAAGAGAAATGGAACTTTGCCACGAAGCGCCGTTTTACACGCTCGGGCCGCTTGTGACTGATATTGCGCCCGGCTACGATCACATCACGTCCGCAATCGGCGCGGCCGTGATCGGTATGCACGGCACTTCACTTCTTTGCTACGTAACACCGAAAGAACATCTCGGGCTTCCGAATGCCGAAGATGTTCGCCAAGGCGTAATCGCGTATAAAATCGCGGCACATGCGGCAGACGTTGCTCGCCATCGGCCCGGCGCTCGCGACAGAGACGACGCACTTTCGAAAGCGCGTTTTACGTTTGATTGGAAAAAACAATTCGAGCTTTCACTGGATCCTGAACGCGCAAAGGAATATCACGATGAAACTTTGCCGGCGGAAGGATTTAAAGAAGCGGAATTCTGCTCGATGTGTGGTCCGAAATTCTGCTCGATGCACATTTCTCAGGAATTGACGAAGCTAGGACAGCAAAATCAGGAAACCCGGAAAGAAATTAAAGAAGAGAGAAAGAAAAAGGCGGTCAACGTTTAAATGAGCAGCAGAATTTATAACTCCATCGAAGAAGAAATTGCGGCGCTGAAAAAAGAGCGAAACGCGATTATTCTGGCGCACAATTATCAAGTCGGCGAAATCCAGGACATCGCGGATTTCACGGGTGATTCGCTTAAACTTTCTCAGCAAGCGGCCAAAACGGATGCGGATGTTATTGTTTTTTGCGGCGTTCATTTTATGGCTGAGACTGCGAGTATTTTATCGCCCAACAAAAAAGTTCTGATCCCTGATATGGACGCCGGATGTTCACTTTCCGGAATGATTAAGCCCGAAGACGTTCGCAAATGGAAAGAAGCACATCCCAATGGTGTGGTTGTGACTTATGTCAATACCTCCGCGCAAGTCAAAGCCGAGTCTGACTATTGCTGCACGTCCTCCAATGCTGTGAAAGTGGTTGAAAGCATTCCGCGCGATAAAGAAATTCTGTTCGTTCCTGATTTTTATTTGGGATCTTACGTTAAAAAGCAAACCGGCCGCACCAACATGACGGTTTGGAACGGTTATTGCCACGTTCACGTGATGATCAGCTCCCAAAAAATCGATGAAATGCGCCACGAACATCCGAAGGCGGAAGTTTTGATGCATCCGGAATGCAGCTGCATGACGAAAGTGATGGATAAAGCGGATCAAGTTTTATCAACGGAAGGCATGGTGAAGCATGTCCGTGATTCCAAGAAAAACGAATTTGTGATTGCGACTGAAACGGGCGTTATTCACAAAATGGAAAAAGAAAATCCCGGCAAAAAGTTTTATCCGGCGGTTCAGCAGGCCGTTTGCGGTTACATGAAGCTCAACACGCTTGAGAAAATTGTACGCACACTTGAGAAATTGCAGTACGAAGTAAAAGTCCCGGAAGATATTGCGCGCCGAGCGCGTATTCCGATCGAAAGGATGCTTCAAATAGTTCCATAAACTTAAATTCAAATATCAAATTTCAAATATCAAAATTTCGCTTGTTTCGAATTTTAAATTTTTGTGATTTGAATTTGTTTTTAATTTTGAAATTTGGATTTTGATATTATGAATAAACGACGCAAATCCAGACAAGTTACGATCGGCGGTTTAACGCTTGGCGGCAATGCCCCGATCCGAATTCAATCCATGACCACCACGCACACGCGCGATGTGGCCGCAACGGTGAAACAAATCAATGAACTTGCTGAAGCCGGCTGCGAAATGGTCCGCGTCGCATGTCCCACGGAAGAAGATGCCAAATCACTTGGCGCTATCAAGAAGCAAATCAAAGTTCCGCTCATTGCAGATATTCATTTTAATTATAAACTCGCGTTAATTGCGCTTGAAGAAGGTGTTGATAAATTGCGCCTGAACCCGGGCAACATCGGCGGCCGAGACCGCGTTGAAGCAGTTGTCGCAAAAGCCAAAGAGCGCAAAGTGCCGATCCGGATCGGCGTCAATGGCGGTTCGCTCGAGAAAGATTTGATGGAAAAATATGGGCCGGTTCCGCAAGCGATTGTGGAAAGCGCGCTTCGCCACATCAAAATTTTAGAAGACGTTGATTTTCACGACATCATCGTATCGCTCAAAGCGAGCGATGTTCCGACGATGATTGAGAGTTACCGTCTGGCGGCCAAAGCATTTGATTATCCGCTTCATTTAGGTGTTACGGAAGCCGGAACATTACTTCGCGGCTCGGTCTATAACGCGATCGGCGTCGGAAGTTTGCTCTATGACGGTATCGGCGACACCATTCGAATTTCTCTCACGGCGGAATCTGTGGAAGAAGTGAAAGTTGCGCGTTTTATATTGGAAGCCATCGGCCACCGGAAATTCGGACCGCGCGTGATTGCGTGCCCGAGCTGCGGCCGTGCGGAAGTCGATGTCTTTAAACTCGCGAATGAAGTCGAAAACCGTGCGATGAAATTGAAAGACCCGATGGTGATTTCCGTTTTAGGCTGTGTCGTCAACGGCCCCGGCGAAGCGCACGAATCTGATTTCGGCATCACGGGCGGGAAAGACAAAGGCATGGTTTATATTGATGGTCAGCAGCACAAAACAGTTCCCGAAGAAAAGTTGGTCGATGAACTTTTTAACGAAATCGAAAAGAGAAAGAAAAAGCAACCGTAATATCAAAATTCAAATTTCAAATATCAAAATTTCGTTCGTTTCGAATTTTAAATTTTATAATTTGAATTTGTTTTGAATTTTGATACTTGAGTTTTGAATTTATAAATGAATTCAATCTTCCATAACCCTGAACTCTCCGATATCGCAGAAAAAGTCCGCAGCCAGACGCGTCTTTCGTTCGAGGACGGTGTCCGGCTCTTCAAATCCAATGATCTTCCCTTGATTGGAAGATTGGCCCACGAAGTCAGAACGCGTCTTCACGGCAAAAAAGTTTTCTATTCCATAAACCTGCACATGAATCACACAAATGTTTGTACGGCCCGCTGTTTGTTTTGCGCGTTTGCGCGCAGGCCCCATGAAGAAGGCGGCTACACTTTTTCAGTCGAACAAATCAAAGATGCGGTCCGAAAAGCTGTTGAGCGCTACCACATTAATGAAGTTCATATTGTGGGCGGCTTAAATCCCGATTTGGATTTCAATTATTACCTCGATCTTTTCCGGATGATTCACACGAATTGGCCGAATTTATTTATCAAAGCACTCACAGCGGTTGAGATCGATGACCTCGCCGTTAGGTTCAATATGAGCTGGGAAGATGTTTTGCAGCAACTCAAAGATGCCGGGTTAAGCGGGCTTCCGGGCGGGGGAGCCGAGATTTTCCAGGAAGAGCGGCGCAAACGGATTTGCGCGGATAAAACCACTTCCAAAAATTGGCTCGAAATTCACCGGATTGCGCACCGCCTCGGGCTTGATTCCAACTGTACGATTCTCTACGGACATATTGAATCCATCGAAGACCGCGTGGATCACATTCTACGTTTACGCGCGCTTCAGGACGAAACAAGCGGCTTTAATTCATTCATTCCGCTCGCGTTTAACGCGGAAAATACGCCGATTGAGAAATTGGGCGAACCGGACGGCTTTACAGATTTAAAAATGTGTGCCATCGCGCGGCTTCTATTTGATAATGTTCCGCACATCAAGCTGCACTGGACATCACTCGATTTAAAAATGGCATCCGTCGGCCTTTATTTTGGTGCCGATGATTTGGGCGGAACCAATATTAATGAAAAAATCATGCACGATGCCGGTAACGAAACGCCGGTCGATATGACGGAAGAAAAATTTCGCGCGTTCATCGAAAAATCCGGTTTTGAGCCGGTTCTTGTGGATAGTTCTTATCAAACCGTTTAGGGCAAGTTGTAAGTGGTAAGTGATAAGTGTTAAGTTAATCAAATTACTTAGCACTTACAACTTAGCACTTAGCACTGGAAAAAAATGTGGTCTCAAATCGAATCAAAAATTAATTCTGGCGAAAGTCTGACGGAATTCGAAGCCCAGTGGCTTTTGGAGCGCGAGGAAGCTTCCGATTTAGAGCGTTTGTACTCTCTCGCCGGAAAGGTGAATGATCGGCTCAACGGAAATGTTGTGTCGTTCATCCACAACATGAACGTTAATTACACCAATATTTGTGAATATCGCTGCACATTCTGTGAGTTTAAGAAGTCGCCAATCTCGAAAGACGCTTATATCCTCAGCTTTGACGATGTGAAGCACCGTTTGGAGCATGCCGACGGAAAAATCTCGGAAATTACCTATCAAGGCGGCCTTTCACCGGAAGTGACTTTCCATCAGGCGCTTGATTTGATGCACAAAATTAAAAGCGCTTATCCGCATATTCATTTTCACGCTTTTTCACCGGAAGAAATTGATTTTTATGCGGATGCAAACGGCCTGTCTTATCGCGAAACGATTCAGGAATGCCAAAAAGCCGGCATGGATTCGATGTGCGGAACGGCTGCCGAAGTTCTGGATGATGAAATCCGCCGGAAAATTTGCTGGGAGAAAATTTCGAGTGATGAATGGGTCGAAATTATCAAGACCGGCCACGAGCTCGGCATGAATTCCACAGCGACGATTCTTTTTGGCCATCTCGAAAAACCTGAAAATGTCGCACGTCATTTCAGACGGCTTCGTGATTTGCAGCGCGAAACGCGCGGGCTCACGGAATTTATCCCGCTTTTATTCATGCCGGACCGCACCAAACTCGGACGCGTTGTGGATCCGGAATTAGACAGAATTGAATATGCTTTCAAAATGATGGCTACGGCACGGCTTTATTTTATGAACGATATCCGCAATGTTCAAGTCAGCTGGGTCAAAATGGGATGGGAAAATGCGTTACTCGCTTTAAATCGCGGCGCCAACGACATGGGCGGAACACTTTACTACGAAAATATTACGCGTGAAGCCGGCGGCACGAACGGCGAATACACACCGGTTTCCAAATTTGTCTCCGAACTTTCCCGCATCGGCAAAATTCCCCAAGAGCGCGATACAACTTACTCCTTTCAAGAATCTTCTGCAATTACAAAGTAAAATGGAGCTAGATTTAACCCAGCTCCATTTTTTAAACCTGGCACCTGTAGAACAGGCACCGATTTACCAATTTAAATGCAGGGCGGAGGGCAAGCGCCACCACTATTACATTGTGCGCACAAATCTTTTGGATCTGCTCTTGTAATTGCGGGACATCCTTCTCTTGTGTAATCAAGTTCGAAAAAATTTATTAGACCACATTTCAGCGGCCCTACAAACTCGGCTGCCATTAAAGTATTGGGTGCAATAATCAAACTGCCCATCAAAACTGGTAAAGCAACCAGCGCAATTACAACAATTCTTAAAGCAGTTTTTCTCATTGTTATTTCCTCATTTCTTAAAGCTCGCGTAGTCAATGTCTTTCTAAAATCATTAACTTACTTAGCCAAAATTTAGCATTCAATTTTTTTTTGCAACCTATCGAGCTAAAATAGTTTGGGTCATCTAATTTTCCGGTTTCATTTAATGGATTGAGCGGTCGAACGGGAGCTTTTAAAAAGTGACGGTCGGGACTTTTTAAAAGTAGAGGCGGATCAGCGTATAGCGTATAGCGTATAGAAAGCGTTTTGAGGTTAAATTTCATGACTTGACACTCGTTGAGTAGGGTGATACATTGTATATACATTGTATACAAGGAGGGATCTTATGGTTAAGCATTTAACCCAGCATGGCAACAGTGCGGCATTAATCATTGAGAAGCCGGTACTCGAGCTTCTAAATATCACCTTTGAAACTCCTCTGGAAATTGCTACGGATGGCAAAAATTTGATTATTTCGCCTATTTCGAAAGCGATACGTGAAAAGCAATTTCAAAAGGCGCTTGCGAGTGTTAATAAACGCCACGCAAAAACTTTAAAGCGTCTCGCTCGTTAATTTCCGGTGAAGGCGCCCAATTTTCTAACACTTGCCGAAATTCTCGAAATCCATAAAAATCAAATTGAACTTTATGGCGGGGAGACCGGTATGCGTGATTTAGGTCTTCTCGAGTCAGCTATTAATCAGCCGGAAGCAAGTTTTGGCGGTGAATGGCTGCATAAAACTATTTTTGAAATGGCAGCTGCTTACGCTTTTCATATTGCCAAGAATCATCCGTTTGTCGATGGAAATAAACGCGCGGCGCTTGCGAGCGCTCTTGTGTTTCTTGAACTAAACGGAATTTCTGTTCGAGATTCAAAGGGAAAGTTGTATGATGTCATGATTAAGCTTACGACTTCTCAAATCTCAAAACAAGAATTTGGAAAAATTTTGAAAAAAATGGAAAAGAAAAGTAAATGAACAAAACTCCACTCGCGGGCCAAACGATCGCGGAAGCCAAACATTCCGCGGAGGAAATCCAGAATTGTATCGATATCCTGAATCATCTGGTTGAAAATGCTTCGGAGTTTGCGCATTTATCAAAAGAACAAAGAATCGCACTTTTGAAAGCCTCGGGGCTGCTGTCGCATCCCAACAAGCATGAACTGAAAAACCGCTCTAAAAACTCGCTGAAACTTAAAAAACAAAGAATTGTCCGTTACGAACGAAGCGCACGCAAAGCCACCGGAATCCGAAGCGCCCGCGAAGCGTCGGTTTTTACGGCGCCGAAACAAATTGCTGATCCGTCTCATTTGAAAAGTGTGGAGCTCGTGAATCCGAAGGATTGTTATGTGTGCAAAACCAAATATACAAAGCTTCACTTTTTTTACGATGCGATGTGCCCAAGCTGCGCGGAATTTAATTACAATAAGCGTTTTCAAACCGCATCTTTGAAGGGACAAATCGCTTTAATTACGGGTTCGCGCCTTAAAATCGGCTATCAATCATCACTCATGATGCTTCGGGCCGGTGCGCGCGTCATCGCGACCACGCGCTTTCCGGTCGATTCGGCGCTCCGGTATTCAAAAGAAGAGGATTTTGCGGATTGGAAAGACCGGCTTCATATCTATGGACTCGATCTTCGACACACGCCGAGTGTGGAGATTTTCTGCAATTACATTGAGCAAAAATATCCGCGGCTTGATATTTTGATCAACAATGCGGCTCAAACGGTCCGCCGCCCGCCCGGATTTTATGCGCACATGCTTCCTAATGAATTACTTCAATTTCAGGATTTGCCTGAAAATGCGCGGTTACTTTTACAGTCGTTTGAGGAATGTAAACAGCAGATTTTACCTCGCCGGAATCCGGAACTTGCAAACGAAACGGTTCCCGCGGTCGGCTGGCACGGGAAAATGATCGGCATGGGGCTTGCAAAATCAGCCGAGCTTTCCCAAATTCCGTATGTGCACGACGATACTTTGGCGGTCGAGAAAATATTCCCCGTCGGAAAATTGGACGCCGACTTGCAGCAAATTGACCTGCGCGCAACCAATAGCTGGCGTCTTAAGTTGGGCGATATTGAAACTTCGGAAATGATCGAACTTCAACTTGTGAACGCTATCGCGCCTTTTGTGCTTTGTAACCGGCTTTCCAGAATAATGAAACGCGACAATACAGGAAGAAAACATATTGTGAATGTTTCTGCGATGGAAGGGAAGTTTCACCGCTTCACAAAAACCGACCGGCATCCGCATACCAACATGGCGAAAGCAGCGCTCAACATGCTCACGCACACTTCCGCGAGCGACCTTGCGACATACGGTATTTTTATGAACGCGGTCGACACGGGCTGGGTGACGGATGAGGACCCTTTTATGCTTTCCTTGCGCAAACAGGAAGAGCATGATTTTCAGCCGCCGCTCGATATTGTTGACGGCGCGGCGCGTGTTTGCGATCCATTTTTCGACGGTATTTTGACAGGCAAGCATTGGTGTGGTAAATTCCTCAAAGATTATTTTCCAGTCGACTGGTAACCTGAGTCGGCTCGGCTAATTATTCATTTATAATCGTAAACAATTTATGGAAACCCTTGCGCTACTTAGCATAAGAATCAGGACAATTTTTAATGAAAGCGCAAGGGTGGTCATGATTTGATGGACATACAATCGGGCCAATTATAAGAAATCATGACCAAAGCACTATTACAAATTAAAGATATTCATAAAAGTTACGGGCCCACCGTGATTTTAGACGGCGCAAGCGCCACGCTTTCAACCGACCAGAAGATCGGCATGATCGGCCGGAATGGGGCGGGCAAGTCCACGCTCTGCAAAATTATCACGGGCCACGAGCAGGCCGACAGCGGTGAAATATCAAAAAGTGCCGACCTGAAACTCAGTTATCTGGAACAGCAGGACCCTTACAAGGAAGCAGAGACGGTTCTCGAGTTTTTAATGCGCTACACCGGCAAAGAAGAATGGCAATGCGGTGAAATGGCGCACCGGTTTCAAATCTCAAACGAGATGCTTGCTCATCCGATCAGCGCGCTTGCGGGCGGATACAGAACGCGCGTCAAGCTTGCGGCCATGCTTCTTAACGATCCAAACTTTTTAATTTTGGATGAACCGACGAACTATCTCGATCTCAGCACGCTGATTCTGCTCGAAAATTTCCTTCAGGATTTCCGAGGCGGATTTTTAATTGTGTCGCACGACCGCGAGTTTTTAAAGCGCACGTGTGAACATACACTCGAGGTTGAAGCCGGCGACCTGACGCTCTATCCGGGTTCCATCGAGGAATATTTCACATTTAAAGAAGAACAGCGTGTCCAAAAAACAGCGCACAACAAATCTATTGAGAAAAAAAGAGAGCAGCTTCAGGCTTTCGTCGATCGTTTCCGCGCGAAAGCCTCTACGGCGTCGCGGGCAAAATCCAAGCAAAAACAGATGGAAAAACTGAAAACCATCGAAATTGAACATCCGATGTCGAATGTCAAAATCCGTGTGCCGCGCGTGGAGCGTAAATCAGGAATTGCGCTATTTTGCGATGACCTTGCGATCGGATATCCCGAGAAACTGGTGGCCAACAAAATTCACATGGATGTTGACCGGGGCGCGCATGTGGCGGTTTTGGGCGATAACGGGCAGGGAAAAACTACTTTTTTGAGGACAATTGCGAATGATTTGGCACTGAAAGGCGGAAAATTCCGATGGGGAACCGGGCTCGATATCGGCTATTACGCTCAGCACGTATTTGGCACGCTGAACGGCGAGGAAGAGATTTTTAATTACCTGCAGCGCCACGCAACTGACGGCGTTTTGACTCAGGATATTCTCGACATGGCAGGGAGTTTCTTATTTAAAGGAAACGACGTCCGCAAACAAATCAAGGTCCTGAGCGGCGGCGAACGCGCGCGGCTTGTGTTGGCCGGACTTTTACTCACGAAGTGCCATGTATTGCTTTTGGACGAACCGACCAACCATCTGGATTTTGAAACTGTCGAAGCTTTAGGGAGAGCGCTTCGGGAATTTGCGGGCACGCTATTCTTTATCAGTCACGACCGGACATTTGTGAATTTGGTCGCGACCGAGATTATTGAAGTCAAAAATGGCTGCGTAAAAAAATATCCCGGCACATATGAAGATTATGTTTATCATTTGGAACAGGAAGCCCAAGGCATCCAGCAGAAAGAAAATAAATTACACGAACTTCATGTGAAAGAGCATAGCAAAAAATCGGAAGAGAAAAAAGAAACTGCTCCCAAAAATAATCCGGAAATTGCAAAACAAAAAGACAAGATCAAGAAATCAGAAAACCGGCTGAAGCAATTTACGGTTGAGAAGGAAAAGATTCTCGAAGAAATGCGTGCCAATCCGTTTCATTTTTCTAAAGATAGAAATAAGCGCTTAAAAGATTTAGAGGTTTTGATCGAAAATGAAGAAACAGATTGGCTGAAGTTTCAATCTGAACTCGAAGCTTTTAAATCTAGCGGATAGCGTTTAGGGGATAGAGCCGAATAACGTTTTGGGATTTCTATACGCTACCCGCTCTACGCTAAACGCTATTTTTTATGTTCTGCGGTAACTACAGTGTGGATCCCGCCTCGCACAAAAAAATCACCGACGACTTTCATGCTGCGTGGCTTTGTGGCTTTCACAAGATCATCTAAAATTTTGTTGGTGACCGCTTCGTGAAAAGCGCCTTCGTTGCGATAGGACCAAAGGTATAACTTGAGCGATTTTAATTCCACGCAAAACTTGTCCGGCACATATTCAATCCGAATTGTTGCAAAGTCCGGCTGGCCGGTTTTAGGGCAAACACAGGTGAATTCCGGGCATTCGAAATTAATCACATAATCCCTTTCAGGATTTGGATTTGCGAATGTCTCCAGGTTTTTTGAAGGTTTCGAAGGCATGCGGTACTATATCAAATCGCCTTCATTTTTTCCATGCTTTGTGTTAATTTGATCGCAGGCAAAGCAGGGGTCAGTTCTCAACATTCAAGAACTGACCCCTCTGTGACGTAAACCAAATTATTCAACAAAGGTCAATGAAAATGGGCGAAGTAGTTTTATTTACACCGGAAGGTTATGAAAAGTTAAAGGCAGAACTCAAATACTTAAAGGAAGTAAAGCGTGTCGAAGTTGCCAATCAGCTTGAGGTAGCGCGGGCGCACGGTGATTTGCGGGAAAACGCAGATTATGACGCAGCGAAAAATGCCAAATCCCATTTGGAAGGCCAGATAGCCAGGCTTGAAGAGAAGCTGATCAACGCAAAAGTGGTTGATGCCAAAGACGCACCGACAGACAAAATCTACTTTGGAACTTCCGCGGAACTAATGAATCACAAAACCAAGCAAAAGGTTGTGTTTTCATTTGTTGCGCAAGATGAAGCGGATATTGCAAAAAATAAAATCTCAATTAGTTCACCTATCGGAAAAGCGCTTTTAGGCCATGCGCCCGGCGAAAAAGTGAATGTCACGGTACCGGCCGGCGTTATTACATTCGAAATCCTTAAAATTTGGCGGTGAAATGAATCACAAATTACCAACCCTTCTCTTTCTTTCCGTCTTTTTATTGTCATTTGCTTCGCCTTCTTCCGCTATTCCTCCCCAAGTTGAAAAATTAAAACGCGGTGCTTGCAACATGATTTTAGGCGGTGTTGAAGTTCCGAAATATATGATCATCGAAGCGGCCAACGCCGAAAAGCCCCGATGGGCATCTTTGCGCGGTGTTTTCTATGGTTCGTTTAAAGGTGCAATTAAAGGCACTAAGCGGATTTTATCAGGCGCTTATGATGTACTTACATTTCCCATCAACTACCCAGATCATTATTCTTCGTTGGTTTCTCCCGATTATTTCACGTTTTCGGATATTGATTAACAGCGTATAGTGTTTAGCGGATAGCATATAGGAATGATCAGAAAAATGGTTTTTTCTATCCACTCTACGCTATCCGCTAGCCAAAATTTGAACATTTCTCCCGCCCATGTTAACTTTTGATTAATAGAAGTCGTACTTAATGAATGATTATGAAAACTCAATGTTCCAAAAAGGGCTTTACGTTGGCCGAAGTTTTGATCACGATCGCGCTGCTCGGCATTCTTGCTGCAATGGTGTTGCCACGTTTGACGGGGCAAACTGATAAGGCTAGAGCTGCTGAGGCGATTAATATGCTTGGTGCTATCCGACAGGCCGAGATTTCTTACCGAAATGGTCCTGCAGGTGAATATCTTGGAATTCTTAACACAACTGACGGCGGCTGGTCTTGTGCGGATCCGGCTCTTTGGGCACGTTTGGGCATTGGTGATCCAAATGGAAATCCCAATTCTTTATTTGGGTATTGTATAGACTGGACAGATGATCCTACTAGCGGTCCGGTTATATTTCGAGCAGTTGCGAGACGACTTAGTGCTGCAAATGCTGACGATGAAGTGATTACTTTAAATCAAGATGGAATTTGGGATGGTAATAGTCCCCATGTTCCTCAAAATGAAGGTGGAGCAGATTGCGAGTCTAACTGGTTTCCTTGTTGGCCGTAGGATTTAAATATGCAAAATTCAAATAAAGGTTTTACGCTAACCGAACTTTTGATTACGATTGCTATCATTGGTATTTTGGCGGCAATTACGCTCCCGCGCTACTTTCAAACCGAAGCCGCGCGGGTTTCAGAAGCAACCTCTATGCTATCAATGATACGTTTAGCAGAGGAAAGTTTTCAGGATCAAAATGGCTGCTATGCTTTAGTGGGTTCGTCAGGGACTTCATGCCCGACGCTCGGGGCCACTTGGAATGCACTTGGAATAGAAATTCCTGCCAATAACTATTTTGATTACGAAATTGAAGCCGCCTCAGACACCACCTTTTGTGCATCTGCTACAAGAAATGGCACAGGAAGTCCACCTGAAGAATATGAAGGTACTACAATTTGTATTGATGAAACCGGAGCTTTTTACGGTGACCATCCCAATGGGCCAAGCATTGGTTCGGCATCGACAGGTGGTTGTAATACATTTTGCTAATCAGGCATTTATTTTCTAGTATTTCCGGTCATTTTTTCTGTATAACTTCCATATAGCGCTTAAATAAGATAATTCACACCGATTTCTCCGCATTGTTTTCATCTTCTGCCATGTTAAACTTTGTACAGGTTTGGCGGAAAGTAGAAATATAAGCTGTTTAAGGATTTCAGTTTTTATCAACTTTTACAAACTATGACGCCAATAAGAAAAAATAAAAATTCAGAAAAAGGATTTACGCTGCTTGAAGTGATGGTTTCAGCGCTGGTTGTGTTAACTGCCGCCGCGATCAGCATGCAGCTTTTGCTTGCACCCAAAGAAAAAGTTGTAGAGCTTGAAATGCGCGCCGAAGTATCGCGCTATTTAAATACGCGCATTCAGGAAGTAAAAGACATGTCTTCGTTTCCGACAACAGGAATTGATGAACAGCACTATTGCAATCCAGGAACCGGGACTGGTTCTTGTAATGCCAATATCTGTGGGAATATTTGTAATGCATACAGCAGCAAATGTGGCAGCGCATTAACGGATGATGCGCGGTTACGTGATATGATCAGCCGGATTCCGTCAATGTGTTTTGTCCACGTTGAAATGAACTTTGATTGCGGAGAACCAGTAGACAGTAGCGAAGCGACCCAGGTTTGTATCAAAGCAGAGTGGCCGAAGAAAGGAAGCGAGTATTATGAAGAAGCGCTCACTGCTTTTTTGGTTAAATAAGTTGTTTTCGAGATCTGAAAGAGGCTTGAGTTTAATCGAGCTCATGGTCGCGATCAGCATTGTGCCGACCGTGATTTTCGCGTCATCTAATTTTCAGCTCTACTCCAGCAAAATCATGAACAATACCTACGACCGTGGTATGCGCTTGTCCGAACAAATTGTTATATTTCAATACCTAGAACGGACGATGATCAATGGCTCTTCTGCTATTACTCCAGTCGATTATCAAGGGTATCAAGCTTATACCGCGTGCCCAAATTCTAGTGATTTTAGTTGGAATAATAGATTGGTTATCAATTTGCCTACTAGTAGCGGTGCTGGCCAACCACCGGTTATTTATGATTTTCTGAAAAATTGTGGGGACACCGCTGCTCTTCTGCAAGTTACCTATGACATGAACGGAGATAGCCTGATTACGGCAAGCGAATTTACCAAAATTTCGTATTTTGGATCTGTTGATTATCCGGATGAAACTCCAGGTTTTACGGGAAGCAACAACGTGCCGTTTGTTTATGATACAGACAATAAAAAAGTTACAGTGAGACTTGGATTTAAGTCAACCGATCCAAATAGCCCGAAAATTACGGTTCCTTTGGAAATTAAATTGAGCGGAGGAAGCGGAACATGAAATTAATTCATCGCCGAGAATCCGGTTATGCGCTTGCGGTGGTGATGTTTGTCCTCGCATTGTGGATTCCGGCTAGCTTAATTCAGGGTTATTTGAAGAATGCCCACATGATCAAGAACCTGTCAAAACAGATTTCGGATACCAATCTTAAGTGGGCCACAGAATCAATTGCTAATCGCGCAATGTTTAATTTAAAAAATGCCATTCAGAACAACGGCCTTGATGATTGCATGTTTTGTCCGCCGACGGACGCAAATCCTCTTTGCGGTAGTTCAACACCTTCCGGCGGAGGAGGATGCCATGTGGCCGGTGTCGAGACTAATTCATTGGAATGGTTTAACGATATTGATGATACGGTGCCCGGCGTTGGTTTTCAGCAGTCGTTTTTAAATTTTCTTACACCAAACTCAGCATATCTTGCTTCCACAGTGCAAAGTACCGAAGTTTTGGAATTAAGTGTGAGAGCACTTGAAAATCCTTCACCGGCATCCGGTGTTGCAGTTTTTGATATTGGTGCGAAAGTAAAACTTTCGGACCAGGTTGGAAATTTAACGTCCGGTATCAATCAACAATTTAGAATCCGATCGTCTAATATAGCAAGCTTTTCAATTTTCCTTGCTTGCGGCCAAGATTTTGTGGTGTCTCCGGGCACCAATACGCGTTTGGAAGGACCTATTTACGTTTGTGAAAATGCATTTTTAACACCCAACAAGAACACGGCACTGACCATTGCATGTCCGGATTGCGATCGAAATAATCCCGATCCAAACATGTATGCATTGAAAACCAGCGGATCTATTATGTGGGGCGGGCCGGTAAAGATTGGCCAAACGCCGCCTACCCAAAATAATGCTACAAAACCTTATGAAACAGACGTGTACGGAAAACCCGTTCGTTATCAATTTTTGAGTAATATTGATTCGGGGTGGACGGGATTTGATACGACTCCGGGAATTGATGGGGCAGAAGCATTGAAGACAAGTATCATTGAAGTGCAAGATGTCCACGGAACCCAAGCAAGTCCTCAATTTACGAGATTGATCGGCATGAATACAGCCACAGATCCCATTAGAGCTCCTCCGATTAAATTTGAATTTCTACGCGGCCCTGATCAGCACGTGCCGCCAACCACCGCCCATACACCATTGGCTAATTTAAATACGGCGCCTTCCAATACAAACGTTCCAGCTAATAATGTTGTTGTTAATACTTCGCTTGCTTATGACTCGTTGAATCCAGAGCTTGTAGCGCCATTTATGAGCTCTGAAAATCAAATCTGGCGAAACTTTTTGGATAGTCATTTCCGGACCAGTGTAACGGATATTTATTTTTTAGAAGACAAAGCCGCTCTCAGGACTTTGCAAATCGGTTCCGCAAATCCGCGAGATTTAATTGAGTTTGCATCTGATTCTGACAACAGTATTCTTAAAAATGTAAAGTTTCAATGGGTTGCATTCAACGCGCATAGATATGATCCGAATTTACCGGATCCGCATATTGCCAATTCATCCAGTGATTTTGCGGGTATCTCGCTTGATTTTAGAAAGTACGGCTGTACCGGGTCTGTATGCACCGATACAACTACTATTAAAGGAGAAAACCCAACCAATTGGGGGGGCGCGAACGGATTTTTGAATTTCCCATCAGTTACTTATCAAGACTGGCGGCGCGGACAATTTCCCATTAAAATTGTCGAATTGGATGTTGGAGCGCTAAAAGATTTGATCGTTCTGCCGGATGCGGATCCTCCTTCACCAAACGCTACGTATCCATTTCCCCGAAAACCTTTTGTTTTGTATATTGGTTTTGATACCAATTTATCCGCCCCATATCATATTTTAAATTCGGTGTTGCGGATCAAGAATGCAGCTGAGTTGCCAGTGAACGGTTTAACCATCGCAACAAATGGATTTGTCCAAATTCAGGGTGATTACAATATAACAGGCACACCGCCCAGCCATGGCCCCGGCTCAGGGGATGTGTGCGGCATGATTCCGGCTGCGGTTGTGGCAGATCAAATCATGGTTCTTTCGAATAGCTGGCAGGATTGGACCAATTCAGGGCCGAATGCTCCGGCTTCGTTCGAAGATCCCTTTGTTGGCCCTGGTACAACTTTTCCGGCAGTTGACAGTAATCCTAACCTGACGGGTATTCAGCCTTATCCAAAGCATAATTTCAGGTCGCATGTGATTTATCCAAACAAAAATGTGACAGTCAATGCTGTCTTGGTAGCCGGCGGTCTTAATGAGAAGTTGGAGCCTATGGATGTAGCAAGTTCTTTAGCGCGTTCTTTTGATGTAAATCCATTAACAGGATATTCATATGGACAGCTTATGTTAAATAATCTCGTATTTCCATGGACTCGGTTTCCATATTTGAGAAATCGGCGCTTATCACAGGATAATACAGGCGTTTGTCCATTTTCTCCGGGCATTTTTCCGGAAGTTGGAACGCCGCCAACGGCTGCTACTAACCCCGAGTGTTTTGATGTTTCCGGTATCACGAGAATTAAAAGCAATAATTGGAGAAACACAAGAGTCCAAATCATTGATTATGAACCGCCTGCCGGAAGTTGTAATGGAAATTCACCTTGTATTATTGATTTGGGCCCTATCGGCGATGTTGCTACTGCCATTACTATCGGAAGCCAAACTTACAAAGGCTTTTTATATGGCTGTACTTCTTGTAATGGTATGCCAGGCTATACTAGCGCAGCTGATCTTAACGATAATATACCGCTTTATATTAAAGTAGATGAAAATGGACGCCATGTGGCGCCTTGTAATCCGGATGGTTTTACGCCTGCCGGAACAGTTGCCTGCGATGATCCTTCTGTTGCTGGGTTTTTAAACACGTCTGTGGTTAGTTTGGAAACTGCACATCTTATAACAAAAGTAGAAAATGTTAGCGGAAGCTGGGTCGTGACTTCTCCCGATATAGTTCCGGTACCAAATTCACCAGTGAGTCCCAGTGAATACGACTATACGCAGGTGAAGCCAGGCGCCCGGTTTGCAGCTTTTGCACGGCACACTTATGATCCTGCGTATCCAAATAATGCGCGCCGCTTGATCATGCCCGATAGTATCACTTTAGGTTGTTGCACAACAAGCGGAGGGTCAACCAGCTGCCCTTACGTATGTGACGGAAACCCTCCCGGATGCAGCGTAGGTAATATTGGTTCAAACTGTAGTTATTCAACTTATTGTCCGAGTTGTGCCGCAAATATCTGTGGTGGTGAGGGATGTACGCAATCACCACAAGTGAATCCAAGCTCACTGACCTGCACTGGCATGGGATGGCAATGTCCAACAGCTACAAACGGTTTAGGCACCTGTTCTACTAGCTGTGCAGTTTCCGGACAAAGTGTTCCAAACCCATACCCCGTGATTCGATATTCAAAAGGAGGTAATACCAGACAAATGGCAGCTGATCCCTTCAGTGTAACGGCAATGAAATTTGTCTATCTCCCTTATTATGTGCAAAGATACAGCGGCGGGTTTGAAAATATGATCCGTTTTGGGGAAGATTGGGTTTCTTGGAATTGTTCCGGAAATCCTGCGTCTTGTACGCCATTAACAACCTCAAGGTCGGTAGAATTAAACGGTTCAGTTCATAAGCTTTGGGAATCTGTAACGCTCAAGAAAGCGGATAACACTTCATTTGCATATTGGGCTCCTGATACATACACGGCACCGAACAGAATTTTCCAATATTCGAGTGAGCTGAAACATGAAGAATGCGTGCCACCGGCTATGCCGCGCGCAACGCCTGAAAGCGAAGATTTGAATGTGAGGAGATTTTAATGAAGTGGCTCCAGCGGTTTAAACTGATAAAAGGAATCACGTTATTCGAATTGATCGTTGTTATTGCGATCATTGGAATATTGGCAGCCGTCGGTGTTCCAAGTTTTGAAAGCATGATCAAAAAGCGTGAGCTCAAGAATGCAAGCGAAAATCTTTTCTCCATTCTAAACGGAATTCGTTCATGGGAACTCCAGCATCCTCAATCTTTATTCCCCGGAGAAGTGTACGATGCTGATTTTTGGGTAAATAATTGGAAGTCTAATTTAACGTCCCAATATCTCAGCAAAATGAACGACAAAACACCCGATAACCCTCTTTTACTTACATTGGAAAGTGGGGTTCGGAAAATAGAGTACTATTTAGCGCCTCATGCGGCTGATTTTCTCCACATTTATGGTACATATTCGGTAAATAATAATCCGCAGGGTTTTGTTTATCTAACTTATGACGGAATTTTGAGTACCGAATCAGTCGTGCCAGGCACATGTCCTAACGGAGTGTTGGGCCCTGGAGAGCAATGCGAAAATGATTTTCATTGCGCTGGTGTAGCGACCTGTAACACAGCGACATGCACTTGTTCGGGCGGGGGCGGTTCATGCGGAGATGGGACTGTCAATAACGGTGAACAATGCGATGATAACAACACTATATCCGGCGATGGCTGCAGCTCAACGTGTCGAGATGAAGTCTGCGGTGACGGCATTAAACAGGATGACGAGGGTTGCGATGGCAACCCAAATCAGTGTCCTCCGATTGCGGGTAATAATGTAGTTTGTACAACTGCCTGCGAATGTTCTTATAGTCCGATTGGAAATGCTTTGTGCGGTGACGGAACTGTTACTGCTCCGGAATTGTGTGACCGTGGAAATTTGCCGATTATTCCAGCTATTGGATGTCCTGTTGGATCGGTTTGTGCTGGCGATTGCAAGTCTTGTTGTGGTGACGGTATTTTAACGCCATCTAGTTCAGAAGTTTGCGATATCGGTGTCGGGTGCGGAGCAATCACGGGTTCTGTTTGTAATTCAACTTGTTCTGCCTGCGAATGTCCGTCGGGAGAAAGTGAGAATCCGCCGGGTTCAGGCCATTGTTGTCCGACGGGAACCTCATGGAACGGATCAAGCTGCAGCGCTTGCGGGAATAACGCGCTGGATGTTGGCGAGATTTGCGACGAGTCGGCTTTTCCCAACGGCTGTCCGTTTGATCAGGAGTGTAACGCTGCTTGTAATGCATGTTCCTGTCCGGCCGGAACTGCTTTGAGCAATTATCATTGCTGCCCGGTCGGTTCAGTGTGGAACGGCCATGACTGTACGACTTGCGGTGACGGCGTAAAATCCGGCTGGGAACAGTGCGATCCAACCGATCCTGATGCAGCAGATCAAACGTGTACGCCTTACACGCCGTCCGGCCTACCGGGTTGCGGCATGATGGGAAAATCCGAACGTTACTCTTTGCAAAGCGGTTCAGTTGAAGAAATTTTATCCGAACAAATGTCTTATTATAACCTTTCTAAATCAGGCCCGGCACCGATGGCAGACCCTTGTCCGCCTGGTTCGCCTCAACCGAGATATTGTCAGGAGTGCTTATGTGTTCCCGGATCAGGCGGAATTTGCGGCAATAATCTTCTGGAAACAGGCGAGCAATGCGACGACGGCAATACAACTTCAGGTGATGGCTGCAGTGCAAGCTGTCAGCAGGAATATTGTGGTGACTCAGTCATTCAACCTGGTTTAAATGAGCAGTGCGACAATAGCGCTTGTGCCCCCAATCCGAACCCTCCTCCGCTTGGGACACCTCTATTTTGTATGAACTGTCAATGCCAGTGTGTGCCATTTTTGTGTAGTCAGGGCAGTGTTCCTAATATGGAAACTTGTTCGTGCGATCCGATGCCTTGTGATAGTACATCCGATTGCGATGATCAAAATGAATGTACGGATGATAGCTGTGATTTAACCGCGGGGCATTGCGTATTTGATGGCACCGGCATGAACGGTCTGGCTTGCGATGATGGAGATATCTGCACAACAGGTGAACAATGCGACGCCGGAATTTGTATCGGCGGAACAGCCACATCGTGCGATGACGGAAATCCGTGCACAACCGACGTATGTGATTATGATACCGGCTGTATAAATCAAAATTTACCGAATGGAACTTCCTGCGCTGACGCAGATTTGTGTGATGGCGATGAAGTTTGTGATAACTTTGGCGTTTGTCAACCCGGAGTGTCGGTGGTCTGCACAGCGCTGGATCAATGTCATGACGTTGGCGTTTGCGATCCGGGAACCGGTGTCTGCTCGAATCCTATCAAAGCCGACGGCACAAGTTGTGTTCATCCGAATTCAAGCCAAACGTGGGATCATGACGGTAATCCCGGCACTCCTGAAATCCCGGTGTATGATAACGAATGTTATCTCCAGGAATGTATCGCTGGCGCATGTCAATTTACAACCGGTTTATATGATTCAAATGAATGTGATTATGATGGACTACCGCAAAGCGGCTGTAACTATGAAACATGCAGCGCTGGATGGTGTATTCCGGATACTCCCGGCTGTCCCGGCGGCAGTTGCGTAGATTGTCCCAACCAAATCGGATCGCCAATTGCAGCATGCGGCGGCTCTCTTTGCGCTCAGTCTTCTGCCGATCCGCTTGACCCCAGTTTGGGGTATTGCTGCGCATAATACGGCTAATCGCCGATTTACACCTAAAAATAATCTAAAAATAATGTTGACATAGATTTTATCTAATCATATAATCTCTCACTTTTGGGAGAGGCTCTGAGTAGTAATTCCTACCATAGTTGTAAGTCCCATACGGTCATTAATAAATTAAATTTTGTGATTGCAGAAGACGATAAATTGGTTCGTCGTCTTTATTGAAAACTTTTGTCTTAAAAATAAAGGACGCCCTTACTTAGAAAAGGGCGTCCTTTATTTTCTGTTTTTTTGCTCTTTCTTATAGTTTGAATTTGTGCGAGGGTCAATGTCTCAACATATGAGTCCAAGTCAGTTGAGCTTCATATATATGTATGAAGTTTGATTGACGAAAGATTCAAATACTAAATTACGGAGAGTTTGATCCTGGCTCAGAACGAACGCTGGCGGCGTGGATAAGGCATGCAAATCGAACGGATTTCCTAGCTTTTCCGGGAAATTAGTGGTGAAAGGGTGCGTAACACGTGGGCAATCTGCCTCAATGACTGGGATAACTCGTCGAAAGATGAGCTAATACCAGATGTGACCACGTCCTCTTCGGAGGATGAGGTAAAAAGACGGGGACCGTAAGGCCTGTCGCAATGAGATGAGCCCGCGGCCTATCAGCTTGTTGGTGAGGTAATGGCTCACCAAGGCTATGACGGGTAGCTGGTCTGAGAGGATGGTCAGCCACACTGGAACTGAGACACGGTCCAGACTCCTACGGGAGGCAGCAGCCGAGAATCTTCCGCAATGGGCGAAAGCCTGACGGAGCGACGCCGCGTGTAGGATGAAGGCCTTCGGGTTGTAAACTACTGTCACTTGGGAAGAAACTCATTACGGTGAATAATCGTGATGATTGACTGTACCGAGAGAGGAAGCCATGGCTAACTCTGTGCCAGCAGCCGCGGTAATACAGAGATGGCTAGCGT